>CAWFDJ010000001.1:0-13575 GCA_963814495.1 uncultured bacterium
CTTTAGCCTTGCTCCGCCTTCTGCGCCTGCCGCTCCCCACCACCACGTTGTCCACGAAGGCGGTTATCTCCTCCTGGATGACGCTCATGGGGGTGGTGCGCTTCATCCAGGTGTCTCCCTGCAGGCACAGGGTGGGCACCCCCGCTCTGCCGGGTTATCTCGTTACGCACCTGGGAAAAGACACTCCAGGTCTGTTTGCAGGAGTGATGGCCGCAGTAGATGGCGCAGTTGCAATTGAGTTCCTTCACCGCGTAGACGACGTCGTTCAGCCAGCGCAGGGACATGGAGTCCCCGCCCATCTGCCGGGTCATGGGCATGTTTGGCCTCGCCGGCCATGCCGTCGATGATGGTCTCCTTCAGGAGGTGTCGATCTTCTGGAAGCAGCACTTCAGCCCGTCGCCGAGTTGACGAGTGTTCTGCTCTTCCATCCAGTCGAAGAAGCTCGAGGAAGTCGAAGAAGAACGAGGGGTAGGTCCACAGGGACCTTGCCACTTCGCTCTCGGCGGGAGATAGTCCCGTTCACCATGGTTGCCGCTGGCCACGTCGACGCAGACCTGCAGGCAGTCGACGCCCTCGTCTCGCCCCCACATCGCGAACCGGGTCCCGTAGGTGTAGAGGGCGAAGATGTCGGGACCGGAGCGGTCCGCTTGCGCAGCTCCCAGAGCTCGTTGTAGAGCTCGGTGCACTGGTTGTGCTTCTCTGTGACCGTACGTAGCTTCTCCAGCTGTGAGCTTCTCGTCGACGAACTCTTCGAGCTGTCCTATCAACCGCCGGAAGTACTTCTGGTAGAGCTCCCACCCCGCGCTCCGGTTTCCCCCGGCTTCTCGAGCGTGAAGGCGGGATGTCCCGCAGGTGCGCGACGAACTCGTGGATCATGGCGTTTACGTCGCAGCGAGCCGGCCGCGGCGGAGACGATCGCGTCCGGCTGGAAGTCGGTGCTGGCGAGCATGCGAACCGAGTTCGATGGAGTTCGAGGAGCAGATGTGGTCGGGCAGGCCCAGGCCCAGCGCGTTGTCACAGTAGCGCTCCCCCTGGCCCTCCAGGGCCACGACGCCCAGGGTGGAGAGCACTTCGCTGGTTAGCGGGAAGGCGCTGTCGAAGGCGTGTATGCAGCTCCGGGGGGAAGCAGAACGGGACCAGTATTGTCTTCTTGCCTTCGGCAGGCGCTCGTTTGGCTTCTTCGAGCCAGGCACGGAGCATGCCGCATGAACGCGAAGCTGCCGGGCATGGTTCCTGGTGAGCATGGCGTCCAGGCATTCTAGGCGTCGTCGGCAGGACCCTCAGGCCCGCCCTCCTCGTCCTTCTCGCTCATGTCTCTCCTTCAGCTCGCCCACGATGTTGAACCGCGGTGTGACCCGGTCGTAGATGCCCTGGCGTTCCTTTTTCAGTTCTTCGGTCATCTCCGTCCTTCCTCCGTTTTTCCAGGAAGGCCTGCACACGGGTCCTGAGCGTCCTATGTCCGCGTTCGCACCGTACTCCTTCTCCAGGGTCAGCACCGGCAGCCCTTCCTTCTCCAGGTCCATGCGCAGCTTGACGTTCTCCACCCCGTGCACGTCGCAGAACTTGTTGTGGAAGAAGATGGCCCCGTCCGCCTTCGACCCGGATATCAGATCGTCGATGAAGGTCTTGCGCCGCGCGTAGTCGTCGAACATGCGGGGGCACATCAGGTTGTTGAGATAGCGCTGTGCCAGCTGCTCGATGGGGGAGCCCGCTGGCTGGCCTGAGTCGCGGAAGATGCGGCCCCCGAAGCAGAAGGAGTCGGCCACTATCAGCCCGCCCAGGGTCTCCAGCTCGGTCAGCAACTCGATCTCGTCGGTGGCGCTGCCGCCTACGAAGATGCGCGCCCGGTACTCCAGGGGCTTGCGGGAGTCCAGCTCGACCGCGAACTCATCCAGCAGCTTCGAGAAGTCGGCGGCGGGCATAGAGCCCTCCAGCACCATCAATTCCAGTATCTCGCCCCCGGTTACCTTGATGCTTCCCCCCCAGCGGCTCTCGTAGATGCGCCGGAACTTGCCGGCGATCTCAGCCTGCAGGTCCATGGCGGCTGTGAGGCTGGCGTCGGTGATGGATACGCCGAACTTCTCCTCAAGCGCTTCCTTGAGCAGCCCCAGCTCCTCCACGAACCAGTCCATGGACTCCTCGTTGGTGAGGTGGGGGACCCGGACGTAATGGAAGAACTCCGCGGGGTGGGCGTACTGCCAGTTCTCGAACATGCCGCGCAGGTGGTCGCAGCCGTTGGTCTCGATCAGCCCGTCGAAGAAGTCGTAGCTGCCGTCCAAGGCCAGCTGCAGGCAGGAGCGGCAGAAGCCGCAGTTGAAGCGGGAGAGATAGGCGTCCGCCAGCTCGGTGCGGGAGACGGCCATGCCCTTGATGCGGTAGGGGAACAGGCCGCCCGCGTCGAAGACCTCGCGCGGCGTGGCCAGGCAGGCGTAGCCGATTATCTTGGTGCCGTCCGCCTGCGCCTTCTTGACGTACTCGTTCTCGATGACGCTCGCCAGGCTCTTCAGGTCCTGCATCTCAACCACCCGCCTTCCGGCTTCCCCTGCCGGGCATCAACGCGCCCACGGTTCCCTTCAGTATCTTCCATACCATGCTCAGCGAGGACTTGGCCATGACCCTCACCAATGCCGGGTTGGCGGTCACCGCCTCCACCACCTGGGATGCGGTGGAGTCCATGGCCCGGCCCAGCTCCGCCGGGTCCAGCTGCCCCAGGACGCCACCCAGGTAGTCGCGGACGGTGCCCGGCGCGGAGGCCGGGGAGCGGTTGTAGGCGGCGATGAGGTCGTTGAGCAGGCGCCCGGCTTCGCCCGGCTCGAACAGCTCCGCGGGGTTCTGCTTGATGACCCAGCCGAAGACCTGCCGCATGCCGTCCCGGGCCGCCTTGCCCAGCTCGTCCGGGTTGATGCCGCTCCACACCCGGTCGAGGATGTCCTCCAGCAGCCCGGGGTTGGCGTCCACCAGGCGGTTGTGCACCACCAGCAGGGAGTTGATCAGGTTGCCGGCCTCGCGCAGTTCGGCCTGTTCCTCGATGATCCGCCCCCACTCCGCGTAGAAGGAGTCGGGCATGCTCTCCAGCCGCCGGGCGGAATAGGAGAGGCCGCGAATGAGCGACCCCAGGATGCGAGCCACGCAGGAGACACCGTCGGCCATCATCTCGGGACGGGAGACGGCGGCGTCGGTCATGACCCCGATGAGCACCTCCAGGTCCTCCGACAGGGATACCAGCGCCTCGTGGTTGGCGTGCCAGTCGGTGGAGGAGAGGAAGCGCTCGGCCAGGCGCCCGGCCACCTCGCGGAAGCGTGGCTCATTCAGGCCCAGCACCAGGTTGCCCTCGTGCAGGGAGTTGAGTGTAGCCGAGATCACGGAGACCAGGCGGCCGGCCTCCTCGATATCCAGCGCCTCGAGCAGGTTGAACACCGCTGAGGCCAGTATCTCCGGCGGGAGGTCCAGGCTGGCCAGAGCCTTGGACAGCAGGCGGATGAGGGTGTTGGCGTAGGCGGGTGCAGTAGTGAGCAGGTTGGCGATGATGATGGGGTCCCCGAATATCTTGACCAGGATGGCCTCGTAGACCGGGTAGCGCCCCTCCAGCTTGACCTCCATGGCCTTGCGCACCTTGCCGAAGTCGATCTTCGAAAGGGTATCGGTGGCCAGTTGCAGCTCCGCCGCCGCCAGTGCTTCGGCATCATCCTCCCACAGTTTCCGTGAGAGACGGAAATATGCGTTCACGGCCTCCCCCAGGGGCATCTCCTCCAGTGGGCCAGGTAAGCATCCCGGAAGGACCCCCATTCCTCCTCCGGCATCCCCGTCAAGTAGTCAGAAGTTTCAACCATAAGTTGAAGGTTAACCTTGAGCAGCCGTGGGAAAGCCAGGAGCGTCTCGCGCCCCAGCTTGGCCTTTCCCCCGTACAGGACCTTTCCTACTGGGGCCTTCTCGGCCGCTTCGAGGAGGTCCAGCAAGTCTTTTACCTCTTTCTTTATCTCCTTGCCGTAATCCTTGGCCTTCTCCTTAGCCTGGTCCTTGTCGGCCAATCTCATCACCTGCCTTCCTGATCCATGCCGTCCCGGCTCCGTGGCCCGAACTGAAAACCTCGTCCTCCCAGAAAATAACTAACGTTTTAGTTTACCTTTAACCATATTGAAGGCTGCTTTACAGGCCCAGCCGATCACCCCCAATACGGGGATCCCGGCCCTTAGAAAGGCGCTGAGCGCCCCGTCGGCCGCGGCGCGCACGGCCTCCCGGTCGATATGCGACACCACGTCGCCCAGGAAACCGGGCCGGGAAGCGGTGGCCCTGGCCAGGGAGCGGGCACCGGAGTTTATCAGCTCCGCCACCGCCTCGGCGTCGAGGGCGGTCCGGTCACCACCGGTGGGAGGGGACTCCTCCAGGCGGTCGAGGGTTCCCGAAGCGCCCCAGAGGGTGACGTTGGCCGCTGCCGCCAGCAGGTTGCGCAGGCCCTGCACCGCGGCCCGGTCATTCCACAGAAGGGTATCGATGACGGGGGAGATAGCGCCCGGCAGCGCCTTGAGGTTGTCCTTATCCACCTTCTCGCCCATCTGCCGGATGAATATCTGCAGGACCTCCTCGGGGAAGTTCTGGAACTGGTTTCCCAATTCCACCAGGAACTCCAGGAGGGAGTTGACGGCCTGGGGGGACGCGCCCAGCAGGCTCAAGGTGATGTCCACGTCCTCCCAGAGGAGGGTCCTGGCCAGCAGCGAGGCGGTGCCGGGCGGGGACTCCTGCAGGTTCAACTTGATCAGTTCCCGGAATGCCGGGGTGCGGATGAGCTCACGCAGCACCCGGGGCAGCGCCCCGGTCTGCTGCGGGACGGCTGTCTGCATGGTCTTCTCCATCACTTCACCCCCTTGCCCGCGGCCTGCCAGGCTTCGACGACCGGGCCCATGACTTCCTTTGCAAGGTCGGGATGCTCCCGGACCACCGAGGCGATGTCCTCCGCGTAGGCCTTGACGGCCTGCCGGGCGGGCGAACCCTCGACCGCGACCGCGGCGGCCACGCCCTTGACGGCCTTGCCCACGGCAGGCAGCATCGCAGCGGCCAGCGAGAACCCCTCGACCTCCTCGCCCGGGTAGCGGGCCTTGGTGAAGCCGCGGGCGATGGATGCGCCCAGCTCCTTGCCCCCCTGGGCGACCCGGTCCCCAGGCACCTCCGACATGCGCGAGAAGAGCAGCATCAGGCTCCCCAGCGCCTCGCCCAGCGCCTCGCCCTGCAGGCCCTCGATGACCTGGCCCAGGAAGTCGGAGAGCATCTCCGGGGAGAAGTTGTCCAGCTGCGCCACCAGCTCGCGCAGGGCGATGAAGACGATGTTGAGGATCTCGGGCAGCGAGCCTACGAGGGAGAGGAAGATGTCGGCGTCCTCCCAAACCAGGGTCTGGACCAGCTCCGGAGTGGACTCCGGGTCCAGCGAGTTGAGCACGATCTTGACGCCCTCCTTGAAGCGCGGGGTACGGAGCAGCTCGCGGGTGACGCGGTTGGCGGCGTCCACCAGGCCGGCCTGCTTGATCGTTTCTTCCATGATCACACCACGCCCCTTCACGCCTAGAGGGTCTCGCACTCGAAGAACCAGCGGGCTACCTCCATCTGGCAGAGCTGCTTGCCGCCCATCCAGAGCTGTACGATCTTGATATCGCGCCAGTGCTTTTCAATGTCCCAGTCGCGGTCAGCCCCGTAGAGGCCCAGCACATCCATGGCCTTGCCGAAGCAATCCACTGCACGGTCGGACACGAAGTCTTTCATGTTACGGATCCTTGCCCACCAGGTCTTCCGAGACAAGGGGCTGCCATATGGCTTGTTCCTGCGGTCTCCGATCATGGCGCGCCTCGTATCCGAGGATCCGGCAGATATCGATATCGCCTGCAATGCGGCCGAAATGGCGGCGATGGCGTCGTTTTCCTTGAGCGGACGGTTCTTGTAGGTGCGCGTGGACACGAAATTCATAGAGCCGCTCATACAGGTTCAGCATGGCGCCTGTGAGGAAGGCGATGCTCATGACCTGCCCGAAGGAGATGAGCTGGTAGAAGGCCTCGGCATCCTTGCCCGGTCCGTGGGCTCGGTACCAGCTGGGGACCCGTACATCCTCGAACCAGATGTCGCCGTTCTTGTCCGCAGCCATGCCCGCCTTTTCGTAGGGCCCGCCCTGGGTAACACCCGGGAGGTCGGCAGGCACAAAGATAAAGGCAAAATCCTTCGGGTCGCTGGAGCCGAGCTTGGTTGTGCATGGAACGCCGAAGAGCTTGCGACACGCCGCCCGAGTTGGTGGGCCAGAGCTTGTGGCCGTTGATCACCCACTCGTCACCGTCAAGCCGGGCGGTGGTGCGGATGGTCCTGCCGCCCAGCAGGTCCAGGTTTTCAATGTCGGCCCCGCCCTGGGGCTCTGTCATGGCATTGGCTGCAAAGACCGCCTCTGTGGTGTTGCAGAACATGGGGGCGAACTCTCGCAGGAGACGCTCGGTTCACATGGGGCTCGCCGCAGATCATGACCAGCGGCCAGAAGGTTACGCCGAAGGCTACGGCCATGCCGGAATCGGCCCGGGCGAGTTCCTCGCAGGCCGGTAGCCAACCGGTGAAGATGTAGTCGGAGTGGCCCAGTCCCCACCCGCCGAGTTCCTCGGGGAAGAGCCTCTCTGCAGGCCGATCTCGCCCATCAGCTTATCGAAATGCCGGCTCGATGAGGTGGTGGTCTTTCCAGTCCTCGTCGTACTTGCGGCGGTGGGGCATGACCTCCTCGTCTGCCCACTTGCGGACGATCCGTCCCAGGTATTCGTCCAGGGGAGAGAGGTACTCCCGCGGTCGCGTGATGTCGTCGATGGTGCGCAGTTTCATCTCCATCCTCCTCCCTTACAGCGTCTTGGTCTCGTAGAAGTAACGGGCCACGTCCATCTTGGCCAGTTCCCGGTTGCCCATGCACACAGCGAGGGTCTTGACGTCCCGCCAGTACCGCTCCAGCTGCCACTCCTTGGCGTAGCCGGCCGAGGCCATCAGCTCCATGGTGTTGTCGATGGCCTGCTCCGCGGAGGAGCTGACTCGGTTGAACACGCCGGTGGCGGTGAGCCCAGTTCTTCTCGGAGCCCGCTTCCCCGTAGACGTCCGGCTCCGCCAGCACCTGGGCCAGCGAGTAGGTGAGCAGGCGCGCGATGAGCACGGAAGTGGCGATCTCCGCCATCAGCGAGGCGGTGAGGGGGTTCTCCTTGAAGATGCACTGGCGGCCCTTGATCACCCGGGTGTCGCCCCACTCCTTGATGATCTCGTAGGTGGCGAAGAGGGCGCCGGTGCAGGCGGCGCTCATCCCCAGGCAAAGCCAGGAGAGCAGGCCCCGCCAGGCGGCCTCGCCCCGCAGTACCACCTGGGCGGCGGGATATTTACGTTCTGTAGTTTATGTCGGCGTTGAGGCTGGCCGCCAGGCCGGTCTTGAGGAAGGGCTTCCCCCGCATCAGGCCGGCGTCGTCGCCCGGCACCAGCAGCAGCAGGGGCGAGTCGCCGTTGCCGGTGGAGCAGGGGACGCAGAAGAAGTCGGCGTCGGCCCCGGAGTTCAAGGGGCGCAGGCCCGGCGGCGTCGACGAGCCAGCCCTCGCCCTCCGGCTTGGCCAGGGGGACGGTCTTGCCCCGGTAGTCGCCCAGGCTCCCCGTAGCCTTCCCGCCCAGGGCCGGGAGCACCAGCGAGCCGATGACCACCTCGCCGGACTGGCAGTAGTCCCGGGCCAGCTTCTCGGCCAGGGCCTCGGGCGGGCTTGCGGCCATGGCCACCGCGCCGCCCAGGGCGTAGTTGACGGCCAGCAGGCAGGCGATGCCGGTGTCGACGCGGCCGATCTCCTCCAGGGCCACCGCCATGGTCAGGGCCAGGTCCGGCGTGGCCTGGCCGCCCCCGTCGAGCCGCTCCGGCCAGAGTATCTTCTGCATGCCGATGTCGCAGAAGAGCTTGCGCATGGCCGGCTTGAGCAGCCCCTCGTAGTCCTCCTGGAGCTCCAGGCGCTTGCCCGCCAGTTCGTTCTCGCCCCAGTCCCGCAGGCCGCGGGCCAGGGTCAGGTCGGCCTGGGAAACCCCGGCCATCAATTGCGGAAAGACATCCGCGTAACCCATCACTTACCCCCTTTGTTCAGGCTCATATCCACTCCCGGCAGGTTCTCCGCCCCCAATATCATCCGCAGCTTCTCCTCGACGAACTCCAGGTGCCGCACGAAGGCGGCCGTGGCCGCCTCGGGGTCGTGGTCGCGGACGGCCTCCCAGATGGCCAGGTGCTGCCGGTAAAGGACCGTGGAGATGTCCGCCTGCACCAGGAAGAGCTTGTCCGGGTAGGGCAGGGCCTCCGCCAGGACCTCGAGGAAGGTGTTGCCCAGGTGGAGGTAGACGATGTTGCCGGTGGCCCCGGCGATGGTCTCGTAGAAGTTCATGTAGGTGCGGACGAACTCGCGCACGAAGTAACGGCGGTTGCGGCTGCCCTGCTCCATCTGCCCGCACCAGCTCGCCCAACCGCCCCACGGCTTCGTCGGGGGCCGCGTATGGCCGCCAGGCGGGCCGCCTCCATCACCATCACCCGGGCCGCCTCCAGCAGGTCCCACACCAGCGACGGGTCGGACTTGAGCACGATGAGAAGGGGGTTGGGCAGCTTGCCCTGGGTGAGGGCGGTGACGCGGTACCTGCCGTTGGGGAGCTTCTGGATGTACCCCCCCGCCTCCAGGGACTTGAGCGCCTCGCGCACACTGGCGCGGCTCACCTCCATCTGACTGGCCAGGGCGGTCTGGGGAGGGATGCGGTCCCCCGGCTTGAGGGCGCCGGAGGCGATCATGTCCCGGATGCGCCCGGACACCATCTCGGGCATGGAGGGGCCCCGGCTGATGCGCAAGATGTCTTCCACGATCACGCTCTCACCGCCCATCCATGCGTCTTTCCCGGGTGGATGTGTGCTGGGCGTTGCTGCGGACCGGCTGCGAGTTGCTGCGAAGCTGGTTGAATATACGGACTGTAAAAATGTCTGATTGTCAGACAATTTTGCGGTTACCAATATGATATGACAATCGCGGCGGTTGTCAAGCGGGGAGCTGGAAAAAACCTTCTGAAGTGGGGTTATGAGGGAAGGTGACCAGGCGGGTTCACTTGCGCAGGGACGCGGCGAGATCCCGCCCGAACTGCGTGGCGCGGTCGAGCTCGCCCTCCTCCAGGGGCCCCTTCTTCCCCTGCATCACGGCCTTGAAGGGGCCGGCCAGGGGCAGCAACCCCTTGTCCCGCAGCAGCTTGTCGACCTGGTCCGCGCCCTTGGGCTGCGGTTCGCTCCCCCGGTCCTTCATGCCCGTGCCGAAGGCGGCGTAAGGCTTGCCCACCCAGTCCTTGCCCACCCTGCGCTTGATGAATTTGCGGATGGGGCCCGAGGCCTTGCCGGCGCGGGTGGGGGAGCCGGCCACCAGGAAGGCCAGGCCGGGGTCGAGCCCCTCGGCCGAGGCCGCGTTCACCAGGGTTACCACGTAGCCCGATTCCGCCAGGCCCCCGGCGACGCTTTCCGCTACCTGCCTGCAGTTTCCGTACTTGCTGTAGTATAACGACTGCTCCCTCCACCGGGCTCACTCCTTCTCTCCCCGGGCGGTCCGCCCGGCCCGTCAATCCTCGTGCGTCAGGGCTTCCTCCACCGACTTGAGGAAGACCTTCTGGGTGGCGGTGGCCCCGCTGACCGTGTCCACCTGGATGTCCTGGCCCTCGATGATGCGGCCGATGAGGGTATCCAGGTTCTCCTTGCCCTCGCCACCGTTACCCTTCGACCCCGCGTCCAGTACGTCGATGGCCACGATCTGATGGTCCTTGACGGCGACGCTCACGGAGACCTCCACGTGGAAGACACTCCAGGTTCCGAAGTAGACGCCGTCCGGCAACTGCTCGATGTCGACGGGCCCGATGGTGATGTCCTGGTAAGCGCTGGCGAAACGCCAGGCGTAGATACCGATGGCGGTGCCCGCCAGCAGCAGCAGGATGAGCACGATCACCAGTAAGATCAAGGCCACCTTCTTGCCGCTGACCTTCTCGTGCTGCCCTGCCGGTTGAGTCGCTTGTTGCCCTTCCATCCTCCACCCTTCCTGTTCGCGCCCCTATATGGATACCATTATATAGCCTCACACCGACTCGGCCCAGAAGGTGCCGGAATACGAGCCCCCGACGAACTCTCCCTCCAGCCGCCCCTCCTCCGTCTCGCGCATGGTCCCCCGGATGACCAACTGCTCGGTGGAGCCGCCGCTCTGCGGGCTCATGCCGGGGACGGTCACGGTAACCTTGATGGTGGCGGGGCCCGTGCCGGTGAAAGCCTCGCCGTCGACGGCGCCGGTGAAGTCGCCGGAGATGGCGTAGTCGGCGTTGACGGCCACGCCCGGCCCCATGTTCACCGGGACGGTGCCGGTGCCGGCGTAGGCGAAGAGGAAGCCGCCCACTTCGTCCAGCCTGACGGTGACGCCCACGTCGACGGAGAAGGTCTGCCCGCTGACCACGGTGGTCAGGCGGGCCTGGCCCTGGTGGGTGGCGGGCTCGCCCGCGGGCAGCGGGGGAGGGGTGGCGTCGCTCAGGGGGTTGGCGGTCTGCGCGGACCCGGCGCTTCCCGCCCCGGCCTGTTCGCTGCCGGACGGCCCGGGCCCGGTGCCTTCCACCCCGGCCTGTCCGGTCTCCTGGCCATCGCCGTCGCCGCCGGCCTCACTGCCGCCCCCGAGCGCGAAGGCCAACACTATCGTGACCACCGCCGCCACCACGAGCAGGGCGACGATGGAGGAGATGACCACCGTCCGCTTCGAGAAGCGCTTATGGTCGAAAGCGGGCTTGTCTTCCATCTTCCCTCACCCTCGGTCGTTGCTAACCCGGTCGTCACGTCAATTATATAGGCTAGGACGCAGGAGGCGGCCGGACCGGACGGCTCTGCCTAGAAGGGGCGGCCGCGGTCCTTCAACATTTTGCTGGTGGAATACCTGGCGCCCATGACGATCAGGGTCAGGTCCGCCACCCTGGGCAATCCCATGCCGCGTCCCAGGCCCACCAGCCAGCTCTCGGGGAAGGGCAGGAAGACCTCGGCCTTGTTCTTCCTGACAGCCCGGAGCATGGCGTTCGAGACGTCCTGGGGCGCAAGCCACCTGGTGAGGAAGGGTATCCTCGCTCCCTCGAACATACCGGTGGAGACGAAGCCGGGATTGATGATGCTGAACCTCACCCCGTCCTTCTTGAGTTCCTGGCGGATGGAGTCGGTGAACCCGACGATGCCGAACTTGGTGCCGCAGTAGGCACCCAGGTTGACCATGCCCATCTTGGCGGCCTGCGAGCCTATGTTGACCACGTGGCCTGTCTTGCGGCGGACCATGGAGGGGGCGAAGGCCTTGGTCATCCAGACCGTGCCCAGGTAGTTGACCTCGGTGATGCGGCGGATCATGCCCGCGTCCATGGCCAGGATGGTCTCGGGGTAGACGATGCCGGCGTTGTTGATGAGCACGTCCACCGGCCCGACCTCCCGTTCCACCCTGTCCGCGAGCGCCACGCACCTGTCGTAGTCGGAGACGTCGTGCTCGTAGGCGTGCGCCTCGAAGCCGGACTCCCGCAGCTCGGCCGCCGCCTTCTCGAGCTCAACCGGGTCGACGTCTGTCAGCACCACCCGGCAGCCCTCGCGGGCGAAGGTGAAGGCGTGGATCTTGCCCATGCCCCGGGCCGCGCCGGTGATCAGGACTACCTTTCCGTTCAGGTCTTTCATGGCATGATTCCTTTCCGCATTTTCAGTATTGTTTATCGGCCTTTACCTGGGCTCCAGTGGCCGCGGCTCATGGCGCCCATGTCGCAGGGCTCGAAGGATTCGAAACGGATGTCGCGTACCTGGGTCAGGGGTTCCCAGCCAACCCTGTAGCCCCTGCGGCAGAAGATACGCACCAGCGTGACCAGCGGATGGTTGCGGAAGGCGGCCAACTCCTCCGAAGTCGCCGGGCGCAACTCGCCCACCCGCCCGTAGAGGCGGACCGCCGGCGGATGAGTGTATTTACCCAGGAAGAACGAGAGCACCCAGAAGGACTTGCGCATGTCCACCGCCAGCACCGAGATGCGGCCGTCCCGCTCCAGGTTGGCGGGGAGCCTCGAGGGGTAGCGTTCGAAGTAGAAGGCGGTGCAGTCGTCCCGCGGGATGAGCGAGCCGATGGGGGTCAGGCGGGGCGTCCCGTCCGGGTCGGCGGTGCCGAAGACGAAGAGCCCCACGGATTTCTTGCAGACCCGTTTGATCGTGGGCCAGTGGTCCTCGATGCGCATGCCGGTACCTCCCCGTTCCCTGCTCCTGTTACGGGCGCCTCCCTGACGCCCGGCGCGGATATTCGGATTATAGCCGGGTAAAGGGGGTACCGCGCAAGGTCAGGTGACGTCGGCGTAGCGCTCGATGCGGCGGAAGGCCTCCTGGAGCATGCGGTTGCCGTCCTCCACCCGGACGGCGACGGCGTGGCGCGAGCAGGTGGAGGCGCAGATGCCGCACCCCTTGCAGGCGTCGCCGATGACGGCGCGCTCCCCCTCGATGGAGATGGCCCCGGCGAAGCAGGCGTCGACGCAGCGGCCGCAGCCGTTGCAGGCGTCGGTCACCTCGATGCTCAGGCCCTCCAGGGCGTGCATGCGCGCCTTGAACTCCGGCGCCCAGCGGGGCATGTTGCGCATGGCCACGCAGCAGCAGGGGCAGCAGAAGCAGAGGGTGAGGAAGCGGTCGCGGTCGCGGGGCTTGATGCCCAGCATGAAGGGGTCGGCGTCCACCCGCCCGATCTGCAGCACCAGCCCGGCTTGGATGGCCTTGTCGACGTGCTCGACGGCTTCCTCCACCGAGACGGCCCGGCCCATGCTGGGGTCGATCTGTTTGGCGCTCTCGCCCAGGAAGATGCAGCCCAGTTCCATGGGGTAATGCATGCAGCGGCATCCCACCCGGCACAGGCAGATGGGCAGGATGACCCGGTGGGCGGCGCGGCGCACCATCTCCTCCGCCACCTGGCGGGGCAGCACGGTGGACGCGTCCTGCTCGATGTCTTCGTTGATGGGGATGAAGGTGACGTCGTAGTGCTCGTCGTTGTGCAGGTACTGCGAGGCCTTGCCCACCACCGGCCAGTTGGTGACGGTGGCCCACATGTCGGTCATGGGCTGCCAGAAGGGCAGCGCGTAGAGGAAGAACCTCCACTTGGTCTTGCGAAAGAACACGGCATTCCCCTTTCTTCTGCCTGACGTCTATTTAAACTTCTGTACGGATTGCAGCATCGCCTTGACGTTCTCCGGCTTCGCGTCGATGGGCACGTCGCAGCCGGAGGAGAGGATGAACCCCCCGTCCGCCCCGACCTCTTTTATCAACCTCTCGCAGTAAGCCTCCACCTCTTCCGGCTCCGACAGCTTGAGCAGGGTGGCCGGCACGTCCCCCATGATGCACATGTGAGCCGCCCAGCACCTCCTTGGCCGCGAAGATGTCGGAGCAGCCGTCCAGGTTGAGCACGCACTTCGCCCGGGGCAGCCGCTTGAAGAAGGGGAAGAAGGCGGTCCAGTCGTTGTCCATGTGCAGTACGGGGGTGATGCCGTGCCGGATGAGATAGCCGCACAGCTCCT
>CAWFDJ010000002.1:0-17319 GCA_963814495.1 uncultured bacterium
GCGCTGCTCAGACCCGCCTTTGCCGTGATGGGCAGGAGCGGCAAGTACCGCCTGGGGGTGGACGGGACGGAAAACGTGCCGCGCTCCGGCCCCCTCATCGTCGTCTCCAACCACCAGTTCTCCACCGACGTCATCCTCGTCGCCCTGGCGCTCAAGCCGGCGCTGACCCACAGCCACATGCGGCCCTGGGCCAAGCGGGCCATCGGCGAGGGGAAGGAGGGCTTCCTTGGGCAAGTTGATGGTGGAAGCTCTTCGGGGTCATCCCGGTGGACAGGGAGGAGGGCAACGCCGAGGAGGTCATCCGCACCAGCCTGGAGTGCCTGAAGCGGCGGGAGATCGTCCACGTCTTTCCCGAGGGCACCCGCTGCGGCAGGAAGGAGCTGGGGTGGTTCCGCTACGGGGTGGCCAACCTGGCCCGGGCGGCGCCCGCCCCCATATTGCCGGTGGGGCTCTATCGCCCGCGATTCGGACGGGGGGGTCCAGGTCAACGTCGGCAAGCCCTTCTTCATGCCGCCCCGCAAGGCCATGCTGGAGAGGCTGGAGGAACTGGAGAACCGGGCGGAGGAGGAGATGTCGCACCAGATAGAGTCGCTGCGCCAGTGGAGCGAGAGCATCGACAGGGACCGTAAGGGCATGCGCCTGATCGCCCGCATCATCCGCATCATCGCGGATTTCGTCGACCGCCAGGATATCGACTTCAACCGCTTCTGCCGCATGGCGGAGGAGGAGGACAACGAGTTCATCAGGGACCGCGTCTATGAACTGCTGCCGTCCGACTGGGTCAAACTGGAGGCACCGGCCAAGCCGAAGGCGGCGTTCTCTGCGCTCCCCGTTCCGGGCATCGAAGGGTGACGGCACGCGAAGGAGGGATTGCTTATGGTGGCTGAGATGACCAGTCAGCAGTGGGCCTTGATCGGCATCGGGGGAGCCCTGTTCGTGTTCGGCATCATCGCCGTGGTGATGGGCATGCGGGCCCGGGGCAAGCTCTCGGTCATCGCCGGAACGACCACTTCCACCGTGGCGCTGGCCGCCGCCGGGGCGGGCGCCGCCGCGGGGGCGCAGGTGGAGTTGAAGGGCGTGGCGGAAGGCCAGCCGGCCCTGACCTCACCTGCCACCAACACCCAGAGCCTCTACTTCAAGCACAAGGTGGAGGGGCTGCGGGTGGAGATGGAGACCGACGACCGGGGCAACATGCACAGGAAGGAGTCCTGGGACACCGTCTTCGAGGACGAGCGCTCCACCCCCTTCGTCCTGCGGGACTCAAGCGGCGGCATCTGGGTGGTCCCGGACGGCGCCGAGTTCGTGCCGGTGCTCTCCATGAACGACCAGAACGGCGCCTTCGGCTACAACGTCCCCCAGGAGAGCGTCACCGGGCAGTTGCTCGACAGCGTGCTGGACGCCATATCCCACGACTACGAGCACTACGAGAGGTACCGCACCTCGGAGTGGATCGTCCCCACGGGCCAGCAGTGCTACGTCCTCGGCAGCGTGACCGGGCAGGGCGACAAGGCGCAGGTCTCCAAGGGCGGCAGCAGGTTCATCATCAGCTGCAAGAGCGAGGAAGAGCTGAGTAAGAAGTACAAGTGGCACTACGCGCTGTGGCTGGGCTTCGGCATCCTCTCCCTGGCCGGCGGGGCCGGCCTGGCCATCTTCGGCGCGGTGAAGAAGTAGAGCTCGACAGCTAAGATCGAGACATGAGCGGGCACAAAGGGATCAGGCGAGCATCATCCCTCGGGCGAGCGGGGGCGTTATCGGCGCTGGGGCTCCTGCTGGTGTTGTGCACGCTCGTCCCGGTTGCCGCCGCTGAGCCGGCCCGAGGGTTCAATATCGAGATAGACGCGGAAGGCAACAAGTACTCCATCCCCGTGACGGTAGAGGGGTCCCGTGTAAGTGGAACCGAGACCGGCTCGAGCAGTTACGTCGATTACGGCATCAGTTTCAACGGAAGCCTCAGCAAGGGGCATATCAGCGGCAGTATCGAGTATCGCGGAACCGACAAGAGTGACGGTACGGGGTATTCCTGGAGCGCGGCCAACGTAGACCTGAAGATCCAGGACGGCCAGGTCTCTCCGGTCGAGTTGACAGTCGACTACTACTGAACGGACCCGGGGACTGGTCAAGTCCAGGGATTGCGGACCAAGGACGTCGAGGTCACCGCGGACCTCTCCTCGTTCCTCCCTGGCGGAGGCGGGCGGCCCGGGAGTGAGGATACGACCGTCGCCCCCGGACCAGCCCGGCGATAGCAGCGGCGGCACGGATGAAGGAGACGCCAGAGAGCCCTGGTGGGGCGGCGTCGCCGCCTTCGCCACCGGTATCGCCGTGGCCACTGGGCTCTTCCTGGCCGAACTGCTCTCCCGGGCTGCCCCCTGATACCGGCCACGGCCGGCACTGCCGCAGCAGCGGCACCAGCTACCACCGTGCCCCCAGCCACCGCGCCGGAGGGGCCTTCCGCCGGTATTGCGCAATACGCGGAACAGGGCAGGATACCCGAAGAACTCTTCCTCGTCTGGAGGGCCACCCTCAGCCGGGAGAAGCAGGCGATGCTGGACGAGATAGGCGAGATGCGCGCCTCCGGGGAGATCGGCGAGCCGGCCTTCCGGGACCTGACCGCCGACGTGTTCAACCCGAAGGTTACCGAGAACGAAGCGGTGTTACGGATAAAGTTGAGGCAGGGGTACGAGAGGGACCTGAGGGGTTGGCATGGTTCACTCGATGGCGGATACCCGGAGGACATCAGCGGGGCCTTCGAGGAGACCTATGGAGAAGGCCGCGAGGAGTTGCTCCGACTGCGGGAACAGGCCTGGAAGGAACACGCCGGCCTGGAAGCAAAGGCCCGCGAGAGCGGCGAGGAGCTGTCCAGATACGACGCATACTACCGGGAGACGCGCCCGGACAAGGCCCCGTCCTACGATCCGTTCGGCCAGGCTGGGAGTGTGCCGGAAAAGCCGCCGGAAACGGAGTTCATGGACGCCGGGGACCTGGTGAGACTGGCGGAGCACCGGAACGACGAGGCCGCTGACCCGCCTGCGGGCCAACGAGGTCCGTATCAGGGCCATCAATCGCAGGCTGGATTCGTTGAGGAAGACGAGGAGGGGAAAGTGAGCGAAAGGGATGACGCGTCCGCGAGCACGTTCCGCAAGGAATCCGCCTGGCCCTGCGCCAGCGCTTCAATTACCTGTTCGAGCTGCTGCTCTACGGGGAGATGGCCGAGGAGGAGTTCTTCGAGAGGCTGGACGAACTCTTCTGCGTCGACGCGTCCGGTACCCCGTGGATGATCTCCCTGAAGAACGGCAACTGGTACAAGCTGACCGAAGGGGGCCCGGTGCTGGGGGGGTACTACGGTGGATCTGCCGGTGAAGCCGGCCACACCGTTCCGGGCCGGCGCAGGGGAAGAGGCCGCGGTCGGCGAGCGCAGGTTCTGCAGGAACTGCGGGAGCCCCCGCACCGAAGGTAAGAAGTTCTGCTCGAGATGTGGGAGACCCTATCGGGGAGATGATGGGAAGTGACCTGGTGGAGTTGGTTGCTGGAAATCGCGGGCATCACGCTCCTGGGCGCGTCTATCGTCTTCAGTATGCGGCGCGCCAGGAAGGGAGCTGCGATTCTACCCGTGGCCTTGGCGATCACTACCGCCTCAGCTTTGCTGGCGTTCCTGCTATTCGTGTTCTTGAGCCCCGTGAGGCCCGGCGAGGACCTGGTCACTGCCATGATACTGCTGGGCCTGGCCGCCGGCGCCGGCGCCTGTCTGCCAGCCAAGGTGTGGGGGCAGGGCAGGATCGGGATCAGCTCATCGCAGGGCCAATGGTACCTGGTGGCCTGGAGTTCGATGATGCTGGTGTCATCGCTCCTGGTGGTGATGGGGCAGGGCGCGGCCAGGGCTGCGGTGGCCTTGACGGCTTTCGCTTCCTTCGGCGTGATCGCCTATGCCTCCGTCCTCTTCCTCAAGCATGCTGTCCTCTCCCGGCGGGCCGCGGGAACGATGAACGCCTAGCGGAGAAAGCCGGTAGAAAACCAGACGCGGGGGTCCCGCGCCCTGTTTAAATATCTACAGCATGTTTATTGCGGCGGCTCCTCCGGCGGCAGCGCGTCCCGCGGGCTCGGCGGGGCCAAGGGCGGCTCCTCCGGCGGCAGCGGCGGCGCGGCCATCTCCGGCATGGGCTTGGGGGCTCGACGTCCGGCGTGTCTGTGCCGGTGGCGCGGGCCTGGCTGAGCACCTGCATCAGCTGGGCCGCCAGCCCCTCCAGGACGCCGCCGCCCGCCGCCGCCCACCACCATGATCTGGGGCACGAAGTTGGTGCCCGAGCGCGAGAGGGAGTCCACCGCGTTGACCATGGCCGTGGGGACGGAGCCCAGCGCCGTCACCTGGGCCTGGTAGGCCTTGGCGCGGGCCATACCCACCGCCTCCACCTCGGCGCCCTTGGCGGCGCCGGTCTCGCGGATGTAGGCCGCCTCGCCGTCGGCCTCGGCCTTGCGGGCGTCGGCGTTGTTGGTCTTGATGTCCACGCCCACCTTCGACTTGGCCAGGTCCGCCTGCATGTCCGCGGTGCCCTTGGCCTGCTCGGTGTCGATGCGCTGCACCTGGGCGTCCTTCTGGCTGCTTGAAGGTCTCGATCTCCTGGCGGGCGATCTCCCGCTCGGTCAGCACCCGCACCAGGTCGGCCGGGAAGACCACGTCCTGGATGTACACGCCCTTGGTCTCCACCTGGTACTCGTTGAGCTTGTCCCGGATGTGCTCGAACGCCTGCATCTGCACCTCCTGGCGGGTCTCGATGAACTGGACCGCCTGCATGCTCTGCAGCTTGTCGCGGAAGTGGTTGCCCACCGCCGCCTGCAGCACCTCGTTGACCAGGTTCTGCATGGTGCCGACCATGGAGATGACCCTCGGCGCCCGCGTGTCGGGCACGTGGATCTGCACCTGCAGGTCGATGGAGAAGATGAAGCCCTCGCGGGACTTGGCGACGATCTGCTTGAGCTGCGCGGTCCAGGTTGTGGGCCGCGCGAGGTGGCCTCCGCCCAGTTGAGGGTGAGGATGGCGGTGGGGACGATCTCCGCCTGGTAGATGCGCGGGTTGATGGGGTACTTGCCGGTGCGCAGCGGCTCCTGCCAGATGCCGCGGTGGCCCGGGCGCACCAGCGAACCGAACTTGAACTCCTCGCCCGAGGTGTCCTCGGTGGAGCAGCCCCACGTAGGCCTTGATCACCGCGACCTCGCCCTGCTTGACCACCAGCATGGGCACCAGTTCCACCCCCACCAGGAAGGGGTTGAGGGCGTAGGCCCCGTAGAGCAGCGGGTCGTGCTGCAGGCCGATGCGTGCCCCCGCTGTCCAGGAAGGCCTGGAAGTCCTGGTAGTTGTTGTGCAGGTTGTTCTTGTTGCCCAGAGAGCTCGATGAGCTCCAGGTCACCTGCCCCGTCGGCCTTCCAGGTTGGTGACGTCGTCGAACACCCCCAGCCGGCTGGCGATGGCGCCCGCGATGGCAGGGGATCGCCCTCGTAGGTGGTGACGATGCCCACCATGTCGATGAGCTCGTCCGACTGCTCGCCCGGCTGGGGCGAGATGCGCACCAGGTCCAGCTGCCAGGGGGCCAGCCCGAAGGACTGCGGGAAGAGCTTGCCGTCCTTGTCGGCCAGCTTCTTCAGGTCGGGGGAGACGGGCAGGCCGTAGACCTGGTTCTTGGTGATCACCAGGAAGGCCACCGGGTGGATGGGCGACATGGTACCCGGGGGGAGCACCGGGCGCTGCACGCCCTTCTGCCCGCCGTTGCCGATGAAGCATCGCAGGCTCGATGTAGTTGCCGAACTCGCTCTTGAAGACCGCGGACTTCGCCCCGATGGGCAGGGGTTCTCCCACCTGGGCGATGACCACGCCGATCTCGCCCGCGGGCACCTGCACCCAGGGGTACTTCAAGACCTTGAAGAGGGGCCACAGCTTGAAGCGCAGGCCGGGCATGAGCAGCTCGGCCTGGTAGCCGGCCTCTTTTTTGAAGGCGATGACGTTGTCCTCCGAGAGCTTCTTGAAGGAGAAACGCTTGATCACCAGGCCTATCTGGGTCGGCCCGATCTTGTGGATTGACGAAATGATAGAATCACGAGCAGAGCGACGATAACGATGATTACCCAGAGCACTCGAAGCCACCTCCCTGTATCCCATGCATCGACGCGTAGCGATTCACCACATTCCATCATACGGTCGGACCCCTTAACAGAAAGTTAACACTCAGTTCCTTGGGGCTTAATATGGAGCTGCGATGATATATGCAGGAGGTGAATGAGATGAAGAAGAAGATCGGCGATCGATGATCATGGTGTCCGCTGGCAGTGGCTCCTTCTGGGAGCGCTTGCTCCCCTGGCCCTGGCCGAGGGAGAGGGCGCGGGCGCAGGGGGCGCAGATCCCGCCGGAGCTCCAGGAGTACCAGGGCCAGGTGCAGGAAGCACTGGCCAGCCTGCGGGAGCCCCTGGAACGGTGCGTGCCCTGGCCGGTGAGTTGAAGGAAGGTCGCAGCGCCATCCGTGTCCGCTTTGCGGAGAAGGGCGAGGGGCCGCCCAGGCCTTCGCCCCGACCTGCGCGACCTGGTGCGGAAAGTCCGCAACGCCTGTTCGGAGATCAAGGGCATCCGCTCCGGCGTCCGCAACTATCGCGACCTGAAGCGGCAAGTGGTGCAGGCGGTGCGGGCCGGAGATACCGACAAGGCCATCGAGCTCATCGAGGGCGCCCTGGCCAGGGTCGATCACGCCCGGGCCAGGCTGGATCAGATGGTCGGCGACCTGGAGGCCCTCAAGGCGAAGCAGGCCGAGCTGCTGGACGGCATCAACGCCTGGACCGCGCCGCAAGGCGAGGAGAACGTGGAACCCATCTGACCCGGGCCCGGGGAGAGCGAACGACATGAGCTGACGCCGCCGGGAGAAGAAGAGGAGGATCGGGATGCGAAGGATGGTCGCCTGGGTCAAGCGCAATCCGTGGGACTCCCGGCGTCCTGCTCTTCCTCCTCGTCCTGGTGCTCATCCTGGTCAACATCTCCCTGTTCCCGGTCTACCTGGACATGCCTTACCACCTGGCGGCCAGCCAGGCTTTGATGCGATCGGGCGGCGTCGTCACCTGGGACTGGTGGGAGTTCGCGCCGGCCGGCCGGCCGCACATCTACCCGCCTTTCCTGCACGTGATGATGAGCGTCCCCCTGCAGCTGGGCATCTCCGAGGAGGCGGTGGGCACCTTCTTCAGCCTGATGATGTTCCCGCTGATGATGCTGTCCTGTGGTGGATGGTGCGCCGGCTCTTCGGCCTCGCGCCAGGCCTTCTACTCGGCCTGCTGCTGCTCATTCCCTACACCTTCTTCTGGCAGACCGCGGTGACCAGCGCCGCCGCCCTGGTGCTGGTGCTCACGCCGCTGATCTTCCTCTCCCTGGAACGGAAGCGCTGGGTCACCCCGGCCATCCTGCTGGCCGTGTGCCTCTACACCCACCTGGTGATGGGGCACCTGGTGGCCCTGGCCCTCTTCATCTACCTGCTGCACCGGCGGGAGAGTGGAAGCGCCATCCTCAAGGTGCTGGCGGCGGCCTACATCCTGTACCTCCCGTGGGGGCATCAACATCGCCCTGCACTTCTCGAGCTTCTCCACCACGGAAGCGGGCGGCGACGCCTCCGCCGTCCACCTCTTCATCTGGCTGGCCGGCCGCGCTGGCCCTGCCCCTCTGCTACGTCAAGAAGGGCCGCTATTACCTGCTGGCCTCGTACTTCCTGAGCATGGTCCCCATCGTCTTCTTCTACCCCAACCGCTTCTGGGAGGGCCACGTCTTCCTGCCCCTGGCCATGCTGGGCGGCCTCTTCCTCAACACCCTGCACGACGGGCTGACGCACCTCTTCGGGTCCCTGCCGGACTTCGCGAAGCGCGCCCGGCCGCTGGCGGCGGCGAGCGTGGGCATCATCCTGGTGCCCCTGCTGCTGGTGGACCCGGTGGTGGCCTGGGGAGGCGGCAAGCAACCCGGCCAGCCCGGGCCTTACGGTCAGGCCGGCCCTTACCTCCCGGGCCCTGATGGGCAACCGCCCGCCGGGCTCTCGGGCCCTTACGCGGCCAGGCCCTATGCGGCTGCTCCCTAGCCGCGACGCCCTACTCTCCCAATGCCGCCGCCAAGGCGGGCAGCACGGGCTATCCCGCCGCCGCCCTCCCGGCCGCGGCGCGCAACGCCGCGGGCAAGCTCCTCTGCCGGCCTTAAGCTCAGGTATACCACCCCCCTCAGCCTGCTCGGGGTTCGAGGACGGCAAGGGCCTCCGGGCTGGAGAGCCGGGGGGACATGTTCAGCCAGGCCAACCTGGAACTCTGCCGCGATCGTCGAGGAGCAGACGGAGCCGGGCGACGTGGTCTTCGTCGTCCGACGCCCGCCTGGCCGACCTCATCTTCGCCGAGACCGGCCGTCCGGTGACCGACGGCATGTTCCGCGAGGTCTCGTCGGAGGAGCAGACCGAGCCCCGCGCGACGCCGGCCTGATCATCGCGCCCTCCGCTGCCGGAAACGGCGGCCGCAGCCGGCCCTGCGGCGCCAAACCCGGCGGCACCGCTACGCGCCGAACGCAGCCGGCGCCAAGGCGCCGGGCATCGCCGCCCTCGAGGAAAAGCTGGGCGAACCGGTGGCGCGAGGTGGGCCAGTACGCGGTCTACGTCAACGAGCAGGCGGCGGCGAGCGTGCAGCCCGCCAGCTCCCGCCCTGCCCCTGTGGGCGGCCTACCTCATCCTGTTGCTGGCCGCCGCCCTCGTCTTCCTGGACCAGTTCCTCTACCTGAAGCGGCGCTCAGGCGGCGGGCCGGACGGGGATCTCGTCCCCGACGAGCCGGCTCCTGGCTGACATCGCGTCGGCGGAGACCGCCCGCGGAGAGCGGCCAGGCTTCTCAAGCATCTTTCCTGGTGGCCATTCCCTGCCTGGACGAGGAGGCCAGCATCGGGCAGGTGGTGCGGGAAGTGAAGCTGCATGCGCCGGAAGCCCGCGTCCTGGTGGTGGACGACGGGTCTCGCGACTCCACGGCGGAAGCCGCCCGTGCGGCGGGCGCCGCCGTGGTCGTCAACCCCCGCAACCTGGGCATCGGGGCCAGCCTGCAGCGCGCCTTCGCCCTGGCCCTGCGCTCCGGCCACGCCTGTCTGGTGCGCATGGACGGCGACGGGCAGCACGACCCGGCCTACCTCCGCGCCCTGCTCGAGCCGCTGCGGTCGGGCTCAGCGGACGCGGCCATCGGCTCGCGCTACCTCGGCGGCGGGGCGGGGCCGGACGGCTCCACCACTTCGCTGCGCCGCGGTTCCCGCAGGCTCTTCTCACTGCTGGTGCGGGTGTACACCGGCCGCCGCTTCTCCGACCCCAACTCCGGCATGTGGGCCTACAACCGGCGGTCCATGGAGTTCCTGGCCTCGGCCGATCTCTTCGACTACCCGGAGGGGGACATGCTCATCGCCCTGGAGCGCGCGGGCTTCCGGGTGGCCGAGGTGCCGGTGCGCATGCGTTCGCGCCACGCCGGCCGCTCCTCCCTCAACCCCCTCAAGGCGCTGGGTTACCTGGCGCAGGTGGCCCTCCACCCCATCTTCGACCCCTCCCGCGAGACCTCGCCCACCGCCTGAAGCTCTCAGCGCGCGCTTTCACCGCTAATGTTACTTGACAGTCAAGTTAGCCCGTATTACCTTATTACCAGGATGCTTCAGGCTGCGAACCACACGCGCGCGAGACCCGTTCGGCTGTTCGACCTACTACGCGAGGAGGTATGGGGATGGACCTGTCCTACGGCACCGAGGAATTCGCCCAGGCGTACCGGGAGATGCTCGACAAGAGGCTGGCGGAGGAGACCCGAGCCCTACCTCTACTTCTCGCCCGAGTGGATCCACGAGTACGAGATAGCGACGCAGAACGACGCCGACTACAAGGAGGCCGCCAAGACCTGGGAGGGGACGCGTGGTCCTGCACGTGGAGGCGGCGCCGCAGTACGGCATCGACATCGACATCTACGTGCTGATGGACCTGTGGCACGGCGACTGCCGCTCCATGGGCATCGTCCCCCCGGAAGCCGGCGAGGCCGGCGACTTCGTCATCACCGGTTCCATGGACCAGTGGATGAAGGTGGGCCGCAAGGAACTGGACGTGGTCAAGGGGATGATGCAGGGCAAGCTGCGCCTCAAGGGCGACCTGCCCACCATCGTGCGCGCCGTCAAGGCCTCCATCCGGCTGGTGGACATTAAGCTCGGAGGTCGGGGGGAAGTACCCCGACGAATTGAGCCCCGAAGAGGTCGAGCATACCCGCGGCTGGATAACCCCCCTGGGCGAGCGGTTCGGCCTGGTGCTGGCAGCCGTCGGCTAGGCCCCGGCTCCCTCCGGTCCCCGCCGCCCGCCGGCGCGGGTCAGTCGCCCTCAAGATGGTAGAATGATTCAGCGAGGGACATCTATCGGGCCGCACCGTAAAAAGGAGGCAGAAGGTGAAGACTATATTCAGGATCCTGGGCATTCTGGCGGGTTATATCGCGAGCATCCCCGGCGTGCTCGCGGGATCCATCACCGGCATGTTGACCACCATGGACAGCAGGATCGCGGCGGAAGCTATCAACGAGACCATGAAGTATTACCAGAGTTTCATCTCCGGCTTCCTGGACTCACTCGACCCCGTAGCCACGGCGGAGGTGGGCAACGAGATCATCAAGTACCACACGGACTTCATGTCCGACGTGGTGGGCGGGATGGACTTCCGCTGCGTGGCCGAGCTGCTCAACGAGATGGTCCGGCGCAACACCGGCTTCATCTCCGACATGGTCACCGGGATCGACTCCACCATCATGGTCGCGCAGCTCAACGCCAACGTGCCGTTCTTGAACGAGGTCCTCAACGGGCTGGACCCCGAGCTCATCAAGACGCTGGCCGCAAGGATCAACGCCGCCTGACGCCCCCGGTCAGAATCCGAGTTCCGTCAACTCGTCCCGGATCCAGTCCTCCACCAGGTCCTGGTACCCCAGGAACTTGTCGAAGAGGTCCTTGTCGCCCAGGATGCCCACGTGGGGCAGGGCCCACAAGGCCAGGACGTGGAGGTTGGAGACCTTGATGCGACGGGAGAGCACCAGCTGCAGGGGGTCCACCCTCCTCAAGACCCCGTCGCTGTAGGCCTTGCGCGAGGTCACCGTGAACACCGGGTAGCCCCTTCCCAGTCCCACCGCGTGTTCGAAGCCGTCACTGCGGAAGGTGATGGTGCTCTGGTATTCGTGCTTGATGGCCAGCCCGAACCTCCGGCCGTCGAAATCCTCCATGATGCCGGCGATGCGCTCGTCCTCGATAAAGTAGGGGGTGGCGAAGGCGAAGAGGTCGCTCTGCATCTTGAACAGGCCCTCCGCGTCGGATTCCATGATGAAGCGGTTGGTGCGGTCGGCCGTCTTCTGGTCGTGGAACTCGGGGTAGAAGTTGAGGATGTTCCAGAGCTGCTTGACGGACTCGAGGGGGTTGGGCATGCCCGGCTCAGCCCTCGTCCCGCCCGATGTGGCGGCGGATCTCCTCGGTCGAGGTGGTGCCGGCGGCCACCTTGGCGGCGGCGTTGCGCCACAGCGTCCTCATGCCCTGCGCAACGGCTGCCTCCTTGACCTTGCTGATGGGCACCTGCGTGGTCATCATCTCCTTGAGGCCCTCGGTCATGGGCATGACCTCGTAGACGCCGACGCGGCCGCGGTAGCCGGACCCCCCGCAGGCATCGCAGCCCCGGGCCCGGTAGAGCGTCGGGCCCGCCTCCTCCAGCCCCAGCTCGGCCAGCTCCCGCTGGTCCGGCGCGTAGGCCTCCCGGCAGTTCTGGCAGAGCCGGCGCACCAGCCGCTGGGCGATGGCCAGCTTGACCACCTCCCGCACGTAGAAGGGCTCGATGCCTATCTCCACCAGGCGGAGCAGCGTCTCGGGCGCGTTGTTGGTGTGCAGGGTGGAGAGGAGGAGGTGGCCGGTGAGGGCGGCCTGCACCGCCGTGTGGGCCGTCTCCAGGTCGCGGATCTCGCCCAGCAGGATGATGTTGGGGTCCTGCCGCAGCACCGAGCGGAGCACCTTGTCGAAGGAGAGGCCGATCTCGTGGTTGACCTGTATCTGGTTGATCAGGTCCAGCCTGTATTCCACCGGGTCCTCGATGGTGACGATGCGCCTGGTGATGTCGGAGATGCGGTTGAGCATGGCGTACATGCTGGTGGTCTTGCCCGAGCCGGTGGGGCCGGTGGAAAGGACAAAACCATAAGGCTCATCTAGAGCTTTATTAATCTTCTCCAGGTCGTCCGGCTCGTAGCCGAGTTCCTGCAGCTGGACGGTGGCTTTTCCCTGGTCCAGCAGGCGCAGGCTGGCGGATTCCCCGTAGATGGTGGGGGAGGTGGAGACGCGGAAGTCCACGTCGGCTGCCTCCGTACTCGGCGAAGAAGGAGCCGTCCTGGGGCAGGCGCCGCTCCGCGATGTCCAGGTTGGACAGGACCTTGATGCGGGAGACGATGGCCGGGTGGGCCTGCGGGTCGAAGCGGGTCTCCTCCCGCAGCACCCCGTCCACCCGGAAGCGCACCAGGGTGGAGGTCTCGCCGGGCTCGACGTGGATGTCCGAGGCGCGCTCCTTGATCGCCTTGACCAGGAGCAGGTTGACCAGCCTGACCGTGTCCAGCTCGTCCACCTCGGCGTGCTCGACCTCTACTTCACGGTTGCGGTCGATGAATACCAGCGACTCCTCGTCCCACTCGCCGATCTTACGCTCCAGGGTATCGCCGCGCGAGTAGCGCTCGATGGCCTCGTTGACCTCCAGCGCGTCCACCAGCACCTGTTTCAGCTCGTGCCCGCTGGCGAAGGACAGTTCCTCGAGGGCCTCGCCGTCCAGGGGGAAGGACACCGCGATCACCAGGAGCTCCTCCTCCCGCCCGACGGGCACGGCCCGGTGCTTGCTGGAGAGGTGGGGAGGGACCAGCTTGACGGCCTCGGGGTCGACGGCCTCCAGGTCCAGCCGCGAAAGGGGCAGGCCGCTGTACGAGCTGACTGCCTGCATCATCCTGGCCTTGTCCAGCAGGCGTAGCTCCAACAGGGCCTCCGGCAGCCCCTTGTCGCCGGAGCGCTGCTTGTCCCGGGCCGCCTGCAGCTGCGCCGGCTCCAGGTAACCGCCCGCGACCAGCCAGTCACCGAACTCCGCGTCCATCGTCCCCCGCATCCGAGTCACCTCCGACCTGTAGGATTGTCGCCGTGCAACCATCTTAGCACGGGCGGTCGCGGGCGATAAGTGTACGACGCGGCCCGCCCGCGGGGAGGGGCGCTGTTTACGGCGGAGGTTTCAGTATGTAAAATTTAGGCATGAACGGAACGCCGGCCATCGAATTGACGGACCTGGTCAAGGACTACCCGCGGCAGGCCCGCCTCACCCATCTCTACGGGCGCGCCCGGGGAGGCGGGACCCGCGCGCTGGACGGGGTCAGCCTGCAGGTGGGCAGGGGCGAGGCCGTGGGCCTGGTGGGCACCAACGGCGCGGGCAAGACCACCCTGCTGAAGACGGTGTGCAACCTGCTCCTGCCCACCTCGGGCCGGGTGCTGGTCGACGGCCTGGACTCCGCGAGGGAGGGCCGGGAAGCGCGCCGCCGCCTGGGCCTGGTGGTCTCGGACGAGCGCAGTTTCTACTGGCGGCTCAGCGCCCGGCGCAACCTGGAGTTCTTCGCCGCGCTGCACGGCATGGCCGCCGCTGCCGCCGCGGCCCGCATCGAGGAACTGACCGTTCCCTGGGCATGGGGGACTTCCTCGACCAACCCTTCTCCGACCTCTCCAGCGGCATGCGCCAGCGGGTCTCGCTGGCCCGCGGCCTCCTGCACGACCCGGGGATACTCCTCCTGGACGAGCCCACCCACTCCCTGAGCCCGGAGGCGGCCCTGGAGGTGGACCGCATCCTCGGGCAGTCCCTGCGGGGCGAGGGGGGCAAGGCCCTCCTGCTGGCCACCCAGTCCCTCAAGGAGGTGGAGCGGGTCTGCGACCGCATGTGCCTGCTGCACCGGGGCCGGGTGCTCTTCTGCGGCGGGATGGAGGGCTTCCGCGGGGAGGCCCTGCGGCGGGGCGGCGAGCCGGGCATGGACCCGGACGAGCTGTTCGCCGCCTTCCTCGCGGGGGAGGAAACTGAAAGCCGGCCGGAAGCGGAGGGGGGAGGGGCATGAACAAGGCCTGGGCCTTCCTCAAGCGGGACTTCCGCATCGAGATCAGCTACCGGCTCAACTTCCTCCTCTCGCTGGTGGGCATCTTCCTGGCGGTCTCCGTCTTCTACTTCCTGGGCAAGATCGTGGACCCTTCGATGGTCGACGCCACCAGCCCGGATTACTTCTCCTTCGTCATCATCGGCATCGCCTTCTCCAGCTACCTGCGCACCGGGCTGTCCGTCTTCTCCGACAGCCTGCGGGAGGAGCAGATGATGGGGACGCTGGAGGCCATGCTGGCGACCTCCACCGGGTACACCGCGATCATCGTCTACAGCTCGCTGTGGCGGTTTCTCTTCACCTCGGTGACCGCCCTGGTCTACCTGCTGATGGGGACGCTCTTCTTCGGCCTGTCCCTGGGGAACGCCAACCTCCCGCCCGCCCTGGTACTGCTGGCGCTGACCATCATCTCGTATTCCTCCCTGGGCATCCTGGCCGCCTGCTTCATCATGGTCTTCAAACGGGGCGACCCCATCAACTGGCTGGTGGGCAACCTCTCCACCCTGCTGGCGGGGGTGTACTATCCCCTCACGGTCATGCCGGGGTGGATGCAGAGCCTGGCCAAGCTGCTCCCCCTGACCTGGTCGCTGGAGGGATTGCGCCTGTCCCTGCTCAAGGGGTACGGGTTCGGGCAGTTGAAGGAGGAGATACTGGCGCTGGCGATCCTGTCGGCCGTGCTCCTGCCCGCGAGCCTGTTCCTGTTCAGGCTGGCCGTCAACCATGCCAAGAAGGTGGGCAGCCTCATCAAATACTAGTAGCCCGGGGCGTCAGCCCCGGGACCGGCACCCGCGGAATTAAATAGCCCGGGGTGTAAGCCCCGGGACCGGCACCCGCGGAACTAGATAGCCCGGGGCGTCAGCCCCGGGACCGGCACCCGCGGAACTAAATAGCCCGGGGCGTCAGCCCCGGGACCGGCACCCGCGCAACTAAATAGCCCGGGGCGTCAGCCCCGGGACCGGCACCCGAAATAATTAGATCTTTTCGTCACATGCAGAAGCGGCACCCGTTGGGGAAGAAGGTCCCCAGGTAGGAGAGGGGCTCCAGGTCCTTTTCCTCGTCCCGGTCCATCCAGTAGAAGATGGAGTCGTCGTCGTACCAGGTCTCCCGCCTCTCATCCGGGCCTTCGCGCGGGCTTCGCTCCCCTTCCGGCGCCGTCCCGGTCTCCGGAACCCCCATGGCCCTACTGCCCCCCCGCCGCCTGGGCGGCCTCCGTCGGATAGATGTAAGTCTCGATGAGGGCCCAGCCCAGCCTCAAGGCCTTCTGGTAACGAAAACCCATGGTGTCCGAGGCGAACTTGAGATAGACGTAGGCGAAGGCGTTGGTGGAATCGAAGTCGAAGCGCTCCAGCCTGTAGGGTTGCCCGGGCCGCGACGCTTCCGCGTAGCTCTCGGTCTGGGTGGCCACCCAGGCCGTGTCCGACAGCCAGGTGTAGGCGTTAAGGCTGTCCACCAGCCCGGGCGGCAGGCCGGGGAAGGCCGAGGCGTCGTGCCCGGCGTAGTTGACGGTCCAGGTCCCCTGGTTCTGCCGGAGCGCGAAGGCGGGCCCCTCGACGGTGAAGTCCCGCGGGTTCTGGTCGAACCAGGCCAGGGCCCAGGTGGGGTCGGCGGCGCTGACGGCGATGGCGTAGATGTACTCGCCGGGGCCCAGGTTGGGCAGGAGCGCCTCCCGGATGGCCGCGAACATCTCCTCCTGCTCGGACGGGGTCATCCCCACGCTGCCCTGGTTGAGGTCGTCGATGTATGCCTGGAGCTCCGCTGTGAGCCCGGCGATGACCGTCTCGATGCCCTCGCCCCGCATGTCGCCGGTGTCCAGGTAGTGCTGTTTCAGGTGCTCTTCCTCGCCGGCCAGGTCCGCCCGGACCCGGTCCAGCAGCATGCCGTTGACCCCCGCCGCCTCGGCCTCCGCGTACTTCGCCCAGGCCTCGTCGAGCACGGGGTTGTCGATGTTGACCCTGGAGAGGTCCGGCTGCCCGCAGCCCGCCGCACCCACCAGCGCGCCCACCGCCAGGAAGGCCGCCAGGGCCGCCGCCATGTACGTGATGACCTTGCGCACTCCGTCCGCTCCTCTCGCCTCGCTCATGCCTTCGACTCGATTATATCGCTGTCCTTCTTTAGACGCTCCCGGGACGCCTCCCCGGCGCGGCCCCGGTTTAGACGCCGCCGCGGGAAGGAAAAAACGTATTAACGGGAAAAACCAGATAAGGTAAGAGCAAGACTCCGATGCCGCTTGAAGAGCTGAAAGGAGAGAGGACATGGAGGACGACTTCTTCCGGGACATCGAGTTCAAGGAGGTCACGACCCGCTCGGGCCCGGTGGAACTGCCCATCCTCTACCGCGCCGCCACCTGCGTCGTCGGGCTCTTCTCGGCCCCCGCCGCCGGGGTCAGGGCCCTGCTGCCCTCGCCTGACCTGGTGCCGCTGGAGAAGTGGCCGGGCCGCGCCATGCTGGCCTTCGTGGCGTTCGCCTACCACGATACCTCCATCGGGCCCTACAACGAGTTCGGCATCGCCGTGCCGGTGAGCTACAAGCCCAGGCGCAAGCCCGGGCTCATCCCCGCCCTGCGCATGCTCTCCACCCTCTCCTTCGAGACCTGGGTGTGGAAGCTGCCGGTCACCACCGAGGCGGCCCTCAACGCCGGCATCGACATCTGGGGGTACCCCAAGTTCCTGGCGGACATCGACTTTGAGGAAGGGCCGGACTCCGTGGCCTGCCGCCTGGCCGCCGAGGGCAAGCACATCCTGACGCTCACCGTGCGCAAGAAGAAGCCCGCCACCAAGACCTACCTGGACTTCAACACCTACACGGTGAAGGACGGAGACATCCTCCACACGCCCGTGCGCGGCGTCTCCACGGGCATGGCCCGCAGCGTGCTGCCGCACTCGGCCGCCCTGGAGCTGGGCGACCACCCCCTGGCGGGCGAGCTCGGCGGCCTGGGCCTCTCGAGCAAGGCCACGGCCTCCCTGTACATACCAGACCTGCAGACCATCCTGCCCGAGGCCGAGCAGTCCTACCCCCTCTGAATCGTCATTGCGAGCGAAGCGAAGCAATCTCCTGCCGGCATGAGCGAAGATCGCTTCGCTCCGCTCGCGATGACGACTGCTCCGCTCGCTACGATGTGGAAGAGGGGCTCCGGAGAGCCCCTCTA
>CAWFDJ010000003.1:0-12683 GCA_963814495.1 uncultured bacterium
TCTTCATTACGGGACGCCTCGGTCGCGGGGATTTCTCGTTTCAACCTTTCAGGCCATGCAACTCTCCTTGCCCTTCACGCCGGCGGCTACCTCTTCCTTGCCCCGGCGGATGGCGTCCACCCACTCCGGCCGTGAGAGCAGGTCCAGCGTTTCCCGGTGCCTCTCGATGTATTCCTCGACCAGCTCGGTGAGGATGTCCTTCATGCTCCTCTTCTCAAGGACTGCTATTGCCTTGAGTTCATTCCTCAAGTGCTCGGGGATACGTGCACTTACCGTGTTCATGAACATACCTCACTTGAGCTTAAAACGATTATCAGGGACAGGTCTTAGCGCATGCCCGTCTCGAAGCAGGTCCAGGGCTGGCTGGGGCGGTCGTGGATGATGCCCTCGAGGTAGTCCCACTGCGGGTGCTCCGCGAAGTACTCCGAGGCGTCGAAGGCCATGCCGCAGGAGTTCCCGAAGCGCCCGTAGAAGCTCATGGCCCCGGCCAGCTCCGAGTCGGTCACCTTGCCGTCCACCGCGCCGGAGGGCTGGTAGGGGCGCCTCGCCGGCCAGTAGGCCATGTCGTCGAGGTAGTAGTGGCCGTCTACCGTGCGCGCGTCCGGGCTGTCCCCCTCCTCGAGGTAGACGTCGTAATGGTCGGCCAGGATGGCCTCCCCCGCCTTGACGTCGATGATCCCCTTGTACGTGTCCATCAGCTCCGCCAGGCGCACCTGGCGCGCCCCCATGGCGGTGCGGATGTCGGAATAGGCGCCGTCGCACTCCAGGTTGCGGATGCGCGGGTCGATGGCGGTGTTGAAGCCGGTGTAATAACCGTCGGAGGTGCGCTCGATGTTCTGGTACTCGAGGCCCTGCTCGAAGCGCATGATCTCCCCGGTGCCGGAGTCGGCCAGCAGCCAGGAGTTGGCGTACCCGCCGTTGTTGTCCTTCTGCATCAGCTCCACGAAGCCGTCGAGGCCGTCCGCGTACTGCATGGCCTTGCGGACCCGGAAGAACTCGGCCTCCTCGTCGGGGTCGTAATCGCTGTAGCCGCCGATGGTGGTCTCCGTCCCCATCAAACCGGCGTCGGTGACGAAGTAGTCGGAGCCGGAGTCGATGAAGCCGGGCACGCTCTGCATGAGGATGCGGTGGCCCTGCGCGGGCTGCAGGTCGGCGACGACGTTGAAGTGCTGGCCCTGGTCGAACCAGGTCCAGGAGTTGTGGGCCATCACCACCTTGCCGCCCGAGGTCCAGGAACCGGTGGCGATGAAGGCGGAACAGTGCTCGTTGTCGGGCTGCTGCACCGACGGGTACTTGCCCGCCTGCTCGCCCGGCCACCAGTAGCCGGTGAGCTCCTCGTAGCCGTTCCAGGCCAGCACCTCCTGCCAGGTGATGCCGGTGCCGGCCGCGGCCGCGCCGTCGGCGATGCCCCTGATCTCCTCCAGGTATTCCTCTTCCGCCCGGGGCAGGAAGACCTGCTCCGCCGCCGCCACGAAGTAGGACCACTCCTTGCCGGTGTTGAAGTAGGTGGTGTAGACCAGCATGTCCCTGATCTCGGCCAGTTCCTCCGCCACCAGGTAGCCCTGCTGGTAGCCGAGCTCGTAGGGCTCGCCCTCCAGGTGGAGGTAGATCCAGCCGTTGCAGTCGAAGCGGTACCCCTTGCCCTGCTCGGTCACGCCGCCCTGCGGCTTGGCCGTCTCCCCCGCGCTCCCGTTGCCGCAGCCCGCGGCCAGCCCGGCCGCCAGGCACAGCAGCACCAGCGCGACAACGACTCGACCTCGCATCACCTTATGCATCGCCACCCCTTTCCTCGAGCGGATCCTCCCGTCCACTCTACGGGAACAGGTGACAATCTTTATAGAGGCCGGGCCCCTTGCCAGGGTCTATAATGTAACGAGAGAAAAGGAGGAAGCATGGGATACCCCAAGAAGGTCGTCAACGCGTTCCTGGCATTGTGGCCCTTCACCCACCTGGTGAAGCGGCTTTCAGCCTACACACCCTTTAAGCAGCTGTTTGCCCCGCTCATCGGGGACAAGATGATCAGCGCCGCCTACCTGCCCCTGCACGAGGACATCGCCCTGCCGGAGAGCACCGTGGCCCCCTACAAGCTGCTGGAGGAGATGCTGCGCAAGACGGAGTACCGCTTCCGTTTCGACCACTGCATCTGCCGCCACCAGGAGGGGTGCACCAACTACCCGCAGGACCTGGGGTGCATCTTCATCGGGGAAGCCGCCGCCCACATCAATCCCGAAATGGGACGGCTCATCAGCGTGGAGGAGGCCCTGGAGCAGGTGCGCGAGGCCGCCAAGCTGGGGCTGCCGGGCATGATCGGCCACCTGTGGATGGACGCCCTCTCCCTGGGGGTCTTCCGCAAGTTCAACAACTTCCTGGTCATCTGCTTCTGCTGCGACTGCTGCTGCCTGCTGCGCACGGACATGCTCAAGGCGGGCGAAGGTTTTCACAAGGCCATGAAGCGGCTGGACGGCATCGACATCAAGGTCACCGACGCCTGCGTGGGGTGCGGCACCTGCGCGAAGAACTGCTTCATGGGGGCCATCCGGGTGGAGGGGGGCCGGGCCGTGCACGACGAATCGAAGTGCAAGGCCTGCGGGCGCTGCGCGGTGGTCTGCCCCAAAGGGGCGCTGGAGTTCACCTTCGACGAAGCGGACAGGATGCTGCTGGACCTCTACCGCCGGGTGGAGGGCACCGCCAATATCCGCTGAGGAGCGCGGGGTCAGTCGACGGTCTTGAATCGCTCCAGGCGCTCGCTCTTGCCGCCGCCCAGCTTCTTCTTTAGGTCTTCCGGTATGTCGGGGGTGACGTAGCCCACTATCTCGTTGTAATGCTGGATGAGGAATTTGTCCCCCCGCCGCAGCCCGAGCACCAGGGCCGCCGCCTGCGATCTCAATTCCGTCGTGCTGATGATTCTTACCGCCATCTCACCCCTCCGATTGACAATATTGAAATGTTATACAAGATTAATAATAGGTAGCATTCGACCCTTTGTCAAGGTGTTTCCATTTGATGAATCTTCTACTACTTGGAACGCCGCCTCAACCCCCGTCCGGGCCTCCCGCGCCCCTGCCTGAGCCCCCTGGGCCTGTGCTATAATCTCTTTCACCGGAATCGTTCAGGAAAGGAAATACCCATGAAGCGCAGCCTTCTTTCAGGAAACGAAGCCATCGCCCTGGGCGCCTACGCGGCCGGGGTCCGGGTGGCCACGGCCTACCCCGGTACCCCCTCCACCGAGATACTCGAGGAGATGTCCCGCTTCCCGGAGGTCTACGTGGAGTGGGCCCCCAACGAGAAGGTGGCCCTGGAGGTGGGCATCGGCTCGGCCCTGGGCGGGGCCCGCACCATGGTCTCCATGAAGCACGTGGGACTCAACGTGGCGGCCGACCCCTGGATGACCCTGGCCTACATCGGGGTCAACGCCGGCCTGGTGCTGGTCTGCGCCGACGACCCCGGCATGCACTCTTCCCAGAACGAGCAGGACAACCGCTACTTCGCGGTGATGGCCAAGGTCCCCATGATCGAGCCGGGGGACAGCCAGGAGGCCCGCGACATGGCCCAGGCCGCATTCGAGCTGTCCGAGAGGTTCGACACCCCGGTGCTCCTGCGCACCGAGACCCGCGTCTGCCACTCCCGCAGCATGGTGGAGTACAAGAAGGACGAAAGGGTCGAAGTGGACCTCCCCTACGAGAAGGATTACGTCAAGCGGGTGATGGTGCCCGGCCACGCGCGCCTGCGTCATCCCGTGCTCATCGAGAGGCTGGAGGCCCTGAAGGAGGAGTCCGAGCGCTCCCCCCTCAACCGGGTGGAGATGCGCTCCAGCCGGGTGGGCATGGTGGTGAGCGGCGTCTGCTACGAATACGCGCGGGAAGCCTTTCCCGAGGCTTCCATCCTCAAGCTGGGCTTCACCCACCCCCTGCCGGAGAAGGTCATCCACGAGTTCGCTTCGCACTTCCACCGCCTCTACGTGGTGGAGGAGCTCGAGCCCTACCTGGAGGAGCGCATCAAGGCCATGGGCATCGACGCGGTGGGCAAGGCGCGCATCCCCCGCGACGGGGAACTCGACCCCGACGTGGTGGGCCATGCCCTGGCCGAGTTCATCGAGATGGACACCGGGGTCAAGGGCGGGGGCTGGACCCCTGTGTCCGGGCGCGAACTGCCGGTTAAGCCGGCCGACCTGCCGGCCCGCCCGCCGGTGATGTGCCCGGGCTGCGCCCACCGCGGCGTCTTCCACCTGCTGTCCCGCATGAAGGCCATCGTCTCCTCGGACATCGGCTGCTACACCCTGAGCGTCTTCAGCCCCATCGAGGGCATCGACTGCCAGGTATGCATGGGCGCCAGCGTGGGCATGGCCATGGGCCTGGAGAAGGCCTTCAGGACCAGCGCTGTCAACCAGGGCAAGGATAAAAAAGTAGTGGCGGTGCTGGGTGACTCCACCTTCATCCACTCGGGCATCACCGGCCTCATCGACGTCGTCTACAACCGCGGCTTCTCCACGGTGATCATCCTGGACAACCGCACCACCGCCATGACCGGCTTCCAGCCGCACCCGGGCACCGGGCTGACCATCCGCGGCGAGGAGACCTTCGCCCTGGACCTGGCGGAACTGGCCCGCGCGGTGGGGGTGGAGTCGGTGCGCGTGGTCGACCCCTGGGACCTCAAGGAGCTGCGCAAGGTCCTGAAGGAAGAGGTGGGCGCCGACCACTCCTCGGTCATCGTCGCCCGGCGCGCCTGCGTCAACCGGGACCGGGAGCGGGACTTCGTGCTCCACACCATCGATAACGAAGCCTGCAATGAGTGCGGGCTGTGCATGCGGCTGGGCTGCCCCGCCATCGTCAAGCGGGGGGATGAGCTCTTCGTGGACCACACCCAGTGCATCGGCTGTACCCTCTGCGCCCAGGTCTGTAAGAAGGGCGCCATCGGGGAGGTGAGCGACCGTGGCTGACGTGATCATGGTGGGCACCGGCGGGCAGGGCATCATCCTGGCCGCGCGGGTCACCGCCGAGGCGGCGGTGCGCATGGGCTACGACGTCAAGACCTCCGAGGTGCACGGCATGGCCCAGCGGGGCGGCAGCGTCTCCTCCATGGTGCGCTGGTCGGAGAAGGTCTACTCACCGCTCATCCCCCGCGGCCACGCCGACGTCCTGCTGGCCTTCGAGGGGCTGGAAGCCCTGCGCAACCTGTCCTTCCTCAAGCCGGGCGGCCGTATCATCCTCAACCGCTACCGCCTGGACCCCCTGCCGGTGCTGCGGGGGGACGCGGTCTACCCGGAGGATTTCGAGCAGACAGTCCTCGGTTTCGCCCCCGACGCGGCGGTCCTGGACGCCCCGGCCCTGGCCCGCGGGGCGGGCAACCCCCGCGTGGTCAGCGCGGTGATGGTGGGGGCCCTCTCCGCCCTGCTGGACTTCCCCTCAGACGTCTGGGAGGAGGTAATGCGCTCCCTGGTGCCGCCCAAGGCGGTGGAGGCAAACCTCAAGGGGTTCATGGCGGGAAGGGATGTGATCCGGGATGCCTAGGCGTATCGAGAAGCTGGACTGGTACTCCCGGCACACCTTCAAGCACCAGGAGTTCAAGGACATCAAGCGCCTGGTGGAGCTGAAGGAGGAGGGGGGCCACGTCGTCAGCCTGTGCCTGCCGTCCCTCAACGAGTCCGGCACCATCGGCAACATCATCAAGGTCCTCAAGAAGAAGCTCATGGACGACCAGCCCCTCGTCGACGAGTTCATCGTGGTGGACGGCGGCAGCACCGACGGCACCCTGGAGATAGCCGAGGCCTCGGGGATCAAGACCTACTCGCAGGAGAAGATCCTGCGCGGCAGCAAGAAGGCCCAGGGCAAGGGGGACGCCCTCTGGAAGAGCCTCTACGTCACCAGGGGCGACATCGTCGTCTGGCTGGACTCGGACATCCGCAACATCAACCCGCGCTTCGTCTACGGGCTGGTGGGCCCGCTGCTCACCTACCCCCAGATCCAGCTGGTCAAGGGGTTCTACCAGCGGCCCCTGCAGAGCGGCGTGAAGCGCCGGCAGAAGACCGGCGGCGGCCGCGTCACCGAGCTGGTGGCCCGCCCGCTGCTCTCCCTCTTCTACCCGGAGCTCTCCGCCCTCATCCAGCCCCTCTCCGGGGAATACGCCGGACGCCGCGCCATGCTCGAGTCCATCCCCTTCTTCACCGGATACGGGGTGGAGATCGGCATGATCATCGACGTGATGAACCGCGGGGGCATGGACGCCCTGGCCCAGACCGACCTGGTGGAGCGGGTCCACTACAACCAGACCATCTCCGCCCTGGGGCGCATGTCCTTCGGGGTGATGCAGGCGGTGCTGCTGCGCCTGGAGGAGGACAAGAGGATCAAGCTGAAGGAGCCCTACCAGACCTACTTCACCCAGGTCGACTTCAAGGAGGGCGACTACCTCCTGGACAAGCGGCGCATCGAGGTGCTGGAGCGCCCGCCCATGCGCGAGGTGCCGGAGTACCGCAAGAAGTTCGGCCTGGAGGGCTGAGATGCTCGGCCTGGACCCGCTGCCCGACCGACCCGACCTGGCCCGCCTGGCGCGGGAGCACTCCCTCGCCGCCCGGCGCGCCGAACTCCGCTCCCGGCTCTCGACGGTAAAGGTGGCCTACTCCGACGTGGACGGCACCATGATGGGGCCGGGCGGCTGCTTCATCCTCAACGCGCGGCGCGAGTGGACCCTGGAGCCGGCGCGCACCCTGGTGCGGGCCTTGCGGGAGGAGCTGGACGTCTTCCTGGTCTCCGGGCGCAGCCGCATGGGCCTGCTGGAGACCGCGCGCATCCTGGGGATGAGGAACTACATAGCCGAGCTGGGAGTGGAGACCGTCTACAACCTGGGGGAGGAGGTGGTCACCGACTTCGGCGCCTTCGAGGGAGTGACCGGCGGCCTCTACGGGCACATCGAGTCCCTGGGCGTCCTCGACTACCTCTTCGAGAAGTACCCCCGCCGCCTGGAGCTCCACGCCCCCTGGGCCCTGAAGCGCGACTGCACCCCGCTGCTGCGCGGCCTGGTCGACCCCGAGGAGGAGAACCGCGAGTTCGCGCGGCGCTTCCCCGGCCTGCAGATGGTGGACAACGGCATCATCCCCCGCGCCTACCCCGGCCTGGACGTGCCGGAGATACGCGCCTACCACATCGTGCCGGAGGGCGTGAGCAAGGAGGGGGCGGTGGAAGCGGACATGCGCCGGCGCGGCCTGGACCGCTCCGAGACCGTGGCCATCGGCGACTCCGAGGCCGACCTCCGCTTCGCCTCGAAGGTGGGGGCCTTCTTCCTGGTGCGCAACGGGCTCTACGCCAGCCCGCGCATAGCCGGCCTCATAGGCGGGTATGATAATGTCTATATTACGGACGGCCTGCTCAACGAGGGGTGGGCCGAAGCATTGGAGGCATGTCTGGGCCTTAACGCTGACCGGGGGTAGGGTTTGGCGTATCTTCTGATCGAGGGCGCTGTCAGCCTGACAGCGGGGGTGCTCTTCGCGCTGAGCGCGTGGCGGATATGGACCAGTGGCAGGGGAAAATCACTGGATACGCGTCGTGCCGCCCTCGCCTACGCCTCCATCTGGGGCACCGCCGCCGCCGGGTCCGTCACGCTGGCCCTGGCCAACCTCGCCGCCTTGCTGGGACTGGAGGGCCTCGACGACCTTCTTCAGCGCGGCCTCCGCCCTTATCTGGAGCGCGGCGGTCGTCCCTTTCTTCTACATCTGCGGGTACCTGCTGCTGCACGGCCAGCGCTCCGCGCGCGCCGCCGCCGCGTGCGGCGCGGTCCTGTACGCGCTGGGCGTCTGGCTGGCCTACAACACGCCCTTCGAGACCAGGGAGGTCGCGGAACGGTATTTCATCAACGTCTTCGAGGGGCCGTCGATACAGGCCTACGTGCTCTGCGTGGTGCTGCTGCCGGGGGTGGTCGCCTCGTTCCTCATGTACAGGCTGGCGCTGCGGCTCGAAGGTATCGGCCGCTGGCGCGGCCTGATGGGAATGGCGGCGCTGGACGTGTACCTGCTCGCGTTGTTGCTGCGGGTCGTCTGGCAGGCCCTGCCGGCCAACCTCATCTCCCGCCTGCTCCTGCTGGTCACCGCGGTGCTGATCTTCCTGGCCTACTACGCCCCGCCGGGCGGGCCGGAGGAAGAAGTGAAGCGCCGGGAAGGCTCCGGGGACTAGCGCTTCGGGAACCAGGGTATCAGGGGGCTGGTCCTCAGCTTGTAATCGTCCCACCCGGGGATGCTCACCATCATCCTCTCGGTCATGGGGATGCCCGAGACGAAGAGGATGGTGCCCGTGATGGCCAGCGGGCCGAGGGCGCCCACCCATCCCCACGGGGCCGACAGCGCGACGACGAAGATGCCCCACCACATGGTGCACTCGCCGAAGTAGTTGGGGTGGCGGGAGTACCGCCACAGCCCCCTGTCGTTGATGGTCCCGCGGTTGGCCGGGTCGGCGAGGAACCGGTCCAGCTGGTAGTCGCCCAGGGACTCGAAGAGGAAGCCGAGGCACCAGACCGCCGCCCCGATATAGATGAAGCCGGCCCAGTAGGCCGGGTCCTCCGGCCCGGACATGATGATCATCACCGGCGTCACGTTGAGCATCAGGATCAGCCCCTGCAGCACGAACACCTGCAGGTAGCTGCGGAGGACGAAGTTCTTCCCCCAGTCCTCGCGCCACTTGGCGTAGCGCGGGTCCTCGCCCCTGCCGCGGTTGCGGCGGTAGATGCGGGTGGCCAGCCTCAAGCCCCACACCGTCACCAGCCCCGCGGCGAGGAACTGGCTCACCCCGTAGTTGCCGTTGATCAGCAGCGCGAACCAGGAGGCGGTGATGAACCCCGGGCCCCAGGCGATATCGGCGATGCTGTTGTCCTTGCGGACCATGGCCAGGATGAACAGGAAGGTCATGTAGCCGAGCACGACCAGGCCCGTGTAGAGTACCGTCTCCAGGATGTCCATCTCGCTCCTCCCCTCAGTCCGGGATCAACGCCGGTGTTCCTCCAGTCCCCGGCGGACGGCCTCCCTCACGTCCGCTATCAACTCGTCGAAGGAATCTTCTCCGTAATCACCCGGGTCGACAGGCGGGTGTATGCGCATCACCGCCCGTCCCGGGAAGAGGTCGAAGCTGTCCGGCGGCAGGATGTCCCGGGTGCCGGTGATGGTGATAGGCAGGATGGGCAGGTCCATGTTCTGGGCCAGCCAGAAGGCGCCCTTCTTGAACTCGCCCAGTTCCCCGGTGCGGCTGCGCGTCCCCTCCGGCAGGATGATCAGCGAGGTCCCGCCGGTGAGTTTCTGCCTGGCCGTCTCCAGGGACCTGTACGCCTCCTGCTTGTCGGACCTGTCGATGATGATGTTGCCGCCGTGCCGGGCGGCATAGGCGAAGACCGGGAACTTCAAGAGCTCCTTCTTGATGACCCACTTCAGGTCGATGCCCAGCCACCCGAAGAGCACGAAGATGTCGAACTGGCTCTGGTGGTTCGAAACGACGATATAAGACTGGCCTTTGACGACGTTTTCCCGGCCGGTGACGGTCACCCGCATGGGGGTGACGAAGCTGGAGAAGCGGGACCACCATACCCCGGTGGTCCGGTTAGCCAGGCGGTCGTCTTTGAGGATTATCATGACCGCGCCGATGCCCACGCAGACGCACGTACCCATGATGAACAGAGGCAGCCATACCAGCCACTTGTAAGGCTGGTACAGAAACCACCGGATAGCCTCGCCCCTACTTTTTAGCCTTCTTGCGCTTCTCCAGGCCTTTGATGGAGAAGACCGCCTTCTTGCGCTTTCCATCTAACTCCAGTTCCCCCACGAACTCCACCCCGCTCTTGAAGGCCTTGTCAAAGATGGAAGCAAAGATAGTACGCAATCCCTCTTCCCCCATGCCCTCGAAATATTTCGCCAGGAACTCGGGGTGGCGGTTGAAGACCTCGCCCAGCATGCCGGCATCCAGGCCCGCGATCACTTTCTCTATGAAGGCGGGGTTGTCGTTGATTACTCCCGACCACACCGCGGGATCGAGCTCGGCCAGCATCTTCGAGATGAACTCGCGGTTGGCGTTGGTGACGGAAGCCATGGCGGCCGGGTCGAGGCTCTTCATGACCTCCTGCACCCACTCAGCGGTCCCGTTGCTGAACTCCGCCCATACCGCGGGGTCCAATTCATTCAGCACGCTCAGGACGAACTCGCCGTTGGGGTTGACGATGGAAGCCATGGCCGCCGGGTCGAGGCTCTCCATGACCTCCTTCACCCAGGCGGCGGAGTCGTTGCTGACCCCCGCCCAGACCTCCGGGGTGAGCGCCGCGACGAACTTCGAGACGAACTTGCGGTTGGCGTCGGTGACGGAAGCCATGGCCGCCGGGTCCAGGCTCTTCATGAGCTTCTGCACCCACGGGGCGACGTCGTTGACGACCCCCGCCATGACCTTCGGGTCCATGTACTTGACGACCTGGGGGAGCCACTCGCCGGACGCGTTGATGACCGAGGCCATGGTCTCGGGGTCGATGCTCTCCATGACCAGGCGCATGAAGTCCTGGTCGCGGTTGAGCACCTCGGCCACGCTGTGCGCCGGCAGGAACTTGAGGATCTCCGTGAAGAAGTCGGGGTTATCCTCGAAGGCCTTGGACAGTTCCTCCGGGGACATGGTGCTGACGGCCCCGGACATCATGCCGTGCAGGGACATGACCTTGCCGCTGATCTCGCCGATCTTCTTTGTTATCACGCAACACCTCCTCCGACAAGTTTACCATTAATGCGGTGGTATAATCTTTAAATGCCGTAAAAATCCGCGACACGATATTCCGGGGATGGCGTCATGAGCAGGAGAAAGAGATTCAACCGGAAAAACCTCATAATCTTCCTGAGCGTCCTGGGGCCGGGCATCATCGTCTCCATGGTGGACAACGATGCCGGGGGCATCGCCACCTACTCGGCTGCCGGGGCCAGGTACGGCTACGGCATCATCTGGGTGATGATACCCACGGTGCTCCTGCTGTTCATGGTGCAGGAGATGAACGCGCGCATGGGCATCGTCACCGGCAAGGGCCTGGCCTCGCTCATCCGCGAGCGGTTCTCCCTGCGCCTCACCGCCCTGATCATGGTGGCCATAATCGCGGCCAACTTCTCCAACGCGGTCTCCAACTTCGCGGGCATCGCGGCCTCCTCCGAGCTCTTCGGCGTCTCCCGTTACCTGGCGGTGCCCGCGGCCGGCTTCCTGGTCTGGTACATGATGCTCAAGGGGACCTACAGGGTGGTGGAGAAGATCTTCCTGCTGGTGGGGGGGGTCTACGTCTGCTACGTCGTCTCCGCCTTCCTGGCCAAGCCCTACTGGGGCTCGGTGGCCAAGGGCACCTTCATCCCCAGCGGCCAGCTGGACGCGTCCTACATCATCATGGTCATCACCGTCGTCGGCACCACCATCGCCCCCTGGATGCAGTTCTACCAGCAGGCCTCGGTGGTGGACAAGGGGTTGGAGGTGAAGGACCTCACCTTCGAGAGGTGGGACACCGCCATCGGCAACGTCTTCCTCTTCGTCGCCGCGGTGGCCATCATCGTCTGCTGCGCCGCCGCCTTCTTCAACAACCCCGAGGTGGGGTCCACCCAGATCACCTCGGCCGAGCAGGCGGCCCAGGCCCTAGCGCCCATCGCCGGGAAGAACGCCTCCTACCTCTTCGCCTTCGGCCTGCTCTTCGCGTCGATGTTCGCCTCATCCATCCTGCCCCTGTCCACCGCCTACACCATCTGCGAGGCCTTCGGCTGGGAGTTCGGCATCGATCGCAAGTTCGGCGAGGCGCGCGGCTTCTACCTGGTCTATTCGCTGTTCATCGTGGGCGGGGCCGTCCTGGTGCTGATACCGGGGATGCCGTTGATCACGGTGATGCTCGTCTCCCAGGCCATCAACGGCCTGCTCCTGCCGGTCATCCTGACCTGTATGCTCCTCATCGTGCAGGACCGCGACATCATGGGCAACTACGTGAACGGGGACAACTATAACCGGATGGCCTGGGGGGCGGTGCTGTTCCTGTACGTCCTGGACCTGTGGCTGGTGGCGGCCACGGTTTTCGCCATAGGCAGTTGAAGAGAAGGGGGTTGAGCGCTTGGAAGAAGGGCAACTGATCGAATTCTCCGACCTCATCAAGGTCAAGGTCTTCGATGGGGAGGGGGTCAATATCGGGCACTTGCAGGACCTGGCCATGGACGGCGACCTGGAGTCCCCTTACCTGTCCTTGCTGGGGGTCCACCTCCACTGGGTGGACCGGGTAGGGGAGGTGGAGTTGTGCCGGCCGGTGGAGGACATCGTCCTGCTGTTGCCCTGGTCCCAGGTGGCCGGCCTCGGGGAGAACGACATCCACCTGGAGGGTGTCCACCCGGATTTCCCGTCGAGACGGCCCGGGGCAAAGTGCTGCTCCGCCGGGACGTGCTCGAACAAGCAGATGCTGGACACGGAGGGCAACCGCATCCAGCGCGTGGACGACGTGCTCATCGAGCGGGAGGGCAAGACCCTCAAGGTGGCCGGGCTGAAGGTGGCCACCGGGTGGTTCTCGTCCGGATCGGCCGTGCAGGGGATGCTCGAGCGGCTGCGCGCCGTCCACGGCAGCCGTTACGACGTGAGATGATCCCCTGGGAGGCCGTCAAGCGCATCGACGGCTCCGGCATCGTTATCGGCTGATCAGGGGCTGACCCCGGGAGCGACGCCCCGGAATGG
>CAWFDJ010000004.1:0-32380 GCA_963814495.1 uncultured bacterium
GTGGACGCGGCGTACGAATGGCTACCGGCAAGGTCCTGGCGATAGTCATCCCGTTATGCGTGCTGGTCATCGTGCTGATCATCGTAATGGTCGTGTACTCGGGCAACAACGAGGACGAGGCCGCGGCCCAGCAGGAGGCGCTGGTAGCGCAGTACGAGCAGATCCAGGCGGACGCGAACGCCGCTCTCCAGCAGATGCAGGAACTCGAGACCCAGGAGGACGCCGCCAACCAGCAGGAGCTGGATGAAGCCTACACCACCGTCGATACCCTCGAACAGGACCTGGCGGAGGCGACCCAGGCAGCCGAGGACGCGGCCGACGCGGCAGTAGAGAGCGGCTCGGAATACCAGGAGCTCTACGAGGAGATGCTGGCATACTACCAGTATCTCGAGCAGGTGTACGCCCAGCTCCAGGAGGCCATCAAGTACCTGCAGTCTATCTCGCCCTACATCGAGAAGCTCCAGCAACTGGTGGCATTGATCCAGGGCTACGTCAATTCCCCCCAGGCCGTCCAGCTGCCGGCCGAGGTCTCCAGCAAGCTAGAGCAGGCGGCCCAGGCAAGCTCCGGGACCCTCCCAACGTCGGAGACCCTGGAACAGACCGCGGCGGGGTTGACGGCCCTGCAGGTGCAACTCCAGACCTTGACCCAGCAGCTGTCTCAAGCCGCGGCGGCGGGAGATAAGCAGGCGGCAAGCGCATACGCTCAACAGTTGAGCACCGGACTGGCTTCCCTCCAGCAGCAGATGACCGGCGAACTGGCCGCCACCATCGACGCATTTACGGCCCAGCTCACCTCCCTGAGCGCCTCGGTCTCCGCGTCCGCGCCGTAACCGGGGAGAGGATCCCGAAGCGCGTCCTCCCTCAAAGTACGGAGTCGCTCACTGCTTACGAAAAGAATATAATTGCTTGTAATGTACGGTCGTTCACATCGAGGGGGGATAACCATGGACGAAGCGGGACTGCGCTCGAAGATCCAGTCGTTGATGCCGGTGGTGCAGGCGGACCTCGAGAGGCTGGTGAGCATCCCTTCGGTGTCCCTCCCCGGCTTCCCCGCCGAACCGTTGCACGACACGGCCGCGGCCGTGGTGGACCTGCTCAAGCAGGCGGGCTGCGACAACGCGCACCAGGTGGACGTGCCCGACGGGTACCCCATGATCTTCGGGGACATCCCGGGCCCGGACGGAGCGCCCACCGTCCTGCTCTACGCCCACTACGACGTGCAGCCGCCCGGGCCGGACGACACCTGGGAATCGCCCCCCTTCTCCCCGTCGTGCGCGACGGGCGCCTCTACGGGCGCGGCGCGGCCGACGACAAGTCCGGGGTGGTCACCCACGCGGGGGCGCTGCGCGCCTTCGACGGCTCACCGCCGGTGGGCATCAAGATCGTCTTCGAGGGGGAGGAGGAGACCGACAGCCACCTGGACGCCTTCGTACTGGAGCACCCCGAGTCCTTCCAGGCCGACATGATCCTGGTGGGCGACATGGGCAACTGGAAGGTGGGCGAGCCCACCCTCACCACCACCCTGCGGGGCCTGGCCGTCTGCCGGGTGGAGGTCAAGACCCTGAAGGGCCCGGTGCACAGCGGCATGTTCGGCGGGCCCTCCCCCGACGCGCTGCTGGTCCTCATCCACCTGCTGGCCGGGCTCCACGACGACCAGGGCGACCCCTGCGTCAAGGGCCTGCCCGTGGGCAAGTGGGACGGGTTCGACTACCCCGCGGACGTCTTCCGGCAGACCGCCGGCGTGCTCGACGGCATCCCGCTGGTCGGCAGCGGCAGCGTCTCCGACCTGCTGTGGGCCAGCCCTTCCATCACCGTCATCGGCCTGGACGCGCCGGCGGTGGAGGGCGCCCCCAACGCCCTCATCCCGGAGGCGCGGGCGCAGGTGAGCATGCGCGTGCCCCCCGGCTTCGACTCCGCGCAGGCCCGGGCGCTGCTGGCCGCGCACCTGCGCGCCTCGGCCCCCTGGGGAGTGACGGTCGAACGTCATCGAGGGACAGGAAGGCCCGGCCTTCGAGGCCAAGACCGACGGGCCCGGGTACGCCGCCGTCCGCAAGGCCATGCGCGAGGCCTACGGCAAGGACGCCGTGCTGATGGGACAGGGCGGCTCCATCCCCCTCATCAGCAACCTGGCCACCGTCGCCCCGCAGGCCGAGATCGTCCTCTGGGGCGCGGAGGACGGTGACGCGGCCATCCACTCGGCCAACGAGAGCGTGGACCTGGCCGAACTGGAGCGCTGCATCCTCTCCGAGGCCCTGCTCCTCCAGTACCTCGCGGAAGGATAGCCCCTGCCGGGCATGGAATGAATAGTCACAGGCGGAAGCGGAGAAAGGAGAGGGGGTAGATAATGACCGAGAGCGAACAGGGGGCCGGCGGGGTGAAGTACCTGAGCTGGACGACGGTCTGTTTCATGACCGTCGCCTGCGTGGCCAGCATCCGCAACACGCCTTCCATGGCCATCTACGGGTACGCCTGCATCTTTCTCTACCTGGTCCCGGCCATCGTCTTCCTCATCCCGACGGCGCTGGTGGCGGCCGAGCTGGCCAGCGGCTGGGAGGGGGGCATCTACAAGTGGGTGACGGAGGGCATCGGCCCGCGCGCGGGCTTCCTGGCCGTCTGGACCCAGTACGCCATGACCCTGACCTACTACCCGAGCCTGCTGGCGTCGGTGGCCAGTACCCTGGCCTTCGTCATCAGCCCCAGCCTGGCTTCCAGCGGCATCTACACCGGCATCATCATCCTGGTGTTCTTCTGGGTGTCCACCTTCATCTCCATGCGCGGGGTGGACGCCAGCGCCAAGCTCTCCTCGGGCGGCATGGTCATCGGCACCCTCATCCCCGGCGTGACCCTGGTGGTGCTGGGCATCGCCTACCTCTTCGGCAGCGGCACCAACTACGCGGCGGGGACCGGCTTCCTGCCGGAGTTCACCGGCCTCGCCTGCCTGGTGCTCATCGTCAACAACTTCCTCTCCTACGCGGGCATGGAGGTCAACGCGGTGCACGTCAACGAGATGCGCAACGCCGGGCAAGGAGTTTCCCAAGGCCATGTTCGTGGCCTCGGGCATGGCGGTGGCCATCTTCACCCTGCCGGCCCTGGCCATCTCCTTCGTGGTGCCGGCGGGAGCAGCTCAGCCTGACCGCCGGCGTGATGCAGGCCTTCCAGCAGTTCTTCGAGTACTTCGGGGTGGGCTTCCTGACGCCGGTCTTCGCGGTGATGATCGTCTGCGCCATGCTCGGCGGCATGATGGGCTGGCTGGCCGGCCCCTCCAAGGGCCTGCTGATGGTGGGGCGGGAGAACGGCTTCCTGCCGCCGGTGCTGCAGAAGACCAACAAGAAGGACATCCAGGTCAACATCCTCTACGGGCAGGGGGTCATCGTCTCCATCGTCGCCCTGCTCTTCGCCTTCCTCCCCAGCGTCTCCTCCGCCTTCTGGATACTGTCGGCCATGACCACCCAGATCTACCTGATCATGTACGTGCTGATGTTCATCACCGTCATCCGGCTGCGCCGCAGCCAGCCCGACCACCCGCGCGGCTACAAGGTGCCGGCGCTGATGTTCATAGCCATAGTGGGCATGGTCTCTTCCGTGGTGGTCTTCTTCATCGGCCTCATCCCCCCCTCGCAGTTCGGCAGCACCTCGCCCCTCCTCTACGCCGTGCTGCTGCTGGGCGGGACGCTCCTCATCGGCATGGGCATCCCCCTGCTGTTCCTCTGGCGGAGCAAGCCCTCCTGGAAGATGAACGGCGCGGTGAAGCGGCGGTCGCGGCGGAAGAAGGTGGTGCGTCATGAGCGGAGGCATCACGAGCAAGCCGTGGCTCCGTTGGACGCTGGTGGTGATCGTGGTGGCGTCGCTGCTGGCCCTGACGGTGTTGCCCTGGTACATGTGGGGCAAGCCCAAGACCAACAGCGAGTCCCGGCAGAAGGCCCAGGAACTCTACGACCTGGCCACGCAGTCCGGCATGAACGTGCCGTCCGTGGACACCCTGGAGCAGATCTACGGCACCGACGGGGGTTACGCGGCGGAGGCGGCGGAGGGCTACCTGCGCGAGTCGGCGCTGCTCTACACCAACGTCAACACCGGCGAGGTTCTGCAGCGCCCGACCATCGCCCAGGCCAAGTACCTCGGGTACTCCCTGCTGGTGATGAAGGTCTACCGCCCCGACTTCTACCGGGATAAGGCCCTGCCCTTCATCAGGGACCTGAAGGTCCAGAACGAGAGCGAGTATCCCGACCTGGCTCAAGGACGACCTGGCGCAGTTGGAGTAGCCGGTTACCGGCAGCGACAAGGGGTGAGACTTGACGGCAGCGGATCCCGGGGCCAGGCCACGGGAGGATGACAAGAGCGTTGACGGGAGTGAGGCCAAGCACCAGATAGGCCTCATCCCCTGCATCGCCTTCTGCGTGGGCACCATGATCGGCGGCGGCGTCTTCACCCTCTCGGGCCTGGCGGTGGACCAGGCGGGGCCTTCCGCCCTGCTCGCCTACCTCATCGCCGGCGGGGTGATGATGCTCTCGGCCCTCTCCTTCGTGGTCATCTCCAGCCGCTCCAAGCCCGGGGACTCCGGCTACGCCCCGCTGGGCGAGATCCTCTCCCCCGGCTGGCGCTTCGTGGTGATGTGGGGGTTCTACCTCAACGCGGTCACCTGCATCGCCTTCGTGCTGATCTCCTTCGGCTCCTACCTCAACGAGTACTTCGTCAAGTCCCTGGGGCCCACCGCGGCCGCCCTGATCGCGGTGGCCGCCATCGCCCTGCTCAACCTGGGGCCGGCGGACCTGGTGGGCAAGGCGGAGACCTGGCTGGTGGGGTTGAAGGTGTGCATCCTCATCCTGCTGGCCGGTTACGGGCTGGCGCATTTCGGGGCCATCCACTGGACGCCCTTCTTCACGGGGGAGCAGCGGATCGGTGCTGAAGGTGACGGCCATGCTCTTCACCGCCTACACCGGCTTCAACGTGGTCACCAACATGGCCGGGTCGGTGCGCGACCCCGACCGCACCGTGCCGCGGGCCATCATCATCTCCATCCTCATCGCCGCCACCGTCTACATGGGGGTGATCATCGCCCTGCTGGCGAGCGGGGAGTCCAACTTCGGCGCGGCCGGGCTGGGCAAGGCGGCCAGCGCCCTGATGGGGCCGTGGGGCGAGTACCTGGTCGCCTTCGCCGCCTGCGTCTCCACCCTCTCCGGGGCCAACGCCAACCTGCTGGGAGGGAGCGAGCTGATGATCCGCCTCTCCGCCCAGGGCGACGTGCCCGACGGGGGTGGGGCACATGTCCCGGCGCGGCCACCCCGTCTTCGCCGTGCTCCTGGCCGGGGGCATCGGCGCCGCGCTCATCGCGCTCTCGCGGGGCGGGTCGACCATCGTGTCGCTCTCCAACGTCACCGCCATCTTCGCCATGCTGGTGGTCAACGTGGGGGCGTTTCAGCTGGCGCGCAAGGGTTGGCCGGGCGAGGGCGTGCGCCTGCCGGGCGGCGTGACCATCCCGGTGCTGGGGTTCGTGGCGGCGGCGGTCCAGCTTCCGTCCCTGGGGCTGCAGGCGGTGCTCATCGGCACCTTCATGATGGTCATCGGCGGCGCCATGTACGCCGCTCGCCAGTGGAAGTGGCTGGCGGGGGACCTGGAGGAGTTGAAGCGGCGCATCCTCGCCCTGGAGACCCCGCTGATGCGGGCGCTGCGGAGCATGGAGAAGGCCGTCGGGATCGGCGCACCCGGAGAGGGGAGAGGATAGACCGCCATGCTGGAAGGCCAGTTCAACCTGCCGGTCACCTACGACCTCATCGCCGTCTTCCTCTTCGCCATCACCGGCGCCCTGGTCGCCTACCGCAAGGGCTACGACTACTTCGGCCTGTTCTCCCTGGCCCTGGTGGTGGGGGCGGGGGGAGGGCTCATCCGCGACGGCATCTTCCTGAACCACGGGCCGCCGGCCTTCGTGCAGGACTGGCGCTACATCGCCGTGGTCTTCGCCGCCGGGGTCCTGGTGATCCTCCTGGGCGAGCACATCCACCGGGCCAACCTGGTGCTGCTGCTGGCCGACGGCCTGGGCCTGGGCCTCTACGTCGTCGTGGGCTCCCAGAAGAGCATCAACCTCGGCCTGAGCGTGCTGGCGGCGGGGCTCATCGGGATGATCAACGCCATCGGCGGCGGACTGCTGCGCGACGTCCTGACCAAGGAAGAGCCCCTGGTCTTCCGGCCGGGGCAGTTCTACGCCCTGGCGGCGCTGCTCGGCGTCACCGTCTTCCTGGCGCTGGGGGTGGGCTTCAAGATCAACGCCCAGCTGTCCGCGCTCATCGCCATCGGCGTCGCTTTCGCGCATGCGCATCATCGCCGTGCGCCTTCGACATCAACACCCACCCGGTCAAGGAGCATGCCGGCCAGGACCGCCGTGAAGAGACAGGCGCGCAAGCTGCGCCGCAGGCAAGAAGAAAGACGGGTGAGTGGTGTTCAGTGCGCAGGCAGGCTCAAGCGCTGACGGAGCGCGAGGCCCATCGAGCGCCGTCATCCGGCGCGCCCGGGATGCCCGTCCTTCATGGCGACGACCACGTCCCCAGACGCGGGCCACGACCCCCGACCATGGCGACGGCGGCGTCCGGCCGTACAGCGCCGCGAGGCGCAAGCTCGACATCGCGGGCAACGCCCGCGCCTGCACCAGGGGCCACTGATCCCGCGACCAGGCGGCGTCTCTTCCGGTGGAACTGCGCTTGAGGGTGACGCGGCCGCGCCAGGACGCCGGGAGACGTGGGCCAACGAGAAGGGCTGGACGTCACCATGACATCACGCGAGAAGCGGCCTCACCACTATAAGGAGAAGGGCCACGACAAGGTCGCGATGATCCGCATGGCCTGGCGAACTCACCGGCGAGGTCGCCGGCCACGACGACGCCCCCGACGAATAATGCCCCCAGCCCCGCGGGTCAGCATCACCGTGGCCAGCCAGTCGAACATGCGCTGGTCGTAGAGGACGCGGGCCTTGGGCTCGCAGTGCCAGTTGGCGCCCTCCTCCCGCGTGAACCGGACGATGGTCCTGGGGCAGACCAGGCCGTCGTAGACCTCCTGCGACTGCCCGGGCCAGAACTGCTCGTCGTCGGGGTCGGCGATGAACATGGGGCACTCGATCTTGTCGATGACGTCGCGCGCCTGGTGGTCGAGGGCGGTCCTGACCCAGACGTAGTAGTTGTCGGTGGCGTAGGGCTTCATGCGCCACTTCATGTCCTGGCGCTGGTCCTCGGTCATGTACTGCTGCATCCCCTCCATCATCTGGTTGAACTCTTCCTCCTTGCCGTCGAGGGCCGGCTGCAGCATCTCCGGGGGCCACTTCGACTTCATCACCGTGGCCACGTCGATGACCCCCGGGTCGACGATGCCCGCCGCGACGCGGTGCTCGAAGGCCAGGGCACGCAGCACCCAGTAGCCGCCCTGGCTGATGCCGGAGAGGGCGATGCGCGCGGGGTCGACGTCGGGGCGGGCCAGCAGGAAGTCCACCACCGGGGTGATCGACCTTCTCCCAGTCCGCCCGGAAGCCCACGTCCTTCAGCCAGAGCATGGCGTTCTGCCCGGGGCCGTCGAAGATGAGGGCGGCGTAGCCGCGCTCCAGCGCCCCGGCCGCGCCCGCGCCCCACAGGGAGCAGGTGGGACCGTCCGAGCCGTTGTTGAAGATGACGGTGGCGAAGGGGCCGCCGGAGTAGTCGGGGGCGAAGAAGTAGCCGGGCATGGTGGTGTCCTCGTAGGGTATCTCCACCTTCTGCGCCGGCGGGTCCAGGCGGGCGCAGAACTCGTCGAAGCACTCCATGTGCTTGCGCCACAGGGGTACCCGGCGTTCCGGGTCCTTAGCTGCCGTCGATCATGGCGAGGCAGGCCGAGTAATAGGAGGCGGCGCGCAGGTAGGCCCGGCGGGCGCTGACCTGGTTACCGGCCGCGGCGGACTGCCCGGCGGCGGCCTCCACCCTCTCCGCCGTGGCCTTCCACTCCACCACCCAGCTCTCGAAGTCGCCGGGGATTATGCGCTCGACGGTGGACAGTATCTCGCCCACCTCCCCCGACCCGTAGGCGCAGCCCGCCGAGGATGCACTGGGTCTCGAAGTCCATCTGCTGGTGCTCCATGAAATACTGTTTCGGCGCGCTCTCCTCCGCCATGTCTCTTCCTCCTTCGCCCGGACTATCAGGGGAACTTGAGGTCGGCCGGCGCCCCGTAGGCCTGGGGGTTGAAGTCGTCCCCGCCGCTCGCGACCACCGTCCAGATCGCCGTTGACCTTGTGCAGCAGGTACTGGGTGTGGGCCATGCCCTCGTACCTCTGGTAGTCCAGGAGGGCCCAGGTGGGGTCGCTGGCGCTGACCTTGGCGTCTGCTTGTAGACCCAGTCGCCCGGGTTGATCCCCTGGGATACCATGTTCTCCTGGACGGCCTGTTCCTGCAGCTGCTGGTCCTCCACCTGCGCCGTGACGATGAACGCCACCACGTTGCTGGTCCCGTTGGAGTTCGGTCACGGAGACCTCGTACTGGCCGACTCCCATGGTGGGGGGCACGTTCGCCTCTATCTTGATGTCCGACCAGGAGACCATCACCATCTGGACCGCGCCGATGTTCACCTGGCCGCCGCCCTGGGACGCGCCGAAGCCGCTGCCGTAGATGGTCACCAGGGTGTCGGAGGGGCCGCTGGTGGGCTGGATGGAGGAGATGTGTGGGAGGCGTGGGGGCGGCGGGCCGGTGTCACCTGGAACGGGAGGGAGCCGCTGGTCCCCCCGGAGGTGGTCACGCTGACCTGGTAGATCCCCGGCTGCATGCCGGAGGGGACCAGGATGACGATGCTCGAGCCCGACCAGCTCTCGACGGCGGCCGTCTCCTGGCCGACCTGGACCTTGCCGTCCTCCTGGGTGTCGCCGAAATCGCTGCCCGTCAAGGTGACCTTGCCGCCCGCGGTCTCGCTGGCGGGCGAGACGGAACTGAGGGCGGGGGCCTTCTTGCCGCACCCCCCAGGGCCAGCACCGCGGCCGCGGCCAGGATGACGGTCAGGGTCAGTACCGACCAGGTTCTCTTCCGCATCTTCCTCCCCTTTCCTCAGTCATGCCCTTTCAATCCTTTACGTTAGAGCATAACACGAACATGGCGGACATGAAGAGCCCCGGAGGCGCGCTGCCGCTCGCTCTCCGGGGCTTTAAGGGACGTCTTCGCCGCCGCTCTTCGCTCTGCCTTATTTCTCTTCCTCTTCTTCCTCAAGGTCCAGTTTCTCCAGCCGCAGCACCTTGAAGAGGAGGTAGACCACCAGCAGGATGACGACGAAGTCGATGAGGGCGTTGATGAATGTTCCGTAGTCGAAGACCGCGTTGTCGATGGTGAAGGTCATCGAGCTCAGGTCGGGCTTGCCGAAGACGGCCGCGATGATCGGGTTGATCAGGTTCTTGACCAGGGAAGCTGACCACTGCCCCGGTCGCCGCGCCGATGATGAAGCCGATGGCCAGCCCCACCACTCCTTGTTTCCTGATGAACTCAATGAAGTCTTTCAAACAGGACCACCTCCTTGCATGAGACCCCTACACGTACAAGCACATCCCCCGTATTCTTCGCCCGCGGGGGCATCAATCCCTTGCAACCGGGCATCCGCGGGAGTTCCGCCGCGCGGGGCGGGGTGCTAATATCTTCTGGAGGCATACGGAGAGGAGGAGGCCATTCCATGCTGGACAAGTGCCCGGCTTGCGGCGAGCCCGTGAAGAGCGCGGCGGAGATGTTCTGCCCGTCCTGCGCGGAGCCCCTGTTCTCCCGGGAGGGCCCCGGGGGAGATCCCGGGGAGGAACGGCGCGTCTCCCCGGCGGAGCCTTACCGCGTCCAGGTCCCGCAGCAGGCCCTGCAGCGGCCCCTGGCGCCGCCGCCGGTCTCTCCCCGGCAGGCCGCGTCTCCCGGCGCGGCCCGCCAGAGAAGGGCACGGGTGCGCAACCGCGTCTTCGTCGTGGTCGCCCTGGTCCTGCTCGCCGGCCGTCATCGTGGCCGGCTCCTTCCTGATGTTCAAACCCGTCGAGGTCCAGGAGGCCATGAGCATGCCCGCGCCGATGGACTGGGAGGAGGCCCCCGAGGAGGAGCGGGCCAGCCTGCAGGGCACCTTGAGGATGGAGCGGGAGAACATCGTCGTGGACTACCTCATCTTCAGCCCCTCCCGGGAGACCCAGCTGATCGTGGCCGAGTACCCGGCCGGTGATTCGCAGCTCCGGCTGCCGGACACGGAGGACCTGGCCGAGATGGAGGCCTACGTGGACGAGAACACCTTCATGCTCGAGGAGTTCGCCAGGTCCGCCTCCCCTCGGTCACCGGCGTGGACGTCCGGGCCCTGGAGCTCGACTGCGGCAGCGTGGCCGTCAACCTCACCATCAACGATTCCGGCAACGCCAACCAGGGCAAGAACGTGACCGAGCTGCTCCTGTTCAACCGCGACGGCTACATCTACGAGGTCATGATCGTCGATTACACCATGATGAACGCCGCGACCACCAAGGCCTTCGTCGCCCGGAACCTGGAGTTCAAGTAGGCAACGCCGCCGCCCTCCGCGGCTTTGAAACCGTCGCCACCAGTTGATATCATCCATATATCAATGCGGCATCCGGGCCACAACGGCGTGGCCCGGGCACGTGGTCAACGGCAATCCGGCATGTCCATCGGCATCTACAAGGAGGTAGAAAGTGAGCGACAACGACGTCAAACTCAATCCCAACCGCCTGGTCCAGTACCTGCACAAGCCCGCGGAGGAATTCACCAAGCGGGACCTCATCCGCTTCATCGAGGAGAACGACATCGAGATGATCAACTTCCGCTACGTGGGCGGCGACGGCCGGCTCAAGCGGCTCAACTTCGTCATCCAGAACAAGGGGCAGCTCGACCGGCTCCTCTCCTCCGGCGAGCGGGTGGACGGCTCCAGCCTCTTCTCCTTCGTCGACGCGGCCGCCAGCGACCTCTACGTCATCCCCCGCTTCAAGACCGCCTTCGTCAACCCCTTCTCCGAGATACCGGCCATCGACATCCTCTGCTCCTACTACGACGTGGACGGCAAGCCCCTGGCCAGCGCCCCCGAGCACACCCTGCGCAAGGCCCACCAGGTGCTCCGGGAGAAGACCGGCATGACCATGGAGGCCATGGGCGAGCTCGAGTACTACATCTTCTCCACCGAGACCAGCCCCTACCAGACCGCGGCCCAGCAGGGATATCACGAGTCGTCGCCCTTCTCCCGGTGGGAGAAGCTCCGCTGCGAGGCCATGGAGGCCATCGCCGAGTCCGGCGGGATCATCAAGTACGGCCACTCCGAGGTCGGAGCCATCAAGGGCGAGGGCATGGGCGAGGACCTGGAGCAGCACGAGATCGAGTTCAGCCCGGTCCCGGTGGAGGACGCGGCCGACCAGCTGGTGGTGGCCAAGTGGATCCTGCGGATGCTCGGCTACAAGTACGGGGTGCCCATCAGCTTCGCCCCCAAGGTGGTGGTGGGGCACGCCGGAAGCGGCATGCACATCCACTCCCGGCTGCTCAAGAACGGCAAGAACGTCCTGGTCAAATCGGGCAAGCTCACCGACATCGCCCGCAAGAACATCGCCGGGGAGCTGCGCCTGGCGCCCTCCCTCACCGCCTTCGGCAACACCGTGCCCCTGTCCTACCTGCGGCTGGTGCCCCACCAGGAAGCGCCCACCAACATCTGCTGGGGCGACCGCAACCGCTCCACCCTGGTCCGGGTGCCCCTGGGCTGGCTCGGGGTGGGGGACATGGTCAAGGACGCCAACCCCAACGAGCCGGACGAGGATAAGCTCGCCAGCGAGAAGCAGACCATCGAGTTCCGCAGCCCCGACGGCTCGGCCAACGTCTACCTGCTGCTGGCCGGGCTGGCGGTGGCGGCGCGGCACGGCATGGAGATGCCGGACGCCCTGGAATACGCCAACAGCCTCTACGTCGACGTGAACATCTTCGAGCACAAGGAAGTGGAGGAGAAGCTGCCCCAGCTGCCCGGCTCGTGCTGGGCTTCGGCCGACAGCCTGCTCCAGGACCGGGGCATCTACGAGGAGCACGGCGTCTTCTCCCCGGCCCTGGTCGACGACACCGCCGCATGCTCAAGGGCTACGAGGACGAAGACCTGAGCGAGCGCCTCTACGGCAAGCAGGAGGAGATCCAGAAGCTGGTGGACCAGTACCTGCACCACATGTAGCCTCCGGGCGCGCGGGGCCGGCCGCGGGGGTTCTTTTCGCGGCGGCGGGCAGGGGATACAATTGACGTGTCGAGTTCTCGCGGTTCCCCGGCCGGAAAGGCGTGTTCATGGCTACGATCGAGGTCGATCCGGAGATATCGCTCGCCGACGAACCCCTGCGGGTGAGGCTCACCGGCTTCCAGCCGGGCCGGCGGGTGACCCTGCGCGCGTCGCTCACCGATGACGACGGCGGCACCTGGGAATCCCATGCCGTCTTCGCCTGCGACGCCGGCGGCGCGGCCGACCCGGGGAAGCAGGCGCCCGTCTCGGGCACCTACCGGGGAGCGGACCCGGCGGGCCTGCTCTGGTCCATGTCCCCCACCGGCAAGGGGGGCAGCGGGGTCTACGTGAAATCCACCCTCGAGCCCCAGGTGATCGACCTCACCGCCGAGTCGGGCGGGGTCACCTCGACCTCGGCCCGGGTCGAGCGGCGGTACCTGGCGGAAGGGGTGGAACGCATCCCCGTCAGCGAGGGCCGCGTCGCCGGCACCTACTTCAAGCCGGCGGGCGAGGGCCCTCACCCCGCCGTCATCGTCATGCACGGCACCGTCAACCGCATCATGGAGGATACCGGCTCCCTCCTGGCCGCCCGGGGCCTGGCGGCGCTCTCGCTGCTCTACTTCGGGGGCGCGGGGCAGCCGCCCGAGTACATCGGGATACCGGTGGAATACTTCGAGCGCGCCATCGCCTGGCTGCAGGCACGCCCGGAGGTGAAGAAGGGCGGCGTGGCGCTGCTGGGCGTCTCGCGCGGGGGCGAGGGCGCGCTGCTGACGGGCTCCCTGCTGGAGGGGGTCAACGCGGTGGTCTCCATCTCCGGGGGAGGCGTGGTCTTCGAGGGGCTGCACGCCGACCCGCGCGACGGCGATCCGCAGTCGCCCTTCACCTGGAAGGGAGAGGACCTTCCCTTCCTCGAGCGCAAGGACTCCCCCGGTTTCGTCGCCCGGGCCATCTGGAGCGGCATCCGCCACCAGCCTCTCTCCACGCTCTCCACCTACTCAGACGCCATGCGGGACCAGGCCGCGGTGGACAAGGCCGCCATCGCCGTAGAGAAGATCAAGGGCCCGGTGCTGCTGGTCTCCGGCCGGCAGGACCTGGTCTGGCCCTCTTCCGAGCTGAGCCGGATGGTCATGCGCAGGCTGGAGGCGCACGGCCATCCTTACCCGTACGAGCACCTCGACTACGAGGAGTCCGGCCACGGCGCCTACCTCCCCTACCGGCCGGCCATGGCCGGGCAGGGCCAGGGCCTTCTCCGGCACGGGCCTCAAGTTCGGCGGGGACCCCCGGGCCAACGCGCAGGCCGCCATCGACGCCTGGCCCCGGGTCCTGCGTTTCCTGGAAGATAACCTGGTCCGAGAGAGAGAAAGGATCTGACATGCGCTTCCCCACTGCAAGAACCGGCGTAAAGCTCCTCGCGCTGTCCGTCGCGGCCCTTCTCGCCCTCGCGGCGCTCGGCGGCTGCGGCAGCAAGGAGTCGAACGACCAGCCCGCGGCCGAGCCGGTGGTCAAGAAGGTCGACCACGTCACCGTGAGCTGCACCGACCCCGAAGGCCCTCTTCAACACCCTCACCCAGACCCTGGGGCTGCCGGTGGCCTGGCCCTTCAGCACCTACCCCGGCTTCTCCACCGGGGGCGTGCAGATGGGCAACGTCAACGTGGAGACCTCAAGTTCGAGGGCGAAGCTCCCGGCCAGCAGATGCCCCCGTTCACCTTCGTCTACGGCATCGTCTTCGAGCCCTACCCGCTGGACCAGGTCACCGGAGAGCTGGAGGCGCGGGGGGCGGACCCCGGCCAGCCCCGGGACCAGATGCGGGAGGTCAACGGCCAGCAGGTGAAGATGTGGACCGACGTGACCCTGCAGGCCCTGTGCACCCAGGCCTACATCGTCTACCTGGTCGACTACACCGACCAGGCCAAGGCGGCCCTCACCGCCAATACCGTCACGGGAAGCCCCCTGGGCGGCATCGGCCTCACCGGGGTAAAGGAGATCGACATCCTCTCCACCCAGCCCGACCAGACCAGGCAGCTGTGGGAGACGGTCTTCGCCCCGGCCCCCATGTCCGCGGACGGGGTGCAGGCCTACGGATCGGGGCCCGGCCGTCCGCATCTCCCAGGGAAGCCAGGACTTCATCGAGGGCCTGGTGCTCCAGGTGGCCTCGCTCCAGACGGCGCGGGACTTCCTGACCGGCGTCGGCATGCTGGGCGACGCCACCGCCACCGAACTGACCATCAGCCCCGACGCGGTGCAGGGCCTGGACATCCGCCTGGTGGAGAAGTAGGGGCCCTCGGGCGGGAGGAGAAGCAGGTGGGCCTGCGCAAGCTGGTCTTCGACCACTTCCGGTTTCCCGTAAGCCCGGTGGGGCTGGCCCGGCGCTACCGGCGCGGCCTGAAGCGCCTGGGCGGGACGTGGCCCGCCGACGTCATCGGCGAGTCCATCATGTCCCGCAACACCTTCAGCTGCATCCCCGTGGGCGAGAACGTCGAGGTGCCCGCGGGGGCGGCTGCTCCCGCAGTCCATCGTGGAGAGCTGCATCGAGCGGGCTTCGCGGCGCTTCATCGTCGACCACTGCTTCTGCCGCAACTCCTCGGGCTGCACCCGGCACGACCCCGGCATCGGCTGCCTCTTCCTGGGCGAGGGCACCCGCCAGCTGGACCCGGCCCTGGGCCGGGAAGCCAGCGTGGAGGAGGCCCGCGAGCACCTGCGGCGCGCGGTGGACTGACGGCCTGGTGCCCTGCGTCGGGCAGGCCTGGGTGGACGCGCGGGCCTTCGGGGTGAAGGACTACCGGCACCTCATGACCGTCTGCTTCTGCTGCGAGTGCTGCTGCCTCCTCGGGGCTGCTGCCGCACGTGCCCGACGGGGCCATGAAGATCATGGTGCGGCTGGAGGGGGCGCGCACCGTGGTGGGAGAGGACTGCGACGGCTGCGGCGACTGCCTGGACGCCTGCATCTTCGCCCAGCTGCAGCCTGGAAGGCGGGCGGGCCGTCATCGGGGACGACTGCAAGGCCTGCGGGCGCTGCGCCGCCGCCTGCCCGCGCGGGGCCATCCGCGTGCTGCTGGAGGACCCCGGCTACGTGGACCGCTGCCTGGAGCGGCTGGGCGAACGGGTGGATATCGGCTGAAGCCGGGGCTGGAATCGTAGTTGCCGGCAAGTGCCGCACGGGCTCAAGAGCTTTCGGGAGGTGGCTGCATGAACGCATGGAAGGTCCCCGGTTTCCTGGTGCGCCCGCGTTTCACGCGGGACGGCTCCGACCCCGCCGACCTGGTGGTCCTGGGCGCCAAGGTGCTCACCTGCGACGAGCGGGGCACCCGGGCGCAGGCGGTGGCGGTGAAGGACGGCGTCTTCGCCTACGTCGGCGACGACCGGGGCGCGAACAGCTACATCGGCCCCGGCACCAGGGTCATCAACGCGCGCGGGCGCATGCTCACCCCCGGCTTCGTGGACAACCACGTCCACCTGTTGTGGATGGGGCTGCACCGCGCCTTCATCGTCGACCTCTACGACTGCAAGAGCAAGGAAGAGGTCGTCACGAAGGTGCGGGCGTTCGCTGACGCCCATCCGGACCTGCCGGTGATCATGGGCATCGGCTGGATGTACGATTACATCGGCATCCTGCCGGACATCGCCGACCTGGACGCGTCCCTGCCCGACCGCCCGGTGTGGCTCCTCTCCTACGACGCCATGGTCACCTGGCCCAACAGCATGATGCGGCGCATCATGGAAGAGCGCTGTCCCCGGGCCTGCCGCCGCATGGTGCCGCACCTGGACGAGGGCGGCAAGCCCACCGGGCTGCTCATGCACTCCCACAGCTTCGACCCCTTCGAGTTCTTCTCCCCCGAGGACTTCGGGCCGGAGATGCGCGAGAAGATGCTGGAGGCCATGCGCGACGCGGTCCGCCGGACCCTGGCGGTGGGGGTGACCGCCTTCGACGAGCTGCAGGTCTACAAGTCCCTGTTCCCCTTCATCCTGGAGATGCGCGACCGCGGCTGGCTGGACGACGTGCGGGTGCGCGCCACCTTCTACGTCGACCCCATCGACCTGGAGGACGAGGAGCGGCTCATCGCCGACCTCAAGTGGTTCAAGGGACTGGGGGAGCGGGAGTCGGGGGAGCACCTGGTGACCGGGCAGTCCATCAAGCTCTACATAGACGGCACCTTCGGCAACCACACCTCATTCATGCTCGAGCCCTTCTCGGACACCGAGGACGAACTGGGCGACGCGGCCTGGACCCAGGAGAACTTCGACAGGCTGATGGAGCTCGCCGACGGGCTGGGGCTGCAGGCCTGCACCCACGCCATCGGCGACGCCGGCATCCGGCGCGCCCTCAATTCCTATCAGCGGGCGCGGGAGGTCAACGGCGAGCGTGACTCCCGGCACCGCCTGGACCACTGCGAGCTGCCGGTCGAGGAGGACATCGAGCGCATGGCCCGCATCGGCGCCTACGCGGCCATGCAGCCCACCCAGTTCTACGGGGATGCGAGTTTCGAGCGCACCCTGGGGACTGGAGCGCCTGCAAGCGCCTGCACCCCTGGCGCAGCCTGCGCCGGGCTGGGGTGGAGATGTCCTTCGGCACCGACTGGATCGCCGGGCCCACCCTTCCCCCCATCAACCCCTTCTACGGGCTGATGATCGCCGCCACCCGCATCAACTACCACAACAACACCGACTGGGGCCCGGAGGAGAAGCTGGACATGGAGGAGGCCGTCCGCGTCTACACCATGGGCGGGGCCAGGGCGCTGTTCATGGAGGACCGCATCGGCTCCGTCGAGAAGGGCAAGTGCGCCGACTTCGTGCTCTTCCGCACCGACCTGCTCAAGCTGACCTCGTGGTGGTTCCTGCTCACCCACGACTTCGCGCCCGGCAAGCTGGACGACTTCGCGGACCTGGTGGCGGTGGGCGGCAGGGCCGTGCACACCCGCCCCGGCGCGGCGCTGTGACGTTGACATAGGACATGGCAGGCGAAGCGCTTTCACACCTAGTATTGGACTTATGGAAGTACAGAAAGCTGACCCCCGCCGAGGAGCGGGTCATAGTGCACAAGGGGACCGAGCCTCCCTTCAGCGGCGAGTACTGCGACAGCGAGGAGGCCGGCACCTACGTCTGCCGGCGCTGCGGCGCGCCCCTCTACAGGTCCGCCGACAAGTTCCATTCCGGCTGCGGCTGGCCTTCCTTCGACGACGAGTTGGAGGGGGCCGTCGAGCGCACCCCCGACCCGGACGGGCGGCGCACCGAGATAACCTGCGCCCGCTGCGGCGGCCACCTGGGCCACGTCTTCGAGGGGGAGGGCTTCACCCCCAGGGACACGCGCCACTGCGTCAACTCCCTCTCCCTCCGCCTGGTCAAGGAGGGCGAGGGGGATGAATAAACAGGGCAGGCATGAGGAGATCGTCTTGGGGGGCGGTTGCTTCTGGTGCGTGGAGGCCGCCTTCGAGATGGTCGAGGGCGTGACCCGCACCACCCCCGGCTACACCGGGGGCAGCGCGCCGGACCCCTCCTACGACGAGGTCTGCGGCGGCCTGACCGGCCATGCCGAGGCGGTGCGGGTGGAGTTCGACCCGGAGAAGGTCACCCTGGAGGAGTTGCTGGAAGTCTTCTTCGCGGTACACGACCCCACCACCCTCAACCGGCAGGGGGCGGACGTGGGCACCCAGTACCGCTCCATCATCCTGTTCACCTCCGAAGCGCAGCGCGCCCAGGTGGAGAGCTTCCTGGAGGAGATACGGCCCCGCTACGCCAGGCCCGTCGTCACCGAGACCAGGGAGCTGGAGACCTTCTGGCCGGCCGAGGAGTACCACCACGACTACTTCGTTAAGAACCCGCGCCAACCCTACTGCCGGGTGGTCATCGCCCCCAAGCTGGAGAAGCTGCGGGGCAAGCCGGCCGGCTAAGCCTCCTCGGCCTCTTTGTCGCCCGCCGGCGCCGGCTTCTTCCTCGAGTTGCCGGCGACGGGGTACTTTTTCGGTTTCGGCGGGGAGCCCTCGGCGGCGACGATGGTCGGGTACCTGCCGGCCGGCTTGCCTTCGCCGGCGAGCAGGGCTTCCTCGCTTTCGATGAGCGAGCTCAACTGCCTGTTGACCTGCTTGAGCCTGGCGATCTCCTGCCGCAGCAGCTCCTTCCCGTCGGAGATGCTGGGCTCCGGATCCCTGGAGTCCAGGTACTCCGCCATGCGATCGACCATCAGCCTGATCTCCCCCAGGTCCTCGGAGCCGAAGCCTTCGCTGAGCTCCTTGCATCTCTGCAACTCATCTATGGCCGCCATCGCATAGTTCCGGAAGCGGATGACGGTTTCCACTCTTTCGGTGTCCCCGGCCATGGTCAGGCGCATGATGATCCCCCCCGAGCGCCGGTCCGTCTCGCCCTTGAACCCCTCGTCATCGAAGTTGAAGGCCTCCTGGACCACTCCCCTGAGCCCACCCTTGCCGGCCGTCTCCATGAGGCCGCGCGCCCCTTCGAGCATACCGCCGAACTGCTTGGTGATGTCGGTTATCGGCTTGAAGATCTTAAACAACGTTACCCCTTTCCAGGCGCCTGGTTCCTCGCGACCGCCGCGGGCGTTGAAGAGCGCCTGCCGTTCTAAATACCCGGTCATCCTTATACAATCTTATTCCCTCGTCACCAGGCCGGCAAACCGTGTCGCGGCGTGGGCACCCGCACGGCACTTATTCAAGGGCGGGCATTGAAGGTATAATGGGGTCCGTCAGGAAAGAAACCCTGGGGTACCAGGATTACCGGGAAGAGAGAGATCGAATATGGGTCAAGTAATATTGCAGGTCCTGCCCGCGGCGTTATTCCTCGCCTTCAGCCCGATCATCATCGCCATAGTGGTCCTGTTCCTGGCGTCCCGGAAGCCCATACGCAATTCGTTGGCCTTCACCCTTCCCAGCATCGCCGGGAGCATGCTGGTGGGGATAGTGCTCATCGTCGCCTTCAACGGCAGGGACTTCACCCCCAAGAGCACCTCGTCGGACCTGACCTACTGGGCGCAGGTCATCACCGCGGTGGTCTTCCTGGTAATCGCCTTCTTCTGCTGGTGGAAACTGCCCAAGACCACCGACACCGTCAAGCTGCCCAAGTGGGCGCAGTACATCGATACCATGGAGCCGCGCAAGGCCCTGCTCTTCGGCTTCATCCTCTTCCTCAACAACGTCTTCTTCACCTTCACGGCGGTGGTGGACACCCTCGTCGCCCAGCCCGCGCTGAGCGTCGCCGAGGGCATCGTCGTGCTGGCCGTCTTCACCCTCATCAGCACCGTGGGCATGTGGGCCCTCATCGTCTACAAGGTGGCATCGCCCGAGGCCTCGACCCCCAACATCCATCGCATGCGGGACTGGCTGATCAGGAACAACCGCATCATCCTCGTCCTCGAGTTCGGCATCCTGGGGGCACTCACCCTGATCAAGGGGATAATCGGGCTGGTCCGCGCCTAACGGTCTATCTCGAACACGCAGCAGGGAGCGCCAGCGGCCGCGCACGCGACCTCCCGCGCCTCGACGGTCTCACCCAGGATGGAGGAGGCGTGTCCGGCGATGAAACCTGTGAAGAACTGGCACACCGGCGCGTCCGAGGGGCCCAGGTAGCGGGCCTCCTGGGAATTGTACAGCCTCACCCTGATGGGACGCCGCTCCAGCTCGAACTCGACGCGCCCCCAGCCGCCCTCGTTGAGGATGATGCGGGTCACCATGGCCTCGATGCGCAGGAAGAACCGGGCCGTCAAGGGGTCCGACCGCACGGTGTCGATGACCCGGCTGTTGTAGATCAGCGGGACCAGGGCCTCGGGCGACCAGCGCCCCTTCTCCAGCGCCGCTCGAGCCTCGTAATAGCAGGCCTTGAAGCCGATGTCGTAGAGGATGCGCCGCTTTTCCTCCTCACCCACGATACCGTCGAAGGCCTCGTGCAGGATCTGGATGAACTCCGACCCGAAGAGCATCTCGTCCACCCCGCCGATGCCGATGCGCCCCTCGGCTACGTCCACGTCGTGCATCTCGAAGGCGGTTGCCCCCATGAAGGCCCGCATCATGATCTTGAGGCGCCCCGCCAGGAAGGGGGCATTGGCGACGGGACGCAGGAACAGCCGGGTGAGCCGGGGGTGCCGGTCCAGGGTCTCCATGCCGTAGAGCAGCACCTTCAACCGAGTCCTCTCGAACATGCGCGCCTCCTTTACACGGTCATGACGCTTTCCGCCCTTCCCAGGGCTTGATACGGGGCAGCCACATGGGCACGTTGTCGCGGTACTCGACGTACTCTTCACCGAACCGCTTGGCCAGGCCCGGCTCCTCCGTGAGCTTGAACCAGGCGGTGTTGGCGGCAAAGAAGACCGCCGCCCATTTCAGGATGGCGCGTGAACCGAAGAGGGCGCTCTCCCCCAGCAGGATGGAGAGGACCCCGGTGATCATGGGGTTGCGGGTATGCCGGTAGGGGCCGCGGGCCACCAGCCGCCGGGTGGGGTCCCAGGGGGCCAGGGTCCCCTCGCCCACGCGGCGGAAGAGCGCGACCGTCCAGGCCTGCAGGCCCAGCCCGCCGGCGATCAAGGTCATGCCCAGGGGCACCTGGACCCGGGGCCGGGAGAACCTGGCACCGCGGGCCCGCAGCAGCGCCGCGGGCATGACCAGCGCGGCGCCCACTGGTAGAATGAAGGGTGGCAGCCGGTTGTTCTTCATATATTGATTCTACCCTTTTCGAGGGGCGGAAGGGGGGACGGGATGAAGGTCAGGGACTTCGACGGCAAGCTCGTTTTCATCACCGGGGGGTCGAGCGGCATCGGGCTTTCCGCCGCCGAGATCCTGGCGCGGGAAGGCGCGGACGTGGTGGTCTTCGCGCGGGGGCGGGAACGCCTGGAGGAAGCGGTCCGGCGGATGGAAGCGGCAGGAAAGCGGGAAGGGCAGCGCCTCGACTTCCGGCAGATGGACGTCTCCGACCACGACGAGGTGACGCGGGTGCTGGCGGAGGCCGTCGCCGCCTTCGGACCGCCGGACATCCTCATCAACTCGGCCGGCCGCGCCTACCCCGACTACTTCGAGAACATCGGCTACGAGCAGTTCGACGAGACCATGAAGGTGCACATCTACGGCATCTGGAACACCGTCTCCGCCCTGGTGCCGCACATGAAACAGCGGGGCGGGTACATCGTCAACGTCACCTCGCGGCCTGGGCTTCATCGGGGCCTTTGGTTACGCGGACTACTGCCCCTCCAAGTTCGCCATCATCGGCTTCTCCGAGGTACTCAAGAGCGAGCTGAAGCGTTACGGCATCGGTATCTCCATAGTCTGCCCGCCCGACACCGACACCCCCGGCTTCGCGGTGGAGAACCTCACCAAGCCCCCGGAGACGGTGGCCATCAGCGAGAGCGCCGGCCTGATGCAGCCGGAGAAGGTGGCGCGGGCTCTGGTCAAGGGGATGCGCAAGGGTAAGTTCTACATCTTGCCGGGGGGCTCTAAGATGCTCTACTACACGAAGCGCTTCGTTCCCTGGCTGGTGGACATGGTGATGGACCGGCAGATCCGCAAGGTCCAGAAGGGCTAGGTCTCCAGCTCGAAGACGCAGCGGGGGGCGCCCATGGCCGCGCACTCCACCTCGCGGGCCTGCAACTCCACCCCACTGATGGCGGCCGCGTAGCCGGCCACGATCCCGGCGTAGAGGTGGCAGACGGGCACGTCGGAAGGCCCCAGCCAGGCGGCCTCCTGCGAATTCGAAAGATAGACCCGCATGGGCCGGGATTCCACCTCGAACTCCAGGTGGCCCCAGCCGCCCTCGTCGGTGATGACGCGCGAGGTCATGTCCATCACTTTCGTGAAGAAGCGGGCCGTCAGGGGGTCGGACCGCACGTCGTCGAGGATGGTGCGGTTGACCATCAGGGGCAGCAGCACCTGCGGGGCCCAGCGGCCGCCGCCCAGGGCGGTGGACACCTCCCAGCGGCACAGGTTGTAGCCGAGCTCGTACAGGGCGGCGTCCTTCTCCTCCCCCGGCAGGCGCGCGGCCAGCACCGCGTGTAACTGCTCCACCACCTTGCAGCCGAACATGATCTCCTCCACCCCGCCGATACCGATACGCCCCCGCTCCATATCCACGTCGTGCATCTCGAAGGCGGTGGCCCCCATGAAGCCGCGGAAGAGTATGCCCAGCCTGTCCCGGAGCCACGGGGCGTTGGCCACCGGCCGCAGGAACAGGCGGGTGAGACGCGGGTATCTCTCCAGGCTGTCCATGCCGAACAAGAGCGTTTGCATCTGCAGCCTCTTGAACACGTCTACCTCCTTTTATCGGCCGCCAGGAAACCACTTCCATTATATACGGTAGCCCGGGGCGTGAGCCCCGGGAAGACCGGCGAAGGCGGACAGTAGCCCGGGGCGTGAGCCCCGGGAAGGCCGGCGAAGGCGGACAGTAGCGCGGGGCGTGAGCCCCGGGAAGGCCGGCGAAGGCGGACAGTAGCCCGGGGCGTGAGCCCCGGGAAGACAGGCGAAGGCGGACAGTAGCCCGGGGCGTGAGCCCCGGGAAGGCCGGCGGTGGCGGACAGTAGCCGGGGCGTGAGCCCCGGGAAGGCCGGCGAAGGCGGACAGTAGCCCGGGGCGTGAGCCCCGGGAAGGCCGGCGAAGGCGGACAGTAGCCGGGGCGTGAGCCCCGGGAAGGCAACGAGGTAAAGATTCAAGACCCGGCCGGGGGTAAAGGTTTGGGCTATTTCATGCCTCTTCGGTCCCGGGGTTTACACCCCGGGCTACTTCACACGTCCCGGGGAAGGAAGAGGCGCCCGCCCGGATGGGCGGGCGCCTCTCGTTCGTTCCTGTCGCGTCAAAGCGTGGGTGCCGCGTTGGATACGGCCGGTGCCGAGTCGGCGTTGATCACCGGGAAGGTGGGCACGGTGCTGCCCACCGAGTTCCTGGCGAACACGCGGTAGTACCTCGTACCCGCGAAGGTGCTCGTATCCGTGTAGGTCACCGAGTCGGGAGGCAGCTCCGTCAGGAAGGTCCACGGGCCGTCCAGGTTGTCGGCGTACTCGACGATCAGGCTGGTCTCGACGATGGAGTTGTCCGTCCAGTTGAGCACCACGTTGCCGACCGGCCCCGCCGCGGTCAGGTTGGTCGGCGCCCAGGGCGCGACCGCGAAGGGGAAGCCGTGCATCATGTCCATCTCCTCGTGGCCCAGCAAATGGCAGTGGAGTACGTACTCCCAGCCGAAGTTGACGTACTGGTTGCTGATGGTGATGGGGTTGCCCTGCGTGTCCATGTAGCCTCCGGGGGCGTACTGCAGGGGCGAGCCCTCCGGCATGGTGGTGTCCATGAGGCGGACGCTCGAGGGCACCTCGAAGGGAAGCGACGGGGCATACATCCTCAAGGCTATGATGGTATCCTCGAGCGGGTTGACCCTCACCGTCTCCTTCCAGCCCAGCTCGTTGGGGTCGGGAGGCCGGGTGCTGTTGTCCCAGGCTACCCTGTTGACCACCTGCACGTTGGAGAGGTGCCAGTGGATGGTGTGGGTGTCCACTCCGTTGTGGGTGATCTTCCAGACCTGGGTGCCGTCCCCCGCCTGCGGGTACGAGGCGGTCACGTTATCCAGGACCACGTCGGTGGGCGGGGCTATGAACGGGTAGAGGACGAAGCCCCGGTTCACCGGCTGGATGTTGGCCAGTTCCAGCCCCAGGAACCCGCTCATCCTGCCGTACTCCGGATCGTAAGCCTCGCCCATCTCGTCCTGGATGGCCTTGGACTCGAAGGGGATGGTCAGCCCCACGGCCTCGATGACGGCCCCGGTGCCTCCCCCTCCCGTCAGGGTGATGTCGGGAGCGGAGACATAACCGTCGCCCGGATCGGTCAGGATGACCCCGGTGACCGCACCCGGTTGGACGGTAGCGTCGGCGGTGGCTCCCGCTCCTCCTCCGCCGGTGAAACCGACGGCCGGGGCGGAGGTGTAGCCGCTGCCGCCGTCGGTCAGGACGACCCCGGTGACCTCACCGGGCGCCACGGTGGCGGTGACGTCGGCGCCTATGCCTCCGCCGCCGGTGAGGACGACGGTGGGAGCACCGGTGTAGCCGCTGCCGCCGTTGGTCAGGATGACCCCGGTGACCTGCGCGACGCCTACGGCGGCCGTGGCCGCTGCGCCGGCTCCGCCGCCCCCGCTGAAGATGACCGTCGGGGCGGAGGTGTAATAGGCACCGCCGTTGGTCACCGTCACCCCGGTGACCGCGTCACCGGTGAGGACCGCCACCGCGGTGGCGCCGGTGCCTCCGCCGCCCTCCAGGGTGACGTCGGGCGGGGTGGTGTACCCGGTGCCGCCGCTGGTGATGGTGAAGCCGGTTATCCCCGCTATCTGGGAATAGGCCGCCGCGCCTGAGCCGCCGCCGCCGGTGAAGCTGACGGCGGGCGGCATGGTGTATCCTCCCCCTCCGTTGTTCAGGGTCAGCGCGGTGACCCCGGACACCTGGGAATAGGCCGCCGCGCCTGCTGCCGCCGCCGCCGGTGAAGTCGACGGCCGGGGCGTTGGTATAGCCGGCGCCCCCCGAGGTCAGCGCCACCGAGGTCACTCCTGATACCTGCGTGGTAGCGGTGGCTCCGGCGCCGTCCCCGCCTGAGATGACCACGCCGGGTGCGGAGGTGTAGCCGCTGCCGCCGTCGGCCACCTTCAGCCCCGGCAGCGGGCCGTTGAAGAAGGTGATGGAGGTATCGTAGATGCGCACGTAGGGATCGACGGGGAAGTTCTTGTTGTAGGCGCTGTCGTAGTCGGAGCTGGGGACGATGATGGGGTCCTGTGAGGCGGCGAAGGCGCCATCCGTGGTGGCCGTCGAGGCGAACGCCGCCTCCAGCGCGGCCAGGTCGAAGGCCGGGGCCGGGGTGGTGTCCGCCACCTTGATCTGCATCACCGTGCGGATGTTGGGTCCGTAACCCGGCAGTATCTCGGTTGCGCCGCCCGTGTCGGTCATATCCGGGGCGCCCGTGTAGTAATCGTAACGCGGGTCGCGCGCCGGGAAGGCCGCGGGGGCGTCGTTGTAGAGGATCAGGGTCTTGCCGGCGTACTGGGAGAAGTCGAGGACGACGTCGCCCCGCTCCGCCGGCCCCAGGATGAGGGTGCCGTCGGAGACGTTGCCGAAGTTGAAGGTGGTGGGGTCGTTGTTCCACACCACCGGCTGGTTGGGCAGCACCACCGGCGCCGGCAGGAACCCGCCTTCCGTGCCGATCTGGATGAATTCCGGGCCGGCCGTGGCCGGGTCGGGCACGCCCCCGTCCCTGCCGTCTACCGGCCAGCCCTCCGGGAAGGTCTGGTTGGCCTCGGCCGGCACCATCTTCACCTCGGTATCGGTCCGGCCGTCCGGGGTGGTGACGGTGGGGTCGGCCACGTAGAGCTGCAGGTTGAAGAACCTGTCGTTGGCGGCGTTGAGGATGCGCAGGCGGTAGGACTTCGGGTCCACCTCGAGGGTCGGGTAGGGCGTGCCGTTGACCATGGGAGTGTCCATGAAGGCCTCCATGGCCATGGACGGGGTGGGCGTCCCCGGAATCTGTGAATACTCCCAGGGCGCGTTGACCGGGTCGTAGTACGGGTTGTCCACCGGCCCGTGCTCGATGGTGGAGGTGGGCGGCCAGAACCAGGGGCCGTAGTGCCAGCGGCCGAAGGCGTTCATGCCGCCGGGGTCAGCCGGGTTCTGGTTGGGCATGTAGACGTGGGGCATCCACAGGTTGCCTTCTCCCCCGTACTTGGCCGTGTCCCAGGTGGGGTCCTGCCAGGACAGCTGCTCCGCGTCGGGCACGAAGGTCTTGTCCTGGACGATCAGGGGGATCTGGTCGGCGGGGATGACCCCGTCGTCGACGAGGCTCTTCTCCACCGGGTCCTGCAGGATGTAGACCGGCGGCCTCGCCCGCGTAGACGTTGAGGCGGGTGATGCCGAAGGCGTGGTCGTGGTAGAACATCAGCCGGGCGCTCTGCTGGTTGGTGTAGAAGAAGGTCAGCCTGCCGGGGCCGGGGTTGTTGGAGGCCCCCGGCGTCCCCTCCGGCACCACGTCCCCGTTGGCGTCGAACCACATGTCGGGAACGTAGGCCACGCTGACGCCCTTGGGGTAGGCGGTGGTCTCGTCGACCGGGGTGGTCCACTGGTGGGGCGTGCCGTCGCTGATCCACGGCGTGGCGCCCCCGTGCAGGTGGACGGCGGCCCGGTTCTGCATGTACATGTTGACGCCGTCCGGGCCCATGCCCGCCCCCATCACCGTGGTGTCCACGGGGATGAAGAGGTCGCCCGGCTCGCCCATGGGCAGGTTGTTGGTGAACTTGACGCGCACCGGCACGTCCCTCTCGGCCACGATGGCCGGGCCCAGGTAGTGGAACACGCTCACGCTGGGGTCGGTGGTGTTGGTCTGCCGGTAGCCGCGCAGGGTGGTCGGGGGCAGGTCGGAGTGGAGCTGCTCCGTGTACTCGCCCAGCTCGATCTCGTAGTAGTCGGAGCCGGGGAAGGTGGTCTTGTCCGGAATGGCCACCGGCATGTACTGTCCCAGGTTGTTGGCGTTGGCGGCGCTCAGGCCCGGCAGCGAGTCGACGAACTTGCGCATGCCGGTGCCCTCCACCACGGTGAGGTTGGCCGCGAAGGAGAAGCCCATGACGTCGTGGCCGCCGGTCCACGCGCCGTTGTAGTTGAAGTACATGGGGCGCTCTACCACGATGGACTGGCCGTTGGTGCACTCCACGACGGAACTGAAGTCGTGGGCGTCGTCGTTGCCCGTCCCCAGGGTCTCGCGGGGGTTGACCGTCGACCGGGTGTTGGCCGGCACGTTCAGTGTCTTGGTGGCGGTGGTGCCGTCACCCTTCATGTAGGTGACGGTCACGTCGGCGGGAAGCCCACCCGGGTTCTGGATGGTCAGGTAGGGGTCGAAGTCGGGGCGGCAGGTGCCCTCGGCGAAGTAGAAGGCGGAGTCGGTGAACATCGCCCCGATGGCGTCGTGCCCGCCTGTCCATTCCCCCTTGTAGTTGAAGTACATGGGGCGCTCGGCCAGGATGGGCTGGTCGGATTCGATCTTCACCGAGAGCTCCCTGTCCGCGCCCACCTCTTCGTTCACGTTGACGGTGGCGCGGGAGGTCGGCCCGACCACCAGGTTCTGGGTGTAGACGCTCGAGTCCGAGAACATGTAGGTGATGACCAGGTTGGCGTCGACCACTCCCGGGTTCTGCACGGTCAGCCACTCATCGAAGCGGTCCGCCCCGGTGTACCCTTCCGCGAAGTAGAAGGTGCCTCCGAGGTTCCTGGAGCCCATCACGTCGTGGCCGCCCGTCCATTTCTCCTTGTAGTTGAAGTACATGGGGCGCTCGGCCACGATGGGGTCGTCCGCCTCGATCTTCACCGAGACCTCTTTGTCCGGCCCCACTACCTCGTTGACCAGGACGTTGACGCGCGTGGTGGCGCCGATGGCCACGTCCTGTTCCTGGGTGGCGCCGTCCGGGAACATGTAGGTGATGTGGGCGTTGGTGGTGGCGGCGCCCGGGTTGAGCATGGTCAGCCACTCCTCGAAGACGTCCGCCCCGGTGTACCCTTCCGCGAAGTAGAAGGTGTTCTCCAGGGAGGTGGCGCCCATCACGTCGTGGCCGCCCGTCCACTTCTCCTTGTAGTTGAAGTACATGGGGCGCTCCACGAAGACCTGCTGGCCGTTGGTGCACTCCACCCTGGTGCCGAAGTCGTGGGCGGCGTCGTCGCCCACGCCCAGCACCGACGAGGGCAGGACGGTCAGGCGGGTGTGCGGGTTGACGCTCCAGTCCTGGGTGGCGGTGGTGCCGTCACCTTTCATATAGGTGATGGTCACGTCGGCGGCGGCCGCGCCGGGGTTCTGGATGCACAGGTAGGGGTCGAAGCCGGGGCGGGTGGTGCCCTCGGCGAAGTAGAAGGTGGTGAAGGTGCTGACCAGCGCGGGGAGCGGGCTGTTGGCGTAGTTGGCGACGCCGAAGTAGTCGGGCGTCTCCCCCGGCCCCTGCTGATACTCCCTGTCTTCGGAAACGGAGTCGGGCCCGGTCTGAAGCCCCGCGGCTGCCGCGCGGTCCGCCGCGGCCTGCCTCTCCTCCTGCGTTACTATCTTGTCGGGGTCCAGTCCCTGCGTGCCGGGCTGTTCGGCTTCTCGCGGCGGGGACGCCGAGACCTGGCCCCGTGCGCTTCCGCCCGACGGCCCCTGCGCGTAGAGCTGGCCGACGCTTAAGGTGAGCGCGGCCACCAGCAACACGCAGACCAGTGCCAGGTACTTCCTCTTCTTCACTTGGATCCCACCCTTTCCAGCAGGCCGCGCGGTCCCTGCCATTCCCGTTGCCTCGAAGAAAGCTGCTCCGCCTTTCGGTTCTTAGGATTACTTTACCCATCTCTTAAACCTATTAATCCTATGGATTTAGATTTCTTGACATTTATCAACCCGATGACGAGCGCGGCGACTCCCGCGGCCAGCATCACCCACAGCCCGTAGCCTGCGGAAACGTCCGGCGACAACCTGTTCGAGACCCTGAAGATGTCAAATGCGGCGATGGCCGCGCACACGAGCCCGATGACCGCGGCCGACCATCCGGCGACGCGGCGCAGGTCGAAGAGGAAGAGGATGCCCGCCGCGACCAGCAGCAGGCCCAGGGTCATCGGCCAGAACCCGGTAAGGAGGACCGCGGCCTTGCCCGTGTAGAGCCTGGTGCTGTCCTCGGCCACGAACTTCGCGGCCAGCAGGCCCCGGTCGAGGAGCCGGTAGCCGCTGGCGCCGCCGGCAAAGGGCATGAAGGCCGCCGCGAAGGTCAGCGCGCCGAGCAGCATCAACGAGACCGCTGTCACGGGCGAGTTCCAGGTCCGTCTCTTGAGGGACGAAGGCATGTAATCGGGGACCGCCACGGTCTCTGCTTCCGGCTCGGACCCGGGTCCGGCTTCCGCGATCTCCTGTATCTCGCGCGGGGGCCACCGCCGGCCTCAGCCTCTCCTCCTCGACGACCCTGCCGTCCAGCAGGTGCACGATGCGCGTTGAATCGGCGGTGAGCTCGTCCCCGTGGGTGACCACGACGATGGTGAGGCCCTCCTCGTTCAGTTCCCTGAAGATGGCGGCGATATCCTCCGAGCTCCTGCTGTCCAGGTTGCCGGTGGGCTCGTCCGCCAGCAGTATCGCGGGGTCGTTGACGAGCGCCCTGGCCAGCGCCACCCTCTGCATCTCCCCGCCCGAGAGCTCACTCGGCAGGTGGTCCGCCCTTTCCGCCAATCCGACCCTCTCCAGCAGCTGCCGGGCCCTGGACTCCAGGTCGCCGTTGTGCCGGGCGCAGAACCTCCCCGGCACCTTCACGTTCTCCAGGGCCGTCAACGTAGGTATGAGAAAGAAGTGCTGGAAGACGAAGCCGATGGTGGTCGAACGGATGGTGGCGAGGGCCTTCTCCGAGAGCTCCCCGGTCTCCATGCCGTGGACGGTCACCCGGCCGCTGGTCGGCCGGTCCAGGCAGCCTATGAGGTTGAGGAGCGTGGTCTTGCCGGAGCCGGACCGCCCCACGATGGCCAGGTAATCCCCCGGCGAGACCCGCAGGTCCACTCCGTCCACGGCCCGGACCTCTTCCACCCCGCGCCGGTACTTCTTGACGGCCTCCTCGACCTCGATGATGCTATTCACCATGCACCGCCTCGATGGGGGAGACGCGGGAAGCGCGCCAGCCGGGATAGATGCCCGCCAGCACCGCTATCCCGAAGACGATGGCCAGGGTCAGGAGCGCCCCCACCAGGTCGGGGCGGAGGATCCTCCCCGCCGGGGCGTAGGTCAGGAACTCGCGTATCCAGCCGTCGATCAGCGAACGAAAGCCCGTACCCCAGCCCCAGCCCCAGCACCAGCCCGGCGGCGCTGATCATCATGGTCTCCAGGGTTATCAGGCCGAAGATGTGGGCCTTCTGGGCGCCCACGCAGCGCAGGTATCCGAACTCCTCGTTCCGCTCGAAGGTGGCCATGAGGATGGTGTTGAACATGAACAGCCCCGCCACCAGCAGCACTATGATCACGATGGCCAGCAGCATCGACTTGGTGCTCGAGACCATGTCCATGATCAGCTCGGTGATGTCCGAGGCCGGCACGACGTAGGCCCCCTGGCGCTCGAGCTGGGTCTGGGTCTGCCGCAGCTGGGAGATGTCGTGAGAGCTGGATGCCGATTACCGTCAGCTGGTCGGGGTGGAGGAATATCTCCTGCGCGGTGGCGAGAGGCAGGAAGTAGAAGCCGTCGTCCTCGCTGGAGCTCTTGCCCAGGATGCCGCTCACCTCGAACTCCCGGCCCAGGCTCTCGATGAACATCCGGTCTCCCGGCCTCATCCGGTTGTCCCTGGCCAGGTCGTACCCGAGGATGACCGAGTCGGGCCCCGTGAACCAGGAGCCCTCGAGCTTCCAGTTGGGCTTGAGGTCCTTGATCTCGTCGGAGATGCCGTAGAAGAGGTCGGCCCGGCCCCCGGTGATCACCGTGGAGATGAGCATGCCCCCGGCCGTCCGCACCTCGGGCAATTCCTGCGTGTACGCCAGCAGCTGCTGGTTGAGGTAGGTGGGTATCTCCCCGCCGTGCAGGATGAGCGACGCCGCCTGCATGGGGCATCCCTCCATGGAGATGTACAGGTGGACCCCGGACGCCTCCATCTCCTCGTCGAGCGCCCTGTCGTAGCCACGGTTGAAGGAGAGGATGGTGAGCAGGGTCGCCGCCGCCACGGCGACGCCCAGGACGGTGAGGAGCGTGCGGACCCGGTGCCTCTTCAGGTTCCTCCATGCCAGCGCTGTAAGCCTCATATCTCCGATCTCTTCCCGTTACGATCTGCTTGCTTCATGTGTCTCTTATTCCCCCGCTCCCGCGGCGTCAAACAGCGCCGGCGCCGGCCCGCGGGGAGGGAGGTTTCAGGCACGGGCAAAGGGGAAACAATGATACCTGGAGAATCAGGCCGGTAACGGAAAGGGGTAGATGGAATGGCACGCTCAACCACTACGAGGCGCGTGACGGCGGTGGTGATACTCGCATGCGTCGCGGTATCCGCGCTCTTCGCCGGCGGCTGCGACAGCAAGTCCACCGTCATCGTGGCGACGACGGCGGAGATGGCGCAGTCGACGCTTTACGGGGAGCTGGTCGCGGCGTTCGAGAAGCAGAGCGGCGTGACCGTCCAGACCGAGGTGTACGACTCGAGCGCCGCGGCCCTGGAGGCCGGCGCGCAGGGGAAGGCCGACGCGCTGCTGGTCAGCAAGACGGCCGCCCTGGACGAGTGGATGAAGCAGGGGAACGGCAAGTCCGCGAGCGACGTCTTCTACAGCGACTTCATCGTGGTGGGCCCCGACGCCGACCCGGCGCAGATAAGGGGGCTGGACTGCCCCGGCAAGTCGTGCAAGAAGATCGGCACGGCGGGCGAGGAGTTCGTGGCCTGCGGCGACGGGTCGGACCTGGACGCCAAGGTGATGGGCTACTGGGCCAAGTGCGGCGTCGACCCGGCCGGGCAGGCCTGGTTCTCCAAGACCGGGAGCGGCGTGCCGGCCACCCTGCAGGAGGCCAGCGACCAGCAGGCCTACACCATCTGCGACACCTCCACCTGGTTGGAGATGAAGGACGATCTGCAGATCCAGAAGCTGGTCGAGGGCTGCACCATGCTGATGAACCAGTACGTCCTGGTGGTGGTCAACCCCGACGCGGTCCCGGACAGCAAGCTCAACGCGGATGGAGCTGATAAGCTCGCCGTGTTCATGACCGGCGAGGACGGCCAGGCCATGGTCGGTACCTACACGGAGTCGGGCGTGGTCATATTCCACCCCAACGCCACCAAGCAGGTTGAAGAGAAGACGATGAGCATGTAGAGGAGGCCGGGAGTGAAGTTGAAGAGACCTTTGCTGGTTTGCTCGGTATTTATATTGGCTGTGGCCTTGCTGGCGGGCGGATGCAAGAACGGCTCCGGCGGCACTGGCTCTACTGCCACCGTCGCCGCCGACCCCGACGCCAAACAGGTCACCGTGGAACAGATCGCCAGGGACCCGCAGGCGTACGACAGCGTGGTCGTGACCACCGAGGGCAATTACGCGGTGGGCTACTGCTCGGCCTGTTTCCTCCTGAAGGACGGCGTCTACTCGGTGAGGGTGGAGGTGAGCGACACGGCGCCCCAGCCGCCGGATTCCAAGAAGACGGCGCGCATGACGGTCACCGGGAAGATCTACGTGGCCCAGGGGTCGCCCAACATCGTCGCGGACTCCATCGTCTACAAGTGACCTTCACAAGGGGCCA
>CAWFDJ010000005.1:0-10429 GCA_963814495.1 uncultured bacterium
CTGGCGACGCGCCGTTACTCCCCGGGCTCCGTGACCGCCCTGCTCCTCTACGTGCCCCTGTCCTTATACGCCTTCCACCTGGCCGACACGGCGGGTATGGGCAGCACGGTGACGGTGCTCTCGGCCTTCGCGCTGGGCGCCTTCTGGAGGTTGCTGACCCTGGCCTCGACCCTCTTCTGGTGGGCGGTCAGCGAGAGGCGCCGCGAAGCATGAACGCATCAGCTGGTAAATACTGGCAGGAAATTCAAAAGTAGAGACCTGACCCCATCTCAGTCGCGGGGGTCGAAGAGGAAGTGGCCGTCATCCCTCTGCTCCCTGATCTTCTGGTCCTTGCCCTCCAGCCAGCCGATGCTGGCGGGGCCGGGTGATTCCAGCCGCGGGATGTGCGGCTTGATGTCCAGCACCGGCGTGTCGTCCAGCAGGTCCACGTCCCGGATGTGCAGGAGGTTGCCCTCCACGCGGTCCAGGCGGACCACGCTGATGCCGATGTGGTTGGGGCGCACCGGGGCGCGGGTGGCGAAGACGCCGCGCTCCTCCTCGTCCAGGAAGGGCTTGACCCTGAGGTAGGTCACGTCGCAGAGGTGAAAGAAGTAGACCAGGATGATGTGGGAGAAACCGTCCAGGTCCTCCAGGCCCGGGGCGAACTCGGGGAACACCTCCACCACGGCCTCGAAGTCCCTCCCCCCTTCCGGCTGGATGGGCGTGCCCACGTTCTCCTTGAATGGTGAACGGATGACCCCGATGGGTCTCAAGGTTATATCGTCCATGCCTCTATGATAACATTCTCCTCATGCTGGAAGAGATACGTAAAGGCGTCTACCTGGTGCATGGTTTCAACAAGGGGCGGTTTCCCTTTTCCCATTCCATCCTGGTCGCCGGGGAGCGGAACGTCCTCTTCGACACCGGCTGCGGCCCCGCTGCCTGCGGGAGGTGATCGAGCGCTTTCCCCCGGCCTGGTGGTCAACTCCCACACCCACCCCGACCACTTCTCGGGCAACGGGGAGTTCGCCGCATGCGAGCTGCGGGTGCCGGAGATGTTCGCGGGGGTCCTCCCCGACCTGGAGCGGATGTCAGAGCGCCTGGCGGGCGGGGGCGAGGCGTCGGAGCAGTGGCTGTTCATGGTGCGGGAGATCCTCGGCCACCGCCCGGTGGAGCCTGCGTCCACCTTCCGGGACGGCGACACCATCGACGCGGGCGGCCTGCGCTTCACGGCCGTGCACACCCCGGGCCACCTGGCCGACCATCACTGCTTCTTCGAGGAGGAGCGGGGCATCCTGCTCACCTTCGACATCGACCTCACCCCGTTCGGGCCCTGGTACGGACACGAGGAGTCGGACATCGGGGCCTTCCGGGCGTCCCTGGCGAGGATACGGGAGCTCCGTCCCGGGCTAATCGTCTCCTCCCACCGCCCGCCCGTGGCCGCGGGCATCGCGGAGGAACTGGCGTCCTTCGAGGCCGTCTTCGACCGCCGCGACCTCGAGGTGCTGGACATGCTGGAGCGGGGCCCGTCCACCCCGGAGGCGCTGGCCGACTCGAGCCCCTTCTACGGGCTGTCCGGGCGCACCTTCGCCCTCTACCACTACTTCGAGTCGCGCATGCTGGAGAAGCACCTGGACCGGCTGGTGGAGGAAGGGCGGGCGGCGCGCGGCGAGGACGGTTTTTACAGCTTGAAGAAATAATCCTCCTGCCGGTTCCGCCTCAGAGGTCCTCGGCGCCGGTGAGTATGGCGTGGGCCCTGGCCATCCACTCGCTTATCCCGATGGACTGCGGGCACCGCTCCTCGCATTCACCGCACTGGTTGCAGGCGTCGGCGCGCTCGTCCGCCGGGAAGAACCTGTCGTAGCGGAAGCGGGAGGAGCGCATGCCGTCGTACATCGCCCCGTAGTTGAGCAGGTCGAAGACGCCGGGGATGTTCACGCCGCTGGGGCAGGGCCGGCAGTAACCGCAGCCGGTACAGTCGACGGCCATCTTCTCCCGGAGCTTGTCGCGCATCCTCGAGATGAGCGCGTGTTCGTCCGGCGTGAGCGGCTTCGCACCCGCCGCGTCGGCCGAGGCGAGGTTCTCCTCCACCTGCCGCATGCTGCTCATGCCGCTTAAGACCAGGTTCACCTCCGGCTGGTCCCACAGCCACTGCAGGGCCAGGCCGGCGGGGGTGCGCCCGGTGCCGGCGGCGTCGAACAGCTCCATCACCTCGCGTGGCGGGCGGGCCAGGCATCCGCCCAGCAGGGGCTCCATCACCACGATGGGGATGCCCTTCGCGGCCGCGTATTTAACCCCCTCGGTCCCGGCCTGGTTCTCGGTGTCCATGTAGTTGTACTGGACCTGGGCCAGGTCCCAACCGTCGTACCCGTCGACGATCTCCTTGAAGGCGTCGAGGGTGTCATGGAAGGAGAAGCCGACGTACATGACGCGGCCGTCGCGCACCGCGGCCTCCGCCCGCTCCAGCAGGCCCAGCCCGGTTACTTTGCGCCAGTTCTTCCGGTTCAGGCCGTGGAAGAGGTAGAAATTGACGTAGCCGATGCCCAGCCGCTGGAGCTGCTCGTCGAGGAGCCTGTCGAAGTCCCGCGCCTCGTTGATCAGCCACACCGGGCTCTTGGTGGCCACCTTGACCTTGTCCCGGTACTCGCCCCGGATGGCCCGGCCCAGGACCACCTCCGAGCGCCCGCCGTGGTAGGCGTAGGCGGTGTCGGCGTAGTTGACGCCCCGGTCGAGGGCGTGGCGGATCATGCGGACGGCCTCCTCCTCGTCGACGTTCTCGCTCACGGGCATCCCGTCGGTGGTGGGCAGGCGCATGCAGCCGAACCCCAGCACCGAGAGGTCCCAGGCCAGTTTGCCGAACCTGCTGTATTCCATCAACGCCACTCCTCTCCTCTATCCATTGTCTTCGAAGAGACCGTCCACCACCCGCCCGATGCGCCGCTTGCGGGTTTCTTCCCGCTTCGCCTTGGTCACCCAGTCGATATAGCCGTACCGGCGGGACTGGGGAAGGGCCCGGAAGGCGGCCAGCGCGCCCTTCCTCCGCTTCAGGGCTTTTTCCAGGTCCGGGGGGAGGGGAAGCTACTTCGCGCATGTCGTAGGCTTCTTCCCATGCCCCGTTGTCCTTCGCTACCTTAACGGAGCGGAGGCCGGCCGCGGTCATCCTGCCCTGCGCCGCCAGCCGCTCCGCCCGGTTGACGTTGGCCCGGGACCACCGGCTGCCGGGGTGCCGGGGCGAGTACCTGATCATGTAGCTCCGTTCGCCCATGCTCTTCATCTTGCCGTCGATCCAGCCGAAGCAGATGGCCTCCTCCAGGGCTTCCTCGTAGGTGAGATTGACAGCGCCGGCGTTCTTCTTGTTGTGGACCACCCAGGCCTCCGCCTCCCCGGCGTGGTGCCTGGCCAGCCAGGCGCGCCACTCCTTTCGCCCCGCGAAGAAAAGGGGGTCTTCCTCGCCCATGTTTCCTCCTCCAACCCGGTCAAGATGCGCCGTAATCCATTCTACCATCCCGCCGCTTCCCGGCGGGCCGCCCGGATTTGATATGATTTTATGGCGAAGGCGCAAGACCGTTGATAGGGAGAGCAGTTGCAAGAGGACCGGGAACGTAGGCCACTCACGCTGTTGGCGCTGGCAGTGGCGGCGGCCGTACTGTTCGCCGCGGTAGCGTTGCCGGGGTGGTACCAGTGGTCGCGCCAGGCCGCTTCCCCCATCGACCTGGTAAAGGAACACCCGAGCGAAGCCGCCGGCACGACCATCGGCGCCGGCATCGACTCGTACCTCCGCTCCGAGGGGACGGAGATAGTCGAAGAGGGGTTCAGGCCCACCTGGGGCGCGGAAGAGATGGAGGACGGCACCTTCGTGGTGGCCTACGTCTACGAAGTGGGGCGGGACTCGCGCTGGGTGTCCTGGCGCGTGGACCCGGGCTCGGGCGAAGTGGAACCCCTCGACCAGGCGGCCCGGGAGTTGTGGCAGTGATGCCCTTCATCCTCCGGCTCGACCTGTCCGTCTTCAACGCCGTCAACGGGCTGGCCGGCAGGTGGGTGGTGACCGACTGGCTGGCGCGGGTGGGGGCCGACGACCACATCCTGCTGATCGTGCTGACCCTGCTGTCGCTGTCGGTGGTGGTCGGCGCGCGCGGGCACCGGCAGCGCCTTACCGCGTTCTGCTGCATCATCTGCGTGGTCCTGTCGGTGGTGTTCTCCCAGGCCCTGACCTTCATATTGAACGCGGTGTTCTTCCGGCCCCGCCCCTTCACCGTCCACCAGGTCAACCTGCTCTTCTACTACGCCACCGACTCCTCCTTCCCCTCCTCGGCCGCCGGGGTGGCCTTCGCGCAGGCCTTCGCGGTCTTCTTTTACAGACGGCGCACCGGCGCGGTCATGCTTGCTCTCGCTCTATACCTGGGCTTCTGCCGGGTGATGGTGGGGGCGCACTATCCCCTGGACGTCCTGGCGGGGATGACGGTGGGGCTGGCCGGCGCCTGCTTCGCCTACGCTGCCGGACCCCTCTACCGCCCGCTGGCGGTCCGGCTCACGGCCATGCAGGAGCGCCTGCTGGCCTCCTGGAAGGGGGGTACCGCATGACCAGGCTGGTGCACATGCGGGGCGACGTAGCCGGGTTGTTCCTGCTGTTCCTGGTGGGCTTCCTGGGACTGTGGCAGCTGCTCATCGCCTGGAGGAGGCTGCACGGGCTGTCCCTGACCGGCTGCCCCGACCGGCGCTGGGCCAGCGCGGCCCTGGGCGTGGCGCTGGTGGCGGGGGCCTGCGGCTGGTATTTCTCCCGCCCCAACCACTTCGTCTTTCCCGACGTGGAGGGCGCGGAGACGGTGTTCCTCTTCGCCCTGGGCCTGGCGGCGGCGAGCCTGCTGCAACTGGCGCTGGCGACCCTCGCCGACCTCTACCTGTGGCGGGGGCCCAGGACCACTTCTTCCTTCCCTTCCCCCGGCATCCTCGGTGAGGAAGTGGCCCTGGAAGCGGGAGGCGTCGAGGTCCCCGCGACCTGGCGGCACGCGGCGGGGGACGGGCCGGGGCCGGCCGTGCTGCTGCTGCATGACTACGGCGGCAGCCGCCGCGACGTGGCGGCTCTGGGCGCGTTCCTGGCCGGGCACGGCCACGCCGCGCTCGCCCCCGACCTCGACGGGCACGGCGCCAACCCGGCGGGGATAGACTCTCCCCGCATGGAGGGCCTGCTGTCGGCCTCGCTGGCCTGGCTCGAGGAGAGGAGCGGCGGCGAGGGCGTGGCGGTGGTCGGTGTAGGTTTCGGCGGCACCCTGGCGTTGTCCCTCGCGGCGGAAGGCGGTAGGGTCTTACAAGCCGTAGCCCTGGACCCGCCCGCGCAGGAGAAGAGCGGCGTGACCTGCATAGACGTGCTGCGGGAGTGCCGGGTCCGGGACGTGGCACGCGCCTTCTTCCAGCCGGCCGCGCGCTCGAGCGGGACGGGCAAGCGGGTGAGCCAGGCGGAACTCTTGAAGTCGCTGCCGCCTCCAGCGTCACTCGACGCCGGGCGCGCAACCGTCATCGGGACCGCCGGTACCTGGGTGAACTCCCCGGATACCCTGAAGGAGTTCGCGTCATCCATCGGTCTCGCCCCCCCGTCCATCGTGCCGGGCAACCACGCGACGGTACGCCTGCGGGAGGAGGCCTTCGAGGCGGTGGAAAGGGCCCTGGGGCGATGATAGAGGTCGACAGGTTCGAGGAAGTCACCCGCGTCAGGATGAGCGTCGAGGCCGAGGGCCGGGCTGTCTACTGGGTGGCCGCCTACCTGGTGGACGGGCTGCTCATCGACACCGGCTGCCCCCACACGGCGGAAGAACTGGCGGGGTTCCTGGAGGGGCAGGAGCTCAAGGCCGTGGTCAACACCCACTTCCACGAGGACCACGTGGGAGCGGACCGCCTCATCCGCCGGCGCTTCGGGGTGGACATCTTCGCGCACCCCGACTCCGTTCCCCTCATCAACCTGGTGCCGGAACTCCACCCTTATCAGGAATACGTATGGGGGTATCCGGAACCGTGCGAGGTCCTGCCCCTGGGCCAGGTGGTCGAGACGCCGCTCTTCCGCTTCGAGGCGCTGGAGACCGGGGGGCACAGCGCCGGCCACGTCTGCCTGGTGGAGATGGGGCGGGGCTGGTGCTTCTCGGGCGACATCTTCATCTCCGAGCGGCCCAGGGTCATCCGGGCGGACGAGGACGCCGCCGGGCTCATCGCGTCCATGCGGAAACTTGCGGCCTTGCCCACCGACCGGCTGGTGCTCTTCACCTCCATGGGCAAGATCATCCCGGAAGGCCGTGAGGCGCTGAACACATGCATCACCTATTTCGAGGAAACGGGGCGCGGGCGCGCGAGCTGTCCCACGCGGGCCGTTCCGTCGAGGAGATACGGGAGGAGCTCTTCGCCGGAGGGAGTTCCCTGGCTGCCCTGACCGGCGGGCACTTCTCCACCGACAACCTCATCGCCTCGCTGCTGAAGACAGGGAACGCATGATAGCGGAAGACCTCACGGACGGCAGGCTGGTCCTGAAGACGATATCCAGGAACCTCGCCATCGACGAAGGCGGTTCGCTCGCCTTCTACGACCGGTCGGGCCTGGAGAGGCTCTTCTGCGTGGCCGGCGGCCCTCCGGGCCGCGGGATCCACGTCTATTCCGACCAGACCCGCGGAAGGCTACTGCTCGAGTTGATATGCCGCCACGCCGTGGACCTCTACCACCTGGTCGAGGCGTACGACCCGGAACGCGGAGAGGTAGTGGGGTTCGTCCACCGGGACGGCATGCGCAGCACCATGCGGGAGCAGTGGGCCGTCGAAGGCCCCGACCGCGCGGCCAGAGGCCGCGTCGAGGAGACCGAGACCGTGCGCCACCTCTTGAGATACCTCTTGGGTGAGCATGTCCCCTCTTCCTACCACGGCACCGTACAGGGCCGGATGGTATTCAAGTTGACCCGCGGCCTGGATGACGGGGGCCTCGACTGCATGGCGGTGGACTTCTTCCCCGAGATGGGCAAGTGCCTCGATGCCAGGTTGGGCCTGGCGGCAGCCCTCTGTTTGTTCGTGTATTCTCACAAGTTCGGGCTGCTCCAGCGCCTGGCACTGGAGTTCCCCCGGCTCGCCCCACGCTGAGGCCGCCGGGGTCCCGGGGCCGCCCGCCAATGTGAGATAATACCCCTGGAAGTCCGGTTATCGACAACGAAAGGCAGGTTGGGCATGAGCATCAGACGTGTCCTGGCGGTCATGGCGATCATCCCGGCGCTGGTCCTGCTCACCGCGGGCAGTGCCGCGGCGGAGGGAAGTGGAGGGTTCCAGGCAACGGGGACCTCGGGCACCTGGTACATGGCCGAAGGCTGCACCGATTACGGCATGGAGACCTGGCTGCTGCTGCAGAACCCCTATCCCGATGATTCCAACGTCCAGGTGGAATTCATCACCGAAGCCGGCGTCCACGGTTCTCCCCTGGCGCTGGTGGTACCCGCCCAGAGCCGCCGCACCATCGACGTGGGGTCGTACCTGGTGAGCGGGCAGGTCTCCGCCATCGTCACCACCACATCGGGAGCGCCGGTCGTAGCGGAACGCGCCATGTACGGCAACGACCGCGCCTGGGGGTCCGCCACCATGGGTGCGCCTTATGCCTATGAAAGCTGGAATTTCGCGGAGGGGTGCACGGCGGGAGGCATGGAGACCTGGCTGCTGGTGCTCAACCCCACGGCCGAAGAGGCGGTGATCGACATCGACCTGATGACCGATGACGGGCCCATCCCCGGGCTCACCGGCCAGGCCGTCCCCGCCTTCTCCCGCCAGACCTTCGACCTGGGACAGACGGTCTCCACCTACGACCTCGCCGCGACGGTGACGGCCACCACCGGCTACGTGGCCTGCGAGCGGACCATGTTCGGCGCCGGCCGCTCCTGGTCTACCTGCACGGTGGGGACCCCGCAGATGGACGCGATCTGGAACTTCGCCGAGGGCTGCACGGCGGGAGGCATGGAGACCTGGCTGCTCCTGGCCAACCCCGGGGATACCGATGCCCAGTTCTCCATCGACTTCTATTCCAGCGGCACCAAGACCAGCGGACCGGCCCTGGTGGACCTGCCGGCCCATTCGCGGCGCAGCGTCAACGCCGGCGACTACCTGCAATCGTACGAGGTCTCCAGCGTGATCACTGCCGACACCGGTATCGTCTGCGAGCGCTCCATGTACGGTAACGAGCGCGCCTGGGCCACCTCCACCATAGCCTTCGGCGGCTTGGCCATGTGGGGATGGATGTTCCCCGAGGGGTGCACCCAGGGCGGCTTCGAGACCTGGCTCATCGCCTTCAACCCCACGGAAGAAGACGCGGTCATCTCGGTGACCCTGCTGGACGCCAGCGGCGTTCCCGTTCCCGGCCCCCAGGACGTGTCGGTTCCGTCCATGGGCCGCGTCACCCTCAAGATGAACGACTACCTCGCCGACTACGACGCGTCCTTCCTGGTCATCTGCGACGTCAACCTGAAAGGCCTCGTGGTCTGCGAGCGCACCATGTTCGGAGGCGACAGGGCCTGGGCTTCCGGGTCGGTGGGCATACCCGGGGGGCCTTATCCCGATGCCAATTGATCGGGCCTGGAGCCACTAAGCCTCCAGGACGCTCGACGCTTCACGCTTCTCCCACGCGCGCCTGATACGCTCGTAGGGCAGGCGGCTGAAGGGGCATACCTTGACGCAGATGGAACAGCCCAGCCAGAGGGAGAACCACGGCGCGCACTTCATGTTGTCGATGGAGGTAAGGGTCTCCCCCGCGTTGGGAACGGCCCGCGGGTGGATGGCCCCTCCCGGGCATCGCTTGCGGCAGAGGTCGCATTGGTCGCAGAAGTCCAGTACCCAGCGGTGCTGTTCCGGGTCGCCCCAGGGCATGTCCTCCAGTGGCACCAGGATGACCCCCAGGCGCTGGCGCACCCCGAACTCCGGGGTGATCAGCAATCCCTGCCGCCCGAAGTAACCCAGGCCCGCCGCCGCGGCCAGGGCCGGGTAGAGCAGCAGCCCGCCCAGGGGGTGGCTGACCTGGCAGGGGATGCCCCGGGAACGCAGGAAACCCGCCAGGCGGTTCATGGACTCGCCCAGATCGGCGTAGACGTGCAGCGCCTCCATGCCGGCGGCGGCCCGCGGCGCCTGCTCGATGGCCGAGCGCTTCATCTCCTGCGCGCAGACGATGGCGTTAGGGTAGAGGACGTGCTTCCCCCGGAAGATGAGGTGCCGCCGGCACCCTGGTGAAACCCGACCAGGTCGATGCCGGCCTCGCGCGCCTGCTTTCTTAACTCGTTGTAAAATCCATCCCCGGCCGCGGTGGCCGTGCTCAGACCCGCGTTAGCCTCGAGCGACCGGTAACTCTCCAGCACTCCCCGGCGCACCTTGAGGAAGGCCGCGAAGGTCTCCAGGCCGGTCTCCTTGAAGACCCGCGGGTCCAGGCTGGGCCTGGCGGAAGGGTCATCTCCCACACCTTCCAGGATGAAGGAGGCCTTGAGGTGGAAGGGCTCGTCCGCCCGGTGGAGGCGCGCCCTCCCCCGCCTCGAGGGCGCCCGGGTGGGGCCGCGCCAGGTACGCCCCCTCGTGCTTCTCCAGCCCCGCCAGGATACGGGTCGCCGCGTGGCCGCCGTAAACCGATAGCTTGTCCGCGAGTTCCATAGCCACATTATCCCACACCGGCGCCGGGGTTGCGGCAGGCAAGGCGACCACCATAGAATGGACCGTAGCCGCTGACTCTTCCGGCAAAAGGCCGCGTTCCCGTCAACCAGACCGGAGGGAGGAGTTGCATGAAGATCGAGAAAGTCGTGGACGCCTGGGGAGGCCCGGGCGACAAGGACAGCGTCATCGTCCCCCTGAAGCCGGAGGAGAACGCCCTCTACGCCCCCAAGAGCCGCTTCTACGGGGAGTGGTGGTACTTCGACGCCCGCCTGGACGACGGACACGTGGTGGTGGGCTTCCTGCAGGCGTCGGAGCTGATGACCCGCAAGCCCGGCATCGAACTGCACATCTACCGCCCCTCCGGCGAGAAGCTGTCGGTGATACGCAAGTTCGCCCACGCCAGCCTGCGCGCCTCGCGCGAGAAATGCGACGTGTGGGTGGGCGGGAACCACTGCCAGGCAGACTTCAAGGAGGGTTCCGACCTGCCGGTGCACCACATGTACATCAACGAGGGAGGCATGGAGGCCGACCTCAGGTTCGAGAGCGTGCTGCCGGGGTGGAAGCCGGGGCAGGGCCGCACCGACTACGGCGGCCGCGGCTACTTCTTCTGGGTGGTCCCCGCCCCCCGGGCCGTCGTCACCGGCACGGTTCGCATCGGGAACGAGGTGCTGGAGGCGAAGGGGGTGGGCTACCACGACCACAACGTGATCACCGCCGACGCCCGCCGCATCATCTCCCACTGGTACTGGGGCCGCCTCTACACCGACGATTTCACCCTGCTCTACGCCTACGTCAAGACCAACAAGCAC
>CAWFDJ010000006.1:0-126863 GCA_963814495.1 uncultured bacterium
GCGCCGGTCGAGTTCCACGCGGGCGTCGTCGCCGACCGTCGAGCGGCCTTCCACCTGCCACAGACCCGGTGAGTCCGGGGGCATGGAGCGCATAGAGCTCCTGGTCGAACGGGCTCCGAAGCGCAAGCTCGCGAGGCAGCAGCGGCCGGACACCAACGAGGCTCATCTCACCACGAAGCACATTGAAGAGCTGCGGCAATTCGTCGAGGCTCGTCTTGCGAATGAAGCGGCCGATCGGTGTGATCCGGGGATCATCAGCGCCGAGCTTGAAATCGTTCTCCTCGTAGCGGCGGCGAAGCTCCGGGTCGTTCAAGATCTCGGCGTCGGTCCCGTCAGCCATGCTGCGGAACTTGAACACGTCGAACAACACACCGTTCCTGCCGATCCGCTCCTGCCGGAAGATGATCGGACCTGGACTCGACCTCTTCACGAGGATCGCGACCACGGCCAGCACCGGGCTGAACACGAGCAGCAACAGCACGGCGCCGATCACATCGAGCACGCGCATGAGCCGGCGCTCCGCCACGGAGACCGTCGACTGGACCTCGACGTTCGACACCAAGTGCAGCTCGGCCGCACGCTCCGGATACCCGACCGACCCTGAGGGCGACGTCGTCAGAGCACTGGCCATGCACACGTATCGGACCGATCGGGCCGAGCTTGAGACAGAAGAGATCAGTGAGCGCCGGCGCCGCGAATCACGGCCCACGGGGTCCGCAACAGGATCGAGATGTTCGATCGCATCGACCACGTCTGGAGATACTCCCGATCGAGCGCGATCCGATCGTGGTCGCCTACTGCTGACCGGCCACCGATCTGCCACAACCCGGTCAACCCCGGCAGGTGACAGCGATACAGACGCTGGTCGTACTCGGGTCGAATTGCCAACTCGCGCTCGAGCTAACGGCCGAACGCCAACGAGGCTCATCTCTCCGCGCAGCACGTTCACCAGCTGTGGAATCTCGTCGATGCTGGACTTTCGCAGCCGACGACCGATCCGAGTGATTTGAGGATCGTCGGGCCGCAGCTTGAAATCGTTCGCCTCGTACCGGCGGCGCACGAACGGGTCGTCGAGCACCGCCTGGTGCGTGCCGTCGAACATCGTGCGGAACTTCAACACCTCGAACAGGTCGCCAGCCACGCCCTACCCGATCCTGCCGGAAGATTGCCGGACCACGGCTGGTCATGCTGATCAACGCCCACGCCACCAGGCCAACCGGCGCCAGGAGAACGAGCAGCACACCTGCGCCGACAATGTCGATCGTCCGCATCGCGATCGCAGAACCGGGAGACTCACGATCGGTGATCGAATCCTGGCCGGCACCAGCCGACGGCTCCGGCTCCACGGCGTGCTTCAGCGTTCGGCGGACGGCTTCGTTCGAAACAGGGAGTTCGCTTTGGCTCAACGGGGGAACTTTCAAGATCTTCGTGCGGTGGAGGGCCACGACATTATGTCATCGGCACTGTCTCCGACGAATGAACACCACGTTGCGTCAGTATGTCCTCACGGACCGTCTCGCCTGCGGATGGTCGAACACCCCTCAGAGATCGGCATGACACCACACACTTGAGAAGAGACCGGTCCATGCCGATACCGGAAGCATCGAGCGTCGGCACGCCGGCACGCCAACTCGGAGGACAACGTGAACCTGCCACCACCCAGCGGTCAACCGCTCGGATCTGCCCCCAACGCCACCGCACATCCGGATCGATCGTCCGACGCGCCGAAGCAGATACACGTCATGGCCGCTGTGGGCCAAGATCGCCGCCCCGGGTGCAGCATTGTTCGTCGGGCTGGGTGCGATCGGCGCCGCCACCGCGCCTCCCGAAGAGGCCGCTGCCGAGGTGCCGTCGACCATCGCAGAGTTCGCCGCACTCCCCGAGACGACCACCGCAGCGACCACGCCGTCGACGACCGTCGAAACGACAGTTGCTCCCACCACCGTTGCGCCGACCACAGCTCCACCCACGACGCCAGCGCCCACCACCGCGGCGCCCACCACAGCTACGCCCACACTGCCGCCGACGACCCCGGCGCCAACACTGCCACCGACGACGCCCGCTCCGACGCTGCCACCCACGACCGCACCGCCACCTCCGCCGCCTGTTCGCGGTGGCTGCGCTCGACCCCGACTACGGCACCTGCAAGGAAGCCAAGGCGCACGGCGCCGGCCCCTACTACCAGGGACAAGACCCCGAGTACTCGTGGTACCACGACGCCGACAGCGACGGAATCGTCTGCGAATAGATCGTGGCAGTGCGTATCCGACAGTGGATCGCTGACTCGCATCGCTGGAGCACACGGAAACACATCGCCGTCGCCGTCGCACTCATCCTCACCGCCGGAGTGACGGCCTCGTTCGTCTTCGCCAACGACGCGAAGTCCGCGCAGAACACGACACCTGAGCCGACGACCCCCGCCACGACGCAGCCGACCACGACCGAGCCGACCACGACTCAGCCCGCCACGACTTCGTCCACGTCGCCGCCGCCCACGTTGCCGCCCGCAGCGTCTGTGGCGCCGATCATCGCTTCCCCGATCACCGACGGGCCGGCCGCACCCACAGCATCGGAGCTCGATGCCCGTGAACTCCTCGAGACGATCCCGGTCGAACTCGAGAACCGCACCGGCGGATACCACCGCGGAGCTCTTCGCCGTGTGGATCGACGCCGACAACGATGGCTGCGACACGCGGGAGGAAGTCCTCCGGGCCGAGTCGCTCACCGGCAACGACGGACAGACCTCGGGATGCCTCCCCGACCCCGGCTCGTGGTTCAGCGCCTACGACAACACCGAGACGGACGACCCCACGCAACTCGACGTCGATCACCTCGTGTCACTGAAGGAGACCTGGGACTCCGGCGCTTGGGCGTGGACGCCAGAACGCCGCATCGCCTACGCCAACGACCTGACCGACGGACGCACACTCGTCGCCGTCTCCTCCACCTCGAACCGCTCCAAAGGCGACCGCGACCCATCGAACTGGCTCCCCGACGACGACTCCGTCTGCCAGTACGTCGCCGACTGGATCGCCGTCAAAGCCCGCTGGTCGATGTCGATGGACGAGAGCGAACACGGCCGACTCCGCAACCTGATCGACGACCGGTGCACAGGGCTCACGATCGAACCGTGGGCGAACGCCCCCGCCTGAGCCGGCGTTCCGCGCTGACCGCTCGCGCCGCGTCGGCTCACAACCCTCGGCGGGCGTCGAACTGCCTCGGCGCGAACCCGGCGCAGTTCGTCGACAATTGACGACGCTGCGAACAGGATTGCTGAAGCGATCACGAACGGCCCAGCGCCACGGAGGAGTGTGGCAAGCACTGCCAGCAGCGTCGACGACCCCGAACCGGCACCGATGCGGTGGCCAACTGGGGTTCACCACCGTGCGCACGATGTCCAGTCGGCCGAAAGCCGCTCCAGAATCTTTCGTACATGTGTTGCATTTCAGAACCATTTGGCGTACATTTGTTTCACCGACTCCCCCTCCCCACCCAGCCGACGACCGCTTCGAAGGGAGGAACACCATGAGCACTCCGAACGGTTCGACACCGTCGAGCCGCCCGGCAACACCCGCTGGCGCCGAGATCGGCGACAGCGTGTGCGGCGCCGACGAAACTGGTGTCGATCTCGACGAGGAACTGAACATCGTCGCCGGACACCTCAACGCCTCGCACGCCCGCCTCGTCGACCTGACCGTCACGATGATCGCCAACCCACGCGACTGGCGGGGGCCAGGCGTCCACACCCCCGAACTGTTCCTCGCCTGGCGCACCGGGCTCTCCGCACAGCGAGCCCGCCAGATCGTCGCCATCGCCAACCGGGCTCACGAACTCCCCCACTGCCTCGAGGCATTCCGCCGGGGCGAACTCGCCGTCGACCAGATGGCAGCCATCGCCAAACGAGCACCCTGGTGGATCGACCACGAGATCTGCGACCTCGGCCGCATGCTCACCGTCAGCCAACTCACCCGCACCCTCGCCACCTACCCGTTCCCCGACCACCCCCACCCCGACGCCCCCGCCTCGCCGACCGACGAGCCCTCCGCCGCTGCCGCCGGCGGGGAGGCGAACGGCGGTGAGCCCGACGGCGCAGAACCCGACGGCTCGGCCGAACCGGGCGGCGCCTCCGCCCAGCAATCGCCGGCCGGGCCACCTCCGGCCGGGTCGGCGCCAGATCAACCGGCACCGAAGGACCGTATGTGGTTCGGCATCGGCGACGATGGACGCTTCCGCCTGCAACTCGAGACCGACGCCCTCACCGGCATGACCATCGACACGGCACTACGCGAAGCTCGCGACCAGCTGTTCCAGGACGGTCACCCCGACGTCGAATCGATCGACGCGGTCCGGGAAATCTGCGAACGCTCCCTCCACACGATCAGCGAACCCGCCCGACGCGACCGCTACCGCATCCACGTCCACCTCAAGACCGACGGACACTGCTGCGACGACCGAGGCTTCAACCTCCCCGACGCCATCCGCCAGTACATCACCTGCGACGGACTGCTCACCCCGACGTTCGTCGACGGGGCGATCCCGATCTCCGTCGGGCGTACCGGTCGCATGATCCCCCAGCGCACCCGCCGCCTCGTCATCCTGCGCGACGGCGGCTGCACCGTGCCCGGCTGCACCCAGACCCACATCCTCGAGGTCCACCACATCATCCACTGGGAAGATGGCGGACCCACCGATACGTGGAACCTGATTGCCTTGTGCCCGCACCACCACCGCATGCACCACAAGGGCGAACTCGGCATCAGCGGCAACGCCGACGACGGCACCATCGCGTTCACCGATCGCAACGGCAACCCGCTCCGCCCCACCGGAGCCAAACCCAAGCCCCCCGGGGCCCCGCCACCACCGCCACCAGGCCGGTATGCCCACCCTCTCGGCGAGCGCCTCGACACCCAATACCTTCACTTCCGAGAACCCGACACCCGCCCCGCCCGCGCTGCCTGACCTGACCTCGCCGCCGCCGCAGGCCCACGAACTTCGTGGTACACTGACTTCGTGCGAAATGTCACGATCACGCTCGACGAGGACACTGCACAATGGGCACGAGTCGAGGCCGCCCGTCACGACACAAGCGTGTCGCGCTGGGTGGGCCAACTGCTCGAGGAACGTCGGCGCAGCACCCTTGACTACGAGCGTGCTCAACGCTCCTACCTCCAACGGCGCGGCGCACCGCTCAAACAGCGTGCTGAAACCCTGCCGAGCCGCGACGAACTGCACCAACGCTGACGGCGCGACGTGACCACCTTCGTCGACACCAACGTGCTGGTGTACGCCCGCGACACCTCCGAGCCCGACAAGCAACCCCTGGCCAGGGCCTGGATGGAACACCTTTGGCGCACCGAAACCGGGCGAACCAGCGTGCAGGTTCTGAACGAGTACTACGTCGCGGTCACTCGCAAACTGTCGCCGGGGCTCGATCAAGAGGCCGCCCGCAACGACGTTCGTGACCTCGGGGCGTGGCGACCCACCGTCATCGACCACGCCACCATGGTGACCGCCTGGGACCTCGAGGATCGCTTCTCGCTGTCGTGGTGGGACAGCCTCATCGTGGCAAGCGCCATCGAACTCGGATGCGACCGCCTGCTCACCGAAGATCTCCAGGACGGCCAAGCGTTCGACCGGCTCGTGGTGACCAGTCCGTTCCGACACCTCCCGGGGTGAAGCAAACACGTCCACACTGATTTCAGCCCGATGCCAACGTGAGAAACAGGATCACACTGCACGACGTCGACCTCGACGAACCACTCCGGCTGCTGCGCATCCTCCAGGAACTGGAGCCCGACGCCGTATGGTGACGCGAGGAGGTTGACCATGCCAGCTTCGATCGATCGCACTGCCGCCTCGTACGTCCCCGGACACGCCGGGCTCGTCGGGTCGGCTGTCACCCGTCGTCTGGATGCGGCCGGGTTCACCAACATCCAGACCGCGTCGCGCGCCCAGCTCGACCTGCGCGATCAGGCCGAGGTGTCGCACTGGTTCAAAGCCAACCGACCCGAGTACGTGTACCTCGTCGCCGGCACCGTCGGCGGCATCATGGCCAACAGCACCCGACCCGCCGAATTCATCTACGACAACATGATGATCCACGGCACCGTCGTCGAAGCCGCCCACCAATACGGCGTCAAGAAGCTGCTGTACCTCGGCTCGTCGTGCATCTACCCCCGCCAAGCCACCCAACCGATCAAAGAGAGCGAACTGCTCACCGGGCCACTCGAACCCACCAACGAGTGGTACGCCATCGCCAAGATCGCCGGCATCAAACTCTGCCAGGCCTACCGCAAGCAATACGGCAGCGACTTCATCTCCGCCATGCCCACCAACCTCTACGGGCCCGGCGACAACTTCGACCTGACCTCCAGCCACGTGCTGCCCGCACTCATCCGCAAATTCCACGACGCCCGCACGGCCGACAATCCCGAAGTCGAGATCTGGGGCACCGGCTCACCGATCCGCGAATTCCTCCACGTCGACGACCTCGCCGACGCCTGCCTGTTCCTCATGGAGAACTACAGCGACGACGAACACATCAACGTCGGCACCGGCATCGACATCTCCATCCGCGACCTCGCCGAAATGGTCCGCGACATCGTCTGCCCCGACGCCACCCTCCGCTTCGACACCACCAAGCCCGACGGCACACCCCGCAAAGTCCTCGACGTCACCAAACTCAACGACCTCGGCTGGACCGCCGAAACCGACCTCGAAACCGGCATCCGCACCACCTACCAATGGTTCCTCGACCAACAAGCCGCCCACCACGACCTCCGCGGCATCGAGGTCGCCGTGGCGGGCTGAGCGTTCGGTCGGTTCGGGGGCCATTCGGGGACCGTCCGAAAGAAAGTTTCGGGATTCCTCCGCGACTCCCCCAATTCTGCGACACCAGCTCTGGGGGTTGACTCCCGCGGCTGCGGGGATGAAGTTGTCGATGCGGTTCGGGACGTCGGTATGGGGATTGGTGCGTGGCAGCCCGTGCGTACACCATGACGGCGGAGTCCGGCAGGTGGCTGCGATTGTGCTTCGAGCACGTGTGACACCTTCTTTGATTGTTGGCTCCGACCGAACCTCTGCGGCATCAACCGAGCAGAGGAGGTCAGCGAGATGGATGTGATCGTGGACCGGTGCACCGGCTTGATGTGCACAAACGCACAGTGGTGGCGTGTGTGCGAACACCGGGCACGGGTCGCCGCAAACGCGACAGCGAAGTGCGCACGTTCGACACGTTCAGCGACGGCCTGATCGAGCTACGCGCCTGGCTGATCACCTCGAAGGTGACCGAGGTACCGACGGAAGCCACCGGGGTCTACTGGAAACCGGTCTGGGAAGTGCTGGACGGACACGGGTTCTCGGTGTTGCTGGCGAACCCGGCGCACATCAAGAACGTGCCCGGCCGCAAGACCGACCTCAACGACGCGAGCTGGATCCACCGCCGACCGGGCCCCAAAGGCATGTAGCGGACGGGACCGGTCAGCGCACTCCGCGCCAGCATCCCCAGCCCGAGGTGCCAGGCGCCATACCCTTGAAGCCCTCACGTCGACATTCTTCGGTGCGAGAACGGGTAACCAACGAAGGGACACCACATGATTCGATCGAGGAAATGGCTCGGCGTCGCCGCCGTGGCAGCGATATCGGCAAGTGCAGGCGGCATCGGCCTGGTTCAGGCAACCTCGGGCGGCGGCAACCTGATGACCGCGATCGCCCCATGCCGACTCATGGACACCAGGGCCGGTGGCCAGATCGGACCGCGCTCCACACCACTCGGGGCCAAGGAGACCATCACCATCACCGCAACCGGCAACAACGGGTCATGCACGGGCATCCCCGCCGACACCCAGGCGATCGAGGTCCAGCTGACCTCGACCGAGGCCACGACTGCATCATTCCTCACCGCCTTCCCGGCCGACCTCACGACCGTGCCGAACATCTCGCAGTTGAACACCCGGCCGGACCAGGCCGTCTCCAACTCCACCATCGTGACCCTCTCGCCGACAGGCCAGTTCAAGCTCTACAACGACTCGGGCTCGACCAACGTCATCATCGACATCCTCGGCCTCTTCAGCCCGGGTTCCGGCACCGTCGGGCCAGCAGGCCCCGTTGGCCCGACCGGCCCCGACTGGCCCCGTTGGCCCGGCTGGTCCTGCAACGACCGCCACCTACAGCAACCCGCAGTGGGGAACCATCCTGCGCAACACGACCGGCTCGGGGAACGCGTCGCTGCGAGGCGGCCCGTACGGAGTCGGCATCGCGCCACCGCTCGGTCAGGGCAGCCTGCAGATCCTCGTCGGCGACAACGCATCGAAGGTCTCCTTCGGCAACGAGGTCGACTTCGTCGGCAACGCAGTGGCCGACTTGACGACGGTCGGTTTCCAGGTCTTCACGACCGGTGAGAACTCGGGCCGTGGAAATCCCAATATGCCGAGCATCACGTTCGAAATCGACCCCAACGTCGTCGGTAACCCGAGCAACTACTCGTCACTCGTTTGGGTACCCGCAGCGAACAGCTCCGCCAACACGTGGAGCGGCTACATCGACGCCACCACCACCGGCCTGTGGGGACTCACCGGATCGGCGTTCAACTCTCCGGCCACGATCGACAACTGTGGCCTCAACGGGCCTCGCTGTACCTTCGCCCAGGTCAAGGCGCTGCTCCCCGACGCCATCATCGGCACCGCAGCCGTCGCGAAGGGCACCGACACCGCCTTCCAAGGCGCCGTCGACGACCTGCGCATCAACGACAAGGTCTACGACTTCGAGCCCTTCGGAGTGCTGGTCACCACGCAGGCGCCGGCCTGATCAGACGACCCGCTCGGGGACGGCGACGTGCGGAATCCGCACCTCGCCCAACCCCGAGCGGGCGGATCACCTCGAGGAATGCCCCGAGCCCGGGGATGACCGACTCGGTCTGAATGCCCGACAAGACTGCGTCAAGAATGTCTCAAGATGGCGCACTCGTGATGTCGTTCACGGCCCGCTCGTCCGAAGAACCAGGGACGATGCCCGTCACCCCGACCATCGCTGGCACACGATGCGCTACCACCGGACGCTGATCGCCACGGCGCTCACGGTTGGAACGCTCGCGGGCGCGATCACGCTCAGCGACCCCGGACGGCCGGCAACCACCGCCGAACCATCCACGACGGCCCCCGTCGTCACGTCGCCATCGTCGAGCGGCGAAGCTCCCCCGACCATTGATCCGACGGTCCAACCGACCGTCCAACCGACCGTTCGACCGACCGTCCAACCGCCCGTTCGATCAGGCGATCCGAGCGGATCGTCGGTGTCGACGACCAAGGTCCCCGAGCCGTCCCCGGGTGCGCCGGCCGTGGTCGACGTTCCCGACGGCGCTGTGCGACTCGACATCGACCTGGCACCGATCGACTCCGACTCACTGATCGCCACCGGGCCGGAGGCAATCGGCTGGCTCGAGGAGGCGTCGCCGGGCGTGGGCCGGGCTGTCGCCGACAACGTGGGCACTCAGCCCGAGGATCTGACCAGCCTGTTCCTCGATGACCCGACCGCGTTCCTGTCGACCGACGGCATGGTGGGCTACGTCGATCCGGCCCCGGCACCGGCGTCGTCGGCGACGCTCGTCGAAGCGCTCGGCGCCACGCCGGCCGACGTCTTCGCTCTGCACTCGCTGCCATCGTCGACCAAGGTCATCTACCTCGACTTCGACGGCCACCAGATGCAGGACGAGGCGTGGAACACCTGGTTCGCGATCGGCCCGTTCACCAACGCGCCCTACGACACCGACGGCGACTCGACGACGTTCTCCGCCACCGAGCGGGACCGCATCTTCGAGATCTTCCAACGCGTCGCCGACGACTACGCCCCGTTCGACATCGACGTCACGACGCAGGACCCGGGGTCGACGGCCTGCGCCGCACGACACCCTCCGACACGACGTACGGGTCACGCGTGGTGATCACCTCGTCGGACTGGTACGCCCAGGCAACGGGCGGGACACGCATCGGCGGAATCGCGATCATCGACGTGTTCACGTCCGCCACCGACCATTCGGCCTACGTGTTCTCGGGCAATCTCGGCGCAGGCAACGCCAAGTACGTCGCCGACGCAGCGGCGCACGAGGCCGGCCACACGCTCGACCTGCACCACGACGGCACGGCTCTCCCCGACGGCACGCTGAGCGGCTACTACCGCGGCCACGGAGACTGGGGGCCGATCATGGGAACGCCGTACTCCCGCGCCGTCACCCAGTGGTCGGACGGCCAGTACCCGAACGCCGACAACACCGCGGAGGACGACCTCACCCTGATCGGCGCACGCGGCGGATTCCGACCCGACGACCACGCCGACACCACTCCCGGCGCGACCGTCGTGACGGTCGGCACCCGGAGCGGATTCATCGGTGTGGGCGGCGACGTCGACGTGTTCAGGTTCACGCCGACCGGCAACGCCACACAGGTCAGCGTCAGCACACCGCCGCCCGGCACCAATCTCCTCGGCCGACTCACCGTTCGCGATGGCGCCGGTGACGTCGTGACGCAGGTGGAACCGTCGGTCGCTTCGGGCTGGTCGTTGACGGCCTCCGTGCCGGCGAGCGCCGGGGCGTTCACGGTCGAGGTGGAGCCGACCTCGTGGCTGACGCCCTCCACCGGGTTCGTCACCTACGGCTCACTCGGCGCCTACACCATCACCTTCACCGACATCCCCACCCCGACCACGACCACGAACACCACCGCGCATCCCACGACAACGACACCGACAACGACCACGCCGACACCCACCACGACAGTGCCACCGGAGCCCACACCGGTCCCGGCGCCCGCCCGACCGAACGGGTTGGCGCTGACTGCGATCGCACCGCAGCGACTCGTCGACACACGCCTCGGCATCGGCGGGCAGACCCGCCAGCCGGCGGGCGGGATCGTGCGGGTGCCGATCGCCGGGCGGGCCGGCATCCCCGCCGATGCCCGCGCCGTCGTCTCCAACATCACGATCGTCGGGCCCGACACCCCCGGCTACGCCACCATCTATCCCTGCACCGCGCAGGTGCCCGACGTGTCGGTGCTCAACCACGCGACCGGACAGACCGTCGCCAACAACGCCATCGCCACCCTCTCGCCTCAGGGTGATGTGTGCGTCTTCACCGACGCGGCGGCCGACATCCTCGTCGACGTCACCGGCTGGCTCGGGCCGTCGGGAAGGTTCACGCATGGTGCCCGTCGGGCCCACCCGCGTCGCCGACACGCGATCAGGGATCGGCGGATCGCGACACGTCGCCGCCGGATCGACCACCGTGTTCGACCTGCGCGCGGCACTGCCTCCGCAATCGACGGCCATCGCCCTCAACCTCACCGCCGTCGCACCCGCCGACGCCGGCTACATGACCGTGTATCCGTGCGGACGAGGGCAGCCCGCGACGTCGAGTCTCAACTTCGCCGCCGGCGAGACCCGGCCGAACAACGCCGTCGTCGCCACCGACGACGGAACCATCTGCGTCTACTCCGACACCGACGCCGACATCCTCATCGACGTCACCGCAGCCTTCGGGCCCGACGGCCTCGGCCTCGTGCCCGTCGACCCGGTCCGGCTGCTCGACACCCGCCACACCGCGCCGTTCACCAGCAGCGAGGTCCGTGCGTACAGCTCGCGCGGACTCCAGCTGTCACCGCTCTCGCCGAGGTCGGCATCGGTCAACCTCACCGCCCTCGACCAGCCCGCCGACGGGTTCGTGACCTCGTTCGACTGCGTCACGCTCCGAGACACCTCCACGCTCAACCCCGGCCTCGGTTCGGTCAGCGCCAACGGTGCGATCGTCCCCCTCGAGGGCGGTGATCGCAGCTGCCTGCTGTCGTCGAGCGGCGGCAACCTCATCGTCGACCTCAACGGCTGGTGGGTGCCGTGACCCACGCCGATCACATTCGTGGTCACTCTCGGATCTGGTAGTTCGGAAGTCCGGTGCGTTGGTCCTGATCCTCTCACTGCGCGCCACCACGGCGGCCCCCACGGCGACCGGAGGCGACACGGGGGATGTCGCGATGGATGTGGCACCGCGCGATCTGGTGACGACGCCGACGTCGAAGCGGCGACCGGGCTGACCGTGGTCGCCACCGACGACGATCCGATCGTTCCATCCAATGGCTGCGTGTTCGACCTCGGCGTCACGGCCGAGGTGTTCGTTGCCGTCGACGACGGCCAGGCCGTCGGATTGTCCAGCGGCTCCCGCGGAACTGGAAGCCGACCGTGAGATCTCGATCGCCTTGGCGAACACGGCGACTACTCCCATGCCGCGCACGGCAGGCTGACGGTGACCGTTCCACGATCAACGGAACACGAGCCAACGCACCTCCGCACAGCGAGCCCCACGCCGGAACACCGACCGAGGAACGCCCAGCGAACATTCGTCTCAGGCCGGCCGTCGTGCGGCCGGCGACGGCCAGCGCGCACCATCCCTCGCGTGGACCGGCGACTCGAGGCCACGTGTCGGTACACCGATTCGGGTGTCGACCGGCGACGGGCCCGGAGCAGTCGATGCGGACACCGGGATGGGTTCAACCATCCGCGCCGACGAACGGACCAGCAGCTTGGCGACGTTGAGCAGACCCAACGTCAGCAGTCCGAGGAGCACCCAGACGAGGAGCACGTACAGCGCAAGAATTCACAATTCTTAATCGGCCGCCACCGCTGGTTGGCGGATGCCGCCACGCGAAGAGCTCAGTGAGCGCCCTCCCGTGCCAGAACGACGAAGAACGTCTTGGCCACGATCTTGAGGTCGTGCGTCAGCGACCAGTTGTCGACGTAGTACAGGTCGAGACGGCGGTAGATCTCGAAATCCGCCTCCGATCGGCCGGACACCTGCCACATGCCGGTGATCCCGGGAAGCACCCGAAGCCGCTCGCGCAGATCCGGAGATCCACTGCTCGGTCTCGGCCGGCAGCGCCGGGCGAGGGCCCGACCACGCTCATCTCGCCGCGCAACACGTTCCAGAGCTGCGGCAACTCGTCGATCGACGTCTTGCGCAGGAACCGACCCACCCGGGTCATCCGCGGGTCGCGCGCATCTTGAACAGCGGTCCGGAACGCTCGTTGAGGTCCGTCGAGCTCCGATCGCATCGCCTCGGCGTCCGTGCACCATCGAGCGCAGCTTGAGCATCTCGAACGGCTCGCCGTCCTTGCCCACCCGCACCTGCCGGAAGAGCACCGGGCCCCGGTGAGTCGAGCTTGATCGCGACCGCGGCGATCAGCACGATCGGCAGCGTCAACAGCAACGCCAGACCCGCCACGACGACGTCGAACGACCGCTTCAGGAACAGATGAGTCCGTGAACGGTTGGTCGGCTCGACGTAGATCATCAATCGTCCATCGATCGACTGCGACCTGGTCCGGGAGATGTCGATGTCGTGCAACGACGACGACAGCGTCACGTGACAACCAGCATCGGTCAGCGTCCGCGTGAGCCGATTGACCACGGCCGGATCGACGATGCGACCGAAAGATCGCGCCGGTCGCCCCGGTTCGCTCGGACCACGTCGAGCGTGTCGTCGAGCGAACCGAGCACGCGCACACCACCACGTTCGCCAACCGGATCGCCGGTGAACCCGAGCACCTCGTAGCCGAGATCGGGTCGACGTTGCGTCGCGTGGAGCAGCGAGACCGCTTCGGTGCCGGTGCCGACGATGATCACGGGCCGACTGATTCGCCCCGTTCCGACGCAGATTGTTGAAGACACGGCGAGCGATCAGCCGCGCGATCACCAGCGACGTCGTCACGCACACGAAGAGCAGCGCCGACCCACAGCCGCGACAGCTCGCTGTACTGCGCGATGAACGAGCACCGCGACCAGGAACCCGATCGCCATCAGGCCGGCCATCAGCAGATGCCGCAACTCCTCGCCGAATCGACTGATCGCTCGGGCGAGGAACAGGTTGATTCGCACCCATCATCAGCACCCAGATCGGTACGACGATCAGTGCGAGAGCAGTTCATCGCGGAGGATGTAGTTCGGGACCGGCTTGATCATCTGCTGCAGAACGGTCGCCAGGACGAACCCAACGATGATGGCGCCGACGTCGGAGGCGATCAGCAGCCGCCTGAGGCGTTGGGGGCTCGCCCGGTGTTCGGCGGCAACCGACACCTTCGGGCCGACCGACTACGACTCGTCGAGCGGCTGACGCCGCACCGCGCCGAGGTGTGCCGTGTCGCCGGCGACAACGTTTCCGCCCGTCGTACCTGTCCGCTCATGTCCGCCTTCGTCGTCCGCTCGTCCGCTCTTGCAGCAGGCACCTTACAAGATCACCACTGTTTGTGGTCAAGAGGGAAAGTGTCATAGTTTTGTCACGTTTTCGTGAAATCGGGCACGCATTCCCCATCTGAGCCAGTAAGAGCGACACTTTGACTCATCATGAACGTTGCTCACCGTGCACGTCTGACCACTTTGCGTGACCACTGTGCCGCACTGAGCCAATTTTCGCCCGGATCTTGACCCGGACCATACGCGTGACACCGCCAAGGTGAGCCCGACAGCACCCTTTCCCCACCCGTCCGCCCGGCACCCCCTGGGCGGCGACGGCGACGGCAAGGAGACAGAACGATGAGCATGACGAACTCTGCGGTCCCGGCCGCACAATCGGGCCCACGCGATCCGATCACGGCCGTGCTCGGGCTGACGATCCTCGTGTTGCTCATTATCGGCGGCACGGGGATCCCGCCGTCGAGCGATGCCGCTCCCCCGCCCGCGGGACGTTTCGCGCCATCGGGGCAGCCGGACCACCCGCAACGGCTTCGGCGGCGAAGTGGCGCCGTCGCCGACCGGCGAATCGTGGCCCGGCACCGGGAACGGTGGCAACGGCGGCGCCTTCGCATTCATCGGAGCTCAGTACACGACGTTGTGGAGCATCCCGCCGTCGACGAACAACTCGATGGGCGTCGGGTACTGCGTGATGGAGGATGTCGGCGGCGAAGGCACGGTCGCTCTGCAACCCGACCCCGCAACATGGGACACCGCCGAGATGGCCGGAGCCGCCGCGCTCATGGCGACGTTCGGCGGCGACCGGGTCGTGCCCTACGGCATCGATGCCAGCGGCGCCTACGACGCATCATCGGGTGAGTGGCTCCAGCCGGCGCTGTTCGGTGGCGGCGAGTACACCCGTCGACGACATGTCGCCGTCGGCTTCGGCGTGAAGATGTTCGTCGAGGACATCAGCCCGTCGGGCGTCATCGCCGGCCGCACACTCGCCCGCGACACCGCCATCGTCAACGGCTCCGGCGGCGAGTTCTCGGCACTCCGCAACGGCTACCAGATGGCACAGCGGATGGCAGCCGTCGCCGACCTCCAACATGCCGTCGGCGGCGCGCGCCTCGAGATGGTGTGGGACACGCCCGACGGCGCAGCGCCAACCGTGGCGGGAACGTACAAGCTCGACGTGCGGGCGACCGACACGACGGGCAAGCCGGTCGGATTCGTGCCGGTGGTGCAACTGTCCGACCTCGGCATCGGCGCCGACCGGTCGATCGGCGCCGTCGCCACGGTCGACCGCTCCGGCGACACCGCCCACGACCTCGCCGACGACCTTGCCCGGTGGAACGCGGCCGAACTCACCGGTTGGCCGACCTTCGACATGGCCGGATCGATGGCCGCCGACGCCCGGTTCGCCCTCGCCGCGAATCCGCAGGGCGCCGACGTGACCGACACGGCAGGTGTCGCCCGCTTCGACGTGGCGATCCCCGGGCCCGCCTGGGAACTCGCCTTTCACACGCAGGCTCCGACCGCCAACGTCGATCTGTACTCGGGCACCGGTGTCCAAGCATAGACAAGCAAGCCGCTGTTCTCAGTGATTTTGATCTGATCATATTCAAAATCACTGAGAACGGATTGGTCATAGCAGCTTTGCTTATCTATGCATTTTTTTTTCTGCTAATGGCGATTGTAAAGAGGAAGCCCTTTCCACCCTAATGCATGTTGTGGAAGGACGAAGAGGGAGTAATCGCCCCACTCTCAATGGGGGGATTAAGGGCGGGGGATAAAAAAGGCGGTGCATTCGGCGAACGCGCCCTACAACATCGCGTAGGGACTGTTCCCCGAACAGTCAATAATGGATTACCCGGTCAACGAGCCGGGTAATGACATCTACTTAAATTTAGAACTTGGAACTAGTGAGCGGAAAGCCAACGTTATGAAGGCACTTGATAAAAAACTCTGGCGGGAACTGTGGCGGATGAAAGGCCAGGTCTTTGCCATCTCGATGGTGGTGATGAGCGGCGTGGCGACCTTCATCATGTTTATCAGCACGATGCATTCGCTGGATTTCACCCGCAACAAGTTTTATCGGGACTATAATTTTGCCGATGTCTTTGTCAATTTAAAGCGGGCGCCGGAAAGCCTCAAAGATAAGATAAAAAATATTCATGGCGTCAAACAGCTGGAAACACGCGTTTCCGCGCAGGCCAAGCTGGATATCAAGGGCTTTTCCGAATAATGTGACCGGCAAGATAATTTCCATTCCCGATGACGGCAATCCTTTGCTCAATCGTCTTTACATCAGAAAAGGCAGACTTCCCGATCCGTTCAAAGACAATGAAGTGGTGATCAATGAAACCTTTGCTCAGGCGCACGGCTTTAATCTCGGCGATCAATTTGCGGCGGTCATCAACGGCAAATGGAAAAAACTGACGATTACCGGCATCGCCCTTTCTCCGGAATTCATTCTGGTGATGAAAATCGGCGCGATGACGCCCGACTTCAAACGCTTCGGCGCTTTGTGGATGAGCCGCAAAGCCATCAGCAAGGCTTACGATATGGAAGGCGCGTTTAACGATGTTGTGCTCAGCCTGTATCCCGGAACCAAAGAGAGCGACGTGATGCGGGATCTGGATAACATTCTGGGAAGATACGGCGGTTTTGGCGCTTACGGGCGCAAAGATCAGATGTCGCACCGGCTTTTAAGCGAACGAATTGAAACAGCTGCGAACGAGTTCGAAAATATATCCCATCATTTTTATCTTGTGTCGCCGCTTTTCTGCTCAATATTGTCATGAGCAGAATCATTAATACCCAGCGCGAACACTGGACTGCGTGGCCGTCCCTTCCCGCCCGCATCCGGCCCGGCCCGCAAGGCCCGCGACTTCTTCTTCTCCCCGGTGCCCAACTACTTCCTCCTCAATTACCACCCGGCCATGTACGCCCGCCTGCGCGAGATGGTGGGGCGCAACCACTACGACGTGGTCATCTCGGAGTATTCCATGGTGGCCCAGTACCTCTACCGCAACCCCGACCTGGCGGGCATCAAGCGGGTGATGTCGGTGCACGAGTGCTACTACCTGGCGCGCTCAAAGGCCCTGCAGGTGCAGGGGCCGTTCTCCAAGGAAGGCTCCTCCGCTCTCTTCTACCTGAAGGGCCTGAAGAAGTACGAGTTCGATGTTTACGCCGACGCCGACAAGGTGCTGGTCCTCACCCCCGAGGGGCGGGACGAGCTGGAGGCGGTGCGGCCGGGGCTGAACGTCTCGGTGGTCCCCCACGGGGTGGACATCGAGATGTTCTGCGAGCCCGCGGATTGCGTCAAGGAAGAGGCGGTGATGTTCCTGGGCAACTACCCCCACGACCCCAACCGCGACGCGGTGGTGTGGTTCTACGAGCACGCCTGGCCCCGCGTCAAGCGGGAGGTCCCGGGAGTCAAGTTCTACGTGGTGGGCAAGGACCCCACCCCCGACCTGCTCGAGCTGGCCCGCCGGGACTCCTCCGTCGTCGTCACCGGTACCGTCGACGACGTGCGCCCCTACTTCGAGCGCTCCAAGGTCTTCATCTGCCCGGTGCGCATCGGCGGCGGCTTCCGCGGCAAGGTCCTGGAGGCCATGGCCATGGGCCTGCCCGTCGTCTCCACCGCCCTGGGGGCGGAAGGCGTCCCCGCCGTCGACGGGGACCAGATGTTCATCGAAGACGACCCGGACGCCTTCGCCGGCAAGGTGGTGGAACTCCTGCGCGACCCCGAGCTGTGCGGGCGCGTCGGCAGGCAGGCCCGCCGCATGGTGGAGGACAGCTTCTCCTGGGAGAAGGGCGTGGAGATACTCGAGCAGGTTCTGGAAGGCGTCGTTGAAAGTTAGACTGGTGGGTCCCAGAGTAGGCTAAAAAAGAACTCGCCCAGGCGAGTTCTTTTTTATACTGGTGTCGGAGGGGGGACTTGAACCCCCATGAGGTTGCCCTCACTAGGCCCTCAACCTAGCGCGTCTACCGATTCCGCCACTCCGACCCGGACCCTCAAGCGGACCCGCTGCCTTCGGGCAGCTCACCCGAGGGAAGCACCTTCTGGTCGGGCTTGATCCTCCTGTTTCGGAAACCAGTATAAATCCTGCCCCTTTTCCTGTCCACCAGTTTACCCGCGTAGAAGATGTCCCTGGAGATCAGGCCGAAGAACTGCCCGAAACGGCCCTTTATCTCCAGGCGGTCCCCCTCGGCCAGGGGCGGCGGAAGCCGCAGTCCACGGTAGAACCAGACCCGGTAGTTCTCCCCGTTGTCGTCGTAGAACTCGAAGTTGATGTCGAAGGTGAGCGCCTTGGATTTGTGGTCCGCGTGCCGCGGCCTGAAGGTGGGCAACGGGTAGGTGGAAACGTCGTAGACCACTCCGGTTCGATTCAGCTTGGCCAATTCAACTGACCTCCAAGCGCCCGCATCCGTACGATTGACTGCTTCTAAGCAAGATATATCCTAACAGATTATCGTCAGAACCATACGCAAACTGAAACTCAGGAGCCGCCGCGCCCGCGCAGCTCCGCCACCCGTTCCACCACGACGCGCGCCAGTTCGGCCTTGCTCATCAACGGCAGTTCCTCGGCGGCGCCGTCCGCGGACACCAGGCAGGCCTGGTTGGTGTCCACCTCGAACCCGGCGTCCGGGCGCGAGACGTCGTTGGCCACCATCAGGTCGAGGTTCTTGCGCCCCAGCTTGGCGGCGGCGTTCTCCAGCACCTGGCCGGTCTCGGCGGAGAACCCCACCAGGACCTGTCCCGGCCGCTTCCGAGTCGCCCAGTTCGGCCAGGATGTCCGGGGTCCGTTCCAGCTCCAGGGTGAGCTCGGCGTCCTCCTTCCTGACCTTGCCGGGAAAGACCTTCGCGGGAGTGAAATCCGCCACCGCGGCCGCCTTGATGACCACCTCGGCGTCCCCGGCTTCCTCCAGCACGCGCTGGTACATCTGGCGCGCCGTCTCCACCGCTATGAAGGTCACTCCGGGAGGCGGCTCCAGCCAGGTGGGGCCGCTGACCAGGACCACCTCGGCCCCCTGCCGGCGGGCCGCTTCCGCCAGGGCGAAGCCCATCTTGCCGCTGGAACGGTTCCCCAGGAAGCGCACGGCGTCCAGGGGCTCACGGGTGCCGCCCGCCGTCACCAGGACCTTCACGCCCCGCAGGCTGCCCTGCCCCTCCAGTTCCCTGGTTACGGCTTCCAGCAATTCCTCCGGCTCCACCATGCGGCCCTCCCCCTCCTCGCCGCAGGCCAGTGAGCCGGAGTCCGGGCCCACCACCACGATGCCCCGCTCGCGCAGCACCGAGAGGTTGTGCCGGGTGGCGGGGTGCAGGAACATGGAGGTGTTCATGGCCGGTGCCACGATGACCGGCGCGCGGGTGGAGAGCAGGGTGGTGGACAGGAGGTCGTCGGCGATGCCGGCGGCCATCTTGGCCAGGATGTCGGCGGTGGCGGGAGCCACCAGCACGAGGTCGGCCTCCTGGGCCAGGGAGATGTGATACATGGGCTGCCCGCCCTCGCGGAAGAGGGAGGTCGCGACGTCCTCACCGGTGACGCTCTCGAAGGTGAGCGGGGTGACCAGCCGGGTGGCGTTGACGGTCATCACCGTCTTGACCCGGTACCCCTCCTTGACCAGCCTGCGAGCCAGGTCGACCGCCTTGTAGGCGGCGATGCCCCCCGAAACACCGAGAACGATACATCCTTTTGGCATGGGTACCCGGATCTCGCGCTACTTGGTGCCTTCGCCATGGGCTCCAGGTCCAGCTTGTCCTGCGCTATTTCCTCGAGGGCGATGGTGAGCGGCTTGTTCGAAGCGGTCTGGACCTGCGGGCCTACTTCCTGGCCCAGCCCTTCGCCCAGGTGGCGGTAGTAGTTGTTGATCTGGCGCGCCCGCTTCGCGGCGGCTATGGCCAGGGTAAAACGGGATTCGGTGTGTTCCAGCAGTTCGTCGATCTTCGGGTTCATCAGCATCTTACGGGTCTTCCTCCTTCATCCTGCTCTTCTTACGCAGCGTATATTATAGCATACCGGCGGCGGCGGAAGGGGCGTATGACCCGGGTCAGGCCGGGCTGACGGCTTCGTAGACGGCGTTCAGGTCGTCGACGGCCTGCTCGAGCCGGTCGTTGAGGACCTGGTAGTCGAAGAGGTCCAGGCGCTGTTCCAGCTCCCATGAGGCCTTCCGCAGCCGCCCGGCGATCTGCTCGTCTGTCTCGGTGCTCCTCTCCCGCAGGCGTTTCTCCAGATCGGACACGGTGGGGGTGTGGATGAAGACGGCCACCGCCTCCGCCATCTTCTCCTTGATCTGCCGGGCGCCCTGCACGTCGATCTCCAGGATGACGTCGGAGCCCTGCTCCAGGCGGGAGCGCACCTGATCGCTGAAGGTCCCGTAGCGGTGACCGTAGACCTCCGCCCATTCCAGGAAATCGTCCTGCGCCAGGTGCCGGTCGAACTCCTCCTCGCTCAGGAAGTAGTAGTCGCGCCCATCGGCCTCGCCGGGGCGCGGGGGGCGGGTGGTGGCGGATATGGACAGCTCGAGCCGGGGATGGCGGGCCATCAGCCCTTTCACCAGGGTCCCCTTCCCCGCCCCCGAGGGTCCGGAGACAACGAATAGACGCCCTCTGCGCATGTTCTTCCTTTGCCTGAAGGCAGCCGTGCGTCATCGCGGACGGCTTGGCCTACGGTCGAGGCTGTTGAGTTGCGAGTCGGGAGCCGCTGCTACTTGGACTTCTCGTCGAACTTGTCCAGCAGCGCCTTCTCCTGGTTGGCTCCCAGTCCCTTGATCTTGCGGGACTCGCTGATGCCCAACTCTTCCATGATCTTGGAAGCACGCAGCTTGCCGATGCCGGGCATGGATTCGATGACGGACTTGACGCTCATCTTGCCCACGATGGGATCTTCTTTCCGCTTCAAGAGGTCTTTTATCTTAAGCTGGCCCATCTTGATCTTCTTCTTGATCTCGGCCCTCTCTTTCCTGACCATAGCCGCTTTCTCGAGGGCTTTCTTCCTCTGCTCATCCGTCAACTTCGGTAAAGCCATCATTCCCTCCTTCAGGTAACAATGCCGACACTCAATGACCACACATAGTATAAACGCATATTACCAGACAAGGCAATACCAGCGATTATACCTGAATATCACAGGTAGCGGCTGCCCGGCGAATCGAGCTGGAGGCCTTCGCGGCAGAGGGGGCAGGCATCCTCCTCCCAGGACGCTATGCGCAAGTCCAGCAGCACCTCCGCGCCTGACGGCCTTTCGGCGGCATCCCCCCGCATGATCAGGGCGGCGATGCCCGCCGGCACCGCTTCCCTCCGCCCGACCATCTCCTCCAGCTCGCGCAGGGAGCCTCCCGTGGTGATCACGTCCTCCACCATCAGCACGCGCTCCCCGGGTGAGAGGTCCTGACCCCGTCGCAACTGGAGCGTTCCCTCCTTCCTCTCCGTGAACACGAAGCGCCGGTCCAGGGACCTCGCGACCAGGTAGCCGATGAGGATGCCGCCCAGGGCCGGCGAGAGGACCACGTCCACCGACCCGGGCTGGAAGCGGGCAGCCAGCTGGTCCGCCAGCATCTCGCCGACGCGCGGGTGCTGCAGGACGCGGGCGCACTGCACGTAGGTGTCCGAGTGCCGGCCGGAGGACAGCTTGAAGTGGCCCCGGCTGATGGCCCCGTGCCGCTCGAAGAGGTTCATCAGTTCCTGCTTATCCATGGGTCTCCTCCCTGGAGATGCCGGCGAGTATCTCCCGTGCCTTCGCCGCGGGCTCTGGCGCCTCGAGGATGGGGCGGCCCACGACGATGTAGGTGGCGCCGCGGCGGAGCGCCGTCTCGGGCGTCTCCACCCTGACCTGGTCACCGACGGCGTCACCGGCTGGACGGATGCCCGGCACCACGATGACGGCCTCGCCGCCCAGGAGCCCGCGCAGGCCCTCCAGCTCGCGGGCGGAGGCCACCACGCCGTCCAGGCCGGCGCTGGCCGCCAGCCCGGCCAGCCGCAGGACCTGGCTCTCCACGCCGGGGGATATCCCGGTCTCCTCCAGGTCGCTCTCCCCCAGGCTGGTGAGGACGGTGACCCCCAGCAGCTTCGCCCCCCCGGCGCCGGCCGCCGTGTCGCGGGCCTCCCGCGCCGCGCGCAGCATGGCTGACCCGCCCAGGCAGTGCAGGGTGAGCAGGTCGGCGCCGCGTTCCACCAGGGCGCCCACCGCCCGCCCGACGGTGCGCGGGATGTCCAGCAGCTTCAGGTCGACGAAGACGCCGTAGCCCAGGCCCTTCAGGTAATCTATGACCTTCGGCCCCATGGCGGCATAGGCCTCCATGCCCACCTTGACCGTCTCCACCTCTCCCCGCAGGGCCTGCGCGGCCCTCTCCATGCTTTCCCAGTCGGGCAGGTCCAGCGCCACGATGAGCGGGTTGGGGCGTTTCACGGCGCCTCCACCTTCACCTTCCCGATCAACTCCTGCCATGCCGTGATCCCCTTCCTCTGCAGGTATTCCTCGATGCCCCGCAGGACCGCAAGCGGGGCCAGCGGGTCGGAGAAGAGGGCGGTCCCCACCGCCACCGCCGACGCCCCCACCAGGAACATCTCCACCGCGTCCTGCCAGCGGCTTATCCCCCCCATGGCGACGATGGGGATGTCCACCGCCCCGGCGACCTCCCATACCGCCCGTACCGCCAGGGGGTGGATGGCCGGGCCGGAGAGCCCCCCGGTGAGGTTGGCCAGGCGCGGCCTCCAGGAATCCACGTCCACCGCCATGCCGGGAAAGGTGTTCACCAGGCTCAACCCGTCCGCCCCGGCGTCGCGCACCACGCGGGCCGTTCCCGCGATGTCGGTGAGCTGGGGGGACAGTTTCACCAGCAACGGCGCCGGGCAGGCCCGCTTCACCTCGCGCACCAGTTCCCCGGCCATCCGCGGCTCCGACCCGAAGTGGATGCCTCCGGAGCGCACGTTGGGGCAGGAGATGTTGAGCTCCAGCCCGCTGATGCCCGGCGTGGCGCCGAGCCGCCCGGCCGTCTCCACGTATTCCTCCATACTGAAGCCGGCCACGTTGGCGATGACCGGGACCCCGTGCCCGAGCAGGAGGGGCAGGTCCTCGGCGATGAACGCCTCCAGCCCCTTGTTCTGGAGGCCGATGGCGTTGAGCATCCCCGAGGGAGTCTCCCACAGCCGGGGCGGGGGGTTGCCCGCGCAGGGCTTCAGGGTGACCGCCTTGCTGAAGATGCCTCCGAGCTTGCCCGGCTCCATCAGCTCCCGGTATTCGTCCCCCGTCCCGAAGGTGCCGGAGCAGACCAGCACCGGGTTGGGAAGGTCCATGCCCGCCAGCCGCGTGCCCAGGTTCATGCCATCCTCTCCCAGTCTATCTCGTGCGCCGGAAAAGCCGGTCCTTCCCGGCAGGCCATCTTGTATCCCCCGGGGGTGGAACGGACGGGCACCGCGCACCCCTGGCAGGCGCCCAGCCCGCAGGCCATCCGTTCCTCCAGGCAGACCTCGAGCGGCGTGCCGGTGCCGCTCAGGGCGCCCTCCAGCCGCTTGAGCATGGGCACCGGGCCGCAGGCGTACACCGAGGAGTACCCCTCGATGCCGGTTGAGAAGAAGCGGTCCAGCACCGTCTCCGCCTCGCCGCGGAGGCCGTCCATGCTGCACGCCTCGAGCTCCATGCACCCGGCCAGGTCGCCGGGGAGGGAGCCGAAGTCCTCCCCTCCCTCCATGCCCCAGAAGAGGCGCGCGCGGCGGCCCCCGGCCGCCAGGCTCGAGGCCATGAAATGGAGGGGGGCTATGCCGGTGCCCCCGGCGACGAGGGCGGTATTCCCCTCGCCCGGGCGGGGGAAGGCCCGGCCCAGCGGCCCCAGCACGTCCAGCGCATCCCCGGGCTCCCTCTCCGCCAGCCACTCCGAGCCGGGCCCCACCCGCTTCAGCAGGATGGCCACCCGCCCTTCCCCCGCTGAAAAGATGCTGTAGGGGCGGCGCAGGACGCGGCCCGAATCGCTTCCGCAGAGGACGTGGACGAACTGCCCCGGCCCGGCCGACGAGGCGATGCCCGGCGAGTCGAACTCCACCAGGCAGGCCAGGCCGCACCGGCGGTTTGAGAGCACTTCGGCCCGGCTCAGCTCCATCAACCCGTACCGTTCCCGCCCGGGTCCCGGTACGCATCGACGTCGGTGAAGGACAGCCGTCCTTCCCGCCGGGCCGTCAGCGCTTCCACCAGCAGGGTGGCGGCGTGCATGTTGGTGATGCAGGGTATGGCGTAACGGGCGGAGGCCGAGCGGATGTAGAATCCGTCAGAGCGGGGCCCCTTGCCGCGCGGCGTGTTCACGATGAGGTCCACCTCCCCGTTCTTGATGAGGTCGAGCACGTTGGGGCGCCCCTCACGCAGCTTCTTGACCGTCCTCACTTCCGCGCCCCCCTTGCGCAGCGCCTCGGCCGTCCCGGTGGTCGCCAGGATGCGGAATCCCATGGCGGTCATCTCCTTGGCCATCATCACCGCCGAGCGCTTGTCCCGGTTGGCGACGCTGATGAACAGCCTCCGCTTGCCGGGCTGAAAGGCCATCTCCTCCATCTGCGCCTTCATGAAGGCGCTTCCCAGGTCGTACCCGAGGCCGGCCACCGAACCCAGGGAGCGCCGCATGGATACCGGCAGGATGTCTTCCTCGCCGGCGGTGCGGGCGGGCAGGATGGTGCGGCGCAGGGCCATGCCGCGCCCGGGGGGCTCCGCCTCCCCGGAAGCGCCGTGGTCCAGGCCGAGGATGGCCCGGACCCCCCAGGCCTGCACGGGACTGCCGGTGACCAGGCCCACGAACGGAAGGGTCGAGGAGGCCCCCAGGTACAGCTCGTCCAGCCTCATCATGCCGTCCTTGAGCACCACCCGGGCCCTCAGGTTGCCGGCTACGGAGAGCTCCTCGATGACCTTGCGGAGATAGGAGATCACCCCGTCCACCTGTTCGCTGGTGAGGCTCAAGGGCGGCATGGCCAGCAGGCAGTCGTCCGCCGCCGAGCCGGCGTCCTCCAGGTTCTGGGCCAGCCCCAGGATGACGGCGCCGTCCTTGCCGGCGATGGCCTCCACCATCACCTCGGTGGCGTCCTCGTAGAGGGGACGCATGGTCATCCTGTCTTCCCCGGGGGCGATGACCTCCCGGAAGTAGGCCCGCAGGTCCTCGGGGCCGTAGGCTATGGAGGTGCGCCCGGAGCCCCGCGGCCGGCTCGGGTAGACCATGTGGGGATAACCGACTTCCTCCGCCCACTCCAGCGCCTGCTCCAGCGTGGCCATCTCCTCCTCGGCGATGATGCGCGGGCCCGCCTCGCTGAAGAGCCTGAGCTCCCTCAGGTACGAGCCGCGGAAGGACGCCAGGTCGAGGGAGAGCCCGGGCACCCGGCAGCCCCGCTCGATGAGGCCGGGCGTCAGTGAGAGGGACAGCTCCCCTCCGAACTGGGTTATCACCTCCTGCGCGCCCCTGGCGGCCGCGCACGCGAGGATGGCCTCCGGGTCCAGCGGGCCCAGCACGGCTTCGCCGCCGAGGTCGCGGGCGAGCAGGGCCATCAGGGGGTTCTCGCCGTAGATCACGGGGCGCCTGCCCGCGTCCTGCAGGCCCTTGAGCGCCTGCGCCACGTTGAGGTCGCTCTCGGCCCCCCGGCCGGCATGGTGCGGCTCCCCTCCCAGGAGCAGGGTCGCCCGGCCTCCCGCGCCCGCCCCGCCGTTCCCCTCGAGGGCATAGGTGGAGGGAGGGGCGCCATCGCCCGCGTCCTGCAGCAGCCTGTAGAACCATTCCGGCAGGTCGCGCTGGAACTGGCGGGGAGGGAGGTTGTGGCTGGCCGACTGGTCCCGCAGGTACCTGAACTTCATGTCCGGGGGCATCCTCAGGAAGGAATCCCCCTCCACCGGCTCCGGCGGGTAGATGTCGTCGCCCTCCTTGAGGTAACCGGCGAGGCGGGACGCCAGTTCGTCGAAGTCCTTCCCCATGACCACCCGTTCCCCCACCGACTTCCTCTCCAGGTCGAGCAGGCGGGGCTCGCTCCCCCGCCCCCCGGCGCGATAGGGGACGCGGAGGGCCAGGCCGGCCGTCTCCCGCTCCTTCGGTCCCGCCCACACCTCCTCGAGGCCGTGTCCCAGGGACAGCATGACGTTCATCCCGGCCAGGTCGGCCCCCGCGGCCAGCCTGGCGAAGGTGGAGGCCTGGCCGGGCCCGGGCAGGGCCCCGCTCACGTGGACCTCCTCCATGCGCGGATGGACCATCACCTCCAGCTCCATCACCCCGCAGAGACCGAGGACGCGGGCTATCTTGCCCGCGATCTCCTCTATGAAGTAGAACAGCTCCTTACCGGGGGTCTGGGCGGGGTGGATCCACAGGCTGTCGCTTGAGTGGACGCCCACCATCTCCAGTTGCTCGAAGAGGGCCGGGACGGCCGTCTCTCCCTTCGAATCGCGGGCCACCAGGCAGGTGAACTCCTTCCAGCCCGTGAAATCCTCCTCGATGGTGACCTCGTGTACCGGGCTCAGGTTGAGGGCCATCATCAGCTTCTCCAGGTACTCCTCCTGGTTGCAGACACGGGCCGCTCCCTGTCCCCCGGAGGTGAAATGCGGCCTGATCACCAGCGGGAACCCCACCTTCTGCATCGCCTTGATCCCGTCGGTGAGGGACAGGGTGGAGACGAACCGCGGCAGCGAGAGCCCGGCATCCATGAGCACTTCCTTGAAGAGCGCCCGGTCCTGGGTGCGGTAGATGACCTCCAGCGAGGCGCCGGCCAGCCTCACGCCCTGCCGCTTGAGGACGCCGGTGCGCGCCAGCTGGCTGCAGAGATACATGCCCTTCACGCCGGAGCAGTTGCCGACCAGCAGGTCCGGCTGCTCCCTCTCCAGGACCGCCTCCAGGCTCTCCAGGCAGAGGGGCTCGAGGTAGAAGCGGTCGCAGCAGCCGGGCAGGGCCAGCAGGGAAGCGTCGCTCGAATCGATGCCGATCACCTCGAAGCCCTGCGCGCGCAGGACCTCCGCCGTCTTCCAGGCGTTGTAGGAAGGGGCGCTGCCGGTCTCCATGGTCATGGGGCCGGGCCCCGGGACCAGGGCCTTGCCCATCGCGGACTCCCCGGTCATGGCGCTACCTTGTTCGTGTTGCGCGTCATCTCACTCATAGACCTTTCCGTTCTTCAGCACCCACCATATCTTTCCCTTGAGGGTCATCCCGTCGAAGGGGCAGTTGCGGCTCAGGGACCGGAAGCGGGAGGCGTCCACCTTGACCTCTTCCCGCGGGTCGAAGACCACCAGGTCCGCCCGGACCCCCTCGGCCACGCCGCCCCCGTAGTCGGGCGGGCGCAGGTCCAGTACCCGGGCCGGCCCCCTGGTCAGCCTGTCGATCAGCTGGAAGACCTCCATGCCCTCGTCCAGCAGGGCCGTACAGCAGGCGGCAAAGGCGGTCTCCAGGCCGATGAGCCCGCAGGGCGCCGCGTCGAACTCCTGTTCCTTCTCCTCCCGGGAATGGGGGGCGTGGTCGGTGGCGATGGCGTCGATGGTGCCCTCGATCAGGGCCCGTCTCAGCGCGCGGCGGTCCTCCTCCGTGCCCAGGGGCGGATTGACCTTGAGGTCGGTGTTGAGGCCGTCGACGTCATCCTCGGTGAAGAAGAGGTGATGGGGGGTGACCTCGGCCGTCACCCTCACCCCCCTGTCCCTGGCCACGCGCAGCAGGTCGACGGAGCGCTCCGCGCTCAGGTGGGCCAGGTGCAGCCTCGAGCCGGTATATTCCGCCAGCAGCAGGTCGCGGGCGACCATCACCTCTTCGGCCGGGGAAGGCCACCCCTTCAGCCCGAGGGTGAAGGACCTGGCCCCCTCGCGCATGCTGCCGTCCCCCGCCAGGCCGTCGTCCTCGCAGTGGGAGATGATGACCCCGTCGAACATCTTCACGTACTCCAGGGCCCGCCGCATCACCCCGGCGTCCTGGATGCCGTTGCCGTCGTCGGAGAAGGACCTCACCCTTCCGGAGGAAGCGTGCATGCCGGCCATCTCGACCAGTTCCCTCCCCTGCCTGCCACGGGTTACGGCGCCGATGGGAAAGACGTCGGCCCCTTCCCCTTCCGAGGACTTCTTCACCACTTCCTCCACCACGGACGGGTTATCCATGGCGGGCTCGGTGTTGGGCATGCAGCACACGGCGGTAAAGCCCCCGGCCAGGGCGGCCCGGCGTCCCGAGGCGATGGTCTCCTCGTCCTCGCGGCCCGGCTCCCGCAGGTGGGTGTGGAGGTCCAGCCAGCCGGGCGACACGTACTTGCCGGAAGCGTCCAGGACCCGGGCGTCCACCCCCTCGATGACCGGGGCCACGGCGGCGATCTTGCCCCCCTTGACCAGGATGTCCATCACCTCGCCGTCGATGCCGGTGAAGGGGCAGACGACCGTGCCCCCCTTGATCAGGACCTTATTCGTTCCCTGCATCGTCCGCCTCCCTTCCGCCCAGGAGCATGAAGAGCACGGCCATGCGCACCGCCACCCCGTTGGCCACCTGGTCCAGGATGATGTTGCGCGGGCTGTCCGCCACGTCCGCCGCTATCTCCACCCCGCGGTTGATGGGCCCGGGGTGCATGACCAGCGCGCCCTCACCGGCCCGGGCCAGGCGCTCCCCGTTCAGCTGGTAGATCCGGGCGTACTCCTCCAGGGACGGGATGAGGCCCTGCTTCTGCCTCTCCAGCTGCAGCCGCAGCAGGTAGATGACGTCGCATTCCTCCACCACTTCGTCCAGGCTGTAACTGGTCTCCACCGGGTAGGGCATGACCGGGGGCATCAGGGTGGGAGGGCCCACCAGCACCACCTTCGCGCCCAGCCTGTCGAATGCCTGTATGTCGGAGCGGGCCACCCGGGAATGGAGGATGTCGCCGACGATGGCTATCCGCTTGCCCTCGAGGCTCTCCATGTGCTGCAGCAGCGAGTACACGTCGAGCAGGGCCTGGGTGGGGTGGGCGTGGGTGCCGTCCCCCGCGTTGATCACCGACGCGTCGATCCAGCCGTCGATGAGCTCGGGGGCCCCGGACATGGGGTGGCGCACCACTACGGCGTCGACCCCCATGGCCTGCAGGGTGAGCACGGTGTCCTTGAGGCTCTCCCCCTTGGCCACGCTGGAAGTGCCCACGGCGAAGTTGAGGACGTCGGCGGAGAGGCGCTTGGCCGCCAGCTCGAAGGACATGCGGGTGCGGGTGGAGGCCTCGTAGAACAGGTTGACCACGGTCCTGCCGCGCAGGGCCGGGACCTTCTTCACGGCCCGGCGCGAGACCTCCTCGAAGGAGCGCGCCGTCTCCACCAGCCAGAGGATGTCCTCGCGGGAGAGCTGGTGGATGTCGATGAGGCTCCCGGCCCGGCCGGGCCTGTCGGCGGTCATGCCCCTTCCTCCACCTTCTCGATGACCACGGTGTCGCGCCCGTCCTCCTCCTCCATCTGGACGGTCACCCGCTCCTGCAGGGAGGTGGGGACGTTCTTGCCCACGTAATCGGCGCGGATGGGGAGTTCCCGGTGCCCGCGGTCGACCAGCACCGCCAGCTGGACGGTGCGCGGCCGCCCGAAGTCGATGACGGCGTCGATGGCCGCCCGGACGCTGCGGCCGGTGGAGAGGACGTCGTCCACGATGACCACGTTCAGGTCGGTGACGTCGAAGGGGATGTCCGTCTCCTTCACCACCGGCTGCGGCATGGTCTGGATGTCGTCGCGGTAGAGGGTGATGTCCAGGATGCCCAGGGGGACCTCCACTCCCTCGAGGCGGTTGATGATGGCGGCGATGCGCCGGGCCAGGGGGACGCCCCGTGTACGGACCCCGATTATCGCCAGGTCCGTGGCGCCCCGGTTACGCTCCACGATCTCGTGGGCGATGCGCCGGACGGCCCGTTCCATGTCCCTGCCGTCCAGGATGACCGCTTTCTCCGCGCCCATCTCGACCACCTCCTCCAAGGAACAATTTAACTACCGGACAAGGACAAAAAAATACCGCCTGCCTGCGGCGAGCGATATCCGTCTACCATGTGGTCCCACCTTTCCAGCCTCACGGGGCTGCTTTAAAGGCCATATTCTATTGTCTGATATTAGTATATCACGGCTGTGGCGGGGAAGTGCCAGCCCGGGTCAGGGAGTGGCCTCGCCGGACTCGAGGTCCCGGATGAAGTGCCCCAGCACCCCGTTGATGAACTTGCCGGACTCCTCCGTCGAGAAGCGCTTGGCCAGTTCCACGCACTCGTTGACGGTGACGCTGGGGGGCACGTCCTCCTGGAAGAGGATCTCCGCCATCCCCATGCGCAGGAGGCTGCGGTCGATGGCCGGCATGCGCTCGATGGACCACCGGTTGGCGTAACCCTGGATGAGCCCGTCGATGCGTTCGCTCTCACCGTCGATCTGCCGGAGCAGGGCGATGGTGAAGGAGGGGAGGCCCCCGGTGCCGGACATCTCGCCCTGCGTGGATTCGATGAGCGAATCCAGTGACTCCCCGGTTATCTCCCGGGTGTACAGCAGGCGCAGCGCCAGGTACCTGGCTTTCCTCCGTTCCTTCAAGACATGCCTCTCTCCCCGCCGGTCAGGGCGCGTTCACCCCTACGACGTTCACGTTGACCTCGGTGACGGTGTAACCTGTCATGTTCTCCAGCGCTTCCCTGGTCAGCTCCTGGGCCCGCTCGGCCACCTTCAACACGTCCTGCCCGTAATCCACGTTCAGCTCCAGCAGCAGGCTGACCCGGTCCCCCTCGGTGGTCGCCTTGATCCCCTTGGCCATGTTCTTCTTCTTGGGGCGGTCGTCCGGGTGCTCGGTCCTCAGGCCGACGGAGCCGCCGCCCTCCAGCTTGAGCAGCGCCATCCCGGCTATCAGCTCCAGTATCCCCGCGTGCAGCTTGAAGCCCTCCTCTTTCAAGCCCTTCCCCCTTCCCTCTAGTTCACCCGTTCCACGTATTCCCCGCTGCGGGTGTCGACCTTGATGACGTTCCCGGCCTCCAGGAACAGGGGCACCTGCACGGACGCCCCGGTCTCCAGAACGGCCGGCTTGCTGCCGCCGCTGGCGGTGTCCCCCTTCACCCCGGGAGCGGTCTCGGCGACCTCCAGCTCGACGAAGATGGGCAGCTCGACCCCGATGGGCTTCCCCTCGTACAGGGACACGTCCGCCACCGTCCCCTCCTTGAGGAAGCGCGACGCCTCTCCCAGGTCCTCACCGGCCAGGGCCATCTGCTCGTAGGTCTCGGTGTCCATGAAATGGTAGCCCCCGCCCTCCTCGTAGAGGAACTGCATCTTGCGCTTGTCCAGCACCACCAGTTCCACCTTCTCGCCGGCGCGGAAGGTCTTCTCCAGCACCGCCCCGGTCTTCAGGTTCTTCAGCTTGGAGCGGACGAAGGCCCCTCCCTTACCCGGCTTCACGTGCTGGAAGTACAGGATGTTGTAGAGCGTCCCGTCCATCTCGATGGTCATGCCGTTGCGAAAGTCCGCCGTCGATATCATCTTCCTCCATCCTCTCTAGGTGTATCCCATCTCCGCGGGCAGCGAGGAGAGCAGCTGGGGCCCGTCCGGTCCCAGCCGGACCACGTCCTCCACCCTGACCCCGCCGGTGCCCGGCAGGTATATGCCCGGCTCTACCGTGAAGACCGTCCCCTCCTCGAGCCTCTCCCGGCTGTTCACGCTGATGTAGGGGGGCTCGTGGACCTCCAGGCCCACCCCGTGCCCCAGCGAATGGTCTATGTACGCCCCGAAGCCGGCTTCCTCGATGACGGCGCGCGCCAGGCGGTCCAGCTCGCTCGCCCGCACCCCCGGCCGCGCGGCCTCGAGCACCCGCTCCCGGCTCCTGAGCACCGCGTCGTAGGCCTTTCTCAGGCGGCCCGCCGGCCGCCTGAGCCAGATGGTCCGGGTGAGGTCGGCCTGGTAGCCCGCGGTATCCCGCGCCCCAGTCCACCAGCAGCACCGCTCCCTCCCTTGAGGGGGTGCGAGCCGCTGCTTGCCGTGGGGCAGGGCGCTGCGGGCCCCGGCCAGCGCGATGGTGGGGAAGGCCCGGTCTTCCGCCCCCAGCCTGCGCATCTCCGCCTCCATCCCCGCCGCGACGTCCCTCTCCCTGAGGGAGAGCAGGTCGTCCCCTGCGAGCAGGTGGAGCAGGGCCTCTTCGCTGATGCGTACGGCCCTGCGCATCTCCTTGATCTCTCCCGCCTCCTTGACCAGGCGCGGCCGGGGTGCCGTGTTCCTTGACGAGGACCAGCCTGGCCTTCCCCGCAAGCTCCTTGCGCCAGGCTGACAGGAACGCGCAGGTGACGGTGGCGGGGTCGTAGGCCACGCTCCCGATCCCCTCCCTGTCGCAGTGCTCCGCCATGGCCCTGAAGACGCTCTTCTCGTAGATGACGATCCCGGCCCGCGGCGCTTCCTGCCCGGCCTGCAGGCGGTAGCGCGGGTCCGTGAAGAGGGCGCAGCCGCCCCGCCCGGCGATGACGAAGCCGGACGAGCCCGAGAAGCCGGTGTAGTAGCGGACGTTGGCCGGGTCGCCGAGGAAAAAGGCGTCGACGCGGCGGCCTTCCACCTCGTCCATCAACCTCTCACAGCGTTCGTCATAGGGTGTTTCCATGCCCATAATCTTAACACATCGAAACGCGGCCCCCCGGCGCCGTGGAGCGGTGAGCCGCGGGCCGGCGGCGGAAAAGGGAAGGGGACGCGTGTGGAGCGCGTCCCCTTCAAGGGCCAAGCCCTGGCGGTCTGGGTTACGGGGAAGATACTTCCTTCCACGATTTCACCTGGAAGGGAATGGGGAAGCCGGCCACCGGGACGCTCGGCTTCCTGTAGGTGATGCCGCAGTCCGCGTAGACGGTCCAGTCCGAGTCCGGGGTGTAGATGGAGCCCTTGGTGGTTATCTGCCCCTTGATGTCGCGGAACCAGCCGAGCGAGTATTGCACGGCGTAGTCGTTGATGTTCGCCGGGTTGTAGTATCCGGAGTAGATGAATACGGTGTCGGTGGCGTTGACGTTCAGGGTCATGCTGCTGTTGTGGATGACCTTGCCCTTGGCGATGGCCTGGTACTCGGTCTGCCCCTGCAGCTGCCAGCTGTGGGTGACGCTGATGTTGCCCATGGACACGAACACGCCCTTGGCGTTGGCGTTGATCATCACGTTCTGTATGGTCAGGTTGCCCTCGCAGAAGCCGATCCAGCCGCTGGAGAGGCTGGCGTTGGGGTCGATGGTCAGGCTTGAGATGGTGGCGGCGCCGGGGTAGTAGTGCTGCCCGTCCGCGTAAGGGTCGGCGTCCTGGACCATCGCCTGGGACCTGTACCAGTCGAAGTCGGGCTCGGGCAGGGCCACGTCCGGCACCGTGCCGGTGGCAGCGTCCATCTTCTTCTCGGTGCCGTTGATCCTGATGGTGTTGATGCCAAAGCCTGAGGTGTTCTTGCTGATGGTGTTGCCGTAGTAGCAGTTGTCGTCGATGTACAGGTTGGACGAGGCCAGGAAGACGCAGGACGCCTCCAGGCTCATGTTGTGGTTGGCGAAGGCCCCCTCGCCCAGCAGGGGATGGATGGCCGTCCCACCCGTCACCCGGGTCCAGTTGATGGCGATGAAGCCGGTGTGGGCGCGCAAGAGCATGTCGTTGGTGGCGTAGACGTTGCCGTTGACGTAGAGGTCGCCCGCGCCGGCGATGGTCTTGTTGTTGCTGACGGTGACGTTCTTGCCGTAGATGCTGCCGTTGACGCGGAAGGTGTTCCACCCCGCGAGGGTGCCGGCGGAGATGTTGACGCTGCCGTACTTGGCGAAGAGCACGTACTCCAGGGCGTTGAAGTACTTCTGCGTGCCGGCGAAGGTCACCTTCTCCTCCACGGTCCGCTTGTAGGTGTTGCCCTCGGTGTCCGTGTAGGTGCCGGTGGAGGTGATCTTCCACTCCGGGGAAGCCGGGTCCGGCAGCACCGTCACGCTGTACACGGAGTTGGTCTCGATCGAGCCGGTCATGGGCGTACACCGTCCCTCCCGACGGGATGAGGTCCCTGGCCAGGCTGGAGTGGGCCACCGACAGGCCGGATTCCGCCGCGTCGAAGGCCTTGGCGGCCGGCAGGGTCCCCTGGGCGTTCATCATGGTGTAGACGGCCATGACCAGGCTGGTGGTCCCCAGGATGGCGAGCATGGTGATGATGAACAGGACCATGGGCAGGGCGAAGCCCTCTTCCTGCCGCCCCTCGGCCCGGCCACCGCCGGCCCTCCCGGGCGGGACCTCGGATGCTCTCGCTTTCCCGTTCCTTGCTGCTCTCATCTTATATCACTCCCCTGCTTGCTCGGGCCTCATGGCGCCGTCGTCAGGACGTTGCGGATGGCCACGGACTCCTCACCCTCGGAGGTGAAGGTCTCCGTATCGTATTCCAGCCGGTGCCCCTCGGACGGGGTCCCGGCGGTCTTGTTGTAGGAGCGCGCCATGGTCATGTTTATGTTCACCAGGGCGATCAGCGTCGTGTCGCTGGTGGTGTTGCCTTCCGCATCGTAGAAGGTGAAGCCCAGGCTGGTGACCCCGGTGGCCAGGGTGGTCCAGGTGGTCCCGCCGTCCCGCGAGGTCTGCAGCACGGTGGGGATGGACCGGGTCGAGCCGGAACCTGATGTTGTACTTGGTGTTGGCGGCGTCTCCCGTGGCATAGGAGTAGAAGCCCAGGGCGGTGCCCGAGCACTGGGCCGGCACGAAGTAGTAGGCCACCCTGATCTGGCGGGTCATGGTCTCCAGCGTCTCCCGCAGTTCCTGGTTGACCTCGCCCGAGGTTACGCTGCCCTTGGCGACGCTGGTCCCCGTCTCGGCGAAGTTGATGGCGGCGAAGGTCAACACGAAGAGGAGTATGGAGGCGACGAGCAGCTCGGCGATGGAGAAGGCCCCCTCGTCGGCCAGCCTCTTTCCGAACCTCTCAGCCACTGCTTTGAGCATCTTCTGTTCCTCTCATCATCATCACCCGCCTACGGTATCCTCGTCCTTGGTCTGCCAGCGGTTGGCGTAGCTGGTAGAACCGGACCCGTTGTTGTTGGTGAGCACCAGGTTGTAGGTGTGGCTCCCGCGGTGGCCAACCGCCAGGAGTTGCTGGTGTCGACGGTGCCCCAGTAGGCGGTGCGCAGGTAGACGGTCTTGGCCGCCCTGTCGACGACGGCCGCGAAGTTGCCGTTCTTGCCGTTGTTGGAAACGTTCAGGTTGGTGGTGGAGCCGGTGCTCGAGTCGAGGAAGCCCATCCCCTGCACCTGGAAGTCGGCGCGCACGTCGCGGCCGTTGGCCGCCCAATCACTCTCGCCGTAGCAGTTGGGCGCCCAGGCACGGGTGGTCCCCGACTCCGCCGTCGTGAACATGCCCGACCATCCCCACCAGGTCCACCAGGTCTTGTCCCTCCATTTGAACTCTATCGACACCGAGGAGGGGCTGTAAGGGGTGCCCGAGGCGAGCAGCACCGGCGCCCCGTAGGCCGAGGCGAAGGTGACGCTGCCGGCGATGTTGGTGGACTCGTAGGGGTCCGCCACCCAGATCCTGTAAGTGCCGTTGGTTATGCCGATGAGGTTGAGGTAGCCGGTCATGGCTGAACTGGAGGACCACACCGGCGCCCCCTCGCCGTCACCCACGCCCACCTGGTAGACGGTGCCTCCCGTGCTCTTCTGGTAATAGACCTGGTATCCCGTATAGAACTCCTGGCCTGTCAGGGAGACGGCGATGTCGTAGTAGTTGTACTTGTATCCCTTGCCATCGGTGTTGGAGATGCCGTTGGTGTTGGGGATCTTGCGCACCTGGTACAAGTTGGTGTTGCTGATGGCCATCCCGGAGGCGTTGTTGCGCACGTAGGCCCAGCACCATCCCTCGTTCCCGGGCATCGAGGAGGCCAGGTTGAAGTCGGCGGTGATGGTCATGGAATCGGATACCACCACGTTGGTCCCCTGCACGCAGGGGGTGTCCGGAGGCGTGGCGCCCCGCCCGATGTACACGGTGACTCCCGCGGGGTCAAAGCCGGCCCCCTTGATGGTCAGGTTGTAGGTCTTGCTGGAGAAGCCCCAGTTGCGGGCGGGGCTGCCGGTCTGGTAGACCGCATTCACCTGGGGTGGGGGCTCCGATACATGTATGTAGGTGGCGATGGTCGAGGTACTGGCGGAGACGTCTCCCAACTGCCCCAGCGCGTCGTAGTCCTTGCAGTTCCACACCCGGGCATAGTAGTCCTGCGGGAAGGCGCCGTAGCTACCGCAGTTGGTGAGGTTGAAGTTGGCGGCTATCTGGTCAGAGCCGGCACCGTAGCCGTCTCCGCTCACCGCAGTGGTGCCGTCTATGCTGGAGACCGACTTGGAGACGTCCTCGCTGGCGTCGGGGTTACGCCAGATCAGCTGGGAGACAGCCCGGCATCTGTTGTAACCTCCCGCCGCAGCCAGGGAGAGGATGGGATGCCCGGTGACCGTGACTGCCAGGCTGGCATTCGTACTGAGCGCCGTGAGCGGGTTGAGCGCCGTCAGAACGGGCTTGGGGAACTGCGCGACCAGTCCGTCGTTGAGCGACCGCGAAGGCCGAGCCCACCTGCACCTTGACAACCCAACCCCCGGTCTCCGCCCGCGGCGACCACGGCTTGCCCGAGGTCCCGTCCGCCGCCAGGTCGACGTAACCCGTCAGTGTGGTCGAGTCCACGAAGGTCAGCCCCTTGACGGCTATGTCGTTGTTGGCGGGCATCAGCAGGCTGGCGGTGCAGCCGCTCTTGAAGCCGAACCCGGTGATGGTGATGTTGACGGTGTTATAGATGTGCGGCGCCGAGTTGGTCATGGTGCCCTGCTTGGCCGCCTCTACCAGGCATTCGGAGACGCCCAGGTTGGCCTGGACCTGCGAACGGGTCATGATGGACACCAGGGAATGGTTGGAGGTGGAGGTCTCCGCCCCGTCCACCTTCCAGTAGGCCTTGACCTGGAACTTGATCATGTTGACGGGCTTGTTGGTGCTGTCGACGGGGTCGTCGCGGTTGGGCGTCTTGGGGCCCCAGGTGTTGCGCATGGTCGCTTCGGAGATGTCGTCGTTCAGGTAGACCATCTTCGCGGTGACGCGGAACTGGGGGTAGGGGTTGACGTCGTAGCCCTTGACCAGGATCTCGGGCGCGGCTCCCCAGGTGTTGGCGACGCCCCGGCCGTCTCCCCAGTAAAAGTCGTCCATGTCCCTGTCGCCCTCGGCGGCCACGTAAGGCTCGTAGTAGGGGGTGGCCCTGGTCTCCTCGGTGAAGTGGCGCACGCATACCTGGACCTTGTTGAGGTCCTCGGTGAGATTGGCGACCCTGTAGGAGGTGCCGAACATCTGCATCATCGGCAGGGACACCAGGGTCAGCAGGGCCCCGGCGACCATCACCTCGGCGATGCTGAACCCCCCCTGGTTCCGGGCCGGCATCAATATCCTCTTCAGCATCCTGGTAAGGCGCATGGAGAACTCACCCCTTCTTCTAATAAGTAATTTCCCCGTTACTGTTGATGGCCACGGTCTTCGACCTCCCCGAGTAGTTGATCGTCACGCTCCCGGGCGTGATGGTCATGAGGGTCCCCTGGGCGTCGAAGAGCGATGGAGACGGTGGACGCGATGGTCACGCCGGACCCTTCCTGCAGCTCGATGTAGTAGGTGGCTCCCTCAGTAAAGTAAGAACTGCCCATGGGGGGCTGTTCGGAGGTCCCGTCCTCTTTCAGGAAGGAATAGGTGTTGGGGTGGAGTGACCCCGGGCCGTAAAAGGTCAGGGTCACGCCCTGGTTCTCGGCCTGGGCCAGGTTCAGGCCGCGCTCCATGACCGTCTTGACCTCCTGGGCCGCGTTGTTGACGGCGCTGACGTCCCTCATGCTGAGGAAGACGTAAGTGGCCGTACCGATCATGACGGAGAGGATCAGCATGTACATGACCAGCTCGATCAAGCTGAAGCCGCCCTCGTCCCTCGACCTGGCAACGATATGCTTTATCACGGCGCTCCTACCTCCCAACTGTTCACCCGCTTCTTCATGGTTGCTCCTCATACTCTGATTTTACCATCCCGGCAAAATCGGCCTGGTGGGCCTGAATCCTTGTTGCCCCGGGAAAAACCCCTTCCATTCAGGTGTTTTATCGTCATCCGCCGGCGCCCGCCTTTAGTCCCGATATATAGTGAAGATGTGAAAGGTCTGCAAAGTATGTTACGACGATGTTACGATATATACATATTACCTGCATAACGTGGATATTGGCTTTTATACTATACTTAATATACTATTATGCTATTATTTATTTTCCCACTATTTCGGCCCGGCGACGGCCTCCAGCGCCAGCAGGTATGAGCGGGGCCCGAAACCGCTGATGACCCCCTCGACGGCCGGCGAGACCACCGAGTTCGCCCGCCACTCCTCCCGGGCGTAGATGTTGGTGAGGTGCACCTCCACCACCATCACGGACAGGGAACGCAGGGCGTCCTGCAGCGCGTAGCTGTAATGGGTCAGCGCGCCCGGGTTGATGATCAAACCCTGGTAGCCGGAGCGGGCTTCCTGGACCCAGTCGATCAACTCGCCCTCGTGGTTGCTCTGGCGGAAGTCCACCTCGCAGCCGAGCTCCGCCGCCTTCGCCTTGATCGTCTCCTCGATGTCCGCCCAGGGTGTCCGCCCGTAGATGCCCTCTTCCCGCTCTCCCAGCAGGTTGAGGTTGGGCCCGTTCAACAGCATTATCCTCTTGCCGCTCATGCCTCTCCCCCTTTTTTCGAGCCGGCTTCCGCTTCCTCCGAGAGCACCGCCCGGACGGCGGCGGCCACGTCCCGGTCCGGCCGCTTCTCCAGCACCACCGGGTCGCCTATCCCCTTGAGCAGTACCAGGCGGAGCAGGCCTCCCCGGTTCTTCTTGTCGTAGGCCATGCTCGCGAGCATGCCCTCCTCGAATCCCACCGCCCGCGGCTCCAGCCGCGCCGTCCCGGCCAGGCCGAACCCGCCGAGGAGATCCAGGTGTTCCCGGTAGAGTCCCCGCCCCGCCAGCCCCAGGTCCTCCGCCAGCCTGGCGGCCATGCGCATGCCCAGCGCCACCGCCTCCCCGTGCAGCAGTGACCTGTACGAGGTCACCGCCTCGAGGGCGTGGGCGAAGGTGTGGCCGTAGTTGAGCAGGATGCGGCTCCCCGCGAGGTCGCGCTCGTCCTCCACGGTTATGCGCGCCTTGACGGCCGCGCAGGCCGCGATGGCCGGTACCAGCTCATCCGCCCGCCTGGCGCGCAGGCCTTCCCGGTCCTCTCTCAGCCTGTCGCAGAAGGAAGCGTCGAACACCAGCCCGTACTTGGCCATCTCCGCCAGCCCCGAGACGTACTCCCTCTCCGGCAGGGTGGCGAGCAGGCCGACGTCGCAGAAGACCCCGGCGGGCTGGTGGAAGAACCCGACCAGGTTCTTGCCCTCGGGCAGGTCCACCCCCACCTTTCCGCCGATGCTGGAATCGACCATGGCCATAAGGGTGGTCGGCACCTGCAGGAAGCGGATGCCCCGCATGTAGGAAGCGGCGGCGAAGCCGGCCAGGTCTCCAGCCACTCCCCCGCCCCAGGCGATGACGGCGTCCGAGCGCTCCAGCCCCAGGGCCAGCATCCTCTCGTACACCTTCCTGACGGTGTTGAGGTTCTTGTACCTCTCTCCCGCCCGGAAGAGGACCCGGTGCAGGCCTACGCCCCGCTCTTCAAGCAGCTCGCTCCAGCCCCTCCCAGCGCGAGCGGTGCAGCCGCGCGAGGGCGGGGTGGCTCACCAGGGCCACCTTGCGGCACCCCTCGAGGCCGGCGGCGCAGTCGGCGACCTCGGCGACGATGGAGTCCCCCACGATTATCTCGTATTCCCTGCCCGGCAGGCTTACTCCGATCCTTTCCATGCCCTCTCTATCTCCTCCACGACGTCTCGAGATCTCCCTGCCGACGGTGTCGATGACGTGGTCCGCGGCTTCCAGGTAGAGCGCCTCCCTCTCCTCCAGCAGGGCTTCGACCCTCTCACGCCGCCCTGGAAGTGCCGTCGAGGAGCGGGCGGCCGGTGTCTCCCTTTAGCCTCCGTACCGCTTCCGAGGCCGTCACCCTGAGGTAGAAGACCTCTCCCGCCCGGCGCAGGGCCTCGACATTGCCGGGGCGCAGGACCGCCCCGCCACCGCAGGAGACCACGCCCGGCTCCTCGTCCGCCAGCCCGCGGATGACCTCGCTCTCCCGGTCACGGAAGGACTCCTCGCCCTCCCGGCGGAAGATGTCGGCCACGCGCATGCCCGAACGCTCCTCCACCCTGGCATCGGTGTCGATCAAGGTGAGCCCCAGGCGCCCGCTCAGGGCCTCTCCCACCACTGGTCTTTCCCGCGCCCATGAAACCTATGAGGATGATGTGCCCCACGCTTAGAACGACCTGACTTCTTCCAGGTATGCCCGGAAGCGCGGCTCCACCTCGCCCATGCGGTCGCCTCCCGTCTTTTCCAGCAGCGCGCACGCCAGGGTCCACGCCACCATGCTCTCGGCCACCACCCCGGCGGCGGGTACCGCGCAGACGTCCGAGCGCTCCGCCACCGCTTCCACGCTCTCCCGGGAGGCTGATGTCGACGGTGGGGGCGGGGCGCCCCAGGGTGGGTATGGGCTTGAAGGCCGCCCGCACCACGATGGCCTCCCCGTTGCTGATGCCCCCCTCGATGCCGCCCGCGTGGTTGGCGAGGCGGTGAAACCCCGCTCCTTCCTCGTAGGCGATGAGGTCCAGGAGCGAGCTGCCCGGCGCGGAGGCCATGGAGGACCCGTCCCCCACCTCCACTCCCTTACAGGACTGGATGGACATCACCGCCTGGGCCAGGAGCCCGTCCAGGCGCCGGTCCCAGTGCGCGTGGCTGCCCAGGCCCGGCGGCACGCCGTAGGCCAGCACCTCCACCACCCCGCCCAGGGTATCGCCCTGGCCGGCGGCGCTGTCGATGCGCTCCTTCATCCGGAGCGAGGCGTCCGGGTCCAGGCAGCGCAGCTCGTCACCCTCGATCCTCTCCACGTCGGCGGGGCCGGGCATTTCCCCGGCCTCCGGCCTCCACTCCCCCGATGGCCAGCACGTGGGAGAGGACGGTGATGCCCAGCCGGCCCAGGAGCAGCCTGGCCACGCAGCCCGCGCAGACCCTGCCCACCGTCTCCCGGGCGGAAGCCCTCTCCAGGATGTCCCGGATGTCGGCGGCGCCGTACTTGATGGCGCCCGCCAGGTCGGCATGGCCGGGGCGCGGGGCGGTCACCCGCCTCAGGTCCGCCGCGGCCCCCGGCTCCCCGGCCCCCATGGACTCCAGCCAGTTGGCGTGGTCCCGGTTCTCCACCCAGAGGGTGATGGGGCTCCCCAGGCTCCTGCCGTGACGCACGCCTGAGAGGATCTCCACGCGGTCGCCCTCGATGGACATGCGCTTGCCCCGGCCGTAACCGCGGCGCCGCCGGGCCAGCTCGGCCTCCACGGCCTCACGGCCGACGGCCAGCCCCGCCGGGCACCCCTCCACGATGGTGGCGATGCCTCGCCCGTGGGACTCCCCGGCATCCAGGAACCTCATGCGCCATGCTCCTTCCAAATTAATAAGGCGGCATTACCGGTAATGCCGCCCCCGTCTAGCTTATCCGGCAGTACTAGATCCTTCTCAACTGACCTTTCTTCAACTCGTAGTTCTCGTCCCCGCACATCAGCGTGAGGGTGTCCGCCGACTTGAACTCGACGATCTTGTAGTTGTCGGCGAAGGTCACGCCCGCCTTGATGCGGTCGTAGCTGACGTCTCCCACCTTGACCTTGGCATACATGATGCCGCGGTTCTCGTAGATGTCCTCCACCAGGACGGCCTGCCCGCTCACGCTGGCGGTGGTCGGCACCGAGCTCGAGGGGGTGGAGGCGGGGGCCGAGGTCGCCGCGGCTGAGTCGGTCAGGGTGCGGTCCAGCATCAACCCCAGCTTGGAGTCGAGCGTCCCTTCGTTGTCGATGAGCGCCCCGACCTCTCCCATCAGCGGCAGGAACGGGTCGTTGAGGACCCAGACGTCCGAATAGGGTATCTCCCCGGGATAGGTGGTCTCCACCAGCTGGATGTTGAAGCGCTGCTCCACCGCCCGGGAGACGATGGCCTGGGAGTCCAGGGCCTCGCCCTGCGCCTGTCCCGGGGCCAGCGACTGGGCCAGCGACCTGTCGACGGCCGCCCTGGTCGGCGCCCCCGGAGGCGGCGGCCAGGAAGATTATGGAGATGACCAGCGCCAGCGCCAGGCTGCCGGGCAGCCTGAGCTTCCTCGCGTCCAGTTCACCGCCGCGTTCCCGGACCATCTTCCTCATCTTCTCCGCTTTTCCCTTCATCGTAACCACCTCGGTCAGCAAATCAACTCGGCTCGTCGAAGTCCATCATCTCATCATTCCGACGTGGTGCCCGAGGACGTCGCCCCCGCTCGACGCGGGCGCCGTCGACTCCAGCATCAGCTCCACGTTCTCGGGGGTGGTGAAGAACACCCGGAAGGTTATCCTGATCTCCAGGTAAGGCAGGCCATCGTCTCCGGGCAGCACCTCGAGGTAGACCGGCTTGATGGTCCGCGGCAGCCTCTCGATATGGTTGAAGAACTCCACCAGGTTGAAGTAGCGCCCGTGGAACACCGTCTCGACGTTGAACACGTAGAAGCTGGTGGTCTGGACGGGCAGGTCCGGCGTGAAGCTGTAGAAGTCGAGCCCGCCCTTTTCGGCGCAGTAGTCGAGTTGCTGGACCACGTCGGCCAGGTCCACGTTCTCCGGGATCTTGTCCTTCAGGGCGTCGACCTGGCGCCGGAACTGCTCCGGGTCCTTCTGGTAGGTCTGCAGTTGCGTCTGGCGGCCTAATTCAGTCTTGTAGTCCGCCTTGGCCTTGGCGATCTGCTCGTCGGTCTTGCCGACCTTGTTCTTCTCCGGCATCACCAGGAGGAACCCCAGCACCACGGCCAGCACCACGGCCACCACTATGACCAGGATGATGTAGTAGCGCGGGTCGATCTTCATTGGCCACCACCTCCGGAAGTCGTGGTGATGCTGGGAGTGGTAGCTGGTCGCGGGTGCGTGTCAGCGCTCTTGGTCTTGTTCTCCCAGGGGGCCTTCTCGCTGTCCCAGAAACCGTTGATGGTGAACTTGATGGCCCAGTCATCGTAGGAGTTCTGGTTAGTGGTCGACGCGCCGGTGGTGGCGTCGGTGGTGACGGTGGTGTAGGTGATGGTGATGGACTCCTGGATCGACTCCTCTATCCACAGGTTGCTCCATTCCTCCATGTTGTGCAGGCGGACGAAGAACTCCGCCACCTTGGGTTGCCCGCGGAAGTAATAATAGTACGGGTAGGCGTCGAGGAACCCGTGCGCCTTGAAGTCGCTGAGGCCCGGGGCAGCCAGGTCTGGATGCACAGCCACGCGGGCGCCGCGTACCCCTCGATGACGATGGGGCTGGTGCGTGGTGCTGCGGTTATCGGCGGCAGGTCCTTCTCCAGCGCCGTGGCGTCGATGGCCAGGTGGGTCAGCCAGATGGCCGGAGCGGTGGGGTTGAGGCGGTGGTCAGGCCCTCCGGCACGTACAGGGCCAGGTCGTTGAGCATGCTGGCCCATCCCACGCGCCCCACGTTGCAGGCGGAGTAGAGGTCCTGGACGCTCTTGAGCTTGGCGGCCTGGGCTTCGAAAGCCTGCAAGGGCTCCTCCACCGTCTTCTTCAGGTCGGTCAGGTCGCGCTGGGCGGCCTTGAGCTTGTCCTCCCTGTCGGAGACCTGGCTGTGGAAGTAGAACCACAGCCCGCCGACCACGACTATGACCACCAGCAGCGAGATGATCACCCAGGGGACGATGTTTACCTTTTCCGCCTTGCCCTTTATCTCCGGAGGCAGCAGGTTGATGCGTGTCATTATTCAAGCACCTCCCTCAGGGCCAGGCCTGTACAGACCGCCACCGACGGCTCGATGTCCGCCAGTTCCTCCGGCGTGAAAGCCAGCTTGCCCAGCTGCAGGTTCTGGAAGGGCATGCCCATCTCCACCGGCAGCCGCAGCCCCCGGTTCATCTCCTGGGGAAGGTTGAGGGTCTTGGACCCGCTGCCGGAGAGGATGACCCTGGTGAGGTTCCTCTCCTGGGTCTGTGCCACGTAGTAATCGATGGAGCGGCGGACCTCGCCCACGAAGTTGAAGATCTCCTGCTGCAGCATCTTGTTGGCTTCGGGGTTGGCCAGCTTGCCGGTACGGATCTCCTCCGCCTCGCCCAGTTCCAGGTCCATGCGGTCGATGAGGACGGACGTGAAATCGTTGCCTCCCCGCAGCAGGAAGCGGGCAAAGCGGGGGGTCTTTTCCTTGAGGATGACGATGTTGGTCACGCCCGCGCCCACGTTGACGATGCAGGTGCTCTCCTCTTCCCCGCCCTCTTCCCCGAGCTGGTACTCCCGCTTGAGGAGGGAGCGCGGAAGGGCGAAGGCCTTAAGGTCGATGGCCGAGAGGGCCAGCCCGGCGCCCTGCAGGGCACCCACGTAGCTCTGGATCATGTCCCGGTGGGCCGCCACCAGCAGCACCGTCAGCATCCGCTCCTCCTCGGCCGTCATGAACTCCTCGATGACCTCGAAGTCCAGGATGGCGTCCTCGGTGGGAATGGGGATGAACTCCTGCACCTGGAAGCGGAGGGCGTTGTCCAGCTCCTCCCGCTCCATGTAAGGGAGCTCGATGGGCCGCACGATGACCTTCTGGTTGGCGATGCCCAGGATGACCTTCTTCCCCTTGATGCCCGAGCGGGCCCACAGGTCCTTGATGAGGTTGGAGAGGGACTCCGGGTCCTCGATCTCGCCGTCGCGGATGATGCCCTCCGGCAGGTGGATGATGCCCAGGTTGGTCAGGATGGCGTCTCCCCTGTCGATCTCGATCTCCGCGACCTTGACCGAACTGTTGCTGATGTCCAACCCGATCGCCGTCGATTTCTTTTTAGGACTCATCTTCATCTCCCGCTATCGGCGTCCCTCACGAACCCTTGGTGAGGTACTTGTTCACGTCGCTTTCCTTGATGCGGTAGTTCTTGCCCACGCGGATGGCCGGGATCTGGCCTCCCTTGACCAGCCGGTAGACGGTCATGTTGGATACCCTCAAGATACTCGCAACCTCGTTTACCGTCAGTAGCTTGTTGCTGATCTTGTCTCTCATCTCTTCCAATCCCTGGCCTTTCCGGTTGGGGACTCGACGCCTGCCTGTTCGGCCTGTTATAACCCGTTGAACTCGGACCTAACCTTTAATATGCCTTTAACGAGAGAGCCTTAAATTAACACGAATCGATTTAAATTGTCAATACTTCCTTTCGTCAACTTCAGTTACATCCTTTAGCACAATTTAAATCTTTCAACATCACTAACACTATTATAAATAAATATCAATACTTGTCAATAGTTTATTTAAATCTATTTTCATAACAGCAGGCGGGGTCAGCCGCGCAGGGTGGCGCGGTACAGCTCGACGATCCAGCCCCCCGCGAAGATGGAGATCCAGCTCCCCAGCACCAGGAAAGGGCCGAAGGGTATCCGGTCCTTCAGGCCCTTCTTCCCCGTCACCAGGGGGACGATGACCCACAGGACCCCGGTGAGGAAGCCCAGGAAGATGGCGGGGATGACCTTCCAGCCGAGGATGACGCCGACAAAGGCCATCAGCTTGGCGTCGCCCATCCCCATGCCGCGGGGTATGAGCAGGGCCACCAGGCCCAGCGGCACCCCGCCGATGAGCATCCCCGCCACCTGCTCGGCCAGGATGCCCCAGTCCCCGCGCGCCAGGGCGATGATGCCGGCCGCGGCCAGCCCGGCCAGCAGGGCCGGCAGGATGATCACGTTGGGGATGATCTGCTCCTCGATGTCGATGACGCCCACGATCAGCGTGACCGTCACCAGGAGTAGGTACGGGATGAGGAAGGCGTCCCAGCCGAAGCCGAAGTGGGCGAAGACCGCCACGTACATGAGCGCCGGCCGCCAGCTCCACCAGGAAATACCTGGGGGAGATGGGGCAGCCGCAGTGGCGGCAGCGCCCGCGCAGGACCAGCCAGCTCACCAGGGGCAGGTTGTCGAAGGAGCTGATGGGGGTGGAGCACCCGGGGCAGAAGGAGCGGGGCTTGACGATGGACAGCCCCCGCGGCACCCTGTAGATGACCACGTTGGCGAAGCTCCCCATGGCGATGCCCGTCAGGAAGACGGCGACGGAAAAGAATATTTTCGGCAACATATCGCCCTGATTATAGCGCAACCGCGCCGTCCGCCGCCCTACTTTTCCGGGGAAAGCGGAAGGGGCCCGTTTCCGGGCCCCTTCGCGAAATCGCACTTCTGCTCGCCATTACGCCGGTTTAATAGGTGTGGGGTCGGTGGCGTAGGGGCATACGGCGCGCGGCGGTGTTCCGTTGCCAGGCGAGTAGGTAGCTCCCGCCACCGGGCACTCGGGCGTCCCGCAGGTCGGACCGCCAGGTAGTTGGGCACCATGGCTGACCACGTCCAGCCGGGTAAGCTCCTCCGGTCGCCGCGCTGTACTGCATGATCGCTCCGTCGATGGTCCTCAGGTTGTCCTGGCACGCGCCCGCCTGAGCGCTCGACCGGGCGCTGAAGAAAACGGGCACGGCGATAGCGACCAAGATACCGATGATAAGAATAACGACCATCAACTCGATCAGGGTGAAACCTTCTTGCCTCTTCATATCTCTTTCACCTCCTCCCATAAGCTTCTCGCATCCTCTTTTCTGCTCTTTCATAGAATTGTATCGGACGTAACGCATCAGTACTTAACAGCTTTATCCCTTTTTTTGTGGATTAGGGTTGTCCGCCCGCTGGAGCGGCCCGGTCATGCCAGCTCACTTGGCGAACTTGGAGATCAGGGAGAATATGGGCATGTACAGGGCGATGACGATGGTCCCCACGACGGCGCCCAGCCCCGCCATGAGCAGGGGCTCCAGCAGGGCGGTAAGGGACTCGACGGTGGCCGAGATCTCCGAGTCGTAGAAGTCGGCTACCTTGTTGAGCATGGTGTCCAGGGCGCCGGTCTCCTCCCCGATGGCCAGCATCTGGGTGACCATGGGCGGGAAGAGGGGGCTGCTGGCCAGGGGGCGGGCGATGGACTCGCCCTCCTTGACCCCCGTCCGCACGTCGTCGCACGGCGTCCGCCACCAGGACGTTGCCCACGGTGTCGGCGGTGATCTCCAGCGCCTGCAGGATGGGCACGCCGGAGGAGACCAGGGTGCCCAGGGTGCGCGAGAAGCGGCTCATGGTCATCTTGTGGAGGAGGTCGCCGAAGACGGGGAGCTTGAGCTTGACGGCGTCGATCTTCCTGCGCCCTCTCTCCGTCTTCGTCCACTTCTTAAAGAAGATAAAGCCCCACGACACGCCGACCGCACTACGAGCCCCTTTCCAGCTGGTCATGAAGTGGCTCAAGCCTGACGATGGCGGCGGTGAGGGCGGGGAGCGTGGCGCCCATCTGCTTGAACATCTTCTCGAAGGTGGGGACCACGAAGATGATCATGACCACCAACAGCAACATGGAGATGCCGAGCATGGCGATGGGGTAGGTCATGGCCGACTTGATGCTCCGCTTTATCTCGGCTTCCGACTCCAGGGTGTTGGCGATGCGCAGCAGCACGTCGTCCAGGACGCCGCCGATCTCGCCGGCCTTGACCATGCTGGTGTACAACTGCTTGAAGGTGTCGGGGTGCTTGCCCAGGGCCTCGGAGAGGGAGCGCCCCATCTCCACCTCGTGCTGGACGTCGGTGACGATCTCCGCCAGCATGGGGTTCTCGGTCTGCTCGGAGAGGATGTTCAGGCACTTCACCAGGGGCAGGCCGGCGTTGATCATGGTGGCGAACTGGCGGGTGAATACGGTGATGTCCTTCGCCTTGACCTTCGGCTTGAAGATGTGCAGTTCCTTCTTGGCCATGGACTTCTTCTCCGCCTCGATGCCGATGACGAAGTATCCCATCTGGCGGAGCCGCTGCGATACGGTTTCCTCGCTCTCGGCCTCGAGACTGCCGGTGATGATCTTTCCCTGGCGGTCCCTGACCCGGTAGGTAAAGGTCTGAGCCATGCGCCCGTTCATCCCCTTTCAACTGAAACCACAGATAGGTTTTCGGCCTTGGCGCAAAAGAACTTTAATTAACTTTTACAACAATAATATCACTCTTGTCAACTAGTTTACAGAATTAACAGAAAGCCCGCCCGCGGGCTCCTCTCACATCCCCGCATCCTCTCCGGCCTGCGCCGCCATCTCATCCTCCAGCGCCCTGATCTCGTCCGCCAGCTGGTTGACCTTCTGCACGAAGTAGTCGTGGGCTTCCGGGGTCGAGGTCGGGGCGGACCAGGACCATGCGGTAGGTGTCCAGCAGCCGCAGCTTGGCGGAGACCGCCCCCTCCAGGTCCCCCATGGCCTGGCTGGCGGCGGCGATGCTGTACATGACGTAGGCTTCGTCCAGCAGCTCGAAGTCCTTGCCCAGGGCCTCCCGGAACGTCTCCCGGGCCAGCTCGTACCGCCCCTGCCTCATGTAGAGGTCTCCCAGGCTCACGTAGAGGTCGCCCGCGTCGGGGTTGGCGTCGATGCCCTGCCGGGCGAACTCGATGGCCCGCTCCTCCTGGCCCTGCTGGAAGATGATGAACCCGCCGACGTAGTAGGCGTCGGTGAAGTGGGGGTCGAGCCAGCTGATGATGAAATAGTAGGGGACCAGTTCGGTCTCCTCGTAGAGGTCCCCGTAGTACCCGTGGTGGATGGCGTCGATGCGCGCCCAGATGGTGTAGCCCATGAACTGCCTCACCCCGCCCAGGAACTCCAGGAAATCGACCTGGGACAGGGCGGCGTCCCGCTCCCCCCTCCCCGCTCCCCAGCGAGGAACGCTGGAGCGCCGCCTGGGCCAGGGAGGCGGTGAGGAGCAGCGCCACGATGAGCGCGCACACCAGGGCCGTCCTTCTCAAATCTCCTTCCTCCTGAATATCGTCCCGCCTATCAGTATCAAGACGCATGAGAAGGCGGCGGCCAGCATGACCAGCATCAGCAGGTCCAGCGCGCTGACGGGGAAGACCCGCTCCCCGTGGGCCACCGTCTGGTTGATGTTGAAGAAGCCGAGGTTGGGCAGGATGTAATAGAACAGGCCGCTCACCCCCCGCGCCAGGACGTTGCGGCCCGGGTCCGACATGATATCGTAGAGGTACTCGCCCTTGAGGTGGCAGACCACGTAGAAGACCAGGGTGCCGAAGAACGAGACCACCGGGCTGGCGAAGGTGGTGAGCATGAGGGTGAAGGCGGCCAGGATGGCCGACTCCAGGAAGATGGCCAGCAGGGCCACGTAGATGCCCGGGTTGAACACGCTGAACTTGATGTAGATGAAGCCGACCACCAGCACCCAGGAGAAGACCAGGGTGGCCGCCACCACCAGCAGCACCCCCGCGTACTTGGCCGTGTAGTAGGTCCAGCGGGAGATGGGCTTGGAGAGGATGTAGTAGGCCATGCGCTTCTCCAGCTCCACCGAGATGACCCCTGCCGCCATGATCACCGCCAGCAGGAAGGACATCAGCGACACCAGGCCCAGAAAGCCGTCGCGCATCAGGTCTATCTGCACGCCCACCCGGGCGCTGGGGAGCACCGGGATCATCAGCACCAGCAGCAGGGTCAGGGCCACCAGGACGTAGTAGAACTTGCGATGCATCGCGTCGGATATGACGCTTGAGACGATGGCCGCGAACGCCCTGGTCTTCAACTCAGACGACCTCGCTCCGGCTCTCCACGTGCGCCAGGAAGAACTCCTCCAGGGTGATGCGCCGCGGCCTGACGGAGAGGATGCGCGCCTCCTGCTGCGCCAGCAGCCTCAGGACCTCGTCCAGGTTGCCGCTGGGAAAGGAGAGTGTCCTGCCCTCGTCGCTCCGTTCCACCGCCAGTTGCCCGGCGGCCTGTTCGGTCAGCTCGACACCGCGTTCCAGGGCCACCTCGTAGCGCTCTTCCCGGCCGAGCAGTTCCGGTATGGAGCCCTGGGCCACCTCCCGGCCCCTGTCGATGATGCAGAGCTGGTCGCAGATCTCCTCGACCTCGGAGAGCTGGTGGGAGCTTAAGAGGATGGTCGCCCCCTGCTCCCTCGCGTCCGAGAGTATCTTGCGGACCTCCATCTTCCCCAGGGGGTCCAGTCCCGTCGAGGGCTCGTCCAGGACCAGTAGATCGGGCCGGTTGAACAGCGCCTGGGCGATGCCCAGCCGCTGCAGCATACCCTTGGAGAAACGGCTGAGGGCCAGGTCGCCTTCCTTCCCCAGGCCCACCTGTGGGAGCAGGTGGGTGACGCGGGTCTCGATCTCCGCATTGGACATGTACAGCAGCTTCCCCAGGTAGCGCAGGACGCGGCGGGGCGTCAGGTAGTAGTGGAAGTAGGGCTGCTCGGGCAGAAAGCCCACGCGGCCGCGGGCTGCCGGGTCCCGCCAGTCCTTCCCGAAGATATCTACCTCGCCCGAGTCCGGCGTGAGGAAGTCCATGATTATCTTCAAGGCGGTGGTCTTGCCGGCGCCGTTGGGGCCGAGCAGACCCATCACCTTTCCCTCGGAAAGGGAGAAACTCAGGCCGTTCAGGGCCGGCCGGCGGTCGCGCCGCGCCCCCACCCTGTAACTCTTGTCTACTTCCCTGGCTTCCAGGGCAATGCCTGACATGACCGCGCACCCCCCGGTCAGCTGATCATGTTGGTCATCTCGTCGCGGTTGGCGCACCTGGCCATGGCGATGTCGTAGGAGATGATGCCGTTCTTGTAGAGGGCGGCGATGGAGCTGTCCATGGTCTGCATGCGGTACTGCCCGCCGGCCTGCATGGCCGAGTAGATCTGGTGCGACTTGGCCTCGCGGATCATGTTGCGGATGGCCGAGGTGGCGATCATGATCTCCACCGACGGCACCCGCCCCTTGCCGTCCCGGGTGGGGAGCAGCTGCTGGGTGATGATGGCCTGGATGGTGCCGGCCAGCTGCAGCCTGACCTGCTGCTGCTGGTAGGTGGGGAAGACGTCGATGATGCGGTCGACGGTCTGGGGAGCGTCCTGGGTGTGCAGGGTGGCGAAACACCAGGTGTCCGGTCTCGGCCGCGGTCAGGGCGGTGGAGATGGTCTCGAGGTCGCGCATCTCCCCCACCAGGATGACGTCGGGGTCCTGGCGCAGCACGTACTTGAGGGCGTTGGAGAAGGAGTGGGTGTCGGCCCCCACTTCCCTCTGGTTGATGATGCAGCGCTTGTGGACGTGGAGGAACTCGATGGGGTCCTCCACCGTGATGATATGCTCGTTGCGGGTCTCGTTGATCAGGTCGATGATGGCGGCCAGGGTGGTGGACTTGCCCTGACCGGTAGGCCCGGTCACCAGGATGAACCCGCGCGGCAGCTGGGACAGCTCCTTGATCACCGGGGGCATGTTCAGCTCCTCCACCGTCTTGATGCGGTAAGGGATGATACGGAAAGCGGCGCCCAGGCTGTTCCTCTGGAAGTAGGCGTTGACCCGGAAACGGGCGCTGCCCGGCACCGAGTAGGAGAGGTCGTACTCCAGGTTGGCTTCCAGCTGCTCCCGCTGCCGCGCCGTGAGGATGCTGTAGATCATGTCACGGGTATCGTTGCCGGTCAGGCGGGGATACTCCTCGATGCGCTGCAACACCCCGTTGATGCGCATCACCGGAGGGGCCCCCACGGTGATATGGAGGTCGGAGGCTCCTCGGACCAGGACCTCCTCCAGCAGTTCGTTGATGTCGGTCTTCTTCTTAGTCGTGGACAATTTTAACCTCCCTTATCCGGCCCGCCGGCAATAAACACATTATAGACCAACCCCGGCTGTAAAGCATGGGTTACATGACCACCCTCAGCACCTCGTCCAGGGAGGTGATGCCCATGCCGACCTTGAGCAACCCGTCTTCCCGCAAGGTCACCATGCCCTCCTCCCGGGCCAGCTTGGCTATCTCCACGGTCGGGGAGTTCTTCGCCACCAGCTTCTCTATGTCCTCACTCACCCGCAGCACCTCGAACAACCCCACGCGCCCGCGGAAACCCGTGTTGTTGCAGGCGGGGCAGCCCACCGGCTTGTAAAAGACCGGGTTGTCCTCCATGGGGAACTTGACCTCCTCGAGGTACTTCTCGTCCGGCTCGTACTGTTCCTTGCACCGGTCGCACAGCTTGCGGGCCAGGCGCTGCGAGGAGACGCAGTCCATGGCCGATGCGATGAGGAAGGGCTCGATGCCCATCTCCAGCAGGCGGGTGAGGGCGCTGGGGGCGTCGTTGGTATGCAGGGTGGCCAGCACCAGGTGGCCGGTGAGGGCGGACTCGATGGCGATCTGCGCCGATTCGGGGTCACGGATCTCACCGATCATGAGGATGTCGGGGTCGCAGCGGAGGAAGGAGCGCAGGGCCGCCGCGAAGGTCAGCTTGGCCCGGTAGTTCACCTGCACCTGGTTGATGAGGGGCAGCCGGTACTCCACCGGGTCCTCGACGGTCATGATGTTCTTGGCGACCTCGTTCAGGATGTTCAGGGTGGCGTAGAGGGTGGTGGTCTTGCCGCTGCCCGTGGGACCGGTGACCATGATGGTGCCGTAGGGCTTGGAGAAGCTCTCCCGGAACTTGGCCATGAGGGTGGGAGTGAACCCCAGTTCCTCCAGGGTCATCAGCGAGTTGCTCTTGTCCAGGATGCGCAGCACCACCTTTTCCCCGTGGATGGTGGGCAGGGACGCCACGCGCAGGTCGATGGGCTTGCCCCGCACGTCCATGGCGGCCCGGCCGTCCTGGGGGAGCCGCTTTTCGGCGATGTTCATGTCCGACATGACCTTGATCCTGGCCACCACGCCGGCCTGCAGCTTCTTGGGGGAGCGCCTGATCTCGTGCAGCACTCCGTCGATGCGGTAGCGGATGCGCACGTCCGTGTCCATGGGCTCGATGTGGATGTCCGAGGCCCGCTCCTGCACGCCCTCGCTGATGAGCAGGTTCACGTACTTCACGATGGGGGCCTCTTCCCCGATGACGTCGTCGTCATCCAGGTCCTCATCGGCCATCCCGGCGTCGGCCATGTCGATGTTGGTGTCGGTCTGGCAGTAGCGGTTGATGGCGCTGACGATGTCGTCCTTGGTGCTGACGGCCGGCTCCACCTCCATGTTGGTCATGATGCGGATGTCGTCCAGCGCGAAGACGTTGGTGGGATCGGCCATGGCCACCAGGAGCTTGCCGTCGTCGAAGGAGATGGGGATGATGCTGTACTTACGGGCGGTGTCGGCGTCGATGAGGGCCGTGGCCGAGATGTCCACCTGGAAGTTGCCGAGATCGACGTATTTCATGCCGATCTGCTGCGCCAGGATGGCGGTGAGCGCGCCCTCGCTGACCATCTTCATCTCGATGAGCACGCGTCCCAGCGACTTGCCGCTCGCCTGCTGCTTCTCCAGCGCCTCGGCCAACTGGTCCTCGCTGATGATCTTGTTCTGCAGTAGTATCTGGCCCAGCTTGTCCTGCTTAGGCTTCTCCATCCCGTCCTCCCGCGCGGCGTTCGCGCGCTTGTCGTTCCATCAACTCTTCCTCCAGCGCCAGGCGCATCGAGGGCAGGGGCGCCTCGGCCCCGGTCCAGATCCGGAATGCTTCCGCCGCCTGGTAAAGGAGCATGGGGCGTCCGTTGATGGCGAGCGCTCCCCGCTCCTCCGCCGCCCGCAGGAAGGCCGACCGGTATTGCAGGTAGCCGAGATCGACGGCCGCCTGCCCGGGCCGGAAGCCGCCGTAGTCGAGCGGCGACTCGCCCGGCATACCTCGAGCCAGGGGGGTGGAATTCACTACACAGGAGCATTCCGCCAGGACCCGTGCGCCGATTCCGCCATATTCCTCTACATATGTTTCGTCAAAGATGCCCTCGTGCTTTACGAGTCGCTCGAACTCTTCCGCCCTGGGCCGGCTCCGGTTGAGGATGTGCAGTTCACCGGCTCCCAGCCGGGACAGCGCCAGGGCGGCGGCTCGGGCGGCGCCGCCGGCTCCGACGATGAGGACGGGGCCGGAAACGTCCACGCCCGCCTCCCTGAGGGAGCGCTCCAGGCCCGCGGCATCAGTATTATAACCAATGGTACGGCCGTCTTCAAAACGCAGCGTGTTGACGGAGCGCAGCCTGGCGGCATCGCCCTCGAGAACGTCCGCCAGGGCGGCGGCCTCCAGCTTGTGGGGGATGGTCACGTTCACCCCGGAGAACCCCGCTGCCCGCAGCCCCGGCAGCGCTTCCGCCAGCCGGTCCCCGGCCACCCTGAGGGGCAGGTAGGCCCAGTCCATCCCCAGGTGCCGGAAGGCGGCGTTGAACATGGCCGGCGAGGGTGAACGGCGGATGTCGCTCCCTATAAGGCCCGTCAGGATGGTCTCTCCGTTTATGGTCATGGGGGTTTCCCCGCTCCTTTCCTCCCTGATTATTATAAACCCTCGGGAGCCGGTCTTGTCCGGCCGGCACCGGAGGGCGCACGCAGGCCGGCGGCGCGGGTCGGGCCCGGCGCCCGCGATGGTTCGGGGTGGTTACTTGTCGAGCGTCTTGAGGATGTCGTAGAGCAGGCCCAGGAGGACCTTTTTGACGTCTTCCTTCTCCATGGAGTTGCAGGAGATGATCTGGATCTCTCCGTCCATGTTCAAATCCTTGCGGAGCTTTTCGATGGCCGAGTTCTTGTCGTTGTCCGGGATGCGCGTGGCCCCGATGACGTACGGGGAATCGGACAGGGTGGCGAAGAACTCCAGGATGCGGCGGGCCTCCGCGAAGGTCTCCTCCTTGGACGCGTCGACCATCACGATGTACCCGAGCATGCCCTCCGAGAGTATCTGCCACATGAAGTCGAAACGCTCCTGGCCCGGCGTGCCGAAGAGGTACAGGACGATGTCCTTGGATATGGTGATGCGGCCGAAGTCCATGGCCACGGTGGTCTCCTGCTTGACCGACCGGGTATGGTCGGAGATGGACCTCTCGGTCGAGACGATGGCTATCTCCGAGATGGTCTTGATGAAAGTCGTTTTACCGGCTGAGAACGGACCGGTCACCACGATCTTGAATGAGCGCAACTATACTACTCCTTAAAGCTTCTTGATACCGTCGATGATGCGCACGATGATACCCTTGGTCACTGTTTTATCGCGCTTCACCTTGGGGACCGGTTTTCCCTTGGCCATCTCCTGCATCTGTGCTTCTCCTTCCTTTCCGGGCTTCACCGGTATCTTTATCTTCTTGGTGGGCTGGGGAGCCCCGACGCCTGTCAATTCGGCCAGTTCCCGCTCCAGCGAGAAAGAGCCTCCATCGAAGGAGTCCTGCGGTCCCGCGTAAGGCGCGGCCTGCGGCTGAGGAACCGCTTCCGCCGCCTGTGGCGCGGCCGCCACCTCCGGTTCATCCAATATCTTCGTCGCGGGCTCCTCTTTTACCTCGGGGGTTTTTGGAACGGCTTCAACCGGGGCGGGTACGGGAGGCGCCTCCACCGGAGCCTGCGCCGTGCCGGGCGCTTCGGCCACCGGTCGGGCGGCGGGCGCTTCGGCCACCGGCGGCGCGGGCGCTTCGGCCACCGGCGCTACCGGTTCCTCGATGATGCGCTCCAGCATGTCCAGCTCGCTCGCCATCGCCGCTTCGGGCTCGACGGCGGGTCCGGGCGGGGCGGGCGCTTCGGCCACCGGCGCTACCGGTTCCTCGATGATGCGCTCCAGCATGTCCAGCTCGGACGCCATCGCCGCTTCGGGCTCGACGGCGGGTCCGGGCGGGGCGGGCGCTTCGGCCACCGGCGCTACCGGTTCCTCGATGATGCGCTCCAGCATGTCCAGCTCGGACGCCACCGGCGCTTCCGGCTCCTCGATGATGCGCTCCAGCATGTCCAGCTCGGACGCCATGGCCGCTTCGGGCTCGACGGCGGGTCCGGCGGGGCGGGCGCTTCGGCCCCGGCGCACCGGTTCCTCGATGATGCGCTCCAGCATGTCCAGCTCGGACGCCACCGGCGCTTCCGGCTCCTCGATGATGCGCTCCAGCATGTCCAGCTCGGACGCCATCGCCGCCTCGGGCTCGACGACGGGTCCGGGCGGGGCGGGCGCTTCGGCCACCGGCGCTTCCGGCTCCTCGATGATGCTCTCCAGCATGTCCAGTTCGGTCGCCATCGCCGCTTCGGGCTCGACGGCGGTCTCGGGCGGGGCGGGCGCTTCGGCCACCGGCGCTTCCTCCACCAGCTCGGGGACCTCTACGAAACGCTCCAGCATGTCCAGCTCGGACGCCACCGGCGCTTCCGGCTCGACGGCGGTCTCGGGCGGGGCGGGCGCTTCGGCCACCGGCGCTTCTTCCACCAGCTCGGGCATCTCTATGAAGCGCTCGAACATCTCCTCCTCTGACACCGGAGGCGCGGGCGCTTCGGCCACCGGAGGCGCGGGCGCTTCGGCCACCGGAGGCGCGGGCGCTTCCGCCACGGCTTCCTCCTGGGTCAGGCTCTTCTCTATCTCCTCGATATCGGTGAGGATGTCTTCTTCCAGCGAGACTTCCTGGTCCGTGAAAAGCTCTCTCTCCAGTGCCTCCAGGTCGTCCTCCAGGCCCTCGAGCTCCTCCGACACCTGCTGGCGGGGTTGTTCCTGCGTGGCCGTCGAGGCCTCCTCGGCCCCCTCCCCCGCCACGTAATCCACGAGCATATCCGCCTCCAGCTCGCTGACACTCATGGGGCCCGCCGACACGCCTCCGCTAACGGCTGCGACCTCCACCGGCACCATGGCTTCCTCGGCCGGGTATGCGGCCTCTTCCTCCTGGAACTCCGCCTCCACCACCGCCGCTGTCTGCGCTTCGGCCGCTCTCAGCTCCAGCAGCTCCTCTTCCACCACGTCCTCCAGCATGTCCAGTTCCAGTTCCTCGATGCGGAGGAAGGTGTCGTCCACGGCCGGAGCCGCCGCCGCGGCCGGCGCCTCGGGCACGAGAGCTTCCTCGACGACGGTGGCTGCAGGCATGGCGGCAACCCCCTCGCCGTCCTCCCCCTCCGACAAGTCCACCAGCATCTCTTCCTCGAGGAGCTCAATGGGATCCCTGTCGGCCGTGAAGCCGACCTCACGGGGCAGGCCTTCCAGCACGCCCCCCGCGGGCGGGGAGAACCGCTCGAGGTCCTCCGACACTCCCAGGACCTGCTCGGGAGCCTCCCTGTCAACGGTGGCGACGGAGGCCTCCATCTCGTCCATGCGGTCGCGGACTATGTCGGTCAGGTCCGCGGTGGTTTCCGGCTCGACCTCTTCCACCAGGTCCTCCACGGACATCGAGCCCGTGGACCTGGCGAGGTCGACCATCTGCTCGTCCAGGCCGAGGGTCCGGCTCTCGTCCTCCTTGAGCTCTCCCACCCTGAAGGCAGCCCCCAGGATCTTGGAGGGATCGATGCCCCGGCCCGCCTTCTCGGCTTCCTCCTCCGCGGCCTCCTCCCTCTGCTCGATCGACTCGGGGCCGGCGGTGGGCTCTTCGTGCTTATGGGTGGTACGGGCCAGGTGGCCACTCCATTCCAGCGGTATATCTTCCGGCTCCATCTCGGCCAACTCGCCCTGGTCGGCCAGCTTGCCGATGTTGCCGTACCTCTTCTCCAGGTAGGCGCGCTTGGCTGCCTGCGCCTCGATGCTCTCGTCGGTCATGCTCCGGTGACGGTAGGAGGGCGGCTCCGGCGCCTCGAGGTCCTCTTCCCCGGGGGCTTCCGCCTTTTCCTCCTCGGCCAGGTCCATGCCTTCGGGGAGAAGGGAGGAGATCTTCTCCTTGAGCATGGAGAGCTCCTCTTCCCTGTCGCCCAGCTCGAGTTCACTGGTGGCTTCCACGCTCTCCTCGAGGGTGTGACCCATCATCTCGGTGATGTGGCCTTCCGCCTCGGCCTCGATCTCCTTGCGGACCTCCTCGCGAGTCCCGGGCGGGCCCAGCATGCCTTCCACCGGCATCTCCCCGTCCAGCACACCTTCCAGCATCTCCGCTTCCAGGGCCTCGACGGGGTCGACCTCCACGGCGGCGGCTTCCGGCTCCTCGGCGGCTTCGACGACAAGCTCCTCGGCGGCTTCGACGACAAGCTCCTCGGCGGCTTCGGGCTCGGCCTCTATCTCCACGACCTGTTCGGCGGCTTCGGCCACCAGGTCCTCGAGCTCCAGCTCGACGACGACTTCCTCCTCCGCCTCTATCTCCACGGCGGGCATTTCGACCACGCCCACCTCGATCTCCGGTTCTACGGCCTCCTCTTCCGCCAGGATCTCCTCGGCGATCTCCTCGGTGAGGCCCTCGATCTCCCCTACCTCTTCAGCTTCCTCTACCCCGACGACCTCCTCGTCAGCCAGGACCTCCTCGATGAGGATCTCCCCCTCGAGGTCCTCGTCGATCTCCACTTCCATCGATTCGGGGGCGGACTCCATCTCTATCGATTCGGGGGCGGCCTCTTCCTCCACCACGACGGAGACGCCGACCGGTTCACCGGCTTCAGCCACTTCCTCCGCCAGTTCCTCTTCCTCGGCTACCTCCTCGACGATCTCCTCCACCTCGGCCAGGACCTCTTCGGCCAGTTCGATCTCCTCGGACCCGGCCTCGGGGACCGCCTCCACGACGGGCGCGGCCGTCTCCTCTTCCTCCTGCGGCGCCTCCTCCTCCACCAGGGCGGCGGGGGCGGCGGCCTCTTCCCCTTCCTCGTCCAGGGGGGCCAGGTCTTCCCGCTTGATGTAGCCGGGGCGCTCTATGACCCTCTCCTCCAGCTGCATCAGCTCCTCGGCCATCCTCTCCAGTTCCTGCTCCACCTTGGTGTCGGACATGCCCGCGGTGACGTTCTCCAGCAGCCCGGAAGCGATGAGGCCGTAGACGATCTTGCAGGTCTGCAGGGTACCCATACCGGCCAGGTCCACCACGTCCTTGACCGTCCTCTCCCCGTCGATGAAGGTGAGGACCATCCACTCCTCCGGGGTGAGGCTGATCTGGGCGGCGGCCCGCTCCTGCATGGACTTCATCCGGAAGATCACGTCCAGGTCGGGGATCTTTTTCTCGATGCGGTTCCACTCGTCCAGGCGGCGCGAGCCCTCCATGATCAGTTCTTCCGTGGAGATGGAGAGGCCGATGTCCTCCTCCGGGAAGACCACACCGGGCTGGAACTCGAACTCGCCCTCCGTCCAGCGGAGCAGCTCGAAGACGGCGTCCTGGATCTGCTCCTGCACGAAGAGCTCGAGCTTGTCCTTGCTCAGGTAGTCCAGCCTGATCAGCAGCTGGCCCAGCCTCTGGCCCCGTGCCGTGGTCCTCTGCAGCTCGAGGGCCTCGTCCACCTGTGCCTTGGTGACGATGCCCGCCTGCAGCAGTTTGACCCCCAGCGGTTTCCTCTTCCAGTTGGTGGTGGCGAAGAAGACCTCGCCGTTGCGGAAGCAGACGTAACCCCTGGCGTTGCCGCGCAGCAGGTTCAGGGTCCCGTTCTTCTTGCTGAAGTTGAGCAGCTGGAAGAGGTCCGGGAGGCTGAAATCTTTGAGGCTACCTTTTAAGGCCATACTACATCATCATCCAATTCGAGCGGGCGTCACCCGCCCCTCGTCTATTCATAATCGATGCGAAACTCCTGCTTGATGATCTCCGCGATCTTGGTGGCGGCCCCTTTCACGTCGTAAAGGACCAGCCCCAGCTTGCTGCCTTTGCGCACCAGGGCGGTGAGCACCGCGTCCTCTCCCGCGGACATCAGGAAGACGTATCCCGCCTTCCCCTCCACGAAGACCTGCGCCAGCTCACCTCTCCCCAGTTCCTCGGAGGTACGTTCACCCAGGCTGAGGAGGGCGGCGGACATCGCTCCCAGGCGATCCTCTTCCAGCGTGTTGGGCAGCACCGAGGCCATGACCAGGCCGTCCATGCTTACCACCGCTGCGGCATCGACCTCGGCGGAGCGAGATATAAGCTCGGTGAGAGCGCTTCGCAGCATTTCCTCTCTAGATTCTGCCAAGCGACTACCTCCTGTTTTCCTTCGATCGCAGGTCGCTCAGAACAACTGCGAGATCTCATCGGCGGTCTTCTTCGTCTCCATGAAGAGGACCCCCAGCTTGGCTTGGGGACTGACCAGCACCGCCAGGATGGCCTCCGGCCCGCAGTTCATGACCAGCAGGTACCCCAGGTCTCCCTTGATGTAGACCTGGTCCAGTACGCCCCGCTTCAGTTCCCTGGCCGCCCGCTCGCCCAGGCTCAGCACGGATGCGCTCATGGCGCTGATCTGGTCCTCGTCGAGGTCCCCCCCGATGTTGGAAGCCAGGGCCATGGCGTCACCGCTCAGGAGCACCGCTGCTTCTACGTCCGCGCTGTTGTTTCTGAGCTCCCCCAGGATCGCATTGATCTTCTCGACTCTATCAGCCACTGATACACCTCCAAAACCTTATAAGGCCGATCCCTTCGAGTGCCCCCGAAAGGCATCGAGTGCCTTGGCGCCCCCCTGCGCTTACAGGGACTTCTCTATGGTGGGCATGAACTTCCTGATGTCGTAGCGCGCCTTGCCGAGGTTGGCGGCGGAGGGCAGGATGGATACCAGGATGGCGTCCGCTCCCACCGCGCTCATCAGGATGGCCCCTTTCTCGAACTCGAACATGGCCTGGGCCATGGGCCCCTGGGCCAGCTCCAGCCCGATCACCTCGGCCGCCCCGAGTGAGCTAGGGGCGATGGCTCCCACCGCTTCCAGCTGGCCGGATTCGTCCCCGGCCGTTTCGATGATGAAGCCGTCTCTCCCCACCACGAGGCAGGAACGCACCGTGCCAGTGGCTACCAGTTCCTCGAGAATCCTTCTTAAATCTGCCAATCCACACCATCTCCTTCCGGAAAAAGAGGGCTTCCCTATCCGCCAGGCTCTCTCTTTTGCGAATCAACTTCGCCAAATTATTTTAATCGTCATAGATAATAAAAGATATTAGCTGTTATTATCTGTTACTTCTGTTGCTTAATTATACAAAAGTTAATTACCTTTGCCAATATCAATTATCTCCTCCGCCTCAATACTCCCCCCTGACCTTACCGTTCACCTCGATATCCTGCGCCGCCAGGGGCACTCGCTTGGCGCCCTGGATGCTGATGGCGCGCCCCCGGCAGACCTCCGCGCAACTGAAGCAGAGGATGCAGTTGTCCAGGAAAGCCACCCGGGCCGTCTCCCCCCTGCCTCCGGCCAGCACCGGCTTCTCGGTGTCCCGGGCCTCGGGGCAGGCCTCGACGCATTCGCCGCACTTGCGGCAGAAAGCCTCCCTGATCTCTATGACTATCCTGGCTGCTTTCCTCGTCCATGGGCTTATCGTCAATGCCTTCCTCTAACTTTATTCCTTACCTTCAATGTATACCGCAGGGGACGCAGGGGGAATAGGCGCGCACCACCATCTCCAGGCGGTTGCGCATCACCTCCTGGGTCTCCAGCACCTCGGCCATCTGCTGGGCGCCGCTCTTCAGGCTCTCCTGCATGGCGAGGATGTTGCACTGCAGGGGGGAGAGGATGTTGAGCCTCTCCACCCTTCCCGTCTCCCCCAGTTCAAGGTAGTAGGCCAGCGTGCCCTCGGGGGACTCCACCACTCCCACCCCGGTGCCCTGAGCCGCCTTTACAGGGGTCTTCACGTCCGTACCGGAGATGGAGGTGTCGCCCAGGAGGGCCACCATGCGCTCCCAGGCGTAGGTCATCTCGATCATGCGCGCGGCGTGGCCCAGCAGCACCTTCTGGAGCTTCCCTCCCCACTGGGCCTTGAGCTCCTCCAGTTCGGCCTCCGCCTGGGCCGTGCCCAGGCCGGTGGCCACGCTGAGCCGGGACAGGGGGCCTACGCGGAAGGGCGCCCCCTCCCCTATGCTGACCGTCTTGACCTGGGTATACGGGAGGGCTCCCTCGGCCAGGCGCTCGAACGTCCCGGCCTCTTCGATCTCCTCCACCACTCCGCCGGAGGGGTCGACCAGGCGGAGCTTGCCTCCCGCCAGCGCCAGCCCTTCTTCCTTCCACAGGGACAGGTGGTTGGTCTCGGTCTCGCCCAGGGTCTGTACCAGTTCGGTGTTGCGCTTCAGGAGCATCTTGATGAGGCGGGACATCTCCTCCAGCAGCGACCCCGAGCGCGTGAGGTACTCGAGGAGCTCCAGCCGCTTCTCCTCGGAGAGTGGCTTGAGCATCCCCCCGGGAACGATGCTCACGGGGTGGACGTGGTCACCGCCCACGGTCTCCAGCACCTTCACTCCCATGGCGCGCAGGGAGAAGACCTTGCGCACGATGTCCTCCTCCACGCGGTAGATGGAGATGATGTTCCGTATCGCCACGTCGGAGGTGGGGAAGAGCAGGTCCGGCAGGCTGTGCATGGTGAGGGAGAGGGAGTGGCTGGCCAGCAGGTGCCCCAGCATCACCAGTTCCCTCAACCGGTCCGCCGTGTCCGTCGTCTTCACCTTGAGCGCGTTCTCGGCCGCGCGGGCGGCGGCCACCTGGTGGGAGACGGAGCACGTGCCGCAGATACGCGAGACCAGCGGCACCAGGTTCTCCAGCCGCGCGCCCTGCACCAGCCGCTCGAAGCCGCGGAAGCCGGAGGCGCGGAAGCGCACGGCATCGAGCTTGTTGGCCTCGTCGAAGGCTATCTCGATGGAGGCGTCCCCCGCTATCCGGGTGACCGGGTCGATCCTGATCGGGTCCAATCGCGTCCTTTCTCCTTATGGCTCAGCGGGTCTCGCCCAGCCGCTTGAGGTACCGGGCCGTCCCTCCCCGCCGCTTCTTCCGTTCCAGCGGCTCCGCGAAACAATGCTTGAAAAACGTGTGGGGCACGTCGGGCAGCGCGGCCTCCACTTCCTTGCGGGCGAGGCCCGTGGACCTGGCCAGGCGGCGCAGGGTGTCCTGCCTGATGTCGTGGATGGGCTCCAGCAGCGTCTGGAGGGAAGGGCCCCGGCAGCCGGTGCAGGGCGCGCCCCAGCCGCCCGGGCACCGCGCTCCGCACCCGCCGCGCGTCACCGGCCCCAGGCAGACGAACCCCTGTTCCAGCAGGCATTCGTCCGGGCGGGGCTGCGAGGCCAGCAGGTCCTTGAGGCCTTCCCCGGCCGTGGTGCCGCAGTCCAGGCGGCATTCCGAACAGACGGTCATCTCGTCGTCGGCCAGGGGCGACTGCAGGCCTTCGCCCTTGCCCGAGAGCCTGGCGATGATCCAGGAGGTGACCTCGCGGGGCGGCGGGCAGCCGGGCAGCTTCAGGTCGACGTGGATGTACGAGTCGAGGGGAAGCAGGCGCCCCAGCCCCTCCGGCAGGCCTTCGAAGGCGTGGTCGTCGTAGGAGCGGCGGAAGAGCCCCTCCTCCGAGAGCTGGTTGCCCAGGCCGGGCACGCCGCCGTAGACGGCGCAGCTGCCGATGGCGATGACCCGCGAGGCGACGTCGCGCAGGCCGGTGGCCGTCTCGTACTGGCGCTCGTCCCGGATGCCGCCCTCGATGATGGCCAGGTCGCACTCGGAGAAGCTCTTCTTGTCCATGAGGAAGGGCACGTAGACGAACTGGTTCTCCCCCATGAGGTCGAAGGCGCCCTCGCCCATGTCCAGCATGGCCAGCTGGCAGCCCAGGCAGGCGCTCAAGGATGCCACCGCTATCTTCATGTACTCCTCTTCCCCCGGTTCAATCCAGCGTCGTCTCCAGGACCAGCATGCAGGCCCCCGGCCCCATGTGCTCGGTCCTGATGTCCACCTTGCGCTCGAAGATGCGCTCCAGCGCGCCCGCCGCGAAGCCGTGGGTTATCTGGCAGACCACTCCGCCCATGCGCACCCCGGCCGCCCGGCAGGCCTCCCGTATCGGGCAGGCCCGGTAAAGCAGGCGCATCTTCATCTCCAGGCCCTCGCCGAAGACGAATTCCTCCTCCTCCACATGCTTCCACAGCTCCACGTTCCACGTCTCTCCCGGCGGGCCGTAGATGGAGAGCAGGGCCTCCTCGACGTCCTCGGTGACGTCGAGCCGGTCCCCCTCTTCCTTCCCCAGGTCCTTGCCGGTGATGTACATCATGGTGGGCGCGGCCTTGCCGATGACCTCCTCGCTCGCCAGGTTGACGAAGGAGAGGGTCTGCATCAGCGCGAGCATGCTTTCCTTGAGGTGTTCCTCTTCCAAGCCTGGTTCTCCCTTTTCCAGCGCCTCGATCAGGCGAGATCCGGCGGGCCGCATCCGGCTGCCCGCGACGGCGTCTTGAGACTATTCTACATGGAAAAGGCGGTGTACGGTAGACGCCTGCACGGGTATCCGCAGGTGTCCGCGGGTGTCCGGCCGGCCCTGGCCGTCAGTTCTGGGCCTGCTGCTTGGCCCGCAGGAACTCGTTGTAGTCGGCCGTGAAGAAGTGCCGGTTGCCCTCGCCCGTGGCCACGAAGTAGAGGTAGTCCACCTGGGCGGGGTGGAGGGCGGCCTCGATGCTGGCCAGGCCGGGGTTGCAGATGGGCGCGGGCGGCAGCCCGGCGTTCCGGTAGGTGTTGTAGGGCGAGTCTATCTCCAGGTCGTCGTAGGTCAGGATGTCTTTCTGTTCCGGCAAGCAGGTATTGCACGGTGGAGCACATCTGCAGGCGCATGTTCCTGGCGAGCCGGTTGTAGATGACCGCGGCCACCAGGGGGCGCTCCTCCGCCACCACCACCTCCCGCTCGATGATGGACGCCGCCACCACCACCTGGTAGGGGGTGAGGCCGCGCTGTTCCGCCAGGCTCCAGTCCAGCCCGTCCGTCTCCGCCTGGAACTGGGCGAGCAGCATGCTGACCACGTCATGCGGACCCATCCCCTCGAGGAGGTCGTAGGTCTTGGGGAAGAGGAAGCCCTCCAGGTTGTCCTCCTGCCCGGGCGGCAGCCAGGACAGCCCGTAGCCGCCCTCCGACGCCGCGGCGAGGAACTCCTCCGCCGTCATGGCGCCGGTGTTGCCGATGCGGGTGGCCACCTGTTCCTCGGTGAACCCCTCGGGGATGGTCACCCTCGCCACCACCTTGGAGCCCTTCTCCAGCGTGTCGAAGACCTCGCCGTAGTGCATGCCGGTGAAGAGCATGTAGTCCCCCGCCTTGATCTTCCCCTCCCGCGAGCCGAACCAGGCCATCATGCGGAAGATGGTGGAGGAGGTGATGATGCCCTTGCTCTCCAGCTGCGCGGCGACGGAGGAGACGGTGTCCCCTTCCTCGATGCGCACGTGCACCGGGGTGGTGCCCTTGGTGGGATAGAAGTAATGGAAGAAGAGGGGGACCAGCACGGCCGGCGAGGACCAGCAGGACCAACGCCGCTACGATGAAGTAGAACCTTTTCTTCACCGTGTAATTTTTTCCGGCGATCCGTATCTGCGCGATCCCCATCAGCTCCTTTCCGACTGCAGGTAGGCCTCGAGCAGCAGCGCCGCGGCGGCACTGTCGGTTTTGACGCGCGCTCGCCCGCCGGACGTTCCCGCTTCCCGCAGGCGCCGGCGCGCCTCCCGGCTGGTGAGCCGCTCGTCGTAGAAGGTGACCTTGATGCCGGCCATGCCCTCCAGGGCGGCGGCGTATCCGCGCACCCAGTCCGCCTGGGCGCCCTCCTCGCCGCGCAGGGTCACCGGGAGGCCCACGACCACCTCGTCGGCACCCTCGCGGGCGGCCAGGTCCTCCAGGTAGGCACGCAGGGCGGCAGGGTCGGTGTCCGTGAGCACGGCATAGGGGGACGCCAGTATGCCCAGGGGGTCGGAGAGGGCCACCCCGATGCGGCTCGAGCCCAGGTCCAGCCCGATCTTACGCATCGCTGGCGGCGAGGGCCGCGGCGGCCGCCTGCGTCACCTTCTCCAGGGCCTCGTCGATGCCTTCCCGGCGGGTGCCGCCCCCCACCGCCATGTGCGGCTTGCCGCCGCCGCTGCCGCCCAGTGGGACCGAGCCCGCCTTCACCAACTCACCGGCCTTGAGGCCCGCGGCGACCAGGTCCTTGGAGACCGCCACCACCAGGTCGATCTTTTCGCCTTCGGAGACCAGGGCCACCACGCCCGGCTTGATCCTTTCCAGGGCCCGGTCGGCCAGGTCGCGCAGGAGGTCCCGGGGCACCCGCCCGGCACGGGCGGTGAGCACGGTGGCCTTCCCGTCGGTCCAGCGGCCGCCCTTCTCCAGGACTTCCTCCAGCACGCCGGAGAGCGCCTGCACCGAGCTCTTCTCCGCTTCCTTCTCCAGCTCCCGCTGACGCTCCAGCAGTCTCTCCAGGCGGGGCAGGACCTGCCCGGTGTCCGCCTTGACCAGACCGGCGACGCCCTCCAGGGTGGCGGCCATCTCCTTGACCCTGCCGTAAGCGACCGTGCCGGTGACCGCCTCCAGCCGGCGCAGGCTGGCGCCCACGCTGCCCTCGGAGGTGAAGAGGCACAGGCCGATCTCGCCGGTACGGCCGACGTGGGTGCCGCCGCACAGCTCCCGGCTGACCTCGTCCACCTCCACCACCCTGACCTGCTCCTCGTACTTCTCCCCGAAGAGGGCCACGGCGTCGATGGAGCGGGCGTAGTCGTAGGTGGTGAAGTACGCGCGCACCGGGAGGTCGGCCAGCACCAGGCGGTTGACCTCAGCCTCCATCTCGCGCAGTTCCTCCGGCGTCAGCTGGGCGTAATGGGTGAAGTCGAAGCGCAGGTGGTCGGGGTCGACCAGGGAGCCCGCCTGCTTGGCGTGCTCGCCCAGGACCTCCCGCAGGGCCAGGTGGATGAGGTGGGTGGTGGTATGGTTGCGGCGGATGGCATCGCGGCGCTCCGCGTCCACCTCCGCGATGATCTTGAGCTCGGGCTCCAGGGTGCCCCGGGTGACCTTGCCGAAGTGGACGAAGAGGCCCTTCAGAGGGCGCTTGACGTCTGTTATCTCCACCTCGACCTGGTCCGAATAGAGGCGGCCCCGGTCTCCCACCTGGCCGCCCATCTCGCCGTAGAAGGGAGTGCGGTCCAGCACCACCTCCACCTCGTGGCCGGCCGAGGCGCCGGAGACGAAGCGGTCGCTTGAGATGATCGCCTTGACCACGGCCGGTTCCTCGTCGACCTGATAGCCGTCGAACTGCGTGACCCCGAAGTTCTCCAGCACCTCCAGGTAGACCTCCTTCTCGGACACCGAGTAGCCCTCATCCACCCGCGCCTGGCGGGCCCGCTCCTTCTGCCGGAGCATCAACCCGGTGAAGCCCTCCTCGTCGAGGGTGAAGCCTTGTTCCGAGGCGATCTCCCGCGTCAGCTCGAGGGGGAAGCCCAGGGTGTCGTGGAGGTGGAAGGCCACCTCGCCGGGGACCGTTTCCCTGCCTTCCCGCTTCAGGGACGCAAGGGAGTCCTCCAGGTAGACCAGGCCGCTCTTTAAGGTCTGAAGGAACCGCTCCTCCTCGCTCCGCACCATGCTCACGATGAAGGCCTGGTTGCGACGGAGGTCGGGGTAGGCGTCGCCCATCAGCTCGACCACGCCCTCTACCATCTCCGGCAGGAAGACCTTGTCCACTCCCAGGCCGCGCCCGTGACGCACGGCGCGCCGGATGATGCGGCGCAGGATGTAGCCCCGCTCCTCGTTGGAGGGGAGGACGCCGTCAGAGATGAGAAAGGTCATGGCCCGCGAGTGGTCGGCCACGATGCGCAGAGAGGTATCCCGTTTGCCGTCCTCGCCGTAGGCCAAGCCGGCCAGACCGGCCATGCGCTCCATCAGCGAGCGCAGCAGGTCGGTGTCGAAGTTGTTGGTGACGCCCTGCAGGACCGAGGCCACCCGCTCCAGGCCCATGCCGGTGTCGATGTTCTTTTTTGGCAGGGGGGTAAGCCCGCCCTCGGCGTCCCGCTCGAACTGCATGAACACCAGGTTCCACAGCTCCAGGTAGCGGTCGCAGTCGCAGCCCACCGCGCATTCCGTGGCGGCCGCAGCCGAACTCGGCCCCCTGGTCGTAGATGATCTCGGAACAGGGGCCGCAGGGGCCGGTGACCCCCATGTCCCAGAAGTTGTCGTCCGCGCCCAGGCGGACGATGCGCTCCTCCGGGATGCCGACCTCGTCCCGCCACACCACCAGGGCTTCGTCGTCGTCCTCGAAGATGGTGAAGTAGAGGCGCGTAAGCGGGATGCCCAGCTCGGTCACCAGGAAGTCGTGGGCGAAGCGGGCGGCGTCGCTCTTGTAGTAGTCACCGAAGCTGAAGTTGCCCAGCATCTCGAAGAAGGTGAGGTGGCGCGCGGTGTGCCCCACGTTGTCGATGTCCGTGGTGCGCACGCACTTCTGGGCCGAGGTGGCGCGGGTGAAATCGGAGGCCAGCTCGCCCAGGAAGTACGGCTTGAACTGGACCATGCCCGCGGTGGTGAGCAGCAGGGTGGGGTCCTCCGGGATGAGGGAGGAACTCTCCACCACCCGGTGCCCCCGCCCGGCGAAGAACTCCAGGAACCGGCGCTTGATCTCGTTGCTCTCCACTTCACGCTCCCTTTAAATCAAAGGAGTCCCGCCCGTGCCGGAACTCCGCTATGCCAACCTGCCGGGCCTGCCGGGGAGGCTGTTCGGCCCCTCTCCCTCACTCCTCTTCCTCTGCCGCTACCGGTGGCACGAAGAGGGCCTCCGCGGCCTTTTCCTCCGTCTTTTCCTCCGGTCCTTCCTCCGGCCCCTCACCCGTGTCCCGGGGGGCCATGGCCTTCTGGATGCCCGCGCCCACCCCGAGGATCTTGACCACGGGGGAGGCCACGACCTCCTGGACCATCCTGGTCATGGAGTTGACCCGGGAGAAGATCTTCTCGCCGGACTCCACCATGCTGTCGACCAGCTCGAGCTCCTTGTTGACGTGGTCCATGGTGGTCTGGAAGCGCGTCATCAGGGGGATGGTCTGCTTGCGCACGTCGTCCAGGAAGTTGTTGGTGATGGAGAGGGTCTTGGACAGCTTGAGCATCACCCAGGTGGCGGTGATCATGAACAGCGCGAAGGAGATGGCGATGGCCAGTCCGGTGATGGCGCCTACCGTAGTGACTCCGAGCATCTTATCTCCTCCTCCGGGGCTTAAGCGCCCTGCTCGCCCTGCTGCCTGGCCAGGTAGTCCTCGATGGCCCCGCGGATGCCGTCGGCCGCCAGGTTGGAGCAGTGCAGCTTCTCGGGCGGCAGCCCCCCCAGGGCGTCGGCCACCATCTGGTTGGTGACCTTCAAGGCTTCCTCCAGGGTCATGCCGATGACCATCTCCGTGCCCTTGGAGCCGGAGGCCACCGCCGCGCCGCACCCGAAGGTCTTGAACTTGACGTCGGCCAGGCGGCCGTCCTCCACCTTGATGGTGATGCGCATCTGGTCTCCGCAGACCGCGTTTCCCACCTCGGCGGTGCCGTCGGCGTCCTCCAGTTCTCCCACGTTGCGGGGGTTCTTGAAATGGTCGATCACGGCATCTGTATACATGGGAAACAATATATCGAACAGCCTGGTCAGTGTCAACGAGACGGGGGCTCCGGGCCGGGTTCCGGGCCGGGTTCCGGGGCCTTCCCGCCGGTGCGCTCGCGCCAGGCGCCGGCCAGGCGGGGCTCGTTCCCGCTGCCCGAGGGCTCATAGAAGGCCTTCCCCTCGAGGTTCTCGGGAAGATATGCCTGCTCCACGTAGTGGCCGGGGTAGCTGTGGGGATAGAGGTAGCCGGTGCCGTGGCCCAGGTGCTCCGCCCCCTTGTAATGGGAGTCGCGCAGGTGGAGGGGGACGGTGGCCGTCTCGCCCTCCTTGACCTCCCGCATGGCCCGGCCGATGCCCACGGTGGTGGAGTTGCTCTTGGGGGCCAGGGCCAGGTAGACGGCGGCGTGGGCCAGGTTGAGCTGGGCCTCGGGCAGGCCGATGTAGTCGACGGCGCGGGTAGCCGCCTCGGCCACCAGCAGGCCCCGGCTGTCGGCCAGGCCCACGTCCTCGGAGGCGAAGATGAACATGCGCCGGGCGATGAAGCGCGGGTCCTCCCCGGCGTAGAGCATGCGCGCCAGCCAGTACAGGGCGGCCTGGGGGTCGGAGCCGCGCATGGACTTGATGAAGGCGGAGATGGTGTCGTAGTGGTTGTCGCCCCACTTGTCGTAGAGGACCGCCTTGCGCTGGGCCGCCTCCTCCGCCGACTGCAGGGTGATGGCGCCCTCGCCCTTCTCGCGCGCCAGGAAGGCCGCCGCCTCCAGGGTGTTCAGGGCCACCCGGGCGTCGCCGCCGGCGATGTTGACCATGTGGGCCAGGGCGTCCTCCTCCACCTCGAGGCCGTATCCGCCGAGGCCCCTCTCCCCGTCCTCGAGGGCGGCGCCGCATCACCCGCGTGATGTCCGCGGCGGAGAGGGGCTCCAGGTGGAAGATCTTGGCCCGGGAGACCAGGGCCGAGTTCACCTCGAAGTAGGGGTTCTCGGTGGTGGCGCCGATGAGCACGATGACCCCGTCCTCCACCGCCGGCAGCAGGGCGTCCTGCTGGGCCTTGTTGAAACGGTGGATCTCGTCGATGAAGAGGATGGTGCGCGTCGCGTACATGGACTTGCGCTCCGCCGCCTCGGTGAGGATCTTGCGCACCTCCGCCACCCCGCTGGTGACCGCGCTGACCTGCTGGAAGTGGGCGCGGGTGAGGTTGGCGACGATGCGCGCCAGGGTGGTCTTGCCGGAGCCCGGCGGGCCCCAGAAGACGGCTGTCTGGAGCATGTCCGCCTCGATGGCGTTGCGCAGGAAGGTGCCCTCCCCCACCAGTTCCTCCTGGCCGGCGAACTCCTCCAGGGTGCGGGGGCGCATGCGCACCGCCAGCGGCGCGTCCCGCTTGAGGTGCTTCCTCCAGGTTGCTCTCGAAGAGGTCCAACGCCTGCCGGTTCCCCACCTTTCTTCCATTATTTACCATCAGGTTCATCGGTCATCCCTATTACATCGCGGCATGACGACAAATCACCCTCTTGTGATAAAATTGACATAGCAGATTGAAAACTTAAGGCTCTGCCTTGTGCGTTATTCCCTGTGATTATCTTTTGAGCCAACGCCTTAAACAAGCGGGACCGGAATCCGCGAGTGGACGTAATGCCCCCGCCCGGGTTGGGGGACTACGGAAGCGAGTGGCAGGTCCCCACCTGCTGGAGAGCAGGTTCAAAGGTAACAGAGGAGACGGCAAGGCGGAGTTTTGCTTTCTTTCTCCCTCATCTGGCGACCCGCTCAGGGGAAGGGGTCAGGCCCCGGAGCAACAGTTCCGGTTCTCTTGAAACCTGACCGCACCGGGTCAGACCCCGCCCGCGGATTGTTACAGGGGTTTGAGGCGGAGTTCGCGCAGCTGCTGCGGGTAGAGGACGTCCGGCGCCCCGGTCAGCAGGCAGGCGCCCGACTGGGTCTTGGGGAAGGCGATGACGTCGCGGATGTTGTCCCGGCCGGACAGCAGCATCACCAGGCGGTCCAGCCCGAAGGCCAGGCCCCCGTGGGGCGGCGCGCCGAACTCCAGGGCCTCCAGCAGGTGGCCGAACTTCTCCCGCGCCTCCGCCTCGCCCAGGCCCAGCAGCTTGAAGATGCGCTCCTGCACGTCCGCGGCGGTGGATACGGATGCTCCCCCCGCCCACCTCGTTGCCGTTCATCACCAGGTCGTAGGAGTCGGAGAGGGCCGCGGTGGGGTCGTCCTCCAGCCCGTCCAGGAACTCGGGCGAGGGGCTGGTGAAGGGGTGGTGGTTGGACTTGTAGCGCTTCTCCTCCTGAGTCCCACTCGAAGAGGGGGAAGTCCACCACCCAGAGGAAGGACCACTGGGCCGAGGGCTCGATGGCGAACACTTCCACGCAGTGCTTGCGCAGGCGGGCCAGCCACTCGGAGGTCTTGAGGAAGGGGCCGACCATCAACAGGCCTACGTCCCCCGCCTCCAGGCCCAGGGCCGCGGACAGGGCCTGCTTCTCTTCATCGGTGAAGTACTTGGCCAGGGGCGAGCGCAGGTCTCCGCCTTCCTCCCCGACCACCCAGATGAGGCCGGAGGCGCCCAGGCCCTTGGCGTAGTCGACCAGCTCGTCCAGGACCTTGCGGGAAGGCGCCTTGGCCCCTTCCACCTTGAAGCCGCGGATGAGCTCGCCCGCCGGCCAGCGCCTGCTGGAAGAGCTGGAGCTCGCTCGAGCCGAAGATGGAGGTGAGGTCGGTGATGAGCATGCCGTAGCGGGGGTCGGGGCGGTCGTCGCCGTACAGCTCCATGGATCGCTGCCAGGTGATGCGCTCGATGGGCAGGGCCAGCTCCTCGCCCCTGACCTCCCGGAAGAGGTGGGCGAACATCCCCTCCATGCAGGCGATGACGTCGTCGGAAGTGACGAAGGACATCTCCAGGTCGATCTGGGTGAACTCGGGCTGGCGGTCGGCCCTCAAGTCCTCGTCGCGGAAGCACTTGACGATCTGGTAGTAGCGGTCGTAACCGGCCACCATCAGGAGTTGCTTGTACAGCTGGGGCGACTGGGGCAGGGCGTAGAAGTGGCCGGACTGCAGGCGCGAGGGGACCACGAAGTCGCGCGCCCCCTCGGGGGTGCTCTTGCCCAGCACCGGCGTCTCTATGTCGATGAAACCCTCTCCGTCCAGGTAGCTCCCGGACCGCGCGCGTCACTTTCGCGCGCAGCAGCATGACCTCCTGCATCTCCGGGCGGCGCAGGTCCAGGTAGCGGTAGCGCAGGCGCACCGCCTCGTCCACCCCGACGCCGTCCTGTATCTCGAAGGGAGGGGTGTGCGACTCGGAGAGCACCTCCACCTCGTTGACCCACAGCTCTATCTCGCCGGTGGCCAGGTTGGGGTTGACGGCGTCGGCCGGGCGCGCCTTGACCTCGCCGCGGCAGGCCAGCACGTATTCGCCGCGGACGTCGTGGGCCCGGCGGTGCGCCTCCGAGCTCGCCGTGGGGTTGAAGACCACCTGCGCCAGCCCGGTGCGGTCGCGCAGGTCGATGAAGATGACCCCGCCGTGGTCGCGGCGGGTGTGCACCCAGCCGCAGACGGTGACCTCCTGCCCGGTGTGGCCGGGGCGCAGTTCCCCGCACATGTGCGTTCTTTTCATCTCGATGCTTCCTCGCTGATAGATCGTCGTTACATTATATGGTCCCAGAGGGATCCGCGGGAGACCTGTTCCTGCGAGCTCCCCACCATGTCCCGCACGGTGAAGAGGCCGGAGGCGAGCTCGTCCTCCCCCACCACCACCACCCAGCGGTAGCCGGACCTGTCGGCCGCCTTCATCTGGGCCTTGACGCTCCGCTCCAGGCTGTCCATCTCCGCCGCGATGCCCCGGCCGTGGGCTTCCTCCATCAGGATGAAGGCCTGGCGGCGGGGCTCACCCGGCATGGCCACGATATAGAGGCCCTCGCGCGGCCCGGCCTCCCCCTCCTCCCCCAGGTGCTCCACCACCCGCTCGACGCCGATGGAGAAGCCGGTGGAGGGGGTGTCCTTCCCCCGTAGGAGGCGATGAGGTCGTCGTAGCGGCCGCCCGCCGCCAGGGTGTTCTGGGCGCCCGGCGCCCGGCCGCTGGAACTCGAAGACGGTGCGGGTGTAGTAGTCCAGGCCGCGCACCAGGGCGGGGTCCGGCTGGTAGGTCACCTGCGCCGCGTCGAGGTAGCCGCGCACCTCCTCGAGGTGATCGCTGCACGCCGCGCAGAGGTGGTCGGTGATGCGGGGGGCGCCGGCGATGGCCTTCCGGCAACCCTCCACCTTGCAGTCGAAGATGCGCAGGGGGTTGACCTCCAGGCGCCGCCGGCAGTCCGGGCAGAGCTCCTCCCGCGCGCCAGTGAAATACGAGCGCAGGCTGGCCACGAAGGCGGGGCGGCAGGCCTCGTCGCCCACGCTGTTCAACTTGAGGGTCAGACCGGTGATGCCCAGGCGCTCGAAGAACCGGTGGCAGACGGTGATGACCTCGGCGTCCGCCAGGGCCGCCGCGCTCCCGATGAGCTCCACGCCCAGCTGGTGGAACTGGCGGTAGCGGCCGGCCTGGGGCCGCTCGTGCCGGAACATGGGGCCCTGGTAATACAGCTTGACCGGCAGGCCCCCCTCGCCCAGGTTGTGCTCGACGAAGGCGCGCGCCACCCCCGCCGTGGCCTCGGGGCGCAGGGTCAGGGAGCGGCCTCCCTTGTCCTCGAAGGTGAACATCTCCTTGGTGACGATGTCGGAGCCCTCGCCGATGCCGCGCACGAAGACCTCGGTGGACTCCATGACCGGCAGGATGATCTCGCGGTAACCGTAGAGGCGGAAGAGCCCGGCAGCCGTCGAGCCCACGCGCAGCCAGGTGTCGCTGGCCGGGGGCAGGACGTCCCTGGTCCCCTTGGGGGCTGAATACTTCACGATGACCTCCTCCGGTCCAGGCCCGCCAGGAAGGGGTTGTGCGCCTTCTCCCGGGCCAGGGTGGTCTCCGGTCCGTGCCCCGGGTGGATGACGGTGTCCGGGGGCAGGTCCCATGTCTTCTCGAGCACGGCGTCCAGCAGGGCCTGCAGGGAGCCGCCCCGCAGGTCGGTGCGGCCGATGGAGCCCGAGAAGATGAGGTCGCCGCAGAAGAGGTGGCCGGGCAGGTAGAAGGAGACGCCTCCCGGGGTGTGCCCGGGGGTGTGCAAGACGTCCAGCTTGAGCTCTCCCACCTGCAGCTCGTCCGAGTCCTCGATCTCCTGCACCTGCCGGGGGCGGCTGCCCACCACTCCCGCCTGCAGCCCCAGCAGGAGGTTCTTGCGCCCCGCCAGGGCGCCGGCGTCCAGGGGGTGTATGTAGACGGGGGCTTCGGTGGCGTCGGACAGCGGGCCGGCCCCGGCCACGTGGTCGGCGTGGCCGTGGGTGAGCAGGATGGCCTGGAGCTTCAGGTCGTGCGAGCGCAGGACGGCTACGATCCGCTTGACCTCGCCCGCCGGGTCGATGACCGCGGCCGGGCCCCCCGCCTCGCCCGCCAGGACGTAGCAGTTGGTGCCGAGCATGCCCAGTTCCAGGCGCTCCAGTATCATCCGTCTTCCTCTCTTGCCGTGACTTTGCATCATTATAGATCACGGGCTGGACCAATGCCATAGACCGAACTTCCAGGGTCACGCCTCTGTTCGTTTCACCGCTGTCACGGAAAACGTTTCATTGTAGATGTCGGCTGAACTGGGAACCGAACATTGGAGCGTGACCCCTGTGCGGTTACTGTCTGCTGTCGAGCATGAGGGTGACGGGGCCGTCGTTGACCAGTTCCAGGCGCATGTGGGCGCCGAATACGCCGGCCGCCGGCTCCAGCCCGCGTTCCCGCAGCCTCTCCAGGAAGAGCAGGTAGAGCCGCTCGCCCTGCTCCGGGGGGGCCGCCGCGGTGTAGCTGGGCCGCCGGCCCTTGCGGGCGTCGCCGAACAGGGTGAACTGCGAGACCACCATGATCTCGCCGCCCGTGTCGGCCAGGGACAGGTTGAGCCTGCCCTCGGCATCGTCGAAGACACGCAGGTTGATGAGCTTGTCGGCGGTCCAGTCGAGGTCGCGCTCCCCGTCTGAGGCCGCCACCCCCAGCAGCACCAGCAGGCCCGGGCCGATGCGGGAGACCTCCTCCCCCTCCACCGAGACCACGCATTTACTTACACGTTGTAATAATGCTCGCATGTCACTTGGAGGGGAGGACGCGGTAGGCGCTGAAGACGTTCTCGATCTTGGCGATGTTGCGCAGGATGTCCTCCAGGTGGGCGATGTTGCCCAGCTCGAAGGTGAAGCGGCTGATGGACAGGCCCTCGCGGTTGATGGTCATGGTGGCGGAGATGATGTTGACGTGGAACTCCCCCATCACCGTGGTGATGTCGCGCAGCAGGCGCGGCCTGTCCATGGCTTCCACCTTGATCTCCACCTGGAAGGTGGTGGGCTGGGCGGTGTCCCAGCTCACTTCGATATCCCGGTAGTCCTGCTCGCGCATGTGCAGGGCGTTGGGGCAGTCGGCGCGGTGGACGCTCACCCCGCTGCCGCGGGTGACGAACCCGACGATGTCGTCGGGCGGAACGGGGTTGCAGCAGCGCGCGATGCGCACCAGGACGTTCTCCACCTCCTCCACCTTGACCCCGCGGCTGAAGGCGGGGGCCTTGTGGGGCGGCGCCGTCTTGACAGGAGCCTGCGCCTCCTCCTCCGTCTCCTCCGGCAGCAGGCGGGAACCGATGCGCGTGGTCACCTGGACCGGCGAGGTCTTGCCCGCCCCGATGGAGGCCAGCAGGTCCTCCCCCGAGAGGAAGTTGTAGTCCTCGGTGGCCACCTCCTCCAGCAGGCCCCCGGTGAAGACCTTCTGCAGCGGCAGGTGGGCCTTGCGCAGCGCTTTCTGGAGCATCTCCTTGCCCTCCGCCGTGTCCTCGCTCTTGCGGTCCCGGCTGAACCACTGGCGGATCTTGGTGCGGGCGCGGGGCGAGACGGCTATCTTCAGCCAGTCCTGGGAGGGGCCGGTGGAGGTCTTGGAGGTGATGATCTGCACGATGTCCCCGTTCTGCAACTGGTACTCGAGGGAGACGATGCGGTCGTTGACCTTGGCGCCCACCAGGGCGTGGCCCACCTCGGTGTGGATGGCGTAGGCGAAGTCGATGGGGGTGGAGCCGCGCGGCAGGGTGACCAGGTCCCCCTTGGGGGTGAAGACGAAGACCTCGGCCTGGAAGAGGTCGATCTTCAGGCCTTCCATGAACTCCTGGGGGTCGCGCAGGTCGCTCTGCCACTCCAGGATGCCCTTGAGCCAGGTGAGCCTCTCCCTGATCTGGTCGCGCGAGCGCTGGCTCTCCTTGTAGCGCCAGTGGGCGGCGATGCCGTACTCGGCGGTGCTGTGCATCTCCTCGGTGCGGATCTGGATCTCCAGGGGGCGTCCCTGCGGCCCCACCACCGTGGTGTGCAGGGACTGGTACATGTTGAACTTGGGCATGGCGATGTAGTCCTTGAAGCGCCCGGGCAGGGGCTTCCAGAGGGAGTGCGCCACCCCCAGCACCGCGTAGCAGTCCCGGACGGTGCGGGTGATCACCCGCACCGCGAAGAGGTCGTAGATCTCGTCGAACTCCAGGCCGCTGGTGACCATCTTGTTGTAGATGCTGTAGAAGTGCTTGACCCGCCCGCTGATCTCCGCGTCGATCTTCAGGGACTTGAGCTGCTTGTGCAGTCCGTCCCCCACCTCCTTGATGTAGGCCTCCCGCTCCGGCCGGCGCTGGTTGACCATCTGCTGGATCTCCTGGTAGCGCAGGGGGAAGAGGGTGGCGAAGGCCAGGTCCTCCAGCTGCCAGCGCAGCTGGGTGATGCCCAGGCGGTGGGCGATGGGGGCGTAGATGTCCAGGGTCTCGCGGGCCTTCTGGCGCTGCTTCTCCTCCGAGAGGTGGTAGAGGGTGCGCATGTTGTGCAGGCGGTCGGCCAGCTTGATCAGGATGACCCGGGCGTCCTCGGCCATGGCCACGAAGAGCTTGCGGAAGGTCTCGGCCTGGGCCGCCTCGCGGCTCTCGAAGTTGATGCGCTCCAGCTTGGTGACCCCGTCGATGATGGCGGCGATCTCCTCGCCGAAGCGCTCGCGCACGTCCTCCAGGCTGGAGGTGGTGTCCTCCACCACGTCGTGCAGCAGGGCCGCCGCGATGGTGATGGAGTCCAGCTGCAGGTCGGCCAGGGTCATGGCCACCTCCAGGGGATGCTGGATGAAGGGCTCACCGCTGTAGCGGAACTGGTTCTGGTGATGGGCGTCGGCGTATTCGAAGGCGTCCCGGATGAGGCGCACGTCTCCCTTGCTGTCGTAGGACTTGACCTTGCTGGCGAGCTTCTCGATGGTCTCGGGCACGACCCTCCCACTCCTTACACGCTGAATATATCGTCACATCATTCTATAATACCCCATGCGGGCAAAGTGTCCCGGGCCGTTGGACATACGCTCATAGGCCAGGGCCGGGAGCTGGCGCGGTTTCAGGGGGTAGGAGAAGATTCCGATACAAGTGAAGAACGTTGAGAGTCGCGTGAGGGATGCAGCACTGAAAGGAGCCGTCTGTAAGCTTGAACTCGAAGAGACTGCCTGTTCAAGACGACCGCTCGCGCGATCGTGGCGGTGGTCATCGTATTGTGCATGCTGCCGTCCCAGCCTTACGCGGGTGCTGCTGGATATGGATGAAGGGCCCCGGGCCGATGACAGCATGAACTTCTATTTCGGCAGCCTGCACGGCCACAGCTCCTACTCGGACGGCACCGGGACACCGGCGGAGGTCTTCGCCTGGGCGCGACCGACAACGGGACCCCGGTGACCATCACCGACCCCTACCAGATCACCAACGTCACCGCAGGCCACACCATCAGCGCCACCTTCGCCATCGACAGGTTCACCATCAGCGCTGAGCTCGGGCGGCGACGGCTTCAATCGCCCCGACAGGAGATACCACCGTTGACTACGGTGGGTCGCAGTCCTACACCATCACGCCCGGCCCCCGGCTACCACGTGGCCGAGCGTCCTGGTGGACGGGTCACCCATGGGCACTCCGACCAGCTACGACTTCTCGGGGGTCACCGCAGGCCACACCATCGGCGCCACCTTCGCCTCGGATTCTGCGATCTGGTACCTGCCCGAGGGCTCCACCGACTGGGGCTTCGACTGCTACCTAGCATTGAGCAACCCCAACGATGAGGCAGTCAGCGTCAAGCTGGTCTACATGACCTCATCCGGCCCAGTCGACGGCCCCACCGTGGGCATGCCCGCCCGCTCCCAGGCAACCGTTTTCCCCTCCTCCACCCTGGGGGCAGCCGACTTCTCCACTAAGGTGGAGTGCCTGGAAGGAAGGACCATAGGCGTGGACAGGACCATGTTCTGGACCGGGCCGGAGGCCGCCTGCTCCGAGGCCCATTGCGCCACCGGGGTGACCGCGCCCGCTTCCACCTGGTACATGCCGGAGGGCTGCAGCGCCTACGGCTTCGAATGCTTCCTGCTCATCCAGAACCCCAACACAACGGTCGCCACCTGCAACGTCACCTGGATGATCGAAGGGGAAGCTCCCGGGACCAGCGTCTTTACCGTTGCCGCCTCCTCCCGCGCCACCTTTAACATGGCCGACTGGATCGGGGAGAAGGACTCCTCCATCAAGGTCGTTGCCGATAACCCGGTCATCCCCGAGAGGGCCATGTATAGAAACGACAGAAGGGAAGGCCACGACTCTACCGGCAGCTACCACGGTGGCGACCGACTGCTACCTGGCCGAGGGGTGCACCGGCTACGGCTTCACGACTTTCGTGCTGGTCCAGAACCCGCAATCCACTGCCACGGATGTCACCATCACCTACCAGACCGCCTCGGGGCCTGTTGTCGGCCCCTCATTCCAGATGCCCGCCGACTCGAGAAAGACGGTGAACGTCAACGTCACCACCGAGATCCCCGGCCCCGACCCCTCCTTCTCCACCAGGGTGCACGGCAGTCAACCCATCATCGCCGAGCGGGCCATGTACTGGAACGGCGGTCCCGACTACGGCCAGGTCTGCCACGACTCCATCGGCCTGGATAAGCCTTACACCAACTGGTACCTGGCGGACGGGCAGAGCTCCGAGGGGAGGGAGACCTGGACCCTGGTGCAGAACCCCAACGACATCTTCCAGTCGACGTGGAGATAACCTACATGACCCCGAGTGGAGAGGGCAACGTCACCCGCAGCGAGACCATCTCCGCGGGCTCCCGCCGCAGCTTCGACATGGCCGGGCACTCCGGCATCTACGGCCGGGCCGCCATCATGGTCTGGTGCACCACCACGGGAAAGGCCTCCGCTTATGTTGACCCTTTGGTAACTTATGTGATAGCATGCTTTTGTCCTATTGCATGGCCGGTGCGAATCAGTCATATTAATATGCGTGCGTTAGGCTGTACCAAACCCGTAATACGATCGGAGAAAAGGAGGGAGATTACATGGTTTCGTTTGATCTGAGCGACGAACAACGCATGGTACAGGAGACCGTCGCCTCGTTCGCCGTCGACCAGATCGAGCCGCTGGCCCACGAGAGCGAGGAGAGCGGCTCGGTGCCGGAAGACGTCATCGCCAAGGGATGGGAGCTCGGCCTGGTGGGCGGGTGCATCCCCGAGGATTACGAAGGCTTCGGCGAGGGGCTGGCGGCCCTGACCAACGTCATCGCCACCGAGGAGATGGCCGCGGGCGACCTGGCCATCGCCCTGCACCTGATGTCCCCCACCATGCTGGCCTACTCGGTGCTGGACCAGGGCACCGAGGAGCAGAAGAAGGAGTTCCTCCCCAGCTACTGCGGCGAGGGCTTCAAGCCGGCGTCCTGCGCGCTGGTCGAGCCCAAGTTCGATTTCTGCGCCTCCACCCTCTTCACCACGGCGGAACAGGAGTACGGCGAATACGTGCTCAACGGGAAGAAGTGCCTGTCCGCGCTGGCCGCCGAGTCCGACTTCATGTTGGTCTTCGCTTCCACCTCGCCGGGCATGGGCTTCGCCGGGGTGGACGCCTTCATCCTGCCCCGCGACACCAAGGGCATGGAGATCGGCGAGCGCGAGAAGAACATGGGCGTCAACGCCCTGGCCACCTACCCGGTCACCTTCAAGGACTGCCGCGTCCCCGCCTCGGCCCGGCTGGGCGGCGAGGCCGGCAGCGACTACCTGCGCCTCCTCTCCCGTTCCCGCATCGCCCTGGCCGCCATGGCGGTGGGCATGAGCAAGCGCGCGGTGGCCCACTCCCGCGACTACGCCCGCGACCGCGTGGCCTTCGGCGAGCCCATCGGCAGCCGCCAGGCCATCGCCTTCATGCTGGCGGAGATGGCCATCGAGGTCGACGCCTCCCGCATGCTGACCTGGGAAGCCGCCTGGCGCTGCGACCAGGGGCTGGACTTCTTCAGGGAGGCCTCCATGGCCAAGAACTACGCGGCCGACGCGGCCATGATGGTGGGCGACCGCAGCGTGCAGATCATGGGCGGCCACGGGTACATCCGGGAGAACCCGGTGGAGCTGTGGTTCCGCAACGCGCGCGGATTCGCCACCTTTGAAGGCATGGCCATGGTATAGGGGAGGGGGGATAAAGATGATAGATTTCGAACAATCACCGAAGATCCGCGCCACCAAGAACATGATCCACATGTTCGCCGACGGCGCCATCCGCCCCGTCGCCCGCCAGTACGACGAGCAGGAGCACGAGAAGCCGCGCGAGCTGTTCAAGATGGTCCAGCAGGTCATGAAGGGCGGCCTGGGCGGCATGGGCGGCGGCGACAAGAAGAAGGATGAGGGCGGGGAGAAGAAGGAGAAGAAGCCCAGCGAGGCCCAGATGATGAACTCCATCACGGTGGAGGAGATCTTCTGGGGCGACGCCGGCATCGCCCTGGCCCTGCCGGGCGGCGGCCTGGGGGGCGCGGCTGTGTCCACCAGCGGCACGCCCGAGCAGAAGGACAAGTTCCTGGCCCGCTTCGCCTCAGACGAGCCCTGCTGGGGGGCCATGGCCATCACCGAGCCGGAGGCCGGCTCCGACTCCGCCGCCATCAAGACCACCGCGGTGCTGGACGGCGACGAGTGGGTGCTCAACGGCGAGAAGATCTTCGTCACCTCGGGCAAGAGCGCCCTGGAGGACTCCGACGGTTTCGTGGTGGTCTGGGCCACCCTGGACCGCTCGGCCGGACGCGCCGGCATCAAGCCCTTCATCGTGGAGCGCGGCGCCCCGGGACTGGAGATCACCAAGATCGAGGACAAGCTGGGTATCCGCTGCTCGGACACCGTCTCCCTCGCCCTGATGGACTGCCGCATTCCCAAGGAGAACATCCTGGGCAGCGCGGAAGTGCTGGACAAGGCCAAGACCGAAGGGTTCAAGAAGGTCATGGCCACCTTCGACGCCACCCGCCCCATGGTGGCCGCCATGGCCATCGGCGTGGGCCGCGCCGCCCTCGACTTCCTCAAGGCCACCCTGTCCGAACAGGGCGTGGAGATCCGCTACGGCATCAACCCCAGCAACATGACCGTGCTGGAGAGGGAGGTCATCCAGATGGAGGCCAACCTCAAGGCGGCCCGCCTGCTGACCTGGCGCTCGGTGTGGATGCTGGACAACGGCGTCCGCAACGACCTGGAGGCCTCCATGGCCAAGGCCAAGGCGGGGTCGGCGGTGTCGCACATCACCCAGAAGGCGGTGGAGCTGATGGGCCCGCTGGGCTACTCCCGCGAGCTGCTGCTGGAGAAGTGGATGCGCGACTCCAAGATCAACGACATCTTCGAGGGCACCGGCCAGATCCAGCTGCTGATCACCGCCCGCCGTCTCCTGGACTTCGGGCGCGACCAGTTGAAGTAGAGACGTCAAGACAGAGAAGAGGCGGGCCGGACGGCCCGCCTCTTCTTTATCTTCGCCGGTTGTCTCCCGGGGTTCACACCCCGGGCTACTTGATGCTTCGCCGCTGCCCCGGTACTTCTTCTTCTTCTTCTTCTTCTTGGAAGAGGAGGCCGGTCCCTTGGTGGTCTTCTTGGCCCCCGGCTTGGCGGCCGGCTTCTTCTTGGCGCCGGAGGACGGCTTGGAAGCGGCCCCGGTCGCGGGCTTCTTCCCGGCCGCGGCCGCCGGCTTCTTCGCGGCGGGCTTCTCCTCGGCCTCGTCGTCGAGACTGCCTACCCCGGCGGCGACCGGCCTCGCCGGCTTCTTGCGGACCACCGCCTCGCGGGCGCCGTGCTTGTCGGCCTTGGCCTTGATGCTGGCGTACTTGGGCTCCGTCTCCTTCCAGAAGGCCAGCATGGGGGTGGCCACGAAGATGGAGGAGTAGGCCCCCAGGAAGACCCCGATGAACAGGGCGAAGGCGAAGTCCTTCAAGGTATCGCCGCCGAAGATGAGGATGGTGAAGATGGGCAGCAGGGTGGTGACGGTGGTGCCGATGGAGCGCATCAGGGTCTGGTTGAGGCTGTCGTTGACCATCTCCCGGTAGGTGCGCCGGCCCGTCCTGTCCATCAGGTTGGCGTTCTCGGCGATGCGGTCGAAGACCACGATGGTGTCGTAGAGTGAATAACCCAGGATGGTCAGGAAGGCGATGGCCGTGGCCGGCGTCACCTGCCGGCCGGTGAGGGCGTAGATGCCGATGGTGATCACCGTGTCGTGCACCAGGGCCAGGATGGCGGGGACGGCCATCTTGAACTCGAAGCGGAAGGTGATGTAGACGAGGATGACCGCCAGGAAGACCAGCAGGCTGTAGGCCGCCTTGCGGCTGACCTCCCGGCCCCATTCCGAGCCCACCTGGTTCTCCGATTCGGTGTTGATGTTGTAGGGGCTGGACCCCAGGTCGTCCAGGAAGGCCTGTTTCACCTGCTCCGCCTGCTCCTGGCCCGCCCCCTCCTGCATGTTCATGCGCACCACCACGTAGTTCTGCTCCTCACCGTCGACGTCCTCCGAGCCCGTCTCCACGGTGGCGCCGGCAAGCCCCAGGTCCTGGTAGGCGGGGAGGAGGTCCTCGACGAAAGAAGCGGGAACGGGGGACTGGCTCTTCACGAAAACCTTGAGCACCCACTGGCCGGTCTCCGGGTCCTTCTCGAAGGAGGCAGCCTCGGGGGTGTCCTGGTACTTGGCGATGAGGTCGCTCTTGACGCCCTGGACGACGGCTTCACGGGAAGCAGTGTCCTCGATGTAGGGCATGCGGATGGTGATCTTTCTGATCAGCCTCCGAGATCTGCACGATGGGGTCGGTCAGCCCCTGGTCCTCGTAGTTCGCGAGGATGGCGTTGACCTCCGAGACGCTGGGGGCCTGGTCGACCTCCACCTTCAATATATAGCCGCCCTTGAACTCGATGCCCAGGTTGATGCCCTTGAAGGAGAAGACCAGGACGGAGAGGAGGATGGCCGCGATGGAGAGCCCGAAGGCCCACCAGACGATGCCGGAGAACCTCTCCCGGCCTATGAAGTTGACGTTGTGTTCCTTGCCCTTGATGAACATCTAGGCCTCCTCCCCCTGCGCCTCGCGCCCCACGCCCAGCATGGCGGGCCTGCGGAAGACCTTGAGCCGGCCGATGAGCACCACCACGTTGTGGGTGAAGCAGTAGTTGATGAAGACGTCGAGGATGGTGGAGAGCCCCAGGGTGAAGGCGAAGCCGCGCACCGGCCCGATGGCGATCATCCACAGGACCAAGGCGCCGATGAAGGTGGAGAAGTCCGCCGCCAACACCGTGCGGAAGGAGTTCTTGAAGGCCCTGTCGGCGGAGGTGCGGATGCCCTTGCCCAGGCGTGCCTCCTCCTTCAGCCGCTCGAAGTAGACCACGCTGGAGTCGGCGGAGATACCCACGGAGACGATGATACCGGCGATGCCCGCCAGGGTGAGGGTCCAGTCGATCTGGTTACCCAGGACGCAGATGAGGCCGTAGGTCAGGACGCCGAAGAGGGCCAGCTGCCCCACGGCCACCAGGCCCAGCCCCCGGTAGATGATGAGCATGTACAGCATCACCAGGATCAGGCCGACGATGCCGGCCACCATGCCCTGGCGCAGGGACTCCTTGCCCAGGGTGGGGCTGACCACCTCGGTGACGGGCATGGTGAAGTCGACGGGCAGGGCGCCCAGCCTGAGCACCAGCGCCAGGTCCTGCGCCTCGTCCTTGCTGAAGCTGCCGGTGATCTGGCCCTCGCCCTTGGTGATGGCCTCGTTGACCCGGGGGTAGGACTTGATCTCGTAGTCCAGCACGATGGCCAGCTGGTTCTTGGGCTCGACCTGGTCCTTCAGCTCCGTGGTGACGTCGGCGAACTGGCCGGCGGCCGCGTCGGTGAGGGTGAAGTCGATCTGCCACTTGTTGGTGCCCTGAGCCACGTCCGCCGTGGCCGAGTTGATGATGTCGCCGGTGAGCCTGGTGGGCCCCAGGCGGATCTTGTAGACGTTGCCGCCCTCCTCCTTGGCCAGCACGATCTCCTGGTCCTTCAGCGCCTGGTAGGCCTCCTGGTCGGAGAAGTCGATCTGGGTCACCTCGGTGGTGTCGTAGGCGGGGTCGCCCGCCCCCAGGACCTCCAGCACCTGGCGGAACTGGAGCTGGGCGGTGGAGCCGACGATGCGCTTGGCGCGGTCGATGTCCTTCTCGTTGGGTATCTGCACCAGCACCCGGTTGTCGCCCTCGGCCGCGACTATCGGTTCCGTGAGCCCCAGGGCGTTGATACGGTTGCGGATGATGTCGGCCGCCTTCTCCATGGACTCGCTGGTGGTCTCGCCCACCGCCTGCATGGTGATGCTGATGCCGCCCTCCAGGTCGAGGCCGAGCTTGGGGGTCCAGTCGTTGATGATTATCGGGATGTATATGGCCAGCACCACGATGAACACCAGCACCAGCCACCCTATATTGTTCTTCAGCTTCACTTGGTACCTCCATGCATCCTCAAGCTGCTTCGCTCCCGTCTTTTCAAGGTCATGACCGGGCATGAAGGCCCGGCCATGCGGTTCTTAAGGGAAGGGGCGGGCCCGGTCGCTACTTCTTCTCGCTCTCCCCGCCGTCCTCTTCGGTTCCTTCCGTCTCTTGAGCCTCTTCCTCCGGGGCGGGCTCGGCCGCATCTTCGACGGCCTCCTCTGCTTCGTCCTCTTCCTCGGGCTCCTCCTCCGGCTTGGCCTTCGCTTCCTCCTGGGCCTTCGCCGCCCTTTCGATGGCGGTGATGTTGCGGGACACGGCGGTCTTGGCGATGCGTATCTCCACGCCCTCGCTCACCTCGATGAGCATGGTCTCGTCCTCCAGCTCGGTGATGAAGCCGAAGACGCCGCCCTGGGTGACCACCTCGTCCCCCGCCTTGGCGCTCTCGATCAGCTCCGTGTGGGCGCGCATCTTCTTCTGCTGCGGGCGCCAGAGCATGAAGTAGAAGACCGCCGCGAAGAGCACGATGATGATGATGAAGCTGTAGGAGCTGGAGCCGCCGCCGAATTCTCCTGGGCGAGGATGGAGGCCAGTAGTAACATCCGCACAAACCACCTTTCGCGTTAATCGTCAAACCTATGACGATAGCCTATTTTCTCAGGTTCCAGCCCCTGAAGGCCGGCAATAACTTTTCCATTCTACCAGCTTTGATCGCGCTTCTGCAATCGTCCACCAGCGCCTGCATGAAGGCCAGGTTGTGCTCGGTCAGGAGCATGTGGGCGAGGATCTCGTTGTTGAGGAAGAGGTGGCGGAGGTAGGCCCGGCTGAAGCCCCGGCAGGCCCGGCACGGGCAGTTCCCGTCCAGGGGGGAGTGGTCGCCCGCGTGCGCCGCGTTGCGCAGGTTGAGGCGGCCGGAAGGCGTCAGGGCGGAGCCGTTGCGGGCCAGCCGGGTGGGCAGGACGGAGTCGAACATGTCCACTCCCAGGGCCACCGCCTCCACCAGGCCTTCCGGGTCGCCCACCCCCATCAGGTAGCGGGGGCGGTCGGCCGGCAGGTGGGCGATCTGCCCGGCCAGGACCTCCAGCATCAGCTCGCGCGGCTCGCCCACGCTCAGGCCCCCGATACCGTAGCCGGGGAAGCCCAGCTCCACCGTGAGCTCGGCCGAGCGGCGGCGCTCCTCGGGCCAGGTCCCTCCCTGCACGATGCCGAAGAGGGCCTGGGTGGGGTGGTCGTGGGCCGCAAGGCTGCGCCCGGCCCAGCGGTGGGTCATGTCCACCGAGGCCCTGACGTAGTCCCGGTCGCACGGGTAGGGGGCGCACTCGTCCAGCACCATGGCGATGTCCGAGCCGAAGACGGCCTGCGCCCGCACCGCCTCCTCGGGCGAGAGGAACACCTCCGCGCCGTCGTATACGGACCGGAAGGTCACCCCCTCCTCGCTCAGCTTGAGGGTCCTGGAGAGGGAGAAGACCTGGTAGCCGCCGGAGTCGGTGAGCAAGGCCGAGTCCCAGCCGGTGAAGGCGTGCAGGCCGCCCGCCGCCTCGATCACCGAAAGGCCGGGGCGCAGGTAGAGGTGGTAGGTGTTGGCCAGCACCAGGCCGTAGCCCAGTTCGCGCACCCGCTCGGGCAGGATGGCCTTGACCGACCCCCGCGTGCCCACCGGCATGAACACCGGGGTCTCGACGTCGCCGCGCGCCGTGTGCAGGACGCCGCAGCGCGCGCCGGTCTTTCCGTCGGTGTCGGTTATTGTAAACATCACGTCATTATATCAGTGCGGTGCCAGGCCTTGACTCTCGAGTACGAGCCTCAAGGCGCTTGCACGCGCTAGATTATAAGCATGGCGTCGCCGAAGGAGTAGAAGCGGTAGCCCTCCCGCACGGCCTCCCGGTAGGCGCGCAGCACCGCTTCGGTCCCCCCGAAGGCGCAGACCAGCATGAGCAGGGTGGAGCGGGGCAGGTGGAAGTTGGTGAGCATCAGGTCGGTGCAGCGGAACTCGTAGCCCGGGTAGATGAACAGCTCCGTCGAGCCCCGCAGGGGCCTCAAGGCCCCTTCCGACCAGGCCGACTCCAGGGCGCGCACCACCGTCGTCCCCACCGCCGCCACCCGCCCGCCCCGCGCTCGGGCGCCGTTGACCAGGCGGCAGGTTTCCTCCCCCACCTCCACTTCCTCGGAGTGCATGGGGTGGTCCTCCACCTCCTTCTCGCGTACCGGCCGGAAGGTGTCCAGGCCGATGCGGAGTTCCACGTAGCACTGCTCCACGCCCCTGCCCCTTATCTCGAGCAGGGTATCCGGCGTGAAGTGGAGCCCGGCGGTGGGGGCGGCCACCGAGCCGGTGCTCGACGCGTACACGGTCTGGTAACGCTCGGCGTCCTCCAGTTCCTCCTTGACGTAGGGCGGCAGGGGCACCAGCCCCACCTCCTCGATGAGCGCCTCCGGGTCGGCGCCGGCGGGAAAGAGCAGCTCCACGTGGAGCTCGCCCCCTCCCAGGTTACGCTTGACCCGGCAGTCCAGGCGCCCCGGGCACACCGTGACCAGGGTGCCCGGGCGCAGGCGGCGGGACGGCCGCCCCAGGGCCTCCCACTCCTCGAGGCCCGCGTCCAGGGGGCGCAGCAGCAGGACCTCCGACTTGCCGCCGCCGGGCAGGGTGCCCGGCAGGCGGGCCTTCCGCACCCGGCTGCGGTTGAGGACCAGCGCGTCGCCGGGGGAGAGGTAGGAAGGGAGGTCGGAGAAGGCCCGGTGCTCGATGCCGCCGCCCTCCCGCTCGAGCACCAGCAGGCGCGAGGCGTCCCGGCGCCGCAGGGGCGACTGGGCGATGAGCCCGGGGGGCAGCTCGTAGTCGAAGAGGTCGGTGCGCATGGCCTCAGGCGCCGCCGGGCTCGCGCCGGCCCTTGTCGTAACGCTCCCGCTCGCTGAAGATGCAGCCGCACCAGGGCTGGAGGTAGAGCCCGCTCTCCCGCGCCTCCTGCAGCCCCTCGCGGTAGTCTTCCCGGCCGTCCCAGGCCAGGAAGCGCCGGCCCCGGCTGGCCGCGACGGACTCGCCCAGCAGCTTGATCAGGTCGTGGTCCTGCCAGGGGCTGGCCAGCAGGGTGGTGGTGAAGGCGTCGAACCCCTCCTCCACGGCGTAGTCGGCCGCGCGGCGCAGGCGCAGGCGGTAGCACATCTCGCAGCGGTCCTCCTCCCGGAAGGAGACCGCCCGGATCCACTCCTCCGGCCGGTACTGGAGCACCTCGTAGCTGAAGCCGCCCCTCTCCATGAAGGAGACGAAGGCGTCGAGGCGCCGTTTGTACTCGCTCCAGGGATGGATGTTGGGGTTGAAGAAGAGGAAGCGGGTGGTCTCCCGGTCCACCGCCAGGGTGCGGTCGAGCACCAGGGAACACGGGCCGCAGCAGGCGTCGATGAGCGTCCTTTCCACCATGCCCGCCTCCTAGAAGAGCCTCTCACCTTCCTCACCCGGGCCCTCCAGCCCCAGGTGACGGTAGGCGTTGGCGGTGACCACCCGCCCGCGCGGCGTGCGCTGCAGGAAGCCCACCTGCATGAGGAAGGGCTCGTAGACCTCCTCGATGGTGTCGATCTCCTCCCCCACCGAGGCGGCCAGGGTGTTCACCCCCACCGGGCCCCCTCCGAACTTGACGATGATGGCCTCCAGGATCATCTTGTCCACCTTGTCCAGGCCGCACGCGTCCACCTCGAAGAGCTCCAGGGCCTCGCCGGCCACCGTCCCGGTCGATGGACCCCCCCGCTCTGACCTGGGCGTAGTCGCGCACCCGGCGCAGCAGCCGGTTGGCGATGCGCGGGGTGCCGCGGGAGCGGCCGGCGATCTCCTCCGCCGCCGCCGGAGTCGATCTCCACCCCCAGGATGCGGGCGGAGCGCTCCACGATGCGCAACATCTCCTTCGGGCTGTAGTAGTCGAGGCGGGAGTGGACGCCGAAGCGGTCGCGCAGGGGGCCCGTGAGCAGGCCGGAGCGGGTGGTGGCCCCCACCAGGGTGAAGCTGGGCAGGTCGAGGCGGATGGAGCGGGCCGCCGGGCCCTTGCCGATGACGATGTCCAGCTTGAAGTCCTCCATGGCCGGGTAGAGGACCTCCTCCACCGTACGGTTGATGCGGTGGATCTCGTCGATGAAGAGGACGTCCCCGTCGACCAGGTTGGTGAGGATGGCCGCCAGGTCGCCCGCCCGCTCCAGGGCCGGGCCGCGAGGTCTGCTTCATGCTCGATTCCATCTCGTTGGCGATGATGCCGGCCATGGTGGTCTTGCCCAGGCCGGGCGGGCCGGAGAGGAGGACGTGGTCGAGGGTCTCCCCCCGCTCCCGCGCCGCGGTGATGAAGATGCGGAAATGCTCGCGCAGGCGGTCCTGTCCGATGAACTCGTCCAGCCGGCGCGGGCGCAGGGTGACGTCGAGCTCGCGCTCCTCCTCGGTGAGCTGCGGGTCGAGCAGACGGTCGTCCATGTGCCGGCGCTCCGTTTCCTAATCCCCGCCTATGCGCGTGAGGGCATGGCGGATGAGGTCTTCCACGTCCGGCTCCCCCTCGCGCTTGTACCCCTCCAGGGCGCGCGCCGCCTCAGTGGAGGTATAGCCCAGGCCGCGCAGGGCCTCGCGGGCGTCCCGCAGGACGTCCGAGGAGACGGCGCCGGCCGCGCCTGCCAGCTCCTCCGGGAAGGGCCCCAGCCGGTCCTTCAGCTCCATCAGCAGGCGCTGGCCCGATTTCTTGCCCACCCCGGGTACGGTGGTGAGCGCGTCCAGGTCCTCGGTGGCCACCACCCTGACCAGGTCGTCGGGCTTGAAGGCGGAGAGGATGACCAGGGCCATGCGCGGCCCCACCCCGCTGACGGTGATCAGCTGGAGGAAGACCTCCCGCTCCCGCGCGTCGGCGAAACCGTACAGCTGCAGCAGTTCCTCGCGTACGTACAGGTGGCTCTGGAGCTTGACCTTGGAGCCTATGGCGGGAAGGCCCGCGAGGGTCTGGCTGGAGAGGAAGAGCTGCAGGCCCAGGCCGGCCACCTCGACGACGGCCGAGTCCTCCCGCTTCTCCGCAAGCTTTCCTTCCACCGAGGCGATCAAGCGTATCCTCCTTAAGGAGCGGCTACCCTCGAGGCTGCTTGTCGATGAGCCTCTTCAGGCCGCTGGACTGCAGGTGGCAGAGGGCCATGGCCAGGGCGTCCGCCGCGTGGGAGGACGGCAGCTTCTCCTTGATGCCCAGGAGCGCCTGGACCATGTACTTGACCTGGTCCTTGGTGGCGCGCCCGTTGCCCACCACCGCCTGCTTGACCTGCAGGGGCGTGTACTCGCAGATCTCCACCCCGGCCCGCTGGGCGGCCAGGATGATGACCCCGCGCGCCTCCCCCACGTTCATGGCGCTGCGGACGTTGGCGCTGAAGAAGAGCTGCTCCACCACCACCGTGTCCGGGGCGTACTCCGCAGGAGCTCCTCCACCTCCGTGAATATCTTATCCAGCCGCTCCGACAAAAGGGCCCCGGGGGAAGTGCCGATGCCTCCGTATCCCAGGGGCCGTACGCGGTTCCCCTCCTCCTCCACCACCCCGTAGCCGGTGTTGGCGAGGCCGGGGTCGATGCCCATGATGATCAACGGCCGCTACCCTTCCTGCCCGAGTTCCTCCAGGATCTCGTCGGGGATGTCGAAATTGGAGTAGACCTCCTGCACGTCGTCGTTCTCCTCCAGGGCGTCGATGAGCCTGAGGATCTTCTTGGCGCCCTCCTTGTCCAGCTGGACGGTGTTCTTGGGCAGCATGGTCATCTCGGCCGAGGCGAAGGCGATCTCCTTCGCCTGCAGGCCCTCCAGCACGCCTCGAAAGCCCTCGACGTCGGTGGTGATCTCGAAGTGGTCGTCCTCTGCGCTCATGTCCTCGGCCCCCGCCTCCAGGGCGATCTCCAGCAGGTCGTCCTCCTCCACCCCGGTGTCCCGGTTGACGTTGATCACGCCCTTGCGCTCGAACATCCAGCCGACGCTGCCGGTGGTGCCCAGGCTGCCCCCCGCCCGGGTGAAGATGCGGCGCACGTCGGAGGCGGCGCGGTTGCGGTTGTCGGTCATCACGTCGACCATGACCGCCACGCCGTTCACGCCGTATCCCTCGTAGGTGATGTTCTCGAAGACGACGCCGCCCGACTCCCCGGTGCCCCGCTTGATGGCCCGCTCGATGTTGTCCTTGGGCATGGAGTAGCCCTTGGCCTTGTCGATGGCGTTGGCCAGGGCGATGTTCATCTCGGGATTGCCCCCGCCCTCCTTCGCCGCCACCATGATGCCGCGGGACAGCTTGGAGAAGAGCTGCCCGCGCTTGGCGTCCTCGGCTCCCTTCTTGTGCTTGATGGATGACCACTTGGAATGTCCGGACATGGCTGCCTCCTTCTTAAGCCTTGTACTCCTCCACCATGTGGATGAAATAGCGGTGGATACGCTCGTCGCCGGTGAGCTCGGGGTGGAAGGCGCTCGCCAGGAAGCGCCCCTGCCGCGCCATCACCGCCCGGTCGCGGTGGGTGCACATCACTTCCACGCCCTCTCCCGCCTCCTCTATCCAGGGGGCCCGGATGAACACGGCCCGGAAGGGCCGCTCCTGCCTCCTCGATGCCCTCGACCCGCAGGTCCGCCTCGAAGCTGTCCACCTGGCGCCCGTAGGCGTTGCGGCGCACCAGGATGTCCATCAGCCCCAGCAGGGGCTGGTCGCCCTCGGTCACCCGCCTGGCCAGCACGATGAGGCCGGCGCAGGTGCCGAATACGGGCAGGTCGCTGGCGGCCCGCTCCCGCAGGGCTTCGAGGAACCCGTCCCGCACGATGAGCTTGCCGATGGTGGTGCTCTCCCCGCCCGGGACGATCAGCCCGTCACAGGAAAGAAGCTCGGAGGGGTACTTGACAGCCATCCCTCGAGCTCCGCACCGCTTCAGCATCTCCAGGTGCTCGCGCACCGCCCCCTGCAGGGCCAGCACGCCGATGGTCGTTCCGCTCATGTGCCTCCCAGCGCCGTCGGTCCGCGGCCTACCAGCCGCGGTACTGGATCAGGTTCTCCCGCCCGATCTGGGCGATGTCGTCGCCGCGCATGGCCTCCCCGAGGCCGCGGGAGACCTCGGCCAGTATCTTGGGGTCGTCGAAGTGGGTGGTGGCCTCCACGATGGCCCGGGCGCGCGAGGCCGGGTCCTCCGACTTGAAGATGCCCGAGCCCACGAAGACCCCGTCCGCCCCCAGTTGCATCATCAGGGCGGCGTCCGCCGGGGTGGCCAGGCCCCCGGCCGAGAAGTTGACCACCGGCAGGCGGCCGTTCTCCGCCACCCATACCACCAGCTCGTAGGGGGCGCCCATGTCCTTGGCCATGGTCATCAGCTCCTCCCGGGGAGCCGCCGCCAGCTGCCGGATGCCCTCGTTGATGGTGCGCATGTGGCGCACCGCTTCCACCACGTTGCCGGTGCCCGCCTCGCCCTTGGTGCGGATCATGGCCGCGCCCTCGCCGATGCGGCGCAGGGCTTCGCCCAGGTTGATGGCCCCGCAGACGAAGGGAATGGTGAATGCCCACTTGTCGATGTGGTACTTCTCGTCCGCCGGGGTGAGCACCTCGCTCTCGTCCACGTAGTCCACGCCCAGCGCCTCCAGGATCTGGGCCTCCACGAAATGCCCGATGCGCGCCTTGGCCATCACCGGGATGGTCACCGCGGACATGATCTCCTCGATGACCGTGGGGTCGCACATGCGGGCCACCCCGCCGGCGGCGCGGATGTCCGAGGGCACGCGCTCCAGGGCCATGACCGCCACCGCGCCCGCCTCCTCGGCGATCGCGCGCGTGCTCGGCGTTGGTGACGTCCATGATCACGCCGCCCTTGAGCATCTCGGCCATGCCTGTCTTAACCCTCAGCGTCCCCTTCTCTTCCATCTCTATCGTCCCTGCTTTCTGTAATAGGTCTCTTCAGAAAAACCACTGGTTATTTGTCGTTCGGAATGGGCCACGCAGTATTCCTGTCCAGCCTCCGCCTACATTTTTATCATATATTATGGCAGGTTGCTAATGCTAGATGGGTCAGGTCTCCAATCTTGAATTTCCTTCCAGTTATTGCCAATCAGTGAGCTTGGTCGCTATTTCCAGAATATGGCTGGATTCAAGATTGGAGACCTGACCCCAAAGGGTGGAGGGCCGGCGGTGCCGGCCCTCCAGGAACATAGCCCTATGGCTCTCTTCTCTTACTCTCCGAACCCGATGGAGCAGGTGCCCCCGGTCTTCTCCGAGCCGTCGCCCGGGTCGGTGTAGAGGAAGTACATGGCCCTCTCCACCGCCACGCCGGTGTCGCCGGCGGAGTAGGACGCCGGCCGTACCCTTCCGGCGGGTCCATGTAGGCCGCGGTCACCCGGGTGGAGACGTCGGAGTCCGCCAGGCCGGGGATGGCGTCCACCGGGATGGTGAAGCGGAGCAGCGGCGGGCAGTCGTACTCGCACGCGATGCGTGGCTCCCGCCGGGGGTCATGAAGGTCGACGGTGACGCTGCTGCCAGTTGTCGTAGGGGTTCATCACCAGGATGTAGGTGTCGAAGCCGCCGCCGGTGTAGCCCTCGGCCAGGAACCAGCTCGAGCAGGTGCGGGGCGCGCCGATGGAGGTGGCGCCGTCGTTGGCGTCCCCGTAGTTGAAGTAGCAGGAGCGCTCGGCCACGATGCCGGCGGGCACGTCGGTGACGGTGAGGTCGAGGTCGTTGGCGCACGTCGCTGTCGTAGATGCACCGGTCTCTGGGACTCGACATCCTGGTCGGTAACCAGGTCGGTGGTCAGGCCGTCGGCGTAGCCGAAGGCCTCCTCCGCGCTGACCAGGCCGTTGCCGCTGGTGTCCGCCGCGGCCATCCTCAGGGCTTCCACGAAGTAGTAGGTGAAGGCCCCGTTGCCGTCCGCCGCGTCGACGGCGGCGGTGGTGGCGAAGTCGGCCGCCGGGTACTCGTGGCGCAGTTCATCGCCGCCACTCGAGCCGATGACCACGCGGTCCCGCACCGCCGACGCGCATAAGCGATGCTCGCCGCCCTTGTCGCAGTCGAACAGGGCCACCAGGCTGGACGCGGCCAGGGCGTCGAACTTCGTCGTCCAGGGTGGGACTCGCTGATGTCACCGTCGCTGAACTTCAGGCGGGGGTAGTCGGTCACGGTGTTGGTGCCGGCGTAGTAGAAGAGGACGATGTCGTTGGCGTCCGCCACCGAGGCCAGCCAGTCCAGGTCAGCCAGGACGGTGTCCACGTTGACCACGTCGGTCGCATTCGCGTCGTTCTCCTGGACGCGGTACCGCATCTTGTCGTAGGTGAAGCCGCAGTAGTCCACCAGGCGGTGCTTGAGGTCGTACATGTCGTCCTGGCTAGCCCGCGTAGGCGGTGTTGGAGGCCCTGATCGCCCTCCACGCCGTAGAGCAGGGCGTAGCGCTCCACCGGGTCGTCCACCGAAGCGGGCCCGTACAGGGTCACCGGCCGGGTGGCGGTCACCTTGGTGGAGACGTCGGTGCCCTCAAGCCCCGGCACCTGGTCCACGTTGATGGAGTCGCGCGACCACGGGGCCACGTTCTCGTGGATGACGCTGACCGGCGCGAAGCCCTCCTCGTTGGAGTAGAAGGTGTAGGTGATGTCCACGGTGTAGCCCGAGGGGTTCATGGCCAGGATCCAGGTGTCGAAGTCCCCGCCGGTGTAGCCCTCCGGCAGGTACCACTCGGCCGAGGTGCCGGTGGCGCCGATGGAGTTGGAGCCGCCTTCCTTGCCGTAGTAGTCGAAGTACATGGCGCGCTCGGCCACGATGCCCCGGTCGGAGTAGATCACCGTGGAGACGTCGGTGGCGTCGAAGGTCACCTGCACCGGGTCGGCCGGCGGCTCGGCCTCAGCGGCGATGATGTTGTCGGAGCCCTCCGTCCAGACCAGGTCGTCCAGCTTGACGGTCTTGCGCTTGCCGGCCGGCACCACCACCTTGAACGGGTAGTACTTGCCTTCGCCCGGCTTCATCAGCTTGAGAGTGACGTTGGCGTCCCGTCCGAGGGGTTCATCAGCAGGACGAAGGTGTCGAAATCCCCGCCGGTGTAGCCCTCGGGCAGGTACCAGCTGGTGCTGGTGCCGGACGCGCCGATGCTCGAATGCCCGCCGGAACGGTCGCCGATGCCGGACTCGTAGTCGAAGTACATGGCCCGCTCGCAGATGATGCCGCTGCCGGCCACCTGCACCTCGGTCGCCACTTCCGCCCCAGCCTCCAGTCCTGGTATGGAGTTGAGGTAGACGGACGTCCGGGTCTCGCCGGCGATGTCCACGGTCCACGGGATGGGATCCCCGCCCGGGGTGAAGAACCTCAGGTTCGCGGTGGTGTCCACCGCGAAGGGGTTCTGGATGAGGATCCAGGTGTCGAAGGAGCCGCCGGTGTAGCCCTCCGCGAAGTACCAGCCCTGTCGGGCAGGCCTTCTCGTAGGTGGCGGCAGGCGCGAGACTCAATACGCCGATCATTAACAATGCACAAAAAGCCAAGATAAGAAACGTTTTGCCGGTCTTTTTCGTAGTGCTCATAGTCATCCCTCCTCTCGTAAAACGGGAAGGCCGGACCACGCATGAAAGGTCCCGGCCTTCAAACAAATCTCTCTCCTCCCGGTTCCAGGCAACCGATACAACACCCTCGCTATTTTTATCGGTCCGCCCGTTTTCCCGCTTGATGCGGCGGCGGCCTTTGTAACAAAATCGTGACACGCGAAAGGGGCCCCGGAGGGCCCCTGGTAACCGTGTTGAGCCGGTCTTAATACGCCTATGCCTGCTGGTCGAGGCGGGCTTCCATCATGGCCTGGTTGAACATCCCGTCCTGGCCGGCCATGGCCCGCAGGCGCTTGATCCGCTCCATGATGGGCGGGTGGGTGTCGAAGACGCTGGTCTTGTCCTGGCGACTTCTGCTTCCCCTCCTTGCGGAAGGGCTGGACGATGAAGAGGTGGGCGGTGGCCTTGCTGGTCCTCTGGAAGGGGCGGGCGTCCGCCGTCAGCTTCTCCAGGGCGCCGGCCAGCCCCTCGGGGTAGCGGGTGAGCAGGGCCCCGTCGGCGTCGGCCAGGTACTCCCGCCGGCGGCTGATGGAGAACTGCAGCAGCTGGGCGAAGATGGGCGAGAGGATGATGAAGACCAGGCCGATGATCATGACGACCAGGTAGATGATGTTGCCTTCTCCCCCGCCGCCGCTTCCGCTGTCCCTGCGCCGGCCGCCGATGCCTCCCCAGAAGAGCATGCGGATCATGACCTCCGAGGCGATGACCACGAAGCCCACCAGCACCACCACCATGCACATCAGGCGGATGTCGAAGTTCTTGATGTGGGACATCTCGTGGGCCAGCACCCCCTCCAGCTCCAGGCGGTTGCACCGCTCCAGCAGGCCGCGGGTGACCGCGATGGAGGCGTGCTGGGGGTCGCGCCCGGTGGCGAAGGCGTTCATGGCGTCGGTCTCGATGATGTAGGTCCTGGGCGCCGGCAGCCCCGCCGCGATGGCCAGTCCCTCCACCGTGTTGACGTAGTAGGGGAACTCCGCGTGGGTGGCCTCCCGCGCCCCCGCCATCATCAGGGCGGCGGAGTCGCTCTTGTAGTAGCTGACCAGGGCCATGATCACCGCGACGACAGTGCCGACGATCAGCCCCAGGAACGCGCCGGCCAGGGGAGCTTCGCTGTTGTAGTTGGCGACGAAGCCGATGAAGAAGCTCAAGGCCAGGATGATCACGATGAACAGGCTGACCAGCAGGGCGCTCTTCCACTTGTTGGCGGATATCTGTTCGTACATGCCCGGGTTCGATGCCATGCGCTACCCCTTCGTCCGCGTCGATGCCGTTACGGCGTACCGGCTAGAACTGCACCTTGGGGGCCTCGCGCTCCGCCGGCGCCTCGATCTCGAAGTATTCCTTGCCCTGGAACTTGGCCGAGAACATGCCGGCCACCAGGTTGCTGGGGAACTTCTGGCGGGCGTTGTCGTAACCCATCACGCTGTCGTTGTAGAACTGGCGCGCGAAGGCGATCTTGGACTCGGTGCCCGACAGCTCCTCCTGCAGCATCAGGAAGTTCTGGTTGGCCTTGAGGTCGGGGTAGGCCTCGGCCACGGCGAAGAGGGTCTTCAGGGCGCCGGTGATCATGTTCTCGGCCTCGGCCCGCTGGGCCACGTTGTCCCCGGCCTGGCTGACCATGGCGCGGGCCTGGGTGACCTTCTCGAAGACCTCCTTCTCGTGAGAGGCGTAGCCCTTGACCGTCTCCACCAGGTTGGGGATGAGGTCGAACCTGCGCTTCAACTGGACGTCGATCTGGTGCCAGGCGTTGTCCGTCCGGTTGCGGTACCCGACCAGCTTGTTGTAGATGGCGACGAACCAGATGATCAGCAGCACCAGGATCGCCGCGATGACGATTATCGCTATGATCATCCACCTCTCCTTTCCCTCGTTCCCTTAGAGCCTCCGATTCCGAGATAATTCTAGCATACGGGCCGGGTATTGTAATACCGGGGCGGGAGGCCTGGCGGGGCGGCGGGCTACAGGCCGAAGAGGGTGAAGAGGCCGTCGCCCAGGAACCGCGCGCCCAGCAGCAGGAGGAAGGTGCCGCACCCGATGATGATCCAGCGGTAGACGCGGTCGGAGATGAAGCGCTTGCCGGTGACCACCAGCAGGGCGACGAAGAAGTACCAGATGATGTCGGCGGAGATGTGGCCGAGGTAGAAGGAGACCACGCCGGCCGCGCCGTGCTCCAGGGCCTTGCTCAGCCAGGCCAGGCCGAAGGTGGCCCACCACAGGATCCAGTAGGGGTTGGAGACGGAGGTGGTCAGGCCGGCCAGGAAGGGTCCGGTGGCCTTGCCCTCGTGCTTCTCCAGGTCCAGGTGGAGGGGGCGGTCCCGCTCCTCCAGGATCATGGAGACGCCCATCCAGAAGAGGACGGCGCCGCCCGCCGTGCCGATGACGCCGAAGACCGCGGGCTCGGTGATGACCGAGTCCAGCCCCAGGGCCAGCAGCACCAGCAGGATGCCCTCCAGCACGGCGTGGCCCGCCACCAGCAGGGGCGCGGCGATGAAGCCGCGCCGGTAGGACTCGTTGATGGTCACGGTGAGCAGGGGGCCGGGCATCACCGCGCCGGAAAGCCCCACCAGGAGTGAAACCCCGAACAGCCACAGATAGGTCACTCGGATCACCTCAATCGACGGGGTAACTCGGCCTTGAGCCGCTCCATCCCCCGGTCCACCGTGGCGATGAGTTCCCGCTGCAGCTCGGGGGTTACCGAGATGAGGCAGGAGAGCTGGTTGGCGGTGCCCCCGCCCAGCAGCGGGTAGTCGTCGTCCGGCCTGCCGTAGGCGTCGGTCACCGGCAGCCCCGCCTCGCGGGCGATGAGGTTGGCGGCGGCCAGGTCGTAGGAGGAGTTGTTGAGGGTGTGCCCGTGCCCCACCCGGATGAACTCCTCGGCCACCGGCGCCACCTCGCGGCGCATGCGGTCCCCCACGTCCACGTAGGCGTGGAGCTGGCCGGTGAGCAGCCGGGTGATGCCGAAGGTGGCGCTGCCCAGGTCGAACAGGCCGCCGTCCACGCTGGAACGGTCGATCAGCTCGCCCAGCACCAGGATGGTGGGGAGAGCGGGGCGGCCGCGGAAGCCGATGGTCCAGAAGAGGGTGGAGATGTCGGTGTGGGGCAGCGGGGTCGATCTTCCTCTCCACCCCGCCTTCCAGCCAGTGGGCGCCCTCGCCCCGCATGGCGTGGAAGACGCCGTAGCCCTTGATCTCGCAGAGGTAGCCGAGGAAGACGTCGCGCATGTGCGGCTCGGGCAGCCGTTTCCGGGTGATAGTCGGCGGCGGCCACCGAGACGCAGCAGGCCTCCAGCCCGGCCGCGGCGGGGCGGGTGCCGTCGATGGGGTCGACGATGAGGATGGCGCGGGCCTGCGGGCCCGCCACCAGGCCGCGGTCCTCCGAGTAGTAGGCCACCTGCGGGTGGTCGCGCAGGCATTCCTCCATCATGGTCTCGGCCACCTCGTCGATGGAGAAGGTGGAGTCGCCGCCGGCGCCGATTCCCTCGATGTGCCGTGAAGCGGCCAGGCCCAGGTGGGGGCGGACGGCCTCGCGGATGCGCAGCGCCAGCCCCTCGCAGAGCTCAAAGACCTCGCGCCTGTCTATATCCATGGTCTTACCTTCCTGTACCTTCCCTGGGCTTTCCAGGGCTTCCCTGTAAACGGCCTCGACTTCCTCCACCACCCGGCCCCAGGCGAAACGGGAGGCGCGCGCCAGGCCGGCTGCACGCATGCGCGCGAGTTCCCCGGGGCGTCCGAGCAGGTCGATTATACCAGAGGCGAGGGCGGCGGCATCCCCGGGGCGGACCAGCCTGGCCGCCTCCCCGGCCACCGCGCGGTAGCCCTGGATGTCCGAGCGACCACCGGCGCGCCCGAGCCCATGGCCTCGGCCAGGATGATGCCGAAGCTCTCCTGCCCGAGGGAGGGGGCGGCCATCACCCAGGCCCGGCGGTAGGCATCCGCCAGCCCCTCGCCGCTCAGCCGGCCCAGGCAGGTGACGCGCTCGCGGGCGTCGGGTGGGACGGTCTTCAGCAGGCCGGGGGAGATGGCCTCGATGCCCGCTATCTCCAGGCGGGCGCCGGGATGCTTCTCGCAGGATGCGCGGCAGCGCCTCCAGCAGCACCGGCAGGCCCTTGCGCGGCTCCTCCCTGCCCACGAAGAGGACCAGGGGATCGCCGCCGTCGTCCCAGGGCGCCCGGCCGGAGCCGGCGGGGCGGAAGAGGCGCTCGTCGTAACCGTTGGGGACGACGCGGTACTCACCGGGGAAGTAGCGCGCCGCGAAGGAGCGGGCCGCCTCGGACACGGCGATGCGCCGCCCGACACGGCGGGCCCAGCGGCGCAGCACCGGGCCGGCCAGCGCGTAGCCCCTGCTCCCCTCCTCGCGGAAGGCGTGGAAGGTGGCCACCACGGGCGCCCGCGCGCCCAGCAGGGCGGCCAGGGAACTCCCGGGGACCAGCGGCTCGTGCAGGTGCAGCAGGTCGAACCCGCCGGCGCGCGCCTCCCGCCAGGCCCTTAAGCAGGCCGGCGGGGTAGAGGGAGAGGTGGGCGGTGGACCGGTTGGCCGGGACGGGAATGGTACGCCCGAGGGAGACGAAATCCCCCGGGCCTATATTTACAGGTTGTTTATTATCGTCCAGGGGGGCCAGGACCTTCACGGTGTGCCCCCGCTCCCGCAGGCGCTCCGCCGAGCACGCGGACGTGCTCGTTCACCCCGCCGGGGAAGGTCCACGAATACGGCGACACGATCCCTATCTTCATGCTCTCTCGCGTGACTCCCTTGCTTTCGAGACAGGTCAAGATTTCGAGGCCTGACCCGCAGTAAAGGTCTTGAATGTCAGTCTTTCCAGATGGGTTGGAACATGTGCCACTGCTCGGGATCTTCCCGGATGAACTCCTCGTAGATGCGGGCCAGCTTCTGCATGTTGGCCTGGACGTCGGCGCGGGTGTTCCCGGTGTTCTCTATCTCCAGCGGCGGCCCCACGTACCCGTGGAAGTGCCGGCCCTTGCGGATGGTGTGGCAGGGCAGGATGGTGGTGCCGAGCTTCAGCGCCAGCAGGGCCGGGCCCACCGGGAACTCCGCCTTGCCGCCGAAGAACTCCACCTCCACCCCGCTGCCGGCCACCACCCGGTCGGAGAGCAGGCAGACCAGCCCGTTGTTGAGCAGGACCTGGATGACCTCGCCGACGGTGTTCTCGGAAAGGGGGATGATCTTGATGCCCATGCGGTTGCGCAGGCGCGTGTGGTAGCGGAACATGGGCGGGGGCTCCAGGACTTCCGCCACCGCCCAGAAGTCCATGTGCTTCATCCCCACGATCCCGCCCTCCAGCTCCCAGCTGCCGTAGTGCGGCAGGGCCAGGATGGCCCCGCGGCCCTTCTCCCGGGCGATGTCGAAGTTGTCGGTGCCGTGGGGGACGACGATGCGGAAGATGCGTTCCGGCGTGATGTACAGGCTGTTGAGGAAGTCGATCCAGTAGTGGGCGTAGTTGACGAAACTCTTCAGCGCGAGGAGCCTGACCTCCCGCTCGCCCGCGCCGGGACGGATGCGGCGCATGTTCTCCTTGACGGTCTCGCGCCTGCCCTTCGCCCCGGCGTAGGCCGCCATCCCGGCCAGGGTGAACGGCGGCACGCATCAGGGGCATGGGCAGCGCGCCCACCATCATCCCGAGGAAGCGGAAGGCCCCGAACACGGCATAGGACCCGGCCTTGGCGAAGGCGGTCCGGTCACGCTCCTCCATGCCGGCCCCCCTACCCCGCTTCCGCGGCCCCGGCGCCGGCCTTCTCCGCGCGGCGGGCCTGCAGCCAGACGTGGATGAAACGGTGCAGGGCGGTCTCCAGCCCCAGGGCGATGATGACGATGAGGGGTATGCGGATGACCCAGAGGTTGTCCCGCATGCCGTAGAGGAACACGGCTATCCCGAAGAAGAGCATGCGCAGCGGCCGGGCCAGCAGCCCCACGTTGCAGGTGAAGCCGAGCGACTCGGCCCTGGCCTTGATGTAGCTGATCAGCTGGGAGACGAAGAGGTACCCCAGGACCAGGAAGACCACGTCGTAGGCGGGATCCCCGTCGGGGTGGTAGACGAAGTAGTACATGACGCCGGCGGCGTAGAGGAAGTCGCTGACCCGGTCCACGGTGGAGTCGAAGAAGGCCCCGAAGACGCTGACCCGGTTGGTGAGCTTGGCCACCTGCCCGTCGAAGACGTCCAGCAGGCCGGCCAGCAGCATCAGCCAGGCCCCCAGGAAGAAGCGGCCCACCATGAAGCACCAACCGATGACCACGCTGACAGCCAGCGAGGAGGCGGTGAGCAGGTTGGGCGTGAGGAAACGGCCGAGGAAATGGCCGATGGGGTGGAAGGCGGCCGAGGAGAAGCGGCGCAGGCCGGTATCGACTCCCACGCCCCGTTGCGTCTGCAGCTTCATCCACCCGCTCCTACTGCAGGGGCCCGTAGAAGATGCTGATGATGGTGCAGTCGCTCTCCCCGGTGGAGAAGGGCCCGTGTTGCTCGCCGGCCGGGAAGTAGGCGAAGTGCCCCGCCTGCTTGAAGGGGGCGTCCTCGTTCAGGCCGGCCAGCTTGAGCTCGCCCTCCAGGATGTAGGCCGCCTCGTCGGAGGAGGCGTGCTCGTGGGCGGGCATCTCGCAGTAGGGCTCGTAGTGGACCAGGAGGATCTGACCGCCGCCCCGCGGGTCCATGTACAGGGCCTTCATGGACGCGCGCGGGAAGGCCGCGGGCACCCATTCCAGCTCGTCCCGATGCACCTCGAAGAAGTCCACGACGCTCTCCTTTCCTCTTACACTATGTAATATTTTTGACGACCTTCGCCCCGACGCGAGCAGGGCCCGCGCTCCAGGCTCCTCCTTGTCGCCCCGCCTCGTACTGCAGCTCCAGCCGGCCCGATGCCAGGAACTCCTTGCCGATGACCGCGCGCCAGGGGATGCCGATGAGGCCGGCGTCGGCGAACTTGACGCCCGCCCGCTCGTCGCGGTCGTCCAGCAGTATCTCCAGGCCCGCTTCCCGCGCCTCGCGGTAGAGGGCTTCCGCCTCGGCCCGCACCTCTTCCTTGCCCCATTCCAGGGGGAGGATGTGCAGGTGGGCCGGGGCTATGGAGGCGGGCCAGACGATGCCGCGGTCGTCGTGGCTCTGTTCCACCGCCGCCGCCATCAGGCGGCTCACCCCGATGCCGTAGGTGCCCATGACCATGGGGCAGGCTCTCCCCCGCCTCGTCGCGGTAGACCGCCTTCAGGGGGAGGGAGTACTTGGTCTTCAGCTGGAAGACCTGCCCCACCTCGATGCCCGCCTCCAGGCGCAGCTTGCCCTTCCGCGCAGCGCGGGCAGGCGTCGCCCTCGCGCGCCGAGGCCAGGTCGATGTACCTGGAGGCCTGGAAGTCGCGCCCCGGCGGGACGTGCAGCAGGTGATGGTCGGCCCGGTTGGCCCCGCAGACCAGGTCGGCCGCGTCCCGCAGGGACTCCTCGGCGATGACCTCGACGCCTTCCAGGCCCACCGGCCCCACGAAGCCCTGCGGGTACGCGGGGTAGCTCTGCGCCAGTCCTCCTCCGCGAAGAGGCGGAAGGTGTCGGTGCCCAGGGCGCGGCCCAGCTTGGCCTCGTTGGCCTCCCGCTCGCCGGGCACCAGCACCGCCAGGGGCTTCCCGTCCACCAGGTACATCAGGCACTTGATCATGCGCTCCGGCGGCGCCCCCAGGAACTCGCTGACTTCCTGGATGGTGCGCTTCTCCGGCGTGAGGACCGCCTCGGGTCCGAGGCCCGGCTCCGGCCCGGCGGGGACGCTCCTTGCGGTACTCCGCCCGCTCCAGGTTGGCGGCATAGTCGCACTCGTCGCAGTAGGCTATCTGCGCCTCGCCGATCTCGGCCGGCACCATGAACTCGTGGGAGACGTCCCCCCCGATGAGGCCGGTGTCCGCCTCCACCGCCCGCCAGGCGCAGCCGCAGCGGGTGAAGATCCTGCCGTAGGCCTCGTACATGGCCCGGTAGGACTCGAGCATGGAGGCCTCGTCCCTGTCGAAGCTGTAGCCGTCCTTCATCAGGAACTCGCGCCCCCGCAGCAGGCCGAAGCGGGGACGGATCTCGTCCCGGTACTTGGGCCCGATCTGGTAGAGGTTGAGGGGCAGGTCGCGGTAGGAGGAGGTGTTGTTGCGCACCAGGTCGGTCATGATCTCCTCGTGGGTGGGGCCCAGCCCGAACTCGCGGCCGGCCCGGTCGGAGAGGCGCATCATCTCGTCGCCGTAGCGGCTCCAGCGGCCGCTCTCCTCCCACAGCTCGCGCGGCTGCAGGATGGGCAGGAGCACCTCCTGCGCGCCGGCCGCCTCCATCTCCTCGCGGATGATGGCCTCGATCTTCGCGATGACCTTGAGCCCCAGGGGGAGGAAGTCGTAGACGCCCGAGGCCACCCGGCGCATGAAGCCGCCCCGCAGCAGCAGGCGGTGGCTGGCCACCTCGGCGTCGGCCGGGCTCTCCTTGAGGGTGGGGACGAACGTCCTGGATTGTCTCACCGTGCTCTCCTTACCTGTAACGTGGTCCGGCGGTTCAGCCGGTCAGTTTGTCTATCTCGGAGAGCAGCACCTGGAGCAGTTGTCCCTTGGGGTACCACTCCACCGGCTCCCCGGCGCGGAAGAGCAGGCCCCGGGTGCGCCCGCCGGCGATGCCGACGTCGGCCTCCCTGGCCTCCCCCGGCCCGTTGACCGCGCAGCCCATCACCGCCACCTTGAGGGAGATGCGCTCGTCGGCCAGCCGCTCTTCCAGCACATTGGACAATTCTACCACATCGATGCAGGTGCGGGCGCAGGTCGGGCAGGAGATGATCTCGAAGCCCCGGCGGGGCCAGCCCGAGGTCGGAAAGGATCTTGCGGCCCACCCGGACCTCCTCCACCGGGTCGGCGGAGAGGGAGACGCGGATGGTGTCGCCGATGCCCTCTGAAAGGAGGATGCCGATGCCCAGGGCCGACTTGATGGTGCCGGACCAGCGGGGCCCCGCCTCGCTCACCCCCACGTGCAGGGGGTAGCCGGTGGTACGGGAGAGCTCGCGGTAGGCGTCGACGGTGGTGCCGACGGAGGAGGCCTTGACGGATATCTTGACGTCCCGGCAGCCGTACTTCTCCAGCCACTCCACCTCGCGCAGGGCGCTCTCGACCAGGGCCTGCGGCGTGGGGCCGCCGTGCCGCGAGAGCATCTCCTTGGAGAGGGAGCCCGCGTTGACGCCCACGCGGATGGGGATGCCCGCCGCGACGGCCGCCCGCGCCACCTCGCGCACCCGGCCCTCGCCGCCGATGTTGCCGGGGTTGATGCGCAGGCCGTCCACCCCCGCCTCCACCGCGGCCAGGGCCAGCCGGTGGTCGAAGTGGATGTCGGCGATGACCGGGATGCCCGCGCCCGCGAGTATGGCCGGCAGGGCTTCGGCGGATTCGCGATCGGGCACGGCCACGCGCACGATGTCGCACCCCGCCTGGCGGGCGCGGCCGACCTGGGCCAGGGTGGCCGCGGCGTCGCGGGTGTCGGTCGAGGTCATGGTCTGGACGCTGACGGGCGCGCCGCCGCCCACCTCCACCTCTCCCACCCGGATGCGCCTGGTCGCTTTCCTCTCGATGCGCATGTCTGCCACCTCAGGGGAGGTTGATGGGGTTCATGATGTCCAGCCGCAAGGTCAGCAGGAAGAGGATGCCGAAAAACGCCAGCACCGCCACGGAGATGGGATAGAGCTTGCGCAGGTCGATCTCCTTGCCGCGGATCTTCTCGATCAGCAGCACCAGCAGGTAACCCCCGTCCAGGGGGGGCAGCGGCAGCAGGTTGACCAGGGCCAGGAAGAGCAGGATGAAGGCAAAGAAGCTGAGGAAATAGTAGAGGCCCTCGCCGTAGACGCTCACGCCGATGCGGGAAATCCCCACCACCGACACCGGCCTTTCTATGGTAGGCTCGGAGATGCCCAGGAGCTGCTTCCAGACGCCGGGGGTGAAGATCTTGCCAAAACCGACGGCTGCTCCCTGGACGGCCCTGCCGAACCAGATGCCGGTCTGCTTGAGGGAACCGAGAAAGCCGTATCTATCAATTGACACCACTTCTGCTTCCGGGGAGATCCCGAGGTAACCATGGTCATCGACGGAAGCCAGCTTCGTCTCCAGGGTGATCGTCTCGCCATCTCTCTCGACCGTCAGTTGTACCTGTTCTCCCGGATAATCCCTGATGTATCCGCTCAACTGGTCCCAGTTCTCCATGTCCTCTCCGTTGATCGCGACGATCGTGTCGCCTATTTCAAGGCCTGCCAGGGATGATGGCGACTCAGAGCCATCATCCAAAGTGGTCGATACCTCTGCTACAGCCGTCGTTGCGTCGATCACGGGTATGCCGAGAGACCAGATGGCAATGAACATGATGATCAGGGCCATCATCAGGTGGACGAAGGAGCCGGAGAAGATGACCACCGCCCGCCGCCAGATGGCGCTGCCGCGGTAGCTGCGCGGGAAGTCCTCCTCGCTGACCTCCTCGTCCGGGTTCATGCCCAGTATCTTCACGTAACCGCCGGCCAGGATCCACTTGATGCCGTACTCGGTCTCCCCCCGCTTGGTGCTCCAGATGCGCTTCCCGAAGCCCACGAAGAACTCGGTGACCTTTATTCCCAGGAGCTTGGCGGAGGTGAAGTGGCCCAGTTCATGGGTGACCACCAGGAAGATGATAAACGCCAGCACTATCAAGACATTGCGGATGGTACCCAAGTCAGTTCCTTCCCATTTCTTCCGCCAGCTCGCGTGCGCGCCCGCGTGCCTCGCTTTCCGCTTCTTCTACGTCTCTTAGACTCTCCAGGCGGCGCACATGGTGCCCTTTTACGACTTTCTCCACTATATCACCGATGGCCGTGAAGCCTATGTTCCCGCTCAGGAAGGCCTCCACCGCCACCTCGTTGGCGGCGTTGAGCGCCGCCGGGGCGGTGCCCCCCCGCTCCCCCGCCCGGTAGGCCAGGCGCAGGCACTTGAAGGTATCCGGGTCGACCTCGCCGAAGGTGAGCGGCTGCAGGGAGGCCAGGCCGGTGGGGCGCCACACCGGCCCCCAGCGCTCAGGGTAGGAAAGACCGAAGGAGATGGGCAGGCGCATGTCCGGCAGGCTCATCTGGGCCATGATGGCGCCGTCCCGGAAGCGCACCATGGAGTGGATGATGGACTGGGGGTGGGCCACCACCTTGATGCGCTCGTAGGGCACCCCGAAGAGGAAGTGGGCCTCGATGACCTCCAGCCCCTTGTTCATCAGGGTGGCGGAGTCGACGGTGATCTTGCGCCCCATGTTCCAGGTGGGGTGGGCCAGGGCGTCGGCGACGGTGACCCCCGCCAGCTCCTCCCGGCTCCTGCCGTAGAAGGGGCCGCCCGAGGCGGTGAGGACGATGTCCTCTATCTCCTCCGCCCGCTCCCCCCGCAGGCACTGGAAGATGGCGCAGTGCTCCGAGTCCACCGGCACCAGCCTGCCGCCCTTCTTCAGGGCCTCGTTGATTAGGGGGCCCCCGGCCACCAGGCTCTCCTTGTTGGCCAGGGCCAGGGTCTTGCCCGCCTCCAGGGCGGCCAGGCTGGCCTCCAGGCCGGCCGAGCCCACCACCGCGTTGAGCACGGTGTCCGCTTCGGGCAGGGACGCCAGGTGCGGCAGGGCTTCCTTGCCGGCCAGCACCTCCACCCCGTGCTCGCGGAAGTCGTGACCCGGCGCGGGCAGCGGCCTCTTCGGAGGTGATGCCCACCCGGGGCACCGAGAAATGCCGGGCCTGCTCCAGGAGGAGTCCCAGGTTGGAGTGGGCGGAGAGGGCCAGGACCTCGAAGCGTTCCCGGTGCGCCTGCACCACCTCCAGGGCCTGGCGGCCGATGGAGCCGGTGGAGCCCAGGATGACCAGATGCCTCATGCCGCGCCTCCCCCGTCCCTCACGGCTTGATGATGAATCGCAGGTAGTAGTAGGCGGCGGGCGCGACGAAGAGCATGCTGTCGAACCTGTCGAGGATGCCCCCGTGCCCGGGGATGAGTTCGCTCATGTCCTTGACCTCCAGTTCCCGCTTCATGAGGGACTCGGAGAGGTCGCCCAGGGGCCCCAGGACCACCACGATGGCCGCCAGGGTGAAGGCCACCCCGTAGCTGAGCCAGTCGCGGGAGACGGTTATCTTCAGGACGAATGCGGCGATGAAGGTGGCCAGGGTGGCGGCGATGAGGCCTTCCCAGCTCTTGTTGGGGCTCACCTTGCGGCGACAGCTTGTGCCTGCCGATGGCCGAGCCGGCCAGGTAGGCCACCGCGTCGTAGACCCAGATCATCACGATCACCGTGAAGGGAACCGTCCAGTGGATGTCGTCGAAGCGGAGCATCAGCACGAAGTGGGAGAGGGTGAAGGAGATGAGAAAGACGCCGGTGAAGGTGAGCGCGATGGAGGCTATGGCGTGGGGCTGGCCGGGCTGGAAGACGAACCAGGCGAAGGTCAGCACCATCAGGCCGCAGAGCACCGCCGCCAGCGGGGCCAGGTCCTGGGGGGTGTCCTCGATGAAGAAGCTGATCACCGGCAGGGCCACCCCCACCGGGATGGCCAGGAAGGTGGCGGGGCTGTAGCCGTTCTTGGAAAGGATGTTGTAGAACTCCCACAGGCCCACGGCGATGATGGCGGTCATGCCCACCAGGAAGGGGATGTCGCCCCACCACAGCAGCAGGACGATGGCGAGGACCAGGAAGACCGCGCTCACCAGGCGCGTCAGGAAGTTGGAGAACCAGCCCTTGAAGTTCTCCAATCAGACCTCCATCAGCTCTTTCTCCTTGGTCTTGAGCATCTCGTCGATCTCGTGGACGAACCTGTCGGTGAGTTTCTGGATCTCCTCCTGGCCGCGGTGGAGGTCGTCCTTGGTGATCTCGCTCTCCTTCTCGAAGGCGCGCAGGTCCTCGATGCCCTCGCGGCGCACGTTGCGCACGGCCACCTTGCCCTCCTCGGCGCGGGCGTGCACCATCTTGATCATCTCCTTGCGGCGTTCCTCGGTGAGCTTGGGGATGGGCAGGCGCAGCACCTGGCCGTCGTTGGCGGGGTTGAGGCCCAGGTCGGCCTGGAGGATGGCGCGCTCGACGTCCTTGATGACGCTCTTGTCGTAGGGGGCGACGATGAGCAGGCTGGGCTCGGGCGCGGAGATGGAGGAGATCTGGTTGAGGGGGGTGGGCTGTCCGTAGTAGTCCACCATCACCCGGTTCAGCAGCGAGGTGCTGGCCTTGCCCGTGCGCACCGTCGAGAACTCCTCGCCGGTGGTGTCCACCGCCTTGCGCATCTTGCGCTCCGCCTCTTGCAGGACCTCTTCGACCATGTCTCCATACCTCCGTTAAGACTCCATGGATGTTCGGGTTCTTAAGAAACGACGGTCCCGATGCTCTCGCCGCACAGGACCTTCTTGATGTTGCCGGGCACCGTCAGGTTGAAGACGATGATGGGCAGGCTGTTGTCCATGCACAGGGAAACCGCGGTGGCGTCCATGACCTTGAGGCCCTGGCTGATGACCTCGATGTACTCGAGGGACTCGTACATCACCGCGTCGGGGTGCTTGAGGGGGTCGCAGTCGTAGACCCCGTCGACGCGGGTGGCCTTGATGATGGCCTCGGCGTGGATCTCCAGGGCGCGCAGGGCCGCGGCGGTGTCGGTGGTGAAGTAGGGGTTGCCGGTGCCGGCGGCGAAGATGACGATGCGCCCCTTCTCCAGGTGGCGCACGGCGCGGCGGCGGATGTAGGGCTCCGCCACCGACTGCATGGTGATGGCGGACTGCACCCGGGTGTAGACGTCCGCGCTTCTCCAGGGCGTCCTGCAGGGCCAGGGAGTTGAGCACGGTGGCCAGCATGCCCATGTAGTCGGCGGTGGCGCGGTCCATGCCGCGGACGCTGGCGGCCATGCCGCGGAAGATGTTGCCCCCTCCCACCACGATGGCCACCTCCAGGCCCAGGTCGTGCACCTCCTGCAGCTGGTCGGCGATGGAGTTGACCGTCTCCGGGTCGATACCGTAGTCGAGGTCGCCCATGAAGGCCTCGCCGCTCAGCTTGAGGAGCACCCGCTGGTACCGGAGCGTGTCCATGTCCGCCTTTCTCGCCGCTTCAGTCGGTTTCAGTCGCCGCGATTATCATTGTAGCACGGTGCAGTGATCGGTGTCAGACACCTTCACTTTTTCGTCACTTTTTCACCGATAATCGCAGGTAGCGAAGGGGGGCGGGTTGAACCCGCCCCCTCGAAAGTGAACGAAAAAGTGATGGTGCCTGACACCGTCCTACAGTTCTTCGCCCAGGACGAAGCGGACGAAGCGGCGCACCACGATGTTCTCGCCGGTGGACGCGGCGACGCTGGCGACCAGCTGGCCCACGGTCATGTCCGGGTCCTTGACGAAGGGCTGGTTGAGCAGGCAGAACTGCTCGTAGTACTTCTTCAGGCGCCCCTCGATGATCTTGTCCAGGAACTTCTCCTGCTTGCCCTCGTTCAGGGCCTGGGTGCGGTAGATGGCCTTCTCCGCCTCCATCACGTCTGCGGGGATCTCTTCCTCCGAGACGTAGGTGGGGTTGACCGAGGCGATGTGCATGGCGATGTCGCGCACCATGGTCTGGAACTGCTCGTTGCGGGCGACGAAGTCGGTCTCGCAGTTGACCTCGATCAGCACACCCACCTTGCTGTTGTGGTGGATGTAGCTGCCGATCAGGCCCTCGGTGGTGGAGCGGCCGGCGCGCTTCTTGGCGTCCGCCAGGCCTTGCTCCCGCAGGAGCCGCAGGGCCTGCTCGTAGTCCCCGTCCGCTTCCTGTAAGGCCTTCTTGCAGTCCATCATGGGCGCGGCGGTGGCGTCGCGCAGTTGTTTGACCTGTGATGCGTTTATAGCCATGATCTCTCCTCCGTTCCTATTCAGGTCTTCTCTTCCGCGCCGGGCGCGGCGGCCAGGGCTTCCTCCAGCTCCTTGGCGTCCTTGGCGGATACCTTCTTCTCTCTCTTCCTCGGCGGCCTTGGCGGCCGCTATCTCCGCCCGGGTGGCCTCGGCCGCGGCCTTGGCCGCCGCCGCCTGCATGGCGTCCCGGGCCTCCAGCCCCTCCAGCACCGCGTTGGCGATGATCTTGGAGATGAGGTTGCCGGCCCGGATGGCGTCGTCGTTGCCGGGGATGACGAACTCGACCTCGTCCGGGTCGCAGTTGGTGTCCACGATGGCCACGATGGGGATGCCCAGCCGGTTGGCCTCGCGGATGGCGATGTGCTCCTTGCGCGGGTCGATGATGAAGACCACCGACGGCAGCCCCTTCATGTCCCGCAGGCCGTCCAGGGTGCGGAGCAGCTTGCCGTACTCGTGGCGCAGGCGGGTGGCATCCTTCTTGGAGACCTTGTCGAAGACGCCGTCGGTCTGCATGGCCTCCAGCTCCTTCATGCGCTCGATGCGCCGCTTGATGGTGGACCAGTTGGTGAGGGTGCCGCCCAGCCAGCGGGTGTTGACGTAGGGCATGCCGCAGCGCTTGGCGTGCTCCTCCACCGACTCCTGCGCCTGCTTCTTGGTGCCCACGAAGAGGACGTCGCCGCCGTGCGCCACTTCCTCGCGGATGTGGGTGTAGGCATGCCTCGATGAGCACCAGGGTCTTCTGCAGGTCGATGATGTAGATGCCGTTCCGCTCGGTGAAGATGTACCTCTTCATCTTGGGATTCCAGCGGCGGGTCTGGTGGCCGAAATGGACTCCGGCCTCCAGCAGGGATTTCATGGACACGACGGACATGCGTTCCCTCCTTCGGTTTTTCCTCCGCCGGCTTCATCCCCGCATCCGACCCTTTCGGGCACCGGGACCGGGTCCACCGGCGTGTGTATTTACTGACAAGCAGGAAGATTAGCACAGATGGGAGATAATGACAACGGCAGCCGGCAGGATACGCTCAGGTGAGCCAGTCGACGTTGAGGGTGTTCTGGGAGGCGCCCAGGCGGCCCTTGAGCCGCAGGATGGCCTTGGTGTGCATCTGGCAGACGCGGGACTCGGTGACCCCCAGCACCTCGCCGATCTCCTTGAGGGTGAGGCCCTCGTAATAGTAGAGGGAGATGACGATCTTCTCGCGCTCGGGCAGGCGGCCGATGGCGTCGGCCAGGATGTTCTTGCGCTCCTCCACCTCGTAGGACTTGGAGGGGTCCTTGGCCTTGGCGTCCTCCAGCGTGTCCACCAGGGAGAGCTTGTCGCCCTTCTCCCCGCCCACGTTCCACAGCTCGTCCAGGGCCACCAGGGAGATGAAGCTCATCTGGTTGAGCAGCGCGAAGAAGTCGTCCAGGGAGATGCCCAGCTCGCGGGCGACCTCCTCGTCGGTGGGCATCCGCTTGAGCTGCCCTTCCAGCAGCATGTAGACCTTCTCCAGCTCGCGGGCCTTGAAGCGGACGGAGCGGGGCACCCAGTCGATGGCGCGCAGCTCGTCGATGATGGAGCCCTTGATGCGGGAGATGGCGTAGGTCTCGAACTTGATGCCCCGGCCGGTGTCGTACTTCTCGATGGCGTCGATGAGCCCGAAGATGCCGTAGCTGACCAGGTCGGAGTATTCGATGTTGGCGGGCAGCCCCGAGGAGACGCGCCCGGCCACGTACTTGACCAGTGGAGCATAGTGGAGGATGAGCTTTTCCCGGGCTTCCTGGATGCTTTCCTCTTTATATTGCCGCCAGATTTCGATGAGTTCGTCGCTATGTTCCACCCTGTCTCCTCGCTGGTAGAAGTTCGCAGTGGTAAGCACCATGGACTATACCGACCCCGCCTTTCGACTGTTACGCAACCTCATTTTCATCACGCTCGCGGGTGAGTTTTGAAGTAGACGCTCTTGAGCTGTGCCTTGCTTAGATGAGTATAAATCTGGGTTGTGGATAAATCAACATGACCGAGCAACTCCTGGACGGAGCGGAGGTCGGCCCCGCCTTCCAGCAGGTGAGTGGCGAAGGTGTGGCGCAGGGTGTGGGGGGAGACGTGCTTCCCCTGCCCGATGGCCGCGAAGAACTTCTCCACCGAGCGGCGCGCCCCCCGGTCGCTCATGCGCGCCCCCCGCACGTTGATGAAGAGGGCGCGGGAGGCGTCCTCCGCCGGGTCCGGCCCACCGTCTCCGGCGCCGGCATCGGCGCCGGCGTCGGCGTCGACCACGGACAGCTTGTGCCTGCCGGCGTCCAGCAGGAGGCCGCGCTCCTTCTCGATGTAGGTCTGGAGGAGTTCCAGGGCCACGTCGCTGGCGGGGACGATGCGCTCCTTGGCGCCCTTGCCGAAGACCCGGATCTCCCGGCGCTCGAAATCGACGTCCCCCAGGTCCAGGCCGACCAGTTCCCCCACCCGGATGCCCGAGCCGTAGAGCATCTCCACCAGGGCCAGGTCGCGCAGGGAGGTGCGGTAGATGTTGATGGTGCCCCTCTCCGAGGCGCGTTCGGCGCCCTGGTCGATCTCCTGCACCGAGACCACCCGCGGCAGCTTGCGCTGGAGCTTGGGCGAGCTGAGCACCGCGGCGGGGTTGGACGGGATCCTGCCCCGCTCGCACTGGAAGGCGAAGAAGTTGCGCAGGGTGGAGGTCTTGCGGGCGATGGAGGCGCGGGAGAAGCCCCGGGTGTGCAGGTGGGCCAGGTAGGAGCGGAGGAAGCGGTAGTCCACCTCCTCCAGGTCTTCCCGGCCGGCCCGGCGCATGAACTCCCGGAACTGCTCCAGGTCCTGGCGGTAGCCGCGCTGGGTGTGGGGCGAGAGGTTGCGCTCGCCGTCGATGAAGTCGAGGTAATCCTCCAGGGCTTGCTGCAAGTCCCGTTCCTCCTTTGAGTCTGTTAATTTTATCTATTATTTTAAATTAAATTCTATTAAAGTCAATATCTGTTAATGATTGAGCATTAATGTTATATCCTGACATAGCGGCCGCCCGCCTCCTCGCGGATGCCCCCCTTCATCAGCAGGCCGGCCAGCGCCAGGTAGAAATCGCCCACCTCGCCCGCGAAACGCTCCATCAGGACCTCCTGGGGGCAGGGATCCTCCTCGAACAGGTCCAGCAGCAGCTGTTCCTGCCGGTTGAGGGCCTTCACCCCCTTGCGCGACGCCCCCGGCACGCCTCCGCCGCCGGCTCCCGGCGGTTCCGGGGCGTCCCAGTTGAGCTCCTCGAGGACGTCCTCCACGCAGGTGACCAGCCTGGCCCCCTGCTGGATGAGGCGGTGCGGGCCCCGGGTGAGGGGGTTGGCGAGGCTGCCCGGCACGGCGAAGACCTCCCTCCCTTCCTCCATGGCGTAGTCGGTGGTGATGAGGGCGCCGGAACGCTCCCCCGCCTCCACCACTATCACGCCGGCGCTCAGGCCGGAGATGATCCGGTTGCGCTCGGGGAAGTGCCAGGCCACCGGGGGCGTGCCGGGAGCGTACTCTGTCAGCAGGCAGCCCCGGCCGGCGATCTCCGCGTAGAGCTCGCGGTGGTCGGCCGGGTAGACGTGGTCGAGCCCGTGCCCCAGCACGGCGAAGGTGGGGCCGCCCGCCCGGAGCGCGCCCCGGTGGGCGGCGGCGTCGATGCCCCAGGCCGCTCCCGAGACCACCCCGATGCCCCGCTCCGCCAGGCCTTCCGCCAGCTCCTGGGCGAGGTGGCGGCCGTGGGAGCTGGCCCGGCGCGCGCCCACCATGGCGATGAGGCGTTCGCCCGGCAGTACTTCGCCGCGCAGGAAGAGGGCCTCCGGCGGGTCGAAGATGCGGGCCAGGGAGGCGGGGTAGCCCGGGTCGCCCCGCGCCAGGAAGCGGATGCCGCGGGCCTCGAGGCGCTCAAGCTCCCCCCGCGGGTCGGTTGTGGCCTTCGCCCTCACCCATGCCTTGAGCCTCCCCTCGGGATCTTCCTTTCCCACCAGCGGCAGGGGCGTCTTGGCCAGGTGGTCCCAGGCGGCCGCCGCGGACGCGTAGTGGCCCCGCAGCCGGCGCAGGGCGCGGCCGTCCATGTCCGGCAGAAGGGCCAGGGCCAGGCAGGCTTCTCTCTCTTGCATGGCGTCTCCTTTCTAATAGAGATGGTTGTTGCGTGCGTTTTCCCGGGGTTTACACCCCGGGCTCTTCTCCGGGGCTTTCCCGGGGTTTACACCCCGGGCTACCGGAGCGGTGCGTGTTTCCCGGGGCTTACCCCGGGCTCAGAGGAAGGCGGCGCTGCCCAGGCGGTCGAGGGTGCGGTACTGCACCGCCTCGGCCAGGTCGGCCAGCTCGATGCGCTCGCGGCCCGCCAGGTCGGCGACGGTCCGGGCGATGCGCAGGCAGCGGTCGTGGCCGCGCGCCGTCAATCCCAGCTTAGTTACAGCCTGTAGAATAAAATCCTCCTCGCGGGGCTCCAGGGCACAGGTGCGCCTCAACTCGGCCTGGCCCATGTGGGCGTTGCAGTCGACCCGGCTTCCCAGCCGCTCCTCCTGCGCGCGGCGGGCCCGCGCCACCCTCTCCCGCACCTCCTCCGAGCTCTCGCCGGTGGCGCCGGCCTTCATCTCGCGCGGCTCCAGCCGGGGGACCTCCAGCTGGATGTCGATGCGGTCGAGCAGGGGCCCGGAGAGCTTGAAGAAGTAGCGGCGGATGGAACCCGGGTTGCAGCTGCACGGGCGCACCGGGTCTCCCCAGTAGCCGCAGGGGCAGGGGTTCATCGACCCCACCAGCATGAAGCGCGCCGGGAAGACCGCCGTCAGCTGCGAGCGGCTGATGGTCACGCTGCCCTCCTCCAGGGGCTGGCGCAGCACCTCCAGCGCGTCGCGGCGGAACTCGGGCATCTCGTCCAGGAAGAGCACGCCGCGGTGGGCCAGGGTGATCTCCCCGGGCCGGGGCAGGGGCGAACCGCCGCCCACCAGGCCGGCGTGGGAGATGCTGTGGTGGGGGGAGCGGTAGGGGCGCTCCTCCACCAGGGGCCGCCCCTGCTCCAGCAGGCCGGCCACGCTGTGGATCTTGCTGACCTCGAGGGCTTCCTCTTCGGAAAGGGGCGGCAGCAGCGACGGCAGCCGGCGGGCCAGCATGGTCTTGCCCGAGCCGGGCGGGCCGATCATCACCAGGTTGTGCCCGCCCGCCGCGGCCACCTCCAGGGCGCGCTTGGCCCGGGCCTGCCCCTTCACCTCGGAGAGGCACAGGCTCTCCCGCGGCCTCCCCTCCCGGCGCGGCGCCTCCGGCACCCGGGGGGCCACCCGCCCGTTGACGTAGCCGACGGCCTCGCGCAGGCTGCCCACCCCCACCACCTCGATCTCTGAGACCAGTGCGGCCTCCGCCGCGTTGGCGGCCGGCAGCACGATGGCCCGCTTGCCGGCGGAGCGGGCGCACAGGGCCATCACCAGCGCCCCGCGCACTTCCCGCACCTCCCCGTCCAGCGCCAGCTCCCCCACCACCATCAGGTCGCGCAGCCGGGAGGGGGGGACCTCTTCGTCCGCGGCCAGCACCCCCAGGGCGATGGGCAGGTCGTAATGGGACCCTTCCTTCCTGCGGTGGGCGGGAGCCAGGTTCACCGTGATGACCTTGGGCGGGAATTCGTACTCGGAGTTGCGGATGGCCGCCTTGACCCGGCGCGAGGCCTCCTTGACCCCGGCGTCCGCCAGCCCCACGATGAAGGTGTTGGACAGCCCGCCGGTGATGTTCACCTCCACCCCCACCGGCACCGCCTCGATGCCCATCACGGCGCAGCTCTCCAGTTTCGCGAACATCGCCACCTCCCATCGCCTTAACGTACTAGTTATACTATGTTATACATATTACATTATTAAGGCGACATTTCAAGGAAGGGGGTGCGCGTGGGAAGCGCGCTGCCGATAAAAGAAGGGGGCGGGGGCGGGATTACCTTACTGCGGGACCTGGTATGGCTGTTCCACCGCGCTACTCGCGGCGGCGGTTTCCGCCTCCCGGCCGCGACGCCAGGCCCGGTAGCCGAAGAGGAAGCCCACCAGGAAGGCCTCGACCAGCAGGCCGGCCACGGCCCACCAGTAATCGAGGACGTAACCGGCCGCCCCGCTCACCTTCCTCTCCGCCACGATGAGGACGGGCGTCACGAAGATCAGCAGGATGAGCAGGTCGGAGAGGAGGGCCACGAACCCGCCCAGCCTGCCGTTGAGCCTGGCCCGGGAGATGTCGGGGTAGACGAAGGCGAAGACGGCCGCCACGCCCAGGACCGTGAGGCTGACGGCGGCGCCGGCGGTGCTGTCGTAGGCCACCCACATCACCAGCAGGGTCACGAGGGAGAAGAGGCCGAAGGCCAGCAGCAGCAGGAAGACCTTGAGGAGGAAGGTCCCCAGTACCAGCCCGAAGAAGGACGTCTTCGCGGGGGCGCGGCGCGGCGCTCTCTCCACCTCGGGGGCGGCCGCTTCCTCGAACGCGGCGGGCGGGAAAGGCTGGGCCGGCTGGACGGGCTTGCCGGTGAGGATCTCGTCGCAATTGAAGCAGGCGAGATCGCTGTCGAGGTTGCGGACTCCGCAGCGTGGGCACCTCTGCATCAGTCCGCCTCCGAGAACGCTTCTTCGATGTGCCTGACCGCCTGCCCCTCCCCGTCGGGTATGACGGAGATGACGTCGAAGCGGCAGCCCTTGAGCTCCTCGCCCCGCTCCTCCAGGTCCTGCAGGTAGCGGCGGGCGGTGAGGATGAGTTTCCTCTGCTTGGCCCGGTTGACGGTCTCCTCGGGAGTCACGAAGTCGAGCGTGGCGCGGGACCTCACCTCGCAGAAGGCCATGACCTCGCCGCGCTCGGCGATGATGTCGATCTCCCCGCCCCGCCAGCTGTAGTTCCGCTCGACGATGCGCCATCCCCGCTCGCTCAGGAACCCGCAGGCCAGCTCCTCGGCCGCGTCCCCCCGGGCCCGCCTCGCGTCCACCATGGCTAGATGTCCATCCTGGTCTGGGACACCGGTGAGAAGGACCTGCGGTGCAGGGGGCAGGGGCCCCGGTCCCGCAGGGCTTCCAGGTGGCGGGCGGTACCGTAGCCCTTGTGCTCGTCGAAGCCGTAGGCGGGGTAGAGCTGGTGCAGGTGGCGCATGATACGGTCCCGGGTGACCTTGGCCAGGACGGAGGCGGCGCTGATGCACGGCAGCAGCGCGTCCCCGTGGGTGAAGCTGCGCTGCGGCAGCTCCAGGCCGGGGATGGTGAACCAGTCCACCACCACCAGTTGGGGCGATACCTCCAGCCCCTCCGCCGCCTCGCGCAGCGCCCGCATGTTGGCCTCCTGCAGGCCCAGGTCGTCGACCTCTCCCGGCGAGACGCAGGACCACGCCCAGCAGAGGGCGCGCTCCATGATGAGGCCGCAGGCCTTCTCGCGCTGGGCCGGGGTCAACTGCTTGGAGTCCCGCACTCCCTCCAGGCGGACGCCCGGGGGGAGGATGACCGCCGCGGCCACCAGCGGCCCGGCCAGGGCCCCGCGGCCGGCTTCGTCCACTCCGGCCAGGAGTTCGAAACCCTCGGCGCGGAGCTCGCTCTCGATGTCATCCGTATGTACTCGTCTGCTTGTCTCATCCTCGAAACCTCTTGTTGCGCCGCTCTCTCTTTTTACGCGTTCCCGGGGTTTACACCCCGGGCTACTTCACGCGCTCCCGGCTCCGGGGGTTTACACCCCGGGCTACTTCATGGCGCCCGCTCCGCGGGCTAATTGATCGCTCCCCAGCGGCTCAAGGGCCACCAGATGAAGACGGCTCGCCCGATGATGGCCTGGTAGGGCACGAACCCCCAGATGCGGGAGTCGCTGGAGTTGGGGCGGTTGTCGCCCATCACCATGACCGAGCCCTCGGGCACCGTCCAGCGCCCCTCGGGTCCGCCCTTGAAATGTTCGTAGTCCTCCTCGAGCAACTCACCGTTGATGTACACGTCGCCGTCCTTCACCTCCACCGTCTCCCCCGGCAGCCCGATGATCCGCTTGATGAAGGGCAGGCTGTCCTGGTGGGTGATGTTGAGCACCTCCGCCAGGAGGTCCAGGTCGCGGACGAAGAGGTTGCCCCCCTGGGTCCAGTTGGCGGGGTCGTTGGGGTTGAAGCGGAAGACGATGACCTCCCCCCGCCGGGGGTCCCGGAAGTGGTAGGAGGCCCGGTCCACCAGGATCTTGTCCCCCACCTTCAGGGTGGGTTCCATGGAGATGGAGGGGATCTCGTACGCCTTGACCACGAAGGTCTGGGTGTAGACCGCGATGACCAGGGCGATGATGAAGAGCACGGCGATCTCGACGGAGGTGGTGAGCAGCCGGTTGCGCCAGACGGAACCGCTGCCTTCCGAATATTGCGGCCCCCGTTCCAGCCTGCCGCCGGCCTCTCCTACCGGGTCAAGATCTTCCTCGCGCATGAGAAGCCGCTCCTAGCGGAAACGCTTCTCTTTGACCTTGGCCGCCTTGCCCACCTTGCCGCGCAGGTAGTACAGCTTGGCGCGGCGGACGTCTCCCTGAGTGATCAGTTCGATCTTGGAGATCATGGGCGAGTGGACGGGAAAGGTCCGCTCCACTCCCACCCCGAAGGAGGTCTTGCGCACGGTGAAGGTCTCGCGCAGGCCCCCGCCCTGCCGCCGGATGACTAATCCCTGGAAGACCTGGATCCTCTCGCGGTTGGCCTCCCGCACCCGCAGGTGGACCTTGAGGGTATCGCCCGGCCGGAAATCCGGGATGTCGTCCCGGAGGTATTCCGCTTCAATGGTGTCTCTCATCTGCACTTTCATCACCTCTCTAAAATCACAACTTCATATCATCCACTAAACCGGGCGCGTTTTCAAGCTTTTCCGCCTTCGGCCAGATCGGGGCGGACCTCCCGGGTGACGCGGCGGGACTCCTCCCGGCGCCACCTGTCGATCTCCGCGTGGTTGCCGGAGAGCAGCACCTCCGGCACCTTCCAGCCCCGGTAGTCGGCCGGGCGGGTGTACTGCGGGTGTTCCAGGCCGCCCCCGGAAAAGGACTCGCAGCCCAGGGACTCCGCGTTCCCCAGCACCCCGGGGACCAGCCGGGTGACCGCCTCCGTGAGCACCAGCGCGGCGGCCTCTCCCCCCGACAGGACGTAGTCACCGATGGAGATGGAATCGGTGCAGAGATGCTCGCGCACCCGCTCGTCCACCCCCTCGTAGCGCCCGCAGATGATGGCCAGGCGCTCCTCTCCCGCCAGTTCCTCGCAGAGGGCCTGGTCCAGCCGGCGGCCCCGCGGGGTGGTCAGGATCACCCGCGCCTCCTCCCTTAGACGGGACAGGTCCTCGAAGGAGTACCCGAGCACGCTCAGCACCGCCTCGAAGACCGGCTCCGGCTTCATCACCATGCCCGGTCCGCCGCCGAAGGGGGTGTCGTCGGTCTGGAGGTGCCGGCCCTCCGCGTAATCGCGGATGTCGTGCACTTCCACTTCGATGAGCCCCTTCTCCCGCGCCCTGCCCAGCAGGCTCTCCCGCAGGGGCCCCTCGAGCATGCCCGGGAAGATGGTGAAGATATCTATGCGCATCTCTCACTCCAGCAGCCCCGGCAGGGGCTCGATCAGGATCACGCCTTCCTCCAGGCGCACCTCGCGGACTACTTCATGGGTGAGGGGGATGAGGACCTCCTTCTCGGCCCCGCCCTTGACGATGAGCACGTCGTTGGAGCCGGTGACCAGGATGTCTTCCACCGTGCCCAGCCGCTCGCCGCCCAGCGTCTCCACCCGCAGGCCCAGCAGCTGGTGCTCCCAGAAGGAGTCGGGCGGGGGCGGCCCCACCTCGTCCTCGGTGACCCAGAGCTCCCGGCCCTTGATGGCGGTGGCCTGGTCGCGGTCGTCCACGCCCAAGAACTTGACGTGCAGGCACCCCTGCACCGGCTTGATCTCCTCGATGGTCAGGCGCCTCGCGGCACCTTCGAGTATCAGGGAGTTGCCGGGGGAGAAGCGGAGCGGGTTCTCGCTGGTCACCGCCACCTTGACCCACCCTTTCAGCCCGTGGGGCTGTATCACTCTGCCGGCGATGATGAAATGCATCAGGTTGGATTTCCCGGGTCCAGCGGGCTCACGTGTGAGCGCGGGCCCGGCCGAAGCGGGCGCGCGGCCCGCCTTCAGTCCATTATCTCGACGATGGCGTTCAAGCCCTCCCGGACCGCCGCGGCCTTGATCAGGGTGCGCATGGCCTGCGCGGTGCGGCCGTTCTTGCCGATGACCCTGCCCACGTCGTCCGGGCCCACCCGTAACTGGAGGATCATCGACTTGTCACCCTCCACGACTTCCACGCTGACCTGGTCGGGCTCGTTGACGAGAGCCTTGGCCATGTATTCAAGCAGTTCCTTCATCTTGTCCTCCTGTTATCGTTATGATTCCGCGGGCTCCGCGCTCGGGCTCTTCTTGCCTTCCTCGAACCGCTGCCAGACCCCCTTGATCTTCAGGAGTTTCTTGACCTGCTCGCTGGGCTGGGCCCCTTTCTTCAGCCAGTCAAGGGCCTTGTCCTCGTCTATCTCGATCAGGGAAGGGTCGGGCCGAGGGTCATACTGCCCCAGGTTCTCGATGAAGCGTCCGTCCCGGGGGCTGCGGGAATCGGCCACCACGATGCGGTAGCAGGGTTTCTTGGTCGTCCCCATCCTGCGTAACCTGATCCGTACTGCCAAAAGTTCCGTCCTCCTTTCCAGCGGGCCGGTCCGTCCGGCCCGTCACCGGTACTCGCGCGCGCGCCTCCCGGAAAGCAGGCATGCGCTTTAACATTATACATTTTATCTTCACATCTGGAAGGGGAACGTCTTTCCCATCTGCTTGGGAGACATCTTCCCCATCTGTTTGACCATCTTCTGCATCTGCTGGAACTGCTGGAGCAGGCGGTTGACGTCCTGGGTGGAGGTGCCGCTCCCCGTGGCGATGCGCCGCTTGCGGCTGGCCCCGAGGATCTGCGGGTTGCGCCGCTCCTCCGGGGTCATGGAGAGGATGATGGCCTCGATGCGCTTGATCTGGTCGTCGTCCACCTTCAGGCCCTTCAGCTTGGAGGAGGAGATGCCGGGGATCATGCCCAGGATCTGGTCCAGGGGGCCCATCTTCTTGAGCTGCTCCATCTGGTCGAGGAAGTCCTCCAGGTTGAACTGCTGTTTGCGCAGCTTCTCCTCCAGCTGCTTGGCCTTCTCCAGGTCGTAGCCCTCCTGGGCCTTGTCGATCAGGGTGAGCAGGTCGCCCATGCCCAGGATGCGCGAGGCCATGCGGTCGGGGTAGAAGGGCTCCAGGTCCTCCAGCTTCTCCCCCACCCCGGCGTACTTGATGGGCTTGCCGGTGACCGACTTGATGGACAGCGCCGCGCCGCCGCGGGAGTCGCCGTCCAGCTTGGTGAGGATGATGCCGTCGAAGTCCACCTTGGCCAGGAAGGTCTCGGCCACGTTGACGGCGTCCTGGCCGGTCATGGCGTCCACCACCAGCATGGTCTCGTGGGGGTGGACCAGCTCCTTGACCCGCACCAGCTCGTCCATCATGTCGTCGTCGATGTGCAGGCGGCCGGCGGTGTCGATGATGATGGTGTCGTGGCCTTCGCGGGTGGCCTTCTTCACGGCGTCCTGCGCGATCTGCTCGGGCCTGGCCTCGCGGTCGGCGTACACCTCCACCTCGATGCGCTGGCCCAGGGTCTCCAGCTGATCGATGGCGGCGGGGCGGTAGATGTCCGCGGCCACCAGCAAGGGGTGGCGCCCGCCGTTCTTGAGGTTGCGCGCCAGCTTGGCGGCGGCGGTGGTCTTGCCCGACCCCTGCAGGCCCACCAGCATGATGATGGACGGCGGGTGGCCGGCGAAGTTGATGGCGGCGTTGGAGGAGCCCAGCAGCGTGGTGAGTTCTTCGTCCACGATCTTGATGACCTGCTGGGCGGGGGTGAGGGAGCCCAGGACGTCCTGTCCCACCGCGCGTTCCTTGACGTGGTTGGTGAATTCCTTGACCACCTTGAAGTTGACGTCGGCCTCCAGCAGGGCCAGGCGGATCTCTCGGGCCACTTCCTCCACGTGCTTCTCGTTGAGCTTGGCGTGTCCGCGTAGCTTTTTGAAGACGTCCTGCAAGCGGTCGGTCAGGCTGTCGAACATGTTTTCACCACGTCTTTTTTATCTGCTGAGCTTGAACCATCAAACTATAAAGATAATGGGAAGGGGCGTGGATTGTCAAAACGAACAATTAGGGGCTCGACTCCTCCAAAGTTCGGTTTGCCTGGTAAACGGATTACGCTTATTTTCGACGAAATGCGCTGAGCTGGGAAACCGAACTTTGGAGGAGTGACCCCTAGAAGTTCAGTCGGGGGCGAAGAGGGCGCCGGCGAACATGGCCGGGTCGAAGGCGTAGAGGTCGGTCATCTTCTCGCCCACCCCGATGAGCTTGATGGGGATGCCCAGGGCGCGCTGGATGGCGATGACGATGCCGCCCTTGGCGGTGCCGTCCAGCTTGGTCAGGGCCACCCCGGTGAGGTCGGTGGCCTCCTGGAACAGCTTGGCCTGCACCAGGCCGTTCTGGCCGGTGGTGGCGTCGAGCACCAGGATGGTCTCGGTGACCTGGGCTTCCTTGCCCGCCACCCGGTTGATCTTCTTCAGCTCCTCCATCAGGTTGACCTTGGTGTGCAGGCGCCCGGCGGTGTCCACGATGACCACGTCCATGCCGCGCGCCCTGGCCGACTGCACGGCGTCGTAGGCCACCGCGGCGGCGTCGGCGCCCGGGCGGTGCTTGACGGCGTGCACGCCCACGCGCTCGCCCCAGATCTCCAGCTGCTCGATGGCCGCCGCCCGGAAGGTGTCACCCGCCGCCAACAGGACCCGGCCGCCCTGCGAGCGCAGCATGTAGGCCAGCTTGGCGATGGTGGTGGTCTTGCCGGTGCCGTTGACCCCGACGACCAGCCAGACGCTGGGCCCCTCGGATGCGTATTGCAGGCCCCTCCCCTCCATGGCCAGCGAGGCTTCGATCTCCTCCCGGAAGGCCCATATGGCCGCGTCCGGGTCCTCGATCCTGTCGCGGGCGATGCGCTCGCGCAGGTGTTCAACGATCTCCATGGTCATCTCCACCCCGACGTCGGCGCCGATGAGGATGTTCTCCATCTCCTCCCAGAAGTCGTCGTCGAAGCGGCGGTTGGCGAAGATGCGGGTGAGGGGGTTGATCCAGGAGCGCCGGCTCTTGTTGAGGCCCTCCCGGACGCGTACGGCCTGGTCCTCCCCACCCCGGCGGCGGCATCCCCGGCTTCTCCGTCCCCTGCTCCTCCTTCTTCCGCTTCCTCTTCTTCCGCTTCCTCAGCCTCCCCGGCCTTTAACAGCGGGTCGTCTTCGGGCACGGAGGCCAGGGCCTGGCGGGCCAGGTCCTCCTCGTCGATCTCCCCGGGACGACCTCGCCCTCCATGATCTCCTCGAAGACGGACTCCGGCCCGGCCGCCTCGTCGAGCAGCTCCGGGTCGGGCCCCTCATCTTCCTCTTCCGTCGCTTCCTCGCCCGCTTCGTCCTCGGCGGCCAGCATCTCGGCGACTTCCTCCTCGATGACCTCTTCGATGACCGGGTCGTCCTCGTGCTCGGCCGCCAGGGCCTGGCGCGCCAGCTCTTCCTCGTCCATCTCGAACGGGGCCATCTCCTCCTCGGCCATCTCCTGAAGGAAGGACTCGGGCTCGGGCGGCCCGGCGGCCTGCCGCTGCTCTTCCTTGAGCCGCTGCTTCTCCGCCTTGAGGCGCGCCTTCTCCTCGGCCTTGGCCTGTTTTTCGGCTTCCTTGCGCCGCTTGGCTTCTTCCTTGGATTCCCTGTCCATGTCCTCTCCCGTCCGAATGTACAACAAGGTAATAATACAGAAGATACCCCGGGAGCTAAAGGGTGAACCACGCAAGACACGAGCGGGGCAGGCGGGGCGCGTGGTAAAATCCTCAGGACCGTTACGCTCTAAGAGAAGGGACCGGACGCGCATGCGCTGGAAGTGGCTGGGCAGTTGGAGGACGGCGGCGGAGACGCTGGTGGTGGTGGCCGTACTGGTCGGCCTGAAGCTGGCCGTCTACTACCTCGGCTGGGAGTTCATCAGCGTCAATACCCTCTTCACCAGCGTCATCGGCGGGGCCATCTTCCTCTTCAGCCTGATCCTGGCGGGCACCCTGGCCGACTTCAAGGAGGGCGAGAGGTTCCCGGCGGAGATGGTGGCCGCCTGCGAGGGCATCTTCGAGGACGGGCAGTTCGTCAAGGCCACCCACCCGGAGTTCGACCTCGAGCGCCTGCGGTCGACCATCCTCGGCGTGGTGGACGGTTTTACTGTCGACGCGGGCGACCTGGAGGCCCGCCAGGCCCTGGGCGCCCTTTCCGGGCTGCAGGCCTCCTTTCTGGAGATGGAAGCCCTGGGGGTGCCGCCCAACTACATCATCCGCCTCAAGGGAGAGGAGGGAAGCTTGCGCAAGGGCCTGCTGCGCATGTACCACATCCAGAGGACCTCCTTCCTGCCCCTGGCCTACACCCTGGTCAAGTCGCTGGTAGTGCTGCTGCTGGGGATGCTGCTGTTCAGCAGAGATGGAGCACCTCTACGACTCGGCCATCATCGTGGCCTTCCTCACCTTCCTGTTCGTCTACATCCTGAGGATTCTCCACCTGCTGGACCAGCCCTTCCGGGCGCGCGAACGCACCCGGGACGACGTCAGCCTGTTCCTGCTGGAGGAGTTCCGGGCGCGTCTGGAAGCCGCGGGAGCCGCTCTGAGGGTCACTGGCCCTGTTCCCCGTCGGCGCCCCCGGTCTTCCTGTAGAACATCACCAGTTCGGTGAAGCCGGTGTCCAGCACGGGGTAGGGAGTGTCGTAGAAGTCCTCGACCTTCAGCCCGCCGATCTCGAGAACGCGTGTGCCAGGGAGTCCTCGAAGGAGTGGAACTCCTTGTCGGCCACGACGAAGAAGGCGCGCTGGAGCGACTCGGGGCCGCCCGGCCTCAGTCCCAGCGAGTTCCAGGCCTCCCCCCAGGCGAGCTGGTCCTCCCAGGTGACCTGGTTGCTCAGCCTGGGGTAGGTCTCCACTTCGGGCACGTTGATCACCAGGTGCTCCAGGGGGATGCCGTACTTGATGAAGTAGTACTCCAGGGGCACTGCGATGTAGTCGGTGTCCGAGAAAACCACGTCCCCCTCGACCAGCTTGTCCTTGAGGAACAGGGCGATCTCCTCGGCGTCCCGGGTGGTGTTCCTGGTGTAATCGCCCATCTCGTCCTTCTGGTAGGCGGTCTGCGCCTGGATCGTCAGGGCCGAGAGCCCCAGCGCCAGCACCACCGCCATGACGGACGCGGTGGAGACGCTCAGGCGGGCCTTGAAGGAATAGCGCCGGTGCAGGCGCTCGGCAATGCCCTTTCCCGCGAAGATGAGGCCGGCCGAAGCGCCGGCGAAGTAGAGGGGCATCAGCGGCATCCAGTTCCTGACGAAGGGCAGCACCCTCTGCGCGCACAGGACCAGCAGGCACCAGGCCATGACGATGAGCGGCAGGTTGACGGGGAACCGGGAGACGCGCCGGTTGAGGAGGAGCGCCACCAGGAAACCGCCGGAACAGCAGCGAGATGGGCGCCGGTACCACGATGTTCCAGCTGGACCACATGTCGTAGTAGTTGCCGGGCAACCCGGTGATGAACGACCCCGTCCCCTGCGAGGTCACGTACCGGTTGGAGGTGATGGAGGAGAGGCCGGTGTTGAGGATGACCGGCAGGTAGGTCAGGAAGACCAGGACCACCGCCGCCGCCCCGGCCATCACACATCGCCAGGCGAAGGCCTTCCTCCCCTCCGGCGGGGCCGCCCGCAGCCCGGACCAGGCGAACCAGATGAAGACCGGCGGGAAGAAGTAGAGCATGGTGGGGACGGCGTAGAAGCCCAGGACGGCGGAGAGGACGAAGCCCGCCCAGACCCCGAAGCGCTCCCGCTTCAGCAGCGAGACGGCGCAGAGGATGAGCGTCAGGAAGAAGAAGGCCTGTATGGTGTAGCCGCGGGCCTGGGTCGAGAAGCCGATGAGCTGGGAGGCGGGGACGGACAGGGCCAGCGCCAGCAACCCGGCGTGCTTGTTGTAGAGCTTCCTGGCCACCAGGTAGGTGGCGGGCAGCAGCAGGATGCCGAAGATGAGGGCGGGCGGCCGGATGATCCAGGGCTCGTTGCCCAGCAGGCTCGAGCTCAGGTGGGACAGCAGGGTGTTCAGCAGCTGGTTGTTGGGCCAGGTGTAGTAGGACAGCCCGACGGAGAGGGGGCGTGAGGAGAAGGCGATATAGGTGAGGGATTCCATGTAGGCCATGGGCTGGGCGATGTAGGCGATGCGCATGGCGGCGCCGGCGAGCATGAGGATGAAGACCGACCACCGGTGGACCTTATCCCCGTCCAGTCTCAGGCGCCGGTGGCCCTGCTCCTCTTCCGCCGCTTCCGCCGCTTCCGCCGCTTCCGCCGATTCCGCCATGCCGTCCCTCGTCCTTCCGTGGAGATGTCTCCGGGTTTAGACGCATCTTAGTTGAAATCCAGCCCCCGGCGCGATGACGAT
>CAWFDJ010000007.1:0-36290 GCA_963814495.1 uncultured bacterium
CAGGCGGCACCACCGGACTGCCCAAGGGGGTGATGCTCACCCACCGCAACTACATGACCGCGGCCCTGGGAATGGGCCTGCCCAACCTCTTCGAGCCCGGCGACGCCACCCTGCAGGTGCTGCCCATCTTCCACACCGCCTGGTGGCCCATCCTGGTGCACCACTGCGCGGGAGGCAAGGGGGTCATCGTCAAGCGCTTCGACTTCGCCGAGATCCTGGGCATCGCCGAGCAGGAGCGGGTGACCCACATCAACATGGTCCCCATCCTCTTCTCCTGGATCCTGGACTTCCCCGACCTGGACAAGTACGACCTGTCCAGCATCAAGTACCTGACCTACGCCGGAGCCCCCATGCCCGCGGACCTGATGCGGCGCCTGCTCGGAAGTTCGGCCCCATCTTCCAGCAGGGCTACGGGCTCACCGAGGCCGCCCCCCTGGCCACCATCCTCATGCAGGAGGACCAGTGCCGGCTGGAGGGGCCGCCCGAGCTCACCCGCCGCATCTCTTCCGCCGGGCGCGAGTCCCTGGTCACCGAGGTCAGGGTGGTGGACGAGGACGACAACGACGTGCCCGTGGGCGAGGTGGGCGAGATCATCGTGCGGGGCAAGAACATCATGCGCGGCTACTGGAAGGACCCCGAGCTCACCGCCAAGGCGCTGCGCGACGGCTGGCTGCACACCGGCGACCTGGCCGAGGTGGACTCGGACGGCTACATCTACATCGTGGACCGCAAGCACGACATGATCATCACCGGCGGCGAGAACGTCTACCCCTTCGAGGTGGAGAAGGTCCTCTACGAGCACCCGGCGGTGCTGGAAGCCGCGGTGGTGGGCGTCAAGGACGAGACCTGGGGCGAGAGGGTGGTGGCGGTGGTCGCGCTGAAACAGGGGGCGCAAGCTACGGAGGAAGAGCTCGTCAAGTTCGTGCGCGAGCGCATCGCCGGGTACAAGACACCCAAGCAGGTGGTCTTCATGGAGAGCCATCCCCAAGACCCCCATCGGCAAGATCCTCCGCCGCGAGGTGCGCGAGCAGCTGCAGGACCGGACCGGATTGATTCGCGGAAAGGGACCGGAGATGAGAGCTGTCTGTAATGAATGCGGCGTGCCGTTGATCATCTCCAAGACCCACACCTGGAGGGACGGCTGCATCGTGGACGACGCCAGCGGCAACGCGAATTTCTGCGTATACGAGGCCGACTTCCACAACAACCTCCTGGCGCGGGCCGGTGACGAGCTCGGCATATCCCTGGACAGCATCGTGCTCAACGCGGGCAGGAACGCCTCCGCCAAGGTGGTAAGGGACGGTCTCAGCTCTCACCCCTTGATCGCGAAGGTCATCTTCAAGGCGCCTTTCTACCGCCTGTCCCAGCCCGTTCTGACCTATTTCGGCAGGTCCATCGGCCTGGGAAAGATCGAGGTGTTGTACCACCGCAAGGGCAAGCGGGGAGCCCTGCGCTTCACCGACCCCTACCATATGGCCCACTGCTCCGGCGCCCTGCTCGGATGCATGGATGTCATGTACGGATACCCCGTCAACTACGCCGTAAGCGAGGAAGGCGAGGGCGTCCTCCTCTGCGAGCTGAAGCCGGGGAAAGAAGACTATGCCTCCGGCGAAGAGGCCTTCAGGCGGTTGGCCACCATCGACCTGGTCCCGACGAAAGCGAAAAACGGTTCGCTGCCCGCTTGCGGCCGGTGCGGCGTTCCCCGCGACGTCGGGGAGCCTCTTCGGGTTCGACCTCTCCGGCGGGATCATAACCGGGCGGGCGAGCGGCGAGCGGGTGGTCCTGCTGGGGCTCTACTCGCTCAACTCCATCCTGAGGGAGCTGGAGAGAGAGCTGGGGTACGACGTCAACGGCCTCTTCATCGGGATGGAGGAGGAGGGCTTCAAGAACAAGCTGGAGTCGACCTCGCTGGGCGAGGACCTGCGGGACATGAAGGAGCATACGCGACTACCTGGCCCTGCGCGGCCTGGGCCTGCTCACGGAGATGGAAGAGGACGGCGGCAAGGCCTCCTTTACCGTGGAGAACGCCTTTGTAGCTCCCCTGGTAGCGGGCCGCCTGCTGGCCCTGTGCGAGTACCGCCACAACAAGAAGTGCGACCTATGAGTATGCCTGGAGGGAAACACCCTTCATCTGGATGTAAGCGTCTTAACCTTTAAAGGAAGGGATCGGGCATGGAGCAGCATGGCCACTATGACGTGGTGATCGTGGGTGCCGGCCCGGCCGGCGCCTCGGCCGCGCGGGCACTGACCGGCTCCGGGCTGAAGACGCTGATAATGGAGAAGCATACCGCTGCCGCGCTACAAGATGTGCAGCGGCATCCTCTTTCCCAGCTCGCTCGAGTTTCATCAGCGAGGTCTTCGGGGCCGTTCCCGCCGAAGCCCGCTGCACGCCGGAGGAGATCATGGGGTTCAGGGGTTTCATCGACATCGACGGCCCTTGCATGGACCTGCCCTTCGCCTTCGTCAACGCGGCGGCGGGGAGCCCGGAACTGCCTCCGCAAGGCCTGAACATCAGGCGGCCGGAGCTCGATAACTGGCTGTGCCTGAGAGCGATGCTTCCATCCTGGATGACTGCACCTTCACCGGTTTCGAACGGCAGGGGGAGAGCCTGCTGGTGCTGGCCAGGCGTGGCGGGGTGGAAGTGCGGATAGCGGCAGAGTTACCTGGTGGGGGCGGACGGCCCCGCCTCCCGGTCAGGGCGAAGGCCTTCCCCGGGTTCGACGAGGGCCTGAGGCTCATCCCCAATTACGAGGAATGGTACCGGGGCGAGATCGACCTGGAGCCCGGCTGGCTCTATCTCTTCTTCGACCGCAGCCTCTCCGGTTTCATGGCCACCGTCTTTCATAAGGACGGCAGCATCGTAGCGGCCACCGGGGCGCCGCAGGGGGGAGTCGGCGAGACGATACTTCCTGGCTTTCAGGGAGCATCTGTGCGAGACCGGCACGGCCTGCGGGTAGAGAGGGTCGAGGCGCGTCACGGCATCGTATTGAACGACATGTCGGCCACCGGGAAGCTCTGCCTCGGGAAGGAGCAACGTCCTCCTGGCCGGCGAGGCGGCCGGGTTCCTGCGTTCCGCCGAAGGCATAACCCCCGCCCTGGTAACCGGAAAGGCGGCGGGGGAGGCCATCCTCGAGAGCCGGGAGAAAGGCGGGATACGGCACTCGAACTGTACTCCCGGGCGACGGAGGCGGAGAAGGGAGGCCTGCAGGAAGGAGCACCGGCTGAACGAGGACGCGACCGGTTTCAACATGTTCACCAGGGTATAAAGGAAAAATGCCATGAAGATGGGCCCGGCGGCGGAGAAGAGGCAGATGCGCTTCGAGAAAGACCGGCCTGCCTACGAGATCGCCGACGAACTGGAGCGATTCGACGAGCGTGACAACGTCCAGGCCAGGGCGGAGCTGAGCCCGTCCGACGCGGCATGGAAGGAGTACTACGCCCTGCATCCCGAATGGGAGGAGAAGGACCTGGCCGTCAAGGAACTGCCCGGGCTGGGCATGGTGGGCCATCCGCTGGACCGCATGCTGATGATGGCGCAGGGCCTGGCCGTCCAGTTACTCTCCAACGAGGCGGTGGTGACCGGCCCGGCCTTCGGCCCGCCGCAGGAGATGAGCGCGGCGCGGGCAGCGGAGAAGGTCAAAGGAGTGGCCTATCTACTCGGCGCCGACCTGGTGCGGGTGGGGCCGCTCAACCCAGCACTGGGTTTATATCGCACGTCGGCAAGGGCAGGATGAGCGGCGCGGCGGTAGGGAAGCGACATCAACACTCGATCACCCCCACGCCGTCTCCATCGCCGTCGGCATCGACCAGGACGTGGCGAGGTGCGGCCCGGTGCTGCCGGAGGTGGTAGGGGTGCTGGGCGCATACCAGCGCCTGGCGCTCATCTCCACCACCCTGGCCACGTACCTCAGGTTCCTGGGATATGCCGCGCGCGCCCACAACCTGCACGACTACCAGGTGCTAAGCATCCCGGTGGCGGTGGACGCGGGCGTCGGGGAACTGTCCCGCTCCGGCCTGATCATCAACCGGGAGATGGGCAACTGCTTCAAACTGGCCACGGTCACCACCGACCTGCCGCTCGCCCACGACCGGCCGGTGGATCTGAAAGTCAGGGAGTTCTGCGAGGAATGCAAGATCTGCGCCGACCTCTGCCCCGCGGGAGCCATACCGCGAAGGGAACCAGCGGGAGGTGCGCGGGGTAAGGAAATGGGCCATCAACGGACCAAGCCTGTTACCGCATATGGAACCAGACCGGCACCGACTGCGGCATCTGCATGGCCGTCTGCCCCTGGACCAAGAAACTCAACCTTCTCCCACGAGCTGGGGAGACGTATAGCCGTCAAGGGGAGGTTGGGTGCGAGAATACTGCTGCCTTTGGAGCGGACCGTCTACGGGGAGTTCAAACCCGCGAGGCCGCCCGCCTGGATGGAAGAGCCGGACAGCGGCCGGATTGAAAGCCTGAGGCAGTAGAGACAAGACCGGGCACTTGAGAAGAGAAGGGATCGATCATATGGATTCACGCGAGCGTATCGATACGGCCATACGCATGGGCAAGCCGGACCGCGTGCCGGTGGTCCCCATCATCGACTTCTTCGCCGCCGCCTACGGCGGTATCAGCCAGAAGGAGATGTTCTTCGACGTCAAGAAGGCGGACCTTGCGCTCGAGAAGACCATGCGGGACCTCGGCCGCATCGACGGGCAGAACCTGACCTACGCCGGCTTCGGCAAAGCCCTTTACTTCTTCTTCCCCACGCCGCCCAGGATACCGGGGGTGGACGGGGTGCCCGAGAGCGAGGGCTTCCAGTTCGTGGAGAAGTCGGTGATGACCGCGGACGAGTACCGGGACGTCGAGGCGAAGGGCGGCATGCGCTGGATGCTGGCCAAGACGGTCGAGGGCAAGCCGCAGTACCAGGGGCTGAGCGGAGCGGCCCGTCTCCTGTACATGCTGGCCACGGAGTTCCCCAAGCTGAAGATGTCCATGCGCAGGTTGAGGAAGATGGGAGTGGAGTCGCTGGTGGGCTACAACATCGCCTTTACCCCCATGGAGTTCATCTCGCTAATGCTCCGCTCCTTCAACGACTTCGTGCTGGACCTCTACCGGCGGCCGGACGACGTGCTGGCGGCCAGCCGGTCGCTGATGCACACCATGCAGTTGCAGGGCCTGGCCCTGTGCAGGTTGAGCGGGGTCAAGCGGGTCTTCATCGGGGGGAACCGCACCAGCTCCGTCGCTCATCGGGCCCAAGCAGTTCGAGAAGTTCGCCCTGCCCGAGTGGGTGGAGATCGCCGAGTACTTCGTGAGGCACGGCATCACCCCGGTCCTGCACCTGGACAGCGAATGGACCCCCTTCTTCCATTATTTCAAGGAACTGCCGCGGCACAAGTGCGTCCTCAACCTGGACGGCAGCTCGGACATCTTCAAGGCCAAGGAGGTCCTGGGTGACCACATGTGCATCATGGGAGACGTGCCCGCCCCTCTGCTGAAGCTGGGGGAGCCGGAGGAGGTGGACGAGTACTGCCGCCGGCTCATCACCGAACTGGGGGCGGACGGGGGATTCATCCTCTCTTCGGGCTGCACCATCCCCTACGGACGCCAAGCCCGAGAACGTCAAGGCCATGCTGGCGTCGGTGCACAGATACGGGAGGTGACCCGGGTGAGCGAACGCGTGGTCAGGTCGGCCTGCCGCATGTGCCACGGGGTCTGCCAGGTGCTGGTGCACCTGGAGGGGGACCGGGTGGTCAAGGTGACCGGCGACCCGGACAGCCCCACCAGCCGGGGTTACATCTGCCCCAAGGGCAAGGCCTCGCCCGAGCTGCTCTACCACCCCGACCGCCTGCTCTACCCGCTGCGCCGCAAGGGAGAGCGCGGCGCAAACGACTGGGAACGCATCTCCTGGGACGAGGCCCTGGGCGAGATGGCGGAGCGGCTCGGCGCGATCAAGGCTGAGAGCGGCTCCGAGTACCTGGGCATGATGCAGGGCACCGGGCGGCCCTATACCGGTTTCACCACCCGCTTCGCCAACGCCTTCGGCACCCCCAACTTCACCGGCGTCGCCCACCTGTGCTACTTCCCGCGCTGGCTGGCCAGCCTGTTCACCCTGGGGCAGCTGCCCGTCTGCGACGTCTACGGCTTCGGCGGCGAGTAGTCCCGCCTGCGTGGTCATCTGGGGATGCAATGTCACCCACACCGGCGCCTCCGACGGCATGTGCGGCGGGATGGTGCAGAAGGCCATCAACCAGGCGAAGAAGGTCATCGTGGTAGACCCGCGGCGCATCAAGCCGGCGGAAGGAGGCCGACCACTGGCTGCAGCTGCGGCCCGGGTACCGACGGCGCCCTGGCCCTGGCCATGATCAACGCCATCATCGCCGAGGACCTGGTGGACCACGATTTCGTCGACGCCTACACCACCGGTTACGAGGAACTGGTCGAACATGTGCGGCCCTTCACGCCCGGAGTGGGCCGAGCCCATCACCCGGGTGCCCGCGGAGGATATCCGCGCCGCCGCCCGCACCTACGCAACGACCGCCGCCGGCCTGTATCCAATGGGGCAACGCGGTGGACATGAGCGCCTGCAATTTTCAGACCGCCCGCTCGCTGCTGATCCTCCGGGCCATCACCGCCAACATAGACCGCCCGGGCGGCGATGTGTTGTGGGTGCCGCCAGCCGGGGTCAAGCAGAGGTCCATCTTCATGAACCTGGAGATCCCCGGTCTCCAGTTCATGCCGGCGGAGAAGAAGGCCCGGGCGGTGGACGGCCTGCGAGTACCCCGTATGCGCGTCCACCCACCCCCCGGCCTTCTGGCGCTCCATCATCACCGGCGACCCCTACCGCATGCGCGCCGCGTGGATCGTGGGGTCCAACCCGCTGTGCACCATGACCCATTCCCTGGAGATCGAGGAGGCCTTGCGCCTGCTCGAGTTCACGGTGGTATCGGACCTCTTCCTCACTCCCACCGCCCAGCTGGCCGACCTGGTGCTGCCGGCGGCCACCTGGCTGGAACAGGACGACGTGGTCAACCTGCACAAGATCTGGTGCGTGCTGGCCAGGCGTAAAGTGGCGCAGGTGGGGGAGGCCCGCGACGACCGGGAGGTCATCTTCGAGATGGCCCACCGCCTCGGCCTGGACGAGGCCTTCCCCTGGCCGGACTTCCACGCCTACCTGGAATGGGTGCTGGAGGACAGCGGGCTGAGTTTCGAGCAGTTCTGCGCCCTGGGCATACTCACCGGGGAGATGCGCTATCACAAGTATCGCGACGAGGGGTTCCCGTCTCCCAGCGAAAAAGTTCGAGATATACAGCCCCATGTTGAAGGGCATGGGCATATCGCCCCTGCCCGTCTATCGCGAACCGCCGCTATCCCCGCTCTCCACCCCGGAAGTGGCGGAGGACTATCCCCTCATCCTCACCACCGGCGCGAAGATAAGGGAATTCTTCCACAGCGAGGGGAGGCAGATCGAGTCCTTGAGGCGGGCCAACCCCGACCCCCTGGTGGAGATACACCCCGACACCGCGGCCTCTCTCGGGCTTAAGGAAGGTGACTGGGTGTGGATCGAGACCCCGGTCGATCGCGTGAAGATGCGGGCCCGGCTCACCGACGGCATCGCGCCCGACGTGGTCAGCGCCCAGCACGCCTGGTGGTTCCCGGAGAAGGACCCTCCGGAATACGGCTGGAAGGAATCCAGCGTCAACCTGCTCTTCGGCGACACCGAATACGATCCCGATACCGGCTCGGAGTCGCTGCGCAGCAGCTTGTGCAAGGCTCTACAAGGCTGAAAGGCATCTGATCATGAGGCTGCGGGAATACCGGGGGCAGCGCGTGAGGTTCCGGCCGCCGGGGCCGGAGGAAGACCGCGTCGCCCTCATCCCCAACCTGGAGTACCGGAAGGACGAACTCGACCTGTATTCGCAGGTCGACCCCCTGCAGGAGAACGTCCCGCCCTTGAGGGGCCCGCGCGCCCTGCAGTACGTGGTCACCCACCACAAGCGGGAGGCGCTGCACGGAGATCGTCCCCACCGCCCCCGCCCTGGTCTACATGGAAGCGCTTGCAGCCGACGGGTGGATTCTTACATGGTGAAGAAATATTCCGGGCCCGGCCCTGACCCCGTCCGCCTCAAGCAGGACATCAAGGCCTACGCCGCCTCCATCGGTTTCGCCCTCTGCGGTGTGACCCTGCTGGACCGCCGCTTCTTGACAGAGGGCTCAGACGCGAAGTTCCCCTACGAGACCGTCGTGGTGCTGGGCATGGAGATGCGCAAGGACTGGCTGATGCAGGCCCCCAACTACCGTCTGCGCCGCTACCCCGACTACGACGTCTACAGGCGGGCCGGCAACGCGGTGCACCGGGTGGCCCACTTCATCCGCCGGCAGGGGGTATCCTGTTCGGCCCGCGTCCCCTTCAACGGAGCGGCCGTCTACCCGGTGCACGCCATCACCGCCGGGCTGGGAGAACTAGGCGCTTTCGGCGGGGTGCTCACCCCCGAGTTCGGCCCCCGCCAGCGCTGGTGCATGATCACCGTCGACGCCGACCTCCCCCCGGACGACCCGGCCGACTTCGGCCTGGCCGCCTTCTGCGAGCATTGCTTACTGTGTGTAAAAAAATGCCCGGCCCGGGCCATCCCGGAGAAGCCCCTGTGGTGGCGCGGGGTCTACAAGCGCAAGATCGACGACTTAAAATGCTGGGCCTTCTTCACCGGCTGGCATACCTGCGCCGTGTGCATCAACGTCTGCCCGCTGCACCGCTTCGGCCCACGGGAGGTACTCGCGCATCATCAGAGGACCGGTGAAGTGCTGGGATACGAAGAGATCATGGCCGAAAAGCCCGTGTACAGGAGGGAACATGAAAGAGGTCCGCAAGAGCTCGTGTAAGATGTGCCACGGCGGCTGCGGCGTCCTGGTGCACCTCGAGGACGGCGAGGTCGTCAAGGTCGAGGGCGACCGGGAGTCCCCCCTCAACCGGGGGAGGCTGTGCGTCAAGGGACGGGCCAGCCTGGAGCACCTCAACCACCCCGACCGTTTGAAGTACCCCATGAAGCGGGCCGGGGAGCGGGGCGGGGGAAAGTGGGAACGCATCTCCTGGGACGAGGCTCTGGATACCATCGCCTCCAGGCTCGGTCACATCCGCGAGGAGTACGGACCGGAGTCCATCGCCCTGGGGCAGGGGACCGGCCGCCGCCACTTCAACTACGTGATCAGGCTGGCCAACGCCCTGGGCACCCCCAACTGGTGCGAACCGGGCTGCGCCCAGTGCTTCATCCCCCGCTTGAACACCTCCGTCATCACCTTCGGCGAGTACTTCGTCTGCGACTACTACGGGGAGGTCAACCCCGCGTGCATCCTGGCATGGGGGCACAACCCCCTGGTCAGCGGGCCCGACGGCGAGCTCCAGTTCCCCCTGCGCGACTGCCTGAAGAAGGGGTCCCGGCTCATCGTGGTGGACCCGCGCCGCAGTGAGACGGCGGAGCGGGCCGAGCTCTGGCTGCAGCTGCGGCCGGGCACCGACGACGCCCTGGCCCTGGCCATGCTCAACGTGATCATCACGGAAGGGCTCTACGACCGGGATTTCGTCGACAACTGGACCAGCGGGCTTCGACGCAGCTGGCCGAGCGGGTCGAGCCCACACCCCCGCTTGGGCGGAGGAGATCACCTGGGTCCCGGCGGAAAAGATACGCGAGGCCGCGCGCCTCTTCGCCACATCGAAGCCCGCCACCCTGGAGTGGGGGGTGGCGGTCGAGCACACCCCCAACTGCTTCCAGACCTGCCGGGCCCTGGCCATGCTCCCCGCCTTCACCGGCAACATCGACGTCCCCGGCGGCTGGGTCTGCGGCACGCGCCCCCTCGGCTTCTTCCCCTTCCTGGCGGAAAACCTCTCCGCTGAGGCGAGGGCCAAGAGACTGGGAGGGGACACCTACAGGGTGCTCGGAGGCGACGGCGCCATCATGCCGGCCGCCCACGCCCCCACCCTCTTCCGCGCCATGCGCACCGGCGAGCCCTACCCGGTGAAGGCCTTCCTCATCTTCGGCAACAACGCCCTGGCCACCTACGCCAACCCCCGGGAGGTCTACGACTCCCTGATGGCATCTGGACCTGCTGGTGGTCACGGACATCTACATGACCCCCACCGCCGAACTGGCCGACCTGGTGCTCCCCGCCGCCACCTGGCTGGAGGCGGACGGCCTGCAGGCCTTCCCCATCGCCGCGGACCTGCACGTACTGGCCCAGCGCAAGCTGGCCAGCCGGTGGGAATGCCGGCAGGACGAGGAGATCATGATCGAGCTGGCCCGGCGGATGGAGCTGCAAGCGGGCACCGAACCCCTGCGGGAGGTCCTCGACCGTCAGTTGGAGCCGCTCGGCCTCACCTTCGACGAGCTCGGGGAGAAAGGGCACGTCTCGCCGCCCTTGAGATACGGGAAGTACAGGGAGATGGGGATGTTCCTCACAGCTTCCGGCAAGGTCGAGCTATATTCGAAGATGCTGGAGCGCCTGGGTTACGACCCCCTCCCTTACTACGAGGAGCCGCCCGAGAGCCCCGTGAGCACGCCGGAGCTGCTCGAGGAATACCCTCTCATCCTCATAACCGGGGCCAGGGTCCCCCAGTTCTTCCACTCCGAGCATCGCCAGATCCCATCGCTTGAGGCGCAAGCACCCCGACCCGCAGGTGGAGTTGCACCCGGAGACCGCAGGGCGACTGGGCATCGAAGACGGCGACTGGGTATGGATAGAGACCAGGCGGGGGAGGATACGCCAGAGAGCGAAGGTGACCTCCGGTATCGACCCCCGCGTGGTGCACGTCGAGCACGGCTGGTGGTTCCCGGAGGAAGAGGGGCCGGAGCACGGTATCTGGAGTTCCAACGCCAACCTGCTCACCGACAACGGCCCGCCTTACGACCCTGCGATGGGCACCTACCAGCTCAGGGCGCTGCTCTGCAAGGTCTATCGGAGCAACGCCGACCCGGAAGAGGTCTGACCCGGTGAATACGGATCCATATGGCTCCGCCGGATAAAAGGAGAAGCAGGGTGATCGAACACATCGACCACGGAAGATGCAACTGCTGTGGCAGGTGTGTCCTGCGCTGTCCAGTCGATGTTATCAGGATAAACAGGGACTTGAAGAAGGCAGTGGTCAGGTACCCTGAGGACTGCATGTCCTGCAGCTTCTGCGTTTACCACTGCCCGGAGAAGGCGATCCGAGTGGGGCGTGGCAGCTGGACCGACAACGTCACCGCCTGGGGATGACCGGAGGATCAAGATGCCGGCGACCGAGATCAAGGAATACAACACCGATGTCCTGGTGATCGGCGGAGGCGTGGCGGGCGTTTTCGCTGCGGTCAGGGCCAGGGCCGGGGGACAGAGGGTCCTGTTAGTCGACAAGGGTGGTATCGGTAGTTCCGGATGCACACCCTGGGCTACGGAGATGGCGGTGTTCAACGAGAAGTGGGGAGACAGCCGCGGACGGTGGTTGGAATACTGCCTGACCAACGGCGACCACCTCTGCAATCGACCCTGGTTGGAGATGCTCTTCGACGATTCTTACGCACGTTACGAAGACCTAGCTTCCTGGGGGCTGCCCTTCAGTGAGGCCTTCTGGGAAGGCCGCACCGCGCGGCTTTCCCGTCGGTACCCGCCAAGGCACTGATGATCTACCGTGGAATACGGGAGATCCCGGATGTCTTGAGTAGAAAGGTACGCGAGAGCGGTACCGATGCCCTGGAGCGGACCATGGTCACCGACCTTATCAGGCAAGACGGTCGCGTGGCCGGCGCCGTTGGGTTTTCACTCGACACGGACAAGGCGGTGGTCATCAGATCGAAAGCGACCGTCATGTGTGCCGGGGCGGCGAGCTTCAAGCCCTCCGGGTTTCCCGTGGCCTCCCTGACGGGCGACGGAGACGCCATGGCCTACAGGGCAGGCGCCAGCATAACGGGCAAGGAATTCGTCGACGTCCACTGGACCTACGCGGAGCACCCAGACTGGGGCATCTTCCAGACCCACAAGTTCCTGCACGATCCCTGGCCCATGAAGCTCTACCCTTTCAGCCGCATGCCCTTGCCACTGCTCAAGGGCCTGTTCAGGAACGTGCATGGAGAAAAGGTGGGAGGCGTCGGTCTAGAAACAGGTTCCAGGATCATCTTCGAGGCCCACGAGGGACGCGCCCCGGTCTTTTTACAATCGCCCGTACCCGGAACGAAGTTCATCTATCATCGTGAGATGGTCGGGGGAGCTTCGTGCGGCATGGCACACCACAAGGCGGAGGGGATCTGGCCTGTCGGGACCGAAGGCGGCACGGAACTGCCCGGGCTGTTTGCCGCAGGCGATGCGTTGGGTTCGATGCTGTGCGGAGCGGATTACCGTTCGGTCCTGGGCCTGTCTTTCAGCGGTTCGGCATGCCAGGGCGCCAGGGCCGGTGGGGAGGCGGCGCGATTTGCGGAAGCGGCAAGCCAGCATGGCCTGGTTGATACGAGAATCACACAGCTCACTGAGGCGGTATTCGCCCCGGTTAGACGAAAGGGAGGATTTACGCCGGGTTGGGTCACCCAGGTCCTCAAGAACACCATGACGCCCTATTTCATCCTCTACGTGAAGGAGCGGAAGAGACTGGAGGCCGCCCTGGCATTGGTGGAGTTCATGCGCGATCAACTCGTCCCGCAGTTGACCGCCAAGGACGCCCATGAGCTCCGCCTCGCGCACGAGACCGTGAACATGGTCCTGAACGCGGAGATGAAGCTCAGGGCATCGCTCTTCCGCGAAGAGAGCAGGGGCACGCATTTCAGGGAGGATTTCCCGGCAAGAGACGACCGGGAGTGGTTCGCCTACGTCGGGCTTCGGGAGGTCGACGGGAAGATGGTCTTGAGGAAAGAGCCGCTTCCCGAAGAATGGCAACCTGACCCGGGCATACCGTACGAGAAGAGATATCCCCTGAGGTTCCCGGGTGAGCTGGAGTTCCTTGAGGGAAGGCGGTAAGCGGCACCATATCATTATTTACTTAATGTAGATTGTCGACAATCGTCAAAGAACCGGAAGTCATTGCCGAATCTTACTTGCCATAGCTATCATATACCTCTAGGAATCGACATCATCAGTCAATTCGCCGGTCGAAAGGTTCCGGACATCGCCACCTGGGAGAACAGGAAAGGGGATCGCGTGAAGGAATCGACGAAGAACATCATCAAGATGCACGGCCGGAGGTATGACCGCGCCGCCCACAACTTCATCTATTTCGTCTTCTACGATCTCTATATCAGGATCCTGGTCACCGCGGGCAGGCTGGTGGTCAAGTACCTGCAAAAGGTGCCTTTCATCGGAAAACCGTGGCAATTCGTCTTCAACCGCTACCACGGCAAGGTCATCACCCAGGAGGACGCCAGGAAGATACTCTCTCTCAAGGAGGACGTCATCCTCGGGCCCGACCGCACCGAGCGCATCGTCCCCTTCAAGTACGCCAACAGCATCATCCTCAAAGAGCCCGAGTACATCGCGGTGATGGACTGCGCCTGCCGCATGAACCGGGAGAACCCCTGCGAGCCGGTGACCACCTGCATCGCGGTGGGCAGGACCACCGCCCAGTTCTGGCTGGAGCACGGCAGAGAAGTTCCACGCCCGCCGTATCACCCAGCAGGAGGCCCTGGACATCATGGAGAAGGCCCACGAGAAGGGCATGATGACCACCGCCTGGTTCAAGGTGGCTACCGGCGGCCGCACCGGGGTCATCTGCCAGTGCTGCACCTGCTGCTGCGGGGCCATGGAGGCCGACCGCCTGGCCAGGCAGCTTGGACGACGAGGGTCAGCATCATCATCCCCTCGGGGTACGTCGTCGAGGTCGACGAGGACAAGTGCGTCGCCTGCGGCACCTGCGTCAAGGCCTGCAACATCTTCTATGCCTTGAGCCAGGTGGATGGGGAGAAACCTGTCTACGACGTCAAGTCGTGCAAGGGCTGCGGCGTCTGTGTGGAGAAATGCCCGCAGGGGGCCCGCACGCTGGTGATGGACGGTTCCAAGGGGCTACCCCTGGATATCGATATGGCAAAGGAAAGATTGGGTTAGTACGGTAAGGTTCGAAGAGAGGAGAATGAGTATGGCCAACAGGAAGAAGACGGAATACGTCGTCGTAGGATCCGGGGCCGGGGGAGGGACCATCGCCAGCGAGCTGGCCAAGCGCGGCAAGCAGGTCCTGGTGCTGGAGCGCGGCCCGGACATCAAATGGGTGGGCAACCACGCCTTTGCCGTGGCGGTGCTGGACAAGCACGGGTTCCTCACCTCCAAGGAGGGCATGGGAGTGGCCCGCGCCCTCTGCGTCGGCGGCTCCACCGTGATGACCTGCGGCACCTCCGCGCGTCCGCCCAAGGGCGTCTTCGAGAAGCACGGCATCGACCTGACCGCCTATCTCGAGGAGGGCGAGAAGGACCTGGAGGTGACCACCCTGCCCGACGAGACCATCGGCGAAGGCGCACTGGCCCTGATGGCCGCGGGCAACCGGCTGGGGATGAACTGGCAGAAGCTGGAGAAGTTCATCGACCCCGACAAGTGCGAGCCGCGCTTCTGCAACTGCATGCTCGGGTGCCCGAAGGGGGCCAAGTGGACTTCCCGGGAGTACCTCTGGACGAGGCCAAGAGCCTGGGCGCCGAGGTCATGACCAACGTCAGGGTCGACGAGGTCACCATCGCCTCAGGCGAGGCCACCGGGCGTCAAGGGCTGGCAGCTGGCCAAGGGGACACTGGAAGTCGAGGCCGACGTGGTCATCCTGGCCGCCGGCGGGCATGGGAACCCCGGTGATCATGCAGAAGTCCGGGCATCTACGGAGGCGGGCATGGGCTTCTTCTGCGACCCCTGGCTTTCACCCTCGGCTATCACCCCAAGATGAAGCCGGCCTTCGAGCCCCCCATGACCGTGGGCACCTTCGACTTCTGGGACTCCGAGGGCTTCCTGCTCTCGCCGGTCATCGACCCCTGGGTGCTCCATGGTCCTGGAGATGATGAAGGCCAAGCCGGCCATGCTCCCGCACTGGCCCGAGTACCCCAAGTACCATGGGCATCATGACCAAGGCCAAGGACGAGCTGGCCGGGCGCATCAACATCGACGGACCTTCTCCAAGCAGCTGACCCACAAGGACCAGTCGGTGCTGGACAAGGGCGGCTCCGATCGCCCGCAAGGTGCTCATCGAGGCGGGCTGCAGCCCCTCGTCCGTCTGGACCACCAAGTCGCGCGGGGCGCATCCCGGCGGCACCGTCCGCATCGGGGAAGTGCTCGACACCGACCTGCAGTCCGAGGTAAGGGCCTGTACGTCTGCGACGCCTCGGTCATCCCCGAGTCGCTGGCCGCGCCGGTGGTGCTCACGCTGGTGGCGCTGGGCAAGCGCCTGGCCGACCACCTGGTGCCCCAGGCCGCGGCGGCGGAAGCTCCCGCCAAGGAGAAGGCCAAGGCCGCGAAGTAGGCACACGTTCCAGGAAGCAATAGGGCGGGGCGGGCCCCGCGGGCCCGCCCTCTCTTCGTCGGTTCGCGGGCCAGTCAGGATGACGCTGCAGACCGCCGGAGGGGGCCCTGGACTGCTCAGTAAGGTCTCCTGCATGAACGCCGAGGAAGGCGCGGCCGTTGTCGCGCCAGGTGGCGTCGGGGTTCTGCAGCGCCCTGGCTCGGCCGTTATCCACGCTGAACCAGGCGGCGTAGGGAAGGCCCAGTTCGAGCACGGCGGGCAGCAGGCCTGGAGACGGTCTCCGGGGAGGGGTAGTACTCGCCGATCTCGACTGGTGACCGGCTGCAGGCCCGTCGCTTCCTCGAGGAAGGCCACCGCCTCGCCCAGGGCCGCGGCGTCCGGGACGTGCCATTGGAAGTTGACGTAATCGATGCCCGACAGCGCGTACTGGGCCAGGAACCGCTTGCCCTGTGTTATGGAATACTCCAGGCGGGCCCGTCCCTGCTCCGTCGCGAGCATCTCCCTCTGCTCCGGGGTGGCGGCGCGCCGCATGAAGTCCTCCGCCTCGGCGTCCCGGCCCTGTTCCCGGTAACGGTCCCAGGTCATGGCGACCACCAGGCTCGAGGACAGCCCGCGTTGGCGCACTTGACCCCCCGGGCGTGGGCGACGTCCCCGGCGCCTGCAGTTCCGCCCCGTACTGCTCGGGGGTGCCGCTCCAGCAGTCGGGCGAGTCCTCCCGGTCCTCCACCAGCAGCAGCTCCACCGGGTACTTGTCGAGGATGTCGGAGAGGGTCTTCCGGTAGGCGTTGAGGTCGGCGGGAGGGGAGGAGGGGACGGCCGGCGGCCCCACGGCCCCGCCGTTGCGCACCGTCAGGAGGAGTCCTGAACCCGGCCGCCTGGAAGGCCGCGACCTCCTCGCTCTGGCCGTTCCAGCCGGCGACCGTAATGTCCCACGGCCGGAACCAGGGGACGCCCAGTTCCCGGGCCAGGTCGATGCGCTGCTGTACCGGGAGGCCGTCGCCCCCCAGCGTGACCCCGAAGGGGTTCCGGCTCGGCGCGCCGTTCCCGGCGGTGACGGACCCGGAGGAGGAGCACCCGGAGCAGAGCAGGGCCAACACGAGAAAAAGCGCCGGAACGGCGCCGTTTACGGCATTCTTCCGAGTAACCGGACTCACCTCCCGATCAGGCCTCCCCCAACTCTTCCAACCCTCTGCGGGCCAGGTCCCCCCAGGACGCCCGCTTGCCCCGGGCCAGCGCCTTCTTCGCGGCCTGGGCCGGTATCCCCGGCGAAAGGCCGTCGCGCAGGCTCTCAGCCCGGCTCCGCGCCCCGGGGCCACTTTCACCGTGAGCGAGCACGCAGCCCACGATCTCCAGGGCCTCTTCCGGCTCGTCCCGCTGCGCGAGGATCCCGCCCAGGCCCAGCAGCGCCTCGAGGCCCAGGGGCGCCGCGCCCGTCTCCAGGGCTATGGCCAGGGCTTCCCGGTAATGCGCCAGGGAAGCCGCTTCGTCCTCCAGGAGCATGTAGGCCCCGCCCAGGCCCGCCAGGCCTTCGCCTGTACCGACCCGATACCCGATATCCCGGCAGATATCCACGCCCCGGCCGTAGATATCCAGGGCCGCGCGAGCGTCGCCGGAACGCGCCGTCGCCTCTCCCAACCCGAACAGGCTGGCGGAGGCGCTGCGCCCGTCGCCGAGCTGCCTGTCGATGGAGAGGCTCTCCTCGTAGCAGCGCCTCGCTTCCTCGAATTCGCCCAGGCGGAGGTGGATCTCCCCCAGCTTCCTGCTGGTGCCGCTGATGCCCCGCAAGTCCCTCAAGTCGTTGAAGATGGAAAGGCTGTCGCGGAAGAGCTTCCTCGATTCCTCCGGTTCGGCCAGGGGGTGAGAGGCCAGGTTGGCGAGGGCGTTGGCCACCCCCAGCTTGTCCCCGAGCTTCCTGTAGGTATCCAGGGACTCCCGGTTAAGCCCGGCGGCCCAGGTGTGGTCTCCCGTCAGGTCCGAGAGCCTCCCCGAATGGAGCAGGTTGAAAGCGATCTCTTCCCGCAGGTTCAGCTCGCGCAGGAAGCGCAGGCCGTCCCCCAGGCAGTCGCCGGCCTTCTCCGGCTGCCCCATGCTCAGCGCCAGGCAGCCCTGGCGGGTGAGGGCCTTGCCCAGCACCTCCTTCTCGATGCGGCGGTGCGGCCGGGAGTCCCCGACCGACGCCTGCACCAGGTCGACCAGGTTCCCGAACAGAGCCTCGCCCTCCTCCAGCCAGCCCTTGACGTCGAAGAAGAGGTAGAGGCCGGATATGCTGCGGTCGATCTCCTCCAGGCGCAGGTCCTCCAGGGCGATGGCCCAGGCTTCGCGGACGTTGCCGACCTCCTCCTCCAGGGTGACCAGGGCCTCCAACTGGCGCGACTGCAGGTAGTCGATCTCGCAGTCCTGCATCGTCCTCAGGTAATGGTTGGAGAACAGGTCCCGCGTGCGCTCCAGTTCCAGGGGGTCACCGGCCAGCTTCTCCAGGCCAAAGGAGCGGACGACCCCGTGCATGTCGTATCGGCCGGAGATGCCGCGGCGCAGCAGCGACCCGGCCATCAGGGACGAGATGACGGCCGGGGTGGCCCCCGCCACCTCCTCCGCGGCCCCGGGCTTGAACCCCCCCGGGAAGATGGAGATCTTCTTGAACGCCCCCTGCTCCTCCGGTTTGAGCAGCCCGTAGGAATGTTCCAGCACGGACTCCAGCGCGTCCCGGTTACCGCCGTCCCCGATGCCCTTCTCGATGCCGGGAACGGCTTCGCTCAAGGGGATGGAACGCATGGACGAGGCGGCGAGCTCGATGCCCAGGGGGTTGCCATCGAGCAGGCCGCAGAGGCGCTCGGCCAGGGGGGCCTCCCTGCGGGTAAAGGTCAGCCCGGGGTAGATGCGCTGCGCGCCGTTACGGAACAGTTCCACCGCCGGCGGGCCCATCCCCCCGATCTCCAGGACCCGCTCTCCCTCGACCCCGAGCCGCTCCCGGGAAGTGACCAGCACCTTCAGCTGAGGTGCACTACGCATGACCATGTCCAGGAAGGGCGCGCCTCTATCGATGATGCCCTCGAAACCGTCCATGGTCAGCAGCAGCTTCTTGCCCTCGAGGTAGCTCATCAGCTGGGACCCGGCGTTTCCGTCCGGGTAGAGGGGGAACGCGAGGGCCGCGGCCGTGCCGGACGCCAGGTGCTCGGCCATGGTCATCCGGGACAGGGGTACGAAGTAGGCCCCGTGGGGGTAATCCTCGGAAGCCCGGGAGGCCGCCTCCAGCGCCAGGCGGGTCTTGCCGATGCCCTCGGGCCCGGTCAGGGAGAGCAGGCGGCAGTCGTCCCGCGCCAGCAGCGCGGCGATCTCGTCGAGTTCGTCCTGCCTGCCTACGAAGGGGGTGGACTGCTGGGGAAGGTTGGAGACGGGGGAGGCCAGGCCGGGGAAGCTCTGGGAGGCGGAGCCCACGGCCAGTTCGCTCTCGAAGATGACCGTGCGGTTGCGACCGTCCAGCTTGGCCTTGGGAGAGCGCGCGGTCCGCCATGCGGATGAGGTCCTCCAGCCTGTAGGAATGGCGCGGGCACTCCGCGATGCCGGAGCTCACGGTCAACGGGAAGGAGAGGGCCTCCTGGGTCTGGCGGCTCACCGTCTTGCGCAGCCGCTCCGCGAAACGCAGGGCTCCCGAGGAGTTGGTCCCGGCGAGCAGCACCAGGAACTCCTCTCCCCCGTAGCGGAAGCAGGCGTCCTTCTCCCTCACAGCGTCGCCGAGGATGGACACGACGACCTGCAGCACCGCGTCCCCGGTGTCGTGCCCGAGGCTGTCGTTGACCAGGTGGAAGTGGTCGATGTCCAGCAGCAGCAGGGATATGACCTGGTGGTTGCGGGATACGCGCTCGTACTCGTCCTCCAGGAAATGGCGGAACTGGAGCCCTGTCAGCCCGTCGCGCGACTCCTGATGCTCATGCTTCCCCAGGCGGGAGCGGTACTTGTCCAGAAAGGCCTGCAGGCCTTCCCGCAGACCCTGGTGGTCCACCCGCTCCAGGTACTTGAGAAGCGCCGTTTCCAGCCCGTCCTTCCGCAAGGTCTTCTCCTCGATCCTTTCCCACGACTGCCCGCCGCCGCCTGCCCTAATTGTAACAAAAGGGGCGGGTAGGCGGGGCGCCGCCGGGTCGGGCAGGAGAATACGGCGCGTGACGCACGGAGCGCGGGAAGCCCCTTCAGGCGTCAGCGCTTAACGGCGGGACGCGCGGTGGAAGGCTCCACCGGCCCGGCGTGCCCGACGCATTGCCTGGTCAGGTGGAAGAGAGGATGGAAGTTACAGGTGAGAAAGGAGCACTTACGGCATTCCTCATTGCAGGACAAGGCATCAACCCCCTTCAGGTATCAACCCCCTCGATGGCACCTGTTATATATTTCTTCATCCTGTAGCAAAATCCCTTCGATAAAGTTTTCGCAGTAAAAATACGATGCGTTATTGAGCGAACGGTTGCGGTATAATGTTTTCATCTACCCTTTGTAAGTTTTCGAGCGGGAGGGGTGTCCAATGCTGTTAAGGCTACTTGAAGGAATCAGCGGAAGGCTCATCGGTTACAGCCGCTATCTTACAGGTCCCATCGCCCGGCTCTCCCCCGAGTTCATCACCTCGACCATCAACGACAACCCGGGGATGATGGAGCGCATCGTGGACGAGCTGGACCCCGAGGTCATCGCCAACGCCTTTAACGACAAGCCCGAATTCATGTCCGGCCTGATGCATTCATTGAACCCGGACATCGTGGCCGACCTGGTCAACAACAACCCGGGCTTCGTGATGGACATAGCCGGGAAGCTCGACCCGGAGAAGGTGGCCTCCATGCTGGAGGACAATCTGGATTTCGTCAACGGGGTCGTCTCCTCCGTCCGCGCGGACGTGCTGGCCGCCCTGATCAATGCCAACCCCTCCCTGGCCTCCGACGTCACCCGCGACCTGGACCCGGTGGTCATCGCGGGCGTCGTCAATTCCAACAGCGCCTGGATCAGGGAGATGGTGGCCCAGCTGGACCCGCAGGTCCTCGCCTCGGCCGTCAACCTGGACCCCGCCTGGTTCCGGCGCCTCGCCGAATCCCTCACCCCCTCCACCCTGAGCGAGATCGTCAACTCCTCCGCGAACTGGTGGCCGAGGTCATCAAGCAGATCGACCCGCAACTGGTGGCCGACATGCTGGACGGGTACATAGACTTCACCATGAAGGTGCTCCAGGCGGTGGGGAGCGAGAACCTCAGCCGCGCCGTCAACCGCTTCGCCGCCCACCCGGTCATGGGCAACCTGGTCCTGGACATGGTGGTGGAGATGCCGCCCCTGAAGAGGACCATGCGCTCGAAGGTGAAGATGGTCGGCTGCCACCTGCAGACCCCCCAGGAGTTCCGCCATATCCCGGGTCCCTGACGGCAGACGAGCGACGGGGGAGCAAGGGCCAGATGGATCTCAAGCAGAGCCTCTTCTACGAATCCCTCCGCTTCTTCGGAGGGCCATTCCTCTCGCTCCACTCCCGCATGCAGTCAGAGGGCGCGGAGAACATCCCTACCGAGGGCGGCGCCCTGCTGGTCTCCAACCACCGTTCCCTGGAGGACCCCATGCTCATCGCGCTGGCGGCCGACCGCTACGTCAATTTCGCGGCGGCCTCCTTCGCCTTCTACTTCCCGGTGCTCAAGGACCTGATCAAGCTGGCGGGCATCTTCCCCCTGAACATCTCGGGCGGCAGGGAGAGCCGCCGGGCCCTGGCCCAGGCCTACCAGCTCCTGGAGGACGGCGAGCTGGTGGGCATCTTTCCCGAGGGGATCTACGCCATCTCCCGGCCGGACAAGGTCGACCGCATCACCGTCTTCCGCACGGGCTTCGTCCGCCTGGCCCTGGACGCCCGGGTGCCGATCATCCCCACCGCGGTGGTGGGTCTGGAGGAGCGGAAGCTGCCGCAGGTGCCGGGATGGCTGGCCCAGACCTTCGTGGGGGACGAAGCCGTAGCCGACGGGGTCGCCTGGATCTATTACAGGCGCGCCAGGGTACGCATCGGGGTGCCGGTGGACCTGAGCCCCTTCTATGACGAGCCGCTGACCAAGGAGCTCATCGACCGCATCAGCGGCAAGATCAGGCGTATCGTCGTCAAGCTCTACAACGGGGAGGACAAGGGCCGTTTTCTCTACGGCACCAGGCCCTTCGACATCTCCCGGGACCGGGTGTGAAAAATATTAATTGGTTGAACCATTAAACCAATATTGCATTCAATGTGAGGTTGTTATAAAATACTGTTACGCATTTGGCTTGCGAGTAGTGTCGGTGGCTTTGATGTTAGGGAGGTGAAAGTGCATGGAACCCAAGGACATCCCGTACCTCATCCTGGGAGCTATGTCCACGGCCAGGTCGGAGACGAAGAAGACGGTGGATGACCTCGTCAAGAAAGGGCAGGAAGCTATCAAGAAGCAGCCCAAGGAGGTCTCCAAGAAGGGCGAGGAGTACATCTCCGAACTGATCGAGAAGGGGAAGAAGCAGGAGGACGAGTTCGTGACCACTGTCGCCAAGGAGATCCAGCGCATGCTGTCCAACATGGGGCTGGTCACCAAGGAGGACGTCAAGAAGCTCTCCGAGCGCATCGCCAAGCTGGAGAAGAAGATCTAGGGAAAGGTGGGTGGCAACATGTCCGTCTTTGACGTTTCGGAACTCCCGTACCTGGTGCTCGGAGCGGTGGCGGCAGTCCGCGAGGATTCGACTGAAGCTGGCCAAGGACCTGGTCGACAAGGGCAAGGGGCTGGCCCCCGCCGCCAAGGGAAAGGCCAAGGAGGGCGCCAAGGCCAAGGACGCCCTCATCGCCAAGGCCAAGGAGAGCACCAAGGCCAAGGACGCCCTGGTGGCCAAGGGGACCCAGAGGTCGGACGAGGTCACCGAAGCGGTGGTGAAGAGCGTCCAGAAGCTGCTCTCGCAGATGGGCCTGGGCACCAAGTCCGACGTGGAGTCCCTGGAGAAGAGGCTGGCGACCCTGGAGAAGAAGGCGGACAAGCCCGCCGCCAAGAAGCCGGCCAAGAAGCCGGCCAAGAAAGCCGCCAAGAAGCCGGCCGCCAAGAAGTAGAAAGAGCATCCGCGCAAAGGGGCCCACCGCCGGGCCCCTTTACCTTTTCACGGCAGTGACCAGGCCCGGTCCTTCACGTCCCGCGGGTCCCCCCCTCGAAACCCTCGGCACCTCGCGCGCCGGCGCGCCGACGGCTGGAAAAGCCCTCGACATGATGGTAGCCCCCTCCCGCGCGGGCTTAAGGAGCACCGGCCGGGAACCGATAAATGAACGGGTGGGTCGATAAAGGGCCCCCCGCGCCATGCGCGAGCCGGAGAGCAGGCGGCGGCGGGAGGAAGGAAAGCCGGCCGCTTGGGAGAATAGAGGAGAGAGGTGACCTTGGCCAGGACCAGCGCGAAGAAGAGGACACGCCAGAGGGGGAACATGAGCGCCGCCGCCCAGACAGCCCTGCAGAGGAAGGTAAGCAAGACCGACCTGACCCCGGCGGAGAAGAAGCTCCTCTACGAGGACGCCGACGTCGAGCTCTACCCCGCGCTCTTCGTCCCCGGATACGCCTCACCCGCCGTCTACTCCCGCATCTTCCGCAACCGCCTGGAGGAGGCCAACGTGGAAGTATACGCCCTCCACCTGCCCAGGCTGGCGGTGGGGGACATCCGCCGCTCGGCGGAGGTGCTGTCCGAGAGGGTGGAGGAACTCAAGCGGGACCTGAGGGTGAAGAAGCTCAACCTGATCGGGCACAGCCTGGGAGGGATAATCATCCGCTACTACCTGAAGAAGATGGACGGGTGGAAGAACGTCAAGCGGGTGGTGTACATGGCCACGCCCCACCACGGCGTGCCCCTGGCCAGGGTGGTCCCCTTCACCAAGGCCGGGCGCCAGCTGGTGCCGGGCAGCGAGTTCTTAAAGGAGATGCAGGACGACCCCACCCTGTGCAAGAGGGCCAGGTGCCTGTCCATCTTCAGCGTCTTCGACCCCATCTCCCAGCCCGCCTCGAGCTGCGTCCTCAACTGCGCCTACAACAAGAGGGTCTTCTTCCCCGTCGGCCACCTGGGGCTGCTGCTCTCCGAGCGGGCGGTGGCGTGGATCGCCGGCTTCCTGGAGGGGAAGTTCGACGACGACGAGAAGTTCGCGCAGCTCAAGAGGGAGATGGAGAGCGAGCCGGTAACCCATAAGTACCTCAAGGGCTTCCGCAGCCTCTACCGCTTCTAGCCGGGTATGGGCTTTGGTCATTGAAATCCGTCCTGTAAATCTGGTTGAATGGACGCTGGACATGGACGTCGAAAGAAGAGTATATTACAGTTGATAATTTATGGTCTTGATAATTACTGTTAAATATTGTAAATTGATGAGTATAAGATACGGGGTTATCAGTATTCTTGAGCAAGGGGGAAGATGAATATGAAGCGCAGGGGACTGGTCTTTCTGGCGGTCGTCCTGGTACTGGGGCTGCTGGCCGCGGCGGCGCTCACCTCGGGCTGCGGCAGCAACGATGATCAACTGCAGGACAAGTACAACGAGGGCTACGAAGCCGGCGTCAAGGCCGAACAGGCCAAGTGGAGCGCGGAGAAGCTGAAGCTGGCGCAGACCTACATCAAGGAGCAGGAAGAGAGCCAGGAGAACATCGTACGACTGCTGCGGGGCGATATCACGGGCATCACCGTCGACTCCATCGCCGTGGACGACGCGGCCGGCAAGGGCCAGGTCTACATCACCGCTGATTTCAGGGACGGCAGCCAGCTCAAGGGGGTCATCGACGTCGTCAAGATCGATTCCTACTGGTACCTCGAGAAGGTGACGCACACGCCCAGCTGATCGGGCGGACCCACCGGGTGGCGTCGCCGGACCCGTCCGTGCCATGATGCAAAACGCACGTTTGCCGCGTCTTAAGGTCAGACGAACACTAGGGGATCGAAGCGCTATATGGAACTGAAAGACTATCTGCATGTCATCTGGCGGCGCAAGTGGTGGATCATCGGGACCATCGTCCTGGTCACCGCCGCCGCCGCCGCTTATTCCTACTTCTTCCAGGTCAAGCTGTACCAGGCCACCTCCAGCGTGCTCATCAAGGAGCAGCCCGCGGCCTCCTCGGTGCTGGCCCAGAACTACCTGGAGGAGTTGAGCACCCAGCCGGAACGGGACGTGCAGACCCAGGTGGAGCTGCTCAAGAGCAAGGTCCTGGCCGAGCGGGTCATCAACGCGCTCCAGTTGGAGACGTCGCCCGGGCAGCTGATGGGCAAGCTCACCGTGGAGCCGGTGGGCAAGACCAACATCATCGAGATGAAGAGTGGTGGACGAGATCCCCCTGATCGGCCCGCGACCTGGTGAACCAGTACGCCACGCAGTATCAGGAATGGCGGCTGGAGGAGAACGCCAAGGGGCTGCGCAGCGCCTCCGACGAGGTGCTGACGGCCCGCCAGAAGACCAAGGACGAGGCCATCGAATATTCCCGGCAGATCGACGAGAAGTTCGGCAACCAGAACATCCCCACGGAACTGGAACTGGAGCAGCAGAACGCCTTCAACAACTACCTCGACCTGGAGAGGACCTACCGCGAGCTGGTCATCGCCGAGGCACTGCTGGGCGGGCAGTACGAGATCATCGTGGACGACGACCCACCGGGCTCTCCCATCCAGCCCAAGCCCGTCCGCAACATGATGCTGGCCTTCTTCACCGGCACCCTGCTCGGCCTGGGCCTGGCCTTCCTGGTCGACTACCTCGACGACACCGTGGAGACCCGGGACGAAGCGGAGCGGCTGGTGGGCGCGCCCATCCTGGGTGAGATCCCCCGCGCGGCCGGACTCCGGCAAGGACGACAGGAAATCGGTGATAACCATGGTCGCCGCCCCCAAGTCGGCGACGGCGGAGGCCTTCCGCTCGCTGCGCACCAATATCCAGTACATCAACTACGAGCAGGACCTGAAGATGCTCATGTTCACCAGTTCCGGCCCGGAGGCGGGCAAGTCCTTCATGGTGGCCAACCTGGGCGTGGCCCTGGCCGAGGCGGGCCACCGGGTCATCGTCATCTGCGCGGACATGCGCAAGCCCAACCTCCACACCTTCTTCCACCTGGACAACAAGATCGGCCTCTCCACCGTGCTCATCGGCAAGGCGTCGATGGAGGAGTGCCTGCGTTCCTCGGGGATGGTCAACCTCAAGGTGCTCAGTTCCGGCCCCCTGCCCCCCAACCCCTCCGAGCTGCTGGGCTCGCGCCGCATGAACGAGGTGCTGGAGAAGGCCCGCAAGATGGCCGACATCGTCCTGCTGGACACCCCACCGGTCCTGGCCACCAGCGACTCCGCCGTCCTCGGCCCGCGCGCGGACGGGGTGATCATGGTCCTCTCCGCCGGGAACTCCAAGCGGGACGAGACCAAGAAGACGCGGGAGCTGCTCGAGCAGGTCAAATCGAAGATACTCGGGGTCATCCTCAACAACGTCAGCGAAGCCCACAATTACGGCTACTATTACTACTACAGCTACGGCGAGCGCCAGAAATCCAAGTAAGAGGGCCGCGTCCGCGGTGCCCGCCGGGGTTGATATAAATCCTTTCCGCGTGTGCTATATTTGACTTAGAATCTTGGAAACGAGAAGGGGTCACGTATGAAGAAGGTCAGGAAGAAGCCGGAAGGCTCCGGGCAGGACCTGGAGAAGGTCAGGCCCGGACTCATCTTTATGCTGGTCATCCTGGCGATCATGTCGATGATCGTGGCCATGGGGATCAGCTGGCTGGACGAGCCCGCCCCCACCAGCCAGGCGTCCTCCTCCGGACAGTTGAGCGAGGACGGCGGCGAGGCCGCGGCCCAGGATGCCGGACGGCTCCGGCAAGCGGCGGAAGGACCAGGCGGCAACGCCGCGGCGGAAGCGAGCGGAGAGGCCGGAGCGGCCAGGGAGCGGCACGGTGGAGAGCGCCGCCACCGGCGAGGACTTCTCCCAGGACACTCCCACCCAGCGCTACGTCAGCGAGACCCAGCGTCACCAGAACTTCCTGGCGGCGGTGGCCGAGGGCGAGGTCCTCCGCATGGACTTCACGTCCACCGACTACCAGCCGGTGGACGACCCCGACTCCTCCTACATCACCTTCTCCCTGACCTCGACCGACGGGACCCGCACCAGCGGCACCATGGTCATGAAGTTCGAGGACGGCATGTGGCGCATCTCCGCCGTGAAGCAGCTGGGCGGGGACCTGGGCGGCGGCACCAACTACCTGGTGCCCGCCAGCTTCGAGGACGACCTCAAGGCCGACCTGGCCAACAACCAGCCCTTCTTCACCAAGCTGGCGCGAGGGCAGGGTCAGCGCGCTCATCGTCGACGAGGTGGTCCAGCCCTCCGACAGCGAGACCGACCTCTACGGCCGGGTGATGGCGCGCAGCGGGCGGTACGAGGAGACCCAGATGCACCTGAGGAAGGACTACAGCCTCTGGCATCTCACGACCTTCGATTACCGCTGAGGTGGGCATCATGACAGGCGGCAGGCTGACGCGGAAGACGGATCGGCCTGGCGGCGGCGCGCTCCTCGCCCTCTCCCTGCTGCTCTTGTTCAGCGCACCGGCTGCCGCCGACGCCGCAGGCCCGCGGCCAGCGGCCGCCGCCGGCGCTCCCTCCTTCAAGGAGGAGATCCGCGAGGGCCGTGAGTTCCTGCCCGACGACCCGGCTTCCGCCGCCGAGCGTGCCCGGGAGGTCCGGGAATCCATGGAATACCCGCGGACGGAGCCGCCTTCGTTCCAGGCGGCCTCGGTGCTCGCGGGCGCCAAGGGCGTGACCGTCTCCATCCCCTTCGATACCGTGAACGGATGTATCTCCCATCCCGGTGGCAGCGTGCGCGTCGAGCTCTGGCGGGGCGCCATCCCAGGTCTACACAACCGACGTCACGGCGCTGGCCGACGGGTTCTTCTACTTCGACTTCACCCCGCCGTCCATCCCGCCCTACGCTGACGTGCTCAACGGCGACCGGGTGCGCGTGACCGACCTGGGCGACTCGCCCTTGGCCCCGGTGGACATCAACGTCAACCTGACCGGGGTGGTGACCCCCGCCACCAACCAGGTCATCGGCATCCACCGCCGCCGGCAACACCGTGGACGTCTACATCAACACGCCCTCCTTCTACTATTGCGACATCCCGCCGGGAGCCGACCACCAGAGGGCCACCCTGAGCGGGACCGACTATGCGGCCACTTTCACCCAGTTCCCCCTGCGGGTGGGGGACGCGGCCTACGTCTTCTCGACCTATCCCAGCGGGCACCGCATCCAGGAGACGGCGCGGGGGGGCAGCGACTACAGCCTGGTGGTCTATCCCGCAGAACGATGAGGTCTGGGGCTACGCCAGTCCCGGCTGCGATATCACCGTCAACGTGGGCAGCTCTTCCCGACTGCGTCTGCTCGGAAGGGGACGGCTTGTTCGACGCCTGGTTCGCCACCCACGACATCCTGCCGGGCGAGGTGGTCTCCTCGAACATCGGGGGCGTGCGCCAAGTCCATCACCGTGGCGGACGTCTTCGCCCGGGCCGACCCCGGCACCAACCGGTGGACGGGAAGGCGCCGCCCAACCAGATCATCCGGGTGACGGTCACCCCCTACACCGACCCGGTCATCGTGGAGACCATCACCGATCCGAGCGGCAACTTCGTGGTCGACCTGGACGGCCTGACCACCCTGCAGGGCAACGAGGTCTTCAACGTGACCTGGTACGACGCGGACTGCGACTGCGTCGTCTACAACTACAACACCTACAGCTGGTACCTGCCGGAGGGCTACACCGGGCCCGGCTTCGACGAGTGGGTGCTGGTGATGAACCCCTCCAGCGTCAGCGTCGAGGTGCAGGGTGATCTTCCAGACCACCGGCGGGCCGGTCAACGGGCCTCTCTTCACCGCCCCGGCCAACTCCCGTTCCACCATCCACGTCAACGAATACGTGCCCAACACCATGGTCTCCACCCTGGTGACCTCGGTGGACGGCGGGCAGATAATCGCCGAACGCGCCATGTACATGTACCGGACCATCGACGGCAAATGGGGGAGCCACGACTCCGTGGGCATCCTCACGCCCTCTTCCGTCTGGTACCTGCCGGAGGGTTACACCGGGCCCGGCTTCGACGAGTGGGTCCTGGTGCAGAACCCCAACGCCCGGCAAGGTCACGGTGGAGGTGCCGCTTCCTGACGCCGGCGGGGGTGGGCGCCCAGTACAACATCGAGGTGCCGGCCATGAGCCGCTACTCCATCCACGTCAACGAGGTCCTGCCCAACACCGACGTCTCCACCCGCCTGACCTCCAAGACGGAGGTGGACGACAACGCCCTGCCGATCTACGCCGAGCGGGCCATGTACATGATCAACACGCCGGACGGCAAGGTCGGGGCGCACGACTCCATCGGCCTGTCGTCGGCGCGCGATGACCTGGTACATGCCCGAGGGCACCACGCGGCCGGGCTTCGACGAGTGGGTGCTGGTGATGAACCCCAACGCCACCCCGGTCAAGGTCAGGGTGAGCTTCTACACACCCATCGGGATTGGGGCAGGAGCGCGAGTACGACCTGGGCCCCCAGAGCCGCTACTCCGTCCACGCCAACGAGATCATCCCCAACGAGGACATCTCCACCGTGGTGGAGTGCACGGAGGGCGCGGGAGTGCTGGCCGAGCGGGCCATGTACATCTACACGGCGGACGGCAAGCGCGGGGCGCACGACTCCATCGGCGCCTACGCCCCTCGACCCTGTGGGTGCTGCCCGAGGGCACCACGCGGGCGGGCTTCGACGAGTGGGTGCTGGTGCAGAACCCCAACGACCAGGCGGTGGCGGATAAGGGTGACCGTGCTTGGCCCGGACGGCGAGGCCGCCACCCGCGACCTCAATATGGCCCCCTACAGCCGCCAGTCGGTGCACGTCAACGAGATGGTCAACAACCTGGACATCTCCACCAAGGTGGAATCCATCGGCATCAATCCCCTGGGCGTCCTGGCCGAGCGGGCCATGTACATGTGGACGGTCGACAACAAGCAGGGAGCCCACGACTCCATCGGCCTGCCCTGGGCCGACATATGATTTAGCGGTGCCAGGCCTTGCGTCGGGGCGGCGCTGGCGTCCTGCTGTAATCGCGCTGCGACGCCGGTACCATTCTCCGTCAACGTGGGGTGCTTCAGCTTGCGGTAAAGGTGGCCCGGCAGGTTGACCAGGCCCGCCGCGCGCTGGCCGAGATGGTCGCCGAGCAGCAGGAAGACCAGGTTGGGAGGGGACACGGCGCGGGCCCGGTGGTAGGGCAGGGCGCGCGGCGGCGTCAGGGCCGTAGGCCTTGCAGCAGGAAGTAACCAGGGTTCAGGTCCAAGGAGGCCGCGGGAGAAGAAGGTTCTCGCCGCCCCTCGCCATGAAGAGGTGCAGAGCCAGGTAGACGAAGCTCCTGACTTCCCAGCGATTTACCCAGTAGGAGCAACTCGTCGAAGTCGAGGGTGAAATGCGAGAGGATCTCAGGAGGTCGCGAAACTTCATCAGGTTGGCGAAGCGATGGTTTACGCCAGGTCGAGACAGGTGTAGATGACCAGGTGTTCGGGAGACATGGCCATGGCCGGCACCCCTGCAAGTCGATCTGCGAGCCCGGCTCCAGATATCCGACCGCGTCGAAGCGGGTCCTGGCGAGGTATTCCCGCGGCCAGTGAATGGAGGTATGGAGATCCAGGTCTACCTTGAGGCGGTCCCCCTCGAGCTGCTTGACGTATGTCGTGGAGTAGGGGGCGGGCAGGAACTCCTCCATGCCCCGGCGGGGAGTAAACCGGCGTTTGTCAGCACCTCGGCCATGAGCCGGGAGGTCACTGCGGGCGCACCAGCAGGTCGATGTCGCGGTAGGGACGCGCTTCCTGCGGGAGTATACCGGGAGGGGAGAGGTAGTTGCCTTTGAGCGGGCATGCGGCAGGAGGCCCGGCCTGCGCGCAGTCGAGCAGGAGTAACCGGCAGTGGTGGTCGATGAGGGTGGTGCGTATCAGGTCGCGGTGGAAGGCGGTGGCGCACTCCTCGAAAAGCGCGCCCGGGCGAGCGGAGGAAGCAGGTTCTGCCGCCGAGGTACTCCAGGGCCAGGTGCATGAGGGAGGAGAGGTTATGATAGGCCAGGTTGTCCCAGGAGCAGCCGGTTCCGGTGGACGTCCACCGTCTCCAGGGCTTGCGACAGGCTGCGTGCCTCGTCCCCGTCACGAAAGCCGTAGGTGCAGAGTTGCAGCGAAGCAGGCAGGTCCTTCCTCGGTTGCATATTCACTTACCCCATCGAGACCGGGGTCATTGGCGGAAGCCGATCTAGGCAGGGTCAGACGGATTCTTATGGCCGCCGGAGCGGCTCCCGGGCTTCGTCACGTTGTTAGAAGGAGTCCCGGGCCTTGCCCTGGCTGCCGGCGTCCTCACCCTGCCGGTAGTAGTAGTAATGGTAGTAGCCGTAACGCTCCATGGGGGTGACGTTGTTGATGATCAGCCCGAGCACCTCGGCCTTCACCTTGTGCAGGAGGTTGACGCAGTGGCGGGAGGTATCGCGGTCGGCCATGCCGTAGCTGGCCACCAGCAGCACCCCGTCGACCATGGGGGAGATGGCCACCGCGTCGCTGATGGCGAGGATAGGCGGGGCGTCCACCAGCACGTAGTCCACCTGGGCGGCCACCTCCCGGATGAGGTTCTCCATGCGGTGCGAGGACACCAGCTCCGCCGGGTTGGGCGGCTTGATGCCGGAGAAGAGCACCCACAGATCCGGGATAGCCGGTAGTGAAGAGGGAGTCCTCGAGGCTGGCGGTGCCGGCCAGGACCGAGGTGAGGCCGTTTTCCGTCGCGGCTCCGGCGGAAAGCCGCTCCTTGCCGCGCATCCCCAGGTATTTCTGGAGCATGGGCCGGCGCAGGTCGGCCTCGACGATGACCACCTTCTTGCCCATCTCCGACAGGGCCGCGGCCAGGTTCACCAGAACGGTCGACTTGCCCTTCCTCCGGGCTGGCGCTGGTGATCAGGATGGACTTGACGCCCTTCTCCATGTTCAGGAACTGGACGTTGGTCCGAAGGGACCGGTATCCCTCCACTGCCGGGAGGTTGGGCCGGCTGAAGTAGATTATCTCGAATTCCTCCACGTTCTCGGGCGGGGTGTAGGCGATCTCGCCCACGATGGGGCAGTCATAGTACTTCTCGAAATCCTCCCGCGTCTTCAGGGTGTCGTCCAGGTACTCCCACAGGAAGGCCAGGCCGATGCCGAGCAGCAGGCCCACCAGCATACCCAGGATGGCGTTGCGCAAGGGCGCGGCCCCACCTGCCCGCCGACGTTGGCGTTTTCGATGATCTCCAGGCCCCGCTGCTGCAGCTGTTCGGAGATCTGCAGGCTCATGTACTTCTCGTAGAGGCTGGTCCACAGATTGATGGCGCGCGACCCCTCCGCCTCCAGCTCGGCCGGGATGTTGGCACCCCCGTACTCGTCGATGCGCCGGGATATCTCCTCGATATCTGATCTTCCAGTTTCTTGATGGCGTCATAGACCACCTTGCGGGCCTCGCTGACCTGGCGGATGGCCGCGATCTGGCGGTTGCTGATGTACTCCTCGGCGTAGGCCTGCGCCACGTCCCGCGCCAGGTAGGGGTCGGTGGCGGTGATGCCGATCTCGAAGGCGTTGGTCCGCTCGCGCTGGCTCACCGAAGACCATGGCCATGAGCTCGGAGGCGCCGGGTACGTATTCCGGGACGTAGACCTCCTCCTCCGATCCCGGGTCCTGCTGGTTGAGCTCTGTGGAGTAGTTCTCGCTCAGCCTGGTCTCCACCCCCTGGGCGACGTTCTCGGTCTGGATGATCTCCGCCTGGGTCTTGATGAACCTGTCGGGGTCGAACATGGCGGCGGAGAAGAAGCTGCCCAGCACCGACTCGGACGCCGTGTTGACGTCGGAGAGGATCAGGGCGGAGGAGGTGTAGGTGGGGGTCTGCATCACCGAGAAAGCGATGGATAGGGTCATCACCACCAGCACGGACCAGATAATGATCCATTTGCGGTGCTTGATGACGTTGATGTAGTCCCTTAGTTCCAGCTCAGATCGCCTCCCGCTCGTACTGCACTTATGATAAGTCTTTTATGCGTGTTCCACAAATGATCGACATATCTAGACCTTAGACGTGGTAAAGGAAAAAGACGGGCATGACCCAGCCCGTCTTTTTTGCCTGCCTGGATGTTAGGCGGAGGGGTGCCTCCGGGACGACGTTGACGATCTGGCGGTCGCCACTCTTGGTGTATTTGACGTAGCCGGAGGTCTTCGCATAAAGGGTGTAATCCCTGCCCACGCCCACGTTCTCCCCGGGCTTGAGCCGGGTGCCGCACTGCCTGACCAGGATGGACCCGCCGGTCACGTACTGGCCGCCGAAACGCTTGGCCCCCAGCCGCTTGGAGTGGCTGTCACGCCCGTTCCGGGAACTGCCTACGCCCTTCTTGCTCGACATCTTCCATCACCTCGTATCGCTGTCGCCGGGTCACTCCGCGGCCGTGGCCGCGGGTTCTTCCTTGCTCCTGGTCGTGCCCTTCTTCTTGGTGCCCGCGCCTCCCTGGTGGATGCCGTCGATGCGCAGCTCGGTAAAGGGTTGGCGGTGTCCCTGCTTGCGGTGGTAGCCTTTCTTGGGCTTGTACTTGAAGACGATGATCTTGGGGCCTTTGCCCTGGCCGGTCACAGTCGCCTTGACGGTGGCCTTGCGCGCGTCCTGCCCGGTCACGATCAAGCCGTTCTCGCCCGACACCAGCAGGACGTCGTCCAGCTCTATGGAGTCGCCGATGGAGCAGGGGAGCTTCTCGACCTTCAAGGTGAGGCCTTCCTCTACCCGGTACTGCTTGCCGCCGGTCCTGACTATCGCGAACATGACTACCTCCATCGCTATTCTAACACAAGGAAAAAGGTTACCATGCACTATGGGCAAAGTCAACGCGGCCCGTGATGCGCGGGTTATAATAGGTCCCGGGAAAAAGACCCCGGGAAAAGGAGGATGGATTGTTCGTAGACGAAGCGAGGATATTCGTGAAGGCGGGAGACGGCGGCCGCGGCGCCGTCAGCTTCCACCATGAGAAATACAGGCCGCTGGGCGGACCGGACGGCGGCAGCGGGGGGCTGGGGGGCAGCGTCTGGGCCGAGGCCTCCCGCGACACCGACACGCTGGTGGAGTTCTCCCACCACCACCACTGGAAGGCGGAGCACGGAAAGCCGGGCGAGAAGAACAACCGGCACGGCGCCAACGGGGAGGACCTGGTGATCCGGGTGCCGGTGGGAACGCAGGTGCGCGACGCAGGCGGCAACCTGCTGGCCGATCTCTCCTCCGATGGGCAGAGGGCCTGCCTGGCCCGGGGGGGTAAAGGGGGCAGGGGCAACGCCTGCTTCGCCACAGCCCGCCGCAAGGCGCCGCGCTTCTCGGAGAAGGGAGACCCGGGAAGGAGGGCTGGCTCGACCTGGAGCTGAAGCTCATCGCCGACGTCGGCATCGTCGGCCTGCCCAACGCGGGCAAGAGTACCCTTATCAGCCGGGCCAGCATGGCCAGGCCGCGCATCGCCGATTACCCCTTCACCACCCTGGAGCCGGTGCTGGGGGTGGTGGCAGTGGGAGAGGAGGAGGGAGACGAGGGAGGGTTCGTCCTTGCCGACCTGCCCGGGCTCATCGAGGGGGCCCATGCCGGCAAGGGGCTGGGCCTGCAGTTCCTGAAGCACGTGGAGCGAACCAAGCTGTTGTTGCACCTGCTGGACCTGGCGGCCGGCGACCCTTCACCCCTGGAAGCCTACGAGATGATCAACCGGGAACTGGAGTCCTACGACCAGGCCCTGGCCGGCAAGCCCCGGGTGGTGGCGGGCAACAAGACCGACCTGGCGGAGCCGGGCCGGGTGGAGGAGATAAGGGAGGCCATGGCCGAACGGGGCGTCGACTTCTTTCCCATCTCCGCGCTTACCGGGGAAGGGCTGGGCGATCTGCTGGAGGCCCTCTCCGGGATGCTCCGGGAGTCGCGCGAGGCTGCCGGCGCCGGCGTCGAGCCCGAGCCTTCGCAGGAGAGGACCGTCTACAAGTTCCGCCCCAAGAGCGGAAAAGGGTTCGAGGTGACCAGGGACCAGGACGGCTTCCGCGTGAGCGGGGAGGGCGTGGAGAAACTAGTGGCCCGCACCGACCTGGACAGCCACGAGGCCCTGGCCTACCTGCAGAAGAGGTTGCGGACCATGGGCGTCGAAGAAGAGCTGGGAAAGCAGGGAGCGCAGGAGGGGACGCCGTCATCATCGGGGACGTGGTCTTCGACTTCTACCCCGACTGAGAGGACTTTTCTCATGAAAACATGTCCCAGTTGTGGCAGGACTTTCGGCAAGCATGTCCGATAACGAACTGCCGGTACGGGTGAAGCGCTCGCTCGAGCTGACCATCTCGCACCCGGGATGGTGGGTGGTGACCTTGTTCACCACCGCCTCGTCGTCGACCGCCCTCTCCAGTTCATCTTCGCTTCCCAGTACCTTACCGGGCACCGGGATGTCTTCCCCTCCATCCTGGACTTGACGGCGGAGCGGGGGTCGTTGCTCACGCTGGTGATCATCGTGACCGTTGTCCTTCTGCTGGTGGGAAAGGGCGGATTACGGGAGCCAGGCCACCCTCATGAGCCTGGTCGAGGGGGAGGCCTCGGGGGAGCATGGAGGGATGGGGCAGTCCCTGCGCCGGGGCGTTAGGGCCCTCGTGCGCTATGCCCTGGCTGTCCTGCCGGTGGACCTGGCCAGGTACGCCCTGTATCTCTATGCCGGGATTGACCTGGCTCATCTGGCGCCACTTCGATCCGGGATTCATCAATGGTGCGCCTACCTCGTCTTCAACCTGATCTGGCTCTTCACCTGCCTGCCCCTGGCGGTGGCGCTGGGCATCTTCTCCGAACTGGCGGGACGCGAGGTGATGCTGGGGGGGTCCCGCGCATCGCAAACCTGGAAAACGGCCTGGGAACTGGGCTGGGTGAACCGGCGGGAAGTCCTGGCAGCCTGGCTGCCCACCCTGGTCGCGGATCTCGCGGTAGCCGTCGTCTTCCTGGGGATGTCTTTCGGTGGAGCTTATCTCCTCTTCATTTGCCTGATGAGCCGGGACATAGGAACGGGAAGCGCGGCCTGGGACTTGATCTCCACCGCCTGTTTCATCCTCCTCTTCTTACTCGCCAAGGTGGTGCACTCCGCCGCCCAGACCTCAAGTCCGCCGTGTGGACCCTCGCCTACCTCGACCTCGCCGGGTCTGTGCTAAACTAACAGGCAGGCTTGTGAGCCTCATTTTTATACTGTTCACGAAGGGTGCGAAGCATGGCGGAAGCGGCGATCAGGACCGAGAGCCTCTCGATGCGCTACGGTAAGAAGTGGGCGCTTACGGGGTTGGACCTCGAGGTGTTGCAAGGCGAGATCTTCGGCTTTCTGGGCCCCAACGGCGCGGGCAAGACCACCACCATCAAGCTGCTTACCGGCCTGCTGCGGGCTTCTAGCGGCAGCGCCAGCATCTTCGGGCAGGCAACCCGCGCCGCCGCTTTTTCCCACCGCTTCTTCGGCTATGCTCCGGAGAACCCTTACCTCTACGACTTTCTCACTCCCAGGAACTCCTTGCCTTCTATTGCCGTCTCCAGTCGTTGCCGTCCGGTATGGCACGAGGAAGAGATCACCCGGGTGCTGTGGGCCACCGGCCTGGTCGATGTGCGCACCAGAAGGTGAAGACCTTTTCCAAGGGCATGAAGGGCGCCTGGCCCTGGCCCAGGCCCTGCTGGGTTCGCCCCCCATCATCTTTCTGGACGAGCCCACCTCGGGACAGGACCCCCTGGCCCGGGTAGCCATCCGGGACATCATGCTGCGCCAGCCGGGAATGGGGCGGGACGGTCTTTCTCAACTCGCATATCCTCACCGACGT
>CAWFDJ010000008.1:0-132316 GCA_963814495.1 uncultured bacterium
GGTCTACAACTACAACACCTACAGCTGGTATCTGCCCGGAAGGGTACACCGGGCCCGGCTTCGACGAGTGGGTGCTGATCATGAACCCCTCCACCGTCGGCGTCGAGGTGCGGGTGATCTTCCAGACCACGGGCGGGCCGGTGAACGGGCCGCTGTTCACGGCGCCGGCCAACTCCCGCTCCTCCATCCACGTCAACGAGTATGTGCCCAACACCATGGTCTCCACCCTGGTGACCTCGGTGGACGGCGGACAGATAATCGCCGAGCGGGCCATGTACATGTACGGCACCATCGACGGTAAGTGGGGGAGCCACGACTGCGTGGGCATTCTCACGCCCTCCCCCGTATGGTACCTGCCGGAAGGGTACACCGGGCCCGGCTTCGACGAGTGGGTGCTGGTGCAGAACCCCAACGCCCGGGAGGTCACGGTGGAGGTGCTCTTCCTCACCCCGGCGGGCGTGGGCAAGCAGTACGACATAGTCATACCTGCCATGAGCCGCTACTCCATCCACGTCAACGAGGTCGTCCCCAACAGCGACGTCTCCACCCGCCTGACCTCCAGGACCGAGGTGGACGACCAGGCCCTGCCCATCTACGCCGAGCGGGCCATGTACATGATCAATACCCCGGACGGCAAGGTGGGGGCGCACGATTCCATCGGGCTGTCGTCGGCGCGCATGAAATGGTACATGCCCGAGGGCACCACGCGGCCGGGCTTCGATGAGTGGGTGCTGATCATGAACCCCAACGCCACGCCGGTGAAGGTGACGGTGAGCTTCTACAACCCCTCGGGCGAGAGCTGGTTACGAGAGTACGACCTGGCCCCCCAGAGCCGCTACTCCGTCCATGCCAACGAGATCGTCCCCAACGAAGACATCTCCACCGTGGTGGAGTGCACGGAGGGCGCGGGGGTGCTGGCGGAGCGGGCCATGTACATCGACACGGTGGACGGCAAGCTCGGGGCGCACGACTCCATCGGCGCCTACGCCGCCTCGACCCTCTGGGTGCTGCCCGAGGGCACCACCCGCCCGGGCTTCGACGAGTGGGTACTGGTGCAGAACCCCAACGACCAGGCGGTGGCGGTGCGGGTGACCCTGCTGGGACCGAACGGCGAGGCCGGCAGGCGCGACCTCAACATGGCCCCCTTCAGCCGCCAGTCGGTGCACGTCAACGAAATGGTCAACAACCTCGACGTCTCCGTCAAGGTCCAATCCACCGGCATCAACCCGCTGGGCATCCTGGCCGAGCGGGCTATGTACATGTGGACGGTGGACAACAAGCAGGGGGCCCACGACTCCATCGGCCTGCCCTGGGCCGACATCTTCCCCTATTAACGGTCTGGATTTTAAAGAAGCCTCATCTTAACGTGGGGTGCTTCAGCTTGCGGAAAAGGTGCCTGGGCAGGTTAAGCAGGCCGCGGGCGCGCTGGCCGAGGCGGTCGCTCAGCAGCAGGAAGACCAGGTTGGGCGGGGACACGGTGCGGGCCCGGCGGTAGGGCAGGCTGCGCGGCGGCGTCATGGCCTCGTAGGCCTTGAGCAGGGGATAACGGGGCCTCAACCCGAGGAGCTGGTCACGGGAGACGAAGGAGCCGCCCCCCATCGCCCGGAAGATGCTCAATCCCAGGAAGACGAAGCTCCTCACCTCCCAACGGCCCGCCCACAGGGACAGCTCGTCGAAGTCGACGGGGAAGCGTGAAAAGACCTCGAACAGGTCCCGGAACTTGATCAGGTGGGCGAAGCGGTGGTTGACAGCCAGGTCCAGGCAGGTGTAGATGACCAGATGCTCCGGGGACATGGCCGCCGCCGGCACTCCCCGGAAGTCGATGACCATGGCCTCCTCCCAGATGCCGGCCGGGTCGAAACGGGTCCTCTTCAGGTATTCCCTGGGCCAGTGGATGGAGGCGTGCAGGTCCAGGTCGACCTTGAGGCGCCCCCCCTCCAGCTGCTTGACGTAAGTGGTGGAGTAGGGGGAAGGCAGGACCCTCCATCCCCCGGCGCGGGGAGAAGCCGCCCGCGCGCAGCACCTCGGCTGTGAGCGGGAGGTCCTCCGGGCGCACCAGCAGGTCGATGTCGCGGTAAGGGCGGGCTTCCTTGCGGGAGTATACCTGGGACAGAGCAGGTACGTGCCCTTGAGGGGCATGGGCAGCAGGCCCGCCTGCGCGCAGTCCAGCATCAGCAGCCGCAGGTGGTGGTCGATGGAGGGCGGCGCGGACCAGGTCGCGGTGGAAGGCGGACGGCGCATCCGCGGCCAGCGCATCGGCAGCGGGGGGAGCAGGTCGCTCCGGCCAGGTCCTCCAGGGCCAGGTGCATGAGGGAGGAGAGGTAAACGATAGCCCAGGTTGTCCAGGAGCAGCCGGTTTCGGTGGACGTCCACCGTCTCCAGGGCTTGCGACAGGCTGCGCGCCTCTTCTTCGTCCCGAAAGCCGTAGGTGCAGAGTTGTACAGCGGTACGTGCAGGTCCTTCCTTGGTTGCATGCGCTGATCCCGATCGATGACCGGGGTCATTCGTTCCCGGGAAGCCGGTTACGGCGCGGGGCTCGCGGATTCCTTGTGGCTGCCGGAGCGGTTCCCGGGCTTCAGCCTGTCGAAGTAATCCCGGGTCTTGCCCTTCTTGCCGGTCTCCTCGCCCTGCCGGTAATAGTAGTAATGGTAGTAACCATAACGCTCCATGGGGGTGACGTTGTTGATGATCAGCCCGAGCACTTCGGCTTTGACCTTGTGCAGCAGGCTTACGCAATGGCGGGAGGAGTCGCGGTCGGCCAGGCGTAGTTGGCCACCAGCAGTACCCCGTCGACCATGGGGGAGATGGCCACCGCGTCGCTGATGGCCAGGATAGGCGGCGCGTCCACCAGCACGTAGTCCGCCTGCCGGCTACTTCCCTGATGAGCCCCTCCATGCGGTGCGAGGACACCAGCTCCGCCGGGTTGGGGGGTTTGACGCCGGAGAGGAGGACGCTCAGGCCGGCGTAGTCCGTCGGGCAGATGGACTCCTCGAGGGTGGACGTCCCCGCCAGCACCGCCGTGAGGCCCTTGTCCGCGCAGGTGCCGGCAGGGCCCTCCGTCGCCGCGATGCCCAGGTATTTCTGAAGCATGGGGCGGCGCAGGTCGGCCTCGATGATGACCACCCGCTTGCCCATCTCCGAGAGGGCGGCGGCCAGGTTGACCAGCACGGTGGACTTGCCCTCCTCCGGGCTGGCGCTGGTCACCAGGATGGTCTTGATGCCCTTCTCCATGTTCAGGAACTGGATGTTGGTGCGCAGGGACCTGTACCCCTCCACCGCCGGGAGGTTGGGGCGGCTGAAGTAGACTATCTCGAACCCCTCCCCGTTCTCGGGCGGGGTGTAGGCGATCTCTCCCACGACGGGCACTCGTAGTACTTCTCGAAATCCTCCCGCGTCTTCAGGGTGTCGTCCAGGCATTCCCACAGGAAGGCCAGGCCGATGCCGAGCAGCAGCCCCACCAGGATGCCCAGGATGGCGTTGCGGAAGGGGCGCGGCCCCACCTGCCCGCCGACGTTGGCGTTCTCGATTATCTCCAGGCCCCGCTGCTGCAGCTGCTCGGAGATCTTCAGGCTCATGTACTTCTCGTAGAGGCTGGTCCACAGGTTGATGGCCCGGGACCCCTCCGCCTCCAGCTCGGCCGGGATGTTGGCCCCGCCGTACTCGTCGATGCGCCGGGATATCTCCTCGATGTCCTGCTCCAGCTCCTGGATGCGGTTCCAGACCACCTGGCGCGCCTCGCTGATCTGGCGGATGGCCGCCAGCTGGCGGTTGCTGATGTACTCCTCGGCGTAGGCCTGCGCCACGTCCCGAGCCAGGTAGGGGTCGGCGGCGGTGACGCCGATCTCGAAGGCGTTGGTCCGCTCGTGCTGGCTCACCGAGACCATGGACATCAGCTCCGAGGTGCCGGGCACGTATTCCGGCACGTAGACCTCTTCCTCCGACCCCAGGGCCTGCTGGTCGAGCTTCATGGCGTAGCTCTCGCTGAGCCTCGCCTCCACCCCCTGGGCGACGTTCTCGGTCTGGACGATCTCCGCCTGGGTCTTGATGAACCTGTCGGGGTCGAACATGGCGGCGGAGAAGAAGCTGCCCAGCACCGACTCGGACGCCGTGTTGACGTCGGAGAGGATCAGGGCGGAGGAGGTGTAGGTGGGGGTCTGCATGACCGAAAAGGCGATGGAAAGGGTCATCACCACCAGCACGGACCAGATGATGATCCACTTGCGGTGCTTGATGACGTTGATGTAATCCCTTAGTTCCAGGTCAGATCGCCTCCCGTTTGTACTGCCATAATGATAAGTCTTTTATGCGCGTTCCACAAATGATGCATATCCATGGCTTAGACGGGGAAATGGAAAAGACGGGCATGATCCAGCCCGTCTTTCTTGCCTGGTAAAGGGTCAGGCGGAGGGCGCCTCCGGGATGATGTTGACGATCTGGCGGTCCGCGCGCTTGGTGTAGCTTACGTAGCCGGAGGTCTTCGCATAGAGGGTGTAGTCCCTGCCCACGCCCACGTTCTCCCCCGGCTTGAGCCGGGTGCCGCACTGCCTGACCAGGATGGTACCGCCGGTCACGTACTGGCCGCCGAAACGCTTGGCCCCCAGCCGCTTGGAGTGGCTGTCACGCCCGTTCCGGGAACTTCCTACGCCCTTCTTGCTCGACATCTTCCATCACCTCGTATCGCTGTCGCCGGGTCAGTCCGCCGCCGGGGCCGCGGGCTCTTCCTTGCTCCTGGCCGCGCCCTTCTTCTTCGCTCCCGCGCCCTCCAGGACGATGCCGTCGATGCGCAGCTCGGTGAAGGGTTGGCGGTGTCCCTGCTTGCGGTGGTAGCCCTTCTTGGGCTTGTACTTGAAGACGATGATCTTGGGGCCCTTGCCCTGGCCTGTCACCGTAGCCTTGACGGTGGCCTTGCGCGCGTCCTGCCCGGCCACCACGACGCCGTCGTCGCCCGACACCAGCAGGACGTCGTCCAACTCGATGGAATCGCCGACGGAGCAGGGGAGTTTCTCGACCTTCAATGCGAGGCCTTCCTCCACCCGGTACTGCTTGCCGCCGGTCCTGACGATCGCGAACATGACTACCTCCATCGCTATTCTAACACAAGGAAAAAGGTTACCATGCACTATGAGCAAAGTCAACGCAACGCGCGATGCGCGGGTTATAATAGGCCCGGGGACAAGGAGGACGGATTGTTCGTAGACGAAGCGAGGATATTCGTGAAGGCGGGAGACGGCGGCCGCGGCGCCGTCAGCTTCCACCATGAGAAATACAGGCCTCTGGGCGGGCCGGACGGCGGCAGCGGGGGGACCGGCGGCAGCGTCTGGGCCGAGGCCACCCGCGACACCGACACGCTGGTGGAGTTCTCCCACCACCACCACTGGAAGGCGGAGCACGGAGGGCCGGGAGAGAAGAACAACCGGCACGGCGCCAACGGGGATGACCTGGTGATCCCGGTGCCGGTGGGGACGCAGGTGCGTGAAGAAGGCGGCAAGTTGCTGGCCGACCTCTCCTTCGACGGGCAGAAGGCCTGCCTGGCCCGGGGAGGCAAAGGGGGCCGGGGCAACGCCTGCTTCGCCACCGCCCGCCGCAAGGCGCCGCGCTTCTCGGAGATGGGGGAGCCGGGAGAGGAGGGCTGGCTCGACCTGGAACTGAAGCTCATCGCCGACGTCGGCATCGTGGGCCTGCCCAACGCGGGCAAGAGCACCCTCATCAGCCGGGCCAGCATGGCCAGGCCGCGCATCGCCGACTACCCCTTCACCACCCTGGAACCGGTGCTGGGGGTAGTGGCCGCGGCGGAGGGGGACGAGGGGGACGAGGGATTCGTCCTCGCCGACCTGCCGGGCCTCATCGAGGGGGCCCACGCCGGCAAGGGCCTGGGCCTGCGGTTCCTGCGGCACGTGGAGCGCACCAAGCTGCTCCTGCACCTGCTGGACCTGGCGGCCGACGACCCGGCTCCCCCTGGAGGCCTACGAGATGATCAACCGGGAGCTGGAGTCCTACGACCAGGCCCTGGCCGGCAAGCCCCGGGTGGTGGCGGGCAACAAGACAGACCTGGCGGAGCCGGGCCGGGTGGAGGAGATACGGGAGGCCATGGCCGAACGGGGCGTCGGCTTCTTTCCCATCTCCGCGCTCACGGGGGAAGGGCTGGTCGAGTTGCTGGAGGCCCTGTCCGGGCTGCTCCGGGAGTCGCGCGAGACGGGCGGCGCCGGCGCCGAGCCCGAGCCCTCGCAGGAGAGGACCGTTTACAGGTTCCGCCCCAAGAGCGGCAAGGGGTTCGAGGTCATCAGGGAGGAGGACGGCTTCCGCGTGAGCGGGGAGGCCGTGGAGAAGCTGGTGGTCCGCACCGACCTGGGCAGCCACGAGGCCCTGGCCTACCTGCAGAAGAGGTTGCGGACCATGGGCGTCGAACAAGAACTTGAGAAAGCAGGGCGCGCGGGAAGGCGACGCCGTCGTCATCGGGGACATGGTCTTCGACTTCTACCCGGACTGAGACGAGAACGGCTGGACAACATGCAGGGCGACGAGTTGCGGGAAAGGGTCAAGCTGTGCATCGGGATGGCCGCCGGCCACCCGGCGTGGTGGGTGGTGGCCTTCTTCACCACCCTGGTCATCGACCGCCCCCTGCAGTTCCTCTTCGGCTCGCTCTTCCTCACCGGCCGCAGCGACGTCTTCCCCTCCATCATCGACCTCACCTCGGGGCGCGACTCCCTGCTCTCCACGTTCATCGTGGTCTCCGCCGTACTGCTGGTGGTGGGGAAGGCCCTTGACTACTGGGGCCAGTCCACCCTCATCGCCCTGGCGGACGGGGAGGCGGCGGGAACGGGGGAAGGGATGGCCGAAGCCCTGCGCCGCGGATGGAAGGCGCTGGCCGTCTACGCCGCCACCGTCCTCCCGGTGGACCTGGCCAGGTACCTGCTCCTGCTGCTGCCCGGCTTCGCCTGGCTGGCCTGGCGCGGTTTCGACCCCGACTTCGACCACTGGTGCGCCTACACCCTGATCATCCTGGCCTGGCTGTTCACCTGCGTGCCCCTGGCGGTGGCCCTGGGGGTCTTCTCCGAGCTGGCGGGCCGCGAGGTGATGCTGGGCGCGTCCCGGCCCCCCGCGGCCTGGCGTTCCGCCCGTGAGCTGGGGTGGGGCAATCGCGCGCGCGGTCCTCGAGGCCTGGCTGCCGACCCTCGCCGCCGACCTGGCGGTCGCCGCGTTCATCTGCGCACTTTCCTTCGGTGGAGCCTACCTGCTCTTCGTCACCCGGACCGGCCTGGACCTGACCGGCGCCGTCTGGGACGTCATCTCCGCCGCGGTCTTCATGGCGCTGTTCATGGCCGTTAAGACGGCGCACGCCTTCGCCCAGACCTTCAAGTCGGCGTTGTGGACCCTGACCTGGCGGGGCCTCTCCGGGACTGTGGTAGACTAACAGGCGGACCCGGACGGAGGAAGGCAGGGCCATGGCCGAGACGGTGATCAGGACCGACAACCTCTCCCGCCGCTACGGCAAGAAGTGGGCGGTGGCCGGGCTGTTCCTCGAGATCTACCAGGGCGAGATCTTCGGCTTCCTGGGGCCCAACGGCGCGGGCAAGACCACCACCATCAAGATGCTCACCGGCCTGCTCCAGGCCTCAGGAGGGGGCTCCACCATCTACGGGACGGCCTCGCGCGAAGCCGCCTCCCACCGCTGGTTCGGCTACGCGCCGGAGAACCCCTACCTGTACGAGTTCCTGACGCCGCGAGGAGCTACTGACCTTCTACTGCCGCCTGCAGTCGCTCCCGGCCGAGTCCCACGAGGGCGAGGTTACCCGCGTGCTGCGGGCGGTGGGCCTGCTCGAGGTGCGGCACCAGAAGGTAGGGACCTTCTCCAAGGGCATGAAGGGGCGGCTGTCGCTGGCCCAGGCGCTGCTGGGCTCGCCCCCCATCATCTTCATGGACGAGCCCACCTCCGGGCAGGACCCCCTGGCCCGGGTGGCCATCCGGGACCTGATGCTCCGCCACCGCGAGATGGGCGGGACCATCTTTCTCAACTCCCACATCCTCTCCGACGTGGAGAGGGTCTGCGACCGGGTGGCCATCGTCAACCACGGCAGGCTGGTGAGCCAGGGCTCCATGGACGAGCTGGAGCAGGGAGGCGACCGCCTGTACGTGGAGGCCGCGGGGCTGGAGGGGCCGGTTGAGGAGGCGCTGCGGGCGGCCGGCAAGGGCTGGCAGCCGGTGGAGGGGGGCATGGTCATCGAGGGGGTCACGCGCGCCGAGATACCGGAGATGGCCAGGCTGCTGGTGGACCGGGGGGCCCATATCTATTCCCTGCAACCCATCAAGCGGAGCCTGGAGGATTATTTCATCGAGGTGGTGAAGGGTGACGATCATCCTGACCCTGGCGTATAACGTCTTTCGCAGGCAGCGCAGGAAGAAGGCCTTCTGGATCCTCATGGCCATCTTCTTCCTGTTCATCGCGGCCGGTCTACATCATCTCCGGCTTCCAGAAGGAGACGGTGGTGGGCGGCGACGTCCTGGGGTTCGTCCAGGGCAACATCGCTCACCGTCGCCGGTCCTGTGCATGATCCTGGCCATCGCCGTCGCCCAGGACAGCGTCTCCTACGAGATAAGCAAGTCCACCATCCACCTCATCCTGGCCCGCCCCATCTCCCCGGAGAAATGCATGGCCGGCCTGTACCTCGGGCTCGGTCATCTCGGCCCTGGTGCCCTACCTGGCCCTCTCGCTGGTCGTCCCTGGTGGGGATCGCGGCGGTGGCGGGTTCTTACCTGGTGGAGGCGCTGGCGGCCATGCTCCTGTTCGCCCTGCCCCTGGTCCTGCTGACCGTGCTGGTGACCTTCTTCAGCTTCCTGGATGCCCGGCAGCTTCGCCGTCCTGACCGGGTTCGTCCTCTTCATCTTCAGCTTCTTCAGCGGCAGCATGGACTCCGTGGGCGGCGCGGGTGAACGTCGCCTACCGCGTCCCCCTGCGCGTGTTCAACCTGTTCTCGCTCCGGCTCGACAGTTTCTTCAACATGGTGAACAATGTAATCGCCGGGCAAGGGATGGCCTGGCGCCCCCTGGTCTGGGTGACCGGCTATACCGTCATCGTCGTGGCCCTGGGGATACTCCTCTTCAAGTTCAGGAAGGTGTGATCGATTTGCGTCTCAGGTTCGCTCCCAGCCCCACCGGGTACCTGCACATCGGCAGCGCCCGCACCGCCCTCTACAACTACCTGCTGGCGCGGGCCGGCGGCGGCGCCTTCGTCCTGCGCATCGAGGATACCGACCAGTCCCGCTCCACCGAGGAGGCCATCGGGTCCATCATCGCAGACCTCGAGTGGCTGGGGCTGGAATGGGACGAGGGCCCGGACGTCGGGGGCCCCTGCGGCCCCTACCGCCAGACCGAGCGGATGGACCTCTACCGGGACGCCGCTTACAGGCTGCTGGAGGCGGGCGCCGCCTACCGCTGCTACTGCGAGCCGTCCAGGGACCGGGAGTCCAGGGAGGTCTGCAACTGCCGCGAGTCGGCGGGGGAGGCGGAGGACGGCGGAAGGACGCCCCTTCGCCGTACGGTTCACGGCGCCGTCGGGGACCACCGAGTTCGATGACGCCATCCTCGGGCGCATCTCCTTCGACAACGCCTCGGTGGAGGACTTCGTGCTGCTGCGCCGGGACGGCGTCGCCACCTACCACCTGGCGGTGGTGGTGGACGACGTGGGCATGGGCATCACCCACGTCATCCGCGGAGCCGACCACGTCTCCAACACCCCCAAGCAGATCCTGGTCTACCGGGCCCTGGGGCAGGAGCCGCCGGTGTTCGCCCACATGCCCCTGACCGTGGGCGACGACGGCAAACCGCTGTCCAAGCGCCACGGCGACGTGGCCCTGGGCCGCTACCGCGAGCAGGGCTTCCTGCCCGAGGCCATGCTCAACTACTTCGCCCTGCTGGGCTGGTCGCTGGACGACTCCACCACCCTCATCGACAAGGCCACCCTCATCGCCAACTTCAGCCTGGAGCGGGTCTCCTCAAACCCCGGCGCCTGGGACCTGCAGAAGCTGCTGTGGATGAACGGGCAGTACATCATGGGGCTGGAGCCCGGGGACCTGGCGGACCGGCTGGAGCCCTTCCTGGCAGGCGCCGGCCTCCTGCGGGAGGGGGACGCCGGGGCGAGGTCGGTGCTCGAGCGGGTGGTCCCGCTCGTCCGGGAACGGTTGAAGCTGTTGAGCGAAGCTCCCGCCCTCACCGCCTTCTTCTTCAAGGAGGTCTCGCCGGAGATAAGCTCACTGGAGCTGTTGCAGGGCGAGACGCCCCGGCGCATGCTCGCGGAATCGCGCCGCCGCCTGGCCGCCCTGGATGCCTTCGACGCTCCCCGCATCGAGGAGACCCTGCGGGAAGCCGCCGACTCGCTGGGGCTGAAGCCGCGCGTGGCTTTCCAGCCCATCCGCCTGGCCATCACCGCCTCAAAGGTCAGCCCGCCCCTCTTCGAGTCCATGGAGATCGTGGGCAGGGACAGGTGCCTGGAGCGGCTGGACCGCGCCCTGGAGCTGTCGGAGGAACTGGCGCCGTGAGGTTCCGCTGGCTGGGGACGGCCGGGTTCGAGTTGTCGAGCGGGGGCACGCGCCTGCTGATCGACCCCTACCTGACCCGCAACCCGCGGTCCTGCCCCCGGCAGGACCTGGTGCCGGGCGACTTCGCGCAGGCGGACGCCGTCCTGGTCACCCACGGCCACTTCGATCACGTCTACGACGTGCCGGCCATAGCGGAAGCCGGCGGCTGCCGCGTCTTCGCCTCGCCGCAGGTGTGCCAGAGGCTGTACGACAGGGGGCTGGACGGGGAGAGGCTGGAGGCCGTGGAGAGCTACTCCGCCTACGACATCGGCCCCTTCCACGTGCAGGCCATACCGTCGCGTCACGTGGTCTTCGACGTGGCGCTGGTCGCCCGCACCGCCCTGCGCTGCCTGCCGCACCTGAGGAGCCTGGTGGGCATGGGCATGGCCCACTACCCGGCGGGCGACGTCTACGGTTACCTCATCGAGGTGGAGGGCAAGAGCCTCTACCACATCGGGAGCGCCTGGCTCAACCCGGAGGACGTCGAGGACTGGGAGGTGGACATGTTCTTCGTGCCGGTGCAGGGGCGCTCGGACATCACCGACCTGGCGGCGCAGATGGCGGCGGAGCTCAAGCCCCACCTGGTCGTGCCCCACCACTACGACGACTTCTACCCGCCCCTGAGCCGTTACATCGACCTCGACCCCTTCAGGCAGGCGCTTTACGACCTGATGCCCAGGGTCCGCATGCTCACCCCGGCCATCGACCAGTGGGTGGAGATGTGACTGTGTCACCGTCACTTTTTTCCGTCACGGCCGGAAGGTGACCGGCGCCGCTTGAGCGAAATCATCTGCATGAAGAAGGCATGGTTGTTCATGGTGGGGTTCGCGGCGCTCATCGCCGTCTCCCTCCTCTTCGAGGGCCCCCGGAACCTCTACTACCACGCCATCCTCATATGACTGGACTGCATAGGGCTGGTCTAGCCCATGCGCAGGCGCCGGGCGGCCCAGGTAGTCAGCACCTTCCTCCTCAACCCGTACTTCCCCTACTTCACGACCCGGGTGATCTACCAGGGAGGGGCCAAGTACCTGTGCGCCCCGGGCCTGAACTGCTACGCCTGCCCCCTGGCGGCCTTCTCCTGCCCCATCGGCGGCCTGCAGCTGGCCTTCACCAACTTCTCGTACAGGTTGAAGGAGTTCGCCGCGGGCTTCGGGGTGCTCATCTACGTGCTGGGGTCGGTGGGGCTGGTGGGGTCGGTACTGGGCAGGATCCCCTGCGGCTGGATATGCCCCTTCGGTTTCCTGCAGGACCTGCTGTACAAGGTCCCGCTGCCCAAGTGGAGGCTGCCGCGCCGCGCCACCCTGGGGCCGTACTTCTTCCTGGTGGTCCTGGTCGCGCTGGTCCCCTTCCTGACCGGGGTGAGCTGGTTCTCCCGCCTCTGCCCGGCCGGCACGCTGGAGGGGGGCCTGTTCCTGAAGGCGGTCCCGCCGGACGCGACCCTGCCCCCGGCCGGGTGGTTCTTCTGGCTCAAGCTGGCCCTGCTCGGCGGCTTCCTGGCCTGGATGATGGCGAGCAAGCGCCCCTTCTGCCGGACGGTCTGCCCCCTGGGAGCCCTGTTCGGCATGTGCAACCGCATCAGCGCCTTACCGCATGGCCGTGGACGACACCAGGTGCAACGCTTGCGGGGCTTGCCGCCGGGTCTGCCCGGTGGACATCAACATCTCCGACCACCCCAACTCGCCGGCATGCATCCGCTGCCTGGAGTGCGTCAAGGCCTGCCCGCGCGGCGCCGTGGAGTCCGGCTTCAAGCACCCCTGGGAGGGTTGGGAGGGCTGGCGCGAAGGCCGGCGGGCTAAGGGCTGATGGCCTGGTCGATGGCCTTGTCCAACTCGGCCTTGGTGGGCGTGCCCACGAAGACCTTCACCTGCTTGCCGTCGGCGTCGAGGACGACGATGGTCGGGGTGCCCTGCAGGTTGATGCCGTAATCCTTCGCCGCGTTGCGGTTCCTGGTGATGTCGATCTCCTCGAAGGTGATGAGGTCTTCCTTCCCCTTGATCTGGCCCTGCACGAGGGTCTTGGCGGTGACGCAGGGGCTTCACCCCGGCTGGGAGAACGCTACTATCCTGGCCTTGCCGGTGGAGTCCCCACCGCCGCTACCGGAACCGGTATCCCCGCTCGAGGAGTCCCCGCTCCCGTTGCCGCACCCCGCCATGGCCGCCAGCAGGACCATCAACAACAAGGCCACCGACAAGACTGCCGCTCTCTTCAATCCGATCACTCCCATCCGGGTCCCTTCCGACGCTCGATAACAGGATTATAAAGCCCGCTCGATGTTATGATTATGACATGGATACATATGTTCCATCCCGCTGGTCGCGGTGCCTGGCCCCGGCGCTCCTGCTGGCCTGTCGCTCGCCGGTTCACGGCGCTTGCGTGTATTGGAGCGTATTTCTACGTCAATAGCGGCTAAACCAGCTAGCGTTCCTGCCGGTGACGGGCAAAGCGCGAGCATGCTGACGCTGTTAGAAAACTTCTTCAGCAGCTTCCTCAGCAGCAGCAGCCCGGCCAGGCCGGCCACCATCAGCGGCTGGAGCTTGATCAGGGGGATGAGCCCCTGGCTGAACCTGGCCTTGAGCACCAGGTCCTTGACCACGCCCTGCTTGTCCTGGAGGATGGTGGTGGTCACCAGCTTCCCGGACACCACCGCCCCCTCCATGCCCGCCGAATGCCCCGCCTTGGTGAAGTCGCCGGCCATGTAGAAGTTGCCGATGGGGGTACGCTGGGTGGGCCGGTAATCGTCCATGTGGGGGCGCTGGGCGTAGACGCCCTGGCGCTCGCGGACGATCTTCCACTTGCGCACCTCGGCCTCCCGCGCGCCCGGCAGGATCCTGCGGATGTCCGCGACGACCTTGTCGACGATGTCCTCGTCCGTCCGGGGGAGCAGGTGCTTGCAGGGGGTGATCACGCACTCCAGCATGGACCCCTCGTAGGGGAACTGCTCGGGGATGAGCTGGCTCAGGTCGGCGAACCAGTTGAAGACGGTGCCGACGCCGGTGGCGATGTTGCGCTGCTCCAGCACCTTGCGGTCGAACCACACCTGGGCGGAGAGGGAGGGGGCGTCCTCGAACTGCCACAGGTTCTCGAAGAACCTGAACTGGAAGGCCTCATTCGGCAGCACCCGGCGGAGCACCTGGAAGGGGAGGGCGGAGACGTACAGGTCGGCCATGATGTCCTTTCCCTTGGTGGGGGTGACGCTCTGGATGGAGCCGTCCTTGAGGTTGATGGACTGCACGCCGGTGCCGGTGATGATCTTGCCGCCGCGCCCGGTGATGTATTCCACCGCCTTGTCCACGTAGATCTCGCCCAGGCCGCCCCGGGCGAAGCCCACCCGCACCGCCTGGTTGGTGGTGGTGACGTTGCGGATCCAGTAGGCCGAGGCCTTGGCGGAGACCTCGTAGGGCTCCAGGAAGGTCAGGCCGTTGGTCATGGCCTGGAGCATGTTGTCGATGAGGTGCTGCGACACCCCGTAGCGGTGGAGGTAGTCCTCCAGGGAGATCTTGTCCAGCCTGGCCAGGGTGGCGTCGCTCATGGAGAAGGAGCGCATGGCCGCCGGGCCGAAGCGCAACAGGTCCAGCTGGTTGATGTGCTTGAAGTTGAGGACGCTCATGCCGTGGAGGGGCGCCGGCAGGTTGAGGGCCTTGAAGTCGGCCCGGTTGCCGTCGTCCTTGTAGTAAGTGAGGGTATCCGTCCAGCGGATGACGTCGGAGGCCCCGATGTGCTCGAAGAAACCGAGGATGTTCACGTAATGGGGGAAGAAGACGTGCAGCGCGTTGTCGATGCTGTCGCCGTCGGAGTCCAGCCAGGACGAGGCGCGCCCGCCCAGCAGCTCCTCCGACTCGATCAGGGTGACCTCGAAACCGTGGTCCAGCAGGTGCACGGCGGACGACAGGCCGGCCAGGCCGCCTCCCATGACCAGTACCTTCATAGCTCCTCCTTAACTTGTCGAGCCGGTTGTCTTACAGGTGGCTGGGGAGCCACTTGTTGTCGATGTACCACTTGACCGTCTCCTTCAACCCCTCTCTCGAGTCGGGGTGGTTGAAGACGAAGCCCGCGTCGCGCAGGCGCGACATGTCCATCTTGTGCTGGTTGGAGAAGTAGTCCAGGCCGTCCGAGTCGATGCTCGGCGTGAACCCCGGGGTGAGGTTCTCCTTCCGGACCGGGCTCTTCCACAGCCAGGCCAGGACCCAGTTGACGGGGGAGTATGGCAATTCCGGCAGCCTGGCCGCGATGGAGAAGACCTTGCCCAGCAGCGGGAACCACTTGAAGGCCGGCATCCGCCGGCCGTAAGGCGCGAGAAAGGCGTTGATCTGCTCCTCCAGGGTCGAGGGCCGGTCCTCGCCGCAGTTGAAGGCCTTGCCCGCCACGCCCTCGGCATCCAGCAGGAAGACGGCGGCGCGGGCCAGGTCCTGCACGTGCACGATGTGGAAGTAGAGGTCCCGGGTGGGCAGCGGGATGTACCTGGCCGGGGTCCTGGAGAGCATCAGCATGGAGGTCATCACGGTGGCTATGCCGTAGCGCGACCACGGGCCGTACACAGCTCCCGGCCGCAGGGAGCAGGCGGGCAGGCCCTGCTTGCGGTGGGCGTCGAACACCGCGTCCTCGCCCATCTCCTTGGTCCTCTCGTAGTTGTTGCGGGGGTGCTTGGGGTAATCCTCCTTCAGCGGGATGGCGTCCGGGCGTCCGTAGACGGCCATGGAGGCGATATGCACGAAGCGCTTGATGCCCCCGTGGGCGACGGCGGCCCGGCTCATGTTCAGGGAGACCTGCACGTTGGCCGAGTACAGCGTCTCGTAGGGAAGCCGCATGACGAACAGGCCGGCCACGTTGATGATGTGGTCGCAGTCCTTGATGGCTCCTTCCACGAAGGAGTAATCGGTCAGGTCGCCCAGGCGCACCTCCGCGCCCAGCGCCTCGGCGTAGCCCAGGTCCTTCCCGGGCAGGTCGTTGGCCACCACCTGCCAGCCGGCGGCGACGGCCTCTTCGCACCACGTAACGGCCTACGAACCCGCCGGCCCCGTTGACGAACACCTTCCTGCCGGCGCTCTTCTCCTTTTTGTCGCGCGCGTCAGCGTTCTCTTTGCTCTTGGACAAGGCTTCCTCCCTCCGTTATGGTCCCCTCCATCCCACTAGGTTAGCATCAATTAACCAGCCGGACAACACGCCCCCGGTGGGGTTGGGGCGTCATTGTATAATCAAGTGTACGGAGGCGCGTTTTCGGCCCGCGGAGTACCGGGCACGAGGTCAGGAGGTGGAACGCCTTGAACGGATCCAGCAAGACACCGAAGCTCATCGCGTGCGCGCTCACGCTGGTCATGGTGGCCTCCATGGCCGCGGCACTCGTCGTCGCGCAGCCGGCGCCCGCCCGGGCCCAGGGGAGTGTGGCCATCGAGCGCAACCGCATCAAGCAGGTCATCTACCCCACCTTCGGGTACCCGCAGATATCCCGTTGCGGCGACGGCTTCACGGTGGAGTTCGACCCGCGGGACCAGGACTGGGGCAAGCCGCTGCCCGCCCTGACACGGCTTCACCGTCTTCGCCAACACCTCCGCCAGCGACTACCCGCTCAGCCTGGAGCTGCGGGTCGACTCCTTCCGGGTGGGCTACAGCACCCGCTGGCCGGAGTACTCGCAGGCCGCCCAGCCCGCCGCCCGCGTCTACCTGGTGGACGTGACCATCCCCGACTCCGTCCCCTTCGACCTCTACGACCTGACGGTCAACGGACGGCTCTCCGGGGGCGGCTGGATCTCGGACTCCCAGCCCCACTCCCTCTCGGTGATCGAGGAGTTCTCAGACGACTTCAACCTCTGCCAGCTCACCGACATCCACGTCTGGGGGCCGGAGGCCGCGTCCCCCGGCTCCTACGCCACCCATCAGCGGAACTACCGCCATGCCGACTACCAGGAGACCGACGGCTACGGGGCCGAGTATTACCACAAGACCATCCAGCAGGTGAACCTGGAGCGCCCCGACGTCTGCGTCTTCACCGGCGACTTCGACTTCTCCCAGAAGTGGCTCTACCAGCAGGACTACGCCGACTTCTCCGCCTACAAACACTCCCCCTGGAGCGGCGACTACTACGAGCCCTGGTTCGAGATGGACTGGTTCTACCAGGAGACCCTCAAGATGGACGTGCCCGTCTTCATCGTCCCCGGAAACCATGACGGCTACGCCCGCTACAACCTGTGGAACACCCAGCTGGAGGAGGACTACATGGCCTCCTGGCGCGACCTCTTCGGGCCGCAGTACTTCTCCTTCGACTACGGCAGCGACTACCACTTCACCGCGCTCAACAGCATGGACTGGAGCGCCGGCGACCGCAACCTGCACTGGCTCATCCCCAACGTGATGCTCCGCCCGCGGCAAGTGGCAGGGCCAGCTGCAGGGGGGCGGCGACGCCTTCAAGGCCGGCTGGTCGCAGGCGCGCGAGGACGCCGTCGACCTGAGCAAGCTCACCGGCCAGCTGGCCTGGGCCCGCGACGACCTCGCCGCCCATGCCGGCGCCAAGATGCGCATCATCGCCGTCCACGCCGACCCCTGGAGGCTCAAGGCTCGGGAGCGGCATGCCTTCGACAACGTGGAGCATGTTCGGCATCAGGCTGGGCGGGGCAGGGGGCCGGCCGGCTGGCCGCTGATCAAGCTGGCCCGGGTGAACGACGTGGCGCTGATGATCAGCGGCCACTGGCCATTCCGACTCCTACGGCTCCATCGCCTGGGAAGGGGGAGGGGGTGAGGTCAAGTTCGTCAACACCACTTCCACCATGTTCCAGGACGCCCCCAGACCTCCTCGACCCCAAGTGGGACAAGATGTGGGTCTTCCCGGGCTTCCGCACGATCCACATCGATGACGGCGCCGTGGTGAACTTCTACTACATGCTGGCCAACGACCAGGGACGGCACTCCCCTGCAGTATTCCTGGCCCTCCTACCAGGGCACCAACGTGGGCGGCGAGACCGACTTCGCCAACCTCACGCAGGCGGCGGTGCGCAGCGCCTGGACGCCCGCGCCCGGCACCGCCGAGAACGTAACCTGCACCGTCACCAACACCTTGAGCGGGTACGAGGTGACCCCGGGAGGGGAGTGGAGCGGGGACCTGCGCGGGGCGGGGATGGAGTTCCCCATGCCTTACCTGAGCGGCGGCTATTACTACACGGTGACCGGCGGGGCCTTCGCGGACATCTACGACCACGGCAACCCGCCCGGCCACCGCGTCTTCCTGGTGACCACCGACGTGGCCCACGCGCCCAACGACAGCACCCCCACGGTGCAGGCGGTCTCGGTGAACAAGAGCGCGACCCCGGACACCCAGGCCCCCACCTGCGCCAACTTCCTAGATCGACGGGGGAGCGCCCTCGACCGGCGTCGCCGACGTGGTCCTGACCAACGACGCCGTCGACCTTGGCGGTTCCGGGCTGTACGACATGATGGTCTCCAACGACGACCCCACCTTCTGCCGGCTGCGCCTGGCAGAGTTACGAGGACTACCACGGACTGGACCCTGGCCAGGCAGGCGGGGCTGCGTACGGTCTACATCAGGTTCCGCGACGCCGCCATGCCCGGGAACGTCTCGACGACCTATTCGGCCAGCATCGCCCTGGTGGGCAACCCCCCCTCCATCACCTCGCTGGACCCGCCCGAGGCGTATGCGGGCGACACGGTCACCGTCAACGGCAGCGACTTCGGCACCCCGCGGACCTTCCACGACAACGTGCTGGTCAACGGGACGGCGGCGGAGGTGACCTCCTGGACGGACACCGCCGTCACCTGCGTGGTTCCCGCCAACGCCTGCAGCGGCACCCTGACCGTGGTCACCGATGCCGGCAGCGCCTCCGTGCCCCTGAAGGTGCTGCCCCGCATCGATTCCATCACCCCGGACTTCGGGTTCAACGACGGCGTGGTGCAGATAACCGACCTGGCGGGCAGCGGCTTCTATGCCGACGGGGGCTACCCCCAGGTCAGGCTGGACAACGGCACGGCGCAGATACCGGCTACGGACCTGCAGGTGGTCTCGCCCCACGGCATCACCTGCCGGTTCGACCTCGGGGAGCGTGCCAACGGGTTTCTACGACGTGGTGGTGGAGAACGCCGACGGCGGTACCGACACCCTCTACGGCGGCTTCGTAGTGGACTTCCGGCCGCCGGTGGTAAACGGTATCACGCCCTCCGCGGGGCTCAACGGGGGCGTGGTGAGCATAAGCGAGATAGCCGGGGAGCATTTCCGCGACGGGGCCACGGTGGAGTTGCGGCGCGAGGGGGTGGAGATCGACGCCACCGGGGTCACGGTGGTCTCGCCGGAGAAGCTCACCTGTTCCTTCGACCTGACCGGCGCCGAGCCGGGGGCCTGGGACGTCTGGGTGATCAACCCCGACACCGAGGGCGCCTCGCTCGCGGGCGGCTTCACCGTGTCCAACCCCACCTTCTACTTCGCCGAAGGGACCTGCCGCCCCGGCTTCGAGCCGTACCTGTGCATCCAGAACCCCGGGGACGAAGCGGCCGAGATCGAGATAACCTACATGAGGGGGAACGGCACCACCGTCACCCAGGAACTCACGGTCGACCCGGCCACCCGCTACACCGTGCTGCCCTCCGGCGAGCTGGGCACCGGGGACAGCGAGGCCTTCGACTTCTCCTCCGTGGTGGAGTGCACCAACGGCAGGCGCATCGTGGCCGAGCGCCCCATGTACTTCGCCTACATGGGTGAGTGGACCGGCGGGAGCGACGTGGTGGGCATCAACCGGCCCCAGCCCGCCTTCTACTTCGCCGAAGGGACCTGCCGCCCCGGCTTCGACCCCTACCTGTGCATCCAGAACCCCGGCGACGCGGAGGCGGAGGTCAAGATAACCTACTTGAAGGGAGACTCCACCGAGGACCTGGAGGAAGTGACAGTGCCCGGGCACTCCCGCCTCACCGTCTCGCCCCGGCTGGAGCTGGGCACCGGCGACGACGTCGCCCACGACTTCTCCACCGTGGTGGAGTGCACCAACGGGCAGCTCATCGTGGCCGAGCGCCCCATGTACTTCGACTACAACGGGGAATGGAACGGCGGGCACGACGTGATGGGGGCCGCCGCCCCCGGCACCGCCTTCTACTTCGCCGAAGGATACACGGGACAGGACAGCTTCGACGAGTGGCTGTGCCTGGCCAACCCGGGGAGCAGCCGGCCACCGCCACCATCACCTACATGTTCACAGACGGCACCTCACAGCGGCAGCAGGTCGCGGTGGACGCCACTTCCCGTGCGTCAGTTCTGGTCAACGAGGTGGTGGGGCCGGACCGGGAGGTCTCGGTGGTGGTGGAGTCCGATCTGCCCATCGTGGCCGAGCGCGCCATGTACTTCGACTACCGCGGCGCCTGGACGGACGGGAGCTGCGTCATCGGCGCGCCCGCGCCCGCCACGGAGTGGATGTTCGCCGAGGGTTACACCGGGTCGCAGTTCGAGGAGTGGCTGACCCTGTCCAACCCCGGGGGCGGCGCTTCCAGCGTCACCGTCACCTACATGCCGCAGGGCGGGGCCGCCTTCACCCGCGAACACGTGGTGCCGGCGCACAGCCGCTACACCATCGACGTCAACGCGGACGCCGGGACCGGGCTGCAGCTGTCCTGCCATATCGTGGTGACCTCCGGGCCGGGGGTGGTGGCCGAGCGCCCCATGTACTTCAACTACGACGGGGCGTGGAACGGCGGGCACGACGCGGTGGGATACCGGCCCTGAGCGCCGCGCCCGCGGCTAGGAAGCGCAATCGGCGGGGTCGCCCGCCAGCTTCGCCAGGCCGTGGGGGAGGGCGGGCAGGATGACCTCCAGGTTCTCCCGCGCCCCCTTGGGGCTGCCCGGCAGGTTGATGATGAGGGTGGAGCCCCGGATGCCGGACACCGCGCGGGAGAGCATGGCGTGGGGGGTTATGGACATGGAGGCGGAGCGCATGGCCTCGGCGAAACCGGGCGCCTCGCGCGTGATGATCTCAAGGCAGTATATCCGGGGTGATGTCGCGGGGCGAGAGGCCGGTCCCGCCGGTGGTCAGCACCAGGTTCAAGGCCTCCAGGTCGCTGTACTCGATCAGCTTGAGCATGATGGACTCCGCGTGGTCCGGGACGATGTCCCGCTTCGACCACCTCCCAGCCCTGCTCCAGGATCAGCCTCTCGACCTCGTCGCCGGAGAGGTCCTCGCGCTCGCCCGCCGCCCCCTTGTCGCTCACCGTAAGGATGCCGACACGAAAACTCATGGCTCCATCACCTCGATCACGTCCCCTTTCTTCACCAGCCCGCCCTTGATCACCCGGGCGAAGATGCCCTCCCTGGGCATGATGCAGTCGCCCGCCTGGTAGTAGATGGCGCAGCGGTCCACGCATTCCTTGCCGATCTGGCTGACCTCCAGGACCACCCCTTCACCCAGGCGCAACCGCTGACCCACCTGGAGCGAGACCAGGTCGATGCCGCGGGTGGTGAGGTTCTCGCCGAAGGCACCGGGGCGCAGGTCGGAAAGGCCCTTGGCGCGCATCTTGTCGATGGACTCGTCCGCCAGCAGGCTGACCTGGCGGTGGGCGAAGCCGGCGTGGGCGTCACCCTCCAGGCCCAGTTCCTCGATGAGGGTGGCGCTCCCCACGTCTTCCTTCTGCACGTGTTTCTCGGCCGATGTGCATACGGCGATGACGGTGCCTTCCCCCATGATCACCCTTCCTTCGGAGCCCGGCGTTCCGGGCGGCGGAAGTTGCCGGACCGGCCGCCGCTCTTCGAGACCAGCTGGATGTTGGAGACGGTCATGGCCCGGTCCACCGCCTTGCACATGTCATAGATGGTCAACCCGGCCACCGAGGCCGCTGTCAGGGCCTCTATCTCCACCCCGGTGCGCCCGCTGGTCTTCACGCTGGTGTGGATGTCCACGCAGGAGGCCTCCTCGTCCAGCTCGAAGTCCACCTCCACCGCGTTGATCTGCAGGGGGTGGCAGAGAGGGATCAGCTCGTAGGTCCGCTTGGCCGCCATGATGCCGGCCACCCGGGCCACCGAGAGCACGTCCCCTTTCTTCACCCGGTCCTCCTTGATCATCCTGAGCGTCTCGGGCTGCATGATCACGCGCGCCCGGGCCGTCGCCCTGCGCTCGGTGACCTTCTTCTCGCCCACGTCCACCATCTTGGCCTGGCCCTTCTGGTCCACGTGGGTGAAGCGCCGATCCGCGGCCCCTTCTTCCTTGCGGTTCCTGGTCACGTCATCCTCCTATGCGAGACATCTTATGGTCGAGTCCTTGCGCCTGGCTGCCCCTCTCCCGTGGCTTGGACGCCAGGCACTTCCGTACGGCTTTCAGTATCTCCGCGTCCCCGGCGCCGGAGCGCAGCAGGCCGCGCAGGTCCACTTCGTCCCTGGACAGCAGGCAGGGCTTGAGCTTGCCCTCGGCCGTCAGGCGAAGCCTGTTGCAGGTGAGGCAGAAATGCGAGGAGACGGGGGAGATAAGCCCGATCTTTCCCCGCATGCCCTCCAGTTCCAGGTAGCGGGCCGGCCCGGCCCCCACCGGGGATTCACCCTCGGCGACCCGGCCGTAGCCCCCCATGACCTCGGTGACCCTGCTCGCCGGGACGTAGTAAGAGGGGTCCATGTCACCCCGCGGGCTCATGTATTCGATGAAGCGGACGTAGACGGGCTGTTCCATCGCCAGGCGGATGAACGCGCCGATCTCCCGGTCGCTGTCGTTGACCCCCTTGAGCAGCACCACGTTCATCTTGACGGGGTCGAGGCCGACACGGAAGGCCGCCCGCATCCCCTCCAGGGCCTTTTCGAGCTCCCCGCCCCTGGTCAGCTCGCGATAGGTGACCGGCTCGAGCGAATCGACGCTGATGTTCACGCGCCGCAGGCCGGCTTCCTTGAGGGCCTGGGCGAACCTGTCGAGCAGGATGCCGTTGGTGGTGAGGGAGAGGTCGAGGTGGGGGTAGGCCCCGGCCAGCTCGCGTATCAGGCCGTCCACGCCCTTGCGCGCCAGGGGCTCCCCCCCGGTCAGGCGGACCTTGGTGATGCCGGCGTCGGCCGCGACGCTCACGAAGCGCATGATCTCCTCGTAGGTGAGGATGTCGAGTGGTCGAGCTGGGGGACGCCCTCGGGGGGCATGCAGTACCGGCAGCGCAGGTTGCAGCGGTCGGTCACCGAGAGGCGCAGGTAGTCTATCTTCCTGGCATGAGCGTCTTGGAGCATGTCGTTACCTTACTTATTTACACACTCTAATTTCCATAGATTATATCACAGCCAGGATGAGGCCGGCATGAGCCCGCCCCCCGTGGGCTTCAGGAGGATATGGAGCTCAAGTCCCAGCAGGTCCGCGGCTTCCCGGCCACGTCGATGGAGGGAAGCTCCTCGATCAGACGGTAGCGGCCGAGGGTCTTCTCGTCCACCTCCACCAGGAACTCGGCGCGCAACGGGTGGACCGGGACCTTCCAGCCGCTCCCGCCGCCCCGGCGGTCGCCCAGGGTGAAGACCACCTCGTCCGCCGGGTCCAGGCGCCCCCCCCGCACCCGCACCTTGATCTTGGAATACTCCAGGACCAGGTTGCCGTAGTCGAGGCGCTTGAAATCGGCGCCCCGTTTGCGCATCCACTCCCTTGCCGCTATGCGCAGGGCCAAACGTACAGGCACCGGGGGTTTTCTTTCGACCTCCAGCGTGGCGCCGCTACGGGAGACCAGGTCCACGGTGAAGTGGTTGGGCCGGGAAGGGCGGGTGTTCTGCAGGATACCCCAACCGAAGGGCGAGACCAGGTCGGCCCGGCGGCGGCCGTCGGGAAAACGGGCCAGGTGGCACAGGCCCACCTTGATGCCCCCGTCCTCGGAGATGCCTCCCGGCCCGGCAGTGAAGTGGAGTGTGACCACCTGGTCCGACCCGGCCGCCCGGACCCGGCCGGGCTCCACCGTGGCCTGCCCCGGTGCGGTCTCGGACGAAGGTTCGGGCAGGTCGCCGGCGCGGAAGCACTCGGGCTGGTAGAGGTAGTCCATGATGCCGAAGAAGAGGGTACCGTAGTAAGCCGCCGCGGCCCCCAGGGCCGTCAACCCCAGGCCTTGCAAAGCCCGCTTCGTCGCTTTGGAAATACCAGACTTATCGATCATTTGAACTCCTTGGTCCTCACGCCGGCACAAGACTACCGCATAATTCTACTGCAAACGTGGCGTGACGTTCCAGGTGCATGCCCGAAAGGCGCGGCGCGGCAGTCAGGCGGGGCGTTTCCTGGACTTGCGGGCCTTGCCGCCGAGGCGGTCGGAGAAATGGTCCCGCAGCCACAGGTCGGTACGCAGGTTGATGAGCTCCGGCTGCTCGATGGGGGTGGCGTGGGTGCCCTGCTCGATCAGCATGAACTCCGAACCCTCGATGGCCTCATGCAGCTCCCGCATGAGATAGACGGGGGTCCAGCCGTCGGCGGTGCCCCCGATCACCAGGGCCGGAGCCTTGATATCATGCACGAAATCCGAGGCGTCGTACTCGATCATCATGCGGATGGCCCGCAGGCCGGAGGGGAGGTCGTTGCGGACGACGTTCTGGAAGTAGAGGTCCATCTCGTGCCGGGGGCAGAGGTCGGGGTGGATCTCGATCCGCTTGGCCAAGGGGAAGTTGATGGGCAGGGTGACCACGGGCGTGAACCAGGAGATGAGCCAGGGGTGCTCCGCCAGTTCCCCCGACACGGCCGCCGCGAGACGCTGGAACCAGGCGGAGTCGGAGAAGAGGGCCATGCTGTCCCGGTAGGGGCCGTTCAGGGGGATCAGCCCCAGGACCCGCTCGGGGAAGAGGCGCCAGAACTCCAGGATGACCATGACGCCCATGCTGAACCCCAGGAGGATGGCCTGGTCCTCCCCGGCGGCGTCCATGACCGCGGCCAGGTCGCGGGCGAAACTGTCCATGGTGAAGCTGTCGGGGTCGTCGGGCACCTGGGAGCGGGTGTGGCCCCGGTAGTCCCAGAGGATCAGGCGGCAGCGGTCCTTGAAGTAGTCGGTCATGAAATGGTGGTAGGTATAGGTGCACCAGACCCCGCTCGAGATGACCAGGGGCAGCCCCCGGCCTACCGTGGCGTAATGAAGGCGGGTCCCGTCGAAGCTCACCGCCTCGCCCGGCTCGGCGCCGGGGAAGAGCTCGTCCACCTCGTCGTAGAGGTTCCGGGTGACGAAACGATTGTAGTCGCTTGAGTAGATCCATGGGCACCTCCGTTTTCCCTTATCATCGAAGGATTGCCCCGGCGACTTTAACCTGCCGGCTCGCCCGGCCTGTCCATCGCGGCACCGGAACGCTTAGAATGATGTGGATAAATCGCGCGAAACGGATGGAGGGGGAAATGGAGAGGAAGAGAGAGCTGTTTTCAGACGATCCCTTTGCCCGGCTGATGGGGATCGAGCTCTTCGAGGTGGGGGAGGGATTCGCCCGCGCGAGGCTGCGCCTCGCGGACCAGCATCTCAATTTCAACGGGGCCGTGCACGGCGGGGTGATCTTCGCCCTGGCGGACGCGGTCTTCGCGGCCGCCTCCAACAGCCGCGAGGTCGTCTCGGTAGCCACCCACGTCAGCATCGATTTCCTGCGCGCCCCGCGGGCGGGGGAGGAGCTGACGGCCACCTGCCGGGAGAACCTCCTGGCCCGCAAGGTGGGCCATTATGCGATGGAGGTCGCGCCGGCGGCGGGGAGGTCATCGCCGTATGCCAGGGGTGGGTATACCGCACCTCGCAGGCGCACCCGGACCGCGGAGAGTGAAGCAGTTTATTTCTACCACTCGAAGAAAATATCCTGTATACTATGAATTGCTTGGAGGTATATATGGATACCCTTATCGAAAAACTTAACAAGTATTATATCCGGACCAAGGGCAAGAAGCTGAGCGCCGGCTACGCTGTTCTGTTGCAGAAGAGCGAGGACGAGCTCACCGTCGAGGAGGAGCTCATCTATAATAACCGCATCGAGCCGAACATGGACTACTTCATCGAGACCATGTACAAGATCTACGTCGAGGAAGGCAGACCGCTCGATACCTGGCGCGAGGCGGTCCTGCAGGACTCGTCCATCCTCAACAGCATCGCCAAGAAAGTCGTGGTGCGGGCCATCCGCGACCAGGAGATGAGCAGGTAGGCGCGCCGCCAACCTTCAGACAGCCACCACTCGCATGACCTCTTCGATGGAAGTCAGGCCCAATTTGACCTTGTAGAACCCGTCATGCTTCATGGTGAGGATGCCCTCCTCCTTGGCCTGCTCCATGATGATGGTGGCGGAAGCCTCCCGTACCGTCAGCCGCTGGATCTCCTCGCTCATGGGCATCACCTCGTAGAGGCCGACCCGTCCCTTGTAGCCGGAGTTGTTGCAGCGGGAGCAGCCGGCGTCCGAGGGCTTGTAGAGGATCATCTCTTCCCCGTTTTCGTTCATGGGGAAGCCCATCTTCTCGAGGATCTCCGGGTCATGCTCGTAAGGCACCTTGCAGTTCGGGCAGAGCTTGCGGATGAGCCTCTGCGCCATCACGCAGTTGATGGCGGAAGACACCAGGAAGGGCTCCACCCCCATCTCGATGAGGCGGGGAAGCGCGCTGGGGGCGTCGTTGGTGTGCAGGGTGGAGAGGACCAGGTGCCCGGTGAGGGCCGCCTCGATGGCGATCTTGGCCGTCTCCTGGTCACGGATCTCACCGACCATCAGGATGTCGGGCGTGGTACGCAGGATGTTGCGCAGGGCGCTGGCGAAGGTCAGGCCCGCCTTGACGTTGACCTGCACCTGGTTGACGCCGGCGAGCCTGTATTCCACCGGGTCCTCCACGGTGGTGATGTTGACCTCCTCCGTGTTGAGCACGTTGAGAGTGGCGTAGAGGCTGGTGGACTTGCCGCTACCTGTAGGGCCGGTGACCAGCAGGGCGCCGTGCGGCTTATGGTACGCCTTGGCGAACTTGGCCAGCGGCTCCTCCAGGAAGCCCAGGTCCTCCAGGCGCAGCATGATGCTGGACCTGTCCAGGATACGCATGACGATCTTCTCGCCGTACACGGTGGGCAGCACGGCGACGCGGAAGTCGATGGGCTTGTCGCGGAAGACCATGCCGAAATGGCCGTCCTGGGGCGCGCGGGTCTCCGCGATGTTCAGGTCGGACATGATCTTGATGCGGGAGACGATGCCCTGGAGGATGTTCCTGGGGCTGCGGCGGATCTCCTGGCAGACGCCGTCGATCCTGTAACGGACCAGGATGTGGTCCTCCCGCGGGTCGATGTGGATGTCCGACGCCCCCCGGCTGATGCCCTCGGTGATCAGGAGGCTGGTGAACCGCACGATGGGCGCGTCGTCCACCAGTTCCTTGATGCCCTCGATCCCGGCATCGTCCTCGCCGGTGGCGTTCAGCGCCTCCTCGACCACGTCCGTATCGAGGTGGTAGTAGCGCTGGATGGCCGCCAGCACGTCATCCCGCGCGCTGACCACCGCCTTGACCTCGTTGCCGGTGGAGAGGCGGATGTCGTCCAGGGCGTAGATGTTGGTGGGGTCGGCCATGGCCACCACCAGCCTGTCGTCGTCGAAGTCGATGGGGATGCACATGTAACGGCGGGCCATGGCCTCGTCGATCAGGGAGGTGGCGTGGATGTTGATCTTGTATTCGAGGAGCTCCACGTATTCGTGGCCCAGCTCCTTGGCGATCAGTTCCGCCAGGGTGTTCTCCTTGACGAAACCGAGCTCCAGGAGGATGCGCCCCAGGGACTTGCCGGACTCCTGCTGCTTCTCGAAGGCCTGGTCCAGCTGCTCCTGGGTGACGATCTCGTGTTTCAGGAGCATCTGGGAAAGCCTGTCCATATGCGTTGCCATATCACCACACCTCTTACGAAATACCTGATTTCATACTAATAAGATATCGGCCTCTTTGCCACCGAGCCTGAGTCAAATCGGCGGGATTCAGGAGGGTTGTTTCCTGGACAGCGACTCGAGGAACTCCCTGTAGACGCAGTCCAGGTTGGTGCACTGGAAGCATTCCGTCGAGAGGTAGCGGTCACCGCGGTCCGGCAGGATGACCACGATGCGGCCGCGCTCCATCTCCTCGGCCACCTGCAGCGCGGCGTGCACGGCGGCGCCGGAGGAGATGCCCACGAAGAGGCCCTCGATGTTGGCCAGCACCCTGGCGGTGTTGAAGGCGCAGCCGTCCTCCACGTTGATCTTGCGGTCCATCACGTCGAAGTCGAAGATGGGGGGGAGGAAGTCGTTCAGGTTGCGCAGGCCCTGGATGCGGGAGTTCTGGTAAGGCTCCACCCCCACTACCTGGATATCCGGGTAGGCCTCGCGCAACCGCCTGCCCACGCCCATGAGCGTGCCGCCGGTGCCGATCCCCGCCACCAGGACGTCGATGTCCGGCACCTGCGCCACGATCTCGGCCCCGGTACCCTCGTAGTGGGCGCGCACGTTGTCCGGGTTGGAGAACTGGTTGGTGTGGAAGTAGGCGGGGTCTTCCGCCAGCTCCCGCGATTTGGCGATGGCCCCGTTCATGCCCTCCTCACCCGGGGTCAGCAGGATCTGCGCGCCGAAGGCCTGCATGACCCGGCGGCGCTCGATGCTCATGGTCTCGGGCATGACGATCAGCAGCTTGTAGCCCTTGAAGGCCGCGACCATGGACAGGCCGATGCCGGTATTGCCGCTGGTGGCCTCGACGATGGTCTTATCCCCGGTCAGCTCGCCCCGCTGCTCCGCCCCCTCGATCATGTACAGGGCGATGCGGTCCTTGATGGAGCTGCACGGGTTATACCCCTCCAGCTTGGCGTAGATCTCCACTTCGGGGCGGGAGGGGTCACCCGGGTGAGCCTCACCACCGGGGTGTTCCCGATCAGGTCCATGGTGTTCAGTGCCTTGCTCGATGTCACGATTACCGCCTCTCTCTCCTCCCGGGTCCCCGCTTGTGCCCGCCGGTGCCCGTGTCAGTTGTTCACGTACTGGACGAAGGCGAAGTTGATGCCTTCCGCCCGGAGCGTCTCTATCATCTCGCCCACCACCGCCGGGGTGTTGGGGCGGTACCAATGGCAGATGCCGATGGCGTAACCAGGCCGAACTCTTGGATATCCATAGCCTCTATTAAAAGTTCAATCGGCCCAATTATCAACAACAACCGGCAAAAGGCAAGAGCCGCTCCTCGAAAGCGGCTCTTCTAAGATGGTGGAGCTGAAGGGATTCGAACCCTCGACTTCTGCCTTGCGAAGGCAGCGCTCTCCCACTGAGCTACAGCCCCGTGTCACCCCCGAATGATACACCAGCCGGCGCAAGGCGGCAAACCGCGAACGAGCGGCGACCAGGTGGCCGGCACGTACCCGCCGGGCCCTACAGCAGCGTGGTGGGGTCGACGTCGATGACCAGGCTGAGACCTTCCCGTTTCAGGCCGTATTCCCTGCAGATGCCGGCGCGGGCCCGCTCGAACTCCGGCAGGGCCTCGCGCGAGCCCCCGCATCAGCGGGGCGAGATCGGCCGCCTTGAGCAGCAGGTGGTAACGGTAGCGCCCCTTGATGCGGGAGATGGGAGCCGCGGCCGGCCCCAGGACGTCCAGGGTGTCTCCAGGCAGCAGGCGGCTCAGGATCTCCAGCATGGACCGGGCAGGCCTGCAGCGCGGCTTCCTCCCGGGGGGAGGTGAAGACCAGGTTGACCACCTGGAGGAACGGAGGATAACCGGCCTCGCGCCGCCAGGCCAGCTCGTGCAGGTAGAAGCCTTCGTCGTCGCCGCGCACGCAGGACTCGATGGCGTAGTTCTCGGGGCTGAAGGTCTGGATGATGACCCGTCCCGGCAGCTCCCCGCGCCCGGCCCGCCCGCTCACCTGGGTCAGCAGCTGGAAGGTGCGCTCGGCCGCCCGGAAGTCCGGCAGGGCCAGGGAGGTGTCGGCGTTGATCACCCCCACCAGGGTGACCGAGGGGATGTCCAGGCCCTTGGCGATCATCTGGGTGCCCAGCAGCACCTGGGCCTTGCGCGCCTTGAAATCGTCGAGGATCCTCCAGTGGGAGTGCTTCTGCCGGGTGGTGTCGGCGTCCATGCGCAGGCACTTGATGGACGGCAGGAGACGGTGGAGCTCGGCCTCCACCCGTTCCGTGCCCACCCCCGAGTAGCGGTGGCTCTCGCTGCCGCAGCCGGGGCAGATGAACGGGGGAGTGAGGGTGGCGTCGCAGTGGTGGCAGAGGAGCGCATCGCGCTTCAGGTGGAAACAGAGGCTCACCGAGCACTGCTCGCAGCGGAAGATGTGGCCGCACTGGTGGCACTGGAGAAAGGGCGCGAACCCGCGCCGGTTGAGGAAGAGGATGGCCTGCTCGCCCGAGTCGTAGATGTTGACCAGCGCGTTGACCAGGCGGGTGCTGAGGATGGTGCGCAGTGCCCGGCTGGTTGGCCTCGCGCATGTCCACCACCTCGATGCGGGGGAGGGGGCGGTCGTCGATGCGCCGGGGGAGGACCAGGTTGGCCAGTTCCCCCTGCCGGGCGCGGTAGACCGTCTCCAGCTGGGGAGTGGCGCTTCCCAGCACCAGCGCCGCCGAGTTGAGGCGGGCGCGGCAGGCGGCCACCTCCCGGGCGTGGTAGCGGGGGGCCACGCTCTCCTTGTAGGTGGTCTCGTGCTCCTCGTCGATGACGATGAGGCCGAGGTCCCGCAGGGGGGCGAAGAGAGCGGAACGCGCCCCGATGACCACGCGGTGAGTGCCGTCGCGGATACCGCGCCACTGGTCGTATCGCTCCCCCAGGCCCAGGCCGGAGTGGAGCACCGCCACCGTGTCTCCCAGCGTGCCCTTGAACCTCTCCACCATCTGGGGGGTGAGGGATATCTCCGGCACCAGCACGATGGCGGTCTTGCCCAGTTCCAGCGCGACGCGGATGGAGCGCAGGTAGACCTCGGTCTTGCCGCTGCCGGTGATGCCGTGCAGCAGGAAGGACCGGTGCGAGCCGTCGGCCAGGCAGGCGCGGATCTCGTCGAACGCGGCGGCCTGGTCCCGGTTGAGGACCACGTCGGGCGGGCGGGCGAAGGTCATGTGGCTGAAGGGGTCGCGCTGCCTCTCCTCCTGGCCGATGGAGACGAGCCCCCGCCGGGCCATGGAGCGCAGGCTGGGATAACCGATGGAGCTCTCCTCGACCAGTTCTCCCTGGGGCACCCGCCCGCCCCGTTCCTCGAGGACCTCCAGGACGCGGCGCTGCAGCGGCGTGGGGGCCTTCCCCTCCGGCAGCTCCTCCGTCGAGCCGGCGCACCGCCAGCCACTCCCTGCCCGGCCCCTCCAGCCTGACCACCATCACGCTGACCGCGTCCACCTTGGGCCGGCTGAGGTGGACCACCCTTTCCACCAGGCCGAGACCTTCCATCTTTCGCAGGGTCGAGCTCAAGTCCCCATCGCCCGTCCGTGACTTGAGGGACTTGAGCGGCAGGCAGCCACCGGCTTCCTCCAGCGCTTCCAGGACCCGGCAGGCACGCTGGGCCCGGGGATGGAGCAGCCCGCGCCCTTCCTCGCCGCCCCGGAGGAGGCGGACTTCCTCCACCAGGGTACGGGCGCGGCCGGGCGGCGTGACCAGCCGGAAGACCTGCGACAGGGGCGTCAGGTAGCGCTCGGCCATCCAGGCGCACAGTTCCACGGTCTCCGGGTTGAACACCGGAGGCTCGTCCACCAGGCGCGAGATCTCCTTGACCCCGTCCATGCCGGCCTGGTCTCGCAGGGCCAGCACGTATCCGACCTGAAAGGAGTTGATGAAGGGGACCACCACCACCGACCCGATACCCACCTGGCCCGCCAGGGCAGGCGGGATGCCGTAGGTGAAGGGCCGGTCCAGCTGCCTGGAGGGGTTGTCCAGCAGGACGTCGGCGAATCCCGGTGTCGTCATGTCATCTTCCATGCGAGAGATTATATCCGGGGCCTGGGACACTCCCCCCGGGGCGCCGGGACGGCCGGGCGCGCGGACAGGGTTAGTTCAGGGCGACCTCATCCGGCTCCCCGCCGTTCTCCGGGGCATGCAGCCCCAGGGACTGGAATTCCAGGGAAGCCCCCACCGCGTCGGCCAGGACCACGTACCTGACGCGCTTGTTGCCTTCGTCGTCCTCCCAGCGTTGATGGCGCATCTTGCCCACCACCAGCAGCCGGTCGCCCACCGTGCAGGTGGAACAGAGGTTCTCGGCCAGCTTCCCGTAGGCCTCGATGTCCACGAAGTCGGCCTCCGATTCCGCCTCCGGGTTGCGGGGCGGGCGGTTGCAGGCGAACCGGAAGCGGGTGAAGGGGTGCCCCTTGAGGGTGTTGGACAGCTCGGGGGAACGCACCACGTTCCCGGTCATGACCACCTGGTTGATCAACATCTCCGTACCTCCTAAGTAATCAGAAGCAGTGAATAACAAGCCAGGGTCAGCAGGGTGGTGAAGGGCAGGGTGCGTGCCGGTGCCCCGGGCCGGTGCCGGGCCTCGAGGAAGGGAAGGGATGGCAGGAGGAACAGAACCCCCAGGGCCCCCCCTGCCATCAGGGCGCCCATGAAGCAATACCAGACCATGCCCGGCCCGGCGAAGGCGCCCAATGCCATCAGTGACTTTACATCCCCCCCTCCCAGCATGCGCAGGGCGAAGGGGATCAGCCCGATCCCCGCGCCCATGGCCATGCCCTTGCACGAGAGGAGAAGGTAGGGCGTGCCCCGGCAGGCGCCGATGCCGACGGCCAGGATCGCCGCGGACAGGTTGAGCGCGTTGGGGACCCTGCGGCGAGCGAGGTCCCAGCAGCCCGCTACCCCCAGGTACGCGATCATGGCCACCAGTACGGTTGTTTCCAGGGCACGGCCCTCCTTCGTCTCGTTAACCCAGACCCTTCATCAGTTGTGAGAAGATCTTGTTGAAGAAACCCTTGATGACGTCGGTGCCGCCGGCCCACGCTATCAGGGCTCCGGCAATGGCGGCGGCGCCCAGTATCACCAGTGCGTACTCGGCCGTGGTCTGTCCGGCATCCTCGGTCCACAGACGTCTTCCAAGGTCCACGAATTCCTGCATGACTCACCTCCTTTCCTGAACGAGGGATCTAGAGAAAGCGTCCCCCCAGCAACATCCCGCCCACCGTGAGCAGCAGGAAGGACGGCAGGATCAGGAAGACCAGGGGGAAGAGTATCTTGACGGGAGCCTTGTGGGCCCGCTCCTGCAGGCGGCCCTTCTGCCGGTGGCGCATCTCGGCCGCAAGGTGCTCGATGCTGGAGGAGAGCGGCGCGCCGAAGCGTTCCGCCCGGAGCAGCGCCCGGATGAACCGCCGCAGGTCCTCGGAGGAGTTGCGCTCCACCAGGCGGCTGAAGGCCTGCTGCCTGGGCATGCCCAGTTCCAGCGAGCGGAAGGCCCGCTCGAACTCGTCCCTCAGGGGGCCGCCGGAGCAGGCCACGGCTCGCGGCAAGGCCAGGTTCAGCCCCTGCCCCGCATGGAGAAGCAGGGTAAGCAGGTCCAGTACCTCGGGCAGGGCGTCGGATACGGCCTCCTGCCGGCGCCGTTGCTTCCTCTTCAGCGCCAGGTGGGGGAGGTGCCACGCGAGCAGGGTTGCCGGCAGCGCCGACACGAGCAGCAGGGCCGGCCCCCCCAGGAACAGGACGGCGAGGGACAGCGCCGTCAGGAGCAGCACCCGCAGTGCCTGGAACTGACCGGGGGAGTACGCGAGCCCCGCCTTCTCCAGTTCCAGGACGTCCGGGCAGGAGGGCAGGGAAACGGCAACGTGCCCCAGCCGGGTGAGAGGCCTCCCGAGCATCGTGCCCAACGTGCCCCGTGCGCGCCGGCCGCCCTCTTCCCCCGGGGGAACCTGTTCGTCCACTCCGGACGGCGGGCGCAGGCGCAGCAGCCGCGAGGCCAGCTCCTCCCGGCGGGAGCGCCGGGCGGCCGACCAGGCGGCGGCACAGGAGCCGGCAGCGAGGAAGAGCAGGACGATGAGCTCCTTCAAGTTCACGCCCTCCCCAGCCGGGAGATGCGGCGCACGCAGAGGAAGCCGGCGGCATCCATGCACAGTCCGGTGGCAAGCAGGGTGATCCCGAGAGGTGTCGCGAACAGGGGCCGGATGAGTGCGGGCGAGAAGACGCTCTCGATGCAGAGAAAGGCCACGGGAAGCGCCGATACCACGTAGCCGGACCAGCGGCCCTGGGTGGTGTATACGCGGATGTCCCGCGCGATCTCCGCGCGGTCCCGCATGATGACGCGCAGCTTGCGCAGGAGCAGGGGGAGGTTGCCGCCGCTCTGCTTGAGCAGCAGGAGCATGTCGATGATGGTGTCGAGCTCGGGCTCCCCCACGCTCTCGCGCAACCGCGCCAGGGCTTCCTCGAACTCGCTCCCGTACTGGATGTCCGACACCGCCCGGCGCAGCTCCAGGCTCAGGGGCGGCGCCACGTCCTCCGACGAGAACTCCAGGGCCTGGAAGACCGAGAAGCCCCCTTCCAGGGACTGGATCATGGCGTCGAGGAAGTCGTACAGCTGGGCCCGGACGAGTTCGCGCCTCCGCGCTTCCTTCACCCGCTCCAGCAGGCGGGAGAGGAGGAGCCCGCAGGGCAGGGTGACGCAGAGGCTCCACCAGGCCCCCGTGAGGACCAGGACCAGGAGCGCCGGGGCCGCTATGGTGACGGCCTTCCCCGGCCACGTGCCGCGCTCGAGCCGGAGCGCGGACAGCAACCCCCCGAGACGGGAAGGCCGCCCCGCCTCCACCGGCGGGCGAAGCCCTTCCAGGCGTCTGCTCACCCGCTCCCGGCGTCGGAGGGAGCCGGACCGCAACAGGAACGCGGTCACCGTTGCCAACAGGGCCAGCCAGCAGGCGATCACCGGAAGGATCATCCCGGCTCACCCCCCGGTCGGCCCGCGATGTCGGCACAGCGCCTGGAGAGGAGTTCCCGCAGCGACTCGGCGTCCAGGTCGCAGCGGTAGGCTGACGGCTGCCCGGCGGCAGGAGGCTGAAGATGAAACACCCTTCTCAACGCGGGGGCCCCCGGAGCCGCGCCGGGGTCGATGCCCGACACCTCCAGCAGCCGCCTGGTGCCGTCCCGCCCCCTCGCCACGTGCATCACCAGGTCGATGGAGGCCATTATCTGGGAAGCTATGGAGGCGGGTGGGAGCCCGGTGTCGGCCATGCAGGCCATGGTCTCCAGGCGGTAGAGGGCCTCCAGGGGGGAGTTGGCGTGGACCGTGGAGAGCGAGCCCTCGTGGCCCGTGTTCATGGCCTGCAGCATGTCCAGGGCTTCGCCGCCCCGGACCTCCCCGATGATGATGCGGTCCGGGCGCATGCGCAGGGAGTTGCGCAACAGGTCCCGGACGGTCACCTCTCCCTTGCCCTCGAGGTTGGGCGGCCTGGCTTCCAGCGGGACGACGTGCCCCTGCTGCAGCTGTAGTTCCGCCGCGTCCTCGATGGTGATGATGCGCTCGCCCTCGGGGATGAAGGCCGAGAGGGCATTGAGCAAGGTGGTCTTACCGCTGCCCGCGCCACCCGATACGATGATGTTGAGGCGGCGCGAGACCGCCTCCGCCAGGAAGGCGCCGAGTTCCCGGGAGAGCAGCCCCCGGCGTATGAGCGTGTCGATGGTTATGGGGACCCTCGCGAACTTGCGGATGGTGATGACCGGGCCGCACAGGGAGAGGGGAGGGATGATGACGTTTACCCGCGAGCCGTCCAACAGGCGGGCATCGACGTAGGGAGAGGATTCGTCCACCCGCAGCCCCAGGGGGCCGATGATCTTCTCCACCAGGTAGAGCAGGTGTTCGGTACTCTTCAAGTCCAGGCAGGCCTCGTTCCAGGCGGCCGGACCTCTCCACGTAAGCCCGGCCGGGCCCGTTGATCATTATCTCGGATACGTCTGCGTCACGGAGGAGCGGCTCCAGGGGCCCCAGGCCGATCATCTCCTCGATCAACCTGTTGATCAGCCCCTGCAGTTCCTCCCCCGAGCAGATCACTCCTTCCTCGCAGAGCGCCTCCACCACCCTGGCGCGCAGGCGGGAAGCTCGCGCCTCCCGGGGGTGGGAGGGCCCGGCCAGGGCCTCCCCGTCCGCCTGGATGCGCCGCTTGACGCGGTCGAGGACGGAGGGGTCCGGGGAGGGTGGGGTCATCGCGCGCATGAGAAACCCTCGTCGGAGCGGGGCAGGCCTCCACCATCCGTTACCGTTACCCGCCGTTCCCCGGGCCGTCCCTTGAGCGCGCGCAGGCAGCGAGCGGACAGGCTTTTATTTATAGTCGAGGTTGAGCCTTCCTTCAGCCGCAGGCGCACCGCCATCTGCTCCAGGGCTGCCCGGTAAGGCCCATCTCCCGGGCCCGGTCTCATGAAGTTTGAGAAGTCCTCTCCCGCCGCGGGATCGTCCGGGAGTATCGCCAGCAGCGGGACCCCCAGCACTTCCGATACCTGAAAAGGCTGGACCAGGTCGCCCGCGCCGGACCTGTTCATCGCCAGTCCCCACCGGATGGAGCCGCCCCCGCACCTGCCCGACAACTCGACGGCGCGCAGGGCGCAACGCAGCGAGAGCAGATCGGGGTGCATGACCAGGAACACCAGGGAACAGTGGCGCAGCGCGCCCATGGTGATCAGCCGGTGGTTGGAGGAGATATCCAGGACTACGAGCTCGTACGACTGGGACAATAGTTTAAATATCAGCTTTAGATTTACTTGGCTGACGAGACCGTCCTCTTCCGGGGCCTTCAAGCCGGGTAGAACGTCGAACCCGGAAGGGTGCCGCTGTACTATGTTTACCAAGCTCAGAGGGGTTATCTCCTCTATGACCATGGCCAGGTTGGAGATCCCGGGGCAATCCTCCCGCTCCAGCAGATGCCTATGTGTGGAGTTGAGGTCCAGGTCCACCAGGACCGTTCTCTTCTCCCGGGAGAGCACGCTTGCCAGGCCGGCGGCGAACATGCTGGCCCCTTGCCCACCCTTTCCCCCGACGCAACCGAGCACGACGGCGCTTCCGCCCGCGCCGGGAACCCCTGCCTCCGCTCGTTCCCCCTGTTTCATGGCCTCTCCTTTCACCCACCGGCAGATCTAAAGCATCAACATAATCATAACAATCAACATAATTAAGTTAAATAATGTTATAAATTATCTACTCCAACAAGTCAACAGGAAAAAACGTGTCATGCGAGAATCATCAAGGAGAGAGCATTGCGCGCAGTAAAAGTCACGTATTGCAATAATCCCTGGAAATCTTAAAATGAATAGGAAATGGGTAAACCTTTTTAGCTGACCCGACATCTAATTGAGCGATAACATGGCCGGCTTTTCGACGAGGAAAGGAGATCGATGGAATGAGGAAGGCGAAGAGTATTGTGAGTTGGTCGGTGATCCCCATCAGCCTGTTCCTGGTACTGGGCCTGGTGCTGGCCGGGTGCGGAAACAGCACCGACATCGCGGACAGTATTGCAGAAATCGGAGGATGCGGGGGCCAAGCATCACGTCCATGCACCAGGAAGTGGACCTGATCTACGAGAGCACGCAGTTCGGTACGGGCACCATGCAGAGCCGCAGCGTCTCCGTCTCCGGTACCCAACGTGTCAGGCCTCGGAGACGGTTCTCGGCGCCACCATCGCCGAGAAGATCCTGGTGAACGGCAAGCAGTATACCAAGACCTACCCGGACAACAAGTGGGTCGAGGAGCCCGCGTTACGCTCAACGCCTCCACGTCCACCACGGAGACCAGCCAGTACGCGAATCTGATGAACAACTCCGTAAGCCAGAAGGACCTCGGCAAGGAGTCGGTAAGCGGCTACACCTGCTATCACTTCCAGTTCGAATTGAGCGCGGAGAACGTCAAGAACATGGTGCAGCAGGTTCGGCGCAGAGCCTGTCAGCCAATGACGGCGGCACGGTGGACGTCTGGATCGACGAGGCGACCTACTTCATGATCAAGTCGGAGGGCGTCTTCAAGAACGTGACCATCCCCGACGTCGCACAGCTGGGCCTGATCACCCTGAAGATCATCATCACCCGCTCGAACATCAACCAGCCCATCACCATCCAGCCGCCGCAGATCTAAGCTTTCAAGCTGAACCAACCTGAACGAAAGGCCCCCGCCGGCAAGGCGGGGGCCTTTATTTTGCCCGTTTTCAAGTCGTAATGTTACGACAATGTTACGCAATTGTCGAAAAGATGCAACAATTATCATATTTTGCTTGAATGGTTTTACAACGGGTCACCCGTATCTTCTATAATAAGGGCTGGATAGGGGAAACCAGCAGTCAGTATTGGTCCAAGGTACCTGCTGCAAAAAGAGAGGTCGCGAAAGTTGGTAACTGGAGAGGCTCACTGGGAGACAAGGAAGCGGACAGGCGAAGGAGCCCGTCCCGGATTCGAGACTCTTTTCGATTCCTGTACGCAAGTCCCTGGCTCATGGATGTCCGGAGATGTTTTTAGAAATCGACAATCGCGAGAGCAAGCGCTCTGTTTTTGAGATAAAGAGGATATTGGGGAGAGATCATTTAAGGGGGAATCAGAGATGATCTTGAACAGGAACTTCCAGACGATCGTGAACATCCTGGTGCTGATGCTTTTCCTGGGATTCGTGATACTCGGGGCGTTATTCGCCCTGCCGGCCCGAAGCCCCTTCGGGCCATTGATGGGCAAGCTCATGAGCAGTAAGAGCTTGCTCTCGGGGATCATTGCGTCCCTTGACCCGGCCGAACTGGCCAAGGCGTTGAACGACAACCCCGAATTCACCAAGGAGTTGATCGCCCAGCTGCAACGCGGAAGACATGGCGGCAGCTGTCAACGCCAACGAGGAATTCATCACCGAATTGGTGGTCTACCTCGACCCCCAGGTAATCGCCAATATCGTCAATGAGAGCTGCTACCCTGGTAAACAACGTCATCCAGTACCTCGACCCCCAGGTAGTGGCTGACATCGTCAACAACAACTCAGAGTTCGTCAACAAGGTCGTCAAGTATCTCTCCACCCTCAATATCGCCGATATAGTGAACAACAACGAGACGTTCGTCACCGAGATCGTGAGTTACGTCGATCCGGCGGTGGTCGCCAACATCATCAACAACAACCCCACCTTCGTAACCGAGCTCGCCGGCGAGATCAATGCCGACGTCCTCGCGAGGGCCATCAACGACAACCCTCAACTACTGGTTGATGTCGTCGCCAGGCTTAACCCTCAAGTTGTGGCTTTGGCCGTCAACCAGAACGGCGCCTTCCTCAGCAACCTTCTAGGCGTGCTTAATCCTTCGGTCCTGGCACAGGCCGCCAACAACAACGGTCAGTTCATCAGCGACCTCCTCGGGTACCTGGACCCGGCGGTCATCGCCGACACCCTGAACAACAATCCCACCTTCATCAACGAGGTCGCGATGCGGCTCAACCCCGAGTTCATCGCGTCGATCATCAACAACCAGTCCTTCACCACGGCGGTCCTCGGATTCCTGAGCCCCTCCTCCCTGGCGGGCTCCGTCAACGCTAACGGGGCTGTTCGTCAGCGACATCATGGGATACATCGATCCCAACATGGTGGCCGGGGCCGTGGAGGACAACGTGCCCTGGATGAATTCCCTCATCGGCAGCCTGGACGGCAACATGCTGGGCGGCATCATGGACGGCAACTCCGCCTTCCTCTCCGACTTCGTGGGCGCCATGTCCACCGACACCGTGGCCGACATCGTCAACGGCAACCAGCTCTGGGTGACCGACCTGGTGACCAAGCTGGACACCGACGTTATCGCCGGGGTCACCAACGCCCCCACGACCACGGCCTTCGTCTCCGAGCTCATCGGCAAGCTGGACGGCACCACCCTCGGCCACATCATGGACAACAACTCCGCTTTCCTCACGGACTTCGTGGGCGCCATGTCCACCGACACCGTGGCCGACATCGTCAACGACAACCAGCTCTGGGTGACCGACCTGGTGACCAAGCTGGACACCGACGTGATGGCGGGAGTAGCCAATGACCCCGGGACCCTCAGCTTCCTTAACGAGCTCATCGGCAAGCTGGACGGTGCCGCCATCGGCACCATCATGGACGCGAACTCCCTCTTCCTCACCGACTTCGTGGGGGCCCTCTCGCCCACCACCATCGCCGATGTGGTCAACGACAACGGGGACTGGATGGTCGACGTGGTGGACAACCTGGACTCCAGCGTCATCTCGGGCATCGCCAACGACCCTGTGCACCATAGCCTTCCTCAACCAGGTGCTGCCCAGCCTGGACGAGAACGCGCTGGTCGGCATTCTCAACACCAACTGGGACTGGATGGGCGACCTGGTGAGTGTCGTCACCCGCGGGAACGCTGAACAGCCTCTGGGCGACGTCAGCGCCTGGTTGACAGGGACGGTTATGCCCGGTCTGGACGAGAACGTCATCGCGAGCATGGCCAATGACCCGGCCTCGATGGCTTTTCTCAACCGCCTGGTGCCCCTGATCGACGAGAACGCGTTGATGAGCCTTCTCAATACCAACTGGGACTGGGCTGGGGACTTCATCTCCGCAATGCCGTCGGTTACCCTGAACAACTCTGCTGAACGACATCACGCCCTGGGTTACCGGGCACCGTCATGCCCGGGCTGGACGACGAATGCCATAGCGGGCATCGCCAATGACCCCGCGACGATTACCTTCCTGAACACCCTGATACCACTGCTGGACGAGAACGCACTGATGGACATCTTCAACACTCAACTGGGACTGGATCGGCGACTTTATCTCCGCCACGCCCTCCGGCACCATCAGCAACCTTATCAACGACATAACCCCCTGGATCACCGGCACCCTGATGACGGGGCTGAATCCCACTGTCATCGCCGGCATCGCCAACGACGCCAACACCATCTCCTTCCTCAACGCCCTGCTGCCGCAGCTGGACGCGGCCGCGCTGGCGGGCATCGTCGACGGGAACGGTGCCTGGATGGCCGACCTGGTATCGGGGATCTCCCCGGCGACCGTCAACACGATGATCAACGACCTGACCCCCTGGGTAACCGGCACGCTCATGCCCGGCCTGAACACCGCCAACATCGCGGCCATCGCCAACGACCCGGCCACCATCAACTTCATCAACGCCCTGCTGCCGCAGCTCAACGCGGCCTCCATGGCCGGCGTGGTCAACACCAACTGGGGCTGGCTGGACGACGTTGTCGCGGCCGTAGCTCCCGGAACAGTAAATAATATGATCAGCGACCTGTCCCCCTGGATCACCGGCACCCTGCTGCCCGGCCTGAACACCGCCAACCATCGCCGGCATCGCCAACAACGCCGACCACCATCAACTTCATCAACGCCCTGCTGCCGCAGCTCAACGCGGCCTCCATGGCCGGCGTGGTCAACACCAACTGGGGCTGGCTGGACGACGTTGTCGCGGCCGTGGCTCCCGGAACAGTAAATAATATGATCAACGACCTGTCCCCCTGGATCACCGGCACCCTGCTGCCGGCACTGGATACCGGGGCCATCGCCGGCATCGCCAACAACGCGGCCACCATCAACTTCATCAACGCCCTGCTGCCGCAGCTCAACGCGGCCTCCATGGCCGGCGTGGTCAACACCAACTGGGGCTGGCTGGACGACGTTGTCGCGGCCGTGGCTCCCGGAACAGTAAATAATATGATCAACGACCTGTCCCCCTGGATCACCGGCACCCTGCTGCCCGGCACTGGATACCGGCGACCATCGCCGGCATCGCCAACGACGCGGCCACCATCACCTTCATCAACGCCCTGCTGCCGCAGCTCAACGCGGCCTCCATGGCCTCCATCGTCAACACCAACGTGGCCTGGCTCAACTCGGTGGTGACCAACATCACCCCGGCCACCGTCAACCCATGATCGCCGGGCTGACCCCCTGGATCACCGGCACGCTCATGCCCGGCCTGGACCGCAACGCCGTGGCCGCCATCGCCAACAACGCCAACACCGTGGACTTCATCTCCGACCTGCTGCCGCTGCTGGACGAGGTGGCCCTGGCCGCCATCGTCAACAACAACGGCGCCTGGATCGGCGACTTCACCTCGCAGATCACCCCGGCCACCGTCAATGCCCTGATGGCCCAGCTCTACGCCAACGGCTGGATCGCCACCCTGATGGGCGGCCTCAACCGCGGAACCGTGGCCTCCATCGCCAACGACCCGGCCACCGTGGACTTCATCTCCGACCTGCTGCCGCTGCTGGACGAGGTGGCCCTGGCCGCCATCGTCAACAACAACGGCGCCTGGATCGGCGACTTCACCTCGCAGATCACCCCGGCCACCGTCAATGCCCTGATGGCCCAGCTCTACGCCAACGGCTGGATCGCCACCCTGATGGGCGGCCTCAACCGCGGGACCGTGGCCTCCATCGCCAACGACCCGGCCACCGTGGACTTCATCTCACGACCTGCTGCCCCTGCTGGACGAGGTGGCCCTGGCCGACATCGTCAATAATAATGGGGGCTGGATCTCCGACTTCACCATGCAGATCGACGTGGCCACCGTCAACACCATCCTCAACAACGTGGACACCTGGGTCACCGGCACCCTGCTGCCCGGCCTGGACACCGCCGCTGTCGCCGGCATCGCCAACGACCCGGCCACCATCACCTTCCTCAACGCCCTGCTGCCGCAGCTCAACGCGGCCTCCATGGCCTCCATCGTCAACACCAACGTGGCCTGGCTCAACTCGGTGGTGACCAACATCACCCCGGCCACCGTCAACACCATGATCGCCGGGCTGACCGCCTGGATCACCGGCACCCTGCTGCCCGGCCTGAACACCGCCAACATCGCGGCCATCGCCAACGACGCCGACCACCATGACCTTCATCAACGCCCTGCTGCCGCAGCTCAACGCGGCCTCCATGGCCTCCATCGTCAACACCAACGTGGCCTGGCTCAACTCGGTGGTGACCAACATCACCCCGGCCACCGTCAACTCCATGATCGCCGGACTGACCCCCTGGATCACCGGCACGCTCATGCCCGGCCTGGACCGCAACGCCGTGGCCGCCATCGCCAACCACGCCAACACCGTGGACTTCATCTCCGACCTGCTGCCCGCTGCTGGACGAGGTGGCCCTGGCCGCCATCGTCAACAACAACGGCGGCCTGGATCGGCGACTTCACCTCGCAGATCACCCCGGCCACCGTCAATGCCCTGATGGCCCAGCTCTACGCCAACGGCTGGATCGCCACCCTGATGGGCGGCCTCAACCGCGGAACCGTGGCCTCCATCGCCAACGACCCGGCCACCGTGGACTTCATCTCCGACCTGCTGCCGCTGCTGGACGAGGTGGCCCTGGCCGCCATCGTCAACAACAACGGCGCCTGGATCGGCGACTTCACCTCGCAGATCACCCCGGCTACCGTCAATGCCCTGATGGCCCAGCTCTACGCCAACGGCTGGATCGCCACCCTGATGGGCGGCCTCAACCGCGGGACCGTGGCCTCCATCGCCAACGACCCGGCCACCGTGGACTTCATCTCAGACCTGCTGCCCCTGCTGGACGAGGTGGCCCTGGCCGACATCGTCAATAATAATGGGGGCTGGATCTCCGACTTCACCATGCAGATCACCGTGGCCACCGTGAATACCATCCTCAACAACGTGGACACCTGGGTCACCGGCACCCTGCTTCCCGGCCTGGACACCGCCGCTGTCGCCGGCATCGCCAACGACCCGGCCACCATCGCCTTCCTCAACGCCCTGCTGCCGCAGCTCAACGCGGCCTCCATGGCCTCCATCGTCAACACCAACGTGGCCTGGCTCAACTCGGTGGTGACCAACATCACCCCGGCCACCGTCAACACCATGATCGCCGGGCTGACCCCCTGGATCACCGGCACCCTGCTGCCCGGCCTGAACACCGCCAACATCGCGGCCATCGCCAACGACGCCGGCCACCATCGACCTTCATCAACGCCCTGCTGCCGCAGCTCAACGCGGCCTCCATGGCCTCCATCGTCAACACCAACGTGGCCTGGCTCAACTCGGTGGTGACCAACATCACCCCGGCCACCGTCAACACCATGATCGCCGGACTGACCCCCTGGATCACCGGCACGCTCATGCCCGGCCTGGACCGCAACGCCGTGGCCTCCATCGCCAACCACGCCAACACCGTGGACTTCATCTCCGACCTGCTGCCCCTGCTGGACGAGGTGGCCCTGGCCGCCATCGTCAACAACAACGGCGCCTGGATCGGCGACTTCACCTCGCAGATCACCCCGGCCACCGTCAATGCCCTGATGGCCCAGCTCTACGCCAACGGCTGGATCGCCACCCTGATGGGCGGCCTCAACCGCGGGACCGTGGCCTCCATCGCCAACGACCCGGCCACCGTGGACTTCATCTCAGACCTGCTGCCGCTGCTGGACGAGGTGGCCCTGGCCGCCATCGTCAACAACAACGGCGCCTGGATCGGCGACTTCACCTCGCAGATCACCCCGGCCACCGTCAATGCCCTGATGGCCCAGCTCTACGCCAACGGCTGGATCGCCACCCTGATGGGCGGCCTCAACCGCGGGACCATGGCCGCCATCGCCAACGACCCGGCCACCGTGGACTTCATCTCAGACCTGCTGCCCCTGCTGGACGAGGTGGCCCTGGCCGACATCGTCAATAATAATGGGGGCTGGATCTCCGACTTCACCATGCAGATCACCGTGGCCACCGTGAATACCATCCTCAACAACGTGGACACCTGGGTCACCGGCACCCTGCTGTCCCGGCCTGGATACCGCCGCTGTCGCCGGCATCGCCAACGACCCGGCCACCATCACCTTCCTCAACGCCCTGCTGCCGCTGCTCAACGCGGCCTCCATGGCCTCCATCGTCAACACCAACGTGGCCTGGCTCAACTCGGTGGTGACCAACATCACCCCGGCCACCGTCAACACCATGATCGCCGGGCTGACCCCCTGGATCACCGGCACCCTGCTGCCCGGCCTGAACACCGCCAACATCGCGGCCATCGCCAACGACGCCGGCCACCCTGACCTTCATCAACGCCCTGCTGCCGCAGCTCAACGCGGCCTCCATGGCCTCCATCGTCAACACCAACGTGGCCTGGCTCAACTCGGTGGTGACCAACATCACCCCGGCCACCGTCAACACCATGATCGCCGGGCTGACCCCCTGGATCACCGGCACGCTCATGCCCGGCCTGGACCGCAACGCCGTGGCCTCCATCGCCAACCACGCCAACACCGTGGACTTCATCTCAGACCTGCTGCCGCTGCTGGACGAGGTGGCCCTGGCCGCCATCGTCAACAACAACGGCGCCTGGATCGGCGACTTCACCTCGCAGATCACCCCGGCCACCGTCAATGCCCTGATGGCCCAGCTCTACGCCAACGGCTGGATCGCCACCCTGATGGGCGGCCTCAACCGCGGAACCGTGGCCTCCATCGCCAACGACCCGGCCACCGTGGACTTCATCTCAGACCTGCTGCCGCTGCTGGACGAGGTGGCCCTGGCCGCCATCGTCAACAACAACGGCGCCTGGATCGGCGACTTCACCTCGCAGATCACCCCGGCCACCGTCAATGCCCTGATGGCCCAGCTCTACGCCAACGGCTGGATCGCCACCCTGATGGGCGGCCTCAACCGCGGGACCGTGGCCGCCATCGCCAACGACCCGGCCACCGTGGACTTCATCTCAGACCTGCTGCCCCTGCTGGACGAGGTGGCCCTGGCCGACATCGTCAATAATAATGGGGGCTGGATCTCCGACTTCACCATGCAGATCGACGTGGCCACCGTGAACACCATCCTCAACAACGTGGACACCTGGGTCACCGGCACCCTGCTGCCCGGCCTGGACACCGCCGCTGTCGCCGGCATCGCCAACGACCCGGCCACCATCACCTTCCTCAACGCCCTGCTGCCGCTGCTCAACGCGGCCTCCATGGCCTCCATCGTCAACACCAACGTGGCCTGGCTCAACTCGGTGGTGACCAACATCACCCCGGCCACCGTCAACACCATGATCGCCGGGCTGACCCCCTGGATCACCGGCACCCTGCTGCCCGGCCTGAACACCGCCAACATCGCGGCCATCGCCAACGACGCCGGCCACCCTGACCTTCATCAACGCCCTGCTGCCGCAGCTCAACGCGGCCTCCATGGCCTCCATCGTCAACACCAACGTGGCCTGGCTGGCAACTCGGTGGTGACCAACATCACCCCGGCCACCGTCAACACCATGATCGCCGGGCTGACCCCCTGGATCACCGGCACGCTCATGCCCGGCCTGGACCGCAACGCCGTGGCCTCCATCGCCAACAACGCCAACACCGTGGACTTCATCTCCGACCTGCTGCCCGCTGCTGGACGAGGTGGCCCTGGCCGCCATCGTCAACAACAACGGCGCCTGGATCGGCGACTTCACCTCGCAGATCACCCCGGCCACCGTCAATGCCCTGATGGCCCAGCTCTACGCCAACGGCTGGATCGCCACCCTGATGGGCGGCCTCAACCGCGGAACCGTGGCCTCCATCGCCAACGACCCGGCCACCGTGGACTTCATCTCAGACCTGCTGCCGCTGCTGGACGAGGTGGCCCTGGCCGCCATCGTCAACAACAACGTGACCTGGATCGCCGACTTCGCCCAGCAGGTCACCCCGGCCACGGTGAACGGGCTCATCGCCAACACCGCCGGCTGGCTGGCCGGCACCATCATCCCGGGTATCGTAGCGTCGCCGGCAACCGTCACCGCCATCGCCGGCATCGTCAACGACGCCGACACCATCGCCCTGCTCAACGCCCTGCTGCCGCAGCTCAACGCGGCCTCCATGGCCTCCATCGTCAACACCAACGTGGCCTGGCTCAACTCGGTGGTGACCAACATCACCCCGGCCACCGTCAACACCATGATCACCGGGCTGACCCCGGCTGGATCACCGGCACCCTGCTGCCCGGCCTGAACACCGCCAACATCGCGGCCATCGTCAACGACCCGGCCACCCTGGCCTTCATCAACGCCCTGCTGCCGCAGCTCACCCCGGCCAACATCTCGGCCATCGTCAACACCAACTGGAACTGGATGGGCGACGTGGTCTCCGGCCTGAGCCCGGCGGCCATCAACGCGCTGCTGGTGGACATCGGCCCCTGGTTCCTGGGTACCCTGATGGACCCGGCCACCGGCCTGAACGAAGCGATCATCGCCGGGCTGGTCAACCATCCCAACACGGTGCAGTTCATCACCGACCTGCTGCCGCTGCTCAACGCGGCCTCCATGGCCTCCATCGTCAACACCGACTGGGCCTGGCTCAACTCGGTGGTGGCCCACATCACCCCGGCCACCGTCAACAACATGATCAGCGGCCTCACCGCCTGGATCGACCGGCACCCTGCATGCCCGGCCTGGACACCGCCAACATCGCGGCCATCGCCAACGACGCGGCCACCGTGGACTTCATCACCGCCCTGCTGCCGCTGCTCAACGCGGCCTCCATGGCCTCCATCGTCAACACCAACGTGGGCCTGGCTCAACTCGGTGGTGACCAACATCACCCCGGCCACCGTCAACAACATGATCAGCGGCCTCTCCGGCTGGATCACCGGCACCCTGATCCCCGGCCTGAACACCGCCAACATCGCGGCCATCGCCAACGACCCGGCCACCCTGGCCTTCATCAACGCCCTGCTGCCGCAGCTCACCGCGGCCAACATCTCGGCCATCGTCAACACCAACTGGAACTGGATGGGCGACGTGGTCTCCGGCCTGAGCCCGGCGGCCATCAACGCGCTGCTGGTGGACATCGGCCCCTGGTTCCTGGGTACCCTGATGGACCCGGTCACCGGCCTGAACGAAGCGATCATCGCCGGGCTGGTCAACCATCCCAACACGGTGCAGTTCATCACCGACCTGCTGCCGCTGCTCAACGCGGCCTCCATGGCCTCGCATGGTCAACACCGACTGGGCCTGGCTGGACGACGTAGTCGCGGCCGTGACCCCGGCCACGGTGAACAATATGGTGAGCGACCTGACCCCCTGGATCACCGGCACCCTGCTGCCCGGCCTGAACACCGCCAACATCGCCACCATCGCCAACGACGCGGCCACCATCACCTTCCTCAACGCCCTGCTGCCGCAGCTCAACGCGGCCTCCATGGCCTCCATCGTCAACACCAACGTGGCCTGGCTCAACTCGGTGGTGACCAACATCACCCCGGCCACCGTCAACACCATGATCGCCGGGCTGACCGGCTGGCTCACCGGCACCCTCATCCCCGGCCTGAACACCGCCAACATCGCGGCCATCGTCAACGACCCGGCCACCCTGGCCTTCATCAACGCCCTGCTGCCGCAGCTCACCCCGGCCAACATCTCGGCCATCGTCAACACCAACTGGAACTGGATGGGCGACGTGGTCTCCGGCCTGAGCCCGGCGGCCATCAACGCGCTGCTGGTGGACATCGGCCCCTGGTTCCTGGGTACCCTGATGGACCCGGCCACCGGCCTGAACGAAGCGATCATCGCCGGGCTGGTCAACCATCCCAACACGGTGCAGTTCATCACCGACCTGCTGCCGCTGCTGAACGCGGCCTCCATGGCCTCCATCGTCAACACCGACTGGGCCTGGCTCAACTCGGTGGTGGCCAACATCACCCCGGCCACCGTCAACAACATGATCAGCGGCCTCTCCGCTGGATGACCGGCACCCTCATCCCCGGCCTGAACACCGCCAACATCGCGGCCATCGCCAACCACGCCAACACCATCGCCTTCCTCAACGCCCTGCTGCCGCAGCTGGACGAGGTGGCACTGGCCGGCGTGGTGAACAGCAACGGCGCCTGGATCGGGCAGCTGGTCTCCAACCTGAACACCCAGACCGTGGTGGACATCGTCGACGAGCTGGATTCCGCCTGGATGGTCCGAGCTGATGACCGACATGGACAACCCGACCACCCTGGGCAACCTGGGCACGCTGCTCAACAACGCGGCCTTCACCGCCTTCGTCAACAACCTCATCCTCGAGCTCGACCCGGCCATCATGGCGGGCGTCGCCAACACCAACGGCGCCTGGATCGGCCAGCTGGTCTCCAACCTCAACACCTCGACCGTGGTGGACATCGTCGACGACCTGGACGCCGCCTGGATGGTCGACCTGATGACCGACATGAACAACCCGACCACCCTGGGCAACCTGGGCACGCTGCTCAACAACGCGGCCTTCACCGCCTTCGTCAACAACCTCATCCTCCAGCTCGACCCGACCATCATGGCGGGCGTGCTCAACACCAACGGCACCTGGGTCGGCCAGCTGGTCTCCAACCTGAACACCTCGATGGTGGTGGACATCGTCAACGCCCTGGACTCCGCCTGGATGATCGACCTGATGACCGACCTGAACAACCCGCACCACCCTGGGCAACCCTGGGCACGCTGCTCAACTACGCGGCCTTCACCGCCTTCGTCAACAACCTCATCCTCGAGCTCGACCCGGCCATCATGGCGGGCATCGCCAACACCAACGGCACCTGGATCGGCCAGCTGGTCTCCAACCTGAACACCCAGACCGTGGTGGACATCGTCGACGAACTGGACGCCGCCTGGATGGTCAACCTGATGACCGACATGAACAACCCGACCACCCTGGGCACCCTGGGCACGCTGCTCAACAACGCGGCCTTCACCGCCTTCGTCAACAACCTCATCCTCCAGCTCGACCCGACCATCATGGCGGGCATCGCCAACACCAACGGCGCCTGGATCGGCCAGCTGGTCTCCAGCCTGAACACCCAGACCGTGGTGGACATCGTCGACGAACTGGACGCCGCCTGGATGGTCCAGCTGATGACCGACATGGACAACCCGACCACCCTGGGGACCCTGGGCGCGCTGCTCAACAACGCGGCCTTCACCGACTTCACAAACGACCTCATCCTGCAGCTCAACCCGGCCATCATGGCGGGCATCGCCAACACCAACGGCACCTGGATCGGCCAGCTGGTATCCAACCTCAACACCTCCATGGTGGTGGACGTGGTCAACGCCCTGGACTCCGCCTGGATGGTCAACCTGATGACCGACATGAACAACCCGACCACCCTGGGCAACCTGGGCGCGCTGCTCAACAACGCGGCCTTCACCGCCTTCACAAACAACCTCATCCTGCAGCTCAACCCGGCCATCATGGCGGGCATCGCCAACACCAACGGCACCTGGATAGGGCAGCTGGTATCCAACCTCAACACCTCCATGGTGGTGGACGTGGTCAACGCCCTGGACTCCGCCTGGATGGTCAACCTGATGACCGACATGAACAACCCGACCACCCTGGGCAACCTGGGCGCGCTGCTCAACAACGCGGCCTTCACCGCCTTCACAAACAACCTCATCCTGCAGCTCAACCCGGCCATCATGGCGGGCATCGCCAACACCAACGGCACCTGGATAGGGCAGCTGGTGTCCAACCTGAACACCTCCATGGTGGTGGACGTGGTCAACGCCCTGGACTCCGCCTGGATGATCCAGCTGATGACCGACATGGACAACCCGACCACCCTCACCAACCTGGCGACCATGCTCAACGATGCCGCCTTTACGAACTTCGTCAACGACCTCATCCTCCAGCTCGACCCGGTGGCCATAGCGGGCATCGCCAACACCAACGGCACCTGGATCGGGGACGTCATCTCGGCCTTGAACACCAGCACGGTGGTGGACATCGTCAACAGCATCGATCTTGGCTGGTACGGTAACCTCATGGACGACCTGAGGGTCAACGCGCTTGCCCAGCTTGCGAACATGGTGAACGCGCCTCAGACCACCGCCCTGGTAAACGCCCTGCTGCCGCTGCTCACGCCGGCCTCCATCGCCTCCATCGTCAACACCAACGTGGGCTGGCTCAACTCGGTGGTGACCAACATCACCCCGGCCACCGTCAACACCATGATCAGCGGCCTGACTCCCTGGCTGACCGGCACCCTCATCCCCGGCCTGAACACCGCCAACATCGCGGCCATCGTCAACGACCCGCCACCCTGACCTTCATCAACGCCCTGCTGCCGCAGCTCAACGCGGCCTCCATGGCGACCATCGTCAACACCAACGTGGCCTGGCTGAACTCGGTGGTGACCAACGTCACCCCGGCGACGGTCAACTCGATGATCAGCGGCCTGACTCCTTACCTGACCGGCACCCTCATCCCCGGCCTGAACACCGCCAACCTCGCGACCCTGATCAACGACCCCGCCACGGTCAACCTCATCAACACCCTGCTGCCGCAGCTCAGCGCCGCCATGCTGGCGTCCCTGATCAATAACAACGCGGCCTGGGTATCCTCGCTGTTGACCAGCATCACCCCGGCGACTGTCAACACCATCATCGCCAACACCCAGAACTGGCTGCGCGACTCCATCATCCCGGGCATCGTAGCCTCACCCGCAACCGTCACCTCCCTGGCGGGCACGGTAAACGACGCCGACACCATCGCCCTCATCAACGCCCTGCTGCCGCAGCTCAACGCGGCCTCCATGGCCTCCATCGTCAACTCCAACGTGGCCTGGCTCAACTCGGTGGTGACCAACATCACCCCGGCTACGGTGAACAACATGATCTCCGGCCTGACCAACTACCTGACCACCACCCTCATCCCCGGCCTGAGCGCGGCCAACATCGCGGCCATCGCCAACCACGCCAACACCATCACCTTCCTCAACACCCTGCTGCCGCTGCTCAACGCGGGGTCCATGGCCTCCATCGTCAACACCAACTGGTCCTGGCTGGACTCGGTGGTGACCAACATCACCCCGGCCACCGTCAACAACATGATCAACGGCCTGACTCCCTACCTGACCACCACCCTCTTCCCCGCCCTGAACACCGACTACCTGGCTGACCATCGCCAACCACGCCAACACCATCACCCTCATCAACACCCTGCTGCCGAAACTCAACGCGGCGTCCATGGCCTCCATCGTCAACACCAACTGGGCCTGGCTGGACTCGGTGGTGGCCAACATCACCCCGGCCACCGTCAACTCGATGATCAGCGGCCTGACTCCCTACCTGACCGGCACCCTCATCCCCGGCCTGAACACCGCCAACATCGCGGTCATCGCCAACCACGCCAACACCACCGCCTTCATCAACGCCCTGCTGCCGCAGCTCAACCCGGCCTCCATCGCCTCCATCGTCAACTCCAATGTGAACTGGCTCAACTCGGTGGTGACCAACATCACCCCGGCCACCGTGAACACCATGATCAGCGGGCTCACCGCCTGGCTGACAGGCACCCTCATCCCCGGCCTGAACACCGCCAACATCGCCACCCTCATCAACCACCCCAACACCCTGACCTTCATCAACACCCTGCTGCCGCAGCTCAACGCCACCAACATGGCCTCCATCGTCAACACCAACTGGGCCTGGCTCAACTCGGTGGTGAGCAGTATCACCCCGGCCACCGTCAACACCATGATCACCGGCCTGACAGGCTGGCTGACCGGCACCCTCATCCCCGGCCTGAACACCGCCAACGTCGCCACCATCATCAACCACCCCAACACCCTGACCTTCATCAACGCCCTGCTGCCGCAGCTCAACGCCACCAACATGGCCTCCATCGTCAACACCAACTGGGCCTGGCTAAACTCGGTGGTGACCGGCATCACCCCGGCCGACCGTCAACAACATGATCAACGGCCTGACAGGCTGGCTGACAGGCACCCTCATCCCCGGCCTGAACACCGCCAACGTAGCCACCATCGTCAACCACGCCAACACCCTGACCTTCATCAACGCCCTGCTGCCGCAGCTCAACGCCACCAACATGGCCTCCATCGTCAACTCCAACGTGGCCTGGCTCAACTCGGTGGTGACCAACGTCACCCCGGCGACGGTGAACGGCATGATCTCCGGCCTGACCAACTACCTGACCACCACCCTCATCCCCGGCCTGGACACCGCGGGCATCGCGGCCATCGCCAACCACGCCAACACCATCGCCCTGATCAACGCGCTGATGCCTCAGCTCAGTTCGACCATGGCGAACACCACCATCGCCGGGCTGGTCAACAGGACCGACGGAGGCCTGATGAACCTGCTGAACACCACCAACATCGCCAACATGGTGAACGACGCGAGGACCACGAGCTTCATCAACACCCTGCTGCCGCTGCTCAACACGGCCAGCCTGGCCGGTGTGGTCAACAGCAACGGGGCCTTCCTGAGCAGCCTGATCGGCAACCTCAACGCGGCGACCCTGGCCGGAGCCGTCAACGGGAACGGCGCATTCATCACCAACCTGATCACCAACCTCAACGGCGCGACGGGAACGGCGGCAGCGACGGGCATCAACGGCAACGCGGCCCTGCTGCAGGCGCTGATCGACGGTATCAACCCGACGGTGGTGGCCACGGCCATCAACACCAACTCGGCCCTCGGCGTGGGCAACACCCTGCTCGAGCAGCTGGTTGCCGGCTTGAACGCCGACACCGCCACAGCTGCCGCCCGCGGGATCAACTCCAACCAGCCCTTCCTGGAGGCGCTGATATCAGCGCTGGACGTGACGGTGCTGGCGGACGCCATCAACAACAACTCGGCCTTCATCATCGGGCTGATCGCCAACCTCGACCCGCTGGTGCTGGCCAACGTGGTCAACAACATCCCGCAGGCCAGCCTGAACACCCTGATCGGCGCGCTCAACCCGACCCTGCTGGCCAACGCCATCAACGCCAACGGGGCCTTCCTCAACAGCCTGGTGCCCCTGCTCAATCCCGGGGTGCTGGCGGCGGCCATCAACTCGATGCCGCAGGCCAACCTGAACGCCCTGTTCGGAGCGCTCAACGCGAACCTGCTGGCCACGGCCATCAACTCCAACCAGGCCTGGCTGACCAGCCTGGTGGGCCTGCTGAGCCCGACGGTCCTGGGCGGGGTGATCAACTCCAACACCACCTTCCTGACCAACATGATCGGGGCGGGCGCCCTGGCACCGGGCACCCTGGCGACCGTGCTCAACAGCGCCAACGGCCAGACCTTCCTGACCAGCCTGATACCCTCGCTGGACACCACCATGCTGGCCAACGTGCTCAACACCAACGCGACGCGCGACTGGCTGACTGCCCTGATAGGGAAGCTGACGGCGTCGCAGATCGCCTACGTGCTCAACAACAACCAGACCTTCCTGACCAACCTGATCGGGGCCCTCAGCCCGACGGTGCTGGCCGCGGCCATCAACGCCAACGGCACCTTCCTCACCAACCTCATCGCCAACCTGAACGCCGCCACCGTGGCGGCGGCCATCAACGCCAACGGCACCTTCCTCACCAACCTCATCGCCAACCTGAACGCCACCGTGCTGGGCACCGCCATCAACAGCAACATGACCTTCGTCACCAACCTGCTGGGAGCCCTGGACGGCGTGGCATTGGCCGGAGTGCTGACGCAGCGCCAACGGCCTCGGGCTTCATCGACGAGATACTCGACGGGCTGAGCCCCGCACTCGGATACTCCGCTCGCGGCCAGGCGCTGGTCAACATGCTAAACGCATCTGGTGTGGATGATCACAACGACACCGCGCCTATCAGCTTTCTTCGACTCCTTGGTCCTGCAACTCCACTCCAACCTGAACGTCCTGGGCCTGGGCCATCACATCGAGGGCAAGATGGAGGGGTTGCATCTGGGATGCCAACGGAGGGGACTGGTAAAAGAAACGACCTGACCTGAAATCGGGGGCCGGAGCCATCCGGCCCCCATTTCTATTCAGAAACGGTTATTTTGAGGCACCCTGAACGTCTAACAATCAGTAGGGGTTATACATGTCGAAGAGGATAAAGGATGAAGATTGATGATACTGTATGTGCTGGTCGGCGTAGCTCTGCGCGACGGCCTCCTTGCCGCTTCCGGTTGTGCCGGCCAGAAGGATGACTTCGCGGAACTCGAGCAGATCCACGACTATATACGGAGACTGAGCAGCAAGGTAAGCCAGCTGTACGGACTTCTTCGATGCCCTGAGGAAATTGGACCTGGAGAACGCGCTCTTCCTGGAGGAAGCGACGCGAGGCCATCGAGGACAGCGCAAGGTCCGACGCCGAGGGAATACGCGACAACCTCGAGGACACTGAGGGGCTTCAGGTATACGGGGGAAGGATGGAGCAGCTGGGAAGCGATATCGCCGAATACTGCGAGCGAGTCGATGAGGCACTGGCCGAGATGGACGAGATGTACCAGACCCCTGCTGGACATCCTGCGGGCACTTGGAGCCGACCTTACGGGAGGAGGCGGTGATCACCCAGATGGACAGCGCCCGAAAGCGACGCGGAGCTCACCGAGAGGATCGTCAGCGATCGCACGACGCCCTGAAGCAGACCCTTGAGCGGTCTTGAGCAGGTGCAGGTGCCGGAGAACCTTGCGAACTACAAGCTCCTGCAGACGAAGATGTTCGGCGCCCTGCACCAGGCGCAGCAACGGGCTGCTGGCTCTGGCGTCCGGGCAGGAGATCGACAGATAGATCTCAATGGATCCAACCCCGACGCTGGACCGGTTTCAAGGAGCTATTGGAACTGCAACGCCCCGCTGCTGCTGGACATCAAGGACAGCCTGATGGTGTACAAACTGGAAGCAAGCACGCAAAAGGTGGAAGACGACTTCTACGACCTCTTCCTGCAGATCGGCAGCGAGGACGAAGACAAAAGATAAGGTGATATAATCTATAGGACGAAAAGAAGCATGGAGGTGCCAGGGTTTGCAGTGTGAGTATCACCCCAACCGGATAGCCGTAGGAAGATGCCATAAATGCGGGAATCGCTTCTGCGTGGAGTGCGCGGAGGAGACCGGCCAGACCAGGCTGTGCCAGAGTTGCCTGGCGAAAGCCGCGCCGGCCGGCCGGAAGGCCCCCAGGCACCCGAGCCTGCCCAGGCGCCCGCGTCCACGCCCGTCCAGGCTCCCGCGCCGGCGCAGGTCGAGGATGCCGGCGGGAAGCAGGGGGAAGAGGAGGCCTTCCTGGCCCAGGGCCCCGACTACGACTTCTCCGACCTGCAGCGGGAGGCGCGCAGGACCTCATCGTCCAGGGCGGACGCCGCGCAGCCCGCGCGGGGAGCGGGCGAGCCGCGCGCGGCGGCCCCGGAGCCCGCCCCGGAGACGGCACCACCCGCCGGGATGGACCTGGACGACGTCCTGGCCTCCCTGGCAGGCACCTCGACAGCGGCCCCCGCTGCCGCCCGGCCACGCGGGGAATACGCCGACGCCGGGGACGCCGGGGACATCGCCCTGGCCGGGACCCAGAAGGAACGGCTCAAGGAGCTCAGGGAGCAGAAACAGCGGGAGAAGCAGGAAAAACGGCAGGAAATGGCGGAACGGTGGGACTTCCTGTCCCAGCCGCGCCAGGTGGACACCACCTACATCGCCCTGAGCAAGCCGCGGGCGGTCCTGTTCGTCCTGGCCATGTGGCTGCTGGCCGCCTTCCTGTGGGCCGCCCCCAACGCTTACCTGGTCCCGCGGGACAGCGAGTGGGTCATCCACGCCATCCTGGTCGGCGCGGTCATAAGCATCTGTTTCTGGTGGAAGGCGGGGAAGAAGCACTCCACCAAGCTGGCCGTCCAGGCCATGCTGGTGACGATATTCGGCCTGCTGGCCGGGGAGTTCCTCCACGCCTTCCTGATAGTGATGAAACAGCCGGCCTTCCGAACCATCTTCATGGACGTCCTCTCGTTCAAGTTCGTCTGGGACAACGGCGGCACGTTGCTGTCCGCCATCGTCGAGGACATGTTCCCCGTATCGTACCTGTGGATCCTCATACCCCCGGCCGTGGTGGCCTTCCTGATCGGCTACGGCATGCCGCCCATCCCGGAGGTCTTCTTCGAGTTCGGGCGGGCCCTGCGGGGCAAGCCGAAGGCCGAAAAGGGGCAGGCATGAGAACGGAAAGGCGGGGTTGAACGGATGAGGCTGGACGTCCTGACAGCCGAGGAGAACGCCGAGGTGACCCTGCTGGAGGTGGAGGGGGTCATCGACTCCGTCAACGTCACCGACTTCTTCCAGTGCGTCAACAAGCTCTTCAAGGACGGCAGGCTCCTGGTGGTCATGGACATGACCCGGGCCAGCTACCTGTCATCCGGGGCACTCTCGGTCATCGCCGACGCCTTCAAGAAGGCCAAGGGGCTGGGCGGCAAGCTGGTCATCTGCGGGGTCCCCGAATCGCTGAAGGAGCTGTTCTCGGTGGTCCAGTTCGACAGGATCTTCGAGTTCTACGACGACCTGCCCTCCGCCGTCGCGTCCTTCGACAAGTGATCACAGCCCGGCCAGGGCGGAAAGAAGCAGTTCGACGTCCTCCGGGCTGTTGAGGCAGCTGAAACCCACCCTGACCGTGCCCCTGTCCAGGGTACCCATGGTGCGGTGGGCCAGGGGAGAACAGTGCAGGCCCGCCCGGACGGCGATATCGTGCCTCTCGTTGAGGCAGGCGGCCGCCTCGCCGGAGTCGAGGCCGGACAGGTTGAAGGAGACCACCCCCACCCGCCGGGACCATTCCAGGGGGCCGTAGACCACCGCCCCGGCCAGCTCCCCCAGTCCTTCCAGCAGGCGGGCCGTCAACGTCTCCTCGTGGCGGCGGACGGCTTCCACCCCACGCCCCAGGACGTATTCGACCCCGGCGCGCAGGCCCGCGGCGCCCAGGGCGTTGGCCGTACCCGACTCGAACCTGTCGGGCAGGAAGGACGGCTGCTCGGGCGAGGTGGAGTCGCTGCCCGTGCCGCCATACATGAGGGGGTCGAGCCCCAGGCCCGGGGCGACGTACAGGCCTCCCGTCCCCTGCGGGCCCATCAGCTCCTTGTGGCCGGAGAAGGCCACCAGGTCGAGCCCGTCCGAGACGACGTCCAGGGGGAGCCGCCCCGCGGTCTGGGCCGCGTCCACCAGCAGGACCGCGCCGTTCTCACGAGCTATCTCCGCCAGGTCCCGCACCGGCAGGATGGTGCCCAGCACGTTGGACGCGTGGGAAAAGACCAGCAGGGAGGTGTCGGGCCTGAGGGCGCGCCGGACGGCCTCGGGGTCGAGGGTCCCGTCGGGCGCGCACTCGACGACGTCGTAGGAGGCGCCGGCCTCCCTGGCCAGGGCGTGGACGGGCCTCCAGACCGAGTTGTGCTCGATGGAGGAGATGAGGACGTGGGCGCCCGGCTTCAGCAGGCTCCGGATGGCGAGGTTGAGGGCTTCCGTGGCGTTGCGGGTGAGCACGACGCGGGCGGGGTCGCCGGCCCCCAACAGGCTCGACAGCGCCTCGCGGCAGCGCAGCAGCTCGCGCCCGGCCTCGAGGGCGCGGCGGTGGCCGCTGCGCCCCGGGTTCCCGCCCACCTGCCGGGCGAAGCTGTCCATGGCCTCGTAGACCCCCTCCGGCTTGGGGTAGGTGGTGGCGGCGTTGTCCAGGTACGCGTGTTCCGGCATGCTTGCTCCTTCAGGGCCGGCCGTAGAACAATATAAGCTGCAAAGACGTCTTAGTAATGACTATTATAAGGCTTAATCGCCAAAGCCGGCGCTTGCGTCTATAATTCATGGGGCAGATGACCCGGAGGGAGGCAATCGGACGTGAATTCGAGGAAACGCCCAGGGTGCTTCATCCTGGCGGTATGCGCGCTGGGCATGGCGCTGACGCTGGCGGCACCCGGGGCGGCATGGGCCGACGGGGCATTCTTCGGAGGCGTGGAGGAGCCGGCGCAGGAAGCCGTCATCCTCTTCCACGACTCCACGGAAGAGATGACCCTGAGGGTGGCCTACCGGGGCGCGGAAGGGGATTTCGGCTGGGTGGTGCCCCTCCCCTCGGAGCCCGTGATAGAGGAGGCCGGAGAGGGCCTGTTCGAGTACCTCGACGGGAACTACGGCTCCGCGTCCGGCGGCTACGATATCCGGCAGGCCGGCGGGGAGATGGCGATGGGGACCGGGATCGAGGTAGTCGAGGAGCGGCGCGTGGGCATCTTCGACACCACGGTGCTGCGCGCTTCGGACCCGGGGGAACTGGCCACCTGGCTGGGGGAGCGGGGGTACCCCTACGGGCCTGAGCAGGCCGAGTTGTTCAGGTATTACACCGACAAGGGGTGGTGCTTCGCCGCCTTCCGCGTCGCTCCCGGGGCCATGGATGGAAGCGAGGCGGGCCGTGAGGCCCCCGGCGCCGCTTACCTGCAGCCTCTGCGTTTCACTTTCTCCTCCCCGCGGCCGGTGTTCCCCCTGAAGATGTCCTCCGGCAACCCCACCGGCTCGCTGGTCAGGCTTTATGTCATCGGGGACGACACCTACCGGTGCGACCTGGCGCCGGACCGGACCACTTACGCCTTGAGCCCCGGCGAACTGGACGGACTCAAGGAGTACCTGCCCTCGCTCGAGAAGGCCGCATCCGCTGGAGGGAGAGACGTACCTGACGGTGTTCGAGCGCGCGTTCTCCCAGGGAGGAGATGTCCGACGACCTGGTCTTTTTACCGGACGCGTCCCCCGTCGCGCAGCCGGAAGGACTCCCCTTCATGGCGCTGGCCCAGGGCGGCACCACTGGTGACCCACGCCGCCCCGGCCGTTTCGCCGTGCTCCTGGCCCTGGCCATACTGGTGTTGAGCCTGGCGGCCATACCCATCCTCCTGCGCAACCGCACCCAGAGCAATGCCTGGAGGCTGTTCACCGGCCTGTGCGCCACCTTCGTCACCATGGCCGTGGTGGCCACCCTGGCCATGGCCATCCTCTACCGGCAGGAGCAGGACCGGGCCGGGTCCTCGGACTGGAAGGAACTGAGGGCAGGGCAACCGGCGGCCTACACGCGGACCGTGGCGCTCCCGGGGGAAGGCGATGCCGGCCGGGAAGACACGTCACCACATCTCTACGCGGGCCGCATCATGCCGGACGGCACCCTCGAGGAGTACGAGATGGGGCAGGCGCCTGATGGCGGATGGAAGGTGGTATCGCCCGACGGAAGGCATATAGCGATGGCGGGGGAGGATACGATCACCGTATTCGGCTTCAGTGAGAACGGTTCGGTGGAGGAAAGCAGGGATGTGGGCGACCATGTCCTTGCGTTCGCGGCCGGGGGGCTTTCCTGGAGCCCGACCGGCAACCGGTTGGCCTACATGGCGTACGGCGGTTCCCCTGGAGGCCCCTATGGCCGGCTCATGGTCCTGGACATGGAGAACGGGGTCTCCCGCGAGATGGAGAGCAGGGACCCCATGCCGCAGACGGTCTGCTGGTCGGAGGACGGCGGCATCCTCGCCGCGACCAGGGTCATAAGCCCCGGGACCGAAGGCGTTTCAGCTGAAACCGACCTGATCGATGTGGACACCGGGACCGTCATCGGCACCCTGTTCCTCCCGGTGAGCCCGGAAGGGTCGATCATTCCTTTAAGCTTTCTGATAACCGAGGACAGGCTGGTCTACTATCGGGGCCTGAAAGAACCGCATCAGGATTTCAAGGATATGGGCTTTGAACTGGCACTATTCGATATCAAGACGGGAGAGGAAGTAAAAAGCCTGAAGGTCAAGCAGCCGTTCCGACCCATCTTGTTTAAAGCTGCGGGTGAAGGTGACCTGGTCTTCCTGGGCCTGGGAAGATCGGAGGAGAGCGGCGGCCGGGTGTTGAATGAGTACTCGATCAGGGCGGACGACCTCAAGGTGACGGAGAAGACCGAACGGGTCCTGGACTGGGAGGCCGGTGAAGAGGACCTTCTCGCCACGATCAACGGTTATGGCCTGGAAATGCAGCGCGCGACCCTGGACGAGCGGGGCAGGTACCTGCTCATCACCACCTCCGCGAACAGGACGGTACTGGTCGACCTGGTTTCGGGGGACATGTCGGTAATCTCCGGCCTGAACGCCGGGTGGACGGTTGACCGCTAAGCTTTATAAAAGATGGACGGGACATTAGAATACATCTCATGATGGAACGCGGAGGCAGGATGAGAATAAGCGGAAGGACCTGTCGGAACGGGTGGCCTGCGGTCATGGCCGTACTGGCGCTCCTGGCGCTCACTTTGACGGCTGTCAGCCCTCTCTCCCTCGCCGGTACGGCGCGAGTGGAAGCGGATGCCCCGGACGCCGGCGCGCCGTCTTCCGAGCGGGTCGTGGTGGGCCTGGAAGGTCCCCTCGACGCCGCCGTGGCGGAGGGCCTGCGGGCAGCGGGACTCGAGCCCGTCCGGGAGCTTCCGCACGGATTGCTGGAATGTACTGACGGAGGGGGATTCCGCTCCGCCTCCCTTTCCGGCCTGCCAGGCGTCCGCTGGGCCGAGCCGGATATAACCTTCCGCGCCGCGGCCGCGCCCCCCGACGACCCCGACTACCCCTTGCAGTGGAACCTGGCCGACATCGGGGCCGGTGAGGCCTGGGACCAGGCGGGGGGAGGCAGCGACGCGGTGGTGGTGGCGGTCCTCGATTCCGGCGTCGCCTACCGGGACTCGGATACCGCCCCCATGGCGCCGGACCTGGTGAACACGCATTTCGTGGGCGGCTATGACATCTATTCCGAAGACGCCTACCCGGACGACGAGAACGGTCACGGCACCCTGGTCACCGAGGTCCTGGCCTCCTCCTTCAACAACGGGTTCCGCGCCGCCGGCATCGCCTACGGGTGCAGCGTCATGCCGGTGCGGGTGCTGGGGCCGGACGCGGCGGGGGCTGGCCTGACCGTGGCCCAGGGCATCTACTGGGCCGTCGACAACGGGGCGGACGTCATCTGCCTGGCCCTGGCCGCCACGCGGCACAGCGAGGCGGTGGGAGAGGCGGTGGTCTACGCCTACGAGCACGGCGTTTCCTGTATAGCGGCGGCGGGCAACGAGGGGTCCAACCCCGGGTATCCCGGCGGCATGGACTGCCCGGCCGACGAGGGGGAGTACGTGCTGGCCGTGGGGGCCACCGACGTCCGCGAGGAACGAGCCCATTATTCCAACTACGGGGAGGACCTCGACCTGGTGGCCCCGGGAGGGGACCTCACGCGCGACGATAACGCGGACGCCTACCCGGACGGGGTGCCCCAGGAGACCTTCCGGGAGCCGGAGCTGCCCCAGGGCGGCTACGCTCTGACCTGGAACGAGGGCACCAGCCTGGCCGTGCCGCAGGTGGCGGCGGCCGCGGCCATGCTGCTCTCCTCCAAGGGCAGCCTCACCCCCTCCCAGGTCACCGAGATCATCACGTCCACCTGCCGCGACCTGGGAGACACGGGAAAGGACGTATATTTCGGTAACGGGATGCTGGACATACCCGCGGCACTCGACGCGGCCGTCTCCAGCGGCTGGTACTTCGCCGAGGGCACCACCCAGGAGGGCTTCCAGCAGTGGTTCTGCGTGGCCAACCCCAACACCGACGCGGCAATGGTCGAGTTCACCTTCTTCCAGGAGGACGGGACCTCCTCGAACGTCAGCTACGAAGTCGCCCCCCGCACCCGCTTCACCCTCTCGGCCAACGCGGTGGTGGGGGAGGGGCTCTCCTTCGCCACCAGGGTAGACTCCGACCTCCCGGTGGTCGCGGAGCGCCCCATGTACTTCGCCTACAAGGGCGTTTGGACCGGCGGCAGCGCCGTGATGGGGGCGCGGGAGCTCTCCAGCAGCTGGTACTTCGCCGAGGGATACACGGCGCGCGGCACCTTCGACACCTACCTGTGCCTGCTCAACCCGTGGCTGGGACCCAACCAGGTCACCGTGGACTACATCATCAACAGCGACGCTCCGGGCGCCGGCAACGTCCAGAAGACCTACACCATACCGGGGAACACCCGCTTCACCCTCTCGGAGAACCTGGAGGCGGCCTACGACGCGGAGATATCCGCGGTCATCATGTCGGAGCGGCCCATCGTGGCCGAGCGCCCCATGTACTTCGATTACAGGGAGAAGTGGAACGGCGGCCACGACGTGGTGGGGGCGACCGCCCCCTCCGACCTGTGGTATTTCGCCGAGGGCACCACGCGGACGGGCTTCGAGACCTGGCTGTGCCTGGCCAACCCGGACACGGCCCCGGCCGTGGTCACCGTGGAATACATCCTGGGGCAGGGCCAGGGGGAGGGGATCACCCGGGACTATGTCGTGCCGGGGCTTTCCCGCTATACGGTCGACGTCAACCACGAGGTGGGCGCGGGCAGGGACGTTTCGCTGGAGGTGGCCTCGACCGTACCCATCGTGGCGGAGCGCCCCATGTACTTCGACTACGGAGCCAAGTGGAACGACGGCCACGACGTGGTCGGCGCCACCGCTCCCGCCGCGGGGTGGTACTTCGCCGAGGGCACCACGCGGGAGGGCTTCGAGACCTGGCTCTGCCTGGCCAACCCGGGTTCGACCCTGGCCGGCGTCACCGTCACCTACCTGCTGGGTGAGGGGCAGGGGGCCAACGTAACCAGGACCTACCAGGTTCCCGCGGGGACGCGGTACACCATCAAGGTGAACGAGGCGATCGGGGCCGGCAAGGACGTTTCCATGGAGATGACCTCCTCCCAGCCCATCGTGGCCGAGCGGCCCATGTACTTCAACTACCAGGGGGCCTGGGATGGTGGGCACGACGTCATGGGGAGCCCCGGCTACTAGGGCCGGGCGAGCAAGAAGGGACGGCGCATGAGGAAAACGAGAGCCGGAAGGCCGGCGAGAGGGCGGTGGGCCGCTGGTGCCCTGGCCCTGCTCATGGCGGCGGCACTGGCCGTGCCGGGCTTCCTGGCGTACCCGGTAGAGCCGGTGTGGGCGGCTACGGGCGAGGGCCGGATAGTGGTGGAACTGGGAGGCTACTCGAAATGGAAGTCCTTAGACCCCTCCGGCATCTCCAACCTGGACGCGCTCACCCGCCAGTCCTACAAGTACAGCCGGGAGAGGCACGGGGAAGAGTTCCGCTACTCCCTGGGCGGCCTGACCATGCCCGCCTACGACCTGGAGCTGAGCTGCGTGGAGACCGATTTTGAAGAAGCCGGAAAGCGCGTCTTCGACGTCACCGTCAACGGGTCGACCGTCGTGGACGACCTCGACCTCTATGCCGAATCGGGCAGGAACGTGGCCTGGCAGGAGACCCTGGCCGGGCAGGCGCCGGTCGGCGGCGTCCTCGACATAACCTTCACGGCGAGCGTCGGTGAGGCCTCGGTTTCGACCATCAGGCTCACCGCGGACGGCGAGACCATGCTGGAACTGGCAGCTTCCGAGAACCGCCACTGGTCGTCCTACCCCCTGCGCTTCACCCCCAACGCCCGGCAGGACGTGCACGAGGTGGCCCTGGGCAAGATGGGCTCCCGCTGCCTGCTCAACCCGGTCCCCCAGCTCCTGGGAATGCGCCAGTCGCCCCTGGGGAGCTTCTCCGAGGACCTGGGCGAGATGGTGCTGGCCTTCCGGGAGCCCGGCGGCCAGGCCTTCTGCCTGCCCTTCACCGACCGTTACCCGGTGTTCGAGAGCGTCATGCAGGAAGACACCCTCACCGGTGTCGGTTACGTCTGCGAAGACCCCTCCCTTCCCTTCCGGGTGGAAGTGCGCTTTGTCGCGCCGTTCTACCCGGGGGACGAGAAGCTCTCGACCGCCCCCTTCTTCTACCTGGACCTGGAGGTGACCAACACCGGGCCCGACCCGTGGCGGGCGAGTTCCTCCTGCTCCGCCCCCACCAGGATGACGACACCGGGCCCGAAGCGCCCCAGCCCCTGGGAGGCACGTCCTCCGGGTACAAGTTCACCACCAGTTATACCTACGACGAACGAGAGCTACGTGCTGCCCGGCCAGACCAAGGGCGTGTTCGAGGCCACGGAATCGCTGGCCATCGACGACGACACCGACTTCACCTGGCATTATGCCGATATCACCGACACATCGTGGGTCTGGGCGTCGCCCTCCGGTTACCCCCTGCCCTACCCGCAGAAGGCCTACACCTTCCGCCCCAAGGGCTACTCGGGTGGGGAGTGGAGCTTCGGCCTGGACGCCGGAGAAAGCGACTCGCGCACGCTGGCCCTGTCCTCATACGTGAGCGTACCGGTGCTCAAGGTGAGCGGCGACCTGACCTACAAGTACCTCTACACGGACACCAGCCGGCCCCGGCTTCGCCTCCGTCGAGGAGGTGGCCGACTACGCCCTGGGAGCGCGAGCGGCCGGCCATCGAGGAGAAGACGGCCTTCTTCGACTCGGTCATCTCCGACGCTTACCTGCAGGGTTTTTCGGACGACTACCGGCAGCCTGACCGCGGTGGCCTTCCAGGGATACATCATCAACACCTGGTGGTGCGTCAACTCGACGGGCGAGCGCTGGTTCAGCGTATGGGAGGGCAACTGCAACTTCCACTCGACGGTGGATGTCGAGTACAACACCGCCTGGTTCTACCTCGTATTTCTGGCCGGACCTGCTACGCCCAGGAGCTGGAGGAGTGGACGGGCTACGAGAAGACCAACACCGAGGGGACCTACCTGAGCCACGACATCGGCCGGTACACGGTGGTGAGCGCCCAGACCTACCCGCACGACATGCCGGTGGAGGAGAACGCCAACTGGCTGCTGATGATGTACACGTACTGGAAGCAGGTGGGCGACACCGCCATGATGCAGTCCCTCTACGACCACGCCGTGGCATACGCTGATTTCATCCTGGCCTGCGACACCGACGGCGACGGGATGCCCGACATCAACACCGAGAACACCATCGACCAGGGCTCCGATTCCGTGCAGACGGCCCGCAACCAGACCTACCTGGGCATCAAGTCCCTGGCGGCCCTGCAGGCGGCCATGGAGATGGCCGCCGCCCAGCCGGTCCCCGACGTGATCACCTGATGGCGGCCTGCCGGGAACGCATCGTCCTCATCAACCACACCCTGGAGGGACGGACCTGGCTGGGAGACCATTTCCGCATCTGCGACGACCCCGACATATCCGCCGAGGAGGCCGAGGCCTATTCCATCTATGCCACCAACGGGCTGCTGTGGATCCTCTCCTCGTCCCTCAACGCCGGCATCGACCAGGGCAACCTGGCCCGCCTCCGCACCGACCTGGCCGCGGCGGCGGAGCAGACCCGCAGGCTCTACGGCAGCATCCACTCCAGCGTCAACAACGAGAACCAGTGGGTGAGCCAGAACATCTGGCGGGACGCCCTGGGGTTCTACCTGGGGGTGGAAGGCTGGGCGGAAGGCCAGCCGGGCCGGGATACGGGCTACTGGAACCTGGAGAAATACTTCGCCACCAAGCAGAACGGCAGCTTCTGGGATTCCGTGTACTACTTCGGCAACTACCGTTTCAACGGGGCCAGCGAGGCCGCGTCGCTGGGCATGGGAAGCGCAGAAGAGGTCGAGGGGTACCTGGAGGACGCGAACCTGGAGAACGGCGGCGTGCGGGGCGCCTGCGTCAGCCAGGGACAGGTATACCGGCAGTCCCTGGGCTACTACCCGCGCGGCATCGCCTGCCTGTCGCTGGTCAGCGCGGCCGCCGGGGTACGCCTGGACCGGGTGGAGGGCAGCGTCTTCTACGACGGCAACCCCGGGTACGGCAAGGTGCCGGTGCTCGCCTGCGCCGACTGGGACGACCCCGACCCGGGAGCACGCATACCGGCACTGGAGTTCGACGCTACCGGCGCGCTGACCGGCACGGTCAACCCGGGCCTGCTGCCGTCGGCACCCCAACCCTACCAGGAGCTGCCCCTGACCGACCTGCAGGTGCAGCCGGGTTCCATCTCCCCCGACGGCGACGGGAGCGAGGACCAGGCGACGGTGACCTTCACCCCGCCCACCGGCGTCTATCCCGCCAGCGCCGACATCATGCAGAACTCCACGGTGATACGGACCGTCCTCGAGGACGGGGGCGCCTATACCTGGGACGGCAAGGACTACCTGGGCCGGGCGGTGGGCGAGGGGATCTACCGCATCCGCTTCGACGCGGTGAGCCTTGAGGACGGCCGCTTTACCCCGGCCACCGAGGCCACCATCGGGGTGAACACGGTGGTCCCCGGCCCTTCCCGCACCTGGTACCTGGCCGAGGGGTACACCGGCGAGAACGAGTACGCGGGGGATTTCGAGACCTGGATACTGGTGCAGAACCCCAACCCGGACCCCGCCCAGCTGACCCTGACGCTGATGAAGCCCGGCGGCGAGACGGTGCAGGAATCCTTCACCGCGCTGCCCTCCAGCCGTTTGACCATCTCGGTGGACGAGATCCTGCCGGCGGCGGAATGCTCGGCCCGTATCGACTCCGACCAGGAGGTGGTGGTGGAGCGGGCCGTGTACTTCAGTGACAGGCGGGCCGGCCACGCCTCCATCGGGGTGACCGCCCCCGCCAGAAACTGGTACCTGGCCGAGGGCTACACCGGCGGCAATTTCGACGAGTGGGTCCTCATCCAGAACCCCGGGGATACCCAGGCCTTCGTCAGCCTGTACCTGCGGCCCCAGGAGGGGAGCCAGGTGACCAGGTCCTACACCGTCCCGGCCCACTCCCGACATACCGTCCACGTGGATGAGATACTGGAGGACGCCCAGGTCAGCGCACAGGTCAGCGCCAGCGTGCCGGTGGTGGTGGAGCGGTCCCAGTACCTCAACGACTACCTGGCGGGGACCGGCACCATCGGGGCCAGGAGCCTCTCCTACCAGTGGTATTTCGCCGAGGGGTACACCGGGGAGGGCTTCGAGGACTGGTTGCTGGTGCAGAACCCCGGCCTGTCCACGGCCAACGTGAGTATGGAATTCGTGGAGCCGGATGGGACGCGCACCACCCAGGAATACGAGGTCGCGCCGCGCAGCAGGTACACCGTCCCCGCCCACCAGCTCCTGCCGGACAAGGAGGTCTCCGTCTTCATCGCGTCCGACCAGCCGGTGGTGGCGGAGCGGGCCATGTACTGGGGCGACCGGGTCGAGGGCCACGCCACCATCGGGACCCCCGCGCCCAACCCCGGCTGGTGCTTCGCGGAGGGCTACACGGCGGAGGGCTTCGAGGAGTGGCTGCTGGTGGCCAACCCCAACCCGGAACCCTGCCAGGTCGAGTTCACCTTCATGTTCCCGGACGGCAGCTCCGCAAGCCGCGTGGTGGAGGTGGGCGCCTGGACGCGCTACACCCTCAACGTCGAGGACGAGGTGGGGAAGAGGGAAGTGAGCATCCGGGTCGCCGCCTCGGACCGGGTGGTGGCCGAACGGTCCATGTACTTCGGGTCCAGGTCGGGCGGTACCTGCACCATCGGCGCCCTGTATTGAGCCTCAGTTGTAGATGGTCAGGTAGACGGTGCCCCACTCGCTGATCCGCCAGGCGGCGGCCACGCGCTCCTTGCGCCACCCCTCGTAGAAACCCAGGACCCGGCCGGCCATGAAGTGCGGGTTGAAGGGGTGCCTGATCTTGAAGACGGTCTTATCCCCAGCCTCGGCGGTGATGTCGCCGTGTCCCAGGGCGGCGAAGCGGGCCCGCACCTCCATGGGGTCGGAGGAGGGGTGCAGCACCGGGAAGAGGACCTCCCGGGCGTATTCGCGCTCCGTCTCCACCACGCGCTGCAGGACGTGTTCTCCCAGGTCGTCGGCGATCAGGGCCAGCGCCACGCCGAGGATGTCCGCCCCGATCATGGCCACCCGCCTCCCGTTGGCCAGGTCGGTGATGACGCCCGAGTCGGTGTCCCAGTTGATGCGGGATATCTGCTGGGGCACGCCGCATTCGGGGCAGCGGGGGAACTCGATGTTGCCCTTGCCGGAGCCGCTCAATCCCTCCTCCTCGGCGTCTTCGGGCGGGGGCTGGGCGTCTTCCATCAGGGTGATGTCCATGCGGCCCTCCCCGTCCTCCTCGTCCCAGGTGCAGGTGGCCGGGGAGCCCTCCAGCACCTCCGCCGCCCCGCTGAAGTAGCCGCACGGCATGAAGGGGTTGATGGGGTTGAAAAGCTCCAGGGAGAGGCCCTCGTGGTCGCGGTATTCGCTGATGGTGGGGCTGGCCAGCCCCCAGATGCGCATGTGGTCGCAGAGGAGGGCGTAGACGCTCTCTTCCCTCGGGTAGTGGCCCATGCCCTCCCGGTCGAGGAGCCGCAGCAGCAGGGCCACGTAGCGGCGGGAGAAATCACGCGAACCCTCCTGCAGGTACTGCTCCAGGGGGGTGCCGAGCTGCTGCGAGAGGGAGCAGAAGAGCTGGTTGAGCTCCTCGGTGTCCACGAAGACCAGGCGCAGGGCGGTGTCGTCGGCGGTACGCAGCCCCCCGTCCGGGTACCAGCGGGTCTTCCTCCCCAGGATAAGGGGGGTGCCGCAGATCGAACAACTTGCGATAGGCATGCCAGGCTCCCCGTCCCGTCAGGTCTTCCGGCATCTTTGACAGCCGCTCCCACTGCTCTAATCATATACAAAAAGCTTTAACCTGTCGCCCCCCTTCCCTATAATGTAGAAGATCGAAATCGGCCCTGAACCTACCGAAGGATTTCAAATGACCAAAGCCGTGATCCTGCTCGAGGACGGAAAGCACTTCACCGGCACCTCTTTCGGCGCGCCCGGCGAGAGGACCGGCGAGATGGTCTTCAACACCAGCATGACCGGTTACCAGGAGATCCTCACCGACCCGTCCTACAAGGGGCAGATCATCAACATGACCTATCCTCTCATCGGCAACTACGGGGTCAACGGGGAGGACCTGGAGTCGGATGGGCCGCAGGTGGAGGGCTTCGTGGTCAAGGAGTGCTGCCGCACCCCCTCCAACTGGAGGGCCACCATGCCGCTGGGCGCCTACCTGGAGGAGCACGGCATCATCGGCATCGAGGGGATCGACACCCGCGCCATGACCCTGCACCTCCGCTCCCGCGGGGCCATGCAGGCCATCGTCTCCACCGAGGACACCGACCTGGCCTCTCTCAAGGACCGGCTGGGGCGCGCGCCCGGCATCGTCGGGGTGGACCTGGTCAAGGAGGTCACCTGCCGGGAGCCCTACACCTGGCACGACTCCCGCATCCCCCCCATGGGCAACGGCATCCTGCCCGAGGTCTCCGGGGCGGGGGACAGGCCCCTGCACGTGGTGGCCTTCGACTGCGGCATCAAGCGCAACATCCTGCGCATCCTCGCCGCCCTGGGGTGCGAGGTGACGGTGGTCCCGGCCTCCACCAGGGCCAGCAAGGTGCTGGAGATGGGGGCGGACGGCATCTTCCTCTCCAACGGGCCGGGAGACCCGGAGGGGGTGCCATACCTCATCGAGGAGGTGCGCAAACTCCTCCCCGTCAAACCCATCTTCGGCATCTGCCTGGGCCACCAGATCCTCGGCCTGGCCCTGGGGGGACGCACCTACAAGCTCAAGTTCGGCCACCGCGGCGCCAACCACCCGGTCAAGGACCTGCGCACCGGGCGCATCGACATCACCGCCCAGAACCACGGCTTCTGCGTGGACCCGGACACCATCTCCGAGGTGGCCGAGCCCACCCTCGTCAACCTGAACGACCAGACCCTCGAGGGCCTGCGCCACCGCATCTACCCTGTCTTCTCGGTCCAGTACCACCCGGAGGCCTCGCCCGGCCCCCACGACGCCGTCTACCTGTTCGGGGAGTTCATCAAGGCCATGTGGGCCAAGCGGGGTGAGGCCCGTGCCTAAGCGCACCGACCTCAACAAGATCATGATCATCGGCTCCGGCCCCATCATCATCGGCCAGGCCTGCGAGTTCGACTACTCCGGCACCCAGGCCTGCAAGGCCCTGCGGGAGGAGGGCTACCAGGTCGTCCTGGTCAACTCCAACCCGGCCACCATCATGACCGACCCGGAGATGGCCGACCGCACCTACATCGAGCCGATCACCCCCGAGGTGGTGGCGCAGATCATCGCGCAAGGAGCGCCCCGACGCCCTCCTGCCCACCCTGGGCGGCCAGACCGGCCTGAACATCGCCGTGGAGCTGGCCGAGTCCGGGCGTCCTGGACCGCTACGGCGTGGAGATGATCGGCGCCAACGTCGACGCCATCAAGAAGGCCGAGGACCGCGACCTGTTCAAGCACGGCCATGCTCGACATCGGCCTGGACCTGCCCCGCAGCGGCCTGGCCCACACCATGGACGAGGCGCGGCAGGTCGCCGAGGACATCGGCTTCCCCATCATCATCCGCCCGACCTTCACCCTGGGCGGCACCGGCGGCGGCATCGCCTACAACATGGAGGAGTTCGAGCGCATCGTCTGCCAAGCGGCCTGGACGCTAGCCCCATGATCACGGAGATCCTGGTCGAGGAGTCGGTCATCGGCTGGAAGGAGTTCGAGCTGGAGGTCATGCGCGACCTGGCGGACAACGTGGTCATCATCTGCTCCATCGAGAACTTCGACCCCATGGGCGTGCACACCGGCGACTCCATCACCGTGGCGCCCGCCCAGACCCTCACCGACAGGGAATACCAGCTGATGCGCGACGCCGCCATCGCCATCATCCGCGAGATCGGCGTGGAGACCGGCGGCTCCAACATCCAGTTCGCCGTGCAACCCGCAGGACGGCCGCATGGTGGTCATCGAGATGAACCCGCGCGTCTCCCGCTGCTCGGCCCTGGCCTCCAAGGCCACCGGCTTCCCCATCGCCAAGATCGCCGCCAAGCTGGCCGTGGGCTACACCCTGGACGAGATCCCCAACGACATCACCCAGGAGACCCCGGCCTGCTTCGAGCCCACCATCGATTACTGCGTGGTCAAGATCCCCGCTTCACCTTCGAGAAGTTCCCCGGCGCCGACTCCACCCTGGGCATCTCAGATGAAGTCGGTGGGCGAGGCGATGGCCATCGGGCGCACCTTCAAGGAGGCCTTCCAGAAGGGCGTCCGCAGCCTGGAGATGGGCTATCACGGCCTGGGGGGTTACGGCAAGGAGCTGCTGGACATCACGGCCCGCGGGAGCAGGGAAGAGCGGGACGAACTGCTGGAGGAAGTGCGGGAGGGGCTGGCGCGGCCCAACGCCGAGCGGCTCTTCCACATCCGCTACGCGCTGCAGCTGGGCATGGGCGTGGAGGAGATCTACGAGCTCTCCCACATCGACCCGTGGTTCGTCCACAACATGCGGGAGATCGTGAGAGGAGGAGGCGGCCCTGGCCGGACGCGCCGGCGCGCCGCTCGCGCCCCGAAGAGCTCTCAGCGGGTCAAGTCAACTGGGCTTCTCCGACCTGCAGCTGGCCTACCTGCTGGAGACGAGCGAGGAGGAGGCCCGGCGCCGGCGCCAGGATGCGGGCATCAGGCCGGTCTTCAAGCTGGTGGACACCTGCGCCGCCGAGTTCGAGGCCTACACGCCCTACTACTATTCCACCTACGAGCAGGAGCGACGAGCCGGTGCCCCCCTCGCGCCGCAAGGACTCAAAGAAGGTGATGATCCTGGGCGGCGGCCCCAACCGCATCGGCCAGGGCATCGAGTTCGACTACTGCTGCGTGCACGCCTCCATGGCCTTGCGCGACGCCGGCTACGAGACCATCATGGTCAACAACAACCCGGAGACCGTCTCCACCGACTACGACATCTCCGACTTCCTCTACTTCGAGCCGCTCACCCTGGAGGATGTGCTGGAGATAGTGGGAGAGGAGAAGCCCGACGGCATCATCGTCCAGTTCGGAGGGCAGACCCCCCTGAACCTGGCGCTGCCCCTGCTGCGGGCGGGCGCGCCCATCATCGGCACCAGCCCCGAGTCCATCGACAGGGCCGAGGACCGCGACCGCTTCAAGGAGCTCCTGCACCGCCTGGGCCTGCGCCAGCCCGACAACGGCACCGCCCTCTCGGTGGAGGAAGCCTGCCGGGTGGCCGACAAGATCGGCTACCCGGTGGTGGTGCGCCCCTCCTACGTGCTGGGCGGCCGGGCCATGGAGATCGTCTACCACCGCCCTTCCCTGGAGGAATACATGCGCGGGGCCGTGGAGGTCTCCCCCGAGCACCCGGTGCTCATCGACAAGTTCCTGGAGGACGCCATCGAGATCGACGTCGACGCGGTTGCCGACGGGAGCGACGTGGTCATCGCGGGCATCATGGAGCACATCGAGGAGGCGGGCATCCACTCCGGCGACTCCGCCTGCTCGCTGCCGCCGTTCTCCCTGGACTCCGCCATGCAGACGGAGATAAGGCAGGCCACCCACGCCCTGGCGCGCGACCTGGAGGTGGTGGGGCTGATGAATATCCAGTTCGCCGTGAAGGGCGAGAAGCTCTACGTGCTCGAGGTGAACCCGCGCGCCTCCCGCACCGTCCCCTTCGTCTCCAAGGTCACCGGGGTCCCCTGGGCCAAGGTGGCCACCCGGGTGATGATCGGCCACACCCTGAGCGACATGGGGCTGCTCTCCGAGGTCGAGGTGCCCCACATCGCGGTGAAGGAGGCGGTGCTCCCGTTCAACAGGTTCCACGGCGTCGACACCATCCTGGGCCCGGAGATGAAGTCCACGGGCGAGGTGATGGGCATCGACCTGGACCTGGGCATGGCCTTCGCCAAGTCGCAGGTGGCGGCGGGGGTGGCCCTGCCGGTGGCCGGCAACGCCTTCATCAGCGTCAAGGACTCGGACAAGAAGGAGATCATCCCCATCGCCCGCCGCCTGCACGAGCTGGGCTTCCAGCTGCTGTCGACCCGGGGCACCGCCCAGGTGCTGGAGCGCGTGGGCCTGCCGGTGGAGCGGGTCAACAAGATCCACGAGGACCGTCCCCACGTGCTCGACTACATGAAGGACGGGCGCATCCACCTGATCATCAACACCCCCTCGGGCCGGCGGCCCCGCTCCGACCAGCTCTCCATCCGCTCCTACGCCGTCTACTACAACGTGCCCCTCATCACCACCCTCAAGGCGGCCCAGGCGGTGACCTACGGCATCGAGTCCCTGCAGACGCGGGGGATGGACGTCAAGCCGGTGCAGGAATGGTACAGCCACATCGTCGACCACTCGCGCCGCAGGGGGTTCTAGGGATGGGGTCCGAGGAGAGCGTCACCTCCAGGCAGCTCGAGGCCCTGGCCGGCATCAGCCGGGCCATCACCTCCGACCTCTACCTGGAGGACCTGCTCAAGCTGATCGTCATGGTCACCGCCGAGGTGATGAACTCCAACAACGTCTCCCTGATGCTGCTGGACGAGGACAACCAGGAACTGCGCATCCGCGCCACCCAGTCCATCAGCGACGAGTACCTGAGCAAGCCGCATACCCGGATGGGCGAAGGCATCGCCGGCCTGGTGGCCCAGGAGGGGCGGCCCATCTCGGTCCGGGACGTCAAGGAGGACGAACGGTACGTCAACAAGGAAGTGGCGCGCTCAGACAACCTCTGCTCGCTCCTCTCGGTCCCCATGAGCGTCAAGGGCAGGGTCACCGGCGTGCTCAACTGCTACACCTCCGAGCTCCGGGATTTCACCGAGGAAGAGATCAACCTGCTCACCGCGGTGGCCTGCCAGGCCGCCATCGCCATCGAAAACACCGAGCTGCTGGTGCGCACCCGGGTCATCCAGGAGGAGCTGGAGACGCGCAAGCTGGTGGACCGGGCCAAGGATATCCTCATGCGCGGCCGCGACCTCTCCGGCGACGAGGCCTACCGGCGTATCCAGCGCAAGGCCATGGACACGCGCAAGTCCATGCGGGATATCGCCGAGGCCATCATCCTGGCCGACCTGGGCGATTAACCCCCGCGGCCTGTGCTTTTCCCGGCAGTTCGCTTGACAGGCCGCCCGCGTTCGCTTAGTATTTTCTAGATCGATAAAGCGCACAACGGGGTGCGCGAGATGACGGAGCCGTCAGACCGGGGGCCCGTCTTTTTTTGTTGGAAGATGCGATGACATCATGAGGAGGTTCGAAACATGGCATCAAACAATCCGTTCGAGATGGCGTGCAAGCAGCTGGACACCTGCGCGGAGATCCTGAAGCTGGACAAGGGAGTGCACGAAGTGCTGCGCCACCCCAAGCGGGAGATCCACGTCATCCATCCCGGTGCGCATGGACGACGGGAACGATCAAGGTCTTCGAGGGCTTCCGGGTGCAGTACAACGACGCCAGGGGCCCGACCAAGGGCGGCATCCGCTTCCATCCCGAGGAGACCATCGACACGGTGCGGGCCCTGGCCGCCTGGATGACCTGGAAGTGCTCGCTCGTGGACATCCCGCTGGGCGGCGGCAAGGGCGGCGTCATCTGCAACCCCAAGGAGATGTCGGCGGGCGAGCTGGAGCGCCTGAGCCGCGCCTACATCGACCAGGTCTGGCCGCATCATCGGCCCGGACACGCGACGTTCCGGCGCCCGACGTCTACACCACCCCGCAGATCATGGCCTGGATGATGGACGAGTACTCCAAGATCGCCGGGAAGAACCAGTTCGGCATGATCACCGGCAAGCCCCTCGAGCCTGGGCGGCTCGGCCGGACGCGGCGACGCCACCGCGCGGGGCGCCATGTACTGCATCCGCGAGGCCGCCAAGGTGTGCGGAATCGACCTGAACAAGGCCACCGTGGCCATGCAGGGCTACGGCAACGCCGGCTACTACTCGCGCAGCTGCCTCCAGAACATGCTGGGCTGCAAGGTCGTGGCTGTCAGCGACACCAAGGGCGGCGCCTGCTGCGAGGGCGGCATCGACCCCGACGCCATCTGCGACCACAAGGCCAACACCAGTTCGGTGGTGGACTTCCCCTCCACCGAGTGCATCAGCAACGAGGACCTGCTGGAGCTGGACGTGGACATCCTCTGCCCGTCCGCCCTGGAGAACGTGATCACCGCGGAGAACGCCGGCAAGATCAAGGCCAAGATCGTGGCGGAACTGGCCAACGGGCCGACCACCCCCGAGGCCGACGAGATCCTCTACGAGAACGGCGTGCACGTCATGCCCGACTTCCTCTGCAACGCCGGCGGCGTGACCGTGTCCTACTTCGAGATGGTGCAGAACTTCTACATGTACTACTGGGACGAGGAGACGGTCTACAAGCGCCTGGACGACAAGATGACCAGCGCCTACTACGCCGTCCTCAACACCTCCAAGGAGTACAACATCGACATGCGGCAGGCCGCCTACGTCATCGCCGTCAAGCGCGTGGCCGAGGCCATGCAGCTGCGCGGCTGGGTCTGAGGTTTAAACGAGGCCGTTTCGAGGGATATTACTGCATGTGTTAGAGAGCAGAAGCGGACTGAAAGAACTTGACGTTGTCCTCCAGGGCCTGCGCCTGGGGGACAACGTAGTATGGCAGGTAGACGACCTGGATGACTACCGCTTCTTCGTCAACCCCTTCGTGGAGCGGGCCGTCGCCGCCGGCAAGAAGTGCGTGTACCTGCGGTTCGCGCCGCACCCCCCCGTCCTGGAGCCCCGTCCCGGCCTGGACATCGTCGAGCTCGACCCGGGGCTGGGCTTCGACGCCTTCAGCCGCGAGGTCAACCGGAACATCGGGGACATGGGCACCGAGACCTACTACATCCTGGACAACCTGTCGGCCCTGGTGGTGGAGTGGGCCACCGACGAGCTGCTGGCCAACTTCTTCCAGGTGACCTGCCCCTACATGTTCGAGATGGAGGACGTCACCTACTTCGCCCTGACCCGGGGGAAACATTCCCACCAGACCATCGCCCGCATCCGCGACACCACCCAGGTGCTCGTCGACGTCTTCCGGGCGGAGGGAGACATGTACATCCACCCCCTGAAGGTGTGGGACCGCTACTCCCCCCAGATGTTCCTGCCCCACCTGGTCTCCGGCAGCGAGTGGTCGCCCCTCTTCTCCAGCTCGGAAGCGGCGGCGGTGTCCACCGGCGCCCGCGGTTCCCGCGCCCCCGAGAGGAGCGGCTTCCTCGCTCCGTGGGACAGCGTCTACGCCCGGCTCAACCAGCTCCGGGGGGCGTCGGGGGAACTGGACGAGGCCTCGCCCGAGGTCGCCGCCCTCAAGGAAGAGCTGTGCCACATGCTCATCGGCTACCACCCCCAGTTCAGCGCGCTGACGGACAGGTACTTCACCGTGGACGACCTGTTGCAGGTCCGGGGGCGCATGGTGGGGTCGGGGAAGATCGGGGGCAAGGCGGCCGGCATGCTGCTGGCCAGGAAGATCCTCGCCTCCAGCCGAGGGGCGGCGGAATCCGGCGTCGTCGCGTCGCTGGACGAGCACGACTCCTTCTACGTGGGCTCCGACGTCTTCTTCAGCTTCCTGGTGGAGAACGAGCTGTTCAAGATGAGGATGCAGCTGACCAGCGACTCCTTCTTCACGCAAGAGGAGTTCGAGGAGGTCGAGGAGAGGTTCCTGGAGGGAGAGTTCTCCGCCCCCATCATGGAGCAGTTCCGGGAGATGCTCGACTACTTCGGCCAGGCCCCCATCATCGTCAGGTCCTCCAGCCTGCTGGAGGACAGCTTCGGCAATGCCTTCGCCGGCAAGTACCGCAGCGAGTTCTGCGCCAACCAGGGGAGCCCCGAGCAACGCATGGAGGGGTTCCTCCGCGCCATCAAGCTGGTCTACGCCTCCGCCCTCAACCCGGGCGCGCTCTCCTACCGGCGCAAGCGGGGGCTGGGGGAGAGCGACGAGCAGATGGCCATCCTGGTGCAGAGGGTCTCCGGCACGCCCTACCGCAACTACTTCTTCCCCTGCATGGCGGGGGTGGCCTTCTCGCGCAACCTCTACGCCTGGAGCAGCCGCATCGACCCGGAGAGGGGCATCATCCGGCTGGTCTTCGGCCTGGGCACCCGCGCGGTGGACCGGGTGGGAGGCGACTATCCCAGGATGATCGCCATCAGCAACCCGGGCTTGAGGCCCGAGGTGGGCCGCAAGATCGCCCTCTATTCCCAGAAACAGGTGGACCTGCTCGACCTCGAATCCAACCAGCTGGTCACCCTGCCCCTGGGCCGGGTGCTCGGGGACTCGTCCTATCCCAACCTGCAATACCTGGTGTCCGTACAGTCGGGGGACCTGATCACCGAGCCCATCGGCCGCCCGAGCGCGGAAGAAGGCGGCAGGCTGGTCCTGACCTTCAACAACCTCATCAAAAAGAGCGACCTGGTGGCGAAGATGGAGGTCATCCTGGAGACCGTGGAGAGCGCCTACGGGCGGCCGGTGGACATCGAGTTCACGGCCCGCCTGGACCGGGACGGCCGTTCCCGCGTCAACCTGCTGCAGTGCCGCCCCCTGTTCATCCCCGGCTCCACCGAAACGGTGATGCTGCCGGAGGAACTCCCCGACGAGCGGGTCCTCTTCGAGGCCGGGACCATGATCAACGGCGGGGTGGTGCGGGACATCCGGTACATCGTCTACATCGACCCCCGGGGCTACAGCGAGCTTGCTGACCTGGACGCCAAACGGAGCATCGGCAGGGTGGTGGGCCAACTGGACGACCTGGACCCGCTGCGGGAGGGCAGGATCCTGATGATGGGCCCCGGGCGCTGGGGCTCGAGCAACATCGACCTCGGGGTCAACGTGAGCTACGCCGACATCGACAACGCGGCGGTGCTGGTGGAGATGGCCCGCGAGGAAGCGGGGCACGTGCCGGAGGTCTCCTACGGCACCCACTTCTTCAACGACCTGGTGGAGGCGGGCATCATCTTCCTCCCTGTATTCCCCGACGACAGCGAGTCCCGTTTCAACAGGGAGTTCTTCGAGTCGTCGCCCAACCGCCTGGCGGATTACATGCCCGGGGCGGCCCGCTTCTCGGGCGTGGTCAAGCTCATCGACGTGGCCGCCGCGAGTGGGGGGAAGCTGGCGCAGGTGGTCGCCGACCCCCGTTCCCAGCGGGCCGTATGCTACCTCGCCTAGGATAAAAGGGAATAAAAAAAGGGGCGCGGCGCGCCCCCTTTGAGCCTTCCCTGGTCTATTGAGGGATCCCGTAGATGATCTCCCACAGCGGGATGTCGGTCAGGTGGGTGATGCTGTTGAAGGTGCTGCCGTCCCGCTGCCAGGCGGTGACGAGCTGGCTCTCAACTTCTCCGATAACGATGTTGTCCCAGCTGAAGAGGGTCCAGTCCCAGACCTCCAGCACGCCGTTGACGGTGAGGTAGCCGGTGTTGGGGTCGATGGGCGCGCCCTGTGTGTCCATGGTGAAGATGACGTCGGTGGAGTTGCCGACGATGCTGGGATAGCGGGCCTGGCGCCTCCAGAGGAAGGACGAGTTGCTGCAGTCCTTGCCGAACTGGTGGTAGGCGGAGCCGGGGGTGTGCACGATGAGCTGCAGGGGCATGTAGTCCCAGGGGCGCAGGTTCTCCGGCCATTCGATGTGGATCCAGAAGTGCAGGTAGTTGGCACCGTCCCAGCTGATGTTGTAGGGGGAGGGGGTCTCCCAGTTCATGATGACGCTCTGCGGGTCGATGTCGGAAGAGGGTTCCACGGCATAAAAGGTGTACTTGTAGTCGCCCCAGGTCAGGGAGGGCTTGGCCGGCTCGGCTGCCGCCTGCTCGGTGGAGGTGGCGGCCGGCTGGGAGGTGGTCTCTCCCTCCGCCCAGGACCAGCTGACCAGGACGCTCAGCATTATCATGCAGATGACCGCGACTATCAAAGACCTCTTCATCACAACCACCCTTTCCGTATCTTTCGGGAAAATCATCATACCATCAAATTTAGATATCGTCAATATTCGCCGGTCCCTTTATATTACTGACTGACGATTTTCGGGTGGGGTCTCACGCACCGGAAAGGCCTGGCAGGGGCAGCGTCGAGAAGGCCTCGACGTCCAGGCCGGAGGCCGCTCCTTCCGCCAGCATGCGGTGGGCCAGGCAGGCCACCATGGCCGCGTTGTCCATGCACAGTTCGCGCGAGGGGTAGTAAAGGCGGATGCCCTCCGGCTCCAGGGCCGCCAGCAGGCGGTCCCGCAGGGCCTGGTTGGAGGCGACGCCTCCCGCCAGGACCACCCGGGAGGCACCCCGGTCCCTGGCCGCCCGCAGGGTCTTGGCCACCTGCACCTCCACCACCGCCTCCTGGAAACTGGCGGCCAGGTCGGGCAGGTGGATGGGCTCGCCCGAGTCGCGGGCCTTGCGGACATAGGTGATCACCGCCGTCTTCAGGCCCGACAGGGAGAAGTTGTAGGTGCCGTCGTCCAGCATGGCGCGGGGGAAGCGGATGGCATGGGGGTCGCCCTCGCGGGAGAGACGGTCGATGACCGGGCCTCCCGGATAGCCGAGGTCCAGGAAGCGGGCTATCTTGTCGTAGGCTTCCCCGGCGGCGTCGTCCACGGTCTCGCCGAGCAGCTCGTAGGAGCGGTGCGCGGGCATCCAGGCCAGCAGGGTATGGCCGCCGGAGACCACCAGCGCCAGGAGCGGCGGCTCCAGGCCGGGGTGCTCCAGCAGGTTGGCGTAGATGTGCGCCTCCAGGTGGTTGACGGCCAGCAGCGGGACCTCGAGCGACAGCGACAGCGCCTTGGCGGCCGTCAACCCCGTCAGCAGGGCCCCGATGAGCCCGGGTCCCCGGGTCACGGCCACGGCGGAGAGGTCTTCCAGGGCCACGCCGGCCTCCTCGAGGGCCTCCGCGACCACCGGCAGCAGCCGCTCCAGGTGGGCCCGGCTGGCGAGCTCCGGGACCACCCCCCCGTACCGGGCGTGCAGCTCGACCTGGGAGGCGATGACGTTGGAGAGGACCTCCTCCCCGTTCCTGACCACGGCCGCGGAGGTCTCGTCGCAGGAGGTCTCCAGTCCCAGGATGAGCACGTCCCCCCGCATCACCCCCACCCCCGCTTCCTCTCCTGGAGCCGGGCGGCGATGGGCGCCAGCAGGCACTGGTACTCGGGCGTGCTGATGTCCTCCGTCCACATGATCAGGGCGTCCTCGTCGTCGTCCAGGTAATAGCGGCGGCGCTCGCCGATGGTGGTGAAACCGAACTTCTCGTAGAGGCGGAGGGCCGGGAGGTTGGAGCGGCGCACCTCCAGGGTGAGGAAGCGGATGCCCCGGCCGGAGCTCTCCTCCACCAGGCGGAGCAGCAGGTTGGCCGCCGCGCCCCGGCGCCGTTCCGAAGGGCGCACCGCCAGGTTGGTGACGTGCCCCTCCTCCAGGATGTAGATGACGCCCGCGTAGCCCACCAGCTCGCGGCCGCGTTTCGCCACCAGGAAGGCGCCGTTCTCCCGCCGCAACTCCTGCTCGAGCATGCCCCGCGTCCAGGGGTGGGGGAAGCACTCCTCCTCCAGTTCCAGCACCCCCTGCAGGTCTCCCTGGCACATGGCTCTTATCTCCATCTCGGAAGGCTTGATCTCCCTCACCCCCACCCCGCTTACGGCCGTCCATGCGGGCGCCGCGCCACGGCGTCCGGGTCCCTTACGTACAGCGGCAGGAGCCCCAGGGGGTCTTCCGCCCGTCCCGCGAGCATGGCCAGGCGGCAGGATTCCCACAGGGCCTCCGGGAGGGGATAAGGGTCGGCCGCTACCCGGCCCAGGGGCTCGAGGGCCTCCCGGTAGGCCTCGGCCCCCGTTCCCACCAGTACCACCTCGCCGCCCCGACCCCCGGCCCGGGAGCCGACAAGCTCCGCCAGGCCGCCGGGGGGCAGCACCGCGGGGCTGCCGGCCGGCGTGAGGACATCTCCTTCGCGCAGGTAGACGTGGCAGTAGACCTCGCCCCGCCGCGCGTCGATGAGGGGCACCACGACGTCCCCCCCACCGGCTCCCCGGGCCAGGACCTCCAGGGTGCCGGGCGCGTACAGGGGTATCCCGTTCGCCCAGGCCAGGGTCTTGGCGGCCATCACCGCGTTGCGTATACCCGTGAACGCCCCCGGGCCGCGCCCCACTCCCACGGCGCGGACGTCCCGCATGGCCAGCCCGGCCTCCCCCAGCACCTCTTCGATGGCCGGGAAGAGCCCTTCGGCCCGGCTGCCGCCGACGGCCCGGCGTGAGAGCATCCGTTCGGGGGAGGTGACCAGGGCCACCAGCGTGGCGGGGGTTGAGAGGTCGAACCCGAGGAAAGGGAAGGCCGCGTCCATCTCAGCCGCCCCCTTCCCCCGGGGAGGGGGCCCGCTCCGCCCACCCCGGGCCGCTGGCGCGCACGGACACCCGCCGCTCGGCCGCGTTGACCCACTCCAGCTCGACCAGCAGGGCGTCCTCCGACCAGTACCCGGCCAGGCCGGCCGCCCTCTCGCCCCACTCGATGCAGGCCACCCCCTCGCCCAGGAGATACTCCTCCAGGCCGAGTGAGGGCAGGTCGCCGGCGTTGAGCCGGTAGAGGTCGATGTGATAGAGCGGGATGCGGCCGTAATACTCCCTGACCAGGGAGAACGTGGGGGAGGTGACGGGACCGGGGACGCCCAGCCCGCGCGCGATGCCCTGCACCAGGCGGGTCTTGCCCGTGCCCAGCTCCCCCGAGATGAGCACGATGTCGCCCGGGCGCATCAGGGAGGAGAGGCGCTCGCCCAGGGCCCGCGTCTCCTCCTCCGTGCCGGTCGTCCATTCCCGGCTCCATTCAACCGGCGCGCCGTCTTCCCGCACTGTAGAACACCTCCGAACGGAATTATAGCACCGTACTTGATACAATATTCCCATGGAAAAGGACGTACTGGTAGTGCTTTATCACCCCGACTTCGCCACCTCGGGCTTTACGGTGCTGCGCGACAGGCTGGCCCCGGCCTTCGAGGAGCTCGGGTCCCGGGGCTACCTGGACCGCCCGGGAGTGCGGGTCCTGGAGCCGCGGCCGGTGGGGGAGGAGTACCTGAGGCGGGTGCATTCCTCGGGCCACGTGATGGGCGTGATCAACTCGGGGTACTACGACATCGCGGTCCTCTCGGCCGGCGCGGTGGCCGAGGGGGCGGAAAGGGTGCTCGAGGACCGGGCCGACGCGGCCTTCTGCTTCACGGGGGCGGCCGGGCACCACGCCTCGCGGGACGGGTTCTGGGGGTTCTGCTACCTGAACGACGTGGCCATCACCGTGGAATACCTGCGGGACAGGCATGGTGAACTGCGCTTTTCCATCGTCGACATCGACCCACACTACGGGGACGGCACCCGTGACATCCTGGGGCCGGACCCCGGGGTGCTGCACGTCAACTTCAGCGGCGGCTACGCCGGGCAGGCGGCCCAGGGGCCCCACAACCACGACATCTACCTGCCCTCCGACGCCGGCGACGACCTGTTCATGGAGCGGGTGGAGAAGGCGCTGGGGCTGGTGGACGCCTTCCACGCCGACCTGCTCTTCATCATCTTCGGCCACGACAACCACGCCGACGACTACGGCGCCTTCGAGCTGACGGACGGGTTCTACCCCCGTTTCGCGCGGCGCGTGCGGGAATCGTGCGGCGGAAGGGTCTGTTACGTCCTCTCGGGGGGCTCCAACCCGCGGGTGGCCCGCGCCGCCATCGGCGGCGTGGTGGGGGTGCTGTCCGGGAACCTTGAAGGAAATCACGCATCGGAATAGAAGAAGAACTGTAAAAAGTGTAATATATTGACGATAAATAAGCAGCAGGCGAGGAACGCGGTAGAGTCCGACAAGGGAGGAAGCAGCAAGTGGCCAGGGTGAGGAACCTCGTCATAACCGGGGAGACGGGTGCCGAGGTACAGGCACTGTGGAACCGTTCACCCGTAGTGTTGCTGTCATCCCTGTACGCCATGCTCATCGGGGTCCTGGACGTCCTGGAGTCGCGGGGGCTGGAGTTCAACGGGGTGGCTTTCAGCATCGAGAAACACGTCAACGTGTACACGGGCGGCCTCGCCAGGTTCGCCCTTACCTTCCTGGGCTGCCTGATGGTCTTCCTCGCGTACCAGCTGTGGCAGAAGAAACGGGCCGCGTTGATCTGCCTGTCGGGATTGCTGCTCATCCAGTCGGTGAGCCTGGCCGTCAGGCACCACGAGTTGCTGGCCGGCGGTATCGCCCTGGCCCTGTCCCTGGCGCTGCTCTACTTCCGCAAGGACTTCCCGGCCATGCCGGACCCGGCGGCCCTGCGCAAGCTGAAGGTGGCCGCCCCCATCCTGGCGGCGCTCTTCTACGCATACGGGCTGGCGGGGCTGTTGCTGCTCCACGGCAGGCTGGGCCTGGACGTGGGGCTGCGGGAGCTGCTGGGCAGGCCGTTCCTGATCGTCGCCGGAGACGGTTACGGAGTGACCTTCGAGAGCTGGGAGGTGGTCTTCCATTACTCCCTGACCCTGCTCTTCTTCATCGGCATCGTCTGGATCACCGCCATGCTCTTCCGCCCCCACCGGCCCCAGGCCGCGCAGGACGAGGAACTGTACAGGCGGGCCCGGGAGCTGGTGGAGCGCTACGGCTCGGATTCCACAGCTTATTTCAACCTGAGGCGGGACAAGAGCCTCTTCTTCCTGGACGACCGGATCTTCCTGGCCTACCGCTGCGTCGGGGGGACGGTGGTGGTCTCCGGGGACCCGGTGGGGCCCGGCGAACTGGTCCCGGAATTGATGACCAGGTTCCACAACCACTGCCTGGAGCGGGGCTGGCGGTTGACGGCCCTGGCCGTGGCCGACCGCTACCTGGAGGAACACGAGCAGGCGGGCCTGAAGCACCTGTGCTACGGGGAGGAGGCCGTCATCCAGCTCGACGGGTTCACCCTGGAGGGCCGGAAGAACAAGACCCTGCGGCACGCCGTCGCCAAGTGGGACCGGGCCGGCGCGACCATGGAGTTCATGTACAACGCGGGCATCCCGTCTCACCTCAAGCACGAACTGGCCCAGATCTCGGCCGACTGGAGGGGGGACAACCCCGAGACCGGCTTTTCCATGGGGCTGGGACGCCTGATGAGCTCCGAGGACCCCGACTGCCTGCTGGCCATAGCCTACGACGGGGAGGGTCAGCCCATGGGCTTCGCCTACCTGGTGCCGGTCTATCCCCGGACGGGGTACTCGCTGGACATCACGCGGACCTCGCTCGAGGCCTCCAACGGCATCAACGAGTTCATCTTCGCCAGGACCGCCTGCTTCCTGAAGGAGCAGGGTTACAGGTTCATGTCCCTGCACTTCGCGGCGTTCTCACAGCATTACAGGAAGGACCGCGAGGAGGAGGGGGTCGCGGTGGTGCGCGGCATCTGCCGCGTCCTCGACGCCTTCCTGCCGATGATGTCCCTCTACGATTTCGACAGGAAGTTCATGCCGAGATGGACCCGGCGCAACCTGCTCTTCGAGAGTTACGCGGACCTGCCGCGCCTGCTGGTGGCGGCGGTCACGGCGGAGTCCTTCCACAAGCTGTTGCGGCGGGTCAAGCGCGACGCGTAGCAAGTCGGGCAGAAAAAAGGGGCGCCCTGAGGCGCCCCTTTTCAGGTTAAGCCGGATTCTAGCTGTTGGCCAGCGTCCATATGATGAAGAAGTTCACGATGGGTATGATCATGAGGATGCCGTAGTAGCGCTCCTTGCCGCATTTCTCGGCGATGTCCATCCAGATGATGATCAGTGCGATGATGTTGACGCAGGGTATCAGCAGCAGGATGAACCAGAGAACCTCGCGGTCCGCTATCTTGGTCATCAGCCACAGGTTGAGGATGGGCACGTACGCGAACCAGTCGTTCTCGACGTTGAACTTTTTGGCGATGGTCTGCAGGCACCAGGCCACGAAGACATAGACCGCGATAACCACCAGAAAATAGATGATCAGAAACAGTGAATCCATACCCCATACGCTCCTTTCCTTCCGAGAAACCCGGATCTGACTTGCTGCCGTCTTTACTTTATTCCCTTTGACCGCCGGAATTCCTTCCCGGGCTCAAGCCACGGTGACCTCTTCGCAGAGGTAGACGTCCTGGATGGCGTGGAACAGCTTGACCCCCTCCGGCATGGGCTTCTGGAAGGTCTTGCGGCCGCTGATCAGCCCCATGCCCCCGGCCCGCTTGTTGATGACCGCCGTGCGCACCACCGCCGCGAGGTCGTCGGTGCCGGCCTCGCCTCCCGAATTGATCAGGCCGATGCGGCCCATGTAGTTGTTGGCCACCTGGTAGCGGGTGAGGTCGATGGGGTGGTCGGAGTTGAGGTCCGTATACATCAGCTCGCTGTACTTGCCGAACCTGGCGCCGCCCGCGTTGAGCGCCCGGTAGCCCCCGTCCAGTCTCCGGCTGCTTCTGCTTGATGATGTCCGCCTCGATGGTGGCCCCGAGGTGGTCGGCCTGGCCGGTGAGGTCGGAAGCGACGGAGTAGTCCCTGCCGTCGACCTTGAAGGCGTCGTTGCGCAGGTAACACCAGAGGATGGTGGCCATGCCCATCTCGTGGGCCAGCGAGAAGGCCTCGCTCACCTCGACGATCTGGCGGGAACTCTCGGGCGAGCCGAAGTAGATGGTGGCGCCGACGGCCACCGCTCCCATATCGTAGGCCTGCCGCACGCCGGCGAACATGACCTGGTCGTATGTGTTGGGGCAGGTGAGCAGCTCGTTGTGGTTGATCTTGAGGATGAAGGGGATGCGGTGGGCGTACTTGCGGGCCACGCTGCCCAGGACCCCCAGGGTGGAGGCGACGCCGTTGCAGCCCGCCTCGATGGCCAGGCGCACGATGTTCTCCGGGTCGAAGTAGATGGGGTTGGGGGCGAAGGAGGCGCCCGCCGAGTGCTCGATGCCCTGGTCCACCGGGAGGATGGAGAGATAGCCGGTACCCCCCAGGCGCCCGTGGCCGAAGAGGGCCTCCAGGCTGCGCAGGACCGGCACCGGCCTGTCGGAGGGCGCGAAGATGCGGTCGACCCAGTCCGGCCCCGGAACGTGCAGCAGCTCCCGCGGATATCCTGGGGTCAGCGAACCCCAGCAGGTGATCGGCCTCGCCGGCCAGCAGGTCCCTGATCTCGTCTATCTTCCCCATGCGGCTCCCTCCCCGATAAACAGTCAGCCAGTCTTCCGGGTATTATTCTACATCACTTTCCCGGAGGAGGGCGGGCAGGCGGGGTTGACAGAAAAGGACGCGGGTGGGAATATATGCTTAAAGCAAACATTGTGAAAGGAAACTATTGCAAATGGCAAGCAACAAGGACAACGGGACCGACAACTACACCCTCCAGGTCATCCTGACCATCCTCCACATCATCGGCAACCTCCGCCATTCCGGCGTGGAGGCGACGTCCGAGGTGGAGCTGTCCTACCCGCAGATCCTCATCCTCTACGCCCTCCTCAACAAAGGGGCCGCGACCATAACCGAGCTGTCTCAGAGCATGAAGGTCACGCAGGGAGTGGTGTCCCGCATGGTGGACCGCCTGGAGGAGAAGGACATGGTGGAGCGGAGCCGGGACCGGGAGGACCGCCGGGTGGTGACGGTGAGGCTCTCAGCCGCGGGGCGCAAGCACGCCATGAGCATGATCGACCTGCACCTGGACGTCATCAAACAGGAGCTTATGAAGATACCGGCAAAGGACCGCGACACCTTCCTGGAAGTGCTCATGAGCATCGACAGGGAACTGGAGAAGAGCGACAGGGGTGACAGGTGATGGTGGAGAAGGCCTTCGCGTGGTTCGGCCGGGTCAGCGAGAAGCACCCGTGGGCGGTCATCGCGGTGGTCGTACTGATCACCGCCGGCTTCGCGGTGGGCATATTCCGCATCCGCCAGGAATACGGGTTGAAGACCATGCTGCCCTCCCATTCCCAGCCGGTGGAGACCATGAACGAGGCGGAGGCCCTGGGCTGGGGCACCCAGGAGGAGCAGGTGCTGATCGAGGCGGACGACGTGCTGGACGGGGCCGTGCTGCGCCAGGTGCTCACCTACCAGCGGACGCTGGAGGAGCACCCCGAGATCCTGCCGGAGTTCATCACCAAGGTGGAGACGCCGCTGGACAGCATGGTGGTCCTCGAGGACGGACAGGCGGTCAGCGCCAGCCCGCCGGTGGCCCTGGTAAAGGTCGCCGACACCCTTTCCGACGGGGAACTGAGCGAGCAGGTCAGGATGAACATCGAGTACTGGGGGGACAAGTCGGAGCAGACCGGCCTGCCCCTGCAGGTGCGCAACATCACTGAGGACGGCACCGCGCTCCTGCTCAACGCCAAGGTAAACACGTCCCTGGACACGGGTACCCAGATGGACAGGGACGGAGAATTCGCCCGGGTGACGGAAGAGCATTTCGAGGGCGTCTCCGGTGCCGGCGTGAGCATCACCGGCCTGGTGTCCATCAACCGGGAATCCAGCCAGATGACCATGGAGGACACCAAGGTCATCTTCTCCATCGCGCTGGCCTTCATCCTGCTGGTGCTCTTCCTCACCTTCCGCAAGCTCTCCGACGTCCTGTTGACCATGATGGTCATCGTGTTCACCATCGTCTGGGTGATGGGCCTGCAGGGCTGGCTGGACTTCCCCTTCACCTACACCGGCGCCGCCATCATGCCGCTGCTGCTGGGCATCGACATCGCCTACGCCATCCACGTCCTCTCCCGCTACTACGAGGAGAGGCGTAAGGGCAACGATCCCCACGCCTCCATCTTCAACTCGGTGGTGACGGTGGGGGTGGCGGTCTTCCTGACCGCGGCCACCACCGCCTTCGGCTTCGTCTCCTTCGGCATCTCCAACATGCCCCCCATCCAGCAGTTCGGCATGCTCTGCGTGGCCGGTGTGATGTTCAGCTTCTTCCTGGCCGTCACCCTGCTGCCCTCCACCATCGTGCTGCGCGACCGCGGCGCCCGCTCGCAGGAGAAGTGGGAGAGGAAGAACCTCGAGAGGAAAGAGGCCGATAAGGAGTCGTGGCTGGACGTCTCGCTGGCCAAGGTGTCCGTCCTCTCCGAGCACCACCGCGGCATCGTGGGCCTGGTCACCCTGGTCCTGCTGGTGGGCTCGATACTACTGGCGCTGCAGATCAGACACCGAGGCGGACATCTTCAAGATCCTGCCCCAGGACATGCCCTCCATGCAGGCGTACAAGGAAGTGAACGACATCTTCGGCGGACAGGACCTCGCCTTCACCCTGGTAAAAGGGGACGTCCTGGACCCCGTCAACCTCCAGGCCATGCTGGACTTCGAGGACGGGCTGGCCGCCAGCGGCGAGACGGGCCAGGACGGGGAGCCCATCTTCCAGCGCGACAAGATCACCGGCATCGCCGACATCGTCTACCAGGCCAACGGCAAGTCCATCCCCCAGCAGGAGGGCGAGGTGCTCGCGTCCCTGAGCAAGCTGCAGGTGAACCTGGGCTACCCCGAGGTCGACCTGGAGAGCCTGCCCATCACCATGGACCTCAAGGCCGGCATCATCGAGGTGCGCCTGGACCGCGGGGACCAGGAGGACATGAAGGTCATCAACGACACCATGCAGGCGGAGGCGGCAAGGGCCACCGCGGGGCAGGGCGGCCTGGAGATGAGCAGCAGCGGGACCCCCATCCTCCTCAACGAGATCCTCGGCAACATCCTGCCCACCCAGCTCAAGACGACGGCCCTGGCGCTGTTCCTCTGCGCCCTCATCGTCATCCTCATCTTCCGGTCGTTCTTCTTCGGCCTGGCGGCCACCAGCGTGGTCTTCCTGGGCGTGGCCATGGAGCTGGGCCTCCTGGCGCTCATCGGCTGGCCCCTGGACTTCATGACCGTGATGGTCTCGTCCCTGGTCATCGGGGCCGGCATCGACTTCGGCATCCACGTCACCCACCGTTTCATGGAAGAGTGGCGGGAGGAGGGGCTGGACGTGGACGAGGCCATCCGCCGCACCATCGGCAGCGTGGGCAAGGCCCTGGTGGCCGCGGCCGTGACCACCGCCGGCGCCTTCGCCATCATCGCCTTCTCCGACATATCGTACATGCGCCGCTTCGGCGTGATCACCGCGTTGTCTCTGACCATCGCCCTGCTAGCGGCGCTGTTCGTCCTGCCCTCCATCCTGGCGTGGAAGGCGTCACACGATGACAAGAAAAGACTGGCGCTTGCCGATACAGTAGGAGAACCTGACTCTCGAGGATAAGTAGAAGGGGACAAGATGAAGAACCGCACGCATCTCAAGGGGAGCAGGGTCCTGGTCACCGGGGCAGGTTCCGGCATCGGTTTCTGCATCGCGCGGGAAGTGGCCTTACGCGGAGCCCACCCCATCCTGGTGGACATAAACGAGGAATCACTGGATCAGTCCGTGGAGAAGCTGAAGGGCGCCGGCCTTCAGGGCCACCCTTACGTGATCGACATAACCGATAACGAGAAGGTCAAGACGATGCGCGATGAGCTCGCCGCGCAGGGGCTCACCCCCGACGTGCTGGTCAACTGCGCGGGCATGACCCTGGTGGCGCACGTCTGCGCCACCACCCACGAGGACTGGTCCCGCATGGTCGAGCTCAACCTGATGGGGCCCATCAACATCATCGACACGTTCCTGCCGGGGATGACCGCGCGCAAGTCAGGGCACATAGTGAACATCGGCTCCATCGACGGGCTCATCCCCATCCCGGGGCAGGCCCCTTACTGCGCTTCCAAGTTCGCGGTTACCGGCCTCACCGAGGTGCTCTACTTCGACCTCAAGCACCGGGGGGTCGGTGTCACCCTGGTGTGCCCGGGGGCGGTGAGCACCCCCATGGCGCAGGGCATGCCCATACGGGACTTCCCTCACCAGATAGGGGGGGATAAGATGATGGGCTTCCTGTGGAAGCTGGTGGAGAGCCTGAGCAACACCCCGGAGAACATCGCGCACCACGCCGCCGATGCCATCGAGTACGGGCACTTCCTGGTCATCCCCGGGTTCCCCAGCCGCATGATGTGGCACTACCGGCGCCTCTTCCCCCGCGTAGCCACGGCGTCCGGCGTCGGCGTCGCCAGGGTCTTCGACATGATCAGGCGCGTCAAGCTGCGCCAGATCCAGGCGCTCACCTGAGATGGGCCAGCCGATCGGAGACGTTTCACGGCAGGGAGGAACTCGAGCGCAACCTCGAGGAACTGGACGGGCTGTACGATGAGCTCGTCAAGGGCGCCTCGCGCAAGCTGGGCCGGCTGTTCTCGCTTCTTGTACGACCTGCCGCTGATCGGGCCGTCCCTGCTGCGGGGGATAGCGAGGCTCTCTTCTTTCGTCCTGGTCAAGGGCAGGGTGCTCGGCCTGCGGGCCGACAACGGTGGGGACCCCGTCAGGATCGTCTCCAGCTGGATGAAGTTCCCCGCGCTGATGCGCGTGCCCTGTGAGGTGGCGGAGGCCGGCGACGACCGGGTGGTGCTGCTCTGGCCGGAATGCCCCATCGGATACTGCCGGGCCGGCCAGGCTTCTCTCTGCCGGGCGGTCATGGAGATCGACAGGATGACCGTGAAGAGGATGGGCGGGGAGATGACCATCGAGGAGACCATCCTGGAAGGCGCCGACAACTGCCGTTTCGTCTTCACCCCGAGCAGCAGGGGCTGAGCCGCCCGCTCCCGGCCCGGGCGAACACGGCCCCTTTGCCGACAAGTAATGCTGGCATCTTTCCTTATAAAGCTTAAAATAGATGTAGGTATCTCGGCGCGATATCTCGGCATAAGGGAAACGAGTAGATGACCAGGCAGGAGTTCAAGTCCGTCGTCTTCCGGGTGAACGTGCTCGGCTTCATCATCGCCGTCCCGTTCTTCCTGGGCCTGGTGACCCTGGGGCTGTTGCTGCTCTTCGAGTTCGACGGGCGCATGATGGCCTGGTACGTGTCGGCCGTGGCGATAGCGTGCGTCATCCTCCTTCCCCCCACCTTCATCTACCTGTACACGGGCTTCAGGAAGGTGAGCGAGGTCTTCGACGCGGCATCGAAAGTGATCGCCGGGGAAGTGAGCGCCTCGTCCGTCAGCTTGAGGAGGTTTGAGACCTACCCTGTTAAGATGGCGGTGGTGGCCGTCCTGGTGGGCACGGTCGGGGGGACGGTGGGGACCTTCTTCTATTACACGTTCGCCGAGTACAGCGCGGTGCTGTGCCTCTATTACCAGATAATGATCATCACCTTCGCCTTCACCACGGCGTACCTGGAATACCATATCCTCTACAGGTTCCTGGAGCCCTTGCGCAAGGACGTCTACACCCGCATGGGGCTGGAGAGGGTGAGTGGGGGCATCAGCCTGAAGACACGCATCCTGTTCATGGCGGCGGTCTTCATCCTGGTGCCGCTGGCGTTCGGGTGGCTGACAGCGGTGACCCGCACCAGCATCTACGTGCGCGACCAGACCGTCGAGGACTGCTCGGACAACACGGCGCTGCTGGCCGACGACATCGCCGTGGAGGTGGTCAGCGGGGATTTCGCCGGAGTAGAGGACAAGTTGGAGGGCTTCTCCGCCAGCCCCGATTCCAGCTTCACCATCCTCGATGAGGAGGGAGGCGGCGGTTGCCGGTTTCGACCTGAGCGGGACGATGGACCCGGAGACCAAGGACGAACTCCTGTCCGACCTCGCGGCGAGCGGGGAGGAGGAGATGTACAACCGGCGCATGACCTGGGCGGCCGCCAGCGCCCCCATCGGCGGGACCGGATACGCGCTGGTGCAGGTGGTGCCCATCGACATGCTGGGGGGGGAAGTGTGGACCATAGGGTTCATCTTCGCGCTGATAGCGCTGATAGTCGTCCTGGTGGCCATCTTCCTCACCTGGCTCACCTACCACAGCATCGCCAGCCCCATCGTCGAACTGGGGCAGGTGGCGACCAGGGTGTCGGAGGGGGACCTCACCGTGCACCCCTCCGTGGCTTCCTCCGACGAGACCGGCCGCCTCTCCGAGACCTTCGGTCACATGGTGGAAAACCTCCGCCAGGTGAGCGTGGAGACCATGGAGGCCGCCGGCCACGCCAGCGAGGGGGCCACCGGGGTCTCCGCCACCGCCGAGGAGGTGCAGGCGTCGCTGGAGCAGCTCACCGGCATCATCATCCAGCTGGCCAAGAACGCGGAGACCGAGGCCCAGACGGCCGAGAAGGTCAACGAGCTCACAGGGGAGATCATGGCGGCCCTGCAGCTCAGCTCGGACCAGGCGGAGAGCGGGGTGGAGCTGAGCCAGACCTCGTCTGAGCTGGCCGAGACCGGGCGCAACGACGCTCTCAACGCCGTCGACCGCATGTCCCGGGCCCGGGATTCCATCCTGGGCACGGCGCACATCATCGGGGACCTCGACGAGCGCTCGGGCGAGATCGGGGTGATCATCGAGATCATCGACAACATCGCCGACCAGACCAACCTGCTGGCGCTCAACGCGGCCATCGAGGCGGCCCGGGCCCAGGAACACGGCCGGGGCTTCTCCGTGGTGGCGGACGAGGTGCGCAAGCTGGCGGAGGAGTCATCGTCCTCCACCAACCGCATCTCGGGGCTGGTGCGCGAGATCCAGAAGCTGGCCGCCGAAGCCGTCGAATCGACCCAGCGGGGCACCGAGGAAGTGGCCCAGGGGATGGAAGCGGTCCAGGTGGCGGGGGACTCGCTCCAGAGGATCTACGACTTCGTCCAGCAGTCGGAGCAGCTGTCCCGGACCATCTCCGAGACGGCCCAGCGCCACCTGGAACTGGGGAACAGGGTGATGGAGGCGGTGCATGAGATCCATTCCATCGCCGACGGGAACGCCTCTTCCAGCGAGGAGATATCGGCTTCCGCGGAGGAGCAGACGGCTTCCATGCAGGAGCTGACCTCCACCAGCCTGGAACTGGTGGCCCTGTCGGAGCGCCTGAGGAAGCTGGTGGAGAGGTTCCGGATCTGATCAGCCGAGCGGCTCCGCGGGCCCGTCGCGCCCCGGTTCGCCCGGCCCAGCCTCATCTCGCGAGGCACTCCTGCGCCTGTGCCACCAGTAAGCCAGGACGGCCAGGGCTATCAACGCGATGACGCCCCACCCGATGTTCGCCAGGATCTCGTCGATGGCCTGCCAGTTATCACCGAAGAAGTAGCCGATGAAGGTGAACAGGACCACGTAGAAAAAGGCGGAAGGGACGTCGTAAGCCATGAACTTCCCGTAGGGCATGCGGTTGAGGCCCGCGGTGAAGGGGATGAAGGCGTCCAGGCCGGGGACCAGCCGCCCGAAGAGCACGGTGACGCCCCCGTAGCGGTGGAAGTACCGCTCGGAAGCTTCCACGCCCTCCTTGATCCTCAGGTGGTGGCCGATGCGCTTCACCAGCCAACTGCCGGGAGCGCGGCCGAAATAGTAGCCGAGGCAGTCGCCGACGACGCAGCCGGCGAAAGCGGCTGCGCCGACCCAGAACGGGGCCAGGTACCCCTGCGCCGCGTAGAAACTCCCGATCAACAACAGGGTGGTGCCCGGGGCGAACCAGCCGAAGATGAAGGACCCCTCCAGGAACGCCCCGACGAAGACGATGAGATAACCGAAGTTGGAGAAGAAGGGCTCGAGGAAGTCGATGAGCCTGTTCAGCAGGGAGCCCATGTCTTAAGTCCCCTCGTCATCCCGGGTAGGAGCCAACTCTACTTCGTGCGCCGCAGCAGCGCCTCCGCCGCGGACCGGGCTTCGTCCGTCATCCAGCCGGCGTTCATCTGGGGGTCTTTCCCCGCTCGGACCGCCGCGTCGATGCGCGCCAGGGGGGCCTCGCGCAGCTGCCTCTTCAGGCGCCCGTATCCCCCGGTGGGCAGCTCGCCCAATTCGGCCGCGACCTCCAACGCCCGCGGCATCAGGTCGCCGGCGGGCCGCAGCTCGTCGACGATGCCCATGGCCAGGGCCTGCTCCGGCCGGAAGACGCGGCCGGTGAGGACCAGGTGCCGGGAGGCCTGGCCGGAAAGCTCCGCCCACAACAGCTCCATGCAGGAGAGCGGGAAGGTCAGGCCGAGCAGGGCCTCGGTCAGCCCCAGGCCGCAGCCCTCTTCCCGGCACACCCGCCAGTCACAGCCGATGACCGGGAAGAAGCCGCCGGCGATGGCGTGGCCGTTCACCGCGGCCACCGTGGGCTTGGGGAAGCCGTAGAGGGAGCCCAGCAGGCGGTTGAGGGTGTTGACCAGCTTGCGGCGCTGGTCGTTGTCGTAACCGGGGATGACCTTCAGGTCCAGGCCGGCGGAGAAGCAGGGGCCGGCCCCCGTTATCACCACCGACCTGACGCCCGGGTCCTCTTCCAGGCTGCCCAGGTCCTCGGCCATGTCCTCCAGGGACTCGATTACGATGGCGTTGACCGGCGGCCGGTCCATGTACAGAACGGCGATGCCGTCGTTGACCTCGAAGCGCGTCAGCCCCTTTTCTCCCATTCTCCCGACCTCCCCTGGTAAGATGCTCTTCCTCCGGCAAAGTGATATCCCGTTCACATTATAAGTATAGAATGATGTTTATGGAGAATCTCAGGAAATATGGATCACCCGCCCTACCGCGCCGCGCTGCTGCACGGCGGCCCGGGAGCGCCGGGGGAGATGGCCCCGGTGGCGCGGCGGCTGTCGAGCCGCGCGGGCATCCTCGAGCCCATGCAATCGGCCCTGACGGTGGACGGCCAGGTGGAGGAACTGCGGGCGTTGCTGCAGGAGCACGCGGACCTCCCCGTGGTCCTCGCCGGGTGGTCCTGGGGCGCCTGGCTGGCCTACATCTTCACCGCGCGATATCCCGGGATGGTGAAGAAGCTGGTCCTGGTGGCCAGCCCTCCCTTCGAGGAAGGGTACGCGGCGGAGGTCATGCGGACCCGGCTGGAGCGTCTCGACGTCGCGAAGCGGGCGGAGGCGCTGGCGTTGATGGGGACCATGGAGAAGCCCGGAGGGAAGCGACCCCGGCCGGGACCTCGCACGGTTCGCGGAACTGATGCGCGAGGCCGACTCGTTCGACCCGCTGCCCCGGGGGGAGGAAGATACCGGCCTGCCAGAACCAGGTGAACTCCGCCGTGTGGCGGGAGGCCGCGGAACTGAGGCGCAGTGGGGAGTTGCTGCGCCTGGGTGAGCTGATAGAATGCAAGGTCGTTGCCGTGCACGGCGACCACGACCCGCATCCCGCACCCGGGGTGCTGGGCCCGCTTTCCGGGGCCGTCACCGACTTCCGTTTCATCCTGCTGGAGAACTGCGGCCACTGCCCCTGGCTCGAGCGGCAGGCCGCCGACCTCTTCTTCTCGCTCATGCGCGAGGAGCTGGAGGAAGGATAGCGCGACAATGGCGCGACTTCATGTTTAGGCCCCCGCACGAGGGGTAGAAATCTCCTGATAGGGCGATTCTTCGATCGACGGCCGCGGCGAGTTGCGTCGTTCGCGACCGGGGGGACCGAGGAGGTAATCATGGCAACGGTGAGGGCTGAAAATGACGTGTACGTAAGGCTGAGGGAGTTCCTGGACGGGCTGCCCGCGGGCCTTCCGGCGAGCGAGAGCGGGATGGAGTTAGAGGTCTTGAAAGCCCTTTTCACCGAGGAGGATGCCGAACTGGTCATGCAGTTGAGGTACTTCCCGGAGCCGCCCTCGGTGATCTCCGGACGCTGGGGCATTCCCGAGAAGGACGCGGCTGACAGGTTGGCCTCCCTGGCCCGCCGGGGCTTGATCATGAGCATCGGAGGCGGCGACAAGGCATTCTACCAGGCAGCCCAGTTCCTACTGGGTATCTACGAGTATCAGGTCGATGTCATGGACAGCGAGTTCGCGGGGTTGATGGAGGAGTTCACGGAGAAATATGTCGAGCCGAATGTGGAATTCCAGAAGAACATGCTGCGGCAGTTCAGGGTAGTGCCCATAGACGCCGCAGTGGACTCGGCATCCGCGATCGCAGTTTATGATCAGGCCAGAAGCCTGGTCAAGAAGCAGAAGCTGGCCGCCGTGATGCCCTGTATCTGCTGCAAGGAGCAATCCCTCCTGGACAACTGCTGTGACCGGACCAAGGATAGATGCCTCACCTTCGGGATCGGTGCTCAATACATCATCGATAACGAAAAAGGCAGACGTATCTCCATAGATGAAGCTCTCGATTGCATCGATATGGCCGAGAGGGACGCCTTCGTGCTGGTTCCCAGCAACTCCAGGGATATCGTTCATATCTGCCTGTGTTGTGGACACTGCTGCGGGGTGCTGCGCGTGTTGAGGATGAGCGCGCGGCCGGCGGATGCCATCCGTTCCGCTTTCCAGGTCCGCATCGACCCCAAGCTCTGCAGCGCTTGCGGCACCTGTGTGGAGCGCTGCCAGATGGACGCGGTCATCGAGGGAGAGGATGCCATGCGGGTGGACGCGTCGAGGTGCATCGGCTGCGGGCTGTGCGTCTCCACCTGCGAGCAGGGAGCGGCCAGGCTGGTTGAAAGACATGGCGTAACGGCCGTACCGGCCAACTTACTTCGAGATGCTATCGCGGCATGTCCAAGGACCGCGGGCTCGGTTTCGGCAAGCTGAAGACGATGATGAAGATGACCAGTATCCCGCTGATGATCAAGGCCCTTCCCTACATGTACAAGTCGGGAATGGGGAAACCGGTGGTGGACCAGATGGCCAAGCGGGGCTGGGTGTAAGTTCGCGAAAGGAGCATAAATGGCCTACCGGTACCTGAAGACCAGGCAGGAGGGATACGTCCTCTGGGTGGAGGTGCACAACCCGTACGTCAATTTCCTGACAGTCGGCATCCTCGAGGAGCTGTGGCAGCTGGTAAAGGAGCTGCGCGGGGACGACTCGGTCAGGGTGCTGGTGCTCACCGGCGGCATCGAGGACACCTACATGATGCACTTCTCCATACCCGAGCTGCTGCGCGTGACCGAGGAGAGCAAGGCCTCGCCCATCGCCCGGGCCGGCCGCAACCCCCTGGGGCGCCTGCTGCTGGAGGGCTACAGCGTCCTGAGCAACCTGCTGATGGACCGCTTTCCCCGGCTCGAAGAGCTCAACCTCAAGCAGGCGGGGGCGCTGCGGGAACGGTTCTTCTCCCTGTTCCTCTCGCTGCAGATGCACCGCCTTTACCTGGCCATCGAGCGGCTCAACAAGGTGACCATCGCCGCCATCAACGGCAGCTGCAACGGGGGAGCGTCGGAGCTCTCCGCCTGTTTCGACTTCCGTTTTATGGTGGGGGACCAGGGTTTCACCATCGGCCAGACAGAGGTGCTGCTGGGCATCATCCCCGGGGGAGGCGGCTCGCAACGCTGGCCGAGGCTGATCGGAAAGGCCAGGGCACTGGAGTGGATGCTCCGGGGGAGTTTCCTCGAACCGCAGGAGGCGAAAGGGATGGGCATCCTCACCGACGTCTTCCCCAAGGCGGAGTTCGCCGGGCGGGTGCGGGAGTTCGCCGAGCTCATGGCCAAGCGACCGCCCGTCGCGGTGCATGCCCTTAAACTGGCGGTGCATAAAGGTACGGACACCTTCATGGCGCGCGCCCTGACCCTGGAGCTGATGCAGACCCTGCGCGTCTTCGACACCGCCGACGTAGGGAAGGCCATGCGCAGCTATGCCGCGCTCCTCCAGGAGAGACTCGACGTGCCGGCCGGCGAGAGGATAAGCCCGGCCGAATACAGGGACATGGCCGAGAACGCCCTGTTCGTGGATGGTTTCGAGGGAAGCTAAGGCCGAGGCGTACAGGGAGGAGCACCTCCCGGCAATCCTTTACTTTTGCCTGTAGAATGGTAGAGTCTCTCTAAGGTATTCTCGATCGGAAGTGAGTTGGCTTGTCTGGAAATAAAAGCAAGAAGAGCCGGCATCTCATGATGTTCACCGGCGCCGGGGTGCTGGCGGCCCTGGCGCTCAAGCCCCTGTCTCGCCTGCTCATCGAAGCTCATGCGATGAATGAATTGAAGAAGAGATGGGGGAGTCAAGCATCCAAGCGCATTCTCGCCACCTTCCGCGAGGAGCATGAGGGATTACTCAAGGACGGCAGGAAGGTCAAGGGGATAATGCGGTTCCACCTGGCCTCCGCCAGGCTGGGCCTGGCTCTTTACAGGGCCCTGGTCAGTGAGTTGGGGGAGGGCCAGGAAGCGGTGGATGCCGCGCATCAGGTCATCTGGGAAGCCTTTCTGAAGACCCCTTCCGTCATATTGGGATACATGCTGGGCCGGTTCAAGGACCCCTTCGAGGTCTATTCCAGAGGGGTAGATTGGGTCAACACGCACGTCTTTCCCTTCCCGGGATGGCATGGGACAGTCGTGGAGGTGGAAGGGGGGATAGGCTTCGATTACACCAGTTGCTTCTATGACAGCTACATGAGAGAGAAGGGAGCCCCGGAACTCACCCCCGTCTTTTGTGAGATCGACATACGGCAGGCCGAGGTCTTTCCCGACCAGATCGAGTTCCGGAGGACACAGACCCTGCCCACCGGAGGTGGGCTGTGCGATTTCCGTTACTACCGGAAGGATTGACGGACCTCGTGGCCGCGAGAGAGGTTGTACATGAACGAGGATGAGATCAGGGAGGTCATGCAAGCCCATGCCGCCTACCTCAAGGGGGAAGGCGGAGAGCGGGCCGACCTGGAGGGCGCCGACCTCATGGGCACCTGCCTGGTGGGCACCGACCTCAAGGGGGCCTGCCTGGCCCGCTCCAACCTGGTGAGGGCCGACCTGACCAACGCGGACCTCTCCGGCGCCGACCTGGAGGGCGCCTACATGATGGAGACCTACATGTTCGAAGCCGACCTCAAGGGGGCCAACCTCGAGAACGCGTACCTGATGCATGCCCAGTTGACAGGCGCCGACCTGAGGGACGCCAACCTGAGGTGCGCCAGCCTGCTCAGGGCCAACCTGGAGGGCGCCGACCTCAGGGGCACCGACCTGGTGGGCGCCTGGCTGAGCGACGCCACGCTCAAGGGCGCCGACCTGCGGGGCGCCGACCTGACCGGCGCCGACCTGGTCGGCGCCGACCTGGAGGGGGCGAACCTGGAGGACACCATCCTCGCGGACGAGGAAGGGCCCTGAAGGCCTAGAACCCCAGTATGCGCAGCCCGTCCATGGTCAGCAGCTGGTTCATTATCGCCCACATGTTCGAGTTGTCGTGCGTATTCAGATAGTGGTAACCGTACAACTTGAAGGTGATCTTGTACTGGTGGCCGTTTACCATGTGGTAGGTCCCCGACCCCGTCTTGTAGTCGTAGCTGAAGTTGCTCCAGTTGTCGTACGAGAGAGTCTTCTCGTGGACGGTTGTCGAGTCGCCCCAGATCTTCGTGTATACACCGGTGTTCAGGTCCGTGATCCCCAGTTCGTACGAGTCCGTCACCTTGTAGTGCGACGGCAGGATGGTTATGTCGCCCTGCGATGAAGCCGTGCGCATAGATCCCCGGTACCGTCGACGTCTGGAGACCAGCTGCTTGGGGATGAAGTTGTAGTGCGGGCAGATGTCCATGTCCGCCCCCGCGGTGAGGGTCCGCTCCAGCCGGTTCTCCTGGGAGTAGGTGTAGGTGGTGTAGTGGCTCCCGCCGGTGCCGTAGAGCATCAGCCCGAGCTGCCCGGTGGCCGGGTCGATGACGGAGTGGTAGTGGCCGGGGTCGTCTTCTGCCGCAGGGCGCCGCTGGAGGTGCTCGAGCCCGACCAGCGGCCGGCATCGAGCAGGATGGCCGGCCCGCCCCGGGTGTTGGCGATGGTGTCGAACTCGCCGAAGGTCAGGTTGTAGGTCTCGGTAGGGTCGTTCGGGTTGGTGCCGGGGTTCCGGGTGACCGTCCCGGTGGACACCACGTTGCTGCCGCTGTCCAGGATGTCGTAGGTCCCGGGCGGCAGGTTGTCGAACCGGTACCGGATGAGGCTCCACTTGTTGTCCAGCGAGAGCGTGGTGTACGGTGCGGCGGCCCGGTCCAGCAGTCGTAAGACAGCAGGGTATGGTTGACCGAGAGCCAGGGCAGGGGTATCAGCTCGGTCTTGTCGGCGTTGTAGATGGTCGAGGTGCCGTGCACCCTGGCCCTGACGGCGGGCGGCGTGGTGGTGCTGGTGGGAACGATGTCGGTCGAGGCGATCATCCGGCCGTTCAGGCCCAGGTTGAGGTCGGTCACCACCCCGTCGGGGTTTTCCACCGGCACCCCCTCGCCCAGCGCCAGCTGCGCCAGTTCGTCGGCCCTCGTGAGCACCTGCTTCGCGTCGGCCGGGAGGTTGAAGATGCCGATCTGGCCGCGTCCGAGGCCGCTCACGTCCACCTGGCTCATCACCAGCTGCTCGGTGCAGGCCAGGAACATCTCGGTCTCGTTCTTCATGTACCGGTTGTAGTAGTTGGTCATGTATTCGTCCTTGTCCCGTAGGTCGACGGGATCGTAGTCGCGGGCGAAGCAGACGCACTCCGCCGCCATCAGCTGGTAGAGCCAGGAGTTCTTGAACAGCGTCTCGAGGTTCTGCTCGTAGGCGTCGAGCAGGGAGGTTCCCTGCACCGTCTCCGAGCAGTTTACGGTCTTCCTGCTGCGGGCGGGCACCTTGACCTGCTGGACCTGTGAAGTGCCGTCTCCCTTCTGGTAGGTCAGGCGCACCTCGGCCTCGCGGTCCTCGGGGTTCTGGATGCAGAGGTAGGTGTCGAAGACCAGGGCCGCCGGGTTCCTTCGGCGAAGTACTGCCGGGTGGAGGGCTCGGTGACGCCCGCCTGGCAGTGCCCGCCGTTCCACTGGCCGCAGGTAGTTGAAGTACATGGCCCGCTCGGCGATGAGCCCGACGCCGTTGGTGGATTCCACCAGCGCCGAGAAGTCGCTGTCCTCGGTGCCGCCCTCGCCCATGACGTCGTTGGCCTTGACGGTCCTGCGGGAGCGGGCGGGCACGGTCAGTTCGTACCGCTGGTTGGACCCGTCGCCCTTCATGTAGGTGATGACCACGGCGGCGTCCGCGTCGCCCGGGTTCTGCAGGCAGAGGTACGAATCGAAACCGGGCCGGGTGCTCCCCTCGGCGAAGTACTGCCGGGTGGAGGTCTCGGTCACCGCGCCCTGGCAGTGCCCGCCGTTCCAGTTGCCGTGGTAGTTGAAGTACATGGGCCGCTCGACCACCAGGCCGACGCCGTTGGTGGACTCCACCCTGGCCGAGAAGTCGCAGGCCTCGCTGTCGTCCTGCCCGATGACGTCGTTGACCTTGACGGTGGAGCGCGTCCGCGCCGGCACGTTCAGCTCCTGCTGCTGGTTGTTCCCGTCGCCCTTCATGTAGGTGATGAGGACGTCGGCGTCGACGGTCATCGGGGTTCTGGATGCAGAGATAGGAATCGAAACCCGGCCGGGTGGTGCCTTCCGCCAGGTACAGCTTGGTGGCAGGCGAGGGCGCTCCGGCGTTGACGTGTCCGCCCGTCCAGCCGCCGTGGTAGTTGAAGTACATGGGCCGCTCGGCCACGATGCCCACCCCGTTGGTGCTCTCGACCTTGGCCGAGAAGTCGGCGGCGAGGCCGTCCATCTCCCCGAGGAAGTCATTGACGTTGACGGTGGCCCTCGACTCCGCCGGGACCCGCAGGTGCTGCTCCCTGTGGTGCCGTCACCCTTCATGTAGGTTATGCGTGACGTCGGCATCGACGGCCGCGGGGTTCTGCACGCAGATGAAGGAGTGGAAGCCCGGGCGCACCGTGCCTTCCGCGAAGTAGTGCCCGAGCTGCGGCTCCCTTATGCCGGACTGGCAGGAGCCGCCGTCCAGGGCCCCGTGAAGGCGAAGTACATGGGCCGCTCGGCGACTATGTTGACCCCGTTGGTCGACTCCACCGTGGTGGAGAAGTCGCTGACGAAGAGCGCGCCGTTCAGCTCGTCGAGGGCGATGTCGCGCGCCTGCTGCAGGGCGCAGTTGGGCGAGCCGGGGGGATGGACCACCAGGGACTGGTAGAAGGCCTCGCCGCCGTCTCCATCGAGTTCATGGGAAGGATGCCGTTGCGGGCGTACTCGGCCAGCGGGAGCCTGGTTGTCCTTGTAGTAGTCGTAACCGTTCTGCACGATCTCCTGCAGCTGTCCGTAGGCGACGGTGATGGCGGCTATCTGGTTGTTGGCTTCCTGGGTCAGGTTGTTGAACTCCAGCTTGGCGGTGATGGCGCCTGATCTCCTCGGAGATCTGCTCTTCCTCGTCGATCATCGCGTCGAGCTGCTCTATCTGCTGCTCGAGCTCACTCCATGGCCTCCTGCGGTGGGGTCGGGCCCCAGGAAGTACTTGGCGACCGAGAAGAGGTCCTTGGTCAGCTTGATGCACCCGAAGCCGACCTGGATGGCCAGCCATATCTCCCCGAACTGGGCCTGGGCCGGGGGGATCCTCACCGGGGTCATCACCGGCAGGCCTAACCCGGCGAGCATGCTGGCCAGCACCACCACGCATACGGCTCTTCCCAAGAGCGTTCATCACCTGCGCCTCATGGTGCCATCACCCCCATGCTGGTCAAGTGGATCAACTGGTTGGCCTCGGCATCGCCTCCGCTCCCGGTCAGCTCCGCCGTCGTCGCACTTGATGTACGCGTCGAACTTCAAGACGAAGGTAGTAGGTGTGGCCGCCCGGTAAGGGTGACCGTGTGGGAGTTGGTGAAATCGCTCGTGCCCGAAGTTGTCGTCCTTGGTGTAGTTGCCGGAATCGCTGTGCGCGTTGGCGTCTTCTGTCGTCCAGGTCGGTGACGGTCCCGTTGGAGTCCTTCAGGTACACCTGGTAGTGTCATGTATCCGTGGGCGTCGTCCCGGTACCAGCCGAAGTGCGAGTATACGTAGCCGTAGGCATCGCTCTGCTGCCCGCTGGAGGACTGCTTGTTGAACTTCAGCCCGTCCTGTACCTTTATCTGCAGGTTGGAGGGGGCGGTGAAGTTGTTGCTGGTGAAGTAGTAGGTCCTCTTGTAGTAGGTGTCTTTCGCCCCCGTAGCGCTCAGCCAGATGCCCAGTGGCCCCGCCGGCCAGGTCCTGGTTGAAGGAGGTGGCTGATCTTGGAGGTGAGGTCGCCGTCCTCGGACATGCTGGTCTTCCACTGCGCCGGGTCGCACGACAGCCGCTTGTTCCTCATGGTCGAGGTAAAGCTGCCGTAGGAGAGGTACAGGGTGTTGGTGTTGTCCCTGGGGTCGGGGAACGGCGGTCTTCGAGACGGCTGCCGTCCCGATGGTGGCGCCGGAGGGGGAGATGATCGAGTAGTTCCCGTCCGGGAAGCCCCCGGCCGGTCCGTCGAACTGGTACCGGGGCGTGGACCAGTTGCCGGAGAGGCCCACGGTGACCGTTCCCGTCCCTGACCAGGTGTCGTATTCCTCTGGGCAGAGCGGGTCTTGGACAGCCACTGCTATCGTCCCCGCCTCGCTGAAGGTCGGCGAGTAGGTAGTGCCCCCGCTCGACTTGACCTTTATCGCGGGTATGTTGTTGTTGGGAACCGCGTCCTGCGCCCCGATGACCCGCCCGCAGATGCCGGCGTTGACGACGTTGCCCGACTCCGGCAGCCCGATCTGCCCCATCGCTATCTTCCGCAACAGGTCGGCGTTGGCGAAGATGTCGGCGGCTTCGGCCGGCAGGCCCAGGTACTCCTGCGACTTGTTCCAGTCGTACTTGGAGTTGTCGGCAGCCGCCATGACCAGCTGTTCGGTGCAGGACCAGAACAGGTCGGTCTCCTGCTTGATGTAGGTTCCCAGGTAGGTGTTGTTCAGCCAGTAGGAACTCGATTTGGGCGCCTGACGTAGTCGAGCGCGTTGCATTGAGTGATGGCCCCGATGGTCTGGTAGTAGAGGCACTCCTGGAAGAACGATGCCAGGTACCGCTCGTAGGCGTCGGTCAGCGTCGCCCCGTCGTAGGTGTCGCCCACCGACATGGTGTAGCGGCTCCGCGCCGGTACGGTCGATCTCCTCCACCTGCGTGGTGCCGTTTCCCTTCATGAAGGTCACCCGGACCTGGGCGGCCCGATCCTCCGGGTTCTGGATGCAGAGGTAGGATTCGAAACCCGGGCGGACCGTGCCCTCGGCGAAGTAGAACTTGCCGCCGGCCCCGGCAGGCCGGCCTCGTCGTGGCCGCCGGTCCAGTCGGACCGGTAGTTGAAGTACATGGGCCGCTCGGCGATGATCTGCTGCCCGTTGGTGCATTCCACCTTGGCCGAGAAGTCGTGGGCGCTATCGTCGGCCTCGCCCAGCAGGTCCTTGACCGTGACGGTCGAGCGGGAAGCGGGAGCCACGGTGAGGTTCTGGGTCTCGGTGCCGCCGTCGCCCTTCATGTAGGTGATCGTGACGTCGGCGGACGCCTCGCCCGGGTTCTGGATGCAGATGTAGGAGTCGAAGCCCGGGCGGGTGGTGCCCTCGGCGAAGTACTGGACGGGGAAGGCCGACGGGGCGTCCGCTCTGGCAGTGGCCGCCGGTCCAGTCGCCCTTGTAGGCGAAGTACATCGGGCGCTCGGCGACGATGCCCACACCGTTGGTCGACTCTACCCTGGCCGAGAAGTCACAGGCCTCGCTGTCGTCGCTGCCCGATGACGTCGTTGACCTTGACGGTCGAGCGGGTGTGGGCGGGCACGATCAGCTCCTGGCTGCTGGTTGGAGCCGTCGCCCTTCATGTAGGTGATGCCGACCTCGGCGTCCATCGCTCTCCGGGTTCTGCAGGCAGAGGAACGAGTCGAAGCCCGGCCGGGTGGTGCCCTCGGCGAAGAACGACGAGGTCGCGGTCTCCGATCACCCCGGCGTTGACGTGCCCGCCGGTCCAGCCCTCACCGTAGTTGAAGTACATCGGCGCGCTCGGCGACTATATCCGTCCCGTCCGGTCGATTCGACCTTGGCCGAGAAGTCGGCGGCCGGGCCGTCCATCGCACCGAAGAAGCCGTTCACGTTGACCGTGGCCCTCGCTTGCGGCGGTACCAGGAGGTTCTGCTCGGCCGCCGCCCCGTCGCCCTTCATGTAGGTTATCCTGACCGTGGCAACCTCGGTCGCCGGGTTCTGCACGCAGATATAGGAGTGGAAGCCGGGCCGCACGGTGCCCTCGGCGAAATAGTAGGTGTCCGTCGGGTTGGTGATGCCGCTCTGGCACGAGCCGCCGGTCCACTCTCCCGCGTAGTTGAAGTACATCGGCCGCTCGGCGACGATGCCTACCCCGTTGGTGCTCTCGACGGTCGTCGAGAAATCGCTCTGCGTCGAGTTGCCGTTGAGTTCGTCGAGGGCGAAGTCCCGCATCTGCAGCAGGACCGGGTCCTGGTCGTTGCCCACCCCGCCCTTGACCAGCGCGGTGTACCACTGGGCGATGGCAACGTCTATGTTGTTGCTGTCCAGGACGGCAAGAGGCCCACTCCTTAATGGCATCTGCCGACACGGTACCGTGCGGCTGGTCGCCGATGTCGTAGTTCAGCTTGTTGAACCAGTTCTGGATGTTGGGGATGGTGTTCCAGGCGTTCTGCATGGAGTCGTACAGGTTGAGCTGCTGGAACATCTCCGCCAGGTCCTGCTGGATCTGGTCGAGGCCGGCCTGGACCTCGTCTATCAGCTCGCCCTGCTTCTCGACCTCATCGAGGAGTGCCTCGTCCGGGTCGGGCACGAGTCTGTTCGTAAGCGGTCTCCCCCCCGAAGGCCGCCATCTCGTATATGGTCAGGCCGATGTGGGCGATCTCCAGCGCCAGTTTCACCTCCCCCTCGGCGACGGCCTGCTGGCGGCCGGTAACGGCGGGCATCAGGGTTATGAGTGAGGACAGCATCAGGATGACCAGGACCGAGGACAGGGTCTTGATCACTGCCTGTCCAGGCTGTTTACGATGATGGGGATGGACGTCACGAGCCGGGCGATGGGGGATTTTCATCTTGTGCTCCTTTTATCTACGATTCCACAAATTCGCCTCCAAGAGCTATGCTCGTCCTAAGATTGTACCCGTGTTTCACCGGAAAGAAAATGACGTTCTTCGCGATCCCGAGCGGCCGGCGGGTTGGACGAATATCGGTCAGGCTTCAAGGGAATAATAAGGATACTAGAGGGGGTGCAGCAGATGGACGAAACGAAGAAGCCGGCGAGTATTGACGAGTATCTTGAGGGGGTCCCGCGGGAAATGCGGGATGCCCTGGAGAAACTGCGCGCGGTCATCCGGAAGGCCGCGCCACAAGCGGAGGAGGGCATCGGCTGGGGGATGCCCCTGTTCAAGCAGCAGGGCAACCTGGTGGGCTTTGCCGCCTTCAAGGGCCACTGCAGCCTCTTTCCCATGAGCACGGCGGTTATGGAGACCTTCCGGGACGAACTGGCTTCGTACGATACTACCAAGGGGACCATCCACTTCATGCCCGGCAAGCCCCTGCCGGCCAGGCTGGTCACGAAACTGGTCAAGGAGCGGATCCGGGAGAACGAAGCGAAAGCCGCCGCGAAAAAGGTTAAGTGACCGCCGGGGCCCAAGAGTGTCCCTTTCCTCCGTACTGCCGGCTTGATAAAATGCAATTCGGCATGCTTACCACGCACGGAGCAGAAAGGAACAACAGAGTGGCCGACGGATATTTTGATGACCAGGTGGAGTTAGCGGTCCTGGAAAGGCCTAACGGAGCACTGAGGATCTCCCTGCTCAAAGACGGGGCGGTGGACATAAGGACCCTTATGGCCAACGAAGAGGGCGAGATGTTCCCTACCAAGAAGGGGGTCATCGTCAAGAGCGGCGAATTGGCGGACCTGCTGAAGGCGCTGGAAAAAGCGGTCGAGGGGAACGGTTAGCCCCTCAAAGCCGGATAAGCGGGATAACGGCTTCCCCTCAGCCCTGGTCTTTCAGGACGTCCCTCGCGATGACCAGCCTCTGTATCTCCGAGGTGCCTTCGTAGATGGAAGTGGCCCGGGCATCACGATAGAGCCTCTCGACCTTGAATTCCTTGAGGTAGCCGTACCCGCCGTGGATCTGCAGGGCGAGATACGCGCTCTTGTTCGCCAGTTCCGAAGCGAAGAGCTTGGCCATGGAGGCCTCCTTGGTGAATGGAAGGCCTTGGTCCTTCCTCCAGGCAGCGGACAAGATGAGCCAGTTGGCGGCCTCGATGCCGGTAGCCATGTCGGCTATCATCCATTGAATGGCCTCAAAGGAGCTGATGGCCTTGCCGAACTGCTTGCGCTCCCTGGAGTACTTGACGCTCTCATCGAGGCAGGCGCGGGTTATGCCCAGGGCCTGCGACGCGATACCGATACGCCCACTGTCCAGCGCGGTCATGGCCACCTTGAACCCGGCACCCGGTTTTCCCAGCAGGTTTTCTCTCGGGACCCTGCAGTCATTGAAGAGGAGTTCCACCGTATTGGAAGCCCTCAAGCCCATCTTGTCTTCCTTCGAGCCGATGGAGATCCCCGGCGTGTCTTTTTCCACGACGAAAGCCGAGAGGCCCTTGCTGCCTTTTTCGGGACCGGTCCTGGCGATGAGATTGATCACGTCGGCATACTGCCCGTGGGTGATGAACACCTTGGTGCCGTTGACCAGGTAATGGTCTCCTTTGTCCTCCGCCCTCATGGCAAGGCTCCCCGGGTCCGATCCGGCCCCCGGCTCGGTAAGAGCGAAACACCCCAGCAGTTCTCCCTCGGCCAGCTTGATGAGATACCTGGCCTTCTGTGCTTCATCCCCGAACCTCAGCAACGGCTCGGTGGAAAGATTGGCCACGGACATGGTCACCGCTGTCGACGCACATGAGTAGGCGATCTCCTGGAGTGCCAGGCAGTAGCTGACGGCCCCGGCGCCGGCCCCACCATACTCGATCGGCACCATCATCCCCAGCATGCCGAGCCCGCCCATCTTCTTGACCACGTCCATCGGGAATATTTCTTCCCTGTCCCTCCGGGCGGCCACGGGTTCCAGTTCCTTCCTGGCGAAGTCCCTGGCCATGAGCCTGACCATCTTCTGTTCCTCTGTCAGTTGAAAAGACATATCCCCTCCTTAAGGCACATATACGACCACCAGGAGCTCTGCCTTTTCCTTAGTCGGATTGCTTAGTTTGTGAGATATCGAGGAGTCGAAGTTGATGCACCCACCCTGCTTGACAGTCGAGGTCTTCTGGCCGACCTGGATCTTCAGGCCGCCCTGGATGACATAGATGAATTCCTCCCCCTCATGGTGGTATTCGACCCCCTTATGCTCGGTTTCCGGGTCAATGGTCACCCGGTAGGCATTCAGATGCTTCTGCTCTCCCGGTACGGTAAGGGACTCATAGGCATACGACGCAACCCGCTTCTTGTGGCTCGTCTTCCTCTTCCGGGCGGTTTCATTGCCGCGCGCACCCTGTGGCTGATCCGTATCAACGTTCAATACCCGGTTCAACTGAAGGACTACCGCCACCGGTGGAGCTATCTTGTCATCCTCGATATCCTCCAGGAAGTCCTCCGGATAACCGGTATCGTTCGACAGGGCTTCCATGCCGATCCCCTTTGCCTCTCTCAGCCTCCTGACCCTTTCCCCAAAGGACTCCTCGCCTTTCTTTTTCATCTGGATCCCCCTTAACGGATGTTTGTCATTCGCCCTCTTCCTAACCAACATTATAACTGCAAACGAATACGTGGCGGGAGTGACCCTGATTGCTGGTAAAATCCCATTGGGGAAGAAGGAAGCCATATGACAAGGAAGGCGGGACGGGGCCATGGCCATTGTTGAAGAAAAACACTTCTTCTGCTCCTGGAGCGGGGGAAAGGACGCCTGCCTGGCACTCTATCATGCCATCCGGGAAGGGGGAGTCCCCCGATTCCTGGTGACCATGGAATACGAGGAAGGCGGGGCTTCCAGGGGCCATAGGCTTCCGATCGGTTTGATCGGCAAGCAGGCATCATTAATAGGCATTCCCCTGATAACCCGCAAGACATCCTGGGAGGGGTATGAGGAAGCTCTTATTTCGATCCTTGAGGGGCTGAGGCAGGAAGGGGTCGAGGTCGGAGTATTCGGCGACATCGATCTTGAGGAACATCGAGAGTGGGTTTCACGCGTCTGCTCATCAGTCGGTATGAGATGCATGCCTGCCTCTCTGGAAAAAGAGCAGAAGTGAATTGATCGACGAACTACTTGGTGCCGGGTTTAAGGCAACGATCATTGCGGTGAGAGAAGATGACCTGGACAGGCGATTTCTGGGGAAAACGTTGGACGAGGCCCTCATCCAGGAGTTCACAGGGTTGGGAATCGATGTTTCAGGAGAGGCGGGAGAGTTCCACACGGTGGTTACCGACGGGCCGGTCTTCTCATCACCGCTCACATTAGAGGCTAAAGGTGAATTCTTTAACGACGGACAATGGTTTCTGGACGTGTCCTTCTGATATAGGATTATTCAACAAATCTTTCCTTTGTCAGATCACGTGCATCCGACATGATTACTTTGAAATCATCAACAACGGAGCATGGTATGCCGAGTTTTCTTGACACGAAATCTGTGTCAAGGTCGGTTATTGCTGATGTGATTCTGTCTGCCCAGGATCGGACATCTCGAGGGTCATTCCCATATCTGTCAAACATATGTGTGATGAGGGCACCCCACCCATATAGCCCCAGAACCAATTTCAGCAGCTGATGGTCCTCCAGGCACTGTTCTCTCGAGTATGAGAGATCCTCTGAATAATAGTCTTTGTAAGAGCCAGAAAGATTATCATAATAGTAATTAATCAGCTCCTCTTCATATTTCCTTCTGATCTCCACATCACTGGACATGATAATACAATACGATGCATCCCAGGTTCCGATACTTGCATTGGCAAACTGCCAGTCAACCAGCGCAATCAATCCATCGTTGTACCACATGATATTCCCTGGCCGGCAGTCACCATGCCCTATGGTTAACGGATGGTTGGTGAAGTATTTATAAAGAGCCTTCCATAATTCTTTGCACACCGTCTCCTTCTTCGTGATGTAGTCAAGAAACCATAGGTAACCCAATGCATGTTTGTCAGGAATCCAATTTAAAGAGGGGTCCATGAATACCCTGTCCCAAAATTTTGCATGCATCTTCGATATATTACTTAGAACTGCTTTCGTCTGGTCTGGAGTGCATCCGATATAATCGTCTACTCGATAATCCGGGTACAGCGCCTCCATGACGATGACAGCCCTGTACAATAACGGAATCGAATCGGTAAACAGACAGTTTGCGGTTACAAAAGGTATCTTTTTCGATAGTCCCTTGTAGAACTCAACTTCGCGGTTCAATCCACTATAGAGGGCTGATTTCAATGAATCGAGTAACAGGGGTTCGTTTTTTAAGGAGAGAAACTTAACGACGATGTCTTCTGACTTAGAGCGACCATCTTGGTCCAAGTATGTTAGCTGCAACCCGGTGACGAACTGATCTTTGCCGTGTTCCTCGCGTATTACGGAATAAGTATTGAAAGACTCGACTTCATTTATGGCAAGGCTATCCTTAATGTTATTGATCAACTTGTCTGGATTCTTTTTCAGCTCATTCGTTGATCGATTGAATGAGATCGGTATTATGAAACTGAAATGATCCTCGATGAAAATGGTAATGGTGTATAAGATCAATGAAAGAAAACGCCGGAAATTGGATATTACGTCAGCCTTCATAACTTGCTGCCCCCCCCTTTTTTTATTTCTCTCATGGTGCCCTTCGTTGCCCCTTAGAAACCCAAGTTAATAATAATGAACGCGTTCATAATAAGTCAATACTCTTTAACTGGGTGGCGGCAGGGCTGCTTATAAGGAATAACATATGCAAGAGTGCGGACCCTTTATTTTCTCTACTCTGCTTCCGCACCTTGTAGCAGGAGGTCGATGGACAAATCGAACATATGCTCCAGGACGCCATGCTCCACGATCTTGGGATCTTTAAGGAGCGCCAGTTCGATCAGGCCCGCCGCTATCCTCCAGCACAAGACACTGAATGCATAGGGATCGAGGTCCCTACGGAAGATACCGGCATCGATTCCCTCCCGCACGAATCCGCTTCCGTAGTTCAGCAACTCCATGATAGCTGCAATGATGCCGTTGAGCGTCTTCTCAGAGATGTTCTGCCGGAACCTCTCCACAAAAAGGTCCTGCACCACGCGGAAGACCATGGGCACGCGTATGGAATACTCTATGTAGGTGAGATAAATGGTCTTTATCTTTCCTTCGAGGCCCCTCTTTCTCTTGACTTTTTCTGCTAGTTCCTCGCTAAAACCCTCGAGACCCTTGATGCAGACCATGAGATAGAGCTCTTCCTTACTCTTGAAGTAGAGGTATACGGTCCCCTTGGAGAGCCCTGTTTTCTCCGATATGGCCTCAAGGGTGGTGCCCTGGAAGCCCCGAGCGGAAAAGAGCTCCTCCGCCGCTTCAAAGATGGCGTTACGATTATTGATCTTCTTTTGCTCTCGGCGCGAAAGCTGGTCCATTTATTGAGCAGCCTCCTTCGGCTTTCCGGGTCGAGACACCCCTCAGGTTAAATCCACAATCATGCAGAAGGGAACAGGCCATCGCCTCTTTCTGGATATTCTGGCATGGGATCGCCTTGGATTCCAGTGCACAGATTCAGGGTGAGAGAAATACATCGTGAATAAACCGGCTCATAGGGCTCATGTTTAGTGAGGTGGGGGCCTGGTCTCGAAGATTGTGACACTGGTGACTAAGAGCTCAGATAATAAAGCGAGGCCTTTCGGCCTCGCTTTATTATTGGCTCCCCATCGTGGACGACATTAGAACCAGACTGATGGATTCGGAACAGGACGTCTTTATTCCTATGTGTTGTGTTACCAGCTAAACATACTCTGGCCTGGACGTTAATGAATTGATGATTAATGAATGGTAGAATCTTGAAAGGGAGGTCATGCAAATAATGTCAAACATGAAGGCCAAGACTAAGGCATGGATTCTGCTGATAGTATGCGATGTAGCTCTAACAATAGTCTTCCTTATCCTATTGTTCACAACCAATCTGAGTGGCTATACCTATGCCGCTGTATTCTGCGTTGTCTTTTTTATCCCATACCTAATGGCACCCTGGGTGGAGAGGACGATGCTTCGCAGAGAGGCTAGATCCCTGGCAGAACAAGACAGACTGGATGAGAAATAGAGCCCACGAAGCATGCATCAAATATTTAATAAACTTGATTACAATATGAAATGCTAAAGCTTCAAGGAAACGAAAACCTCAGTTTTGTAATTATGATAAGCAAAAGCGGATGCTTGCACATCCGCTTGTATTGCTGGCTCCCCATCGTGGACGACATTAGAACCAGACTGATGGATTCAGAGCAGGTTGTTTGCGTTCCTATGATGCCCATTGCCTATTGAAAAGGCCCCTCCAGTCTGAGCGGTGAAGCAATACTACTTCGTTGGGTGGTAAAATAGTCACGCGAGGAGGGCAGATGCAAAGAAATATGAAGCCTCAAGATCTAATTGTTCCAGGTATTCTGGTAGTTGCTGGCATTGTCATTATCATAGGGAGCATGCTTCCTTACTATACTCAGCATTTGTATAGCGATCCTTATCGGCCTAACCATAGTTCTCCTTATGATGTCGAGGTCTATCGTATGCTGTTTTCTTATCCTTCTTTTGGGGTTCCGCTTGATATATTTGCTTTGATGATAATCGGCTTAGGCTTATCGTGTTTCTGGGGCTGGAACAGGAATTGGTATTACATATCTATTTCTATTCTGTCACTTCTTGGAACAGCAATGTTCTTGTTTATGTACGATGTTCTTAGTTCAGAGGCGTATTCAAGAACGGCATTTGGGTTCGATGAAACTGTTGGCTCTGGGACAATCATTGTAGCCATAGGTATGTTCCTTTCTTTCCTTGGCTCAACAATCCATCTCATTAGAAATAGGATTAAGAACAGGCGTTCAAAACAAACCTGTATGACAGAACAAAAGAGCGAAACCTTAGCAGGTTAATCAAGTACTCCTACTATTTCACCTTAGAAAAGAATAAAGCGGATGCTTGCGCACCCGCTTGTATTGCTGGCTCCCCGGGAGGGACTCGAACCCCCAACCTAGTGGTTAACAGCCACCCGCTCTACCGATTGAGCTACCGAGGAACGTTATCAACGGTAGAATTATAAGGCACGTGGGGTGGCTTCTCAAGTTTTACTCCGGCAAGGGCTGGTTATAATACCCAAGAGGAAGACAACCATAAGAAAGGCGCCGCATGAAGGAGATACGCGTGCACGGGCGCGGCGGCATGGGCAACGTCACCGCCGCTCGAGCTGCTGGCCGAGGCGGCCTTCCACGACGGGAAGTACGCCCAGGCCTTCCCCAGCTTCGGGGCGGAGCGGGAAGGGGCCCCGGTGCTGGCCTTCGTGCGCATCAGTGACCAGGCCCATCCGCCTGCGGCAGCAGGTCTACGAACCGGATTACCTCATCGTGCAGGACCCCGGCCTGCTCTACGCGGACAGCGTACTGGAAGGCCTGAAGCCGGACGGAATGGTGCTGGTGAACTCCACCAAACCGCGGGAGGAGCTGCCCATCCCCCAGGAGATAAAGGTGATAACCGTCCCCGCCCTGCGCATCGCCCTCGATGTCATCGGGCGCCCATACTTCAACGTGGTCATGGTGGGAGCCTTCGCCTGCGCCAGCAAGCTGGTGAACCGGGATGCCGTAATGGAGATAATCAAACGGCGCTACCCGGGCGAACTGGGAGAGAAGGAAGCCCAGGCCACCATGGAGGCCTGCGAGGCCATCGGGGAGTGCGGCTGAGATGCGCATCTTCGTCGGACGCAAGGTAAAGCCGGGAACGTCTCTCGCCAACCAGACCCGGGCCTGGCGGGGAAAACACCCGGTCTACAAGCAGAAGGACTGCATCGGATGCCAGGCCTGCTTCCTGGGATGCCCGGAGGGGACCGTCTACCAGCTGGACAAGAAGAAGTTCGACGTCAACCTGGACTACTGCAAGGGCTGCGGCATCTGCGCCCACGAGTGCCCGGTGGACGACATCGACATGGTGCTGGAAGCGGGGTGTGAGGAATGAAGATCATCGCCGAGGGCTCCATCGCGGTGGCGGAAGCGATAGCGCGCTGCCGTCCCCAGGTGGCCTGCGCCTATCCCATCACCCCCCAGACCCACATCGTGGAGCACCTGGCCAAGATGGCTTCCGACGATGAGCTGCAGGCCGGTTTCGTGCTGGCCGAGAGCGAGTTCGGGGCAGCTTCCATCGTGCTGGGGGCCAGCGCGGTGGGAGCGCGTGCCTACACCGCCACTTCCTCGCAGGGCCTGCTGCTGATGACCGAGGTCATCTTCAACATCGCCGGCCTGCGGCTGCCGGTGGTGATGACCTGCGCCAACCGCGCCGTCTCGGCTCCCATCAACATCTGGAACGACCAGCAGGACGCGGTCTCCCTGCGGGACTCGGGGTGGATCATCCTCTTCTGCGAGGACAACCAGGAAGCGGTGGACACCCACATCCAGGCCTTCAAGATCGCCGAGGAGCTGATGATACCGGTGATGGTGTGCATGGACGGGTACGTTCTCACCCACACCTGGGAGCCGGTGGACATCCCCTCCGTGGAAGAGGTGGACGCTTTTCTTCCCCCCTACCGGCCCGAATATTACCTGGACCCGGACAACCCCTTCACCATGGGCGCCATGGTGGGCCCGGACGCTTACCTGGAGACCCGCTTCCACCTGCACATGGACATGATGGAGGCGCGCTCAACCATTAAACGCGTTGCCGCGGAGTTCAAGGAGGCCTTCGGGCGATATCACGGGGGAGTTATCGATTCCTATCGCATGGAAGAGGCCGACGTGGTGCTGGTATCCATGGGCTCGCTGCTGGGCACCATGCGTGAGGCGGTGGACCGTCTTTGCGAGGAGGGCTTGAAGGTGGGCCTGCTCAAACTGCGCTGCCTGCGCCCCTTCCCCAAGGACGCCATACACGACGCCCTCCGTCCCAACCAGGTGGTGGGGGTCATCGAGAAAGACGTCTCCCTCGGGCTGGAGGGGGTCCTTTGCTCGGAGATGCGCTCCGCTTTCTGCGGGGAGGAGTCACCCGAGATATCCTCATTCATCATGGGGCTGGGGGGCCGGGACATAACGGTGGAGGAGATAATGCGGATAGCCCGGGACCTGGCCGAGAGCCCGGCCTGCCGGGTGGAGTTCCGCACCCTGCGGTCCGACCTGATGAAGGGGGATGAGGGCGAATGAGCCCGGAGGAGCGGAAGATCATCAACCTGATGGAGCCCGGGCACACCGGCTGCGCCGGATGCGGGCAGGCCATCGGGGCGCGCCTGGTCATCAAGGCGGCGGGCCCGCGGGTGATGGTGGCCAACGCCACCGGCTGCCTGGAGGTCTACACCACCCGCTATCCCCAGTCCGCTTGGGAGGTGCCCTGGATCCACTCGCTCTTCGACAACGCTGCGGCGGTGGCCTCGGGGATGGAGGCCGCGCTCAAGGTGATGGGGCGTTACGAGGGCATGAAGGTGATCTGCCAGGCGGGGGACGGGGGAACCGCCGACATCGGCATGGGCTGCATCAGCGGCATGTGGGAGCGCGGGCACGAGGTGGTCTACGTCTGCTACGACAACGAGGGTTACATGAACACCGGCTACCAGCGCTCCGGCCTGACCCCGCTGGACGCTCGCACCACCACCTCGCCCCCCGGCGTGGAGTCGTGGGGCAACCGCACCCGCAAGAAGAACCTGCCAGAGATAGCCGCCGCCCACCGGGTTCCCTACGTGGCCACCGCGGTGGTCAGCGAGCCGCGCGACCTCATGCGCAAAGTCCAGAAGGCCATGCAGGTACGGGGTCCGTCCTACCTGCAGGTGCTGGTGCCCTGCGTGCCCGGCTGGGGCATCGATACCAACATGTCGCTCAGCGTGGCGCGCCTGGCCATGCAGACCTGCCTCTACCCGGTCTTCGAGATGGTGGAGGGGGAGGTGACGGCGGTCAAGCAGGTCAAGGAGAAGGACTTAAAGCCGGTGGAGGAGTATCTCAAGCCGCAGAAGCGGTTCGCCCACCTCTTCCAAGGCGGTGGGGAGGAGCAGGTCAAGGCCATCCAGGCCATCGCCGACGCCAATGCGGAAAAGTACGGCATTGTGTAAAACGTAAAGCCTGAGAAGCAAACGGAGGTGCGAGATGGCGGAGTTCGTCTGTTCGAAGTGCGGATACGTCAAAGACACCCGGTGTAAGCCGAAGGTATGCCCGGAGTGTGACGCCGCGGGGAGTTTCGACAAGCAGGACGATATCAAGCCCGCGGCCAAGAAGCCTGCCAAGAAGCCGGCTGCGAAGAAACCTGCCGCCAAAAAGCCCGCGGCCAGGAAAACCGCCGCTAAGAAGGCCAAGTAGCGGCTTGGACCAGCCCTCCAGGCGCACGATACGCACGGTAGACCGCAAGCTGGCGGAGGAGTACGGCCGGCGGGACGGCATGCGCGGGGTGGGGGACCCCCTGGACGGCCTGGTCCTCACCATCCTTTCCCAGAACACCAGCGACATCAACTCGGACCGCGCCTTCACCCGGCTCAAGCAGGCCTGTCCCACCTGGCCGGAGGTGCTGGAGGCGGATACCGCCATGGTGGAGGAGGCCATCCGCCCCGGGGGCATCTCGCGCATCAAGGCCGAGCGGATCCAGCGGGTTCTGAGGCTGATCAAGGAGAGACTGGGTTCGCTCGACCTCCGGCAGTTGGATGACTGGGAGACCGGGCGCATCCTCGATTTCCTCATCTCGCTCCCGGGGGTGGGGCGCAAGACCGCCAGCGTGGTGCTCATCTTCTACTACGGCAGGCCTGTTTTCCCGGTGGACACGCACATCTACAGGGTGAGCCGGCGGCTGGGGTGGGTCCCGCAGCGCGCCGACCTGGACCGGGCCCACCTCATCCTGGACGCGGCGATCCCCGACGAGCTCAAGGGGCGCCTCCACCTGAACCTGATATCGCACGGCCGCGCTACCTGCGCGCCCCGTAACCCACGCTGCGGCACCTGCGTCATCGAGCGGTGGTGCGAGAAGGCGGGCCTGGGCTGAGATAACTCGCTGACAATACGGTGTCCTTTGTCTATGATTAGGACGTCTAAGAAATAAAAACGCCGAAGGGAGTCAGCATGAGACGCACCGTCCGCATCGCCGCCCTGGTACTGTTTTCCCTGTTGATAATGGCCTCGATGGTCCTGGCGCAGACGCCGGGGACCATGCAGACCATCGAGGAAGTGGAACAGGAGACGGAGGATATCCGCGGCCTCGAGGAACTGGAGCCCATCGACGTACGCTTCATGACCGTCGACGAGCTGGAGCAGATGCTCATCGACGACCTCAACGAAGACTACACGGCGGAGGAGTGGGCGAGGGACGAGTCCCTCCTCAAGCTGATGGGGTTCCTCGAGGAGAGTGACGATTACTACGACATCATGCTGGGGTTGTATACAGAGCAGATCGCTGGCTTCTACGATCCCGAGGAGAAGTACCTGGCCATCATCTCCGAGGGCGAGGATATGAACGCGATGGACGAGATATATCTCAGCCACGAGATCACCCATGCCCTGCAGGACCAGCACTACCACCTGGACCAGCCGCCGTACGACAACCCGGACAGCACCAACCTGGACGCCGACTACGCCGCTACCTGTCTCATCGAAGGCGACGCCACCCTGACCATGACCTTTTACCAGGAGACCTTGAGCTACGAGGACTTAATGGAAATCATGGAGGATTACGGGGACACCGAGACCAGCAAGTTCGACGAAGCGCCCCAATACATCCAGGACAGCCTGCTCTTTCCCTACACGGAGGGCGAGGCCTTCGTCAACGTGCTCTACGACCGGGAGGAGTTCGAGACCATCGACGCCGCGTACTCCGACCCCCCGGCCTCCACCGAGCAGGTCATGCACCCGGAGAAGTACCTGTCGCACGAGCCGCCGGACCAGGTGGAGTGCCCCGACATCGCCTCGTCCCTCGGGGCGGGGTGGGAGCTTGCCGACACCAACGTGATCGGGGAGTTCGACGTCGCCGAGCTGCTGATGACGGAACTGTCCGATATGGACTCCGAGAGCGGCGCCGAAGGATGGGGTGGCAGCCAGTACCGCTACTACTCCAACGCGGAGAGCGGCGGGAACGTCATGGTCATCGACCTGACCTGGGACAGCGAGTCCGAGGCCGAGGAGTTCGCGGGCCTGTTCGGGGAATACGTGGAAAGCCGTTTTGACCTAGACAAAGGATCTTACGATATCGAGGACGGCTGGGCCGTCTGGGATGCCGGGAGTAAGGGGAGCGCCGCCCTGAGCCTGGACGGGGAGGAGACCTTCGTCGTGTTCTCAACCGCGCAGGAAGACCTGTCGGCGGCCGTGGCCGCCCTGGGGAGCCAGGGCGGGGAGCTTGGCGAGGTCCTCGAGCAGCAGCCCAAGGTGACGGAAAAGACCGGAGATGACCCTTCCGAGGTCAACTGGGTGGCCCTGGGCATCATCGCCTTCGCGCTCGGCTTGATGCTGGTGCTCCTCCTGGTGGTGCTGCTGGTCAGCCGGCGAGAGCGGCTGGCCCGGGAGATATACCCGCCCTACATGCCGCAACCGCCCGAATGGCCCCAGCGCCCGCCGCAGGCATACGGGCCGTACCAGCCGCCACCGCCTCCGATGCCGCCGCAACCGCCGCAACCGCCTGTTTTCCCACCCCCTCCCGGGGATGCCTGAAAGTGCTATAATCTATCAGGAAAAACGGGCCCATAGCTCAGTTGGTCAGAGCAGCGGACTCATAATCCGCGTGTCGGGGGTTCGAGTCCCTCTGGGCCCACCAGGAAAGAGCAGGTCAGACGAACAATGTCTGGCCTGTTTGGTCACGAGGATAGGGGGGGTAGCATGAGAAGAACGATCTTCACGGCTCTTTTACTTATCTTGTGCTTTGGCTTGATCAGCTGCGGGTCTAACGATGGAGCGACACAGGAGAATGACGACAACTGGTTGTGGCAGGAACAACGGTTTCCGGAGTCCGCCTCTCTCAAGAGCGACCTCGGAGGCGTCTCCGCCCTCGACCCCACCCACGTCTGGGCAGCGGGGCGGGCGGGCAATATCCTCTTCTTCGACGGGACCTCCTGGAGCGAACAGCCGGTCCCCAGCGTCTCCGCCCTCGAAAGCGTCTCCGCCCTCGACCCCACCCACGTCTGGGCGGTGGGGGCGGAGAACGTCCTCTTCTACAACGGAACTGCCTGGGATGTGCAGTTTTCCGTACCGGGGATCTATCTGCGAAGCGTCTCCGCCCTCGACCCCACCCACGTCTGGGCAGTGGGAAACGGCACATCGTTACAGGAAGGCATCATCCTCTTCTTCGACGGGACCTCCTGGAGCGAACAGCCCAACCCCGGCGTACCCCTCCTGGAAAGCGTCTCCGCCCTCGACACCACCCACGTCTGGGCCGTTGGCAGCAGCGGGACGACCGCCTTTTACGACGGCTCGTCCTGGTCCAGCCAAGACCATGGCAACCACCAACGACCTCTTCTGCGTAACCGCTCTCGATGCGAAACACGTGTGGGCGGTGGGGGCCAACGGCACCATCTTCTTCTTCAACGGCACCACCTGGAAGCCCCAGACGAGCCAGACCGTCGAACATCTTATCGGCGCGAACGCACTCGATCCGACTCATGTCTGGGCCGTGGGAGGGAACGGAGTCATCGTCTTCTTCGACGGATCCTCCTGGAGAGAACAGCCCAACCCCGCCGCGCCCGTTCCCGCCGGCGCCATTCCCCTCAGCGACCTTTACGATGTGAGCGCCCTCGACCTGAACCACGTCTGGGTGGTGGGGAACAAGGGCACCATTCTTTTCGGCAGCCCAAAGGAATAGCAGGGCATCAGAGAACTGAAAGGAACCACCGACATGACCAACGATGCTGATAAGAGACATGAGAACAGCGCAACAACCGTGCCCGAAGACAACGCGCAGCCGGTGGAGCCGTGGGAGGACGGTTACCGCACCAACGGGCTCGAGGATACCTTCGAGTGGTGGTACTTCGACTCGATCTACGAGGACGGTACGACCATCGTGGTCACTTACACCACCAAGGCCAAGAAGCCGACCAAGCCGCCCCTGACGCCGAACGTCACGACGATAATCAAGGACGCTTCGGGCGAGAAGCGCAAGGTGACCATCGACTACACGGCCGCGGATTTCTCATCCTCCACCGAGGCCTGCGACGTGACCATGGGACCGAACCACTGGAAGGGCGACCTCGACCACTACGAGATGCACAACGAGGGCGAAGGGGTCGTGCTCGACCTCGCCTTCGACAGGGGCGCGCCGTCGTGGCGCCCCAACGGCGGGGTCGATTTCGTCGATGAGACCAGGACCACCTGGTCCGGATGGGTCGTGCCGGTGCCGTACGGGACGGTCGAGGGGACCCTGACCGTCGACGGCGAGACCCGCCCGCTCAAGGGCACCTGCTACCACGACCACAACTGGTCCAACGTCAACCTGGGAACGGTCCTCGACCACTGGTACTGGGGCCGCGGTCATATCGGCGACTTCACCCTGGTCTTCGCCATGCTGACCGACCGCAAGTCCTCCGGCATCGGAGGCAGGAAGAAGACCCCGCTGTTCTACCTGGCGAAGGGCGATGAGGTACTCACCGACGACGCGGACCCCCTGACGCTGGTGACGCGCCAGTTCGTAAAGGGCCCGGGCGACAAGACCTACCCGGAGCTGCTCGACTGGCACTGGCACACCGAGGAGGGTGACGTGCACCTGGCCCTGCGCGACGTAAAGCTGCTCGACGCGGTCGACCTGTCCGAAGTGCTGCCCAGGTGGGAGCGCCCCCTGGCCCACCTGTTCGTCGGGAAACCCTTCTACTTCGATTTCCACGGCGAACTGGAGCTGACCGTGGACCTGGGAAGCGTCCACGAGCGCGCCGCCGGCAGCATCATCTTCGAGAAGATGATGCTCAAGTAGGACGTCGCCTGGACCCGCGGTGCACGGGGCAGGCCGCCACGCAAAGGCCGCAGCGCAGGCCGCTCATCCCCGGCAGGCCCAGCTTGATGTAGTGCTTCAGGCAGGCCGCCTTGTCCGTGCCGCCGCCCTCCTTATTCAGGGCATTGGCAGGACAGGCCCGGACGCAGGCATAACCGCATTCTTTCGGCTGACAGAGTGAGGGTTCCAGCGGTCCACTGGCGGGGAGTTCGGCGTCGGTGAGCAGGGCGACGAAACGCAGCCTGGTGCCGTGCTCGGGGTGGAGCAGGAGGTTGCTCAGGCCGATCTCGCCCAGGCCCGCCTCCACCGCCATGTGGCGGTAGGAGAGGTTCTCCCAGAGGACCTTCTCGTTCATCACCTCTCGCACCCTGGAAAGGGTGAGCAGGGGACGCAGGGCCTGGAGCATCCAGGCCGGGCGTTTATCCAGGTTCCAGCCGGGCATCTCCAGGTAGGGGATGGGGAACACCTTGAACCCACGGGTCTGCAGCAAGCCCAGAGACGGAAGAGCGCCTCGTTCAACCCGGAGTTGGCCACGTGGAAGTTGGCGGTGTATTCCCTGCGCAGGGCGGGGAGGCCGTCCAGCGGGACGTCCAGCATGCGCCGGCCCACCAGCACGATGGAGCGCGCGCCCTTGAGGTGGTCGGCGGGACGGTGGCCCGGGGGCGCCTTCTCGTCGTATGCCTGGGCATCCGCCACCCCGAAGACGTCCAGAGCCCGCCGAACTCTCCAGTTCTTCCAGCAGTCCCATCTCAAACCTCCGTTGATAATCTTAACACGAAGTGGAAGAGCGTCGGATCTCCCGGCCGCCTAGTTTGCCGTCATGAAAGATGGGGATAATACGCTAAACGAAGCGATTATTTTAAAGGGGGTAAGGAATATGGCCGCCACGGATGAATTCGCATTTATGGATGCCACCGCCCAGGCGGATCTGGTCCGGAAGAAGGAAGTAAAGGCAGAGGAGCTGGTGGAGGCGGCCATCGAGCGTATCGAGCGGCTCGATCCGGAACTGAATGCGGTGGTCACGCCCCTGTTCGAGCAGGCGCGTGAGACCGCGAAGGGCGAGTTGCCCCAGGGTCCCTTCACCGGGGTGCCCTTCCTGCTGAAGGAGATCCTGGCGGACCTGCGGGGGGTGCCGACCACCAGCGCATCCGCCTTCTGCAAGGATTTCGTGCCCGAGCAGGACAGCGAGCTGGTGGCCAGGCAGAAGAAGGCCGGACTGATCATTGTCGGCAAGACCAACGCTCCCGAGTTCGGCATCCTGCCCACCACCGAGCCGCACCTCTACGGCCCCTGCCGCAATCCCTGGAACACCGGTGTGACCACCGGCGGGTCCAGCGGCGGGTCGGCGGCGGCGGTGGCGGCCGGGATGGTGCCCATGGCCCACGCCAACGATGGAGGAGGCTCCATCCGCATTCCCGCCTCATGCTGCGGTGTCTTCGGCCTGAAGCCCACCCGGGCGCGCAATCCCTTCGGCCCCTCCCTCGGGGACGTCATGGGCGGCCTCATCGTGGAGCATGCCGTCACCCGCTCGGTGCGGGACTCAGCCGCGCTGCTGGATGCCACATCGGGCCCGGATGTGGGCGACCCGTACTGGGCCCCGCCGCCGGCCCGTCCTTTCCTCGAGGAAGTAGGCGCTGATCCCGGGAAGCTGCGCATCGCTTACACGACCAAGTCGCCTACAGGAAGCCCTGTACACGGGGACTGCGTAGAGGCGGTGCTGGACGCGGTGAAGCTCTGCTCGGAGCTGGGTCACGAAATGGAGGAGGACACACCCGATGATCGACGGGCAGATGTTGACCCCGGCCTTCCTGGCCCTGTGGTCGGCGGGGATAGCCTGGAGCATCGACGGCATGGCCGCGGCCACCTGCAAGGAACCCACCCCGGAACTGATGGAGCCGCTTTCCTGGGCCCTGCGCGAGATGGGGGAGGCTACCAGCGCCCCGGCCTACCTCCTGGCCATCACCGTTCTGCAGAGGGTCTCCCGCGAGGTGGCCCGCTTCTTCCTCGACTACGACCTGTGGCTCAGCCCCACCCTGGCGGAGCCCCCCGTGCCCCTGGGCACCTTCGAGTCGCCGCCCGAGAACCCGCTGTACGGCATCATCCGCGCGGCCGAGTTCGTACCCTTCACCCCGGTGTGCAACATAACCGGGCAGCCGGCCATGAGCGTGCCCCTCTTCTGGAACGAAGCTGGCCTGCCGGTCGGTACCCATTTCGTGGCTCGCTTCGGGGACGAGGCCACCCTGTTCCGCCTGGCGGCACAGTTGGAGGAGGCGCGTCCCTGGGCGGACCGGCACCCACCCGTCAGCTGACCCCTATCAGGCAAGCGGGAAAGCATCGCGTGCGGAGAAACCCATGTTCAGAGGGGTATTTCAATAAATCAATGCTTCGCCGCCCGCCTTTGTATATTAACCTTTAACCTGCGAAAATCCACCTGTAACAGGATTTATGTCTCAATTGTCTAATATATAGCCGTCTAAATAACGAGAGGATGAAAACGCCTGCTTAGAGTGGACTGAGGCGCTATATGATTTGAATCATGAACCGGGGGCCGGCCGATGAGCATCATCATATTGGCAACGGCGTCATACGGTTAGGGTTTAAAACAGGGATCGTACTCTTAAGGACACGAGGCAAGGAGGCGAGAAATTGAGAATAAAGACGAAGCCCGGGCTGGCAGGAAACGTAGTGGTCCTGCTGGCGGCCTTTTTAATGATATTTTCGCCAGTTCTCCCCGCTCCTGGCCTTCGTGACCGGAGACACTAGTGTCGCTTCTTCCGGTGTCGTAGGCGCCGTCAAGGCACCGGTCCGCGAGCCTGCTATCGTCGCCGGTTCGTTGGGTAGCGGCAGGCTGACATCCATCCTGCTTGAGAACGCGCCAGGCGTAACCCCTGGTGAAATCGCCATCAAACTCGCCGACCTCGACTTCTCCAACCGGAGCGAGGGTGAAGAGCTTTCGCTGGAGGAAGCTTATCGCGCATTGCTGTTCGCCTCAACCAGGCCGGCAGACCTGGAGAAGGCCGCCGGAGTTGAAGGTAAGCCGCTGTCAGGCGCCATCCAGGAACAGGTCATCTCGGAGATTGCCGGGGTAGCTGCCGCGGAAAAGGAGATCTCGCAGAGGGATGTCGGCGGCATCATCGCCGGGGTGCTGGCCGGCAGGGGATAGAAGCAGGCCGGGGCGCCCACACCCGTTGACGGCGTCGAGGAATCCAGTATCCTGCGGGTCACGGTCAACCGACCGATGGGGTGATAGCTTCGAGGTTCCCGAAGAGAACATCCGCTTCCAGGCGGGCTCGGTGGTCATGGTCATCGATCCACTCCGGAGCTTCACTCCCGGGATGTACAAGGCGACGATAACTGTCGACAACCCGATCACCGGCGAGGTCAGCGAGTTCGAGCAGGACTTCGCCTGGGGAGTCCTGTCCCTCGACGCCGACCAGGACGTCTACGTGGCAGGACAGACGGCGGATATCCACATCGGCGTGCTGGATGACCGTGGGGATATCGTCGGGGACGCCGACGTAAACCTGAAGGTGACAGCACCGGACGGCTCGGAGGAGACCCTGCAAGTGCTGCCTACCGGGACCTGTGGCATCAAGGAAATCGGTTTTATCGAGCCGGATTACCGGGCATATTTTGAGTTCACGCAGGTGGGGAGTACCGGCTGGACCTGACAGCAACCCACGCCAACGGCACACGTTCGATGACCTCCACCGTTCAGGTGGTGGAGGAGGCGGGCGACTTACCGTTCATCGTGAAGAGGGTGTCGGCAACCCGTAACTATCCCGCCGGGCCCACCCCCATGACCGTTGAGGTACGGTTCAGCGAGGACTACTCGGGCGACATCATCGACGTCGTGCCGGCGAGCTTCGACTTGACCAACGTGACGCCCGCTGCGGAGTCCGGTAGGGCTGAAGCGGGGGAGGCGCAACTCATCGTCTGGAACGGCAGCTGGCGGGCAGGGGAGACGGCGGTCTTCACCTATGATTACGAGACCCCGGTGACCTCGCCGGAGTTCTACACCGTCGGGCCGCTTGAGATCGGGGACGCGAGTGAGCACCGGGTGTGGCAGATCGCCAACGACCTGGCGGAGAGCTACGTCTACGGCGGGGCTTCTAATGGCAGGATTTTCAGCACACACCTACCCGACGGTGCTGAGCACACTCGCTACGACAATAACACCTGCTACAACCAGCTCCGGGAATGCCATGGCCGCCAATCCGGACAATGGCGGCATATGCTACTACGGACTGGGAAAGATCATGTATTACTGGGACCCGGCTGCGGGAACTTTCAATACTTTGTATGACTTCACCGCTGTCTTTCCTGGCAATGTAGGTCTTCTAGAGAGCGGCGGTGGGGCGTATTACGACGGCAAACTATATATTGGCCCGGAATATACCGCCAATCGGTACAAACTACGCAATTGGGGATATGTACGACATATACGAGGTAACCCTTTCCGCAAACGGCCGGAGTCTCGTATCGCAGAGGAGATTGAACATCAGGGGCATCTCGGGTTACAGGGCCAACCAGTTCAGAGGCTTTGGAGACATAATCATCAGAGCGCAACACCGCAAGCGGGCTTCTTTACGCGTCTACGGGTACATGGTGGTGGTCATTCGATATTGCCACCAATACTTTTACGCGTATCAATACCGGAACTGCCGGTACCATGCAGCTGGGGCAGACCATACTGGCAGGTTCTATGCCGGTTTCAATGCGACTTCATTGTTGCAGGAACTCGATCCGTTAACAGGGAACCTTGTTGGTTCCTCAGTAGCCCTATCCTATGGGCCGGCCGATTTCACCGAACCCTACAATGCTCGGACGGGGACTTGTGGTATCAGCCTCACTAAGGGTGTGAGTAACCCCACGCCCTATATCGGTTCCACGGTTACTTTTACCGTCACCGTCACTAACAATGGTCCTGACAAAGCCCATAAGATAACGGTGCAGGACGTCATTCCCGCGGGCTTCACTTACGTGGCCGGTTCAATCGCTGGGGGAACAGCCGTAGTGACGCCGGAGCGCCCACGTTGAGCTGGTCGATCAACAGCATGAATTCAGGAGCTACGAGAACCTTACCTTCCAGGCTGTCGTAAACTCCGGGCAACCACACCAACACTGCCTCGATGACCGCGCTCGATCAATATGACCCCGATCCTTCTGGTGATACAGCCTCGGTAACCGCGACTCCGCGCGTGTACAGCGTGACCATCACGGCAACGCCGGGAACCATTTATGCTGACGGGACCACCCAGAGCACCATCGTGGCTACCGCCCGGGATATAAACGGCAACCCGGTGGGCACCGGGTACAACATCTCCTTCACTACCGACTTGGGAACAATATCGCCCGCTTCGGGGGTAACGGATGCCAATGGCCAGGTGACTACCTACCTGACCAGCGGTACGCCGGGGACCGCGACGGTAAGGGCCACTGCCGACGGGGGGCATACGTGGAGACAACGGTGATAGTACAGGCTATAGTGACCGCCTCGGTATCCGGAGGCAACGGCAGCGTCAACCCGGCTTCGCAGACGGTGGATTACGGGAGCAACGCTTCGGTGGACCTGATTCCGGATACCGGGTATCACGTAGCTTCCATCACGGATAACGGTACCCCGGTGGCCATTGCTGACCCCTACGTGATTAATAACGTCACCGCCGACCACACCGTCGTGGTCACTTACGCCATTGACACCTTCACCATCAACGCGAGCCGCTGGAGCGCACGGTTCGATAGCCCCCTCGGGCTCGGTCACAGTAGACTATGGATCCGATCAGACCTTCGATATAACACCGGATTCCGGGTATAACGTCGATGATGTTCTGGTGGACGGGGTGAGCGTTGGCGCTGTCACCTCCTACACCTTCACCGATGTTACCGCCGGCCATACCATCTCGGTTACCTTCACCGATCAAGACCTACACGATCACAGCTACGGCCGGTTCGGGAGGGAGCATCTCCCCGTCCGGCGCGGTGACCGTAAACCACGGACGCCGACCAGACCTTCACCATCACCCCGGACCTCGGCTACCACGTGGCTGACGTCCTGGTGGACGGCGTAAGTGTGGGCGCTGTCACCTCCTATACTTCAACAACGTCAAGGCCGACCACACCATCGCATGCCTCCTTCGCCATCAACACCTACACGGTGACCGCAACCGCAGGGGCCAACGGGAGCGTAAGCCCCGCCGGCATCACCACCGTCAACTACGGAGACGACCTGACCGTCACCATCACCCCGGACCTCGGCTACCACGTGGCTGACGTCCTGGTGGACGGGGCTCAGCGTAGGGGCCGTGACCTCCTACGACTTCACCGACGTAGCGGCCAACCACACCCTGGACGCCTCCTTCGCCATCAACACCTACACCATCACGGCAACCGCAGGTGCCAACGGCTCTGTCACCCCGGCAGGCGTCACCACCGTCAACTACGGAGACGACCTGACCGTCTCCATCACCCCGGACCTCGGCTACCACGTGGCCGACGTCCTGGTGGACGGGGTCTCGCGTAGGGGCCGTGACCTCCTACGACTTCACAGACGTAACCGCTAACCACACCATCTGCAGCCACCTTCGCCATCGACACCTACACCATCACCGCAAGCGCCGGGGCCAACGGATCAGTCACCCCGGCAGGCGATCACCACCGTCAACTACGGAGGCTCCCAGTCCTACGCCATCACCCCGGACCTCGGCTACCACGTGGCCGACGTCCTGGTGGACGGGGTCTCGGTAGGTGCTGTCACCTACCTACGACTTCACAGACGTAACGGCCAACCACACCATCTGCGCCACCTTCGCCATCGACACCTTCACCATCACCGCGCAGCTCAGGTGCCAACGGATCGGTCACCCCGGCAGGCGATCACCACCGTCAACTACGGAGACTCCCAGTCCTACGCCATCACCCCGGACCTCGGCTACCACGTGGCCGACGTCCTGGTGGACGGGGTCTCGGTAGGTGCCGTCACCTCCTACGACTTCACAGACGTAACCGCCAACCACACCATCTCTGCCACCTTCGCCATCGACACCTTCACGATCACCGCAAGCCGCAGGCGCCAACGGATCGTCACCCCGGCAGGCGTCACCACCGTCAACTACGGAGACTCCCAGTCCTACGCCATCACCCCGGACCTCGGCTACCACGTGGCCGACGTCCTGGTGGACGGGGCTCAGCGTAGGTGCCGTCACCTCCTACGACTTCACAGACGTAACCGCCAACCACACCATCTCGAGCCACCTTCGCCATCGACACCTACACCATCACGGCAAGCTCGGGCCAACGGATCGTCACCCCGGCAGGCGTCACCACCGTCAACTACGGAGACGACCTAGACCGTACGCCATCACCCCGGACCTCGGCTACCACGTGGCCGACGTCCTGGTGGACGGGGCTCAGCGTAGGGGCCGTCACCTCCTACGACTTCACGACGTAACCGCTAACCACACCATCTGCGCCACCTTCGCCATCGACACCTTCACCATCACCGCAACAGCTGGCGCCAACGGATCGTCACCCCGGCAGGCGTCACCACCGTCAACTACGGAGACGTCCCAGTCCTACACCATCACCCCGGACCTCGGCTACCACGTGGCCGACGTCCTGGTGGACGGGGTCTCGGTAGGGTGCCGTCACCTCTACGACTTCACAGACGTAACCGCCAACCACACCATCTGCAGCCACCTTCGCCATCGACACCTTCACGATCACCGCAGCCGCCGGTGCCAACGGATCGTCACCCCGGCCGGCATCACCACCGTCAACTACGGAGGGTCCCAGTCCTACACCATCACCCCGGACCTCGGCTACCACGTGGCCGACGTCCTGGTGGACGGGGTCTCGCGTAGGTGCCGTCACCTCCTACGACTTCACGGACGTAACCGCCGACCACACCATCTCAGCCACCTTCGCCATCGACACCTTCACCATCACCGCAAGCTCGGGCCAACGGCACCGTCACCCCGGCAGGCGTCACCACCGTCAACTACGGAGGCGTCCCAGTCCTACGCCATCACCCCGGACCTCGGCTACCACGTGGCCGACGTCCTGGTGGACGGGGCCTCGGTAGGCGCGTCACCTCCTACGACTTCACGACGTAACCGCAACCACACCATCTGCAGCCACCTTCGCCATCGACACCTTCACCATCACCGCTAGCTCCGGCGCCAACGGCATCGTCACCCCGGCAGGCGATCACCACCGTCAACTACGGAGGCTCCCAGTCCTACGCCATCACCCCGGACCTCGGCTACCACGTGGCTGACGTCCTGGTGGACGGGGTCTCGGTAGGGTGCCGTCACCACCTACGACTTCACCGACGTAACGGCAAACCACACCATCTGCGCCACCTTCGCCATCGACACCTTCACCATCACCGCAAGCTCAGGCGCCAACGGCATCGTCACCCCGGCAGGCGTCACCACCGTCAACTACGGAGGCTCCCAGTCCTACGCCATCACCCCGGACCTCGGCTACCACGTGGCCGACGTCCTGGTGGACGGGGTCTCGCGTAGGTGCCGTCACCACCTACGACTTCACGAACGTAACCGCTGACCACACCATCTCCGCCACCTTCGCCATCGACACCTTCACCATCACGCGCAAGCGCAGGTGCCAACGGCATCGTCACCCCGGCAGGCGTCACCACCGTCAACTACGGAGGCTCCCAGTCCTACGCCATCACCCCGGACCTCGGCTACCACGTGGCCGACGTCCTGGTGGACGGGATCTCGCGTAGGCGCCGTCACCTCCTACGACTTCACCGACGTAACGGCCAACCACACCATCTCAGCCACCTTCGCCATCGACACCTTCACGATCACCGCATCAGCTGGGGCCAACGGCACCGTCACCCCGGCCGGCGATCACCACCGTCAACTACGGAGGCTCCCAGTCCTACACCATCACCCCGGACCTCGGCTACCACGTGGCCGACGTCCTGGTGGACGGGGTCTCGCGTGGGTGCCGTCACCTCCTACGACTTCACGGACGTAACGGCTAACCACACCATCTCCGCCACCTTCGCCATCGACACCTTCACGATCACCGCAACAGCTGGGGCCAACGGCACCGTCGACCCCGGCCGGCGATCACCACCGTCAACTACGGAGGCTCCCAGTCCTACACCATCACCCCGGACCTCGGCTACCACGTGGCCGACGTCCTGGTGGACGGGGTCTCGCGTAGGTGCCGTCACCTCCTACGACTTCACAGACGTAACGGCCAACCACACCATCTGCAGCCACCTTCGCCATCGACACCTTCACCATCACCGCACAGCTCGGCGCCAACGGCAGCGTGACCCCGGCAGGCGTCACCACCGTCAACTACGGAGGCTCCCAGTCCTACACCATCACCCCTGACCTCGGCTACCACGTGGCCGACGTCCTGGTGGACGGGGTCAAGCGTAGGCGCCGTGACCTCCTACGACTTCACAGACGTAACGGCTGACCACACCATCTCAGCCACCTTCGCCATCGACACCTTCACCGATCACCGCATCAGCCGGGGCCAACGGCTCGCGTCACCCCGGCCGGCATCACCACCGTCAACTACGGAGGCGATCCCAGTCCTACACCATCACCCCGGACCTCGGCTACCACGTGGCCGACGTCCTGGTGGACGGGGTCTCGCGTAGGCGCCGTCACCTCCTACGACTTCACAGACGTAACGGCTAACCACACCATCTGCGCCACCTTCGCCATCGACACCTTCACCATCACCGCATCAGCCGGCGCCAACGGCAGCGTGACCCCGGCCGGCGACACCACCGTCAACTACGGAGGCTCCCAGTCCTACACCATCACCCCGGACCTCGGCTACCACGTGGCCGACGTCCTGGTGGACGGGGTCTCGCGTAGGCGCCGTCACCTCCTACGACTTCACAGACGTAACGGCTGACCACACCATCTCCGCCACCTTCGCCATCGACACCTTCACGATCACCGCATCAGCTGGGTGCCAACGGCTCCGTCACCCCGGCAGGCATCACCACCGTCAACTACGGAGGCTCCCAGTCCTACACCATCACCCCTGACCTCGGCTACCACGTGGCCGACGTCCTGGTGGACGGGGCCTCGCGTAGGTGCCGTCACCTCCTACGACTTCACGAGCGTAACGGCTAACCACACCATCTCCGCCACCTTCGCCATCGACACCTTCACCATCACCGCAAGCTCGGCGCCAACGGCAGCGTCACCCCGGCAGGCATCACCACCGTCAACTACGGAGGCGTCCCAGTCCTACACCATCACCCCGGACCTCGGCTACCACGTGGCCGACGTCCTGGTGGACGGGGTCTAGCGTAGGCGCCGTCACCTCCTACGACTTCACCGACGTAACCGCTAACCACACCATCTCCGCCACCTTCGCCATCGACACCTTCACGATCACCGCAACCGCAGGTGCCAACGGCATCGTCACCCCGGCGGGCATCACCACCGTCAACTACGGAGGCTCCCAGTCCTACACCATCACCCCGGACCTCGGCTACCACGTGGCCGACGTCCTGGTGGACGGGGTCACGCGTAGGGGCCGTCACCTCCTACGACTTCACAGACGTAACGGCTGACCACACCATCACCGCCACCTTCGCCATCGACACCTTCACGATCACCGCACAGCTGGTGCCAACGGCTCGCGTCACCCCGGCCGGCATCACCACCGTCAACTACGGAGGCTCCCAGTCCTACACCATCACCCCCGACCTCGGCTACCACGTGGCCGACGTCCTGGTGGACGGGGTCAGCGTAGGAGCCGTCACCTCCTACGACTTCACAGACGTAACGGCTGACCACACCATCTCAGCGCTACCTTCGCCATCGACACCTTCACGATCACCGCAAGCTCAGGTGCCAACGGCAGCGTCACCCCGGCCGGCGATCACCACCGTCAACTACGGAGGCTCCCAGTCCTACACCATCACCCCTGACCTCGGCTACCACGTGGCCGACGTCCTGGTGGACGGGTCTCGCGTGGGCGCCGTCACCTCCTACGACTTCACGAGCGTAACGGCTGACCACACCATCGCGCCACCTTCGCCATCGACACCTTCACGATCACCGCAAGCTCAGGTGCCAACGGCAGCGTCACCCCGGCCGGCGTCACCACCGTCAACTACGGAGGCTCCCAGTCCTACACCATCACCCCGGACCTCGGCTACCACGTGGCCGACGTCCTGGTGGACGGGTCCTCGGTGGGTGCGGTCACCTCCTACGACTTCACAAGCGTAACGGCTGATCACACCATCTCAGCCATCCTTCGCCATCGACACCTTCACGATCACCGCATCAGCTCGGCGCCAACGGCACCGTCACCCCGGCCGGCATCACCACCGTCAACTACGGAGGCTCCCAGTCCTACGCCATCACCCCGGACCTCGGCTACCACGTGGCCGACGTCCTGGTGGACGGGGTCTCGGTAGGCGCCGTCACCTCCTACGACTTCACAGACGTAACGGCTGACCACACCATCGCAGCCACCTTCGCCATCGACACCTTCACGATCACCGCATCAGCTCGGGGCCAACGGCAGCGTCACCCCGGCCGGCATCACCACCGTCAACTACGGAGGCTCCCAGTCCTACACCATCACCCCGGACCTCGGCTACCACGTGGCCGACGTCCTGGTGGACGGGATCTCGGTGGGAGCCGTCACCTCCTACGACTTCACAGGCGTAACGGCTGATCACACCATCGCGGCCACCTTCGCCATCGACACCTTCACCATCACCGCAAGCTCGGCGCCAACGGCACCGTCACCCCGGCAGGCGTCACCACCGTCAACTACGGAGGGTCCCAGTCCTACACCATCACCCCTGACCTCGGCTACCACGTGACCGACGTGCTGGTGGACGGGGTCTCGCGTAGGAGCGGTCACCTCCTACGACTTCACAGGCGTAACGGCTGATCACACCATCAGCGCCACCTTCGCCATCGATCACCTTCACCA
>CAWFDJ010000009.1:0-22161 GCA_963814495.1 uncultured bacterium
GGTCACCGGGGACATCGACGAGATGCTGGAGAAATCGCTGGAGTTCATCGTCAGGCAGTTCCGTTTCGAGGCGGGATCTCTCATACTCTTCGAGCCGGCCGGCCGCCAGATCTACCGCTATCCCCGGGAGGCTGGGGACAGCATGTACGCGATAGACAGGCTCGATCCCGAAGGCCATGCCCTTGCCGCCGTGAAGAAGGCCTTCGCGGGGATGGAGGGCCTCCAGACCATGCCGGAATTCATGCTCACGGACCCCACCCCCGAGGCCGAGCGCGTGCATGGCCCCTGGAACGAGGACAAGGCGAACTCGGTGGTCCTCCCCCTGAGGAACCGGGAAGAGAACATCGGGGTGATCAAGCTGCTGGGAACCCCGGACACCCCCGCCCTCGACGCGGAGCAGAGGGGTTTCCTCGAACTGGTGGGCAGGCAGATGGGCATGGAACTGACGCGCGAGCTGGTCCTGGAGAAGGAGAGGGCGCTGGCCCGCGAGAGGCGGGCGCTGCAGGACATCGGCAAGGTCATCACCTCCAGGCTGGACCTGGAGGAGACCCTTTCCCTGATCGTCAGGATATCCTCGGAGCGGATGAGGCTTGAGCCGCTGCGCTGTACAGGTGGTGGACGAGGATGAACGCGTGGACGTGCTCTACGCGTTCGACATGGACGAACCCGCCGTGGCCTTCACCCGGGAGAACAGGCCGTCCCTGGATTTCATGGGCGAGGCGGGACGGCTGCTGGTGAAGGAAGGGCAGACCGTCTACGTGGAGGACGCGCGCACCGACCCCCGCGCCAACAACGAGTTCGCGCAGGCCTTCGGCCTGGTGTCGGTACTGGGGGTGCCCATCCTCTCCCGCGGCGAGCCCATCGGGTGCATCCTCATCGACGAGCCCGGGCAGCATCACCGCTTCACCGACGAGGACATCCGCATCATGGAGGGCATCGCCGCCTTCGCGGCCATCGCCATCGAGAACGCCCGCCTCTACCGGGAGAGCCGGGAACAGCAGGACAGCCTGGCCGACCTGATGCTGCGGCTGGCCCGGGCCCGCGAGGACGAGCGCTCCCGCATCAGCCGCGAGCTGCACGACTCCATGGCCCAGACCCTGCTGGAGATCATCTACAAGGCGGAGGGCCTGCTGGGCTCGGGCCCCGACGAGCACCTGCGCCGGGAACTCGAGGGCATGCTCACGAGCTCCCGCGCCTCCCTGGCGGAGCTGCGCCGCATCATCACCGACCTGCGCCCCTCCTCGGTGGAGGTGCTGGGCCTGACCCGGGCGCTGGCCAGCCTGCTGGACCGCTTCGCGGTGACCTACCACCTCGAGGTGGACCAGGACATCGAGGCAGGGCTGGAACTGGCCAGCCTCTACGAGAACTCCCTCTTCCGCATGGTGCAGGAGGCCTTGACCAACATCTCCCGCCACGCCTCGGCCGGCCGGGCGCGGGTGAGCCTGCGCCGGGAGGGCGGCCTCATCCGCCTGGAGGTCTCCGACGACGGGGCCGGCTTCGACCCCGCCTCCGCCCCGCAGCGGGGCGGCATGGGCCTGGTGTTCATGCGGGAGCGGGCCGAGATGATGGGAGGTACCTTCCGGGTGGACAGCGCGGAGGGGCGGGGCACCGTCATCCGGGCGGAGGTGCCGCTCGATCCGGGGTCAGGGGCGGCTGGCCCCGAAAGGTGAAGGGGGCGCTTGAGCGCCCCCTTCGGTGCTTCCCAGAAAACAGGTGACTGTCAGGCTTTCTTTGTGAGCTTCGCGAGCAGCCGCTTGGCCAGCATGGTCATCACCAGGCCGCCGATGGCGAACGGGGCCACCTTGTTGGCGATCTTGATGATAGGGGTGAAGCCGCGGTCCGAATTGAACTCCTCGTTCAGTTCGATGGTCTTGCCCAGCTTGTCCTGGGCCACCAGCTCGGCGCACTTGTTGGAGTTCCAGATGGCCGCCTCCATGCCGCCCGAGCTGACGTGGGTCTTGGTGTAGTCGCCGGTCAGGTACATGTTCTCGTAGGGGCTGCGCTGGAAGGGGCGGTGGCCCTCCATGCCCGGGTAGGCGCGGTAGACGCCCTGGCGCTCCCGCACCACCTTCCACTTCTTGACCTCCGCCTCGCGGGCGGCGGGGAAGATGCGCTTGATGTCGTTGATGGCCGTGTCGAAGATGACCTCGTCCGGCAGGCCCTCGATGTGGTCGGCCGGCGAGAGCACCATCTCGAACATGGTGCCTCCCTTGAAGATGTGGGGCAGCACGTTGGAGAGGTCGGCGTAGGTGTTGAAGATGCAGTCGTTGGAGAAGAAGGTCACGTCGATGTCGGTGAGCTTGCGGTCGAACCAGACCTGCAGGGACATGGAGGGCGCGTAGGAGAAGTGCATGAGGTCCTTGAAGTAGTCGAAGTAGAAGGCGTCGTCCGGCAGCACCTTGCGCAGGGAGTAGGGGCTCATGGCGGAGATGTAGAGGTCGGCGGTGCGCTCCTCGGAGCCGTTGACGGTGACGCTGGTGACCTTGCCGTCGGTGACGTTGATGGAAGTGACGGCCTTGCCCAGCTCCACCTTGCCGCCCTTCTTGCCGATGTAGTCCAGGCAGTTGCCCACCCAGATCTCGCCCAGGCCGCCGTTGGCGAAGCCGACGCGGGAGGTCTCGTAGGAGGCGCCCACCTTCTTGAACCAGTTGACCATGACCTTGGCCGAGATCATCCAGGAGGGGGTGAAGGTCAGGCCGTTGATGCCCGGCTCCAGCGGCTTCATGGCGTCGTGCGGGCCGCGGCGCGCGTTGTACTGCGCCAGGGTCATGTTGTCCAGGGAATCGGTCTTCTCCTTGGAGAAGAGCACCGCGGTCCCCAGGGACGCGGCGGTGAAGAGCATCTTCCACTTGGGCAAGCCCTTGTAGGCCCTGATGAGGGAGACGAAGGCGGCCGCGGCGTGGAAGGGGGCGGGCAGGTTGGCGAACTTCAGGACCGCCTGCTCCCCGTTGTCCATGGCGTAGTAGAACTCGGTGCTCTTCCAGGCGATGTTGTCGTAGATCCCCATCTTCTTGAAGAAGTTGATGAGGTTCACGTAGTAGGGGAAGAAGACATGCAGGGCGTTGTCGATCATGTCCCCGTCCTCGTCCAGCCAGGAGCTGGCGCGCCCGCCGAAGATCTCGTCGGATTCGATCAGCTCGACCTCGATGCCCAGGTCGAGCAGGTTGATGGCGGTGGCCAGTCCGGCCATGCCTCCTCCCATTACCAATGCTTTCATCTCGACACTCTCCTTTCTCTGTTCTGAGTCGAAATATCTTCCAGTAGTTCATCCACGGCGGAGAGGGCCCGGTCCTCGGTGAGGACGTGGCTCAGGCCCAGCATGGCCGCGAAGTTCAGGGTGATGCCCAGCGACATGATCTTCCAGGCCGTCAGCTCCACGTCGATGTCCGGCTTGACGTCACCGTCCTCCATGCCCGAGCGGAGCACCTGCTCCATCATGCCCAGCCCCCCCATGAACTTCTCCTGCAGGATCTGCTTGAGGTGGTTGTCGTGGGAGGCGCTGAACACCTCGAAGAGGACCACCGACTCCTCGGGGTGGGAGGTGACGAACTCGTAGAGGGCGGCGCTCATCAGGTGGATCTTGCCGACGACGCCGGTCTCGGTCTCCGCCGCCTTGAACATCATCTCCACCAGGTTCCCGCTCACCGCGTCCAGGGCCGCGAGGATGATCTCCTCCTTGTTGAGGAAATGCCGGTAGAGCGCGGGCTCGGAGATGCCCACCTCGCGGGCGATGCGGGCGGTGGTGGTGCCGGGAAGCCCGTAGCGGGCCAGCAGGCCGATGGTGGTGGTGACGATCTGCTCCCGGCGTCCCGGTCCCGTCGGTTGCGCTCTGTTTGTCGCCAAGTCCTCGCCTTTCTCTGTGTTAGTAATTACTAACTAACTATTTTATACGGGGTGGGCCCTTTGTCAAGCCGGACGGCCGGCTGCAAGACATCCGTGAACCCGTGAATAAATGACAAGGTGAAAACGTTTACAGGTAGAAATATTTAAATGGTGTTTATTAATATAGTGTTTATTAATAGGATGTAAAGATGGAAGCGGCCAGGGATACCGCATATCAGCTGGTAGAACGGGAGGCCCCGCGCCGCCGCCCGTTGAGCCTGCCCGGACCGGAGCGGGCCACTTACGCCGACGCGTTGAGGGTGGCCGCCACCCTGGGAGTCGTGGCCCTGCACACCGTCTACCTGTCCTGGGTGATGTTCTCCTACAACGAGGTCTCCCGGGCCTGGTGGCTGGCGGGCGACGCCGTGAATTCCCTCTTCCGCTGGTGCGTGCCCGGTTTCGTGATGATCAGCGGCATGCTGCTGCTGGACCCGCGGAGGGACGAGCCGCTGCGCCTCTTCTTCCGCAAGCGCATGTCCCGGGTGCTGGTCCCCTTCATCTTCTGGGCGGCGGTCTACTCGCTGTGGAGCCTGCGCTACGTGCCGGAACTGCTGGCGGTGCCCAGGACCTACTCAGACATCGCCGTGGGCATGGCGGAAGGCCCCGTCTACTACCACCTCTGGTTCCTCTACATGATCATCGGCCTCTACCTGGTGACGCCCATCCTGCGCCCCTACGTCAAGGCCGCCGGGACCGCCGGGCTCCCCTACTTCCTGGTCCTGTGGGCGGTGGTGGCGGGGGTCTACGGGTTCCTGGGCCGTTTCGCCCACGTCCAGGCGGGCGTGACCATCGAGATGGTCGGGGGCATGGTCGGGTATTTCGTGCTCGGCTACTACCTCAACAACGTGGAGGTGTCCCTGAGGCAGAGGAGGCTGCTCTACCTGCTGGCCCTGGCGTCGGTGGCCGTCACCGCCTGGGGCACCTGGTACCTGACGGCCCGGCACGCCGGCGGCTTCGACGACTACTTCTTCGGGTACCTCAGCCCGACCACCATGGTCGTCTCGGCGGCGGTGTTCCTGTTCTTCAAGTACGTGCGCTGGGACCGGGTGGTCCCGCAGGGCTCGCACGCCCGCGCCAGGCTCCTCCGGTGGAGCCAGGCCAGTTTCGGGATCTACCTGGTGCACGCCCTGGTGCTGGACGCGCTGATGTACGCGAGGGTCAGCGCCAACCTGGTGAACCCCCTGTTCGGCATCCCCCTGACCGTCGGGCTGACCCTGGTGCTCTCCTATGCCCTGACCCGGCTGCTGCAGTCCCTGCCCTACGCGCGCCGGCTGGTGGGATGAGGCGGACCGAACCATCGGGGGGGCCGGAACGTCAGACTTCAAGGTTGGGCCAGGCCCAGCCTTGAAGGGGCAAGGGAGCGTCCCGGTTCAAGGAGGGCACCCGGCGGGACGAAGTAATATATGAAGGAAGTGTGAGGGTATGAGAGACGAGGGTGTGGTCAGGCGGCTTTCCTGGAGGAGGCCGGCCGCGGTGTTGATCGCGGCCGCCCTGCTGGTCGCCCTGTGCCCGGCGCCGGCGCCGCGCGCCCAGGCCTTCACCGATACGGGGGGCGAGCCGGCGGCCATCCAGTCGGCCATCGATTACGTCACCAACCTGGGCTGGATGGAGGGATACGATGACGGCACCTTCCGGCCCACCGACTACGTGACCCGCATCGACGCCGCGCGGGGCCTGGTCTACGCCTTCGGCCACGATAAGGAAGAGTCCGTCCCCGGCATCTACTTCCCCGACCTCCCGTCCTCGGACCCCCGCTACCGCTGGGCCAACCTGGCTTTCTACCACGGGCTGATGGATATCACGGCGGAACACCACTTCCTCCCCGACGAGCCCGTCATCTACGAGCGCCTGGCCCTCGGGGTCACCCACGGCCTGGGCCTGGACACGGTGGCCGCCAACATCTTGAACATCGTCCCCGGCACTCCCTACTACGGCGGCTGCATGGTCGTCTTCCACGACCTGCACCTCAAGTACTACGACCGCGACTACCCCTTCTCGGTGCGCATCTGGCCGGGCGGCCCCTACCCGCGCGGCAACATGGCCTTCACCCTGCAGAAGCTGGCCACCCTGGACTCGTGGCGCACGGACTACCTGCGCAATACCTTCACGGCCGGGCGCTGCCAGCCCCCCGCCGCCAACGACCTGCAGCAGACCGCCCTCGAGTACGGGTTCGAGCGCCTGGGGCAGGCTTACCTCTACGGCGGGGAGTCGGAGGCGGAGGGGGGGTTCGACTGCTCGGGCTTCGTCTACAACACCCTCTCCATGCGCATGGGCTACCGCATGATGCGGGTGGCGGACGACCAGGCCCGCGACGAGCGCTATCTCTACGTCAACCGCGAGGGGCTGAAGCCGGGCGACAATATCTTCTGGTACGACGAGGAGGGAGGGGGCTCCACCGGCCATATCGGCCACGCCGGCATGTACGTCGGCAACGGGCTGTTCATCCACTCCACCGGCTCCAACGCCGGGGTCAGCCTGGACTGCCTGGACACCAACTCCTACTGGTCGTCCCACTTCGCCTGGGGGCGGCGGGTGGTGGGAGGCCCTTACTACAACCGCTTCGACGAGTTCCTGCTCCTCTCCAACCCCTCGGAGCAGGACGCCAACGTGCGCGTGGAGTACCTGCGCCCGACGGAGGCCCCCCTGTCCCGGGACTACTACGTGGCCCCCCACAGCCGGGCCACCATCGGGGTGGACTCGCTCCTCCCGTACGACGAGGTCTCCCTGCACGTCACCTCGGACACGGGCATCGTGGCGGAGCGCGCCATGTACTTCGACTACGGCGGGAGCATGCCGGGGGGCGACGCCTCCATCGGCGCTTCCGCGCCGGCCACCGGCTGGTTCCTGGCCGAAGGCTGTACCTACCCCAACTTCTCCACCTGGCTGCTGCTGGCCAACCCCTCCGACTACGAGACCTGGGCCAGGGTCTCCTACCTGCGCGAGGAGGGGGAGCCCATCGAGCAGGAGTACTACCTGGCGCCGCGCAGCCGCACCTCGGTCAACGTCAACAATGTGCCCGGCATCGGTTACACCGGCGTGTCCATGCGGGTCGAGTCGACCAACGGCGTCGGCTTCGTGGCGGAGCGCGCCATGTACTTCGACTACTACGGCATCAAGGGCGGCAGCGGGGGCATGGGCATCACCCAGGCCGCGGCCGAGTGGTTCCTGGCCGAAGGGATACACCGGCGCCGGCTTCGACACCTGGCTGCTGCTGGCCAACCCCTCCGACACCGACGCGACGGTGGACGTGGACTTCCTCCTGGAGGGCCGGGAGAAGGTCACGCGCCGGGTCGACGTCCCCGCCCACACCCGCTACACCATCAACGTCAACGGGGAGGTGCCGCCGGGCAACGTGTCCGCGCGGGTGGTCTCGACCAACGGCGTGCCCATCGTGGCGGAGCGCGCCATGTACTTCGACTACCACGGCAAGCTGGGCGGGCACGCCTCCGCCGGCTCCACCCTGTCCTGGTACGAGTGGAACTTCGCCGAGGGCTACACCGACAAGGAGTTCGACACCTGGCTGCTGCTGGCCAACCCGGGCGAGGTCGACGCCAACGTCACCTGCCGGTTCCTGCGCGAGGACGGCGGGGTGGTCGAGCGGGCCTGCGTGGTCCCCGCGGGCAGCCGCTACACCGTGCCGGTGGACGGGATCGAGGGGATGGAGGCCGCCGCCTTCGCCACCCGGGTCACCTCCGACCAGCCCATCGCGGCCGAGCGGGCCATGTACTTCGACTACAACGGCGTCTGGGACGGCGGCAGCGACTCCCGCGGCGTCACCACCCCCCAGCAGGAGTGGTACTTCGCCGAGGGCTACACCGGCGGGTAGCGCCCCGCCCGCGCGCCCGGCGCTATTCACCTCTCCATGTCCCCGGGCCGCCACGGCAGGGGCTGGCGTTTATGGCCGGGCCGAACCGGGTATGATAGGCGAAGCGTAGTCAGGACCCGGAAAGAGATGGAGGTGGTCAAGATTTCCAAGTGGGAATGCACCGTGTGCGGTTACGTCTACGACCCCGAGGTGGGGGACCCCGATTCCGGCGTCGCGGCCGGGACCGCGTTCGAGGACCTGCCGGAGGACTGGGTCTGCCCCGAGTGCGGGGTGGGCAAGGAGGATTTCGAGGAACTCGACGAGTAGGGGGAGGGAGGCGTCTGCATGCGCAAGATGACCGAGCAGGCCTTGAGGGAAGCCTTCGCGGGCGAGAGCCAGGCCCACATGAAATACACCATCTTCGCCGACCAGGCGGCCCGGGAAGGCCTGCCCCAGCTCTCCCGCCTCTTCACCGCCGTCGCCTACGCCGAGCGGGTGCACGCGGAGAACCATTTCCGGGCCCTGGGCGACCTGGGCATGGAGGAGCAGAACATCCAGACCTGCGTCGACGGCGAGACCTACGAGATCGACGAGATGTACCCGGCCTTCAACGCCATCGCCAAGCTGCAGGACGAGGCGGAGGCGGTGAGGTCCACTTATTACGCCTGGGAGGCGGAGAAGATCCACGCCGAGATGTACTCAAAGGCCAGGGAAGTGGTGGGCGCCGGGGAGGACCTGAGCATCGGGGACATCCAGATCTGCAGCGTCTGCGGGCACACGCGGGAAGGCGACGCCCCGGAGAAGTGCCCCATCTGCGGGGCCAGCCGGGAAAAATTCGTACAATTCTGAAGCCGCCTGTAATATAATGCTCTCACTGGTCGGCTTTTCTTCACCCGCAGGAAGAGAGGAGATTCCCATGTCACTGTAACCCCGTCGATGAATGCGGCTGCGCCGCGTGCGCCGAGGGCGCGTTCGAGACGCCGCCCAACCCCCTGGTCATGGCCCTGCGCTTCCTGGCCTTCGGCGCGGGCGCCCTGGTGGCGCTGGTGGGGCTCATCAAGGGAGGGAGGAAGAAGGAACTGCTGGCCTGGCTGGGCGGCTGGGGGCTCTTCCTGACCCTCCCCCGCTACCTCATCTGCGCCAGCTGCTCGGGCTACGGCAAGATGTGCCACTCGTACTACCTGGGCAAGTACACCAGCATGATCCTGCCCAAGCGCGAGAAGCCGGTGCCCCTGTACGCCCTGGGGCTGGAAGGCCTCGCCCTGTCCACCATCTTCTGGGCGCCGGCCATCGGGCTGCGCAAGGACCGCAAGTCCCTCGTGGCCTACCTGGCGATGATGCAGCTGGTGCTGGCGGGCCAGTTCCTGCACGCCTGCCGCTACTGCGGCACCTGTGCCGACGACGAGTTCAAGAAGTTCTGCCCCGCCCACCAGTTCTGGCGCCAGTTCCGTTAAACCGTTCCGTTAGACATCAAGGGGGATCAATGGAGCAGAAGGACGCCCTGAAGAAGAGCCGCCGTTTCCGTCGCCGTCTTCATCGGCATCATGCACCCCATCGAGGCGGTGATCGCCGCGCGCATGGCCAAGAAGCGCGGCAGGAAGCCCCTGCCGTGGATGGCCGCCACCCTGGTCTTCGGCGTGTTCGCCATGAAGCGCCTGAAGAAGCTGCCGGAGCAGGATTAGGCCGGCCGTCCATTACCGGGCATTCGATCATGAAGCTTTGAGGGGCGCGGGGAACCGCGCCCCTCACCATTTGACACAATGCCGAATCGGTGATGTCAAGTCTGGAATCGCGAGAAACGGCCGTTATATAATTACCCTACTTTCACATACGTATACGGGTATCCCCGATACTGGAGGGCGACATGGGTAAGGACGACGAAAAGAAGAAGGTCATTCTGCGCAGGCTGAAGAGGATCGAGGGGCAGGTAAGGGGCATCACCCGCATGGTGGAAGAGGAGAAGGGCTGCGAGGAAGTACTGATCCAGGTGGCGGCCGCCCGGGCCGCCCTCGACAAGGTGGGCATCCACATCATCAGCCACCGCATGAAGGAGTGCTTCCAGGACAAGGGGATGTCCAAGGAGGAGTCCGTCGAGAAGTCCATCGACATGTTCGTCCGCTACTCGTCCAACATCGGCCCCGTCAGCAACAGCTGACCCCCAGATGTTCCACGGAAACGAAGGCACTATCTGAAAAGAGGCTTGGAAGGCTTGTCGGCAACAGCCAACATCGCGAAGCTCATCTATGCACTGGCTGGCCTCTACTTTCTTCCGGTCCCTTTTCTGGTGCCTCGTGCTTATCGCGAGACAGGGCTTAAACGGCTCCGTCAACAGGCTCGCAAGCAGCCTTGCGGAAGCGGAAAACGTTTACCCGGATTCATCGCGGAAGATCCCTCGCGAAAGGTATCTTATCAGGTTCGGCCTCCACTGAACATCCCCTTCAGGCTAAACCGAAAGAGCGTTCGACCTTCCGATGCTCAGCTTCCCGAGCACGGGATACGGGAGATTTCTATGAATACTTCCATAAATAATGATATCGAACGTGAAGTTATTCTAGTAGCCAATAGAAGATACAGTATAAATACGTCATCATAGATTATAATAATACAAGATGGAGGCTCTTCGAGCTCAGTCGCCCAGAGCAGCCGTATGACACGGCAGTCGTGGGACCCGAAGTCACCCCGGGGAGCCCGGCGAGACCTTGCAGGACCGGAACTGCCGGCCGGGCGCCGTCGACCCGGCGGCTATCGGCTTGAGGAGCCGGGCGGGCACCCGTCATCACCTGAAGAGGGCCGTGGAAACACGGCTCATGCACGAAAGCGAGGGCTGAGCGGTGGAATGCATCTCGGGAATGTCGCCGGTTCAAGACCGTCCACGATATGAACCTGCACTCCGGCGAATAGAGCTACAGAAGATTTACGCATAAAACAGAAAGGGCCGGTTTCCCGACCCTTCTGTTGCTCAGCTTCCTGAGCAGGCGTGCACCGTCATCACCCTGAGTAGGGCCGTAGCAGCAGCGGTCCTCGCCCGTCAATAGTACGGGGGCTGAGCGGTGGATTGTCATCGGGATACGTCGCGGGTTTCGAGATTCGATCACGGGGCCCCAGTAGCTCAGCGGATGTGCGAGCAGGCGTCTGTCGAAAAGTCCATCGACATGTTCGTCCGCTACTCGTCCAACATCGGCGCCGTCAGCAACTCCTGACCTGCCGCATCGAAAAGCTCCGGAATGACATCGGCCTGGTTCATGATCGTCCGCGAATGACCCCGCGCTCCGGCGAATAGAGCTACAGAGGATCTACGTCATCAGCCAGAAAGGGCCGGTTTCCCGACCCATTCCGTTGCTCAGCTTCTGAGCAGCGCGTCCAACGTATTGAGTATAGGATTGGTCGCAAGCGGACGTAAATATGTACGAGTTCTGGCAATCAAGTTGTTCATCTGTATCGCTGTATATTATCAAAAGATGACGGGGCTCGCGTAGCTCGCGATAGAGCAGCCGTCAGCAACGAACGGTGACGGTCGTGGGTTCGAATCCCAGCGGGGGCGCCTGATCTCGACTCTGCTGCGCTCGACGTGATCCGGAGAAGGGCTTCGTTAACCCGGAGGAGCGTAGGCAGAAAGCGGGAGGGCCGGCACCCGTCAGTCACCCGAAAGGGCCGTGGCCGAACTTACGCGCTCCGCTTCCATTGAGAACGAGTTGAGCGATGGAACAATCGGGACATGTCGCTGATTCAAGTCCCGTCAGTGACCCCACACGACATAACATCGCCTGGACAAGCGCCACCCGGCAGACGCAGCCCTCGCCTGAGATTTACGGGAAACGGGTCCCTGCGGACGGGCCCTCGAGTCAGCCATGACGTTAAAGGTTGCCGCAGATGGTTACGACTAACCGCCAGCCCGCTATCTGAGCTCGCCAGGCCCGGAAGCAGGTACCCGTTTCGCGATCACTAATGACTCAGGCGAGGAGTTCCTTCATCATCGGACCCATCAGCGGCGGCATCACCTTCATCATCACGTCCGGCATCATCTCCGGCATCAGCGCGCGCATGGAGTCGCTCATCTCGGGCATGCGCTTCTCCATCAGGGGCAGCATGCGCGGCAGCATCCAGGAGAGCATGGGCGGCAGCACGGTCGGGGCCAGCTTCGGCATCACCTTGTCCATGCCCCAGGACATCCCCGCGACCAGCGGGTCGGGCAGCAGGCGCATCATCTTCAGCGCGCCCTTGCCCCCGGGCAGGGTCTCCATGAACTCCTCCATGAAGCCGGCCATGCCGTCCGGCGTCATCATCTGGATCATCTTGTCGAAGACGGCCCAGCTCTCCATGACCTGGGGGGTGGGGTCCTCCAGGGTCTCGCCCAGCGCCTCGCCCACGATGGAGGCGAAGTCGCGCACCGGCATGCCGTCGCCGCTGGACTCGGCCCACACCCGCATCTGGAACTCGCAGCAGGGGCAGGTGGACGCGAGCACGTCTGCGCGCCCGCGGCGCGCGCCTCGGCCAGGCGCTTCTCCGCGATGTTGCCCGAGGTGGGATAGGTGTCGCCGATGAGGGTGAGCACGCTGCCGCAGCAGAGGCCCTTCCTCCCGGTTGTGCTCCATCTCCACCAGCTTGAGGCCGGGGATGGCCTCGAGCACCTCGCGCGGCTGCTCGTAGATGCCGCCGTGCCGGCCGATGTGGCAGGGGTCGTGCCAGGTGACGGTGATGGGCACTTCCTTCTCGAACTTGAGCTTGCCCTCGCGCAGCAGTTCCACCGCCACCTCGGAGATGTGGCGTGACTTCCACGTCCCACTCCAGGCCCAGCTTCTCCGCCCATTCCTTGTAGGTGTGGGCCAGGGTGACCCAGCAGCCCGGGCAGGAGGCCACGATGGTCTTGATGCCCCGCCGGTTTATCGCCTCGATGTTGCGCCGTACCGCCTTCTCGAAGACGTCCCACTGGCCGCTCATCAGGAAGGGCACGCCGCAGCAGGTCTCCTCCTTGCCCAGGTAGTCGAAGTCGACGCCGCCTTCCGTGAGGATGCGCACCGCGCCGCGGGCGATGTCCTGCTCCACGTAGGAGGCGGTGCAGCCGGCCCAGTAAGCCAGCTCGCACCCTTCCTTCAGGTCGACGTATTCCGGCAGCCAGGCGTCGCGGTCCCGCGCGAAGCCGGCCCAGATGTTGTTCTCCATGTCGTAGGACGCGCCCATCATCTCGAAGGGCGGGAAGGTGTGGAACTTGCCCGAGGCCACCAGCTCGCCCCGCATCTCGGCCCACAGGGACTCGATGGCCAGGTTGGTCTGGCAGACCGGGTCGCACTTCTTGCAGGTGGTGCAGAGCAGGAAGTTGTCGGTCATCTTCTGGGTCAGGGGCAGCTTGCCCTGGCTGTACCTCTTCAGGAAGTACCACTTGCCGCGGGGCGAGGGCTGAGTCCCAGCCCTTGCCGGAATAGAGGGAGCATTTCTCCACGCAGTAGCCGCACTGGGCGCAGGTGTAGGCGGCGTCCTCCAGCTCCTTGGGCAGCTTGCCCTTCTTGCGCAGGGGCTGCTTGGGCAGCAGGGCCCCCAGCTTGCCGGCGATGCCGGCGAAGGGCAGCGCCGTCAGCATCATCAGGTCGATGAGGCGGGCGCGCAGGGGGCGGCCCGGGCCGGTGAGCAGCTTGCCCGGGTTGAGCAGGTTGTCCGGGTCGTGCTCCGCCTTGTAGGCCCGCAGCCGCTCCGTCTTCTCCTCCCCCCAGCGCTGGGCGTAGCGGGCGGCGAAGTAGAGGCCGGTGCCGTAGGGGCCGCCCCCGTGCTTGAGGGCTATCTTGATGAAGTGGAGGGACTTGGCGAACTCCAGGGAGAAGGAGAGGGTGCGGGCGTCGGCCGGGATGAAGCCCAGCAGCACCGCCTGGCCGTCGGAGGTGATGACCGCCTCCACCCCCAGGTCGCGCAGCTTGCCGGCCGCCTCCGCCAGGGTCCCGGCCAGGCCGGCCAGGGGTACCAGGGCCTCCGCCGGGATGAGGGACGGCCCCAGGCGGCGGATGCGCATGGGATAGAACCGCTCCTCCCACTCGTGCCGGGCCTGCCCGTCGGGCAGGCGCAGGCCGCCCTGGGCCACGGCCGCTTCGACCAGCTTCGGCTCCGTCTCGGCGGAGGGGTTCTCCAGCACCGCCAGCACCAGGAAGGACACCGGCAGCGCCTCTCCACCCTGCTCCGCGGCTACGCGGTTCTTGTCCTCGATGAGGCGGTGGTTGAACACCTGCAGGTGGTAGAGGGGCAGTGTCCTTTGACGCTCTGCAGAAAGAAGCCGAGGCGGTGATGGTCGGTGAAGGAGAAGAGCAGGGGCACCTCCTCGCCGGCCTCGCGCAGCTTGATGCGGGCCGCGGTGACCATGCCGGTGATGCCCTCGGCGGCGTAGTAGAGGCCGAGGTCGTCACCCTCCACCCAGAGCAGGTCGCCCTCCGGGGTGACCACCTCCAGGCCCTCGAGGCTCTCGGCGAACTGGCCGTAGGCGAAGGCGCCGATGCCGGAGCCGCCCTCCGCCACCCATCCCCCCACGGTGGAGGAGGGGGCGCTGGAGGGATAGGTGCGCAGGGCCAGGCCCCGCTCGCGCAGCTTGTTCTCCAGGTCGTTCCAGATGACGCCGGCTTCCACCAGCGCGGTGCGGCCGCCCTCGTCTATCTCGCGGACCTTGTTCAGCAGGGTCAGGTCGAGGATGATGCCCCCGTTCATGGGGATGGCCCCGCCGTACCCGCTGGTGGCGGCGGCCCGGGGCGTGACCGGGATGCCGCGCCGGCGGGCATGCCTGATGACCGACGCGACCTCGGACGCGTCCGAGGCCCGCACCACCGCGTCGGCGTGCGGCCGGATGATCTCCTCCAGGAAGCCGGGGAACTCCCCCATGTCGTGGGAGTAGAGGTCCACCTCGATGCGGTCCCGGGTGTAGCGGTCGCCGAATTCCTCCTCGAGTTCCTTGCCGGTGCTCTTATCCATGGTCGCGTGCATCTCCCCATCCTTTCTCGAGCACGTAACGTTTATCAGGATGTTAATGTATACCCCATGGGGTATAGATGCGATGACGCAGGTCATATCGTTTATTCCCCCCGCCTGCCGGTTTGAACCAGCCCGCCCCGCCACGGCGGCTGTCCCTGATGTCCAACTTCGTCAGCCGGTGATAGAATGAGGAATAGAGGTGGTGTTTTATGAAGGACTTGGACAAGAAGATAACCGTCGATTCCGGGGTCTGCCATGGTAAGGCCTGCATATCGGGTACACGTATCATGGTCTCGGTGATCTTGGATTGCCTCGCGGAAGGCATGTCCGATTCGGAGATACTGGGGGAATACCCGTCCCTTGCGGTAGAAGACATTCGGGCAGCAATAGAATATGCAGCCCTGCTCGCCAAAGAGGAAGTCCATGCGCTTTAAGCTCGATGAGAACCTCCCCGCGAGCTTGCGCGAATTACTGCAGAAGTACCAACATCAAGCCGCAACTGTTATCGATGAAGGGTTGGGCGGATCCGGAGACCGGGAGCTCTTCGCGGCCTGTCAGGACGAAAAACTCGTGATAGTCACACTGGACACCGACTTCGCCAACCTCAAAGCGTTCCCCCCGGAGACCATCAAGGCATCATGGTCATGCGGCTCAGGAGGCAGAGTGCCGGGCAGATTCTAAGCGCTTTCGAGCGATTTCTTCTAAGTATCGAAACTCTGGGCGACATGTCGGGATGTACGGTCATCATCGAAGAGCACCGTGTCAGGGTCAGACGGCCGGATCGATAAGCCCGGACACGCTTTCATCAGAGAGCCCTGCAATTCATCTCGGTATCGGATTCATTAGGAACCCCCCCCCTTGATTTTACGTCTAAGCAAGGTAAGGGCATATCTCTTGGACCTGTATTCATGGGGGTGAAGACATGAAGAGAGCCGTGGTACTTCTCCTGGTCTGCCTGGTGGCACTGCCTCTTGCGGCGGGATGCGCGGGTACCGAAGACGCGTCGGTGGTGGAGGTCGAGGCTCCCGTCTACCAGCTGGCCGACTTCTCCTACCAGCCGGACACCGGCGGCTATTCCTTCGACTTCAACCTCTTCCGCCAGGCGGTCAAGGAAGGTGGGGCCACCAACCTGGTGCTCTCTCCCTTGAGCGCCAGGATCGCCTTGGCCATGGCCTACAACGGAGCGACCGGTCGAGGCCAAAGAGGAGATGGCCCGGGTGCTGGGCTTCGAGGGCTTGAGCCTGGAGGAGGTCAACCGCCGGATGTCCGGGTTGATGGCGGCGCTCGGAGGACGCCGGCGGCGTCAAGGTGGACATGGCGGATTCGATGTGGGCGGACGAGCCGCTGAACCCGGATTTCACAGCGCGGGTAAGCGAGTGGTACGGCGCGCAGGCGGAGAGCGTTGACGCTTGGGATGCCGCCACCATCGAGCGTATCAACGCTTGGGTCAGCGACAACACCGGCGGCAGGATAACGGAGATGATCGAAGACGTGACTCGGGGGACCGGCCTCATCCTGCTTGAACGCCCTCTACTTCAAGGGGAGTGGGCCGCCGGATTCGATCCGGCGTTAACGGAAGAAGCAGACTTCCACCTGCCGGACGGTGGGGTGACGAGGGTTCCCATGATGCGCCAGTCGGGCGAATACATGTATTTCGAGGACGAAGAACTGCAGATGGTGGCCTTGCCGTACAAGGGCGGCAACATGGACATGTGCGTCATCCTGCCCCGCGAGGGAAACGACCTCGCGAGCTTGATCGCCGGCCTGGATTCGGCGGAGTGGGGCAGGCTGAGATCTGCGCTCTACGACGCAGAAGGAGATCTCGCAATACCAGGCTTCAAGGTGGCTTACCGGAAGGAACTGAGCGATACCCTTAAAACCCTGGGTATGGAAGAGGCTTTCGAGGGCGGCTTTGAAGAGATGTTCATCGGCACAATAAACGGCCCTACATCCATCGACAAGGTCTTGCAGAAGACCTGGATGGAGGTGAACGAGGAGGGCACCGAGGCCGCCGCAGCGACCATGGTGGAAGTCAAGCGGTTGGGGATAAGTGACGACCAGCCCTTCACCATGACCGTGGACCGCCCCTTCGTCTTCGCCATCCGGGACGTCCGCAGCGGGGCGCCGCTCTTCCTGGGCACCGTCGTCAGCCCGTAGAAGCGGCCATCAAGCAAGGAAAAGGGGCGCGGGTGACCGCGCCCCTTCGCGAACGATTACGCGTTATTCCTGCAGGCCGACGATGGCGATGGAGCAGACGTTGTTGTTGGGGATGCCGCCCAGGTTGTGGGTGAGGCCGAACTTGGGGTTCTTGACCAGGCGCTCCTCCGGCCAGCGCTGCAGCAGCTGGTTGTACATCTCGTAGAGCATGCGCAGGCCCGAGGCGCCGATGGGATGGCCGAAGCACTTCAGCCCGCCGTCCACCTGGCAGGGCACCCCTCCGCCGTGCAGGTCGAAGAAGCCGTTCAGGACGTCGTCCACCGCGCCTCCCTCGGGGGAGATGTCCAGGTCCTCCATGGTGCACAGCTCGGTGATGGAGAAGCAGTCGTGCACCTCCATCATGCTGATCTCCTCGCGCGGGTCGGTGATGCCCGCCTCCTTGTAGGCGCGCTGGCCGCCGCGCGGGTGGTGAGCACGCTGGCCCCGTCCCATGTGTCGAACATGGCCTCCTCGCCGGAGCTCACCGCCACCTGCAGGGCCTTCACCGTCACCGAGGTCCTGGTCGGGTTTGAGCTTGCGGGCGATCTCCGGGGTGGTGACGATGGCCATGGCCGAGCCGTCGCTCACCCCGCAGCAGTCGAAGAGCCCCAGGGGGTAGGCGATGATGGGCGCCCCGGCGATGGCCTCCTTGGGGATGGCCTTGCGCAGGTGGGCCCGGGGGTTATTGGCCCCGTTCTGGTGGCTCTTCCAGGAGATGTGGGTCATGGCCTCCTTGATCTTGCTCCATGGAGATGCCGTGCTTGGCGGAGTAGGCCGTGGCCAGCTGGGCGAACATGCCCGGGGCGGTGGCGTTGGGGCCGAGCATCACCATCAGCTGCCCGAAGGCGGGGGAATCGGGCAGCCCGCCGTAACCGGTGTCCTTGAGCTTCTCCACTCCCATGGCCAGGGCGATGTCGTAGGCGCCGGAGGCCACGCCGTAGCAGGCGCCGCGGAAGGCCTCGGTGCCCGAGGCGCAGAAGTTCTCCGTCCGGGTCACCGGGATGAGCGGCAGGTGCAGGACGGTGCCCAGGTAGGTGCCGCCCTTGCCGATGTTGACCTCGTCGATGTGGCTGCCCAGCCAGGCCGCCTGGATCTCCTTCTTCTCGATGCCCGCGTCCTCCAGGCATTCGATGAAGGCCTCCACCATCAGGTCGCTGGCGTCGGCTTTCCAGCGCTCGCCGAACTTGGTGCATCCCATGCCCAGTATGGCCACCTTGTCCCTGATTCCCTCAGCCATCTATGCCACCTCCTCGCTCGCCGGGACCGCTTTCCAGAAGTAGAAAGTGATGTCCCGCTTGGGGTCGTAGTATTTCTTGCGGAAGCTGAAGTTCACCGGCATGCCCACCGCCAGGTCCTCCAGGGTGCAGTCGGTGAAGTCCAGCAGGGTACGGCCGCCGCCGTTGAACTGTACCGTGCCGTAGATGGCGGGCGGGTTGATGGAGGCCGCCAGCAGGTCGGAGGTGTAGGAGAAGACCTTGCCGCCCTTGTGCGAGAGGTAGAGCCGGTTCCATCTGGTCGACGGCCCCGCAGTCCGGGTTGGCGCAGACGCGCTGGGGCGGGAACTGCTGGGTCGCCGCAGGCCTGTGCACTTGCTGCCCTCCAGCCCCAGGATGGCCTTATGGTTGCGCCACTCCAGGGACCAGCGGGTCAGCATGTCCTCCTCGCCCCGCAGGCCCACCTCGGCCGGGGCCATGTCCCGCCACACCAGGTACTTGATGTAGCTGTCCAGGTCCTTGCGGTTGGCCAGCGACCTGGAGAAGCGGTCGCGCGGCTGCAACTTGGTGATGGCCTCGGTCACCTCGAAGAAGAGCGCGTCGCAGCCGTTGCCGTAGCCCAGCAGCGAGGATCTTGTCGCCGGGGCGGCGTCCTCCAGGGCTTTGGCCAGCATCAGCAGGGGGTGGGCGGCGCCCGAGTCGCCGACCGTGGCCGAGAGGTCGTCCACCACCATGTCCGGCTCGAGCCCCAGCCCCTTGTTGATGGACTTGCGCGCCCCGCCGTAGTAGCAGGGGTAGACCACCTTGGCGAAGTCCGCCGGGGTCAGGCCGTACTTGTCGCACAGCCCTTTGATGGCCTGGGGGATGAACTCCCCGTAACCCAGGTCGCGTATCCAGCGCTCCTCCCACTGCCGGTCGTACTTGGAGGCGGACCCCCTCAGGTGGTCGACGAAGTCGTAGGAGAGCGAGTAGGAGCCCTTGAACTCGGCGATGACGTCGGAGTCGCTCACCAGCATGGCCGCCCCGGCGTCTCCGAAGTACATCTCCTGCACCGAGCCCATCTTGCCCAGGCGCATGTCGCCGGCGCACACGGCGGCGGACCCGCCGTTGGCGGAGACGAACTCCAGGGCGGAGAGGAGCGCGCTGGTGCCGGACTTGAGCGAGCCCGCGAAGTCGGCGGAGCGGATGTCCTCGCGCGCGCAGAGGGCGCCGGCCACGATGTTGGCGTTCTGCCGCTCCTTGTAGGGGGCGGTGGTGGACGCGAAGTAGACGGCGTCGAGGCTGTCGCGGTCGAAACCCTCCAGGCAGTTGATGCCGGCGGAGACCGCCATGGTCAGGGCGTCCTCGTCGTAGTTGCCCACCGCCTTCTCGCCTTGAGCGTTCATCAGCAGGGCCGGCGCCAGCCAGCCCATGGCCCCGAAGACGATGAAGCGGTTCAGCCGGTAGCGGGGAACGTAGCCTCCATACGAACTGATACCTACCATCTCATACCTCCCTTTTCAGAACAGCGACCGGGCGTACAAGCCTTACGTAAACCGGACGGCGGGCTTCTCCGGGCCGGGCGGGGGAGGAGGGGCATCACATGAAATCGATTTGATGGAAATGGGGGTTTCCGCTCTTCAGGATGCCGGTTATCTCCCTCTGCTCAGCCTCGTCCGAGATGCGTTCCACGTCCGTTATCCAGGTCCCTTGCGCGTCCTGGCGGGCCCTCGACGCGACGATGTAGCCGGGCACGGAGATGAACCCCATCCCCCCGGGTCCGCAACAGGAAGTCTCAACCACAGCCATCTTCACGAGGTACAGGACCTCGCGGCCTTTATATTCTAACACACCTTCCTCGAGGACCTTGTAGTAGCCGGCGATGGAGCGTATCTCCTCGCCCACCTCCACGTGCACGTATTCAGCCATCCGCGTTCCCCGGGAATCTTCCGACACCGTGGTTCATTCGCAGGGATATTCTATCAGAAGGCGGCCCGTTCCGTTGAACCGGGGTCAGGGCCTGACCCTACTCGGGCAACAGGGCGGCCTCGGTGAAGGAGCAGTCGGGGTCCCACAGCAGCCACTCCTCGATGCCGGCGTCGTAGCAGGCCTGGATCTGGGCCTGCACCATGTCCGGCGTGTAGTTGACCTTGAGGGAGAAGTCCTGCAGCCACGGCCGGACCCGGCAGTTGGTGCCCTCCAGGACCCGCTTGAAGTCCTCCAGGCTTAAGAGGACGGTCTTGTAGGGGTCGTTCTCGGGCACGCTGATGTTGTACTCCCCCCGGTTGTAATGGGACGGGTAGACCATGGGGCACATGTAGTCCAGGTACTGGCCGATGTTGTTGACGACCTGCCCGATGCCCATGCTGCCCTGGGCCGAAGCGGCGAGGCCGAAGATGTCGCCGGATATCTGGATGCCCAGCGGCTTCAACTCGTCCCGCAGGTACTTGGCGAAGTCCGTGATCACCTGGTCCTTGTTGCGGCTGTCCTGGTGGGGGAAGGAGCAGGTGGTGATGTCCCCGTCGGTGGGGAAGCGCATGTAGTCGAACTGGATCTCCTTGAAGCCGTTGTTGGCCGCCTCGGTGGCGACGTCGACGATGTAGTCCCAGACCTCCTGGCTGTAGGGGTCGAGCCACTTGCCGTCGCCCCACAACCCGCCCCGGGTATCATGCACCGCCAGGTCCGGGCGTTTCTTGGTGAGCACGGGGTCCTTGAAGCAGACGACCCGCCCGATGGTGTAGACGTCGTTGTACCAGCACTTGTCCATCACCTTGCCCAGGTCCATGCCCCCCTTGGGGAGGTCGCTGGAGACCTGGTTCGCCAGCTCCACCTGGGAGTCGTAGCCGATGGCCCCGCTCTCGTCCTTGATGTCGATCTCCATGCCGTTGAGCTCGGTGCGGTTGACCAGGTCGACCTGCTTGGCGAAGAGCTTGGCGTCCGCGGCTATCCAGATGGAGATGTGGGTTCCCTTGATCTTGGGAGGGGGGGTGGTGTTCAGGGCGAGCTCGCTGCCGTTGCCGGCGGCGTCCACGGCTGTCAGGGTGACCACCGGGTAGTCGGACGGGTTGACCTTGAACGAGAAGACCCCGTCCTTGTCGAACGAGAGCTTATTGCCCTCCAGGGTCATGCTCACGGCCTCCTCCACCCTCCCCTTGACCAGGGTGGTCCCGTCTTCCTGCGGCGTCATCTCGTCCACCATGACCACGGGCGGCTCGGTGTCCACCTGGAAGGTGATGGACTTTTCGACCTTGCCCTTGTAGACGATGTCCAGCCGGTGCTCGCCGTCGGGCATGTCCAGCTCCGCGTGGAGGGTCCGGTCCTCCAGCGAGGACTGGCCGGTGCGGTCCTCTTCGTCCAGGGTCAGCGCGAGCTCGGCGGGGTCCACTCCCTTTCCGAAGACCACCTCCACCGGGACCGGGTTGACGGTCTGGACGGACTTGTCCGCAAGCGAGACGCTGGAGATGAAGGGGGAGCGCAGGACCATGAACAGCAGCACGATGAGGATGATCACGCCGGCCAGGATGCCCAGGTTGATCCAGCCCCGCCGGTTGATGTGGATGTTGGCGGTGCGCTTCAGCTGGGGCCTGGGCTGGGTCGGGGCGTCAGCCGCGCCGGGGGTCACCTTGCGCGAGACCGAGCCGGTCATGTGGCGCAGCCTGCGCTTGTGGGAGAAGATCTTCTTCCTCGAACGGCCGGGATACGGGCTCAATACGTCCTCAGCTGCTTTCCTTGCTCATCGATGGATGCCTGGTTGACGCGGGGCAGGATGTGCTTGGGGATGGTGACGACGCCGGGGTCCCCATCGCTCCGGTACCTCCGTTCCGGGTTGTCCCGGAAGTACTGCAGGTACGCGTCGGAACCGGCGCTGCCCTCCTTGTGGCTCAGGGCCAGGGCCTGGATGCGGGGCAGGCGCATGGGGTTGAAGTTCGCGTCGTTGGGCGCGGGCGCCGGGTTGGAGCCCACCAGCAGGGAACTGACGAAGGTGTAGCTGGTCTCCCCGCTGGTCCCGGAGACCAGGACGGCCTGGTCCTTGGGCTCCTCCCCCAGGGGCAGGGCGATGCTCTTCTCCTCGTAGCCGGGCAGGTATTTCCTGACCATGTCGATGTTGCCGGCGATCTCCTGGACCGCCTTCTCCGCGGTGAC
>CAWFDJ010000010.1:0-166262 GCA_963814495.1 uncultured bacterium
CCTCCTCCTCTCCCAGGCCGGCGTGGACGAATCTCTCGATGCGGTCCGCCAGCTCCGGCAGCTGCCGGTCCTCCAGGGTGTCCGGGGATACCCCCATCCTTTCGCAGCACTTCTTCACGGCGATGTGAGCCATGAACCCGCCCAGGAACCCGCCCAGGGCCTCTTCCACGTCCATTGCCAACCGGTTGTACATCTCTACGGTCACCTCCCAAGACGTATGCACCCGTGCGTGCATGCCCAAAGTTTATTGTGGGTGATCTTTGTTCGACACTTATTGGTTCGACTCGTGCCGCCGGGGACTGGAGTATGAGAAATCCCGATTTTGTATGATTTTTCCGGCGCCCGCGCTATACTCATTTCGGCATATCCAGTGCCCTTGAGACTTGTTAGGAGAGGAGCTTGGCGGAGGATACGAACGAGTATCGGGAAGGCGCGGACGACCGGAGCGACGAGCGCTTCGAGCGTATCATGGCCTTCCCCCATTACCACTTCGACCTGGAGTGGTTCAAGCCCGAGTCGGAGTATGCCAAGGACATGGACCTGGTGCTGGACAAGGCGCGCGAACTGCTCGCGGAGGACCCCGCCTTCACCTTCGTGCTCGACCAGGCCTGGTCGGTCATCCCCTACTTCGAGAAGAGACCGGAGGCGCTCGAGGACTTCCGCCGCTGGGTCGGGGAGGGACGGGTGGAGTTCGTCGGCGGCACCCTGGTCGCCCCCGACCAGAACCTGCCCGCCGCCGAGAACCTGGTGCGCCAGTTCCTCAAGGGCAAGGCCTGGGCCCGGCGCGCGCTGGGATACGTACCCACCACCGGCTGGTCCGCCGACACCTTCGGCCACCCGCCCCAGATGCCGCAGCTGCTGGCCCGCAGCGGCCTGCGCCACTACGCCTTCCAGCGCGGCGTCCAGCCCTGGAACGCCTGGCACCCCCTGGACTTCCACTGGGAGGCGCCGGACGGCAGCCGGGTGCTGGCCCACTGGTTCGGCTGCACCTACATCGGCTTCACCCAGATCGGCGACAACCCCGACGCGCACCTGGACATGTACTTCCGGGAGATGTTCTCCCGCCTGGAGTGGGAGGGGAAGCGCTCAGCCGCCACCGCCCTGCTGGTGCCCTTCGGCTCCGATTTCCTGAGGCCGCGCCACGACTGGTTCGACTTCGTCGAGGCCTGGAACCGCATCTGCAAGCCGCCCCTGGAGTTCTCGCTCCCCGGGCGCTTCTTCCGCTACATCGAGGAGCGCGACGGCAGCCTGCCGGTGACCCGGGAGGAGTTCAACCCCATCTTCACCGGGGGGTACGAGTCACGCATCGAGCTGATGCAGTGCAGCCGCCGGGCCTCGTACCTCCTGCTGGAGGCGGAGCGCTGGGCCTGCCTCGCTGCCCACCTGGGGCTGAGCGCCTTCCCGGCCGCGGACTTCGAACGGGCCTGGGAGCTGCTGCTCAAGTGCGACTCCCACGACACCACCAACGGCACCGGCACCGACAGGGTGACCCGTGAAGCCCTGGAGCGCTACGACGAGGCCCTGGGCGTCGCGGAACGGGCCCGCTGGGGTGCCCTGGCCGCCCTGGGGTCGCGCGACGAGTGGGAGTCGGGCGGCGGCTGGGCCCTCACCAACAGCCTGGCCTGGGAGCGGCGGGAACCCGTGATCATCCCCCTGGTCGGGGAGGGACAGTGGCACCTGGTGGACGACCAGGGCCGCGTCTATCCCCTGCAGAGGGAGCGAGGACGAGGCGCTGCGCCGTGCTCACCGCCCCGGCCCTGGGCTGGCGCACCTACGAGCTGCGCGAGGGGGAGGTGGAGCACGCCACCGACCTGCGGGTGGAGGGGCGCTCGGCCTCCAACCAGTTCTTCGAGGTGGTCTTCGGGGAGCGAGGCATCATCCACCTGGAGGACCGGCGCACAGGCCGGGCCCTGCTGGACACCCTGGACCACGAGGGGGGCACGCTCCTGGTGGAGGAGGACGTGGGCAACCTCTGGAGCAACGCCGTCACCGACCGCGACTTCTCCCGTTCCCTCCAGGTGAAGGGCGGGAGATGGGTGGAGCAGGGGCCGGTGCGGGCCGTCTACGAGATCTCCGGCATCCACCAGGACCTCACCTTCACCTCCCGCTACACGCTGTGGAGCCGCTACCCCCGCCTGGACATCGAGACCGTCATCGACTTCAAGGGCAAGGACCGGCGGGTGCGGGCGCTCTTCCCCCTGGCGGTGGAAGAGGAGGCCCGCTTCACCTGCGAGACGCCCTACGCGGCCACCGAGCGCCCCGCGGGCCGGTGGCCGGTGCAGAACTGGGCGGCGGTGGACTGGGAGGGGGCCGGCCTGGCCCTGCTCAACACCGGCAACCAGTCCTGCCAGTGGGACGGGCGGACCCTCTCGCTCACCCTGCTCCGCTCGGTCTCCAAGTTCTCGCGCGCCTGGGTGCGCTGGGCCTGGAAGAACCGCGAGCTCATCCGGAGCTGCGCGCGCGCGGCCACCGCGGCCAAGCAGCAGGGGGCTCAACCACTTCGAGACCAACATGTACCCGGTGCACTGGATGCTCATGAAGTGGTGGGCCTCCCCCGGGGTGAAGCGCTTCCACCACGGCGACTGGAACTTCATCGACCAGATCAAGGCCGCCGCGGCCTTCTGGCAGCGCTCCCTGGCCTGGGAGCGGGGCACCCACACCTTCCGCTACTCCCTCGTCGCCACCGGCGGCGACTGGCGCTCCGAGAACCTGCCGCGCCGCGGCTGGGAGTTCCAGACGCCCCTGGCCATCCTGCCCTGGGGGGCGGAGCCGGGCGAGAGGAACCACTTCTACATGAAGGGGGAGAGCCTGGTGCTGTCGGCCCTGAAGCCCGCGGACGACGGGGACGGCCTGGTGGTGCGGGTCTACGATTCGCTGGGCCGGGGCGGCAGGGTCCGGCTGATCTCGCCGATGCTCAAGGGCCACGTGCAGGAGATACTGATGAGCGAGGACGGCGAGGCGGGGATGACGATGCCAGTGGACGGCTCGCTGGAGCTCGACCTCAAGCCCTGGGAGATCAAGACCCTGCGCATCGGTAAGGCGTCAGGTACCGTTCACGTCACAGTTTGCCGTAGGGGCCTTTCCAGGCGCGGGCGGCCTTGAGGAACTCCGCATAGCCGCTTTCCCGGATGAACTCCAGGGACTGCCGGTACCTCCCGTACTTGTAGCCCTTCTTGGCGAAGAAACCCTGGAGTATATCGCAGGACTCGAAGTCCGGGCAGTCCGCGCAGGTCGCCAGGGCCTTCTCCCCGAAGCAGCAGACCTTTATACGGCAGCGGGCTTTGGCGATGTCCCTGCCGCCGGGGCCGTAGCCCAGCTTGCAGCCGCGGCACTCCCCCAGTGCCCTGCAGGTTCCGCAGAAGGCACCGCAGCAGCCTATCTCCAGGACGCCGTCCTCCAGGCTCAACCCTCGACCTCCAGTTCCCAGCGGCCGTCTGCCAGGTTCCGGCAGAGCACGTAAGCCCTTTCGTCTTCCGCTTTCACCCGGAAGCAGGCCCGGTGCTCCTCATACCACTGGCGTTCCACCTCCAGCACCTCCAGGGCGCGGCCTTCCAGGTCGAAGGAGACGGGCCTTTCCTCGCCCTTGAAACCGGCGTAACAGCGGACTACCACTTCCATCTTCTTAAGATAACCCTCTCCCACCACAAGAAAAAGGGCCCCCGACGGGGCCCTTTGCTCCGCTTGCGTGTTTCAAACCGCGGTTCAGTCCATCTGCGGCTCGGCCAGCTTCTCCGCGCTCTCCAGGTCCTTGCCGTTCCCGAAGGCGGCGGTGGAGAGGGTGCCCGCGGGCTTGCCGGCGATGAAGTCCTCCACCATGTCACGGGCCTGGTCGTCGGAGTACTGCACCGGGGGCGACTTCATGAAGTAGGCCGCCGGCCCGAGCAGGGCGCCGGAGATGCCGCGGTCCATGGCCAGCTTGCAGCAGCGCGCCGCGTCGATGACGATGCCGGCCGAGTTGGGGGAGTCCCACACTTCCAGCTTGAACTCGATGTTGATGGGGATGTCGCCGAACTCGCGCCCCTCCAGGCGGATGTAGGCCCACTTGCGGTCGTTGAGCCAGGGCACGTAGTCGCTGGGCCCGATGTGGATGTCGTCCTTGTCGATGTGGTGGTTGAGCTGCGAGATGACCGAGTCGGTCTTGGAGATCTTCTTGGACTCCAGGCGCTCGCGCTCCAGCATGTTCATGAAGTCCATGTTGCCGCCGATGTTCAGCTGGGAGGTGCGGTCGAGCACCACCCCGCGGTCGTTGAACAGCTTGGCCAGCACGCGGTGGAGGATGGTCGCGCCCACCTGGGACTTGATGTCGTCACCGATGATGGGCAGTCCGTAGCGGCGGAACTTGCCCTGCCACATCTCCTCGCGGGCGATGAACACGGGGATGCAGTTGACCACGCCGCACCCGGCTTTCAGCGCCTCCTCGATGTAGAAGCGGGTGGCCCGCTCGCTGCCCACCGGGAGGTAGTTGATGAGCACGTCGGCCTCGTGGCGCACCAGGGTCTCGGCCACGTTGACCGGCTCGCCCGGGTCTTCCTCCACTACCTGCCGGTAGTACTTGCCCAGCCCGTCCAGGGTGGGGCCGCGGTAGACCGGCGCCTCCAGGAAGGGCACATCGCTGATCTTGACGGTGTTGTTGCGTCCGCAGAAGATGGCCTCGGAGACGTCCTTGCCCACCTTGTTGGAGTCCACGTCGAAACCGCACACGAAGTCGATATCGTTGATGTGGTAGCTGCCGATGTTGACGTGCATCAACCCGGGGATGAGGTCACCCTCCTGGGCATTGCTGTAGTACTGCGCCCCCTGCACCAGGGACGAGGAGCAGTTCCCCACACCTACTATGGCAACCTTTACCTTACTCATCGGAACCTCCCTAATATTGCTTGGCTTGAAACGACTGTTCTTGCTGCCTTCCGGAACTCATGCTTATATATTTCTTCGCTTCATCCGCGTAACTTCCCAAAAAGAACGTCAAGCCTTGGAGGGCACGGCCTGCCCCTCCGGCTCCTCGACCACCAGGGTTATGCCATCTCCCTCCTTCCTCCGCTTGCGCTTGCGGGTCACGGTCTTCTTCTTGGCGTCGCTCACTATCTGCTCCCGCTCGTTGTCGATCATCTCGGAGAGCCAGGTGATGTCGGACTCAGTCAGCTCGATGCGGTGGCGGGTGAGGCCCAGGCGGTACTTGTCGGCCTCCTTCTCCTTGCCCGACCAGTTCGAGCGGTTCATCTCCTCCAGCTTGTCCTGGAGGTAGGCGCGCCGCCTCTCCAGCAGCCACAGCCGGGTCTCCGGCTCCATGTAGCGGAAGAAGGCCATGCGCAGGTTGAAGCGGTCGGGGTCGGTGATGTCAGAGGCCGGCCCGGGCTCGCTCAGCAGCTTGGTGAAGAGGGTCTCGCCCATGTCGGTGATGCGGTAGACGTAACGGTTGCGGGTCTTCTCCTTGACCGTGTAGGCCTTCTCGATGGCCTTGGAGGTCTCCAGGCGCTTGAGGGCGGGGTAGAGGGAGCCGAAGCTGATGGACCAGAAATGCCCCAGGGTGCCGGAGAGCCGCTTCTTCAGCTCGTAACCGTGCATGGGCCTCTCTTTCAGGGCTCCCAGGATGGCCAGCTCGATCACTTTGCGCCGTTCCCCTTTCGGTGTATAATGCTTTCGACCTCTCGTTTCGATATATCACTTCAATATATCTGCCTAATATATCGGTTCGATATATCCAATTGATACTTTACCCCCTGCCGCCGGGCCCTGTCAAGCGGTTTACGCAGGGGTGTCGAAGCGGGCCTCCGGGAGGCCGTCCCGGCGGGGGCCGCGGGGCGCTCGAGACGCGTCAGGCCTTGCCGTAATTGTGCAGGTAGTCCTCGATGTAGAGGCGCACCTCGGAGGCGGGCCGGTAGATGCCGAAGTGCCCCTCGCAGAGGATGTCGGCCTCCAGTTCCAGCAGCGTACGCATGGAGGCGGCCCAGGCGTCCAGGTCCGACCCGAAGATGTCGTAGAAGGGGCCGTGGATGTCCTGGCCGAAGAGCACCTTGTTCAGTCCCGTCTCGGCCCAGAGGGAGATGGAGCCCGGGGTGTGGCCGGGGGTGTGGACCCAGTGCAGGGAGGAGAAGCCGCCATCCAGCACTCCCCGTTCCCCCTTGAGAAGGCGCTTCACCGCGAGGGGCTTCAGGCTCATGCTGTAGAAATTCGCTGCCGACCTGATGCTGTCCCCCTGCTCCAGGACCGGCGCGTCCAGCTCGTGCATGTACACGGGGGTCTTGTGCTTCTCCACGAACCAGGAGGCTCCCCCCACGTGGTCGATGTGGGCGTGGGTGAGCACCAGGGCCTTGAGGCTGGCTGGCGGGCACCCTACCTTCTCCAGGTTGGCCAGCAGGCCTTTGGTGTTGGTGCCCGAGCCGGCGTCGATGAGCGTGGGCGCGCCCAGGTCCACCAGGTAGACGCAGCAGTCCTCCGGCGCGGTCATGTCCGGCCCGCCGACTTGAAAGACTCCCTCGGTCACCTTGAAAGGCTCCATGCTGCCGATTATACGCCATCACGACGCCTGGCACTTCCGCCGTCATAAGCAGCGCTTGCATGACTCAGAAGGCCGGCACTTCGCCAGGCTAGCTCATAATCTAACTATGGACGTACTCGACGGCTTGAAGGACATCCTGCGCGCCCGCGGCAGCATGGTGGTGGCCCTCTCCGGCGGCGCCGACTCCGCCCTGCTGGCGGCGGCGGCGCGGGAGGCGGGGGTCAAGGCCCTGGCGGTCACCGCCGTCTCGCCCCTCCTGCCCCCGCGCGAGCTGCGCCGCGCCGAGGGGCTGGCGCGCCGCCTGGGCCTGGAGCACCGCGCCGTGGAGACCGGCGAATGGGAGGTCCCCGAGGTGCGCGGCAACGCGCCGGACCGGTGCTATCACTGCAAGAGGGCGAGGTTCGAGGCCTTGCAGGAACTGGCGCGGCGGGAGGGATACGCGTCGGTGGTGGAAGGTTCCCAGCGCGACGACCTCGGGGAGCACCGCCCCGGCATGCGCGCGGTGCGGGAACTGGGCGTCTCGAGCCCCCTGCTGGAGGCGGGCATGGACAAGGCGGGCGTGCGGGAAGCCCTGCGCCTCCTGGGGCTGGAGGAATACGACCGCCCCTCCTCGAGCTGCCTCGCCACCCGTTTTCCCTATGGTACGATGTTGGATAGGGGTATCATGGAACGCGTGGACCGCGTGGAGGAATGGCTGGAGGGCCGGGGAACGGGCCGGTTGCGCGCGCGCTCGGACGGCGAAGGCCGGCTGCGCATCGAAGCCGGGCCGCCCGACCTGCCCCGGCTGGCCTCCGACCCCCTCCGCTCCGAGTTGCTGGCTTACCTGGAGGGGCAGGGGTTCGTGGAGGTCACCCTGGACCTGCGCGGCTACCGCAGCGGCAGCATGGACGAGCCTGTTTGAGGAAAGAGGTGATACGTGAAGGCGCTCTACTTCGACGTCTTCGCCGGGATCTCGGGCGACATGACCCTGGGGGCCCTGGTGGACCTGGGCCTTCCCCTGGAACTGTTGCGTGAGGCGGTGGACGCGCTGCGCCTGGAGCAGGTGGAGATCGTCTCGCAGGCCACCGAACGCCGGGGCATCCGGGGCATCAAGGTGGACGTGCGCTGCAGCGAGCGGGGGGTGGTGCGCACCTGGTCCAACATCCGCTCCATGATCGAGAGGAGCAGGCTGGACGACCCCGTGAAGCAGCGCAGCCTGGACATCTTCCACATCCTGGCGGAGGCCGAGGCGAAGATCCACTCCCGCAACGTCGACCAGGTGCACTTCCACGAGATCGGCGCGGTGGATTCCATCGTGGACATCGTAGGGTGCTCGGTGGGCCTGCACTACCTGGGGGTGGAGCGCATCTACAGCTCTCCCATCCCCACCGGCAAGGGCTGGGTCCGCACCGAGCACGGCGTCTACCCGGTGCCTCCCCCGGCCGTGGCCGAGATCCTCACCGACGTCCCCTGCTACTCGGGCGACATCACCACCGAGATCGTCACCCCCACCGGCGCGGCCATCATCAAGGCCTGCGTGGACGAGTTCGGCCCCATGCCCCTGATGAGGGTGGAGCGCGCCGGCTACGGGGCGGGCACGCGCGAGCTGGACGTCCCCAACCTGCTGCGCGTCTTTGCAGGCGAGCTGGAGCGGGAGCGGGGGCTCACCCGGGAGCGCGCGGTGATGGTGCTCACCAACATCGACGACATGAACCCCGAGTTCTACGACCACGTGATGGAACTGCTCTTCGAGGCGGGGGCCTCGGACGTCTGGCTCACCCCCATCCAGATGAAGAAGACCCGGCCGGCCGTCTCCCTGCAGGTGCTGGCGCCGCCGCCGGCGGTGGAGCGCGTCAAGGAGATCCTCTTCCGGGAGACCAACACCCTGGGGCTGCGGGTGATCGAGGTGGAGAAGGAGTCGATACAGCGGGACTTCCTGGCGGTGGAGACGGAGTGGGGCACGGTCCGGGTGAAGCTGGGCATGTGGGGAGGCGAGGTGGTCAACCTCGCCCCCGAGTACGCCGACTGCCGGGAGGCGGCCAGGCGGGCGGGAGTGCCGCTGAAGCTGGTCTTCGACGCGGCCGTGGCCGCGGCCCGCGCCGGCGGCGGGAACAAGGACACGTAGCATGACGGAGGTATTCAGTATGTACGTTGCGGTGATCGGCGGCATGCAGGCGACGGAGCAGGAGGAGCGCTTCGCCTACGATATCGGCAAGGGCATAGCGGAAGCGGGCTCTTACGTCATCTGCGGGGGCCTGGGCGGCATCATGCAGGCGGCCTGCCGCGGCGCCAAAGAGGGCGGGGGCACCACCATCGGCATCCTCCCGGGGCCCTTCCGCAGCGACGCCAACCCTTACGTGGACATCGTCATCGCCACCGACATGGGGCAGGCGCGCAACGCCATCATCGTGCGCACCGCCGACTCGGTGGTCGCGGTGGGAGGGGAGTACGGCACCCTCACCGAGATCGGCATGGCCCTGAAGATGGGCAAGCGGGTGGTGGCCCTGGAGAGCTGGCGCATCGAGCGGGCGGGCCGCTTCGACGACCGCATCATCTACGCGGATAACCCGGAGGAGGCCGTCCGCCAGGCCCTCGCCGTTAGACTGAAAGGCGCCAGACACCGCTTATCTGATCTTCCTGGCGCACTTGCGCGCCGCCATCAGCGCCCCCGGCACCCCTCCTATCTGCATGGCCCAGCACGAGCCGATGTAGAGGTTCTCGACCGGCGTGTCCACGTTCACGCTCATGATGCTCTTGTGGAAGCGTTTCTTCGGGTTCCAGCTCCAGGCGGAGGTGGCCCCGTCGGTGTTGCCGGTGTACCTCTCGTAGGTGAGGGGCGTGGCGGCGTCGCGCACCTCGATGTGCTCCTTCAGCTCGGGCACGACGGCCGAGGCCTTGTCGATGAGCGCCTCGGTCACCCGCTCCTTCAGTTCCTGGTAGCGCTCCCTGTCGCCCCCGCCCCAGTTGTCCAGCCAGCGGTGGGGGCAGATCGCCTGGAGCATCAGGGAGGACTTGCCCGCGGGGGCGAGGGCCGGGTTGAGCAGCGAGGGGGAGAAGAGCGAGACCGAGCTCTTCTCGAAGAAACGCTCGTCCGAGGAGTCGTGCACGTCGAAGCCGGGGGCCTCGTCGTCGCGGAAGACGTAGTGGTGCTGCATGCGCCGGTCCAGCTGGTCCATGGGCATGTCCAGGCCGAGGTAGACGGTGAAGATGCCCTCGGAGACCGGGGCCTCCTCGATGCGCCGCAGCTCCTCCGCGGGCACCAGGGAACGGTCGTCCAGCATCTCGAGGAAGGTCTTCTTGTAGTCGCAGGCGGAGATGACGCGGTCGGCGTAGTAGCGCTCGCCCCCGCACTCCACCCCCACGGCCGCCCCGTCGCGGGTGAGGATGCGGTCCACGCGCGAGCGCAGCCTGAGCTCGCCGCCCAGGCTGGAGAAGTTGACGGCCAGCGCGTCCGCCCAGGCCTGCATGCCCTGGCGCACCGTCCAGTAGTCGTCGAAGATGGTGTAGAGGGCGCCGCCCAGGATGACCGCGCCGGAGTCCGGGTAGCCCATGCCCTTGAAGAGGCGGTAGAGGGGGGAGTCCTCGGGGAAGTACTTGCGGGTGAACTCGGGGACGGTCAGGCCGCGGAACTTGCGGTAGCCCCCGGCCATCTTGAGCAGGCTCCGGAAGAGCGGGGGCAGCCCGCGCAGGGACCGCGACGCGCCCGCCTGGTCCAGGCCGCGCATCCCCTCGTAGATGGGGTCCACGTCCCGGAAGAAGGCGCGCAGGCTCTCCGCCTGGCCGGGATAGGCCCGCGAGGAGCATCTCCTTGAACTCCTCGTAGCTCTCCGGGGTGCCCGTGAAGTCCTCCGACACCCAGCGCGCCCGGTGCCGCACGAAGTCCACCCGGTCCAGGAGGCCGAGGTCGCGCATGGCCTTGAAGACCAGGAAGGAGGACTCGAAGGAGAGGGTGCCGCTCTCGAAGTAGAAGCCCTTGCGCGTGAAGCCGGCGGTGTAGCCGCCCGGGGTGGAATGCGACTCGAAGATGGTCACCCGGTGTCCCTTGCGGGCCAGCAGGTTGCCGGCGTACAGCCCGCCCAGTCCCGAGCCGATGATGATCACGTCCTTCTTCATCTCAACCTCCTTGGGATCAGCCGGGAAGCCGGGCCGGTGGACGGGCCCCGGGTCAACCGCCGGCGATGTCGGGGATGGTCTGGGAAGCGTGGGGCATGCACAGCACCTTGCCGTCCGGGATGACCGACCACGCTTCCTCCAGGGCGGCCTCGATGGTGCGGTGGGGCGCCACGCCGATGCGGCGTACCAGGTCGGGGTCGAGGTCGGAGACGAGGATGAGGCGCGCCACCTTGCGGGCGAGCACCGCCGCCCTGTACACCACGAAGCCGGGGACGGTGAAAGCGGCGCGCAGCCGCTCCTCGATGGCCTCCACCGAGCCCAGGTCGAACCACTGCCGGAAGTCGTAGGAGCCCAGCCCCTCGGAGCACTGCCCCACCATGATCAGCGCGCCGTCCTTCCTCAAGGCGGCCTGGGCGTTGGCGTTGGACTGGAAGGCCTGGTAGAAGGTGAGGTCCATGGGGTGGCCGCCCCGCGACGCCAGGACGATGTCGCCGCGCTCGCGCACCGGCACCCGGAAGGAGCTGTCCACGAACTCGCAGCCCCGGCGGTGGGCTTCCCTCCAGTGGCCGGCGAAGACCCCCAGGAACTCGCCGGACTCGCCCACCGCGAAGTTGACGATGAAGCAGGGGTCCAGGCGGGCGGCGATGTCCTCCATGTCCTCGCTCACCGGGTTGCCGTCGAGCACGCCGGGCGCCGCCAGGGGGTGGACGCCGCCGCCCCGCTCGGGGCTCAGGGCGAGCCGGTGGTTGGCCAGGACGGTCTGCATGCCGGAGATGCCCGGCACTACCGCCTTCCTGCCGCCGCTGAAGCCGGCGAAGGCGTGGGAGACCACCCCCCCGGTGAAGATGAGCCGGTCCGCGGCCAGGGCACGCCGGTTCACCCAGATGGGCGAGCCCGCGGCGCTCGCTGCCGATGTAGGCCAGCTGCCCGGGGTCTCGGGCGTCGTGCACGCTGACGCGCAGACGGCGGGGGAGATCCTCGCCGAGGACCTCGCGCAGCTCGCTGAAACCGAGCTGCTGGTGGGTGCCGGTGGCCACCAGGACCTCGATGTCGGAGTCGCGCGCCCCGCAGCGGTTGAGCTCGTCCACCAGCATGGGCATCCAGACGCGGGCCTGCACCCACAGCCGGTGGTGATCGGGGGCCAGGATGAGTACTCGCCGGCCGGGGCGGACGATCTCGCTCAGGGGGCGCGAGGCGATTGGCTCGGAGACGGCCCGGCGCAGGGCCTTCCTCAGGTCGGGCAGGGGGGCCGGCCGCGCTCCCTCCACCGTCTCCAGCAGGAGCCGGTCCGGTATAGCGAAACGCTGTTCGCTCCTCCCGTAAGGCCAGATGAACTCCATACCCTTACGTTACCACACGGGGTCAGGCACCTTCACAAAAAAGTGACGGGAAAAAGTGACGGTGACAGGCACCGTTAGAACGGGAAGAAGGAGACGGGGTAGCGGACCAGCTGCGGGTAGCGGGTCTTCAACGTCTCCACGTTGATGGAGTACTCGGATAGCTGCGGCCCCACGCGTACCGTGAAGTCCCGGCCGTCCCGCCCGGAGCCGTCGCTGACAGCTGGCTCCTTCTCCGCCAGCTGCCAGCAGGCGGCGATCTTCTGCTCGGCGAAGGAGGGGAGCGCGGGGCAGGTCACCACCACCTCGGCCAGGAAGGGACGCAGCCGGACGTCGGTGGCCCTTCCCCATCCCAGCACCGGCCAGGGCTCCAGCACCTGGTGGTAGAGTTCCGCGGTGGACGACGGTCTTCCCGTGCCGCCCATCTGCTCCAGGAAAGCGGAACGTACGGCAGCCGCATAATCGCTCGTCAGGTGGTTGCGCATCTCCCGGACCAGGGCCTGCAGCCCCGCCACCTCCAGCACCGCCAGGTAGCGGCTGGTCGCGGGGTCGAAGATGGTGCCCTTCCCGGCGTCCCACTGCAGGCCGCCCAGGGCCGCGGGGAGCCCGCATTTCTTGCACCTCTCCAGGCCCTTGTCCTTCTTGCCCGCCTTGTTCTCCGGGATGGGTTTCCGCTCCGGCTGGCGGTACTTCTTCTCCTCGATGCCCTTGAGCTCCAGGGACCACACCGTCGGCTCCTTCTGCTCGAGCCGGTACTCCGTCCTCAGCTCGAAGAAACCCTCCCAGAACCCGGCCAGGTCGGCGGCGAGCAGGTCGGGGTGGTAGGGGTGGGCCACTTCCAGCTGCAACGACTTCGGGGGGTCCAGCTCCTTCACCGTCACCCGTCCCAGGCCGAAGAGGGCTGCCTCGTCCAGCACCGAGAGCACCGCGCGCTTGCGGTAGACGCGGCCGCTGACCAGCCCCGCCCCCGCCCCCTCCATCTGCTGCAGGGTGCGGTTGCGGATGTAGCGGCGCCGGGTCTCCTGCAGGCGGACCTTGAGCTCGTCGCCCCCCAGCTGGATGGACTGGTCTATGAGAGCGCCCAGTTCCCGGTGGTCCAGGAACAGCACCTCGCGCCTGGGCTTGAACCGGGTGAAGATGTTGCCGTCCACCGTCCAGACCAGGTCGTCCTCGAGTCTTTTCGGCAGCCCGCAGGAGGCGCAGGTCTCCTTCTTGTCCATGCCCATTCCTTTCTGTGCTTCCAGAAAATGCTAACGGAAAACAGCGCCGGTTACAAGACGACCGCTTAACAGAAAAGGAGGGAAACGAGGAAGGCCTAGGGCAGCGGGGGCTCCCCCAGTGCCTGCAGCAGCAGGTTCACCTGCTGCCTGGCCTTCTTGCGCGGGATGGCCGCCACGGGGCCTCCCCCGTGCACGATGACCTCCTCCGGCATCAGGCCCAGGGTGATCACGCGGTTCAGCCCGCCCGCGTGTATCCAGGCCTCCAGCACGTAGGCCTGCCCGTTCCAGCCCACCCTGACCAGCTGGGGAAGCGACCATGGCTCCCACGCCGCGCTGGTAGGTGCGGCTCCACTGGTCCGACTCCACCAGCTTGTAGTCGTTCTGTGTGGTCCACTGGTCCAGGGTGGGCCAGATGTCGCCCTGGAACCTGAGCACCTGGGTGGTCCTGCCCTTGTACTTCGACATGCCCGGGCCTCCTTTGCTCTGCGCGGCCTACTCGCGCTCGCGGATGACGAAGGTGCCCATGGCCTTGGCCACCAGGCGCCCGTCCGCGTCGGTCACCTCCGCCTCGCCCACCGCCACCGTGCGGCCCCGCTGGACGATGCGCCCGCGCGCCTCCAGCTCTCCCTCCACCACCGGGGCGATGAAGTTGATCTTCAGTTCCACCGTCACCGGCCTCTCCGAGCGCGGGTCGGTGAGGGTGGCCAGCGACACCCCCATGGCCGCGTCGGCGACGGAGGCCAGGGCGCCGCCGTGCACCACGCCCCCCAGGTTGTGCAGCTTCTCCTCCGCCCGCAGGCGGAAGCGGCACGCGCCGCGTTCCAGCTCGACCAGTTCCATCCCCAGCAGCTGGTAGTAAGGGCTGCCCAGCGAGCGCTGGCGCCTGATCTCCTCGAAATGGGCCTGCTCCTGCGGGGTGAGGTCGCGGGGTTCCCCGGTCATGGCGCGCCGGCCTTAGCCGGGCTCCTCCCGGTACCAGTCGATGAGCCGGCGCAGGCCTTCCTCCAGCGGAACGCGCGGCTCCCAGCCAAGTAGGCCGCGGGCCTTGGACAGGTCCGGGCGGCGCTGCAGCGGGTCGTCCTCGGGCAGGGGCTGGTAGGCCAGCTCCGAGTCCACCCCCATGACCTCCCTGACCACGCGGGCGAATTCCAGGATGGTCATCTCGGCGTCGTTGCCCAGGTTGATGACCTCACCCGAGATGCCCGGGGCGAAGAGGGCCTTGCGGATCCCCTCCACCAGGTCGTCCACGTAGCAGAAGCTGCGGGTCTGGCTGCCGTCGCCGTAGACGGTGAGGGGCTCGCCCCGCATGGCCTGCATGATGAAGTTGGGGACCACCCGGCCGTCCTCGCGCCGCATGCGCGGGCCGAAGGTGTTGAAGATGCGCATGATGACCACGTCGGTGCCGAAGACGCGGTGGTAGGTGGAGGCGAGCGCCTCCGCGAAGCGCTTGGACTCGTCGTAACAGGCGCGCGGCCCCACCGGGTTGACGTTGCCGTGGTAGGTCTCGGGCTGGGGGCTGACCTCCGGGTCGCCGTACACCTCCGAGGTGGAGGCGGTGAGGAAGCGCGCGCCCAGCTTCCGCGCCAGCTCCAGGCAGTTGAAGGCGCCCTGGGAGTTGGCCTGCATGGTCTCCACCGGCAGCCGGGCGTAGTCGATGGGGCTGGCCGGGCTGGCCAGGTGGGCGATGGCGTCCACCTCCAGGTTGAAGGGGAGGGAGACGTCACCCAGGATGAACTCGAAACGGGGGTCGTCCGCGAAGCCGTCGAGGTTCTTGCGGTCGCCGGTGAGCAGGTTGTCCAGGCAGAAGACCTCGTGCCCGTCGGCCAGGAGCCTCTCGCACAGATGGGAGCCGATAAAGCCGGCTCCTCCCGTCACCAGTATCTTTTTCTCGCTCATCATTGGGACATTATATCACGGGATTATCACGGGATATGGCGCCGTCGCCGGCGTCACGGCTCCAGAAGCGTACGCCCTCCCCGCGCAGGGCGGGGAGGAGGTCGCGCAATTCGAAGGCCTCCTCCAGGGCCACCACGCCCCGCCCGCGGCTTCCGTCACGCCGCGTCAGGCCGAGGGCGGCGACCAGCATGCCGGCGGTGGCGTCGAGGTAGCCGCCGGTGGCCCCGTAGACCACGCCGGCGCGCCGGCCTTCCCTGATCCCCGCGGCTTCCACGCGCAGGCCGGAGAGGCGCGGTGCCTCGCCCGGCCGGTGCAGCCGCTTCAGCGCCAGGCCCATGCCGTGGTTGACCAGCTCCTGCAGGTGCTCGGGGAGGTAGGCGGAGAACCAGGCGAGGGTGTGGACGACGTAGGGGGGCGCGGAAAGGTTCAGCCCCCCCTTGACCTGCACCCGCAACACCCCGGGCAGGTGCCCGGGCAGGGTCAGGGGCTCCGGCTGGCAGGAGTAGGTGACGTTGGCCCAGCCCACCCCCGGCGGGAAGGAGCGCCACTCCTCCCAGCTCCCGGAGCGCACCTCCTTGAGCCGTGCCCTGCTCGAAGGAGTCGCACCTGCCCCGGAAGCAGCGGAGCATGCGCTCCTGGCCTCCCGGGCTGCGCAGGTCGGGCGCGGCGATGACCCAGGAGATGTCCAGGGAGTCCAGGCGCTCGAAACCCGCGGAGGCGCGCATGGCCAGCAGGTTGGAGAGCCCCGGGCTCCACCCCAGGCCGGCCACGGCCGTGCCCGGCCCTTCCCGGTACCGGCCGCCGGCCTCCTTGAGGCCGCGGTGGAGAACGGGGTCTTCAGAGGAGCTCAGGAAGACGGCCCCGCTCTCGATGGCCGCCAGCGCCGCCGCGAGCTCGTCCGAGCCGCTTCCCCCCAGGCAGGAGATGACCGCGTCCATCCCGGAGGCCCGCTCGCCCACGCTGCGCGGGTCCCCGGCCTCCAGGTAGCGGATGGTGATGCCGTGCGCGTCGAACCTGGCGTGCAGGTCGGAAAGGCCCCGGGCGTCGCGGTCGGCGGCCAGGATGGCCGAGCACGCGCCCTGCTTCACCAGGCGGAGGATGACGCGCCGGCCCAGCTGGCCCGCCGCCCCGAAGACAGCCACCCTCACGCCGTGAGCTCCTCGTCGGTGAGCTCGCGCCACCCCTGCTTCTTCCCCGCGCGCCCCCGGGCCCCGCGCGGCCTGTCTCCTGACGAGCAGCATGACCGCCAGGCCCAGCAACAGGCCCAGCCAGGCGTAGAGCAGCATCCTCCTGGACAGCGCCTTCACTGGATGAGGACCCCCCGCTCCTGAAGCCCGGCCTGCAGGGCCGGGACGTCCACTTCTTCGCAGCGCCCGCCCTTCTCCAGAGCCAGCGCCGCCGCCACGCCCGCCGCCTCCCCCATGGCCATGCAGGTGGAGGAGACCCGGGCCGAGGCCTGCCCCCTGGCGGTGGCGGAGAGGCACCGTCCCGCCACCAGCAGGTTGCTCACTTCCATGGGGAGCAGGCAGCGGTAAGGCACCTGGTAATATTTGCCATCATCCAGGAACTCCAGGGTGGTCCCCTTGCCCTCGGCGTGCAGCTCCACCGGCCAGGCCGAGCGGCATATGGCGTCCGAGAAGGAGGCGCCGCCCAGCACGTCCCGGGAGGTCAGCACGTACTTGCCCACCAGGCGGCGGGTGGCCCGCACGCCCACCTGGGTCGGGGTGTCCAGCAGGTAGGCCTCGGAGAAGCCGGGCATCTTCGCCTTGAGGAACGCGGTGAGCAGCAGGGCCTGCCGGCGCCCCTCCTTCTCCGCGAAGGTCAGGTCGATCGGGTTGGCGCAGTCCACCGGGTGGCCGTCCCTGCCGATGCGCCCCATGGCCACGATGACCTCGCCCGGCCGCATGGTGGGGATGACCGCTCCGCCGGCGCGGGGCAGGTCGTACTCGCCGCTGGCCAGCGCTTCCGAGATGAGCGTCTGCAGGGTGGCCAGGCCGGCGGTCAGGGCCTCCGCGACGTTGACGTTGGCCATGTAGAAGTTCATGGAGGGGAACTGCACCGGGCTGCCTTCCATGGTGGCGCCGGCCAGGTAGGCCAGGTCGCCGTCGCCGCTGGCGTCCACGAAGACCTTGCCCTCCAACACGGCATGGCCGCCCTTGTTGGAAACGCGGATGGAGGCGATGTCCTCCCCGCGCTTCTCGCACCCCGCCAGGCGGGAGTGGAGCAGCAGGCGGACGCCGGCCTTCTCCATCCACTCGTCCAGCAGCATCTTGAGTCCCCAGGGCACGTGGGGGAGCACCGCCGTGCGTTCCCAGGGAATGGGGCCGTAGGCCTGTCCCCGTTCCTTCAGGGTCTCGGCGCACTCCCGGGGCAACCCTCCCGCCAGGTAGTCGAACCCCTCCGCCCCCTTAAGGAAGAGCCCCCCGATGGTCCCCACCAGTGAAGCCGTGAGGTTGCCGCCCAGGAAGCCGTACCTCTCCACCAGCGCGACGCTGGCGCCGCTCTCAGCCGCGGCCCTGGCGCAGGCCGTCCCCGCCGCGCCGCCTCCTACCACCACCACGTCAGCTTTCATCACCTGGCCCCCTTCTCTCGCCCGGATCGGGAAAACGCATGGTCTTTATGATTATAAACCCTCGGTGCCCCCGGCTTCCCGGGAGGGCTTGAGGAAGATGATCAGGCCGGCCAGGACGATCAGCAGGCCGCCCAGCAGGTCCTGCCAGCCGGGCGTCTCGCTCAGCAGGAACCACCCGTAGAAGATGGTGCTCACCGGCTCGACGTAGGAGATGATGCCCAGGTGCTGGGCCTTCACCCCGCGGGCGGCGTAGACGTAGAGGAGGCCGTGTCAGGCCCACGTGCACGATGCCCAGCACGGCCAGCGAGGCCCAGCCCCTTGGCGGTGATGGTGTAGTGCTGGAAGGGCATCAGGGGGGCTATCAGGACCACCCCGACGACGGTCTGGTAGAAGGTGATGGTGAGGGTGGGGGTGTCCTCGCGCAGCCTCTTCAGGCAGAGCACCAGGCCGGCGTAGGAGACCGCGGTGAGCAGGGCGTAGAGACAGCCCCAGGCCGCTGAAGGGCTCACCCCCGTCGCTGCTGCTGAGCGAGAGCAGGGCCACCCCGGCCAGGGCCGGCACCAGGGCGATGACGGTGTTGCGCTCCAGCTTTTCCTTGAGGATGAAGGGGGCGGCCAGGGCCACCAGCACCGGGGAGAGGTAGGTGATGAAGACGGCGTCGGAGAGGGGCATCAGGTTGATGGCCTTGAAGAAACAGATCCAGTGGAAGGTGAGTAGCACCCCGCTGGCCGGCAGCAGCCAGGGGTGCCGGCCGGGCCGCAGCGCCCCGAAGTTGCGCGTGGCCAGGATGACCAGCAGGTAGAAGCCGGTGCCGATGAGCATGCGCCAGAAGACGATGACCAGCTCGTTGCCGGCCAGGCCGGTCCAGCGCACGAACACCCCCACCGATCCCCAGAGGATGGCGGAGATGAAGATGAGGTAGTAATCCCGGGTAGGCCGCTCGAAACGCATCATGCAGTCAACTCTAACACTGGGGTAGGACACTGGCCCGCGGAGCGGGCGGACATGGAGTAGCCCGGGGCGTAAGCCCCGGGAAGCAACTGTCACGAATTAACCGGGGCGTACGTTAGCCCGGGGCGTAAGCCCCGGGAAGCAACGTCACGAAGTAACGATCACGCCTCGCGGCGCGACATCTCCGGGGATGAGCCGGTGCGGGCCACCACGTCCAGCTCGAGGTCGTGGTAGAGCTGCCGGGTGAGGAAGCGCTGCTTCTTGCCGCTGGAGGTCTTGGGCAGGGTGCCCGCCCTGACCAGCACCGCCTCTCCCAGGGGCGCGCCGATCTCCTCGGCCACCAGGCGCGAGGCTTCCCGCGCCACCGACTCGGCCTCCTCGCCGGGCTCCAGGTGCGTCTCGCCCACCAGGACCATGCGCTCCTTGCCGCGCCGGTTGGTGATGCCGAAGGCCACCGCGTTTCCCTTGCGCACGCCGGTCACCCGCTCGCCGCAGGCCTCCACGTCCTCGGGGTAGATGTTGCGCCCGCCGATGATGACCAGGTCCTTGATGCGCCCCGCCAGGTAGAGCTCGCCCGCGTGCAGGTAGCCGAGGTCGCCGGTGTGCAGCCAGCCGTCCTTCAGGGAGCCGGAGGTCTTCTCCGGGTCGTTCCAGTAGCCGCGCATGACGGAGCCGCCGCGCACGCACACCTCGCCCAGCTCGCGGTCGCCCTTCCACTCGCCGTCGGCCCCCTTCACCCTCACTTCCATGCCGGGCAGGGCGGTGCCCAGGCAGATGAGGGGCCGCGCCCCCGCCGAGTCCCGGCTCACCGGCAGGGCGCCCTCGCGCGCCTCCAGGTGGTAGCGGGAGACCCAGTCCACCTTGAAGGTGTGTCCGGGGTCGGGGAAGGTCACCGCCAGGGTGGCCTCGGCCAGCCCGTAGACGGGGTAGGGCGCCTCGGGGCGCAGGCCGTAAGGGGCCCCGGCCTCGATGAGCCCCTCTACCACCTTGAGGTCCACCGGCTCCGCCCCGTTCAGGGCCAGGCGCAGGCGTCCCAGGTCCAGGTCCTCGAGGCCCCCCGCCTTGAGCAGGCGGGCGATGAGGGCGTAGGAGAAGTTGGGCCCGCCGGTGATGGTGCCGCCGTGCTCGCTCAAGGCGCGCAACCACAGGTCCGGGCGGGAGACGAACAGCTGGGGCGAGAGATAGGTCACGGAAGCGCCCGAGGCGATGGCGGTGAAGAAGAAGCCGATGAGTCCCATGTCGTGGTAGAGCGGGAGCCAGCTCACGATGTGGTCGTCCGGGGAGATGGAGACGCGGCTGATGATGGAGGAGGCGTTGGCCAGCAGGTTGGCGTGGGTGAGGACCACGCCCCGCGGCTCCGAGGTGCTGCCCGAGGTGAACTGGAGCAGGGCGACGTCCTCCGGCGCGGACTCGTGCTCGGGGCAGGAGCCCGTCGCTCCGGCCAGGCTTTCGGCCGTGGCCATCGGGCACCCCGCGTCGAGGTCGCTGACGAAGCCCATCAGCCCCTCCGGTACCACCAGCAGGCCGGCGCCGGCCGCCTTGACCTTGGCCACCGTCTGCTCGATGAAGACCTGGGGCGAGACCGCGCGCATGGGCAGGGGGAGGGGGACCGCCGTCGCTCCCAGGCGCCAGCAGCCCAGGAAACCGAGCATGACCTCGGGGGTGGTCTGGGCGAGCACCGCCACCCGGTCGCCGGGCCCGATCCCCCGGGCGGCCAGGCCGGCCGCGCAGGCCCCGGCCTTCTCCAGCACTTCGGCGGGGAGCAGGTGGGTCTGGTGCTCCGCGTCCAGCTTGACGCGCATGCCCTCCCGCGAATGTTCCAGCCCCGAACGCAGGGCCGTCCAGACGTCTTGCGTGTAATCCATGCCACTCCTCCCAGTTCGTGGATATTTAGATCTTCAACACGCGAAACGGCGGATGGTTTCAAAAAAACGGGTGGAATATGTTAAGATTGACGGCGTGTCGAATGGTCGGGAACGGAGGACCAGGGTAACGCGTATGGCAAAAGGAGAGAAGTCGTCCCAGACCCGCAGCCAGCTGCTCCAGGCGGCCAGGCAGGTCTTGATCGAGAAGGGCTACCACGACACCAAGGTGGTCGACATCATCGAGCGCGCCGGCTGCGGCCACGGCACCTTCTACGACTACTTCAAGGGCAAGGAGGACGTGCTGCTGGCCCTGCTGGAGGGGCTGGTCGGCGACATGCAGAAGATGGGCGACTCCGTCAGGCCCTTCATGGACCGCCTGTCCTACGACGACTTCGAGGGGGTGAAGATCGTCATCCAGGGCATCAACGAGATGTTCGGGCGCTACGGCGATCTCAACCACGTCTACGTCCAGGCCGCCTGGGAGAGCGAGGCCGTCCGGGACATCTTCAAGCGGTTCCACCAGTTCTTCTCCGGCTTGACGCGGCAGAAGATCGTGGACATGCAGGCGGAAGGGAAGTGCAAGGGGATGGACCCCGACGTGGCCGCCCAGATCATCGTCAACGCCATCGGCATGACTTCCTACGCGCAGCGGGACGGCATCATCGACAAGGACGCGCACACCGTCGCCGAGAACCTCAGCCGCATCATCTTCAACGCCGTCAACTATTGACGGTGCCAGGCACCATCACTTTTTAGATCCACTTTTTCCGCGGTAACATCTTACTGGGCGGATAACGCGGCGCCCAGCGCCCCCACCATCTGGGGCTCCTCCGGGACGAGCAGCGGGTAGCCCAGCCGCTCCTCCAGCAGGGCGCGCAGGCAGGGGTTTAAGGCCACGCCCCCCGCGAAGACCAGTTCCCGCTCGATGCCCACCCGCTTGAGCAGCGCCAGGGAGCGGTCGCACACCGCCTCGTGCAGGCCGCGGGCTATCTCCTCCCGCGGCAGGTTGCGGGCGATGAGCCCGGTCACCTCGGACTCGGCGAAGACCGTGCACATGCTGGAGATCTTGTGGGAGGAGCGGGTGCGCATGGCCAGTTCCCCGAACTCCTGCAGGCGCAGGCCCAGGGCCATGGCCATCACCTCGAGGAACTTGCCGGTGCCGGCGGCGCAGCGGTCGTTCATCTGGAAGTCGGCCACCGCGCCGGCGGGGGAGACCGAGATGGCCTTGGTGTCCTGCCCGCCGATGTCCAGGATGGTGCGGCACTCCGGGAAGAAGTAGTGGCAGCCGAGGGCGAAGGCCTTGATCTCGGTGACCACCTCGTGGGCGAAGTTGGCCCGGGCCAGGTGGCGCCCGTAGCCGGTGGCGATGAGGCGGTCCGGCGAGCGCCCCTCCAGCAGGTCCAGGCACTGCTGCAGGGGGTCGTGGGTGGTGTCGCGTATCTCGCTATAGACCACCTCGCCCGCGTCCAGCTCCACCAGGGCGATGGTGCGCGAGCCTATGTCCAGTCCGGCGATGCTCATCTCCGCAACTCTCCGTGCTCACTCCGGGTCGTCGAGCCACTTGCACGTGTAGGGCTCGACGCCGGAGTATATCACCCCGGCCGCCTCGAGGGCACCCTCCGCCCGCTCCCGGTCGCCGGGGCGCACGCGCAGGGAGATGCCGCAGTCGGCCTTGATGTGAGTGGGAGTGCTCACCACCTCGTGCGGCACCAGGGACCGCTTCAGCTCCTCCTCCCCCCGCAGGGCCTGGTGCGTCGAGTCGAAGACAATGAGATAAAAGGTGCCAGGCACCATCACTTTTTCGTCACTTTTTCATCCACTCTTCACGCCGCGCTCCGCTTCAAGCCGGGACGCCCGCTTGCTCCAGTTGCTTCTCGATGAACGCCGCGGCCCGCTCGAAGATGAGCTCGGCGTCGTTGTCCAGGGTAGCCACGTGGTAGGAGTTCTCCAGCCACAGCAACTCCTTGTCCCGCGAGCCCAGGTTGGCCATGATGTAGTTCGCGTTGGCAGGCTCCGCCACCACGTGGTCCACGCGGGAGGCGATGACCAGGGCGGGCGCGCTGACGCGCGGCAGGCCTTCCCGCATCACCTTGAGCAGCTGGGTCAACTGGCAGACCGCCGGCACCGGCACCTTCTCGTAGCAGGACTCCTTGCACTCCGGCTTCTTGATGTCGCTGCCCACGCCCGGCACCGTCTTCATGAGGTACTTGAGCATGGGGGCCAGCCGCAGCATGGGCTTGGTCAGGGCCAGCGCGTTGACGGGGACGATGCCCGCGACCTTCTCCGGGTACTTCGCTGCCAGGTACAGGGTGATGGTGCCCCCCATGGACAGGCCGGTTACGAAGACCCGGTCGCACTTGCCGCGCAGCTCCGAAAGAGCCCGCTCCGCCTCACCTGTCCACTCGGTGTAATTGCGCGAGGCCATGTCCTCCACGGTGGTGCCGTGACCCGGCAGGCGCGGCCCCAGCACCGTGTAGCCCCTGGCCGCCAGCGCCTCCCCGTAGGGCAGCATGCTCTGGGTGCTGCCGGTGAAGCCGTGGATCACCAGGACCCCGGTGGAATTCCCCTCGAAGCTGAAAGGTTGCGCGTCGTCCCACACCTTCGGCTCAGCCATCCTCCCCACTCCTCTCTATCTCGGCGGCCCAGCCCAGGCTGCGCTCGGCCGCCTTCTTCCACCCGTGATAAAGACCCTGCATCTTCTTCTGCTCGGTGATGGGCACGGCCTCGCGGTCCAGCACCCAGCGCTCCTCTATCTCCCCTAAGCCCTTCCACACCCCGGTGGCCAGCCCGGCCAGCAGGGCGGCGCCCAGGGCGGTGGTCTCCGGCACCACCGGCCGGCGCACCTTCACCCTCAGCAGGTCGGCCTGGAACTGGAGGAGGAAGGGCATCACCGAGGCCCCGCCGTCCACCCGCAGTTCCGAGAGCTCCACCCCCGACTCCTCCTGCATCAGCCCCACTACGTCCGCCGTCTGGTAGGCCATGGACTCCACCACCGCCCGCGCCAGGTGGCGGCGGGAGGTGCCGCGGGTCATGCCGATGGCCAGGGCGCGCGCCTCCGGGTCCCAGTAGGGGGCGCCCAGCCCCACGAAGGCGGGGACGAAGTAGACGCCGCCGGTGTCCGGCACCGAGGCGGCCAGGTCGTTCATCTCCGACGCTTCCTTGATCAGGCCCAGGCCGTCCCGCAGCCACTGGATGGCGGCGCCGGTGATGAAGATGGCGCCCTCCAGCGCGTAGTTGACCACGCCGTCCAGGCCCCAGGCCACCGTGGTCAGCAGGCCCCGCTGCGACAGCTTCACCCGCTCGCCGATGTTCATCAGCACGAAGCTGCCGGTGCCGTAGGTGTTCTTGGTCATGCCGGGATAGAAGCAGGCCTGGCCGAAGAGGGCGGCCTGCTGGTCCCCGGCGATGCCCGCCACCGGCGCCTCGATGCCCGCGAAGCTCTCGGGGTCGGTGACGCCGAAGACGCCGCTCGACTCCTTCACCTCGGGCAGCAGGGACAACGGCACCCCCAGCAGTCTCCGCCAGCTCGGGGTCCCAGGTAAGGGTGTTCAGGTTGAACAGCAGGGTGCGGCTGGCGTTGGAGTAGTCGGTGGCGTGCACCTTCCCCCCGGTCAGGCGGTTGAGCAGGAAGCAGTCGATGGTGCCGAAGGCCAGCTCGCCCGCGGCCGCCCGCCGCTGCAGTGCCCAGCTCGTTCTCCATCACCCAGGTCAGCTTGGTGCCGGAGAAGTAGGGGTCCAGCAGCAGCCCGGTCTTTTCGTGCACGGTCTTCTCGTGCCCCGCCTCCTTCAGGCGCGAACAGATGTCGGCGGACCGCCGGCACTGCCAGACGATGGCCGGGCGCACCACCTGGCCGGTTGAGCGGTCCCACAGCACGGTGGTCTCGCGCTGGTTGGTGATGCCCACCGCGGTGATGTCGGACGGCTTCAGCCCCGCCTTGACCAGGGCCTCCTTGGCCGCGCGCACCGTGGCGTCCCAGATCTCGTCGGCGTCGTGCTCCACCCAGCCGGGCTGCGGGAAGTACTGCTTGAACTCGAACTGGGCGCTGGAGAGCACCTTCTGCTCGGCGTTGAAGCACATGCAGCGGGTGCTGGTGGTCCCCTCATCGATGGCGAGAACGTGGGCCTCGGGCATCTTCCCCTCCTTGCCTCAAGCGACGTTAAAACGCCCCTTAATCATACAATACTCGCAGATACGGTATAATCAAAAAGGCAGAATAGACTGGTGGTATCAAGTTGGCCGATCAGCTGAGAGAAGCCGTGAGGGTAGTCAGGGATATTGACCTCCAGGGGAGTCCAGGTTGAAAGGTACTCCTCTTCGGCAGCCGTGCGCGAGGCGAGGCTGGTCCCGACAGTGACTTCGACCTTTACGCCTCCCGATGCCAATAATATTCATCCAGGGGCAGGTAGACCTCCTCAAGAATACTCGAGGTTTACTCCTTTCGCGTCGGGGATTCTACCTAACACAACTTTAACGACTCTAACGTGAGCCACTTTTTTTTATGGCCATCATTGCTGCTTCGGGGGCAAGTTTCAGTAAAGTCAACATCATGTGTCTAGGGGGTTTCTTATATTTGTCGTTTCGTACTAGTTGAAGCGCATTTTTTTCGCAAGCATCAATACAGACGCCGCATCCAATGCATTCGTCTTTGTTATACACATGTTTTTTGCCAACCATGGCATGGGCATTTGTAAAGCAAACCTTTGAGCAAGCACCACAATTAGAACAAAGACCGGAATTAACAGCTATCTTATATTCAGTCTCGGCAACCAGCTTTTGCCCATCAAAGTTGTTTATCACATGAATAAATTTGCAACAGCACTGACAACAAAGACATATCATTAAGTCGCTTTTATAAGAAGCGTTGAAGGTAAAAAAGGCGGCCTTATTTTCCTTGCCGTGCGCTACATGCTGGAATGCCTCTTTTTTACTTACTTTTCTTGCAATGTCTTTGGACACAAAATATTTTGCAACAGACCCGAACCACAAACAACCATCTTCTTCCGTTAGACCACCATGACTGCATTCTTTGCCGGTTAGTTTTGTCAAACGCCGACACTGACAGTAGTTTACAATGGCAATATTGTCATGATATTCAATGGCCTTTGCAACGAAATCATCACTCACTTGACGGTTTTCGGCTTCAATTTCTTGGTTTACCTTCACTTTACGGTTTTTAACTTCAACGTCATGGTTCACCGGCGTGTAGGTAATTGAAGGGAGCCCCTTAGTGTTTTTCATATAACTTTTTAAATACCCATCATTGAAAATCTTAAGATAAAGCCGGGCATAGGTGGCTAACCATTCATCATCTTTGTTCCTCATCATCATCAGTTCCATTGTTCCGGGTAGTAAAGGAATAAGAGAATAACTATTGCCCATTCTATAGATAACCGATTTATCAACCATCTCCTCTAAAATAGAACGTACTTCTTGAAAAGGACGGCGTTTAAGCATGGCTATTATTCTGTAAGACACTGGTACATAAGGCGGCAAGGTCCTTGCTATTTCAGCTTGTTCTTCAGTAAACATGTAGGAAATAAGCGTAACGAGATCATCGCTCATTTTAGGGCCCGCCATAAAAATAGAACTGTATCTTTTGGCGAGTTTTACATGGGACATTGAGTATTTAGACTCATCAAAGCCTATGTCTCTCATCTCTTACGACCTCCTTCAGGTTAAGATTCTTCCTGTATGAGGGTCACCCTGCACCTCCTGCCTCCGCGCAGGTCGGGCAGGCCCTGCTCGGGGTCCAGGTGGGCCGGGTCGTCGTCGAGAAGGACCCCATCCGAGTAATCCCAAGCCCCGGAAAGCTCCGGGTCGCCTTTCGGCATCTCCGGTTTCCACCACCCGTGGGGAACCCGCACCAGGTCCGGGTGCATGTCCTCGCTGAGCTTGGCCTTCATCTTCACCTTGCCCCACGAGGTCTCCACGTATATCCACGACCCGTCCTCGATATCCGACTTGCGGGCGGTATTGGTATTTAAAAAAGCCAGGGGTTCCGGGTTGCGTTTGCGCAGTTTATCGACGTGCCGTCCGGTTGAATGAAAATATTCGCCCTCACGCAGGCCGATAAAGAGCTGGAGAGGATACTCGTCCTCAGATGAATCAGCCGTTTCCCCCGGTGGGTTTATGTCGCTCCAGTAAGGCAGTGGATCGTGGCCCAGGTCCTCGAGCACGCTCGAGTACAGCTCCACCTTCCCGCTGGGGGTGGCGAAACCCAATTTTTTGTGGGGGTAGGGTTTGAAGGTCATGGGATCTCGAAACAGGCCGGCCATTCGCATCATGCCCGCCTGCTCCAGCCTCTCCCGGATGCGACGCTGCCAGGACATCATGGCCAGAAAGATAGGGATCATCTTTGGCAAGAGGCCGGCCCTGGAAAGGGCCCTGAGGGTTTTGCTAAAAACCGGGGCCGCCTGAGGTGGAGGGGAGGGAACCACAAAGAGGTTCTCGGAGAGTTCCTCCCATGTGAGCCCGGTTCCTTTGACCCGGAAGTCGTACAGCTCTTCCAGGTTCTTCCAGGGGAAGTGTTCCTCCATGCCCATACGCAGGGCCAGTTCGCGCCAGAAATAGTAGACATCCCTGCATTCGCCCGGTGGCTCCAGCGCTTTGGGGGCTACGAAATAGAGATTGATCCATTCCGAGGCGTTATACAGAACGGGCCGCTCCAGGAAGTTGTCTCCGGGGAGTACATAATCGGCCAGTTGGGCGGTGGGCGTCATGAAATGGTCGTTGACCACGAACAGGTCGAGCTCTTTCAGCCCCTCATAGATGCCCTTCTGGTTGGTGTAGCACATAAGGGTGTTATTGGCGATGGAGAAAAAGGCTTTCACCGCATAAGGGGTTCCCTCCCGCATGGCTCTGAACAATGTGGGCGGGTGGGCCATGTATTGTCCCTTCATCAAGTTGAAATAGGGGAGGCCCCAAACCCTGCGCCGGGGTTCGTTCAACGCCTGCTGGCCCCGGTAGGTCATGACGGGGTATTCCTCTGCCCCGAGCTGCAGGTCCTTCTTCTCCTGGGGTAGGGCTTCGTGCATCTCCAGCTCGGATTCGGATACGACCATGGGATTCGGAGCAAGGAGCACATCTCCCCCCGGCACGTTCAAACTGCCCGTGAGCGCCCTCAAGATAGTCTGGCAGCGCAGGGCCGAGGTACTGTTTTTCTGCTGGTCGGTAATGCAGGTCCAGGGGATGACGCCGGGAGAGTTGGTGGCGTACATCCTGGCGGCTTCCCGGATAAGGGAGGCCGGGACCCCTGTGATGGCCTCCACCCGCTGCAGCGGATACTCGCCGACCCGCCGCTCGAGCTCTTCAAAGCCTACGCACCACCGGGATACGAACTCCTTATCGTACAGCTCTTCCTCGATGATGACCCGCAGCCAGCCCAGGGACATGGCGGCGTCCGTTCCCGCCCGCAGGGGGAGGTGGATGTGGGCCATCTTCGCGCAGTGGCTCTTGCGCGGGTCCAGTACGATCAGCTTGGCTCCCCTCCCGAGTGCTGCTCTCAATCTCTGGTATTCCCCGGCCCACACATCGGGCCTGGGATTGTGCCCGAAATAGACGACGCATCGGGTCTGCTCATAGTCCGAAAAAGGGAATCCCCCGCAGGTCATGCTGGCCACGGCGGCGGTGTTAGCCATGCACAGGGACACGCCGCTGATGAAGTTGGGGCTGCCCAGGAGGTTCATGAAGCGCCGGGTGGCGCCGCTTGCCACCTGGGTATTGTATTCCGAGGCAGAACAGGCGAAGGACTCCGGCCCGTGCCTCTCGACCACCTCTGACAGGCGATGGGCGATCTCGTCCATGGCCTGATCCCAGCTGATGCGGGTCCATTTCCCGGCGCCCCTCTCACCTTCTCTTTTCAAAGGGTACAGAAGGCGGTCGTCGTTGTAATACCAATCCTTGGCATGGGCTGGTTTAACGCAGAAGACATCCGGCGTGAGGGGATGCTTGGCGAAGCCCCTCAGCTTCTCCAGCCGGCCGTCTTCTATATGGGCTTCGAGGGTGCAGGCCAGATCGCACATGCTGCATACCACGAGCTTCTTTTCCACTGTTGTTCCCCCCATGAATTCAGGTCCGTTGATGTCTGATGACGCCGCACTCGGCAGTGAAGGACTCCTCGAGGATCTCGGTTACTTCCGGCATTAGATCTACCTCCCCTTTCATCCTCTCGACAGGCGCTAACCCGAAATCACTTCGAACGTGAAGGATTGGATGCCATAGCACTTTTCCTATCATATTGGTGCTACCCTACAGCTTTCTACGGGTCTATTATACTGAAAATATAACGTATTGCAATATATTGGTAGTACCAATATAGAATAGTAATACAATAACCTTTATATTTGTCTGTTAGTGTAACGATGGGGTAAGGGGATCTAAAGTCTAGGTTTCAGCTTGTCCTCTGCAGCCATCCTTATCAATAATCTCGCGGCCGGGTCTTCATAAGCCTCGAACATGCGGGATGTCAGCAGGCTTGCCATCTCCTGGTCTTTCTGCTCTATCAACTTGACAAGCCGCTCGAAGAACTCCTGGATATCCGGATTGAAGGACATGAGGATGCCGAAGAATCCCGTTGATAAAACAGGAATTCTCAACATGGTATTGTATATGAGCCGGTAAAGGGAGTTGTGGGTCGCGTCGACGATAAGGGCCGTTATATCCCGTGAGACCTTCTCGACCTTCTCGACCTTCTCGACCTTCTCGACCTTCTCGACCACCTCCCTCTCCCCGATCATCTCCCCCCGCCTCCTCACCAACTCCTCCAGCGCCTTCAGTTCTTTCTGGGTCATGCGCTGGGTGGCCAGTCTTATTATGCTGATGATGGAGTCCTCATAGAACTCGATGATGTCGCGAAGGATATCTATGTTCAGGCTCCCATCCTCTTTGAAGATAAGCAGTTCCAGCAGCTCTACTCCTCCGGTCAACTGCAGGTCCTCGACATAGATACCGGAACTTCTACGTATAGCAACCAACCCTAAAGCCTCGAGGCGTTTCAGGGCCTCCCTGACCACATTACGGGTAACGTTGAACTCCTCAGCTATCTCGCGCTCGGTGGGGAGCTTGCCGCAGGCGGATAGACACCGTTTATGATGCGGGCGATCAGCTTGGAGGTAATCGCCTTGGATATGGTGGTCTGCGATGAACTCATTCTGCTGCTATATGGCATTTCCTCATATGCACCTCCTGCTGCACATATTCTACCATTAAGAGACGGGCCAGAAAGCCCAAACCGTTGCTTGCCTACTTGCAACTCTGCGACTCTGCCCAACACGGCATTGATAACTCCTTCCGGAGCGATATCCGGATATGCTCGAGCGTTACGTTGTGTTCCATGTGCAATTCCTTTCGTTATTCGCTGATCAGTTTGAGCTGCACGCTTCTGAGCGCCATTGGGATACCTCCTGGGGGAGGGCGAAGCGCCGGAGGAAGTTGCCGAGGTTGTAGGCCAGCACGAAAAGGGCCAGCCTCACCTGGTTGGAGATGAAGCGATGGCGGAGAGGCGCGTCCAGGCCGGCATATTCCCAAGGTCTTCTACCATGACTTCTCCTACCGGGCGAAGTCCTGGCTTGGCACAAGGCCTTCCCACTGGACGTGTCGTGAGGTGTTCCAACATCTCATACAGCCTGCTGTTGGCCTTTATCCTCAATTCGTTGTGAACATCCCAGGGCATTGCTCCGGTTGCCACTTGGCTTCCCAAGCAATACCGTAGTCAGCTTAGCATTCAACGGGGGGTGTCAATGTCTGGCTTTCAAGCCCCAATTACAGTCCCGGGTCATCAGCCCTCGGGGACCACCTGGGAGAAATCGGCCATCTCGGCGAAGAGCGAGACCACCTCGGCCAGCAGGGCCAGGCGGTTGTTGCGCACCGCCTCGTCCTCCACCATGATGAAGGTCTCCTCGAAGAGGTGGTCGACGGCCGGGGCCAGTTCGCCCAGGATCGACAGGGCCCCGCGGAAGTCGCTGGTGTCCAGCGCGTCGCGCAGGGGCTGCTGGGCCCAGACCACCTTGGAATGGAGCTCGCGCTCCGGTTCGGTCTCCAGCCTCGCTTCGTCCAGGGTCAGTCCTTCCCCCTTGAGGGAGAGGTTGTAGCAGCGCTCGAAGGCGGTGTAGATGCCGGCCAGGCTACCCTCGGCGCGTGCCTCCACCAGGGCCCGCAGGCGCTCCCGGGCGTCCAGGGGGTCGCGCAAGCTGGTCCCCAGCACCGCCCCCACCAGGTCGTAGGGATAGTCCTGGTTGAGCAGCAGGTGGCGCAGGCGCTGGGCCATGAACTCGGCCAGCTGCCCGGCGGCCTCCGCGTTGCCGGTGAAGGAGTAGGGCTCGAGGGCGTGGCCCAGGGCCCGCTCCAGGTCGAGGTGGAAGCCCCGCTCCTCCAGGATGGAGAAGACCGCCTGGGCCTGGCGGCGCAGGGCGTAAGGGTCCTCCGAACCCGAGGGGATGAGGCCGGCCGAGAAGCACCCGGCCAGGTTGTCCAGCTTCTCCGCCAGGGAGAGGACCGCGCCGGTCGGGGTGCGCGGCAGGGCATCCCCCGCCCCGCGGGGCGCGTACTGTTCCTCGATGGCGAGAGCCGTCTCCGAGTCCTCGCCGTCGCGCAGGGCGTAGATGCGGCCCACCACCCCCTGCAGGCTGGTGAACTCGATGACCATGGAGGTGACCAGGTCGGACTTGGCCAGGCGGGCGGCGCGGCGGGCGCGGCGGGCGGTGTCTTCGTCCAGGTGGAGCATCCCGGCCAGTGCGGAGGTGAGGGACTCCACCCGTTCCACCTTGTCGCGGTAGCTCCCCAGGCGGGCCTGGTAGACCACCTTGGCCAGGTCGTCCAGGCGCGTCCTCCAGGGTGCGCTTGCCGTCCTCGCGGTAGAAGAACTCCGCGTCCTCCAGGCGGGCCTTGAGCACCCGCTCGTTGCCGCGGCGGATGATCTCTTCGCGGGCGGGGTCGGCGTTCTGCACCACCAGGAAGGCGTTGGCCAGGTTCCCATCGGCGTCCTCGGTGGGGAGGTAGCGCTGGTGCTCCTGCATGGCGGTGACCAGGACCTCGCGGGGCAGGTCCGTGTACTTCTCGGGGAAGGTGCCCACCAGGACGTGGGGCCACTCGGTCAGGTCGACCACTTCGTCCACCAGCTCGGCGGGGGGAATGGGCTTGAGGCCGCGCTCGCCGCAGGCTTCCTGCATGGCCTCGAGCACCAGCTCCCGGCGGCGCTGCTGGGAGGCGATGACGCGGGCCTCCTCCAGCACCTCCAGGTAAGAGGAAGGCTCGCGCACCACGTGGGGGTTGTGGGAGAGGAAGCGGTGGCCCGCAGGTGAAGTGGCTCGACTCCAGCCCCTCGATGCGGCAGGGGATGACCTCCTTGCCGTAGAGGGCCAGCAGCCAGCGGACCGGGCGGGCGAAGCGGAATTCGCCCGAGCCCCAGCGCATGGACTTGGGAAAGGTGAAGGAGCGCAGCAGCTCGTCCAGGAGGCCCGGCAGCACCTCGGAGGCGGGCTTGCCCTCCTGCTTGACGCGGAGGAAGACGAACTCGCCCTTTTCGGTCTCGCGGGTCTCCAGGTCCTCCACCCGGGCGCCCTTCGAACGGGCGAAGCCCTCGGCCGCCTTGGTGGGCTTGCCCTCGGCGTCGAAGGCGGCGGAGCGGGACGGCCCCTTGACCATTTCCTCCCGGTCGGCCTGGCCTTCCTCCAGGTCGCGCACCAGCAGGGCTAATCTACGTGGTGTAGAATATATCTCCAGGCCGGCGTGGGCCAGCCGGTGGCTCTCCAGCAGCGCGGCGGCGTTGCGCTCCAGCTGCTCGCGCCCGCTGTCCTGGGCGCCCCAGGGGAGCTCTTCCGTGCCGATCTCCAGCAGCAGGTCGCGGCGCCATCACGCGCCTCCCTTGAGGAGGGGGAAGCCGGCTTCCTCGCGCTGCGCGTAGTAGGCCTGGGCCACCCGGCGCGCCGGCTCGCGCACCCGGCCGATGTAACCGGTGCGCTCGGTGACGCTGATCACCCCGCGCGCGTCCAGCAGGTTGAAGACGTGCGAGCACTTGAGGACGAAGTCGTAGGCGGGAAGGACCAGCCCGGCCTCCAGGGCGCGGGCCCCTTCCTTCTCGAAGGAGTCGAACAGGGTGAAGAGCAGGTCGGTGTCGGCCTGCTCGAAGTTGTAGGCGCTCCACTCGTACTCGGCGCGCTTCTGGACGTCGCCGTAGGACAGCTCGTGCGTTCCAGCGCAGGTCGAAGACGTCCTCCACGCCCTGCACGTACATGGACAGGCGCTCCAGCCCGTAGGTGAGCTCCACCGAGACGGGCCGGCAGTCGATGGAGCCGACCTGCTGGAAGTAGGTGAACTGGGTGACCTCCATGCCGTCCACCCAGACCTCCCAGCCCAGCCCCCAGGCGCCCAGGGTGGGCGATTCCCAGTCGTCCTCCACGAAGCGGATGTCGTGCTCCAGGGGATCGATGCCGATGGCCCTGAGGCTGTCGAGGTAGAGGTCCTGGATGTCGTCGGGCGAGGGCTTCAGGATGACCTGGAACTGGTGGTGCAGGTGGAGCCGGTTGGGGTTGTCCCCGTAGCGCCCGTCGGTGGGGCGGCGGGACGGCTCGACGTAGGCGACCTTCCAGGGCTCCGGCCCCAGGGCGCGCAGGAAGGTGGCGGGGTTGAAGGTGCCCGCGCCCACCTCCAGGTCGTGGGGCTGCCAGAGCAGGCATCCCCGCTCCGTCCAGTAGGCCTGCAGGGCCATGATCATGTCCTGAAAAGTGATCAATGCTCCTCCTCGGGTCGCATAAGATTCTAAGATTCTAACACAGGCATGACGGGTCGTAGTAGCCCGGGGCGTGAGCCCCGGGTCGGCGCGGATAACGAGGGAGGTAAAGAATCGAGACCCGGCCCGTGGAGGTTTGAGCCGCTTGTGAAGGTTTTAGAAGGGGAGGAGGTCGGGGTCGAAGGTGGAGGTGGTCGACGGGGCCTCGATGTCCAGGGGCTGGTTGTAGTCGTTGAAGACGGCGGTGGCCTTGAGCTGGGTGCGCCCGCTGAGCAGGTCGATGCCGAGGGCGCCGCCTGCGTCCACCCCCACGCCCACGACTATCTTGCGGATGTACCCGTCGTCCTTGCCCACCCACACGTCCACCAGCGGCGCCATGTCCTCGATGGAGGAGGCCAGGTCGGAGGGGTCGACGCCGAGCATGCCGCCGATCTTCTTAACCGGCTCCAGCTCGGCCAGGGCCTTGGGGTCCAGGCTGACCTCGAAGCGGTAACAGTCCTGCCCGGACACCTTCTCGGAGTCCTGCTCCACCACCCGGGTGTACTGGCCCAGCAGTTGGGGGTGGAAGAATGCCGCCTCGGACACGCCCTGTCCCAGGCCCGAGAAGAAGTCGTCCCCGCCGGCGCCGCCCAGCGTGTACCAGGTGCCGCCCAGCTTGAGGTAGTCCTCCCCGTCGACGTGCCGCAGCTCGGCATCGAAGCCCATGACCTGGAAGCTGATGGAGGCGGCCTGCGCCTCCAGGTCGACGGCGGCCTCCCCCTCCAGGGTCAGGGCCATGGAGCGGGCACCGCCCTCGGGCTCCGTCTCCACCAGGATGTCCGCCTGCATGCTGGAGGCCTCTGAGCTTTTAGCCAGGGCGTCGCGCAGGACCTTGTCCGGGTCGGCCTTGCCGCCGCAGCCGGCGGAGGCCAGCACCAGGGCCAGCATGAGAACGGCCGGCAGCAACAGGCCGGCCGCGACGCTCTTGCGCATGATCATCCCCCTCAGTCGTTCTTCGCCTTCATGGAGACCTCGGGGGGAGCTATATCGGTGGGGACGTTGTAGTTGGGGTACACCGTCTCGATGACGTACTTGCCGGACAGGGTGTTGTTCTTGTCGAGCTTGACGCTGGTCTCGATGTTGGTGATGTCCCGCCTGATCACCAGGGACTCCTTGTCCACCCAGTACTCCTTGACCACGCCCTTGTTGATGGTGCTGTTCCTGACCTCGTCCAGGGCGGCGTTCATCTCGTCCTCGGTCAGTTGCTTGCCCTCCTTGGCGTACTGCTCGGTGATCATGGTCTTGACCAGCTCGACTATGTCGGCGTTCTCCAGCGTGACCTCCAGGTCGGGGACCATGGAGATGTGATAGCAGTCCCGCCCGTTGACCACCTCGTCGTCCAGCCGGTTGATGGCCTGGTAGTTCTTGAAGTACTCGCTGGTCTGGCGGGTCATGTCGCCCGCCTTGGGGATGGCCACGGAGCTGGAGTCCTGCTCGTACCAGGTGTTGTCGCTCGCCATGAAATAATAGTACTTGTTGTCGTAGATGACGTAGTCGAGACTGAAGTTCTCCAGCCCGACTATGCGCATGGTGGCCTCGATGTTGCCGGTCGTGTTGTCGCAGACGCCGTCGTTCATGAAGGTGGTCTTGGACGCCTGGGCCTGGGTGCCCTGGGGCGGCACGATGATGCTCGACTCCGTCTTGAACTCGAATGACCGGACGTCCTCGGAAGCCTTGTTCGACTCCAGCAGGATCTTCTCGGCGGTGGCGTTCTCGGGGAGCTCGCGCTTGGGCAGGCCCTCCCCCGTACTCCCTCCCGAGTTGCCGCAGCCGGCCGCAAGTGAGGCCAGCACCACCATGATCATGGCCGCGCACACCGCGGTTGCGAATAGTCTCCTGCGCATGGGCAATATCATCATCTCCCTCTTCGACGAGCCTGGTCACGCCAGATTTAACATAGCATAAATTCTCCGCTTACTCCATAGACACATAGATAAGACGAGCGGCCCGACCTGCGGGTTCCGGCTTTGTCAGAACAGGGTGGGCGTTTCCTCGGGCCGCCAGGTGGAGGCGGCGTCGAGGATGTGCACCACTTCCCACCCCCGGGCCTCCAGCTCGCCGGTTATGAACCTGCGGTGGCAGCGCCGGGGCAGCCGCTCCGCGCAGAAGAAAGCGGTGGGGGCCTCCGACGCCAGGGCCTCCAGCCCGGCCACCCCGGAAGTGAAGGCGTCCGTGCGCATGTGGGCCTGGTAGCCGCCCTCGCGGTAACCTCCCAGCCTGTCGCCCAGCCAGACATAACGGATGCCCGCGGCGGACAGGGCCTCGCCCAGGGCTTCCCGCTTGAAGTGCTCGTGGCGGCGGCTGGTGGGGAAGGAGCGCACGTCCACGGCGGTGACGATGCCGTAGGCCTCGAGCGCCGCGAGGAAATCCTCCAGGGAGCGGTCGCTGGTCCCGATGGTGTAGATGGTCACAGCGGCATGGCCACCACCAGGAGGCCCTCCCCGCCCGTGGCCGGCGACCCCACCGGGCTGCAGCGTATCTCCACCCTCACCTCGTTACCCCCGCCATCCAGCAGGCGCGCCTCCAGCGCCCCCGCCTCCCCCTCGGCGGCCTTGCCGGCGTAGTGGCGCCATTCGCCACGGTCCCGGGTGCACACCAGGCGGGCGAAGGCCCGGCCTTCCAGCCGCTCCTCCGGGTACCCGAGCGTCTCCCGGGCGCGCCGGTTGGCCGAGGCGACCCTCCCCTCCCCGTCCATCAGGAAGACCATGGCGGGGACGCACTCCAGCATGGCCTGGTTGAACTCCCGCTCCAGGCCCAGTTCCTCCACCTTCTCCTGGAGGGAGTTGACCGTCCTGGCCATCTCGTAGATCACCCCCATGCGCGAAGCCATGGAGGTGAGCCTCTCCGCCTGGCGCAGGGAGAAGATGCCCGGGTCCTTGTGGGCCAGCACGATGACCCCCAGGGTGGCCCGTCCCGACTGGATGGGGGCGGCGAGCAGCGAGCGCAGCCGGCCCCGTTTGCCTTCCGCCACCGGGCCGCCGCGCCCGGCGGCGGCGTCCTCCACCAGCCAGGGCTGGTTCTCCTCGAACACCTTGAAGAGGGGCCGTCCCCGCTCGCCCTCCTCCTCCAGGGCATGGGCGCCGCGGTAGGTGAACCCCGCGGCCGACCGGACGCGCAGCCCCGTCTCCGCCCGGTCCCACACCAGGACCGCCCCCGCCTCGGCGTGCATGGCGAAGAGGATGTGGTTGAGGGTCTCGGACATGGAGCCCTCCAGGTCATAGAGGTCCGAGGTGACCCGGAGCATCCCGTAGATGACCCCCAGCTCGCGGCGGCTCTCCTCCATCTCCTCCTCCAGCCGCTTGCGCGCGGTGATGTCCCGCATGATCAGGGAGACGCCCGAGGGCTTGCCGCCCGGCTCCCTCACCAGCGCCGAGGTGATCAGCAGGGACTTGCGTTCCCCTCCCACGGTTATCTCCAGTTCCCCCTCCCAGTGCTCCTGCCGGGTCGTGGACTCCAGCACCTCCAGGAAGAGCAGGGGACGGCCCACCGGCTTGACGCAGGAGGGCAGGGGCCGGTCCTTGAGCTCGCTGGCGGAGATGCCCACGATGCCCTCGAAGGCGGGGTTGGCGAAGAGGATCCTGCCTTCCATGTCGGTGTAGCCGACTCCCTCCCGCAGGTTGTCGGTGATCTGCGCGAGGTAGGCGGAGATCCAGGCCATCCAGCCCTCGCCGGAGGAGTCGGGGCGGGGCAGGGCCGGCTTGATGGACAGGAGCATCCCCTCCACTCCGCCTCCTTCCCCGGTCACCGGGAAGGCGGAGATGAGCATCTTCCTCTCGCGGCCCCCCGGGTGGCGGACCACGGCAGGCGCGTTGAGTATCTTCAGGCCCGCCGCCACCGGTTTGAGGTCCTCCCGCCGCAGGATGCCCGCCTTCCGGAGGCTCTCACCGCTCACTCTCCCGCCCGCGGGGTCCAGCCCGAGGATCAGCTCCGCCCCGCGGTTGATGTCGAGGACCCGGCCTTCCAGGTCGCAGTAGATCAACCCCTCCTCCAGGTCCTGGAGGACCGTGCGGACCAGCTCTGCGGGTATCTCCAATCCCATCAGCTCCCTTGACCGGAGACGGCGGGGTCGAGCTTCGGCGATTGTGCGTGTTGTGCGTGGTCGGAGTGAGCGTTCGGTTGCCCTGTTTACCTTACTAATATCTTATTACTTTGCGGGGCGTGCCGCCAGCACGGCAGGAAAAAGCCCGGGGTTCACACCCCGGGCCTGTGTACTCTTCCGCTGCATTGTTCCCCGGGGTTCACACCCCGGGCTACTTTTACTTCACCAGTTCGCGGGCCGCAAGCTGCCCGCTGTGGATGGCCCCGTCCGACGAGGGCATGTAGAAGTACTCGCCCGCCAGGAACAGCCCGTCCACCGTGCGATAGCGGTTCTTACGCAGGTCGGCCATGTCCTTCAGCAGCCCCGGGGGCGCCACGCACACTGCTTCCTTCCAGCGGTAGATCTCGGTGAAGCGGGGGTTGTCGGGCATGTCCGGGTTGGTGAACCGGATCTCTGAGATCATCTGCTTGGAGACCTCTTCGTCGGTCTTCCGGTTGAGCTCCTTGGCGTACTTGCCGTAGGTGAAGCAGTGCATGATGCCGGCCTTGGAGGGGGCGTAGTACTCGGACTTGAAGGCGTTGTCGGTCATGCCGGCCATGGACAGGCCGTACTTGCGCGAGGCGGCCACGGCGAACCAGTCGGCGGGCAGGATCCGCTTGTTCAGGCCGAACATCACGTGGCAGCACTCGCTGTAGATGGCCTTCTTCAGGCTGCCGGCCAGGGTCTCGGTCAGGTCGGGCATGAGGTCCAGGGCCTTGGTGGCGGTCACCGCGCAGATGACCTTGTCGGCCGCGATGAACTCGCCCTTGGCCTCCACCCCCTTGACCTTGCCGTTCTCGATGACGATGCGGTCCACCGGGGTGGAGAGGCGGATGCGGTCCTTGTTCTCCTCGTACAACGCGGTGGCCAGCTCGCCGATGCCGTGCTTCAGGGTATACAGGCCGTTCAGGCAGTACCAGATGAGGGCGTAACCGTAGCCCACGCCGATCTCCTCCGGCTCGCCCAGGGTCAGGCAGGAGGCCACCGGCTGCAGGAACTCGTCCAGCAGGTCGTCGCAGTGCAGGCGCTTGGCCATGGCCCCCAGGCTCTCGTCGTCCAGGTCCAGGGAGCGCTCGTAGTCGATGAAGTGGAGGTCCTTGTGGCGCAGGAACACCGTGGGCATCACCTTCGGCGCCTGCATCATCGCCTTGGGGCTCAGGCCGCGGAAACGCAGCATGTCCTTGCGGTCCTTCCATAAGTCCCGCGGGTCGAGTGAGGCCGACGCGGGGTAGAGCTTGCCGTTGCGATACATGGCGGTCTTGAAGGGGAACCTCACCAGGTCGTCCCCGATGCCCAGCTCGTGGCAGAGGCCGAACAGGGTGTCGTAGTACTTGAAGAAGAACTGGACCCCCAGGTCCATGATGTACCCTTCCCGGTAGCCGCTGATGAGGCGGCCTCCCGCCACTTCCTCCGACTCCAGGACGAGGTAATCCAGACCCTGCTTCTTCAGTTCGTGCGCTGCCGCCAGGCCGGCGGTGCCGCCTCCTACGATGATCGCGTCCATGTGCGTCTCCCTCCTCGATTGATCCTGCTTGGTGAATTATAACATCGCCGGCGCGGCGTTCACCAGTTAAGAGGCAGGCTCTCCATATTCGACGAAGCGGTACAGGAGCATCGATATATTGTGCACGTATTCCTCGCGGCTGCAGTGCATGAACCCCTTGGCCCACATCAGGGAGTTGTAGGCGATGGTCACCACCAGCAGCAGGGCCACCTGGGAAAGGTCCATGTCGATGGTTTCGGCGTCGGGCAGCAGGAAGGAGAGGTAAGCCTGGAAGACCCGCGCCAGCTCCAGGTTGATCTGGTCGTAGATGGCAGCGAACTCCTCGCTCTGCATGGCCGCCTCCAGGATGGCCTGGTGCAGGGCCTGGTTGTCCTCGAAGACCTTGACGATGGTGGAGATGATCTGCTCGATGCCCTCGAGGCTGGCGGACTCCGTCCCGTCGGGCGACAGCTGGTCGGCGAGGTTATCGTCCACGAACTGCTGGAGCATCTCCTCCACCAGGGTGCGCAGGAGCTCCTCCTTGTCGCGGAAGTAGAGCCAGAAGGTGCCGTGGCCCAGGCCGGTGCGGGCGATGATCTCCGAGACCTTGGTGTCGTGGAAGCCCTTGTTCATGAAGGTCTCCCGCCCCGCCTCGATGATGCGGCGCCGGGTCTCCTCCGACTTCTTCCGCTTGGCTCCCGTGTTCTTTGTCGTGGTCATGTTCCCGGTTTCTCGCTCAGTCGAAATCGGTGGGGATGCTCTGCACGATGTTCAGGGTCAGGGCGAAGCCCGGCGCCACCTTCATGATGGCCGAGAGGTTGCCGGTGACGCGCATCTTCCTGTTCATCAGGGCCTTCACCGGGTCGAGCTCGCCGAAGGCCAGGGCCTTCCAGACGTCGTAGTTGGCGATGAGCACGTAGCTCATGTCCTTCTCCTCGGGCATGGGCCCGTACTCGACGATGTGCCCGTTCTCCAGGCGCACGTACTTGGGCGCGATGTCCGGGCGGTCCAGGTACTTGTAGGCGATGGTGGCGTTGAATTCCTTGAGGAACTCGATGAGCTCGTCGTTGGCCTCCCACAGCTTCACGTACGCGTCCAGCCATTCGTCCGAACCGAACTTGACCTTGTCCTCCCCCATCTTCTCACCCTTTCTACTGTTCCAGTGCTTCCAGCACCAGGTCGGTCAGGTCCATCACCTCGATGCCGGCGCCCATGGCCTGCACCGTGTCGGCCAGGTTGCCCTCGCAGAAGGGGCAGGCGGACGCCAGCACCTGCGCGCCGGTCTCCATGGCCTCGTTGCACCCGCTGCTCCCCGATCCACTGGGCGAAGTCGGGGTAGGAGGTCTTGACCCCGGCCCCCGCGCCGCAGCACCAGCTCTTCTCGCGGACGCGCTTCATCTCGGCGAACTCCAGCCCGGGGATGGACTTCGAGCACCTTGCGGGGGGCGTCGTAGACCTCGCAGTAGCGCCCCAGGTGGCAGGGGTCGTGGTAGGTGACCTTCCTGTCGACCTTCCGGCTGAGCTTGAGGCGGCCCTCACCGATGAGCTCCTCCAGGTACTCGGGGAAGGACTGCACCTCGTATTCCACCTTAGCCACCTCGGGGTAGGCGTGCTTGAGGATGGAGTAGCAGCCGGCGCAGGAGGTGACGACCCTCTCGACGTCCAGCTGGTTCAGGGTCTCGATGTTGCGCCTGGCGATCTCCGAGAAAGCGTCGGCGCAGCCCAGGTTGAAGACGGTGGCACCGCAGCAGAACTCCTCTTCGCCCATGGTCCCGAAGGACTCCCCCGCCGCCTCCAGCAGCTTGACGGTGTTGGCGGCGAAGTGGTTGCGCGCCGGGATGAGGTCGGCCGTGCACCCCACGAAGTAGAGGGTGTCCACCTTCTCGCGCATGGCGTTCTTCAGGTCGAGCTTGCGGGCCCAGCGCGAGCGCATGCGCCGCGGCGCCCCGTAGGGGTTGTCGTTCTGCTGCACCGACTTTACCAGCCCCTGCGCCGCCTCGGGCGGGCCGAAGCCCGCCGCCACCAGCTCCTTGCGCACCATGCGGGCGATCTCCGAGGGCTCCGCCGACTGGGCGGCGCACTGCACCGAGCAGGCCTTGCACAGGGTGCAGTGGTAGATGACCTCGGCCATGTCGGCGTCGGGCTCCAGCGCCCCCTCCAGGATGCCCTGGGCGGTGTAGCACTTGCCGCCGCCGGAATAGGTGAAGTACTTGTAGCGGGTGAAGGCGGGGCAGACGTTTAAGACCTCTTCCTCCCCCGGGTGCATGGTGCCGGTGCAGGTCTTGCACTTGGGGCAGGTGTACATGAGCATCTCCATGGTGATGGCCATGCGCGTCACCACCCCCCATCGTAGATATGCAGGCCCGGGTTGAGGATGTTGTTGGGGTCGATGGCCTGCTTGATGGTCTTCATCAGCTCGCCGAAGCCGCCGGCCCGCTCCACGTAGTTGTTGAGCCCGTCGTAGCGGGGCGGCACGCCTCCGTAACGCTGCATGCCCTCTTCGATGTAGCCCTTGTAGATGTCGATGGCCCGCTGGTGCTCCTCGGTGTCCACCGGGTCCACGAAGGGGGTGATGCGCAGGAAGAAGTTGCGGCCCTCGTCCATGCAGTGGCTGTAGTAGGTGGTCCCGAACTGCAGGCCCTGGGTGTAGACGTGCTCCAGGCCCCAGCGCTCCAGTTCCACCACCTTGGCCGGCTCGGCGTAGAGGATCTGCATGAAGCCGTAGCCCACGGCGAAGCCGCGCATGAAGGCGATGCAGGGCTCGTGCTCGATGGTGTAGCTGTTCCAGTAGTGCCAGGCGCCGGGGAAGCGCTCCTTGGCCTCGTCGGTGAAGGGGCGGCCGCCCAGCGGCTTGGCCACCTTCTCCAGCAGCTTGCGGTGGGTGTCCAGGTCCTCCTGAGAACCCGGTCATGATGGGCAGGACCACGTTGTAGGGGCGGTCCCCGGGGTCCTTCCAGGGCTCCAGGGTGAACATCAGGGCGAAGTCGTCCGAGGAAGCCATCTCCTCCTCCCCCGACGCCAGCACGTTGACGGTGGTGTACAGGCCCCAGTGCCAGGCCACGGTGTGCTCCACCAGGTGGGCGCGGGAGATGCGCTTCATGAACTCAACCGAGTCGGCGTAGGAGTCGAAGGCGTAGATGGGGCAGTCCTGCGCCTCGTTGCGGTCGTAGATGCGCACCGCCCCGCCGGTGATCACCCCGTAGGTGCCGCAGGCGTTGAGGAAGATGCCCCGCAGGTCCGGCAGGGGCCCCCAGGGGTTGTGCCAGGTGGCCGAGGGGTAGCGCCGCGAGAAGGCCTTGGACCCCGTCTCCACCAGGGTCCCGTCCGGCAGCACCACTTCCAGCCCCAGTATCTCCGAGTCGGTGCCGTTGGAGCGGTGGGAGCCGTGGCCGCGCAGGGTGTAGTTGATCAGGGCCGAGTTGCCCGGGGGGAAGGACCCCAGGGCGGCCCGGAAGTTGTGCGGGGCGATGGCCCGGGAGAGCTTGCCCATGGACACGCCCGGCTCGATGACCGCGTAGGCGGCGTCGGTGTTGACCTCGCGGATGGCGTCCATGGCGTAGGTGTCCAGGACGATGCCGCCGGCCCGCGGGTAGACCGAGGGCTCCAGGGTGGCCGAGGCCACCGGGGTGACCGGGATGACCAGCTTGTTGGCGATCTTCAGGGTGGTCTGCACGTCCTCCACGCTCGCCGGCTTGACCACCATGTCCGGCATGGTCTTGGGGATGGGCAGGGCGGTACCCGAGTAGCTGAAGAGGATGGTGCGGTTGCGGGTGACCTTGTCCTCGCCCAGGGCCTCCACCAGCTCGGTGTAGGCACGCTCCGCCAGTTTCGGTTCGACCTGGGATTCGATAACGCTCACTGTTCATCACCTCTTTTTCCCGGAAAGGAATGTCCGCGGCCCCAACAAACTGACTTAATGTCATATTGTTGTCTAATATTTTAAGGTCGGACCAATTCCGTGTCAATAAGGAGGGTGGGGTTTGCGGTATTTCAGCCAGAGGTAAAGGAGGAGGAAGTAGAACATCAGCGCTGCGGGGGGTTGCGGGGTTTCTTCTTCTTCCTTGTCGGGCTCGATGCCGGACCGGCACGCGCCGGACATTCAGGTGGGGACCCCGAGGCGGGGCAGGACGAAGCGGGCCATGACGAACCAGGCTATGACGAACGCCAGGGGGAATATGATGACTTCCATGCGATCAGCCTTTCCGCGGCTTGCGGCTCCCTCTCCCCGACCGGGGAGGTCACCAGGGGCGTCAGCCTGACTTGAAGGAGTCGGAAGAGGAGGAGCAACTGCCGGCGCTCCCCACGTTGCCCCCCAGGCCGAAGACCGACACCAGCTTGCGCATGCGTTCGGAGCCGCACTGGGGGCAGGCCATGACGTAACGCGACTCTTCTTCCAGGCTGCGGAAGAACTGGTCGAATACGTTCCCGCACTTCTCGCACCTGTACTCGAATATCGGCATCTCCAACTCCTCCCTATTGTGACCTTCAACCGTAAAATACCTCATCCCCGGGGGTCGGGAAATGATATGCGTCATTCACGCCACTTTCCGGTGTTCAGGGCCGCGATTGCGAGGCCAGGTAGCCCAGGATGTCGCGCCGTACCTCCACGCACTCGGCCGAGGTGCGGTCGCGCGGGTAGTCGAGGGGTATCTCGTAGGTCTCATGGATGCTCGCGGGCCGGGCCGTCAGCGCCACCACCCGCCGCCCCAGGAAGACCGCCTCGTCCACGCTGTGGGTGACGAAGAGGACGGTGAGGCCGGCCTTGCGCCACAGCTCCACCAGGAACTCCTGCAGGGAGTTGCGGGACTGCGCGTCCAGGGAGCCGAAGGGCTCGTCCATCAGCAGCAGGCGCGGCTCCACCACCAGGGTGCGGGCGATGGCCACCCGCTGCTGCATGCCCCCGGAGAGCTCCCGCGGGTAGTGGCGCGCGAAATCGGCCAGCCCCACCAGCTCCAGGTATTCCATGGCCCGGGCGTCCCGCTCCGCCCGGCTCGAGTCGTCCTGCATCTCCAGGCCGAAGGTGACGTTGCGCAGGACGGTGCGCCAGGGGAACAGGGCGAACTGCTGGAAGACCAGTCCCACCCGGGAACCCGGGCCCTCGATGCGCGCCCCCTCCAGCAGCACCTGCCCGGCGCTGGCCGGCTCCAGGCCGGCCACTATCTTCAGCAGGGTGGTCTTGCCGCAGCCGCTGGGCCCCACCACGCAGGTGAGCCCGCCCTCCTCCAGGTCCAGGGAGATGCCGGAGAGCACCTCGAGGTCGTCGATGCCCCGCCTCCCGGCGAAGGACTTGCTCAAGCCGCGTATCTCCAGTAAGGCCATACCCTTACCTCCACCTCAGGAAATACAGCTCGGCCCGGCGCATCAGGAAGTCGAGGAGGAACCCCGCGGCCCCGATGACCACCATGAAGGCGAAGGCGTAGTCCAGGTCCCAGTTGGCCAGGGTCGCCTGGATCATCACGCCCAGGCCCACCGTCCCCACCCCGGCCATCTCCGCCGCGATGAGGCTCATCCAGCCCACCCCCAGGCCCACCCGCAGGCCGGTGAAGACCTGGGGCAGGGCGGAGGGGAAGACCACCCTGGTAAGGACCTGCGAGCGCCCGGCGCCCAGGGTGGCGGCCGCCTCGCCCAGCACCCTGTCGAAGGACTCCACCCCGGACACCGTGTTCAGCAGGACGGGGAAGAAGACCCCGAGGGAGACGATGAAGATGGCCGGGGCGTTGCCGATCTTGAACCAGAGGATGGCCGGGACTATCCAGGCGAAGGGCGGGATGGGGCGCACCATCTCCACCAGGGGGTGGAGCGCGTAGTAGACGGCCCGGTACCAGCCCATCAGCAGGCCCAGGCCCACGCCCGCCAGCGCCGCCAGGGCGAAGCCCGCGAGCACCCTGTAAAGGGAGGCCAGGATGTGCGCCCAGACGCTGCGGCCGAAGATGGGGTCGCCCTCGGTGAAGAGGTGCCCCAGTGCCTTCGCCACCTCAACGGGCGAGGGGGTGGACCCCAGCACGCCGGTGGAGCAGAGCACCTGCCAGAGGGCCAGGAAGGCCAGGGGGCTCGCGATGCGCAGGGCCCAGCGCCAGGCGGGCGAAGGCTCCCGGCCGTACAGTGCCGGGATCTCCCCGTTTCGCTCAGGCCCGGCCGTCTCTTTCATCGATAGAGGAACCCGTCGACGAAGGCGGCGGGGTCGCCGATGTCCGCCAGCCCCTGCTCGGCCAGGAAGCCCGCGTATTCGACGATGGCCGCCGTGTTGAACTCGGAGGTGAAGGTGATGCGCCGCATGGCCTGCCTGGCGACCTCCTCGTCCAGGCCGGTGAACTCGGCCGCCATCCGCACCGCCTCATCGGGGTTGGCGTTGATGAAGTCGGTGGCCTTGCGGTGGGCCCGCGCCAGGGCCTCGGCGGCGGCGGGGTCGTTCTCGAGGAAGCTTTCGGAGACCACCACGGCGCAGCAGGGGTGCCCGTCCCAGATCTGCTCGGAGCTCAAGAGCACGGCGCCCAGGCCGCGCTGCTCGGCCGTGGCCGGGTTGGGCTCCCAGAACACGCAGGCGTCCACGCTGGAGGAGGAGAGGGCCGCGAGCATCTCCGGCGGCGCCATCATCAGCTCGTTGACGTCCCCGATGGACAGGCCGGCTTCCTCCAGTGCCTTTCTCAGCAGGAAGTCCTGGACCGTCCCCACGTTGGGCACGGCCACCTTGCGCCCCGCGAGGTCCGCGACGGAGCGCACCGCTCCGGGGTCCCGCACCACGATGGAGGAGCCGTTCAGGTTGGCCTGCGCCAGCGCCTGCACGTCGGCCTTGCCGTTGGCGGCGGCCAGCATGGCCGGGGCCATCCCCAGGTAGCCGGCGTCCAGGGACCCGGCCTGGAAGGCGCTCATCTCCTCCGGCCCGGAGCTGTAGACCCCCGCCTCTTCCACCTCCAGCCCCTCCTCCGCGAAGTAGCCCTTCTGCTGGGCGACGTAGAAGGCCAGCTGGTGCAGGTCGTTGTTGAGGCGGCCGATGCGGACGCGCCCGGACGAGGCCTGCTGGTCCCCGCACCCGCCCAGGGCCGCCAGGGCGGAGGCGGCCAGGACCAGGGCCAGGGCAGTGAACGTGAGCGCTACGCATTTTCATATTCGCAACTCCCCTCTTCCCGACATCACTGCCAGTTTAACATGACCGCCGGGCAGCCTCCACGGCCCGGCGCCTCAGCGGATATATTCGAGAAAGCGCATGGTCAGGCGGCGCAGGCGGCGGAACAGCTCCTCCGCCTGGCGCGTGGTGTCCTCCCCGTCGTCCAGGCTGCCGCTTGAGCCCCCTCACCCTCTCCCGGGCGTCCGCGGCCAGTTCCGGCCAGCCCCTCCAGGCCTGGCACCGCGCCCTCTTCACTCACACGCGCCTCCAGCCGGGGAACCCGCTCCCACAGGAACTCCGCGTAATAGATGACCTTCTCCGGCTCCCAGACCTTGGTGCCCAGGGTCCAGCGCACCGGCAGCGTTTCCAGGCCCCGCGCGGCGATGCGGGCGTTGGACAGCTCCGACTTGACCTGCTTGAGCAGGCGCCGCGCCTCCGGGTCCATGTCGGCGGCGGGTGACGGGCGCGGGGACCCGGTCTCACCAGAGATTTCTGACACTTTGTAGATATTCTCCTCCTCCAGGACGCGGGCGAGCACCTTGCCTCCCTGCGGGAAGTAAGGGCATTCGAAGTGGGGGCCGCAGGCGTAGACCGCGCCCTCGCCCGTAACCCTGGCGGGCGGCGGCGCAGGTGCCCTCGAGCATCTCGGAGAGCAGCGGCTCTCCCACCAGGGGGAGGCAGCCCGCGCCCAGGCCGCGGTAGTCCGCCAGCCGCTCACTCCCCTCCCCCGGCAGGATGACCGGCCCGCCGTAGAGAGCCGCGGTTATCTCGCCCAGGCCCTCGAGGAAGGTCCCTTCCTCCATGCCCACCCGCACCGGTCCGTAGGCCGGGTGGAAGACGGCGCCCTCGCCGTAGGCCACCTTGTACTTGTGCGGCAAGCTGGAGGGGCGGCGGGGGGTCGTCGAGGTAGTTGGCCATGCCCGCGTCGATGAGGGCGAAGGGGGTGTAGGGCGGCAGGTCCACCTCGCGCATCACCAGGTAGGCCCCGGCGCAGGACCCGAGGTAGACGCCGCCCGCCCGCACGAAGGCGTCGAGGTTGCGGGCCCCTTCCTCCCCCAGTTCCCGGGCCATCCCCTCGACGTCGCCGCCGCCGATGAGCACGGCGCTCAAGGTCGAGAGGTCGCCCCGGCGCAGGTCCTCCCCCTCGAGGAAGAGGTAGTCGCGCGAGCCCAGGCCCTCCATGACCGTGACGAACCAGGTCCAGGAGTGGGACGCGCCCTCGCCAGCGTAGATGCCGATCATGCCGCCGCTACTAGCCGGCGGCCTCCAGGCAGATGCGGACGATGTCGGCCGGCGCGATCTCCAGCTCCATGCCCTGGGCGAACAGCTCGGCGAAGACCTCCGGCGTCAGGACGGGGCTCAAGGACATCAGCACCGGGCAGATGCCCAGGGTGTAGGCGAGGGCCTGCCGCTCACGACGGTCCCCCCCGTCGGGGAGGGCGAGGGGCGGCGCCCACGGGCTGAAGGGCGACGCTTCCGCGTCCCACGGCGAGGGAGCGGCGGCGGCCAGGTCGGCGTCGGAGGCGTCCGGCCCCGCTTCCGCGGCCCCGCAGGGGTAGGCCCCCAGGCGCGCGGCGCGCCGCAGCAGGCGGGCGCCTTCGGCCGGCGGCGTGCCCTTCTCCTCCAGCAGGGCCAGGGCGCGGGCGTCGGTCAGGAGCATGCCCGGCTCGTCCACCCCGTCCTGGGCCATGGACGAGGGGTCCTCCTCCGTCTTCAGGAAGATGTTGCAGTCGTAGGGGCAGGCGTAGCAGGCGCGGCGGCGGTGCAGCAGCGGGGCGGGGTAGCCGCACTCCCTTCCCTCCAGCAGGCCCACCAGGCCCTCCAGCCCGTGCTTCCCCGCCGGCAGGGAGTCGCGCACCGCTGCCACCAGGCCGGCGCAGGTCTCCGCGAAGGCCTCGGGTTCGGCCGCGTCCAGGATGCCCAGGCCCCGGGCGCAGACGGCCCGCAGGTTCCTGTCCGAGAAGGCCTCGCCCAGGCCCGCCCGGTCGGCCGAAGCCCAGTACCCCAGGTTGAGGCAGGGGCCGGTCCCGGCCAGGACCACCTGCACCAGGTCCTCGCCCAGCTCGCGCCGGAGCGCGTCCACCGCCTCCCAGTTGTCCCTGGGGAGGTCGGCGGCGGGCGAGACGTCGGCGATGCCGTCGTGCAGCCAGAGGTAGACGGGCTCGGGCGCGGCGCCGCCGATCACCACGAAATCGAAGCCGGAGAGCTTCAGCTCCATCCCCGCGAAGAGGTGCAGGGGGGTGTGGGTGACCGCATCCCCGTCCTTCATGGTGGCCACGGCCAGGCAGGCCCCCGGCACCGGCAGGGCGGTGAAGGGGCCGGAGCCCAGCACCAGGTCGGCCTCGGGATAGAGGTCGAGCAGGGCCAGGTTGGCCCGGGCGCCCCCCAGGTATTCGGAGGCGAAGCCGTCGGGCAGGGGCAGTTCCTCCGCGCTCTTGCCCGCCAGGTCCACCTTGAGCATGCTCCCGTTGTAGAGGAACTCCATCATCCCACCTCCTGCCGCAGGGCGCCGGTGGGGCAGAAGCGCACGCACCACGGCGTCTCCAGCCCTTCGCAGCCGTCGCAGGCCTCGCGGATGAGGATGGGCTTGGCCGAGGCGCCGCCGCCGCCGCGGCTGGCCAGCTCGCCGATCTTGGCCTGCTCCACCCCCTCGGCCCGCCCCAGCACCAGGCTGTCGTCGAGCTTGAGGATGAGGCCCAGGTAGTCCTTCTTCTCCTCCGACCTGTAGAGCAGGATGGAGGAGGACAGGAGGCTGAAGGCCTCGTCGTGGTAGTAGCTGCAGGCCTCCTCGCACAGGGCGCAGGCGGTGCACTTCAAAGGATCGATACTGATGGCCATGGTCCCTCCCTTAACGTCGCGCAAATCCCACTGTTCATGCGCTTTTCGCGGTTTCCCTAAGGTAGTTTAACGTGGCTCGCGGCCCGTGTCCATATATGTCGACAGGGAGACGCCGGGCGCGGCTACTGCATGTGCCGGAAGCAGTAGATCTTGAAGTTCTCGGTGGCGACGTAGATGGCGTCGGAGGTGACCGTAAGGGTCTGGGGGACCACGCCGCGCAGTCTCTGCTCCAGCAGCGGCAGGCCGCCCGAGTCCAGCTCGTTGCTGAAGGAGAAGATCCCCTCGGTGGTGGCGATGTAGACCTCCTTGTGCGTGGCGCTGATGCGGGTGCGCTCCTCTCCACCCGGCGAGCTCATCGTCCACATCTGGTCACCGGTGCGGGTGTCGAGGGATTCGATGGTGACGGCTGGCGTCGTTCTCCGACTTGACGCAGATGACCTGGTTGATCCGGATGGCCTGGTTGGACCGGTAGTGGCTGTTCCCGTCCTTCGCCCAGACCTCCTTGCCCGTGTCGATGTCCAGGCAGTGCTGCTCGAACTCCGTCAGCACGTAGAGGCGCCCCTCGCTGGCGGAGGCGGTCACCTCGAAGTAGCCCCCGGACTCGAACGCCCAGACCAGTTCGCCGTTCTTCTCCTTCAGCGCGTAGAGCGTGCCGTCGCCGCTCAGGCAGAACACGTATCCCCCCGCCGCGCAGGGGGCCACTTCCACCGGGCCCCCGGTGGCGTATTTCCAGAGGACCTCGCCGGTCTCGATGTCCAGGCAGTAGAGGTACTTGTCCTGGGAGCCGGCGTAGAGCCGCTCCCCCACCGGCAGCGTCGAGGCGGTCACCGAGTCGCCCAGCCCCCGCCGCCAGATCTCCCTGCCCTTGACGTCCAGGGCGAAGACGCTGCCGGAGCCGGTGCCGAAATAGACCCGTTCGCCCTGGATGGACGGGGTGGACAGGATCTCGCTGCCGGCGTCGAACTCCCAGAAGGGAAGGCCGTCCGCGGTGTTCAGGCAGATCAGGATGCCGTCCTTCCCGCCCATGAACAGGCGGTTGTCGGCCACCGCCGGGGGCGCGGTGAGGGCTTCCCGCAGGCGCACGTTCCACGCCTCCTCAAGCGGCCTCTGGGGGCCGGACTCCACCAGGGCGCGGTGGGCGGGGTCCTGCCCTTCCATGGGCCAGTCCCCGGGGCCGACCTCAAAGGAGTAGGGTTTCTTCCTGATCAGGGCGAGCAGCCCGATCACCGCCCCCGCGGCCAGCAGCAGCGCCACCACCAGCGCCAGCGTCCGGAACAGCTTCTTCTTCCTCACGCGCACCTTCCTGCTTCTTTTTAACTCAGTGTAAGTATAGCAATCCGTCCCCTCACGGTAAACTAAGACGGTCCCGCCGCCGATTCCGGTCTAATACCTCCTTCATCGAATCGTCCTTGAATAATGGCCTGATTAATATTAGGATATTGATGCTCAAGTGATAATCATCAGGGAGAGAAACAGGAGGTGCGAGTATGTCTTTGGAGGACAAGTGTATCATCACGGCCGCGCTGGCCGGAGCCGCCACCATGAAGGGGCAGAACCCGGCGGTGCCTTATACTACGGAGGAGTTCATTGAGGAGGCCTACAAGTGCTATAACGCCGGGGCGTCCATCGTCCACATCCACGCCCGCGACCCCGAAACCGGTTTCCCCACCTCCAGCCTGGAGCAGCTGGGGTCCATCGTCAAGGGCATCACCGAGAAGTGCCCCATCATCATCAACCTCTCCACCGCCATCGGCATGGGGGTGCCCCCGGAGGAGCGCATCGGCGTGGTCGAGCGGTTCAAGCCGGAGATGGCTTCCCTCAACACCAACTCCATGAACTTCGCCATGGGCAACTGGAAGGAGCACACGGTGCTGGGCGAGATCGTCTTCACCAACACCTTCGCCATGCTCGTCGAGTTCGCCACCAAGATGAGGGACGCGGGCACCAAGCCCGAGCTCGAGGTCTACGACCTGGGCGGCGTCTACAACACCCTCTTCGTGTCGGAGCAGGAGGGCCTCATGGTCAAGCCCCTGCACTTCCAGTTCGTCTGGGGCGTGCTGGGCGGCGCCTGGTTCGACCTGGCCAACATGAAGCGCTTCATGGACCTGATCCCCGCGGGCTCCACCTGGTCGACCTGCGGCGTGGGCCCGGCCCAGTTCCGCGGCGCTTTCCACGCGGCGGTCGAGGGCGGCCACATCCGCTGCGGCCTGGAGGACAACGTCACCATCACCAAGGGCGTGCTGGCCGAAGGCTCCTGGCAGCAGGTGGAGAAGATGGCCAAGATCGCCGAGCTGGCCGAGCGCTCCGTGGCCACGCCGGATGAAGCCCGCCAGATCCTCAAGCTCAAGGGCGGACCCGAGCTGTAACGAGTACGAACAAGCGAAGAGGGGCGGCATCCGCCGCCCCTCTTTTTTTATGAGGTCAGGTCCCTTACTTGGTGTGCCAGTCGGTGGGGACCTTCTGCACGTTGTCCATGAGCAGCTTGACCGCCTTCATGTACTTCATGACCTTCTTCAGGTCCCCCTCGAAGACCAGCTCCTTGTTCATGATGGCCTTGATGGGGTCCTTGTTGCCCTCCACCACTTCCTTCCAGACGTCGTAGGAGCCCGCGATCTTCATGTCCGCATCCTTCTCCACGCCCGCCTCGACTCCGCCGGCCTTGCCCTTTGAGAGCTGGTTGAAGACGTAGAGATTCTCCTTCACCCCGCGCGCGGGATCGGGATAGACGGTAAAGAGAAAGCTCGAATCGAAACCCTGCGAAGCCTTGAAGAAGACCTTGTCGGCATTGACGTTGTCGATGGCGCATTGCGCCCATTCCTGGCTGAAGAACAGGTAACTCAATTTCATACCCCCTTTTTCATCGTGTTTAATCCAACGGCAGGGCCAGGCGCCCCGGGTTCATGATGTTGCCGGGGTCGATGGCCGCCTTGAAGTCCTTGAGCAATCCGTAATAGACGCCCAGGAGCGGGGTCTGCAGCCAGCCGAAGCCGGAGGAGATCCCGCCGTAGGGCCGGTCGAACTGCCCCCCGTGCTCGAGGATCATGGTGATGGCCTCAACCGCCATCTTCAGGCCCCTCTTCACTCCCTCCGGCTCCCCCTGGTTGGGGAAGGCGTCCAGCTCCAGCATGCCGGTGCGGCCGAACTCCAGGGGCTGCAGGTAGAAAGTGACTTCTTCGGGAGGATATACCATGTCCCCCTTGCGCTCGTCGGTGTCCTTGAAGTTGGAGCGGGCCAGGTTGGTGAAGGCGCGGTGCAGCTCGCCCGCCCGCTCCGGCTCGATGTTGAACCAGAACAGCTCGAACATGCCGGAGAAACGCTCGAGTCGCGGGGTGACCTGGATGATCTTGAACACCCGCTTCCAGGGCAGCAGTTCCTTGAGCATGTCGTGCAGGGCCTCCGGGGAAGGAGTGGCACCGGTGCGCTCGGCGATGCGCAGCAGCTGGCGGTGGCGTATCTCGACCTCCTCGTCGTCCTCCCCGCCGAGGAAGGCGATGCAGTTATGGCGGGGCAGGGACGGGCGCAGCACCTCCGCCGCGTCCTGGTTCTCCGAGACGCCCAGGGCCAGGTAGCCGTCGCCGAAGAGGATGGTCTCGATGGCGCAGTCCTCCCGCGCCAGTTCCTTCAGGTAGTTCGCGGCCCCTTCCATGTCCTCCTCGGTGAACTCGCAGGACTTGACGTCCTCGCATTTAGGGATGGGGTAGAGCTGGCAGACCATCTCCGTAACCACTCCCATGACGCCCATGGACGCCTGGAAGATGCCCGTGAGGTCGGGGCCGGGCCCCTCCACGCAGACCGTACCCACGTTGGGGTAAGTGTCGCAGCCGGTGCGCACGACGGTGCCGTCCGGCAGCACCACGGTGATGCCCAGGATGGAGTCGGTGCCCACCCCGTAGCGGTTGGAGACCTGGAAGACCCCCTTGTCCAGGTAGTTGGCGAGCATGGAGACGGAGGCGGGGGCGCTGGGGTTGGCGTTGCGCAGGCCGTGCTTCTCCGCCTCGACGTAGCACTTGCCGAAGGTGACGTTGGGCTGGATGCGCACGGACATGTTCAGCGGGTCCAGGTCCAGGATGCGGTCCATGCGCCTCAGGTCCAGCAGGATGCCGCCCTTCTGCGGGATGCAGCCGCCGCCGGTGTTGCCGCCGGTGGACCAGGGGGTGACGGCCAGGCCGTTCTTGTTGGCCAGCTTGACCACGGCCGAGACCTGCTCGGTGGACTCGGGCAGCACTACCAGGTTGGGTTTGTGCGCGATCTCCAGGCTCTGGTCGCGCGAGTAGCCGATGAGGATGGCCGGGTCGTCGGTGACCCACTCCTCGCCCACGATCTTGGCCAGTTCCCGCATGGTCCGGTCGTAGAGGTCCTGCCGGGTACTGTCTATTACTTTGACTGCCATCTACATCACCCCCCCTATCCCACCGACTCCGCCAGGAGCCGGATCACGCTGGTCACTTCGAGCTTGGTACGGTTGCCGTCCCTCAGGTTGGACTCGCACCAGGGGCAGGCCGAGGCCATCAGCTCCGCGCCCACCGATTCCGCTTCCTCCATGCGCATGCCCGCCGACCACAGGGCCAGTTCCGGGAAGGCTGTCTTCACGCCGCCCCCGGAGCCGCAGCACCAGGAGTTCTCGCGGTTGCGGGACATCTCCACCAGTTCGAGGCCGGGGATGGACGAGAGCAGGTTGCGCGGCGCGTCGAAGACCTCGCAGTAGCGCCCCAGGTGGCAGGGGTCGTGATAGGTGACGGTGCGGCTGATCTTCTTGCGCGGCTTCAGGGACCCCTCGTCCACCAGCTCCTCCAGCAGCTCCACCGCGCTGATCACCTCGAAGTCCTCCTCGCCGATATCGGGGTACTCTTCTTTTAACACGCTGTAACATCCGGAACAGGGCGCGATCACCCGGGAAGCGCCGGTGGCGTTGAGCAGCTTGAGGTTGACGGCCGCCTTCTCCTTGAAGGTCTCGTAGTCGCCGATGCGCAGGATGGGCGAGGCGCAGCAGGGCTCGTCCTTGCCCAGGATGCCGAAGTCCAGGCCGGCCGCGGTCATCAGCCGCGCCAGGTCCTGTACTACCTCCTGGGCGGCGGAGTTGTAGGCGTAGGTGCAGCCCACGAAGAGGAGGGTGTCCACCTTCTGCTTGCTCGCGTCCTTGACGCCCAGCTTGCGCGCCCAGTTGTCCCGGCGCGACCGCGGCTGCTGCCAGGGGTTGTCGTAGTTCTCGATGGACTTGAAGATGGCCTCGTGCTCGGGCAGCGGGGCCATCCCGTCCAGCACCGCCTTCTCCCGCAGGGCCACGATGGTCTTGAGGGGGTTCTTGTCCCCCGCCACCGAACAGACGGCCTGGCAACCACCGCAGAGGGTGCAGGTGAACAGGGCGTGCAGCATCTTGTCGGTGTAGTCGATGTCCCCCTGCAGCAGGCCCCGGGCGATCTCCTGCTTGCCCGAGGCGAAGTAGGCCTCGTACTGGTAGCGGGTGCCCGCCGGGCAGATGTTCAGGTAGCGGGTGTCCCTCATCTCCTCGTGGTCGATGTACTTGCAGAGCATGCACTTGCCGCAGCGGTAGGCGTCCTTGGACACCTGCAGCAGCGGGTCGTATTCGTTACGAGTGAAGCTTCCCATCTACGCCACCTCCCCCAGCACCCCGGGATTGAGCATGCCCTCGGGGTCCATGATCCCCTTGGCCAGCTTGAGCAGGTCGAAGTAGGCCGGCTGTTTGGAGAAGATGTGGGCGGCCAGCGAGCCGGTGGGGTTGTCGAAGAAGGCGCCCTTGTCCGCCAGCTTGGGCAGCAGGTCCAGGATGGCCTTGCGCCCGGCCGCGGCTTCCGGCTCCAGGTCGAACTGGAGATAAGCGGACGCGCCGTGCTTGACGGGGATGATGGTGCGGGCAAGCTCGCCCTTCTTGCCGAGCGCCTTGGCCACCAGCGCGTCGAACTCGCCCACCCGGTCCAGGGTGGTGTAGAAGGAGAAGGACTGCGGAGTGGCGTACCAGGGGTTCTCCAGGGCTTCCTCCAATGCCTGCGCCGCCTTGGCCGGGGCCGCCTTGCCCCCCTGCTCCCTGGCCATCCGGTCCAGGCGCTTGGCCCAGTGCTCGACCAGTTCGGCCGGGCCGTCCAGGGTGATGACCGCCGTCCAGGCCCCGCCGGAAGAAGCGCCCGCCAGTCTCTCCAGGCGCGCCTCGTCCAGTACCACGACTTCCGTCCCCACTTCCTGGCGGGCCACCAGGCGCACGTATTCCAGCGCCCCTTCCCGCTTCGGGAAGGACTTTACGGTGACCTTGCGGGCTTCGGTGGGCGGGAACAGATAGATGTAGCCTCGCACGGGCAGGCCCATGCTGTTATGTGAGCCCAGGAAGACGCGCGAGAGGTTCGGTCCGCCGTCCTCGCGCCAGTTGACGGTGGCCGTGGGCAGGGCGTGAGAGCCGCTGCGATAGTTGCGGCCGTCCGCCAGCACCGCGTGGAAGTTGGAGAGCTGCTTGTTCCCGAAACGGCAGGCCGAGGTGACGATCCCCCGCTGCATGGCGTTTTCCAGCACGTAGGGCGACCGGGCGCAGGCCGGCAGGGCGATGCTCAGGCCCGCCTCCCTCACCTCCGGCAGCAGCTGCTCCCAGGTGACTCCCGGCTCCACCACCGCGATGAGGGCGCGGGTGTCGACCAGTGAGACCTTGTTCATCTCCCTCATGTCCATGATGATGCCCGTCCGCCCGGGCGCCAGCCCCCAGGGTTGCGGGGTGTAGACGGAAAGGCGATGATGGCGGGCGATCTCCATGACCGCCTCTACCTCCTCCGCGTTGTGGGGCATGCTCACGGCCAGCACCGCGGCCGCGTCCGCCCCCTCCTCCAGGTAGGAGGAGATCACTTCAAGGTCGTCGCTGAAGCGTGCCCCCTCCACCAGCAATTCCCGCAGTTTCGCCAGCGCGAGCTGCGGCTGCATGGCCTTCACGACACTCATGTCTTACCTCCTGTCTCCTTCGCCCCCGAATCCTTTTCCTTCCCGTTCCGCGCCAGCGTCTCTTGTGTGCACGATATCCTGATGAAGTCCTCAAGGGCACCGCAACCCCCGCTCGCCCTTGATCAACTCCCCGAATCCCAGTAACGCGAAGAAGGTGGAGGTGATGCCCAGGGCCAGCAGCTCCCAGGCGGCCACCAGGGTATCCACCTCCTCGCGTATCTCCCCGCGCTTCTTGCCCTCATCCAGCAGCGACAGCATGAACATGGCGAAGTCGCCGAAGTGCCGGTTGAGGTTGTCCCTGATGTCCGGGTCATCCACTTCCGAGATGGCCTGGAAGAGTATCTTGGCCTCCACCTGATGTTCGAGGATGTAATGAAAATGGCTCCGCCCCACCGCGCGGATGGTCTCCACCGGGTCGGTCAGCCCTTCCGCGGCCTTCTTCCAGTAGTCGAGGGTGAAGCCGGCGACGTCGTCCAGCACCCCCAGGAATAGGTCCTTCTTGGACTTGAAATGGTGGTAGATGATGGGCTCGGTCACCCCCGCTTCGGCGGCGATGCGGGCGGTGGTGGCGGCGCGGTAGTTGGACGCGGCGATGACCTTCTTGGCGGTTTCGAGGATCTGCCTCTCGCGGTCCTCCGCGCTCATGCGACGCCTGACGCTCTCGCTCATACGCCACCTCTCGGGGCGGTTCCTGCAGCGACTGCTGGAGCGACGCTGGTGTTGACGCGGGGCCACGACGTTAGTGTGAATAATGCTAAGTTAGTGAATACTAAGTTAGATTATCACGGCCCGATTTTTCCTGTCATGGTCAAGAGGGGGTCGAGAAGGTTGTCTGTTAATTCGAGACCTGACCCCATCAATGCACGCCGTAGTCGCGGCCGGTTATGGCGGAGGCGCAGAGGATGCCCGAGGAGCAGGCGCAGTCCATGGCCACCCCGTAACCGCGCGCGGTGTCGCCGGCGAAGTAGAGCCCCTCCACCCCCGGGGCGCGCACGTCCGGCTTGAGGCTGCCCGGCCTGGCTGACGCTCTTGGCCACGCCCTCCAGCTTGAGGCAGACCGGGTAGAGCTCCCACTCGATGGTGTCCTTGAAACCCGGGTAGACCGACTCCAGGAAGTCGGGGATGGCGTCGACCACCTTGATCACCAGTTCCTTGTTGAGGGCCTCCTGCTCGGTCAGGGGAAGGTAGGCGGTGAAGAGGTGCTTGCCCGGCGGGGCGCAGGACGGCTCGATGTAGGACTGGATGTTCCAGGCCATGTAGACGTCCCAGTCGAAGCCCTCCTCCTTCCCGACCACGCGGGGCGTCTTCATCAGGCGCCCGGCGTGCTCGTCCGGCACCACCAGGTCGGAGAGGCCCATGTAGGGGCAGAGGCTTCCGTAGCCGTAGAGGCCGCGTACCCGGCTTGACGAAATCGGCGGGAAAGGCCGCTTCGTCCGCGTAGTTGAAGAGCGTCTGGATGGGGGCGTTGAACACCACCTCGCCGGCCGGGAGTTCCTCCTCCCCGCCGTCCTCCGTCTGCACGACGACTGCCGGTCACCCTGCCGTCCTCCATGGCTATCCTCGTCACCCGGGTGTTCAGGCGCACCTCGCCGCCGAACTCCCGGAAGCGCTCGGCCACCGAGAGCGGCCACTCCATCACGCCGTTCTCGGTGAAGCCCCCCACGTACCCCTCCTTCTGGGCCAGGATCATGGGCATGATCACCTGAGAGGAGTAGCGGATGATATCCCCCACCGAGATGTCGTGCGGGTTGTTGATGGTGGTGATGAGGGTGCCGGTGCAGTGCCAGTACTCGTAGAGCAGGTCGCTCCGGGCGAACCCGGTCTCGACCAGGTGGTCGTGGAGGGAGACCTTGTCCATCTCCTCCAGGTACTCGGGGGTGATGCGCGCAGATGTCCCCGAAGAAGTCGCGGGGCTTGACGCCCAGCCGTTTCATCTCCGCGTAGATCCTGTCGTCCACGCGCATGTCAGTGGAAGGGCGGCTCCTCGTAGAACTCGCCCTTGTACCAGGTGCCGGTGAGGCAGGGGTTGATCTTCACCGGGTGGTCTCCGTACCCGCCGATGAGGTCGCGCAGCCTGGCGAAGTACCCCTCGCCCGCGCAGCTCACCCCGTGGTAACCGAGGTCCAGGACGTACCCGTCCAGCATGCGCTTGCCGATGATCTTTTCGAGGGAGGGGCGCGAATCGGCGAGGTACATGTACTGGCCGACCAGCAGGTTGCAGTACCAGTCCTTCCCCTTGTCGGAGACCTCCTCGCCCTTGAGGGACATGGCGCGCCCCCCCACCCGGTCGTCCTTCTCGACCACCAGGACCTTGCGGCCCTTCCATGGCCAGCAGGGCGGCGGCGGAGATACCGCCTATGCCGGCTCCCACCACGATGACGTCCCACTTGCCGCTCATACTCCACCTCCAGATGGGGTCAGGGCTCCACCTCGTTCACCGCCGATTATGTTAGCACCAACCCGCGCGGTGGCGCCAACCGCCGGGCGGTGGCGCCTTGTTGCCATGGGCGCGAGCAATCATATATCATTTGCCTAAGATTTCAGCACGCGATCGACCACGTCGGGACGGAGGGAGGACGTCATGGGAATCATCGACGAAGCCGCCGCCAGAGGGCAGAAGGCGCTTGACGAATACGAGGCCAAGCAGTTCCTCGCGGAGCACGGTATCCTGGTGACCCGGGAGGAGATGGCCGGGAGCGTGGATGAGGCGAAGGCCGCGGCGGAGCGCCTGGGTTACCCGGTGGTGCTCAAGGCCTGCGGCCCCGACATCGCCCACAAGACCGAGCGCGAACTGGTCAAGGTGAAGATCGAATCCCCGGAGGAACTGGCCCGGGCCTACGCGGAGATCGAGGCCAACCTGGCCGGCGACCCTTACCAGGGGATGCTGGTGCAGGAGATGGTCAAGGGCGAGCGGGAGTTCGTCATCGGGCTCATCCGCGATCCCCAGTTCGGCCCCTGCGTGATGTTCGGGTTGGGCGGCATCTTCACCGAGGTGCTCAAGGACACTTCCTTCCGCGTGGCGCCCCTGGAGAAGTACGACGCCCTCCAGATGATGGACGAGATCCGGGCCAAGGCCCTGCTCGAGCCCTTCCGCGGCAAGCCCGCCGTCGACCGCGAAGCCCTGGCCTCCGCCCTCATCGCCGTGGGGGAGATCGGCATGCGTTACGAGGCCGTGAAGGAGATAGACATCAACCCGGTGATCATCTCCGGCGACAAGCCGGTGGCGGTAGACGCCCTCATCGTCCTCTGAGCGGCCCGTTGACCATGGGCGGGCGCCGGCGGGCGGGATGACGACAGGAGAATAGCGACGCATGCTCCCCCTCTTCGACGAGATGCCCACCCGCAGGTTCCCCATCGTCACCGTGACCCTCATCGTCATGAACTGCCTGGTGCTCATCTTCATGCTCGGCCTGGAAGTCAACGACAGGGACAAGGCCAACCAGTTCGTCTACAAGTATTCCATGGTCCCCTGGGAGATCACCAACGGCAAGCACGTGGATTACGACGAGCTGCTCTCGACCGACCCCCAGCCGCCCCCGCCGGACTCCCCCGACTCCGACCCGTACGGTAAGAACATCTACCTGAGCCTGTTCACCCACATGTTCCTGCACGGCGGCTTCCTGCACCTGCTGGGGAACATGTGGTTCCTCTGGTTCTTCGGGACCAACGTGGAGGAGGTGTTCGGGGGCCTGCCCTTCCTGCTGTTCTACCTGTTCTGCGGGGTGATCGCCGCGCTCTCCCAGTGGGCGGTGTACTCGGGCGAGGTCGTGGCGATGGTGGGGGCGAGCGGCGCCATCTCCGGGGTGATGGGCGCCTACCTGGTGATCTACCCGCGGCAGAAGGTCTTCTCCATCATCTTCTTCTGGCCGGCCTGGGTACCGGCCTGGGCGCTGATAATCGCCTGGTTCGCCTACCAGGCCCTTTTCGGCCTGATGTCCCAGGTCAGCGTGGCGTCGGGCGGGACCGCCTGGTTCGCCCACATCGGCGGCCTGATCAGCGGCGCCCTGGTCACCCTGCTGCTCTACCCCTGGCTCAGGCGGAGGCGGGACGCGCTCGCGCAGGTCTACGTGCCGGTCTACCCCTCTTACATGAAGAAGGGTCCCCAGGGGTCCTAGAGGCCGGTCACCAGCATGGCCAGCACGCCCACCACCACCACCATGGCCGCGGCGACGGACAGGCCCGTCTCCAGCTGGTTCTCCCCGGCCTGCGCCGCGTAGATCTTCCACCTCTCGGCGATGCGCTGCTTCAGCGGCGGCTTGGCCGGCAGCGGGCTGGTCATGCGGGCGACCACGTAATAAGGGGCGGGTGACGATGCCCAGCCGGCCTGGTAACCGGGCTGCGCCGGGTAGGGCGGGTAATAGGGTTGCGCCGGGTTAGGCTGCGCCGGATAGGGTTGTGGGTAGTAGGGCTGCGCGGGGTAGGGCGGGTAGCCCGGTTGCGCCGGGTAGGGCGGGTAGGGGGCATAAGCCTGGGGTGGATAGGGCACCTGCTGGTAAGGGGCCGCGGCCGGCGGGGGCACGCGCCGGGGGGCCGCTTTGCCGCATGCCGGGCAGAACTCCCCGTTCTCCGGTATCTCACCGCCGCAGTCCATGCAGTACATCGAGACGCCTTCCTCTCCTAGAGCAGCGCCGGCAGCAGCGACGGGCAGAGAGCGATGAGGGTCGTCATGGACGAGGTGTCGTACCACTCCAGGGCGAAGCTCAGGATGAGCAGGACCGTCGACAGGCCCATGCCCACGATGCCCAGGACCAGTCCGGCCGTGGCCATCCCCCTGCCTCCCAGGAAGCCCTCGCTGGCGTCGATCATGTTCTTGGCCTTGATCCCGAAGACGATGGCCAGGATGGAGCAGAGGATGGGGATGCCGAAGCACCCCAAGAGCAGCCCGATTATCCCCAGCACCAGCGCGGCCGTCGCCTCCCCCGGCGTGGACTGCTGGGCGATGACCACCGGGTAAGGGCCGTAGTTGGCGTACGCGGGCTGGCCGGGATAGACGGGCGGAGGCGGGCCGGGCGGGCCCACACTTCCCGCGTATACCTGGCCCGTATAGGGCGGCGGAGGCGGGCCGGGCTGTCCATACCCCGGGCCGGGCTGGCCGAACCCCGCTCCGGGCGGCACCAGCGCGCCCTGGGGGGCCGGGCCGGGAGGCGTCACGGCGGGAGGGCCGGGGTCGGCCGGCTGCGGCGCCGCGGACTGCACGGCCTGCGGGGACGAGGGCACGTACCTCTCCAGGGGCTCCTGGCAGAGGTTGCAGTAGATGCTCCCCTCCTTGTTCTCGGTGCCGCAGTTCGGACAGTACATCCGTCTCCCTCTACCTGGTCGTCGTCGAAGGTTTGAGTCAATTCTAAGCTTATATCGGAATTCCTCACAAACCCGCATAAACCCCTGGTGTCCCAGCGCCTTGACACGTACTCGTGTAAAGGCCTGGCACCAGTCTAATTCAGTAAAGATTCCTGGGGACGGGCAGCTTGAGGGACTGGTCCACGGCGGCCGGGACGTAGATGTACTGTTTCATGTTGACGGAGAAATCGACGATGCCCTCGCCGACCCCCCACTCCACCAGGCCCGAGGGGAGGTCCTCCTTCAGGAACAGCTGGGTAGCCTGGAACATGGCCAGGTCGTCCCGGAGCACCGTCGAGGCCAGCAGGGAGTCCGGGGCGCTCGCGGTCCCGTCGGCGTCGGAGGTTATCGCGAGGAAGCCGCGCGCGCCGCCCAGGGCCAGCACTTCCCGGGAGAATTCGCCCGGCACGCAGAAGAAGATGTCCGCCTTGAGCTTGACGGCCTCCTCGACTATCGCCCGGGTGGTCACCAGGTCGCCGGCGTTGGGGATCGTCGTACTCGGCGATGGCGCAGTTGGGGTTGACCGAGGCCACCCCGGCCTCGAAGCCCTTGAGGTAGGCCGCCTCGAAGGGGTCCGCGAGGCACCCGATGAAGCACACCACCGCCTCGGGGTTGATCCAGGGATTGCCGCGGATGACGGTCATGCCCGCCGCCAGCACGCCGCTGAGGTAAGCCCCCTCTTCCACCTTGTAGCGCACGTAGGTGATGCCCTCCGTCGAGGTGAGCCTGGCGCCGCCGGGGCCGATCAGGTTCATGCCCAGGCCGGCCAGGGGCACGCCGGTCCCCGCCGCCGCCGCGTCCAGCGTCTGGTCGCCCCGGCCGGTCAGGAGGATGAGGTCCTCGCCCGCTTCCGCCAGGGACTCCACCTCGCGGCTGAGCCCGGCGCTATCGCATACCGTCAACCCGGCGTCCACCGCCAGCTCGGAGGTGAGTTGCTGGAGGCCGCTGTCCACCAGGTCGGGGCTCCCGTCGTTGTTGAAGGAGGACTTCAACTCGAGCACGCCCACCCCGACGGGGTCGGCGCCGCCGCCGCAACCCGCGGCCAGGGCCAGCAGGAGGAGCACGGTGGTTGCGCAGAACAGGCGGAACGGGACGCGGCTCAATCCTACCTCCTGAAATAGACAGCGGACCGGTGGAACCAAGGGCTGCCCAGATTATAGCAAAAAGGGCGCCGGGCTGCAGTCCGCCGCCTGAACATATGGGGTATAATTATTATTTAGTGATTTCCCGAGCATAAAAGGGGGTACCTGAGCAATGCACGAGGTCAAGGTCTCCAGGAAGATGGATGGGCCGGAGAGCATCCAGCGCGACATCGAGAGGTTTTTCAACCACTTCGCGCAGTGGAAGCGCCCCCAGGCCTTTTTCGAGAAAGCGTGGAAACCTTACTGCGACATGTACGAGTGCCCGAGGTGCCTGCACGTCATCGTGGAACTCGCCGGCGTGTCCGTCGACGAGGTCGAGGTCCTGCTGCAGGGACGCACCCTGATAATCCGGGGCGACCGGCCGCAGCCGCAGCCGGACGAGTACGGCACCGTCCACCAGATGGAGATCAACTTCGGCAGCTTCGAGCGCGTCCTCGAGCTGCCCCACCCGGTCGACCAGGAAGCGACCGCCGCCGCCTACCGCAACGGGTTCCTCTTCATCGAACTGCCCAAGGTCGAGAGAGGCTCCGGCAGGGGCATCCACATCGTACAACATTAGCTATCGTCGCAAGGAGGATATATGATTCCCAACAACAACGGCCCCGCTGACGAGATGATCCAGCCGTACATCCCGCCCGAGCTGAACGTGCTCCCCCTGCAGGACACGGTGATCTACCCCCACATCATCGTGCCCCTGCTGATCACCCGCGAGGAACTGGTGCGCATGGTCGACGAAGTCCTCATGGGCGACCGCATGGTGGCCGCGGTGGCCTCCATGGAGGAGTCGGAAGCCCCCACGCCGGAACAGCTCTACCAGGTCGGCACGGCCGCGGCGATCATCCGCATGCTCAAGATACCCGACGGCTCCATGCAGCTCTTCCTCCAGGGGGTGCAGCGGGTGCGCATCTCCGAGTTCACCCAGAAGGAGCCCACCGCCAGGGCCAGGGTGGAGGCCATCCAGGAGACCATGCAGAAGGGCGTGGAGCTGGAGGGGCTGGCCCGCAACGTGCTGGCCCAGTTCGAGAAGATGGTGTCCATGGCCCCCTACCTGCCCAACGAGATCTTCGTGGCCGCCATGAACATCGGGGAGCCCAACAACCTGGCCGACTTCATCGCCGCCAACATCAACATCACCCTGCCCGAGAAGCAGGAACTGCTGGAGGCGGTGGACGTAGGCGAGCGCCTGCAGAAGCTCACCGTCTACCTGAACAAGGAGATCGAGATCCTGGAGATCGGCTCCAAGATCCAGTCCCAGATCCAGACGGAGATGTCCAAGAGCCAGCGGGAGTACTTCCTGCGCGAGCAGCTCAAGGCCATCCAGTCGGAGCTGGGCGAGGTGGACGAGAAGACCATGGAGGTCAACGAGTTCAAGGAGAAGATCGAGCAGAGCGGGATGCCGCCGGAGGCGCGCAAGGAGGCGGAGCGCGAGCTGGACCGCCTGGAGCGCATGCCGGTGGCGGCGGCGGAGTACACGGTGGCCCGCACCTACCTGGAGTGGCTGACCGGGCTGCCCTGGCAGGTATCCACCGAGGACCACCTGGACATCCCCCGCGCCAAGAAGATCCTCGACGAGGACCATTACGACCTGGAGAAGGTCAAGGACCGCATCCTCGAGTACCTGGCGGTGCGCAAGCTCAAGGAGGACATGAAGGGGCCCATCCTCTGCTTCGTGGGGCCGCCCGGCGTCGGCAAGACCTCCCTGGGGCGCTCCATCGCCCGGGCCCTGGGCCGCAAGTTCGTCCGCATCTCCCTGGGCGGCATGCACGACGAGGCGGAGATCCGCGGCCACCGGCGCACCTACATCGGCGCCCTGCCGGGGCGCATCATCCAGAACATCCGCAAGGCGGAGTCGAACAACCCGGTCTTCATGCTGGACGAGGTGGACAAGATCGGCATGGACTTCCGGGGCGACCCGGCCGCCGCGCTGCTGGAGGTGCTCGACCCCGAGCAGAACTTCTCCTTCTCCGACCATTACCTGGACGTCCCCTTCGACCTCTCCAAGGTGATGTTCATCACCACCGCCAACAACCCCGTACCCATCCCGCCGGCCCTGCTCGACCGGATGGAGGTGCTCGAGCTCCCCGGCTACACCGAGCTGGAGAAGCTCAAGATCGCCCAGCAGTTCCTGGTGGGGCGCCAGCTGGAGGCGCACGGGCTGCGCAAGAGCCAGCTGCAGTTCTCGCCGGACGCCCTGCGCGGCATCATCCGCAACTACACGCGGGAGGCGGGGGTGCGCAACCTGGAGCGGGAAATCGCTACAATATGTCGAAAAGTTGCCAAGGACATCGCCTCGGGCACCCGCAAATCCAAGAAGATCACCGGGAAGGACCTGCACGAGTACCTGGGGCCCATCAAGGCCCGCTTCGAGGTGGCCGAGGAGTCGGACGAGATCGGCGTGGCCACCGGCCTGGCCTGGACGGAGACCGGCGGCGACGTCCTCTTCGTGGAGGCCCAGGTGGTACCGGGAGAGGGGCGGCTCATCCTCACCGGCAAGCTGGGGGACGTCATGAAGGAGTCGGCGCAGGCCGCCCTGACCTACGTCCGCTCCATCGCCGGCAGGTACGGCGTGCCCGACGAGTTCTTCAAGAAGAACGACATGCACGTGCACGTGCCGGCCGGCGCCATCCCCAAGGACGGGCCCAGCGCCGGCGTGACCATGACCACCGCCCTGCTCTCCGCCATCACCCGCAACAAGGTGCGCAAGAACGTCGCCATGACCGGCGAGATCACCCTGCGCGGCAAGGTGCTGCCCATCGGCGGCCTCAAGGAGAAGGTCCTGGCCGCCCACCGCGCCGGCATCAAGACGGTGATCATCCCGGCGGACAACGAGAAGGACCTGGAGGAGATCCCCAAGCAGGTCCAGAAGGGGCTTAAGTTCCGCCCGGTGAAGCGCATCGAGGAGGTGCTGGCCATCGCCGTGGTCAACGGCGGCATGCCGGCGAAAGAAAACAGCGCGTGAAGAAGGCGGCGGCCGGGAAGCCGGCCAAGGCACCGGCGAAGACGGCCGCAAAGAAGACCGCGGCCAGGAAAACCGCCAAGGCTGCCGCGAAGAAACCAGCGGCCAAGAAACCACGCAAGTAAAGTACCGGAGGGCCCGCCCTCAATCCTCCAGGGCAGGGTGAAGCGGAAGACCGACCCGCCGCCGGGCCGCTCCTCGCACCAGATACGCCCCCCGTGCGCCTCCACGATGCTGGAGGCGATGAAGAGCCCCATGCCCAGGCCGGGGGCGGAGTGGTGGTTGAGGTCCTCCACCTGGTAGAACCGCTCGAAGATCCTTTCGCGCTCGCCCTCCGGCACCCCGGCGCCCTCGTCCGCCACCGAGACCACGGCCTCCCCGCCGTCCAGCCCTATCCCCACCTCCACCGTCGAGCCCGGGGGGCTGAAGTGGACCGCGTTCTCCAGCAGGATCACCACCAGCTGCCGCACCCTCTCCGGGTCCATCGGCGGGGAGGGCAACCCCTCTCCGGCCTTGACCGTCAACTCCCAATGGGTATAGCGCTCCCGCATCTCCGCCGCCGCCTCGCGCACCACGGGCTCCAGGGGCACCGGCCACCTTCTGCACGGGGAAGCGCCCTTCCTCGATGCGGGAGATGTCCAGCAGCTCCTCCACCAGGTGCATCAGCCGGTACGAACTGGCCTCCACCGCCGTCACGATCTCCTCCAGCGTCTTCTCCCGCCCCTCCTTCCACGCCTCCATCATGGTCTCGGAGTAGCCGCGTATCAGGGTGATGGGGTGGCGGAGCTCGTGGGAGGCGACCGCCAGGAAGTCGGCCAGCTGGCGCGCCCGCTCCTCCAGCTCCCTCTCGTATTCCCGCTCGCGGGTGATGTCGATGAACGAGAGGACCGCGGCGTTCCGGCCAGGCAGCAGCCCCATGCTGGCCAGCACGTCCTTCGACTCGCCGCCGGCACACGCCAGCTTGAGCAGCAGGTGCTGGTGCGCCTCCGCGTCCCCCTCCTTGAGCCCCCTCAAGGCTGCGCATGACCTCTTCCTCTCCCCTGTCCGGCCAGGACGTCCCTGAGGTGCAGCCCTTCCTCCAGGTCCCCGTGGAAATAACCGGACAGGTTGGTGAACTCCCGGTTGGTGAAGACGATGCTCCCCCAGGCGTCCAGAACGCACATGGCCGTGCCGGTGGCCTCGAAGACGGCGCGGTACCTGGCCTCGCTATCGCGCAGGGCCGAGTCCAGTCGGGCCCGGGCGATGGCCTGCCCGATCTGCCCGGCCATGGTCTCCACCGCGCTCCGCGCCCTCTCCGGCACCTCAGCGAAGGACGCGTGAAGCTATGTTGACGTCGCCGATGACCCTGCCCTGATGGAGCACCGGGACCACGCGCCATGGCCTTCAGGCCTTCCGCTACGCCGGATGTCGTCGATGGGCAGCTCGATATCCCTCGTACTCCCGTAGATGGGCTTGCCGGCCATCACCAGCCGGGCGTTGGGGCTGTCCGCCGGGAAGCTGTACACCTCCGCGACGAAGGCGTCCGACAGGCCCCGGGAGCAGGCGAGGTCGAGGCCCCCGGTCTCCTCGTTGACCAGGTAGACCCCGCCCCCGTCGAAGCCGGTGGCCTCCAGGACCGCCTCCAGCGACAGGCTCAGGACGTCCTCCAGGCTGGTGGCCTGCGCCAGCCTGAGGGCGAGGTCCCGCTGGATGCGCAGGAAGCGCTCCGACTCCACCCGCTCGCTTATGTCCCGGCTGACGACGATCCCCCCGATCATCTGGCCTCCCTCTTCGACCAGGGGCATGCCCGTCGCTTCCATCCACAGCGGATGACCGTCCCGGTGGCGATAGCGGCCGGTGGTATGCATCATCTTGCGCTCGCCCATACCCTCGGCGAACGTGGAAAGGGCCATCTCCAGGTCTTCGGGATACACCAGTATGAAGAAGGACTCGCCTACCAGCTCCCGTGGCTGGTATCCGAGCATGTCCAGGTGGGAGGGGGTTAGCGTAACGGATGACGCCGGTCAGGTCGGTGATGCAGATGAGGTCCCGGGTGTTCTCCACGAGGGACCTCCAGAGCCTCCTGCTCTCCTGAAGGAATTCCTCAATCTCCATGAGACCCTCCAGCCCGACGCTCGCTCATCCGTCTTCGCCGGCGTGCCGGAATGCGCCATCACCCCAACCCTGCGTCTACCATCAATGATAGCAGAAACCGGGCGGGGGGCGCGTCCGGTCGGAGAGTGCCTAAAGCTCCCGTCGGGCGTCGAGCCAGGCGGTCATGGTCTGGGTCAGGGAGACCTTCCAGGTGCGCTCGCGCAGCACCAGGACGAAGGTCCCCTCCAGGTCGCCGTCGGCGGTGTGGAAGGTCACGGGGGTGTAGCACAGCTGACCCTGGATGTCCGGCGTCCCCACGCTGAAGGCGGGCCGCTCGGGCATCAGGAAGGTGTCGCCCGTCTTGAAGGCGGAGATGTCCCCCTCCATGGTGAAGCCGGCCGCTTTCGCCTCGTTGTTGCCGTTCCAGGCGTCGAGGAAGCCGCTTATCTGGGCCTCCGGGGTGGGCGGGCCGCACCCCTGCAGCGCCGGCCCCGCGGCCAGGAGCAGCAGCGCCAGCAGGACCCCGCTCAGTACTGCAGTTCGTCCGCCAGCTGGCCCAGGTCTTCGTAGTTGATGCCGGTGATCAACCATCTTCCGCCTTTCTTCTCGAGATAGAACACCAGGTCCAACGACTTCAGGCTGAGGGGGAAGGCCCCCTGCACCCCGGGGTCGCGGCTGCTCACCTTGAGGGTCCCGTCGGTGAGCTGCGCCTGCGCCGTGTCCCCCGAGGTGACCACGTTCAGCTCCAGGTCGAAACCGACCTTGTACTTTGCCAGCGCCTCGCGGGTACGGTCCTGGATGCCGTCCTGGTTGGAGTTCCAGTACCGGGCCAGCTCGCTGTCCGGGTCCACGTAGCCCAGGGCCTCGTCCAGCCGGTCGTCGCTGACGGCCGAGAACATCCCGCGCACCGCGTCCCCCACCGGGTCCACGTTCCAGACGAAATGGTAGAGGGCGGCCAGCAGGACCACCACGCACAGCCCGGCGATCATCGCCAGGCGCTTCCAGCGCTGCTTGGCCCACTCCAGGTACTTCTCCACGCCTCGATTATATAGGATACGGGGCCGGGCCGCGGGCGTAGACGCCCTACGACTGCTGCGGCCTCCGGTCGGGCTTGAGGTCGGGGTTGGGGTAGAAGCCGAAGGGCATCTCCAGCCCGTGCCGGGCGAGCAGCGACTCGTCGGAGAGGATGGAGAAGACCTCGCCGTCCGCCGCCACCTTGCCCGCCTCCAGGATGACCACCCGCTCGCATATCTCGAAGACGAAGGGGAGGTCGTGGGTGACCACCACCTTGGTGATGGGCAGGCCCTGCAGCAGCTCGGACAGTTCCCGGCGGGCCCGCGGGTCCAGGTTGCTGGAGGGCTCGTCCAGCACCAGCAGGTCGGGGCGCATGGAGAGCACCGTGGCGATGGAGACCCGCTTCTGCTGCCCGAAGCTCAGGTGGTGGGCCGAGCGCTTCTCCGTGCCCTCCATCCCCACGGCGGCCAGGGCCCGCTTCACTTCCCGCTTGACTTCGTCCGCGGGCAGGCCCATGTTGATGGGGCCGAAGGCCACGTCGTCGAAGACGGTGGGCGAGAAGAGCTGGTCGTCGGGGTCCTGGAAGACCAGCCCCACCCGCCGGCGGATCTCCTTGAGGTTGTCCTTCTTGACCGGCAGGCCGAAGATGTTGACCTCCCCCCGGCCCTGCAGGATGCCGTTGAGGTGGAGCAGCAGCGTGGACTTGCCCGCCCCGTTGGGGCCGACCACGCCCACCGACTCCCCTTCCTCCACGGCCAGGTCGATGCCGTCAAGCGCCAGGGTGCCGTCGGGGTAGGCGAACCTCACGTCCTTCATCTCTATGGCCGGCCGGTGATGCATCTTCATCAACTCCCGTAGGAAAGTACTCGCGCGGCCAGCGGGAACATGACCATCAGGATACACGAAGCCCCACTCCGTCGCGCCGAAGGTATAGTGAGTAGACGGTGTGCACGGTCCCGTCGAAGCCCCGCGCCAGCATGGCCGCGTAGACCCGCTCCCCCCGCTCGTAGGAGCGCAGGAAGAGGGTGGCGACCATGTGCCCGATGGTCTTCGCCTGCCACAGCCACTTGCCGCTCCAGCCCCGCGAGTCCCGCGCCCGCCGCATCCTCTGCACCTCGTCGGTGAGGACGAAGATGTAGCGGTACATGAAGCTGAGCAGGGTGGCCAGCAGGTTGGGCAGGTGCAGCTTCTCCATCCCCTTGATCAGTTCGGGGAAGGGCGTGGTGGAGGAGAGCAGGATCACCGCCAGGACACTGATGGTCGGACTTGGCGGCCACGTTCCACAGCACCAGCAGCCCGTGCGCCGAGACGCTTGACCGGGCCCAGGTTGTAGCTGCCGCCGCTGCTCGTTGAAGAAGGGCAGGAAGAGGGCCACCGCCAGGATGAAGGGGACGACGATGAGCATCCGCTTGAGCACGTGTTTCAAGGGAAGCCGGGAGATGGCCAGCAGCACCAGTTCCAGTCCCAGGTAGGCGGCGAAGGCCTGGTAGCGGTCCGGGGGAGTGGTGACGCAGATGACGATGAGGCCGACCAGGCCGACCAGCTTGGCCCGGGGGTCGAGCCGGTGGACCGGGCTTTCCAGGTGGCTGTACTGGTCGAGAAAAGCGTGCTGCATGGCTCAGGCCTTCATCGGCTCGGGCGCTGGGGCGGCCGCCCCGATCTTCCGCCGGCCTCTTCTTCTTCAACACGCAGGGCCAGCCCCCAGGCCAGCAGGAAGATGGCCACCGTGCCGATGAGGCCGGCCAGCGCCGTCGCCAGCCTGGTCGGCTCCTCTTCCTGGACCACCGCTCCCGTCTCCTCGTCCACGGCCTCGACCGTGCTGGTCAGCCCGGGTACGGCATAGTCGGGGATGGGGGACTCGCCCCAGACCGGCTCGGTCTCCTCGGCCTTCTCCAGGAAGCCCTGGTCCTCCGCCACCTTTTCCAGGCCGTCGGGGGAAGACGAAGCCCACGGGGACACTATCAGGGCCAGAGCTACGGAAAGGGCCAACCCCGCCAGTATGAACACGATAAAGGCTCTTGCGTCGTGCGCTCATCAGTCGCTCACCCCCACGAACACGGTATCGGCAAGGGCGTCCTGACGGACTCCGTACGCTTTGACCAGGTCCGGCCGGACCGCCAGTATGACCCCGATGACCGATGTGGTGATGATGGCCTCACCGATGCCGATGAGGGCATGGACGCCCAGCATGGCCACCAGGGCGGTGCCCAGTCGGGACGGTCCCGGAAATGGCCAGTTCCACCGCGCAGGCACCGGAGGCCAGCATCACCGACAACCAGGAGGTCACCGCGACGGCTCCCAGGAAGGCGGCCCTGCTCCTCGGCAGCAACGACTTGATGCCGGCGAAGATGTAGTAAGCGACGACGGTGCCGATGAAGGCCATGTTGAAGACGTTGGCCCCCAGGGCGGTGACGCCCCCGTCCGCGAAGCCCAGGGCCTGCACCAGCAGGACCAGGGCTATCACCAGGCTTCCCAGCCACGGGCCCAGCAGCACCGCCACCAGCACCCCGCCCAGGAAGTGGCCGCTGGTGCCCCCGGCCACCGGGAAGTTGAGCATCTGGGCCGCGAAGACGAAGGCGGCGCAGAGGGCCATCAGCGGCACGGTCTTCTCGTCCAGTTCCTCCCTGGCCTTGTAGAGCCCGATAGCCGACCACACCCACCGCGGCAACTCCCGTCGCCACGCTCACCCCCGTGCTGAGGAACCCGTCCGGAATGTGCATCTTCCTGCCTCCTTAAAACGAAAAAACCACGAATCACCTCGGGGGTACTCCCCCCTCGGAACCTCCGTGGTCCCCGTTCTTCGAGCTTTCGTCTCAGCCGCCCGCCTTCTCGACGGGCCTTACGTTAAAGCTACTTATTACCGCCTCCCTTGTCAAGCGCGGTCGACAGGGGCGCCGGCAGTGCCCGCTCGCGCTCCCGGCTCATGGATTTAGCCCGGAAAACCGTTTATCATGGCAGAGTAAGTGTTTTCCGTACGGCAAAGGAGGTAGAGATGGCTTTCTGTGCTAACTGCGGTTCGGAGATAGAGGCCGGCAGCGCTTTCTGCGGGTCCTGCGGCGCCGCCGCGCCCGCCGAGACCGCCGCGCCCGCCGAGGTCGCCGCGCCCACGGTCATGACGCCGCCGCCCGCGGCACCGCCCACTCCGCCTCCGCCGGGGCCGCCCGCCCCACCGGCCGGCATGCCGCCCACCCCGCCTCCCGCCGCGGCGCCACCGGCCTACGGGCCGCCGGCCGCCCCCATGCCCTCCCCGGCCTATTCCCAGCCTTCCGGGGGAGGGGGAGGGGGCAAGATAGCCCTCATCGCCATCATCGCCGTCCTGGGCATCGGCATCGTCGTGGTGCTGCTGCTGGGCTTCGCGGTGGGGCCCAAGTGGTTCGTCAGTGAGGGCGACGACACGGCGGCCGTCGAAAAGGTGGTACAGGACTTCTACGCCGCCATGCAGAAGGGCGACGCCAGGGCGATGCTCGCGCTGGTGTCTCCGGACGCCCTCAAGGAACTGGACGATTACGCGGAGGAATACGGCTACGACGACGGGGAGGAACTCCTCCAGGAGTACCTGGACGGGATCTTCCCCGAGGGCGACCTGAAGATCACCGGCCTCAAGCTCAAGAGCAACATCAAGGGCAACACCGCCACGGTCGACGTGGTGGGGGGCACCGCCACCTACACCGACTATTACGGTGACGAAGTCAAGGAGAGCTACGACGACGACGGGGAGGTCTTCGACAGCGAGGGCTTCGACCTGGAGAAGATCAACGGGAAGTGGTATCTCCAGATGGAGCTGGACTGACGTAATCCCGCGCGTCCTGCGCGCGTCAATACGGATTCGTAAGCCCCTGTAGCTCAGTGGACAGAGCAAAGGATTCCTAATCCTTGTGTCGCCAGTTCGATTCTGGCCAGGGGCTCCACTATCCGGTCAACAACGGTAAGGCATGGAAAGGAAAGCGCATGGTCTGCTCCAGGTGCGGCTCGGAACTGGTGCCGGGCAGCCTCATCTGCGGCTCCTGCGGCGCCGTGGTCAACAGCCCGCAGGGCCCCGGGCCTGGAGCCCGCCGGCGACGGCAGGAGGCCACGCGGCCCATCCCCGACCCCAAGCTATATCGTGAAGCCCCCCCGGGCGGTACCAACAGCGAAGGGTGACGGGGGACGGCAAGCGGACCACGCTGATCATCATCGGCGTGGCGGCGGCCTGCGTCTTCGTGGTCCTGCTGCTCGGCTTCGCGGTGGGGCCCAAGTGGTTCACCGGCGGGAACAAACAGCCCAGCGGCCCCGAGCAGACCATGAACTCCTTCTACCAGGCGTTGATCGACGGTGACGCCCCGGCCCTGGTCTCGCTGATGGACCCGGCCAGCCTGCAGCAGCTCAAGAGCGCGCTCTCCTCCGGTGGGTTCAAGAGCATGGAACAGTACATGCAGACGTTCCTCAAGCAGATCAACCCCCAGGGAGACCTGCGGATAACCGACCTCACCTACCGCACCACCATCTCCGGGGAACAGGCCACGGTGGAAGTGACCGGGGGCAAGGCCACCTACACCGACGCCCAGGGCAACGCAGGTCACGGAGACGCCGGAGAGCGGGGGGACCCTCTTCGGCCAGAAGCAGTTCAGCCTGAAGAACGTGGACGGCACCTGGTACATCGAGCCGGGGATGTGACGCCCGGCGCCATTCCGGCCGCCCGCCCTATTCACCCCTCTGCCAGTCGCGCCGGTCGCGCTTGGAGTACGAGTGGCCGGTGCCGCGCTTCGGCTCCTCCACCCGCGTCGGGCCGGGCAGGTCCTTCCTGATCTTCCTGTAGAGGTCCATGAAGCCCAGGGTCTTGCGGGGCTTCTTGCGCTGCTTCAATAGCTTCTCACCATCCTCCGGCGACGTGGGTTAGAGGGCCGCCCGGCCCGCCTCGAGCAGGCGGGACAGTTCCACCGCGCGCTCCACGGCTGAACGGGCCGAGGCCACGCCCAGCTCGTCCTGGAGCACCAGCAGCCGGTCGTCCTCCAGCCTCCTGCCCGTCCCGTCCAGGGAGGAGAAGGCCATGGCGCCCGAAAGCCCCAGGTCGGGAGCGGCGATGACCATGTTCACGGCGAAGTAGAACTGGTTGATGGAGGCCAGCGCCATCTCCGTCCCGCCCGTGCGGAACCAGGCCACCGCCAACGCGGTCCCCACCTTGTTGCGCAGCATCCCGCGGGAGACGTTGCCGTGCACGTACACGCGCATCCTGTCGATGAAGGCCGCCAGGTAGCCGGAGAGGCGCCCGAAATAGACGGGGGTGGCGAAGACCAGGATGTCCGCCTTATCCAACCTGGGATAGATGCCCCGCATGTCGTCGTCCTGGCTGCAGTACCTGTCCGGCGTCTGCTTCTTCAGGCACCAGTTGCACTGCCGGCAGTCGCTTATCTCGAGTGAGGAGAGGCGGATGGTCTCGTGCTCGCGGCCGGACAGGGCGTCCTCCAACAGGGCGTCGACGTTGCCTCCCTTAACGGGGCTGCCAGACACGCCGAGGATGACGGGAAAGGGCAACTTCCACCTCCTTGACCTTGCGGGAGCGGAGCATGTCGACGTAGGCCTCCAGGCGGGTGAGCACCCCCACCGGGGAGGTGTGCTCGTCGAAGCAGAGGGGCAGCATGGGCAGGTCCATCTTCTCGCAGATGCCCGGCAGCACGGTGCGGCAGATGTTCTCGGGCATGCAGGTAAGCGGGTAGGCGTGGATGATGCCGTCGAAGCCGTCGCGCTTCGCCGTCAGCGCCCCCGAGATGGTCTTGTGCTCCTCTCCCCCCAGCACGTAGGGGAGGTACGGCCTGGTCAGCCGGCGCGCCCGCACGGCTTCCAGCTTGAGCATGGGGTCCAGCCACAGCGAGCTGAGCAGCCAGCGGTAGGTGCTCAGCACCGGCTCTACCTCCACCCCGTAGCTGACGCCCAGGCGCTTGATCAGGTCCAGGTTGAGGGACGGCTCCAGCAGCACGTACAGCTCGCCCACGATGCGGATGCGCAGCACGTCGTGGGCGTCGCGGCGGGGCAGGGCCCCGAACTCCTCCCGCGCCTCGCCGCGTATCTCCCAGACCCGGCGGATGCTGCCCGCCTCGTCCACCCGGCGCAGCAGGTCCTTCATCAGCTTGTCGGAACTCCCCTGCACCTTTTCCCGCGGGCGTGCCTCGCGGGTCAGGACCTCTATCACGTCCACCGCGCCGGCCTTGGCACGGAAGATGGAGAGGGCCGCCACGGCCTTGCGCGGCGCGTTGCGCCCCACCACCGGCTTGAGCTTCTCCCAGATGACGCGGGGGTCGTCCCAGCCGATGAGCACGGACTCGAAGTCGTAGCCCAGGTCGCGCAGGATCATGTGCTGCACCCGCCCGTAGTAGCCGAACCGGCAGGCCCACATGCCGCAGACCATGGCCATGGTGTCGGCGCCCTTCTCCAGGGCGTTGAGGCAGTCCCCCAGGGTCACCTTGAAGGGCAGGCAGACGAACTCGGGAGCATGCAGGATGCCGTTCTCGAGGGTCTCGCGGTGGGGCAGGTCCGGCACTACCGGCTCCGCGCCCAGGTTCTCCACCAGCGCGCGCAGGGGTATGTAGGCGTTCCCCATGTGGGGAAAGGCCAGTTTCATACGGCGCTCCTCGCGAGGGCCGCCCGCTTGCGGTGATGATACAGGCCGTCGACGAAGGCCTCCGCCCGCGTGCGCACTCCCGCCTCGGCCGAATGCTCGTCCAGGACCAGTTCCAGCATGGGGCAGGGCAGCGCGGGTTTCACCTCGCGCCGCACCATCTCCATGATCACCGAATCCGGGCCGCACCCGAAGCTGGTCATGTAGACCACCCCGTCCACGTCGGGGCGCTTGAGGAAGAGGGAGGCGGCGCTGAGCAGCTCCTTCTCGTAGGTCCAGGAGAGGGGCGGGAAGAGGGCGGCCTCCGCCTCGATCTCGTCCTCCCGCAGGATGCTCGAGCCGACGACCCGCGCGCCCGAGACGTTGAGCCAGTGGACGATGCGGTTGTTGAGCATCGGGTCGCCCAGCAGGTAGTGGTGGGCCACCACCGCCACCTTGACGTCTCCCTCGGTCATGTACGCGGGCAGCGGGCCGGCGTCCTTGTCGTCCAGCCTGGCCAGGGCGTCGTCGGGGAAGAGCCCCGAGTAGAGCAGCCTGTCGTACCTCTCCTGTTCCGCGACCGCCTGCCGGTAAGAGCGCAGCATGTTGCGGGGCGAAGCCTTCACGCTGCGGCCCAGCTTTGCGCAGCCCCACCACAGGGGGGCCTCCTGCAGGTCCACGGTGAACTCCAGCAGCGCCGGCAACTCCATGAAGGTGTTGCGCACCATGTCCGGCGCCGCGATGAGCTTGGGGCAGGTGAAGGTGTCGTGTTTGCGTTTCTCCACGCTGACCAGGCGCGGCACCATCACCACGTCGACCTCGCCGATCAACCTGTCCACGTGGCCGAAGAGGGCCTTGACAGCGACGCAGATATCGTCGACGCAGGCTTCCGTGCCGTGCCGCAGTATCTTCAGGTCGGTGGGAGGCGAGGACATCACTTCGCAGCCGCACCCCTCCAGGAAGGCCCGCCAGAAGGGGAAGTGGCGGTAGTAGGTGAGGGCGCGCGGGATCCCCACCTTGATCCTGCGCTTATCTTCAATGCCCGCCAGCCGCGAGCTGCCTGCCGATTCCATGCTGAAGCCGCCTTTCAAGGGTCTCTGAAGGACTCATTTTATCATATATGCCCGGATGGGGTTTGCGTTACACCCGTGGTGGGGCCGCGGTGAACCCGGGCTGCCGCCTGAGCCGTATCCCCGTTTTGCCGGCCGTTCGGAGGGGTTCGGCCCCGCTATGCCATCAGCTCGTCCAGGCGGAGCGGGGCGGGACGATCCGCCGCCTCCACCAGGGTGATGGCGTCCTGCTCGCAGGCGGCCCGGCAGGCCCCGCAGCCCATGCAGGCCTCGCGGTCCAGCACGGGCGGCTCCTTCTTGGCGCCGGCGGAGAGGGCCTCGAAGAGGCAGGCCTTGACGCACTTGCGGCAGCCGTTGCAGGCGTCGGAGAAGGACGGTTCCAGGCCGGAGTGGCCGTAGAAGGGCACCCCCAGGAAGCGGTGGGACTTCAGGGCTATGCAGCAGCAGGAGCAGCAGTTGCAGATGGCGTAGAAGCGTCCGCGGGTGACGTCCTTGAAGAAGGCGGCGTGCAGGCAGCCGGCCTCGTCGGTCTGGCGCAGTATCTCCACCGCCTCCTCCGCCGTGACCTGCGGCAGAAATCGGGCTGGTGGTCGAGGATGTAGCTGACGTAGGGCTCCCCGATGATCATGCACACCTCGTCCGGCTGGCAGTGGTTGGGTGAGGTCATGCGGCAGACGCACTTGCAGGCGAGGATCTCGTCGGGGTTCTGGAGGATGATGTCCTTGCAGGTCTTGTAGGGGACGATGTTCTCCAGGTTGCGCACCTCGACGTCCTCGGTGACGGTCACCAGCCTCTGCGCCTCCTCCAGCGGCACCAGCTTGCCGTGGTAGGTATCGGCGTAATGCCTCTTCATGTGGCCGGGTACGTGGTGGGCAAAACCTGTCGCGAACCTGCCCAGGGCGATGTATTGCAGGGTATGGCTCATGTAGAACATGCCGTGCAGCCAGAGGTCGGGGCGGTGCCAGCCCACCGACTCTATGTAAGCGCGGGTGGACGGCTTCATGCGCGAGGCCGCCAGCCCCGCCGCACCCGCTGCCCCCGTCGCGGCCGCCGCGGCCAGTCCCAGGATCTTCACCGAACGCTTCATGCTGCTCCTCCTTCCCTGCGCGGACCTCCCGTCAATAATATATAGCAAGCGGGTTTTTCCGACAAGTTGTCAGCCACGCCTGCGGCAGCGGCTCCGTGCCACCCGGGAAGGAACTCCGCACTAGCCAGTGCGCCCGGGCGGATATAGAATACCCGTATAGAGTTGTTCTTTATCGAGACCCAAGGAGGAACGGTGCAAGCTACCCCGCCCCCCGTGCAGCCTCAAGCCCCCGTAGTGGCAAGCCCCAAGAAGATGTTCCACGAGCAGTTCGCCGGACGAGAGCGTGATTCTCCTGCTGCGCAAGGACGTGATGTTCCTGGTCCGCAACATGCTCGTCGAGCTCCTCATCCTCGCGGGCATGCTCATCCTGCTGGGGTCTGGCCGTGGCCCTCGACTGGAGCTTCATCGAAGAGCCGTGGTTCTGGCTCGTCTATCTGGTCGGCCTCCTGATCATCTTTCTCTGGGGCTTCGTCCACTGGTTCAACTGGCGCTACGACCTCTACGTCATCACCGACAGGCGCGTGGTCGACTCCACCCGCCGCTTCCCCTTCAACAAGCGGCTGGCGGAGGCGCAGCTGGACCGGGTGCAGGACACCAGTTACGAGAAGAGCGGGCTCTTCGCCAACGTCTTCAACTACGGCACCATGATCATCCAGACGGCGGGCGAGGCCTCCAACTTCAAGTGGGAGGGGATGCCCGACCCGGTCAGGGCCCAGGCCATCGTGCGCTCCGCGGTGGAGGAAGACCTGCGCCGGGACGCCGCGCGCCGGCAGGGCCCCGGCGGCCTGTAGTAGCCAGGCCGCGCCGCATTTATTAGAATGTCCGGGTCAGGCCCTCGAGGCCTGGCCCTTCATCTTGAGACTCACAGGGAGGAGAGGTCATGAGCAAGGATTACGATACCGTGGTCATCGGCGCCGGCATCGCCGGACTGGGAGTGGCGGCCGTCCTCGCCCACGAGGCGGGCGAGCGGGTGCTGGTGCTGGACCGCTTCCCGCGCTTCGGCGGCCGGCTGATGAGCTACCCCGACACCCCCGCCGAGGGCTGGAAGGTGGACGTGGGGCTGCACATGACCGAGCTGGGCGACGCCTCCTCCATCCACGCCCTCAACGCGCGGGTGGGGGTGGAGGTGGAGTGGGGCCCCTTCAGCGAGACGGTGGAGTTCTACCACGAGGGCAGCTTCGTCAACATCGCCGAGATGGTGCCCCTGAGCGCCGAGGACCGGCGCGCCTTCGGGGCCCTGCTGGGGCGCATCGCCGCCTTGAGGGACGAGGAGATCTCCGCCTGGGACGACCGCTCCCTGGCCGACTGGCTGATCTCAAACGTCGAGTCCCCGTCCGTGCGCGACCTCTTCACCGACATGGGCATGATCATGACCACCATCCCCGACGCCGGCGACATGTCCGCCGGGGAGGTGCTCTACATCGGCCGGGACAACCTGCGTAAGAAGAGCCAGCTGCTCACTTCGTCCTATCCCATCGGCGGGATGGAGGCCCTGACCTCGGGCCTGGTCAGGGTGATCGAGGACGCGGGCGGCAAGGTGCGCGTGGGGGCGCCGGTGTCGGAGGTGCGCTTCGAGGGCGGCCGGGCCGTCTCGGTCAAGGTGGCCCGGGCCGGCGAGTCCCCCTATCCCGCGGACTACCGCATGCCGCTGGTGGAGGAGATCCCGGTGAAGCGCCTGGTGTGCGCCCTCCCCATCTACCAGCTGCCGGACATCATCGATTTCGCCCCGGCCACCTCGCCCCTGCCCGCCTGGTGGCGCAAGCGGGTCACCGACATCATGCACGAGGTCACCTGCCTCATCGGCTACATGCTGGGGCTGAGTGAGCCGGTGACGGACAAGCTCTGCTTCTTCAGCGCCCTGCGCGCCCCCCATACAGGCCTGCCCCTGCAGGCCTTCCCCGCCTCCAACTTCGACCCCTCCATCGCTCCTCCCGGCAAGCAGCTGCTCCACATCGACGTGGTCTGCGAGTACGACGAGGCCTCGGACCCCTTCGAGCGCCGCCGCATCCTGGAGGAGCTCCGCCTGGACCTGGCCGAGATGTTCCCGGGCATCTGGGACAAGGCCGAATGGGAACTCCCCTACTACGTCGCGGGTTGCGACGGGCTGGCCCGCAAGCCCGGGCTGGTGGGGGACTTCAAGCCCAAGCTGCAGGCTCCGGGGATAGGGAACATGTTCTTCGCGGGGGACACCTACGTCGGCCGCGGCCTGGCCATGAACGGGGCGGCGCTATCCGCCATGCTCTGCGCCGACATCATCCTGAAGGAGAACGGCTAGCCGCGTTCGCGCTTCTCGCACTCCTCGGCCTGGTCGATAAACTCCGCCCAGTGCTGGTTCAGCTTGGGCATGTCGCCGTCCCGGCCCATGGGGACGATGAGCGGCTTGTCGCCGGTGCCGTCCCACTCCTTGTCGACCGGCTCGAAGCTGTGCCTGACCACCTTGCCCGACTCGTCGTAGTAGAACCAGACCCGCTTGGAGGGCGTCTCCTCCGAGGACAGGAAACCTGTCATCTCGAACAATCGCAGCACCTTGAGATAATCTCGCACCGACATCGTCCCACCTCCTACAGGTCGAGAACAGCCACTCCCACCTGATTCGATTATACAGCCGGGGCGGGTCGGGGCGTTGAACCCCGTTCAGCCGTACCTGCCGTTTTCGTCGTTTTTGTCGTTCTGTCGTTTTTGTCGTTGACGGCTCTTAGGATTGGGTTACGGATAAAGGAGGAGATAGTGACGCGAAACGAGAGAAGGTCGAGAAGGGGCAAGCGTTCGGGGAAGGACGGGTTGTTCTTCCTGATGACCTTCCTGGGGGCCCTGATGCTGGGGCTGCCCGGGGTGTGGTGCCTCCTCGCGGCCGGGCTGACGATGTCCTCGTTCCTCCTGTTCCTCCATTCCACGCGGGGCGGGTGCCCGCAGGCGCCCGCCTGTCGCGTACGTCCCCGCCCCGTCGTCTCCATCCACCCGCAGCGCGCGTCCTTTCCCCATCGCGACGCCTGCTGAAGGTCCTGCTTCGGCAAGCGAGGTGAGTATCGGATGCTCTTAGAGAAGGGGGCCGCCCATGAAATGCCCGGGGTGTAACGAGGAAGTGCCTGAGGACATCAGGTTCTGCGCCTTCTGCGGCGCCGCCCTGAAGCCGGAAACCGGGACGGAAGAGGCCGCTGCGGCTCAGCCGGCCCCGGCGGTCCCGCCGGCCCCTGCGCAATATGCCGGCCAGCCCCCGTCCCGCGGCAAGGGCCTGGCTGTATGGCTGAGCATCCTCGCGGTCCTGCTGGTGGGCGGGGTAGCCGTGGTGCTGGTCCTACTGCTCGCCGGGTCCGAGGGCATGAGTGTGCATGACTACCAGGACCAGGTCGGCCGGATCATTAAAGACTCCCACTCCGAACTGGCCGGGATGGACTGGGGGAGCCTCGATCCTACAGGTCTGGGCCAGCAAGCCATCGAGGATTTCGAGCAGGTGTCTGAAGACCTGCAGGTCATCATGCCCGAATTCGAGGATGCCCAGGCTGAGTTGGAGGCCATCACGCCCCCCGGACAAGCCGCCGGACTGCACCAGGACATCCTGGATTATTACGCCGAATCCATCACCACGTTGCGGGGCATGGAGGCCATGGCCTCTTACGGCAAGGACCTCTCCCGGGCCAGCATGAAGATGACCGACGGTATGGACGCATTTTCCTCGCAGATGTCCACCATCTCTTCCGAGCAGGAGTTCATGACCTTGATGGACCAGGTCCTGGGGGTGATGGACGAGTTCATCGCGACGGCTTCCGAGCTCAAGCCCCCACCCTTCATGAGCGATTTCAACACCGCCCTGCTCACCACCATGAGGGAGATGCGGGGGATCTTTCTGGAGATGAAGAAAGCCGTGGAGCAAGGCAACTCCGCGGCCCTTGGTTCCATCGAAGCCAAGCTGGAAAAGGCCCAGTCTGACTTCGACAGCAATATCGAGAGTTCCACCGGGGAGATGGACAGGTTCCTCCGGAAGGTGGACGACCTGGACCAGGAACTGCAGGACCTCACCGACAGGCTGGACGCCCTGGAATGACCGGGGCTCCGGCGCCCTACCAGCCCTGGGACGCCTCTCCCGGGTCCAGGCCCAGCAGGCGGGCGTAGAAGATGACCTTGCAGGTGGCCTCCAGGCTGGAAGTCCACTGGAAGGCCTCCTCCAGCATCTGCCCCACCGCGAAGCTGCCGTGCCCCCTGAGTACCGCGATGCGGTAGTTCTGCAGCACCGGGGGCAGCTTCTCCGCCACCTCGTCCGAGCCCACGGTGAGCTCCGTAGCTATGACCGGCACGCTTTTGAAGTAGTAGATGCCCTCGGTGTCGATGGGGCGGATCTCGTCTGCCAGCATGGACAGGGCGATGGTTATGGGCGGGTGCGCGTGCACGATGGCCAGGGCCGAGGTGTTGTTGTAGACGGCGCGGTGGATCTTGATCTCGGTGGAAGCGAGCACGATGTGGCTGTCGTCCTCCTCCAGCCCGGTCTCGATGAGGTCGCGCTCGGTGAGGTCGGCGAGCATGGAGCCGCGCCGGGTGATGAGCACCCGGTCGCCCATGCGCACGCTGATGTTGCCGCTGTGGGATGAATTTACACCTTGTAGGAATAATTCCCGGCCGAACTTGCGGAACTGCTCCAGCATCCCTTCCCCTTTCCTACTGCCGGAAGGCCGGCACGTTCAGGTCCCTCATCTTGCGGGTCGTCGGCTCGCCCTCGAGCGTCCAGCCGCGGGCCCGGTAGTAGAGCGGCAGCATCTCGTCCAGCATCACCACCCGCCCCCGGGCCGGCCCCTCCTCCACCGGCTCCTTGAGCAGGCGGCGGGGCAGGGTGTCCTCGGAGGCGTCGATGCCGCAGGCCAGGTTGAAGGCGCGCTCCAGGTTCCAGACGCGCTCGCCCACCCGGTGCAGGTCCCCGGCCTTGTAGGTCACGCCGGTGGCCGCGGTGAGGAAGCGGGCCAGGTAGTCGTCGGCCACCGAGAACTGCAGGAAGCGGCAGAGCACCAGCGAGTCCACCGCCGCGTTGATGTGCTGGTAGAAGATGGCCAGACCCGGCTTGTCCCGGGTGGAGTAGCGGTCCACCAGCTTGGGGATGCCCAGCACCTCCGGGCCCACCAGGTAGGCGCGCAGGTGGCAGCCGCCCCGGTTGGAGGTGGCGAAGCTCAGGCCCTGCCCCTGCAGGCCGCGCGGGTCGTAGGCGGGCAGTTCCATCCCCTTGACCTGCATGGCCAGGCCGGGGGCGCCGCGCGAGGCCGCGAAACGGCGCGAGCCCTGGGACAGCTCCGGCCCCAGTCCTTCCCCTGCCGCCATGGCCTTGATGGCGCCGAGCATGTCCTCGCTCGAGCCGAATGAAGGGCCCGCCCGGCAGCTTTCCCGCCTGCGCCAGTTCCATGGCGCACCCGATGGTGGAGCCGGCGGAGATGGTGTCCATACCTGCTTCGTTGCAGATGTAGTTGGCGCGAGCTACCGCCTCCAGGTCGTCCACTCCGCACTGCGCCCCCAGGGCCCAGATGGACTCGTACTCCGGCCCCTCGCCCCGCACGCCCCCCGCCTCGGTCACCCGGGCGCAGCCGATGGGGCAGCCCCAGCAGGCCTTGCGCTTCACCAGGATGGTCTCGGCCAGTGCCTCGCCGGAGAGCCGCTCCGCCCCCGCGAAGCTGGAGTGGCGGAAGTTGTATGACGGAAAGGAGCCCAGTTCGTTCAGGAGGTTGACCAGGATGGCGGTTCCGTAGAGGGGCAGGCCGCGCGAGGTCACCGGGTTGGCCTTGATCCACCGGAACGATTCCTTGATGACGTAGCGCAGGCGGTCGGGGTCGGCCACCTTCACTTCGGCGCGGCCGCGCGCCACCACCGCCTTGAGGCGCTTGGAGCCCATCACCGCGCCCAGGCCGCCGCGGGCCGCCGCGCGGTGGACGTCGTTCATCACCCCGGCCAGCAGCGACTGCCGCTCTCCCGCCGAGCCGATGCAGGCCACGCTGGCGCCCTTGCCCTCCGCCTCCTGCAGTTTCCGGCTGGCCTCGGCCACTCCCCTGCCCCAGAATCCGCTCGCGTCCTTGAGCTGCGCGCCTTCCTCGGTGAGGGAGAGGTAGACCGGGGACGACGCCTGGCCGGTGATGACCAGCGCGTCGATGCCGCAGCGCTTCAGCTGCACCCCGAAACGGCCGCCGGAGTTGGAGTCGAAGATGGTGCCGGTCAGCGGCGAGCGGGAGACCAGGCTGAAGCGGCCGGCGGTGGGCACCGGGGTGGCTGTCAGCGGGCCCACCGCGAAGACCAGCGGGTTGTCCGGGGAGAGGGGGTCGATGCCGGGGCCGTATTCCGACACCAGGCGCACCCCCAGCCCGCGCCCACCCAGGTACTCACGGAGGACGTCGTGGTCCAGGTCCCGGTATTCCACCGTTCCCGCGCTTAAATCTACATGCAGTAACTTTCCGAACCAGCCGTTCATGCTCCTCGCTTTCGTCTTGCGTACATTATAGCCCGCGGAGCGGGCGCTATGGAGTAGCCCGGGGCGTGAGCCCGCGGAGCGGGCGCTATGGAGTAGCCCGGGGCGTGAGCCCCGGGTAGGGCGCGGGCCTTCCCGGACAACCCGGGCGCGAGCCCGCGGAGCGGGCGCTATGGAGTAGCCCGGGGCGTAAGCCCCGGGACATAGGAAACGCGCACAGACCCCCCCGGATGCTAGAATCTAGGAGGGAAACATCCATCACGACATACGGAGCCCATCATGACGTGCAGCAGTTGCGGAAGGGAAATACAGGAGGGCGTTAGGTTCTGCGCATACTGCGGCGGCAAGGTCGTACAGGAGTCCGGGTCGTCGCTACCCCTGCCCCCACCTCCCTATCACATCCCATCGTCGCAAGCCGCCGCGGCTGAGGACCGGCGCATGGCGCTGATCATCGTCGGGGTTGTGATGGGGTTTGCCTTACTCATCGTGATCCTGGCCGCCGTGCTGATGCTGATATTGGCTCACGAGGAGAACAGTTCGCCTAAGATGGATATCAGAATAACCATGGCTCCCGTGGGCGATGTCACGGAAGAGACCATGGACAAGTCGGAACGGATCATCGGTCAGCGTCTTGAAGCCCTGGGCATCGAGCATTACAATATCTACTCCGACTCGGGCCGGATGGTCGTGGAAATACCCGCTGTGGAGGATATAGATCGCGTCAAAAGGATCATCGGATCAACCGCGCAGCTCCAGTTCCGCCAGGTGCTGGAGGTCCTGGGGGCGGGCGACCCCGCCTACGACACCACCGAGGTGACCCGAGGTCGACTTCTCCGACCAGGAGGCCTACCAGGCGCTGAAGGACCAGGAGATCGTGCTGGAGAAGGAGGAGGGCGGCAACGTCTACAAGATCCGCCTGGGGCCCACCCGGCTCACCGGCGATATCATCGAACTCGGCCACGGCGGACGTGGCTCAGGACACCAGCAAGTGGCAGATCGACTTCACCCTCACCGACGATGCGGCCTCCGGAGTTCGCCGACCTGACCGCGGAGCTGAGGGAGGAGAGCGAGCCCGGGAACCAGCTGGCCATCGTGCTGGACTACGAGATCAAGTCCTACCCCCGGGTCAACGAGGCCATCACCGGCGGCAAGGGGCAGATCACCGGCAGCTTCACCAAGGAGGAGGCGCAGGACCTGGCCCTGGTGCTTCAGGCTGGGCGCCCTGCCCGTCGACTTCACCATGCCGATGGTCGAGGACATCGAGTAGATCGCTTCGCTGCGCTCGCGAGGACAGGATCAGGCCTGCGTTGCAAATGTCTCACCCGTTTGGAATAATATGGCTGGCTATCACTATCGGCGTATGCGAACGGAAAGCGAGGTCTGCATGGCCAGGAAAGCTTCACGCGCCGGCAAAACATTCCTCAAGGTCGCGGCGTTGTTCACCTTCCTCTTCGTGGTCCTCCCACGCGCCATGGCGGAGGCGGCCCGCCGCTGGGGAGAGCGCGACGGCTACACCATGAAGCAGTTCAAGTTCTCGACCAGGGACGGCACCCGCCTCTCGGGAGTGCTGTACATCCCACATACGCCGCCGGAGAAGCCGGAAGGCTACCCGGCCATCGTCATGGTCCACTCCTGGGCGCTGTCACGCTGGCAGAACCACCTCTACGCCCCTTACTTCGCCAAGGACGGTTACGTGGTCTTCTCCTACGACTGCCGGGGCTGGGGCTCCTCCCAGGGCCGGGTCCAGTGCGCCGGCCCCGATCACGAGCTGTGCGACCTCACCGACGCCCTCGACTACCTGCACTCAGCCAGGCCTACGTGAAGGTGAACCCGGAGCGCATCGGGATGACCGGCATCTCCTACGGCGGCGGCCACTCCTTCCTCATCGCCGCGCAGGACCGGCGCATCCGCACCATCGTCCCCATGCACGGCTGGACCGACCTGGAGTACTCCCTGGCGCCCAACGGCTCCCTCAAGTTCCTGTGGGGCCTGTTCCTCCTCCTTACCGCCTTCTGGGCCACCAGGTGCGACCCGCGCAACCGGCTCTACAGCTGGACCACCAACCTCCTCTTCGGCCTCAAGGGAAAGGACGCGACGCTGGAAGACCTCAGGCAGCGTTCCGCCAAGTACGACGTGGCCGGGGTGGAGTGCCCCGTCTTCATCGTGGGGTCCTGGCACGACGACCTCTTCGAGCCCAACCAGATGCTCGACTACTACGAGAAGCTGGATACGCCCAAGAAGCTGTACATCGGCTTCGGCCCCCACGGCATGGACGCCGGCCCGGGCCCGCGGCTGTGGGGCAGGGAACTGTGGTCCATGGCCAAGGACTGGTTCGACTACTGGCTGAAGGACCGCACCGACCTTAAGGTACTGGACGGTCCCTCCTTCCACACCTACCAGCTCTGGCGGAGGAAGACGGCCGCCTTCGAGGACTGGCCGCCTCCCCAGGCGGAAGTGGAGACCCTCTACCTGCACGCCTCGAGCAACGGGGAAGCGGGCGCCCTCGGCGCTGCTCTGCCCGGGCAGTCCCGCGCCTCCGCGCCGCTGGTCAACAACTATTTCAGCCGGGCCACCTCCGGCCCTCCCCTCTTCCGGCCCCAGCCCCTGGGCATCCAGGTGCCGGGCCCGGTCAAGGACAAGGCGGGCGGCCACATCTCCTTCGACGCGCCTCCCGTGGAAGAGGACACCGAGGTCCTGGGCATCCCCCGGGTCTCCCTGGGCATCCGCCCCGACCGGGACAACTGCCAGGTCAACGCCTTCCTCTACGACGTGGGGGAGAGCGGCCGGCCCCAGCTCATCACCTACGGCACGGTGACCGTGTCCGGCCTCACCCCCGGTGCGGTCAACCAGGTGGGCTTCGACCTGCTGGCCTGCGACTGGCTGGTCAAGCGGGGGCACCGGGTGCGCCTCACCTTGAGCGCCGCCAACCCGCTGTTCGTGCAGCCGCTGTGGCAGAGGTTCCGCTTCGAGGTGATGCACGACCCGGCCGCGCCCTCTATACTGGAGTTGCCCGCTATAAGGCAGGGCAGCTGAAGCATAGAGTCTTCCGGGAGGCAGTAGAGCGAGGATGAGACCAGCCGCAAGTTCTTCGAGGATCGCCTGCGCCTGCGCCCTGGCCCTGTTCCTGCTGCTCCAGGCCTTTCCCTCCCCCGCCCCGGCGGGCGACGGCACCTGCGCGGTGGGCACCAACGGCGCCTCCCTCACCTGGTACTTCGCGGAGGGCTACACCGGCCCCGGCTTCCAGGAATACCTGACCGTCTTCAACCCCGGGGACCTGCCCGCGACGGCCAGGGTGAGCTTCCTCTACCCGGACGCGGCACCCGGCCGGTGGGACCTGCCGGTGGCCCCCCGCTCCCGCGCCACCCTGGACGTCAACGCGGCGGTGGGGCGGGGCACCGACGTCTCCCTGGCGGTGGAGTCCGACCAGCCGGTGGTGGCGGAGCGCCCCATGTATTTTACATATCGTAATAAATGGGCGGGGTGCACCAACGTCGATGGGGGCTACGGCCCCCGCCGCCGAGTGGAGCTTCGCCGAGGGCACCACCCGGGAGGGCTTCGAGGAGTGGCTGTGCCTGGCCAACCCGGGCGATGCCCCGGTAAGCGTGTCCGTCAACCTGGCGCTGGAGGACGGCTCCCTCGTGGAGGTCGACTTGTCCATCCCGGCGCACCAGCGCCGCACCGTCGACGTCAACGCCTGGGTTGGGCCGGAGCGCGACGTCTCCGCCTACGTGACGGCGGGCGCGGACATCCTGGCCGAGCGCGCCATGTACTTCGACTACCGCGGGCGCTGGCAGGGGGGCCACGCCCTGTTCGGGCAACCCTCGGGCTCCACGGCCGCCAGCCGTTACTTCGCCGAAGGGTACACCGGGGCCGGCTTCGAGACCTGGCTCTGCCTTTTCTACCCGGACCTGGGCGACGGGGCGACCGGCGCGGCAGCGGCCACCGTACCCGTCACCCTCACCTTCATGTTCGAGGACGGCTCCACCCGTGTCGAGCCGATGGACCTCCCGGTCAACCGGCGGGTTACCTTCTACCTCAACCAGTGGCTGGGCGAGGGGCGCAACGTCTCGGTGCGGGTGGACGGGCCGGAGGGCATCATGGCCGAGCGCCCCATGTACTTCAACTACAAGGGCACCTGCCGCGGCGGCCACGTCACCTCGGGCGCCGCGCAGCCCGTCACCGAGTGGTACTTCGCCGAGGGCACCCTGCGCGGCGGCTTCGAGGAGTGGCTGTGCCTGCTCAATCCCAACGGGGAGACGGCCGAGGTCGACGTCGACTTCTACGGCAGCGAGGGCGATTTCCGTACCGTCCACTACACGGTCGCGCCTACCTCGCGCTACACCGTCTATCTCAACTTCGCCATGTACTCCTTCCTCGGCAAGGACGTCTCCTGCGTCGTCCGCTCCAGCCTCCCACTGGTGGCGGAGCGCAGCCTCTACCATCCCGGTACATCCTTCGAGGTGCAGAACGCCATGGACAACCTGGCCTACCTCACCCAGGCCATCGGCCCGCGCGTGGAGGGCTCGGCGGGGGAAGAGGCGGCAGCCGGGTATCTGGCGCAGACCGCGTTGGGGTACGGCACTTATTCTCACGGGTACGAGATCAGCATCCAGGACGTGCCCCTGCCGGACGGGACCGATACCCACAACGTGGTCTGCAAGCTCACCGCCTATGCCGTTCCCACGTCATCCTGGACTGGCCCCTGGTCATCCTCGGCGCCCACTACGACACCAAGCGCGACACCGGCACCCCCGGCGCCAACGACAACGGCTCGGGCACCGTGACCATCCTGGAGCTGGCCCGCTGCCTTGTTCAGGACATTCCGGGCATAGACGTATGGGTGGTCTTCTTCGGGGGCGAGGAGCAACTGGTGACCGGCACCGACCTCCATCACTTCGGCTCCCGCTGGTTCGTCGACCACCTGGGCGCGGAGGACCGCGCGCGCCTGCGCGGCTTCGTCAGCGTGGACATGGTGGGGGTGGGCAGCCAGCTGTACGCGCGGCACATGGGCATCGGGCCCGAGGTATTCCTGAACGAGATGATGTCCTTCGCGGCCGCCCGCGGCATCTACCTCCCTTACATGAAGAGCGGCAACTCCTCCGACCACGAGCCCTTCGAGAAGGCCGGCCTGCCCGCGGTGTGGCTGGAGTACAAGGACGACCCCTACTACCACACCCCCGCCGACTCCATCGACAAGATCGAGCCGGCCTACCTGGAGCTCACCGGCAACCTGCTCCTGGGATTCATCCACTCCCTCTGTAGTCCGGTGGTCAGCCCCGGTCTTTCTGGTCGGGGCTAGGCGCCGGCGGCCGGGCCGATGCCGAGAGCGCGCTCGACCACGCCGACCAGCTCGCGCAGGTCGAAAGGCTTGGTGACGTATTCGAAGGCCCCCATGTCCCGGCCTTTCTTGCGGTCCTCCGGCTTGGCCATGACCGAGCAGATGACCACCGGGATGCGGGACAGCTCGGCATCGGACTTCAGCTCCTCCAGCACCGACCAGCCGCTCCGGCCGGGCATGAGCAGGTCCAGCAGGATGAGGTCGGGCCGCTCGGCCCGGACCTGCTCAGACACGTCGTCCGTCCCCTGGCATTCCACCACGTCGTAGCCGCGTAACTCGAAGTTGAGGCGGAATAGTTGCACGATGACGGGCTCGTCCTCGATGGCCAGTATCTTGTGCTTGTTCAACTGAACATACCTCTCCCCGGACCGTGAAGCACCTTCTGCGCCTGCCACCCATGATGTCCCGCGTGTTTTCCACGGCATACTCGCCGTATGATATTATTCTATACTGAACGAGCGTCAAAAAGGAAGGAGCCGGGCTTGCGTATCATCCTCTACACGGGCAAGGGAGGCGTGGGGAAGACCACCGTTTCCGCCGCCACCGCCTTGAAGACGGCCCAGGCGGGCCTGAAGACCCTGGCCATCAGCACCGACGCCGCCCACTCCCTGGCCGACTCCTTCGACATGGAGCTGGGCCACGAACCCACCCGCATCGAGAAGAACCTGTGGGGCCAGGAGATCAACTCCCTGATCGAGATGGAGCAGAGCTGGGACATCATCCAGGGCTACGTCGAGAACGTCTTCGCCTGGGGCGGCATCGAGGAGATCATGGTGGAGGAGTTGATGAACTTCCCCGGCCTGGACGAGCTCTTCAGCCTGCTGCAGATCAAGAAGCACTACGACCGGGGCGACCTACGACGTCATCGTGGTGGACTGCGCGCCCACCGGGGAGACCCTGCGCATGCTCACCTTCCCCGAGATAACCCGCTGGTGGCTGGAGCGCCTCTTCCCCCTGCAGCGCAGGGCCACGGCGGTGGCGCGCCCCATCATGAAGGCGCTGACCGGCCTGCCCCTGCCCGACAAGCACATCTACGACTCGGTGGAGGACTTCTTCCTCCGCCTGGAAAAGGTGCACCAGCTCTTCAGTGACCCGGAGACCACCTCCGTCCGCCTGGTGCTCAACCCGGAGAAGATGGTCATCAAGGAGGCGCAGCGCACCTACACCTACCTGTCCCTCTTCGGCTACCCGGTGGACGCGGTCATCGCCAACCGCATCTACCCCGACTCCATCGAGGACCATTTCTTCGACGAGTGGAAACACCTCCAGGTGAAATATCAATCCATGGTGGAGGAGGCCTTCAGCCCCCTGCCCATCCTGGAACGCGCCCCTCTTCGAGCGGGAGATCGTCGGCCGCAAGATGCTCAAGGAGATGGGCCGCTACCTCTTCGAGGGGAAAGACCCCGCGGAGCTGATGTTCAAGGGCGCGACCGTCGAGATCAAGAAGAAGGGCAAGGACTACGTGATGGTCATCCCCCTCCCCATGGTGGAGAAGGGCGACGTCGATTTGTTGCAGAAGAACGACGAGCTTATAATCAAGGTGGGGAGTTTCAAGCGGGACATCATCCTCCCGCGCACCCTGGTCGGCATGCGTACCAAGAGCGCCAAATTCGAGCAGGACCAGCTCCGGATCACCTTCTCGAGTGACGGCGAAGGGAAAGGCAAGTAGGGAAGATGGCGGACGAGGAAGGGAAGGGCCAGAAGGCGGCGAAGCCCGCCGACTGCCAGAGTTGCCCCATCGCCAAGGCCCTGGGCATGTGCGACGGCATGCGCAACGCCCTCACCGAGGTAGATTGCGGCGAGTTCCTCGCCCATTTCTCCAACGCCCGCCGGGAGCTCCTCCTGGGAGTCAAGAGCCTGCTGGATGAGGTCATCGACCTGGAGGAAGAGAAGGCCGAGAAGCACAAGCAAGCCTCCACCGAGAAGAAAAAGAAGCGGCCTCCCCGGGAAGGGAAGATCCAGAAGATCGACATCGAATAACCGCGTAGCCCGGGGCGTGAGCCCCGGGTTCGCGTGTTTAACGGGGAGTAGCCCGGGGCGTGAGCCCCGGGTTCGGTGTTTACGCGGGAGTAGCCCGGGGCGTGAGCCCCGGGTTCGGCGTTTACGGGGAGTAGCCCCGGGCGGCGTGAGCCCCGGCGTTCGTGTGTTTACGGGGAGTAGCCCGGGGCGTGAGCCCCGGGTTCGGTGTTTACGGGGAGTAGCCCGGGGCGTGAGCCCCGGGTTCGGTGCGTATTCAGAGAAGCACGCTTTCCGTCGATCTCGATGTTCGTGTTCCCTCAACTAACTCCTCTGTACTCGTCGGCAAAGCTTCTCCCTTGATGATGCCGCTTCTGCTTTGCAATGTATTCTTAACCCGCTGCTCATCAGACGGCTTACGCTGAACGCCCCGTACCCACTCTGCCACGAAAACGGGGTCGCAAGAACACCTCTGCCTTCATTCATCAACCTCGAGGAGTTCGCTTTGATGACACGCACTAGATCTGAAACACTCATGCTGGGCGCAGATGATACAAGTACATGAACATGATCGGGCATTCCTCCGATTGCCAGGAGGCGTGCTCCTTATGTTGCGGATAATGTCACGAGTATGCGAATAGAGCTCATGCCTCTTTCTGCCCCTTGACCAAGGCGGTCCTGCTCCTTGGTTGAGAACACGATGTGGAACACGATCCGCGTGAATGCATCGCCCATTTCAATTACTCCTTTATATAAAGATTAACATTGATAACATTATAATTTATTACAATACGACAAGACAGATTTCAAGAGGTGAAAATAACAGACCCGGAGGTTTACACCCCGGGCTACGGAGCTATCCGCTTCCTGTCGACTCCCGGGGTTTACACCCCGGGCTAGCGGTTGAATCCCGTAGGTCCCGGGGTTTACACCCCGGGCTACGGGGTTTGCACCCCGGGCTACTCTCAGAGGCGGACCAGCTCGGGGCGGGGCACCCCGTCCTCGATGCGCAGCAGTATCAGCGACTTGTGGGGGTGGAAGCGGCTGTCGTTGGGGCTGCCCGGGTTGAGCAGCAGCACCCCCTTCCGCTCCTCCACCAGGGCCTTGTGGGTGTGCCCGAAGACCACCACGTCCACGTCTGAGAACATCGCCATCACCCGGCGCTCGATGCCGATGGGCGCGCCGGAGCCGTGGGTCAGCCCCAGGCGCAGCCCCTCCAGGGTCATCACCTCCACCTCGGGGTAGCGCTGGCGCACCTCGGGGTAGTCCATGTTGCCCTGCACCGCCTTGACCGGCGCGATCTTCTCCAGCTGGGCGATGACGTCCAGGCTGACCAGGTCGCCGGCGTGCAGGATGAGATCGACGCCCTCGCAGGCGTTCGAGCACTGCCGCGGGAAGCGCGTCGCCCACCTTGGGCACGTGCGTGTCCGAGATTATTCCTACCAGCATGTCCTTACCCGCCTTCCGGCACGACTGCCCGGCTCCGGTTTCCCTGATATAATATTAAACTGGTGTTTCCTTGAAAAGGCGGAAGCGATTACCGGAACGGACGCGAAACGGAAGACACATGGTACTGAAGAAGAAGACGGGAGCTGAGGAAACGGGTGCAGGAGGAGCGGGACCGCCTCTCCCCCGAGACGATAGCGGTCCGTTCCGAAGTGGTCCTCGACAGGCTCTGGTCACTTCCGGAGTTCAAGGCGGCGAACACCGTCTTCTTCTTCGTCTCCTTCCGCAGCGAGGTGGACACCGTGCCCATGATCAAGCGGGCCCTGGCCGAGGGAAAGCGCGTCTGCCTGCCTTACACCATCGTCGACAACCGGCAGATGGTGGCCTCCCAGGTCCTCGATTTCGATCACGACCTGGAGCTCGGCAACTACGACATCATGGAGCCCCGGGAAGAATTCGTACGGCCGGTGCTTCCCGAGGAGATCGACGTGATCATCATGCCCGGGGTCGCCTTCGATGACGAAGGGCGGAGGCTGGGTTACGGCGGCGGCTACTACGACCGTTTCCTGGACCACTGCGAGCCTCACTGCCTGCGCGTCGCCCTCTGTTTCGACCTGCAGGTCGTCGAGGACGTCCCCTGCGCCGACCACGACCACCGCATCCACGTCATCGTCACCGACCAGCGCATCATCAATTGCGACCACCGGGCTACCTGAGCCACGACCGTACCGAGGGATGATGGAGAACCAACCCGCTCAAGGGGATCATGTACGCCTCCTCCATCGCCGTGTGGGGGGCGTCGTCCTCGCCCATGAAGATGGGCACCATCCAGCTGGTCAACCTGCTGGCGGGAGGCTACCCGGGCAAGGTCTACCCCATTCATCCGCGGGAAGACGAGATCCTGGGCCTGCCCGTCTACCGGAGCATCCACGACGTAAGCGAGCCGGTGGACCTGGCCATGCTGGTGCTGCCCACCGGGGCCGTGCCGGAGGTGCTCGAGGAGTGCGGCAGGGCCGGCGTCCGGCAGGCCATCATCGTCTCCGGCGGCTTCAAGGAAACGTCCGGGGAAGGAGGCCTGGAGCGGGAGCGGGAGATCGTGGACATCGCCCGCCGCCACGGCATCCGCTTCGTCGGCCCCAACTGCCTGGGCATCCTCAACGGCGCGGTGCCCCTCATCACCACCACCATCCCCGAGCCGCCGCTGGGCGGCTCCATCGGCATGGCCTCCCAGTCCGGCGCCTACACCGCCATGATCTACCCGCTGCTGCGGGCCATGGGGGTGCGCATCCACCAGACGGTGAGCGTGGGCAACGAGGCCGACATCGACCTGGTGGACTGCCTCGATTATTTCCGGGAGGAAGAGAGCGTGCGCGCGGTGGGGCTGTACATCGAGACCGTCCGCCGCCCCCGCGCCTTCATCGAGGCGGCGCGGGCCTGCGCGCGGGTCAAGCCGGTGGTGGGCATCTACGTGGGAGGCAACGAAGCGGGCTCCCGCTCCGGCCTCTCCCACACCGGCGCCGTGGCCGGGTCGGACGAGCTCTACGACGGCCTGCTGGCACAGGCCGGGGTGACGCGGGCCGAGGACATGGACGAGATGATCGACTGGCTGTGGGCCCTCTCCACCCAGCCGCCGCTTACCGGCAGGCGGGTGGCGGTCATCTCCAACTCGGGCGGACCCTCGACCTCCCTCGCCTACCACATCGAACGGGCCGGCCTGGAGGTGCCCCTCTTCTCGCCGGGGCTGCAGGAGAAGCTGAAGGCCATGAGCAACCCCCTGGCCTTCGTGGGCAACCCCATCGACCTCACCTTCGACACCAACTTCAGCATATTCAAGGACCTGCTGCGGGTGCTCCTGGACTCGGGCGAGGTGGACGGCGCCGTCCTCTACGGCCTCTTCGGCCAGGAGTGGTTCGTCAACATGCGCCGGTACTACCCCGCCCTCGACGACATGGTCGAGCAGATGAGGGAATTCTACTCCGCCTTCCTGACGGAGCTGGCGGAGACGGCGCGGTCGGCGGGGAAGCCCTTCGTGGTGATGTCCTTCCTGAACATGGAGTCCAACGTCATCGCCAAGCTGACCTCGCTGGAGGTGCCGGTCTACCCCAGCGCCCGCCGCTGCGCCTCCGCCCTGCGCGCCCTGTATGCCTGTTCGCCCGGAAGAAGTAGCTGAGGGGCCCGGTCTCGTAATCCGGAGGCCTCAGTAGGTGTGCCCCTCGGTGCAAACCGACCGGGGCGGCGATTGGTGATATCGATATAGTACATTCCCCCGGACGGCTCCTCGGGGATATAGGCGCAAGTAATCTGGGTACAGGCTCTCCACGGTCCGGGGATAGACCCCTTCACCGTGTGCAGCTTCGTATTGCATGATCGCCGAGTCGATGGTCCGCAGGTTGTCCTGGCACGCCCCTCTTTCCGCGCTTTGTCCTGGGGGGATAGTTGGATATGGATTAATAATTATTCCCACTCCCATCAGGAAAATCAGAAAGGCAACAAAGAAGTACAAGACCGATATGAAGACCCTCTTCCTCTTAAACGGCCAGATGCGCCGGTAATAGAAGCGCCAATGACCAACGGAGGAGCTACAAGGCCAACTATCGAGCGAGCGACCACCCCAGGACCTACGCTATCTCCAGAAAGAATTATCGACGAACCGGATGAAAGCGCCGATGGCTCCCGCCAGGACGTAAGTCACTCTCATTCGCGGACGATGCCCGACTGCCGGCCGGGAACGGGACCGGGCACCCTCACCCCTTGGTTCGGTAGCACCCTCAGGTGAATTTCGGGTCTCATCATCGGGCATCTTCGCCAACCCCCTGCTTTGTTTACTATCGGAGAAGGATATGATTAGCTGAGCGGCTATGACACGGAGGCGCCGCGTCTTTACTTCCCAGCTACAGGCCCAGTTCGGGGGCGATGCCCCGCATGGCCTCCAGGCTCAACTCGATGAACTCGTCCAGGGGCACCCCGGCGTCCTCGCACTCCATGATGACCTCGCGGCGCGCCCCCCGGGCGAAGGCGGTCTCCTTCATGCGCTTGCGCACGCTCTTGGCCTTCACGTCGGCCAGCGACTTCGAGGGTAGCACCAGCGCGGTGGCGACGATGAGGCCGGTGATGGTCTCCGCCGCGGCCAGCGAGTGCTCGAAACGGCTCTCGCGCTCGCCCAGCCCCAGGCCCTCGGTGTTGTGCATGCGGATGGCCTGGATGCCCTCCTCCGGGAACCCCGCCCCGGCCAGGATGTCCGCGGTGACCTGCCCGTGGGTGGACATGTCGTCGCCCACGATGCCCAGGTCCAGGTCGTGCAGCATCCCGGTCATCCCCCACAGCTCCTCGTCCTCCGAGAAGCGCCGGGCCAGGGCGCGCATGATGGCCTCGGTGGCCAGGCTGTGCTTGACCAGGTTGTCGGCCTCGAGCTTCTCGGTCAGCAGCGCGTGAGCTTCACTCCTGTCCATGACTTGAACGTTCCTTTCCTGCGTAGCACCGAAAACGGCTAAATCCAACCGGCCTCATTGCCGATGATGCCAGTAAGGTAATGATAGCCGCACAATGGCTGTTAGGCCAACAAGAAGGAGATGATGCAGCAATGGCCGAATGTGAATCCCTCTCGGAGTGCCCCTTCTTCGGTGACCAGATGCAGGACATGCCCGCCACCGCCGAGATCTACAAGGCCCGTTACTGCCGTGGCGAGAAGGACAAGTGCGCGCGGTACATGGTCAAGACGGAACTGGGCGGGGGACACGTCCCTTCCGACCTCTTCCCCAACCAGGCCGAACGGGCCGCGGATATAATCTCCCGCCTTAAAGTCTGAGACCCTCCTCCTTTTATGCCCCGTCCGGGTTTTTAGACACGGAGTCGCTTTTAGACACCGGGCCCTTTTTGGTATATAGTATCTTCGTTCGCTGATCAGTAATCTGACCACACGTCGATTATCGTTTCAAGCAGGGAAGGGAGGTAAAAGTGTGAGCAGAGTAGCAATCGTGGGAGTCGCCCAGACCAAACACTCGGCGGCCCTCACAGACGAGAACCACCAGGATCTCACCTACCGCACCGTCAAGGAAGTCCTCGAGGTGACCGGCCTCAAGCAGCAGGACCTCGAGATGGTCATCAACGCCGGCAGCGACATCCTGGACGGGCGGGGCATCTCCACCTACATGATGCTGGAGGCCCTGGGCGCCCAACTGACCGAGGAGACCAAGGTGGCCGAGGACGGCGGGTATGCCGCCCTCTACGCCTGGATGCGCATCGCCGCCGGCGCCTACGACCTGGCCCTGGTGGTGGCCTACGGCAAGAGCTCGGAGTCGCATCCCCACTGGTACCACAACATGATCTACGACCCCTTCTACGGGCAGCCGCTGGGGCTGGACCTGCTCAACGCAGCGGCGCTGCAGGCCAACGCCTACATGCAGAAGTACGGCATCAAGGAGGAGCAGGCGGCCCGGGTAGTGGTGAAGAACCTGCGCAACGCCAAGAACAACCCCTTCGCCCTGCGCAAGGGCGACTATTCCCTGGAGGAGGTCATGGCCTCCCCCTACCTGGCCACCCCCATCAAGGAACTCGACGCCTACCCGGTCACCGACGGCGCCTGCGCCATGATCATGACCAGCGAGGCCAAGGCCAAGGAACTGGGCCTCAAGCCGGTGTGGGTGGAAGGCGTGGGCACCTGCCAGGAAGCTTTCTACCTGGGCAACCGCGACCTCTCCCGCCTCGCCTCGGCCGAGGACTCGGCCAGGAAAGCCTACGCCATGGCCGGCATCAGCAAGCCCACCGAGGAACTGGACCTGGCCGAGGTCTACGCGGACTTCTCCTTCCAGGAAATGATGCTCTACGAGGCCCTGGGCTTCTGTCCCGAGGGCGGCGGCGGCGGCTTCATCGACTCCGGCGCGCCGGAGATGGGCAAGGCCTTCCCGGTCAACCCGTCCGGCGGCGCCCTGGCCGCCAACCCGCTGGTCGGCACCGGCCTGGTACGCCTGGCCGAGTGCTACCTGCAGCTCACCGGGCAGGCGGGGGCACGCCAGGTGGCGGGAGCCAAGCGCGCCCTCTCCCACGCCTACGTCGGACCCTGCATGCAGAACAACCTGGTCTTCATCCTGGGGGGTGAGTGAAATGGCAAAACCCGTAGCAATAGTAGGAACCGGACAGACCAAGGGCAGGCGGCGCCGTGAGGACGTCAACCTGGCCGGGCTCATCCACGAAGCGGTGCAGGCCGCCCTGGACGACGCCGACCTCAAGCCGTCCGACATCGACGCGGTGGTCATCGGCAACGCGCCGGAGATCTTCGAGGGCATCAACTACCCCGAGCTGCTGCTGGGACCGGCCTCGGCCGGCTTCATGAAGCCGGTCATGCGCATCTACACCGGCGGCACGGTGGGCGCCTCGGTGGGCATCTGCGCCTACTACCACGTCGCCTCCGGCCTGCACGACCGGGTGCTGGCGGTGGCCTTCGAGAAACTCTCCGACGGAGTGCCCAACTACGGCCTCTCGGTCACCTACGACCCCCTGTGGGGACGCGACTTCGCCGGCGGGCGCGGCGGCCCTGGTGGCCCTGCAGGCCCGGGAGTACATGGACCGCTATCCCGACATCACCGAGGACCACTTCGCCATGATCGCCGTGAAGACGCGCAAGGACGCGCAGGACAACCCCTACGCCCACCTGCAGCTGGAGCTCACCGTGGAGGAGGCCCGCAACTCCGCCAAGGTGATCACCCCGCTGCGCCTGCACGACTGCTGCCCCACCACCGACGCGGCGGCGGCGGCCGTCTTCGCCTCGGGTGACGTGGCCAAGAAGATCACCGACAAGCCGGCCTGGATAAAGGCCCTGGCCACCTGCTCCGAGGGGGCTTATCTGCCCGGGCATGGACATGGCCTCCCCCGCCTCCCTGGAGAAGGCTGCCCGGACCGTGTACCAGCGGGCCGGCATCACCGACCCGGTGAAGGAGATCGACGTGGCCGAGTTGTACTGCGCCTTTACTCCCCAGGAGATGATCTGGGCCGAGGCGGCCGGCCTCTGCGAGCGGGGCATGGGCGGCAAGATGACCGAGAGCGGCCGTTCCCGCCGCGACGGCGAGATGCCGCTCAACCCCTCGGGTACCGTCGTCTCCAATAACCCCATCGGCGCCTCCGCCCTCATCCGCCAGATCGAGGCGGCCATGCAGGTCACCGGCAAGGCGGGCGCCCACCAGATCGACGGGGTGAAGACGGCGCTGGCCCACGGCTGGGGCGGCTGGCTGCAGTTCCACACCATGATGGTCCTGACCAACGAGCTATAAAGGAGGTGCTTAAGATGGAAAGACAACCTGCCAAGACCTATTATTCCAAGGTGAGTTCCCCCTTCACGTGGTCCGTGGGCGAGACCGTGGGCACCTTCTTCACCGAGATGCGCGACAACGGCCGCCTGCTGGGCAAGCGCTGCCCCAGCTGCGGCAAGGTCTTCTGCCCGCCGCAGGACTACTGCGAGTACTGCTTCGACAACATGGACGAGTGGGTGGAGCTTGCCCGACCGCGGCGTCATCAAGGCCTGGACCCGCATGGAGCACTACTACCCGGGCATGCCCTGCGACCTGCCCTTCGCCTACGCGCTCATCCAGATCGAAGGCGCCGATACCAACCTGGTGCACATCCTCCGCTTCACCAACTTCGACGACCTGGCCGTCGGGGACGCGGTGCAGGCGGTCTGGCGGGAGCCGGAGGACCGCCAGGGCGACATCTTCGATATCATGTATTTCCAGAGGGCCTAGGGAAGGGGTGAACGACATGGCATATAAGAACGACATCGAGGAGATCAAGGGCTTCATCGAGATCCCCTTCGAGTACAGCTACGGGCAGTATTACCCCGTCTTCTACAAAGGCCTGAAGGAGAAGAAGATCCTGGCGGTGACCTGCCCCCAGTGCAAGGGAGTCATCCTGCCGCCCCGCCCCTACTGCGGGAAGTGCTTCGTGGACGTGAACGAGGAGTGGGTGGAGATGTCCGACGAGGGCTGGGTGAAGAGCTTCACGGTGGTGCACATCCCCTTCAGCGGGCAGCCCACCGATCCGCCATACTGTTACGCCCTCATCCGCCTCAACGGCAAGGACGGCAGGCCCGAGTTGACCACCGATTTCCACCACCGCGTCGACGAGATCGACGACCTGGAGTCGGTCACCTGGGCATGAAGGTCAAGGCGGTCTGGAAGGAGCGGCGCCTGGGCAACATCCACGACATCCTCTACTTCAAGCCCATTTAGACACGCTTGACGAACGCATCGGGGGCGGCACCGCCGCCCCCCTCTTTTCACGCATGAAGCCGGGATTCATGCCAACCCTGACGTCAACCCCGCTCGAGCCCCCCATAGCCTGGCAGGCCCTCCGGACAGACTCTCGAGCCAGCCAGAACGGAAATAAATATCACGAAGTTTAGACCAGCCGAAAGCCCGCCATCTGGGCTCGCCAAGCCTGGGAGGAGGGTCTGCCAGAGCGATTCAGAGGGGCTCGAGCAAGGCTACCGCCATGGCGGCGATGCCCTCCCCCCGCCCGGCGAATCCCATGCCCTCGGTGGTGGTGGCCTTCACCCCCACGTCGTCCCAGCTCATCTGGAGCGCCTCGGAGATGTTCATGCGCATCTTCTCGCGCAGCGGCGCCACCTTGGGCTTCTCGGCGATGACCACCGAGTCCAGGTTGACGATGCGGTAGCCGGCCTCCTTGACCCTGGCCGCCACCTCCCCCAGCAGCACCAGGCTGGAGATGCCCTCGTACTGCTCGTCGGTGTCCGGGAAATGCTGGCCGATGTCCCCCAGGCCGGCCGCCCCCAGCAGGGCGTCCATGACCGCGTGGACCAGCACGTCGGCGTCGGAGTGCCCGGCCAGCTTCTTCTCGAACGGTATGTTCACACCGCCCAGGACCAGCATGCGCCCCGGGGCGAAGGCGTGCGCGTCGAATCCGATGCCCGTCCTCATCCGTCCTCCTCTCCGTCGGCACTCAGTTGGTCGAGCCCCGCATGCGCAGCAGGGCTTCGGCCATTATCAGGTCCTCGCGATAGGTTATCTTGATGTTGGAGGTCTCCCCCTCCACCGTATGCACCTGGTAGCCGTACCTCTCCAGCAGGCCGGCATCGTCGGTGGAGGCGAAGCCCTCCCGCGCGGCCCGGGCGTAGGCGTCCAGCAGGGCGGCGGGGCGGAAGACCTGGGGGGTCTGCACCTGCCGCAGGCGGCTCCTCTCGGGAGTGCCGACCACCAGGTCGCCTTCCACCTGCTTGATGGTGTCGCGGCAGGGGACCACGGGTATGACCCCGTCGCAGCCCTGGAGCGCCTCGATGCACCTCTCGAAGAGGCGCGCGCTGGCCAGGGGACGGGCGCCGTCGTGGATGAGCACCGTGTCGCAGTCGTCCGGCAGCCGTTTCAGCGCGTTGCCCACGGTGTCCTGCCGCTCGGCCCCTCCCGCCACCACTTCCACCGGCTTGGCCGGGGAGTAATGGGGCAGCCATTTCTCCTTCACCCAGTCCACGTCCTCGGGATTGACGGCCAGGTAGATACGGTGGACCGTGCCGCAGGCATCCAGGGTGCGCAGGCAGTACGAGAGCACCGGGTAACCGGCCAGCTGGATGAACTGCTTGCGCCCCTCGCGGCCCATGCGGGTCCCGTGCCCGGCCGCGGCCACCACGGCGTACACCACCGGGGTGCTCAAGCCTGCTCCTTAAGGGACGCGAAGATCATGCGCCCGGCGGGGGTCTGCAGCACGCTGGTGACCGACGCCTCCACCGCCCGCCCCACGAAGCGCTTGGCCTGGTCCACCACCACCATGGTCCCGTCGTCCAGGTAGCCGACGCCCTGGCCCGACTCCTTGCCTTCCTTCAGGATGGTCAGGGTGAACTCCTCGCCGGGCAGCATCGCCGGCTTGAGCGCGTTGGCCAGCTCGTTGATGTTGAGGACCCGCGCGCCCTGGATCTCGGCCACCTTGTTCATGTTGAAGTCGTTGGTGAGGATGGGGACGTTGAGGTGCCGGGCCAGCAGGATCAGCTTGGAGTCGACCTCCCTGACCTCGGGGAAGTCCCGGTCCTCGATGACCACTTCCACCCGGTCCTGCCGCTGCAGGGAGTTGAGGATGTCCAGCCCCCGCCTGCCCCGGTTGCGCTTGAGGGCGTCGGTGGAGTCGGCCACGTTCTGCAGTTCGTTGAGGATGAAACGGGCGACGATCATGGTCCCGTCCAGGAACCCGCTGGCCGCGATGTCCAGGATCCTGCCGTCGATGATCACGCTGGTGTCCAGCAGCTTGGCGACGGGCCCCCCTTCCCCTTCCTTCAGGTTGATCAGGGGCACGCCGGGGGGCGGAGGACCCCCAGCAGGTCATCCTTCTTCTGCACCGCGATGATGTAGCCGGCCGTGCCGCAGATGACGAACAGGAAGACGGCCACTATCCAGCCCATGTAGGACCGGAAGACCATGACGGATATTACCGAGGGGAACAGGGCGATGATGAAGCCGGCGATGATCCCGAAGGCCCCGAACATAAGCTGGTACCCGGGGACGTCCTGGATGGCGTGCTCGAACCTGTTGATCAGTCTGGCGATGTAGCGCCCGAGCACCCCGCCCACTACGTACCCGATGCCCACAAGGATGATGATAGATAAGATAAAGCCGAATACGTGGTACCTGGTACTTGCTTCCTGCGCGAGGTTGTCCTGGATCAGTTCTCCGATTTCATATCCGCCGATTCCCCCCGCAATCATGCACATGAGGCGGACCAAGAGAACGACCATCGCTCAATCTCCTTGTCGGGAGTCTCACCTCCTTGCGTCCTGATCGCGACCCTGCCGGTGCGGAAGAATACGGAAGAATAACCGGCGTGCCCGCTAAAGCCCTTACCTATAAATATATAATATAGGAATATTATATACTTCAGTTGCAGGCGTTGAAAGCCCTGTCGATCATATCGCAGGCTTTCTTCCTGTCGCCCTTGACGGCGAAGACGATCTCCGAGATAAGGATGTCCTTGGCCTGCTGCAGCATCCGCTTCTCGCCCGCCGACAGGCCCTTTTCCTTATCCCTCAGGGTGAGGTTGCGCACGACTTCGGCCACCTCGTAGACGTCACCGGAGCGCAGCTTGTCGTGGTTCTTCTTGAAACGGTGGTTCCAGTTGGCGGGCATGGGGGTGCCGTCTTCCTTCAAGGTGTTGATCACCCGGGTGACTTCGCGCTTGCTGATGACGTTGCGCAGCCCGACCTCGCCGGACTTCTCGGCCGGCACCGACACCTTCAGGTTCCCTTGTGAGAGGCTGAGGATCAGGTACTTCTTGCGGATGCCCTCGATCTGCCTTTCGTCGATCTGCTCGATCACGCCGGCTCCATGAAGCGGGTAAACTACGACGTCTCCTACGTTGAACACTTCATCACCTCATTCCAATAGAACGCCAGTACGGCTGCTTGGTTGGTATTCATGATCCGGTGATTATGAACCGCACGGATGCATATCGGCGCTTCCCTGCGTTAACTCTCGAACACAAAAGCAAGCTTATATATAGTAACACGAATACCATATTTTGACAAATTCCCGGCCCGGCCCTGGACGGGGCAGGCGAGCGAGCGGATCAGATGTAGTGGTCCATGATGGACGACTCGGCGATGCGGCGCAGGCCCTCCTGGACCACCGCCGCCCTGGCCTTGCCGATGCCTTCCACCTCGTCCAGCATCTCCGGGCTGGCGCTGATCACGCCGTGCAGGGTCTTGAAGTGCTTGACCAGCTTGTCCACGATGGAGGACGGGAGGCGGGGGATGCGGTTGAGCATGCGGTAGCCGCGCGGGGCCAGGGGGCGGTCGAGCTCGTCCTGGGCCCCGGAATAGCCCAGGGTCTGGCCGATGTTGGTAAGCAGCAGCAACTCCTCCGAGCTCAGGCGGGAGAGGCTGCGCCGGATGACCTCCACCGAGCGCCGCTCGTCCACGCGGTAGTCGCGGATGGTGTTTTCCACGTCCTTTTCCAGGCCCGCCGTCAACTCGTCCAGCTGGAGGCGGATGAGCCGGCCCTCCGTGCCCGTTTCCGAGATGTACAGTTCGATCTCGTCGGTGATGCGGCTCATCATCTCCGCCCTCTCCAGCACCTTGACCACGTCCTGCAGGGTCACCAGGTCGTCCACCTCCAGGGCGTTCAGGGCCTGGGAGACCTTGTCGTAGCGCGCACGGTACTTCTCCAGGGTCTGCAGGGCCTGGTTGGCCTTGCTGACGATGACCCGCGGCTCCTCCAGGACATGCTTCCACTCGGCCATGTACAGGGTGATGCGCTCCATGCGCTCGGAGATGGCCACCACCAGCCGGCCGGTCTGCCGGGCCACCCGCTCCGCCGTGCGGTGGCGCGTGCCCCCCTCGTGGGTGGGGATGCTGGGGTCGGCCACCAGGTGCACGTTGGCGAAACGGATGGTGGAGAGGTCGTCGGAGAGGATGACCGCCCCGTCCATCTTGCACAGCTGGTAGGTGCGCGGCGCTGTGAAGTCGATGTCCAGCCGGAAGCCGCCGTTCATGATGGAGAGGACGTCCTCGGAATCACCGATGACGATGAGGCCGCCGATGTGGGCCGAGAGGATACGGGAAAGCGCCTCCCGCAGCTCCGTTCCCGGAGCCACCGTCTTCAAGGCCTGGATGACCTCACGGTCTCTTCTTTCTTCGTCCATTGCTTGCCCGCCCTCTGGTAAGTGTCACTTCGCAGTGTAATTTTACCACACCCTGACGGCGCTTTGAGCCTCCCCTCCGTTGGTTTGACACCCTTTTCAAAAGGTGCCAAGATAAACTAGAAAGCGCGGAAGACAGGGAGGCATAGGTGATGAAAGAGGTCAGTCCAGCCGAGTTCCAGCAGACGGTGTCGGAATATCTCCTGAGAAACCGGAGCGTCCTGGACGTGATGACCAAGCTGCAGGACGCCACCACCCGCGTCAACCGGGCCATCGCCAAGTCCGTCACCTTCTGCGGGTGCATCAGCATCGAGGCCAGCAAGCAGGACATCCCTGACGACGTGGAGAGTGACGAGCTGGCCGAATACGTCAAGAGCCACATCATGGGCGAGCTCTGCCCCAACTGCCGCGACATCGTCGAGTCTGAGCTGGGGAACGCCCTTTTCTACCTCACCGCAGTCTCCTACCTGCTGGACCTGGACATCGGCAAGGCGTTGAAGAAGGAGAACGACCGCATCTCCACCCTGGGCGTTTACAGCCTCACCTGAGAAGGTCGAAGCCGAAAGGCCAGCGGCGGGCGGCGCGCAACCCCGTATCGAACCACCCGTCCTTCAGCTCGCTCAGGCTCTCCTCCAGCAGCATCCAGTATCCGAAGGAGACCGTCTTGCCCTTGACCATGAGGCTTCCCCGGCCGTCCGGCCCCGTGCGGTAACGGCCGGCGGCAGGCGGCAGGAAGGGCGTCTCGCGCCAGCGGCCCCCGAGCCTCATCCCCACGCGCAGCAGGGCCCAGCCGCAGGTCTCGTCGAAGACCGGGCCATCCAGCAGCAGCGCCGGGCCGTCGTACGCTGTTTCTTCCCGCACCCCCGGGCAGAGCCACGCGCCGAAGCTCCCCCGCGCGCCGCCAAGTGCCTTGAGTGGCCCCGGGCGGCCCACGTAGACGGCACTTCCCGGGCCGGCCGGGAGGGCGCGCTCCGGCAACCCCGTGCCGTTCAGGCAGGCGACGGCCCTGCCGGACCGCAGCAGGGACAGCGCGGCCACCAGCCCCGCCACCTCGTGCATCCCCATGGCCACCAGGCCGGCGGCGCCCCGACAGGGCGCGAGAGCCAGGCGGAGGGCCCGGCTGACCCGCAGCAGGGACCGGTTGGCGATCATGGTCCCGCGCAGGCCTTCCGCCCGTTCCGAGAAGAACATGGCCACCACGTCGCCGTCCTTCATGGTGTAGGGCATGAACAGCGTTTCGGCGGCGGCCAGTCCTTCATCCAGCGCCACGCAACCGTCGACCCCGGGGGCCGTCCCACCCAGGGTCAGCACCTCCCTGGCGCCGGTGGCCGCGGCCGTCCAGGCGGAGGCCAGCCCCTGCCCCGCGTAGCGCGGGTAGTCGGTGATGACCAGGGCGGGCCGGGCTACCCCGGCCACGGCGGCTACCTGGAAGGGGGGCAAGCGGAGCGGCAGGGGCACCGCCACCCCTCCCGCCTTGACCACCGCGAGGAACATCGTGAGGGCGTGGGCCTGGTTGTCGCAGGCTATGGCCACCCGCTCGCCCTTCTTGAGGTCGTGGCGGCGGATGAGGGTGAACGCCAGGCGGTTGGTGGTATCCCGCAGCTCACGGAAGGAGAGGGTGCCCCCGCCTACGACGGCGGGAGAGCCGGTGCCGTCGTCGACCAGGGCCGGCCGGTCCCCGTGGGTGGCGGCCATCCTCTCGCAGAAATTACTTAGTGTAAGAAGTCGGGAGCTGCGGTACATGCGACGCCCCTATACAGCGCCGGAGCTGCCAGGCTTCCGGCTCGGCCCTGAGCAGCTGCACCCGCACCCTGGCCCCGGGCTCCAGGCGGCCCACGTCCTCGCCCAGCACCGCCAGGCCGTGTCCCAGCACCATGGAGCGGAGGATACCCGAGCCCTGGGGGCCGGTGGGACGCGCCTTGAAGACGCCCCCCTCTTCCCGCAGTACCACCCGGATGAACTCCACCCGCCCGCCGGAGCGTCCCATGGGCTCCTCCACTTCCGCCTCCACCAGCGGCCGCAGGAGCTCCCGCGCGCCCATCATCTTCCTGATGGCGGGCCGGACGAACTGCTCGAAGGAGACCATCACCGACACCGGGTTGCCCGGCAGGCCGAACAGCGGCCTGCCCTCGATGTGCCCGAAGGCCTGGGGCTTGCCGGGGCGCATGTTGACCTTCCAGAAGTCGATCTGTCCCAGTTCGGCCAGGACCTCCTTGACCATGTCGTAGTCGCCGACGGAGACCCCGCCGGAGGTGACGAAGAGGTCCGCCCGTTCCAGGTTGTCGAGGATGGCGCGGCGCAGCAGTTCCGCGTCGTCCCCCACGATGCCCACGCGCACCGGCTCCGCCCCCGCCTCCCGCACCAGGCCGTAGAGGGTGTAGCTGTTGGAGTCGCGGATCTTGCCCGGCCTGAGCTCCTCCTCCACCGGCACCAGTTCGTCCCCGGTGGAGATGATCACCGCCACCGGGCGGCGGTGCACCTTGGGGCGGGCGCATCCCAGGCTGGCCAGCACCCCCAGTTCGGCCGGCCCCAGGCAGGCGCCCGCGCCGAGCACGGTGTCACCTGTAGCGGATGTCCTCGCCCGCCCGGCGGACGTTCCTGCCTTCCGGCATGGTCCGGGAGATGAGCACATGCCCGCCGTCCACCTCCGTATCTTCCACCGGCACCACGGTGTCGGCGCCTTGCGGCATGGGAGCCCCGGTCATGATGCGGATGGCCTGGCCTTCCGCCACCGCCTGCCCCGCCACGAAGCCGGCCGGCAGGTCCTCCAGGACCTCCAGGCGGGCCGGCGTCCCGGGGGCGGCCTTCGCCAGGTCGGCCGCGCGCACGGCGTACCCGTCCATGGCGGAGTTGTCGAAGGGGGGGATGTCCAGGCCCGAGACCACGTCCTCGGCCAGGTACAGGCCCAGGCACTCCAGCAGCGGCAGCTCCACCGGCTCGAGCTTTTTTACATCGTTTAATATTTTCTCCCGGGCTTCCTCCACCTTCATCATGGCAACGCGCCTCCTCGAATTGGGGTCAGACCCCTTGTTCAGCTATCACTTTGGGATCAGGCCCACTAAGCTCACATTACGGACAGCCAAGTTCGTGCGTTCATCTCACTTTAAAAGGGGCCTGACCCCAAATGAATTACGTCAGGGGCGGGGGATGACGTGTACGGCGGTGGCCTTGAAGGCGCCGCAGACGCGCACGCCGGTCTTGATGCCCATCTCCTCCTGCGAGGTGCGGGTGATGTAGGAGACCAGGGGGAAGCCGCAGTCCAGCTTGACCTTGACCAGCGCCCCCAGCAGGGTCATCTCGGTCACCGTGCCGGTGAAGCGGTTGCGGGCGGAGGTGTCCGTTTCCTCGCAGCCCATCAGGGTGACCTCCTCGGGGTGGATCATCAGCAGGACCTTGCCGCCGACCGGCAGGTCGCTCATGACCTCCAGTTCCTGCCCGTCCACGGACACCGTGGCGATGCCGTCCCGGGCGCCGGTTATCTCCCCCTCCAGCAGGGTCTCCGCCCCGATGAAGTCGGCCACCTCCCGGCTGGCGGGGTAGGCGAAGATCTCCACCGGCGTCCCCACCTGCTGTATCTTCCCGTCGATGATCACGGCGATGCGGTCGGCCATCTCCAGGGCCTCCAGGTGGTCGTGGGTGACGTAGATGGCGGTTATCTCCAGCCTCCTCAGGAGCGCGGCGACCTCTGAGCGCAGGGCCACCTTGGTGGGGAGGTCCAGGGAGGCGAAGGGCTCGTCCAGCAGGAGCAGGCGCGGCTGCACCGCCAGGGCCCGCGCCAGGGAGACCTTCTGCGCCTCGCCCCCGGAGAGGGTGGGCGCGTAGCGTTCCTCGAAGCCCTCCAGGCCCAGCATCTCGAGGGTCTCACTCACCCGGCGGCGCGCTTCCTCCTTCTCCACCCGCCTGGCCTTGAGGCCGTAGCGCACGTTGGCCTCCACCGAGCGGCGGAAGAGCAGCGGCTCCTGGAAGACCATGGCCATCTGGCGGGCCAGGTTCCTCCGCCTCTCCCGGTTCAGCTCCGTGAGCCTGCTGCCGTCCCAGTAGGCGACGTCGCCCGCCGCGGGCTCCTCCAGCAGGTCGACCAGCCGGAGCAGGGTGCTCTTGCCGGAGCCGTTGGGCCCGATGACCGCGAAGATCTCCTTCTCGTTGACGGACAACCCCGGGATATCGAGCACCTCCCGGCCGTCGTAGGACTGGCGCAGCCCGTCGATGGTCAGGAAGTCACTCATGGCCTTCCTCGTCCTTTGTCGGAATGGTCTTGTCCTCCGCGGGCAGCTTTACCAGCCAGTGCCGGAAAAGCGCCATTCTCGGCTTCATGATCATCGCCAGCCAGCCGGCCGTGGCCCGGTCTCGCTGCTGCAGGAGGGTCATGACGGTCATCAGGATCAGGGTGATGGTGAGCAGGATGATGCCCAGGGCGATGGCCAGGGGGGCGTCGCCCTGGTTAGTGGCCAGCACCGTGGCGGTGGTCAGGGTGCGCGTGTAGGGCTCGCCGTTGAGCATCAGGTTGCCGCCGACCATCATGGCCGCCCCCACCTCCGAGATGATGGCGCCGAAGCCGGCCATCACCGCGGTCATCAGGGTGATGCGGTTCTCGGAGAGCAGGGTCCCGTACATGCGGAAGCGGGAGGCCCCCAGGGACAGCGACTGCCACTTCAGCTTGGGGTCGGTGTTCTGCATGGCGGCCAGCACGATGCCGGCGATGAGCGGCATGGCCAGGATGACCTCGGCCAGGATGATGCCCGTGGGCGTGTACAGCCAGTGCAGAAAGCCCAGGGGGCCGCGCCGGCGCAGGAACATGTAGACGAAGAGGCCCACCACCACCGGCGGCAGGGCCATGCCGGTGTTGACCAGGATGACCATGAACCTGCGGCCGAAGAACCTGGCGAAGGCCAGCCAGGAGCCCAGGGGGATGCCGATGACCATCCCGATGAAGGTGGCCACGGTGCACACGTACAGCGTGAAGAGGGTGATCTTGATCACGTAGGGGTCGAGGTGGATGATGAGGCTGATGGCCTGTTTGAAGCCTTCCCAGATCTCGCCCATGCTGCTTGCCTTTTCTCGTACCCCGGCGCGCCGGCCGGCACGGGGGAGGGAGAAGGGGCGCGGGCGTCCGCGCCCCGATCTCCTCTTACTTGTCGATACCTAGAGAGCGTCGGGATAGAACAGCTGCTCGCCGTACTTGTCCACCCCGAACACGTTCAGGAACTCCTGGGCTTCCGGGCTGACCACGAAGGCCGCGAAGGCCCGGGCGCCGTCCACCTCGATGTCGGGGTACTTCTCGGGATTGACCACGATGACGTGGTAGACGTTGAACAGCGCCTTGTCCCCCTCGACCATGATGACCAGGTCCAGGCCGCTCTTGTTGGCCAGGTAGGTGCCGCGGTCGGTGATGGTGTAGGCGTTCTTCTCGTCGGCGATCTTCAGGGTGTCCCCCATGCCCTTGCCGCTCTCGATGTACCAGTCGCCGGAGGGCGTGATGCCGGCGGCCTTCCAGATGGTCTTCTCCTTGCTGTGGGTGCCGGAGTTGTCGCCCCGCGAGATGAAGGTGGAGCCGGTCTCGGCGATCTTCTTCGATGGCCTCGGCCGCGTTGGTCATGCCCTTGATGCCGGCGGGGTCGGAGGGCGGGCCCACGATGATGAAGTCGTTGTGCATGACCGCCGCGCGCTCGATGCCGTACCCGTCGGCCACCAGCTTCTCCTCGTCCGCCGGGCTGTGCACCAGCAGCACGTCGGCCTCGCCCTTGCGGCCCATCTCCATGGCGGCGCCGCTGCCCACCGCGACCACCTTGGTGCTGTAGGCGTTGTCCTCCTCGAACATGGGTATCCACTCGTCCAGCAGGCCGGTGTCCTGGGTGGAGGTGGTGGTGGCGAGGATCAGTTCCTTGCGGTCCTCCGGCTTGATCTCGGTCTTCGTTGTCGTCGTTGTTGCACGACGCTCCCATGAGCATGGTCATCAGCATGGCGGATACGCACACCAGCGCGATGACGATGCAGATGGTCCTTCTCAGGTTGCTCTTCATCTTTCCTCCGTTCGTAATCGATGCCACTCCGTCAGGCGGCCCGTCCATCACGGGACAGGCCGAAGTGCTGTCAGTCCTTTACCCCCTCCTTTCCAAGCACGGGAGGCGCGGCCGTTTCCCGCCGCACCCTGTCGGTCCGCCTCCGTGGCCCCGGTACTGCGGGGATTTAGGAGGACGGACTCGGAGAGTCCTTGCTGCTTATTCCGTTTTCAAGCGCTCACAGGGCGTCCGGGTAGAAGAGCTGTTCCCCGTACTCCTCCACCCCGAAGCCCTCCAGGAACGCTCTGGGCCTCCAGGCTGGTCACGAACTCCGAGAAGGCCTGCGCCCCGGCCGAGTTGACGTCGGGGAAGGCGGCCGGGTTGACCTCCATGACCACGTACCTGTTGACCAGGTCGTCCCCTCCCTCCACCAGTATCTCCAGGCCGATGCGCTCCTCGTACACCAGGAAGGTGGCCTTGTCGGTGAGCAGGTAGGCGCCCTGCCCGCCGGCGAAGAGCAGGGTGTCGCCCATGCCCTTGCCGCTCTTCAGGTACCACAGCCCGATGGGCTCGCCCTCGCCGGTGATGGTCTGCCACAGCGCCTGCTCGGCGGCGTGGACGCCGGAGCCGTCCCAGCGGGAGACGAAGGGCGCTTCCGCTTCCATGATCTTACGGAAGGCCCCGACGGCGTCCTCTGAGCCCCGGATGCCCGCGGGGTCCGAGGGCGGCCCCGCGATGACGAAGCCGTTGTGCATGACGTCCCGCTTGTTGACCGTCAGCATGTCGGTGGTGACCCGCAGTTCTTCGTTGGGGATGTTGGTCAGGGTGACGTCGCACTCGCCGTCCCGCGCGACCTGGATGGCCTGGCCGCTGCCGGAGACCTTGAGGTTGACGGTGTAGGGATACCTCGCCTCGAACATGGGGATCCACCGGTCCAGCAGCCCGGTGTCGTAAGGGGACGTGCCGGTGGCCAGCACCAGCTCGGTCCTGGCCGTCCCTCCCCCGCAGCCGCACGGCAGGGCCGTCAGCGCCAGCGCCAGGGCCACGCCCAGCGCCAGGGCGATCATCCTCTTCGCCATCTCCACCTCATTCCGTGCCTTCCGGTCCTTCCCCGCTTTCAGAAACAACCCAGCGAGCAGTCGACCACCTTGATCTTGAGCTGGTTGGCGGCCTGCCCCACATCCTGCGTGGACACTCCCAGCTCCTCGGCCAGCTTGAGGGCGGCCGCGCAGGGGATGCGCCCGTCCTCGGCCCGCGCCCGCAGTTCCTTCTCCAGCCTCTCGTCGATCTCCTGCATGAAGACGTCACCTCCCGGTCTCCCGATGATCCTGCTCAATATGATGGAATATGCGTTCTCGCGGCCCTTCTCCGCGGCGAAGATGACCTTGGCCCCGGGGCTCAGCTCCTTGCACCTCTTCTCCAGGCGCAGGGCCTCGGCGCCCGAGACCGGCTTGTCCCCGTTGACCAGCACGGTGTCCGCCCGGGCCAGCGCCGGCCAGGCCGACTCCTTGAAGTCGTCGAAGCCCGGGCCCATGATGAACACCGCGTAGTCGGGCCGGACGTACTCGAGCACGCTGTTGCCCTCCAGCACCACCGTCCCCTGGCCGATCATCCCCATCACCTCCGCGGCCCTTTCCTCCAGCGATTCCCGCGTCGCCTTGACCCAGAAGACCGGCTCGGCCCCGGCCTTCCTCATGCGCGCCGTGTCGCTTGGCGCCTCGGGGTCGGGCAGGGTCTCCTCCACGATGCAGGGCCCCTCGGGCTCCTCGGCGTGCAGGGTGAACTTGGCGGCGGCACAGGAGCGGCAGTGCCCGATGAGGTAGGCCGCCAGCGAGCTCTTGCCGATGTCCTTGTTGGCCCCGGATATGGATACGATCATCCCGGTCCTTTCACCAAAAAACCCGCCCGTCGGAAAGGGGCGGGGCGTGCCTCGGGCGGCGCCTTGACCCTCTCCTTTCCGAACGCGGGAGGCAAGGCCGTTTCCCGCCTTACCCTATCGGCCCCCGGCCATGGCTTTCGCTTTAGGACCGGGGGCTCGGAGAGCAAATCAACGTGGTTATTCTATGCCAGGCCCCTGTTTTCGTCAACGAAACGCGCGTTGATCTCCCGCGCCCGGGCCAGGTCCTCGGGGGTGTTGATGTTGAAGAAGGAGAGGCCTCGCGGGTCCAGCTCGTCGATCTCGGCCTCCTCCAGGTAGAGGACGTCCACCGTAGTCCAGGAACTCGTGGATCTTCATCCCGCCGGCCTCCAGGAAGTCCCGCGCGGGGTCCTCCAGCCCCTTCGAGTAGACGGCGAAGAGGGGCTCGATGTATTCGCCGTGGCGCGGCACCACCGCGCGAACGGCCGGCCGCCGTGCCCAGCATCCGCTCCACCAGGGGCAGGGAGGGGAAGGGCATGTCGCAGCCGATGACGAAGCAGCCGGACGAGGCGGAGTGGTGAAGCGCCGCGTGGATGCCCCCCAGCGGCCCCTTGCGCGGCAGGACGTCGGTCGACCAGCCGCACCCCTTCCCCCCGCAGGGCGCGGAGCGGCGAGTGTTCGCTCCTCACCACCAGCATCATCTCCGGAAAGAGCGGGCGCAGGTTGTCGATGAGCGTCTCCGCCAGGTAGTGGTCCCCCAGGGGGAGCAGGGCCTTCTCGGCCCGCAGGCGGCTCCCCTCGCCCCCCGCCAGGATGGCGCACGCGAACCCGCCGGGGGCGCCCGCCACGCCTACCCCTCCACCCTCCGGGCGTGGGTGTAGACGTTGAAGCGCCGGTCGCCGGCGAAGCCGATGACCGTCAGCCCGGCCTGCTCCGCGGTGCGCAGCCCCAGGCTGGTGGGGGCGGCCAGGGAGACCAGGATGGGGCAGCCGGCCCGGATGGTCTTCAGGGCCATCTCGTAGCTGATGCGGCCGGAGATGAACATCAGCTTGTCGGAAAGGGGCACGCGGGCCAGGGCGCAGGCTCCCACCACCTTGTCCAGGGCGTTGTGACGCCCGACGTCCTCCCGCGCCGCCACCAGCTCGCCCGAGGCGGTGAAGGCCGCCGCCCCATGGGTGCCGCCGGTGCCCCGGAAGACCTCCTGGCAGGCGGTGAGCTTGTCACCCAGTCCGTATATCACGGACGCGCCGCACCCGCAGGTCCGACTCGACGGCGCCGGTGAGGTCCTCGAGCATGGCCTTGAGGTCCGCGCCGCCGCAGCCGGTGCGCACCACGTAGGTGGAGGCGAAGCGGCCGGTCCCCTTAGCCTCCTCCACCTCCAGTTCCACCAGGTCGCCCCGGTCGATGGCGGTGTCTGAGCCCGCCAGGTCGCCGCCGGCCGCCTCCAGCTTCTCCATCTCGCCGCAGTGTTTCAGCAGCTTGATGTCGGCGGCTGAGGCGATGACCTTCTCGGTGAGGCAGAAGCCCACCGCCAGCTCCTTGTCGTTGCCCGGCAGGCGCATCAGGGCCACCAGGGGCATGCCGTTGACGCTGATCTCCAGCGGCTGCTCGATGACCACCCGGTCGGTGAGCGCCTCCCGCGGGCCGTCCCGGTGTTCCCTCTTGATCTCCCATTCGATGGTGGACATGGCATCCCGTCCTTTCCTGCTTAATATAGCACAGGAACGGCACGGGGCTTGCCGGGGCCGTGCGCCGGGTCTTATCCTTTCAGCATGTTCGTACGAGTCGTCAACCGGAGCAAGGAAACCGTCATCGGGGAGCGGGTGGAGGTGGCGGATACAGCCCGCTCCCGCTCACGCGGCCTGCTGGGCAGCGACGGGTGGGAGGGGAGGGACGGCATGCTCCTCGAGCCCTGCCGCAACGTCCACACCTTCGGCATGCGTTACCCCATCGACGTGGCCTTCCTGGACCGGGAGGGCCGGGTGCTGCGCGTGGTGCACGGCCTGCGGCCGGGGCGCCTGAGCCCGCTGGTGCTCAAGGCCCGCTCGGCCCTGGAACTGCCCGCCGGGCGGCTGGGTGAGACCTCCACCGGGCCGGGCGACCTCCTGTCCATCGAAAAAGTGACCGAAATTTATGGAAAAGTGATGGTGCCTGGCACCGTTAATCTACGGGGTAGAAGAGGGGCTGGTGGTAGCGGTCCCAGCCGAAGCCCTCGATGAACCGCTGGGTGTCATCTGAAAGCAGGAAGGAGGCGAAGTCCAGCGCCCCCTGGTGGTTGAGGTCCTCGGAAACCGAGGGAGACACCACGATGGTGGAGTAGTGGTTGACCAGTTCGGGGTCGCCCTCCACCATGATGTCGAGGTCCAGGGCCTCGTCCAGCACGATGTAGGTGGCCCTGTCGGTCATGGTGTAGGCGCCCTGGTCTTCGGCGATGCGCAGGCTGTATCCCATCCCCTGGCCGCTCTCGCGGTACCAGCCGCCCCCGGGCTCGATCCCCGCCCTCTTCCAGGTGGCCAGTTCCATGGCATGGGTCCCGGAGGCGTCCCCCCGCGAGAAGAAGGTGCTGCCGCTCGGCGGCTATCTGGCGGAAGGCCTCCGCGGCGTCGGTCATCCCGGCGATGCCGGCCGGGTCGCCCGGGGGCCCGACGATGATGAAGTCGTTGTACATGACCTCCTGCCGGCTCTCCCCGTAACCGGCGTCCATGAGGTCCTTCTCCGCCTTGGGTTCGTGGGTGAGGGCCACGTCGGCCTCCCCCTGCCTGGCCATGAGCAGGGCCGCCCCGCTGCCCACGGCCACCGCCTTGATGCGGTAGGGGTGGTCCTTCTCGAAGCGGGCTACCAGCTCCTCCAGCAAGCCCGAGTCGAGCACGCTGGTGGTGGTGGCCAGGATCAGCTCGCTCCGCTCCGACTCGGGGATGCCTCCCCCGCACCCGGGGGCCGTCCAGGCCAGGGCCAGGCACAGGAGCAGGGCCAGGACGGTGAGCCTGCGCGTCAACGGACGACCTCCAGCCGCACGATCATGCGGATCCAGTAGAAGCCGTCCTCGCTGCCCACTACCAAACGGACCGGACCGTCTTCCTCCGGCAGGGGCTCACCTTCCTGTTCGTAAGCGAGGATGGTGTCCGGGCGCATGGCGACGTCGTAGGGCACCTTGGCCACGTATTCGTCCCAGGCCACCAGGCGCAGTTCGCTGAAGGGGCCCTCCACCCCGTGCCGCGCCAGGATCTCGGAGATGGAGGCCCCGCTCCAGGTGCCCGGCAGCCGCATGCCGTTGGACCTCACCAGTTCCGTCGCCACGTCCACCTTGGGGTATTCCGCCAGTTCCGCGGCGAGGACGGGTGGGTGGGACGCGGCGGGGTCGCTTATCTCGATGGTCCGGCAGGCCTCGTACATGCCCGCCAGCCGCTCCTCGCTCTTGAGGAAACGCGAGGCTTCCGGCTTCTGCTCCTGTCCGCACCCCGCGAGAACCGCGCAAGTGAGCGCGGCCAGCAGGACGAGGGAGGCGAATCGCCGGGCGAAGCCGCCCATCATGGAGCCGCTCCTCCCGCCGCCTGCCCCATCATCAGGTCGAGCAGGGCGGGAAAGGCACCGGCCGCGACGACCCTGGTGATAAAACCCCGCAGGGAGGCGGCGCTGCCGATGGTGGCCGCGAAGATGTTGCCCGAGCCCGCGGCGGCCGCCTCGACGGCCGCCTCGGGGGTCTCCTCCGCCGCCGGCGTGCTCCCGTCAGGGGCGATCGCAGTCTCCGCCGCGCCGGCCTGGGGCTCGGCCTCCGGCTCGGGGACGGTCAGCGCCCCGTATACGGCCAGGGAGCCGGACGGTACCGAGCCGGGCGCGGGAACCGCGACCCCCGCCGGCACCGGGGTCACCTCCACCGCGTAGACCATCCGCGCGCAGTAGGGTGTGTTGGCGTCCCCCCCGCTCTCCACGTTCCCGGGGCTTGCCTGCGGCACGATCAGGCGCAGCGGCCCCTCGTCCCCCTTGAGGGCGCTTCCGCCCTTGGAGTAGGCGATGATGGCCTGGAGGCCACCCGGGTAGGCCTGGGTGGCCTGGGAGAGGCTCAGGGTGACCTTGTAGCCGTCCGTGCACCTCACCACCACCTCCTGGGCGCCCGGCGCCAGTTGCATGGCCCCCTGCAGCAGGTAGGAGAGGGACACCCCCTCGTAGTCGGCCTCGTAGTAAGTGAAGGGCTCCTGGGACTTGAGGAAGGTGTAGTGCCCCCCGGAGACCGGCATGGATCTGAGCTCGCTCATCCCGAAGACCGCCGAGTGGTCCCCCGGCGCCGCGGCGCACGCGGTGCGGGGTGGCAGGGACAGCCCGGCGGCCGCCAGGCATACCGCCAGCAGCAGTAGCGCCGCCTTTCCCGCGCCGTTCCCGGCCGGCCCCTCTTCCTCGTGCCGCTTCATAAGATGATGATACAACGCTTCCAGCAGGAGCAGGAGGCCGATGGCCGCCAGCAGGATGCCCACCCACAGGGGCACCGGGTAGTAGTCCCGCACGCCCCCGTACAACCTCAATTCGTCCACGGGCACCCCTCCGGCGTCGGGAACGGCGTAGCCCTCCGGAAGCGGCCCCACCTCGATCAGGCGCACGTTGGAGACCCAGGAGGGCTTGTTGACCTCCTCCTCGCCGTACTGGGGCATCACCAGGCGCAGGGGCCCGGTGCCGTCGGGCTCCGGCTGCAGGGTCTCCCCGTTCATCTCCCAGGCCAGCATGGGATAGAGCCCGTTCTGGTTCGGCGTCTTCAGGTCGCCCAGGGTGAGCACGGTGTCCACCGCGGGCCAGAAGTACCCGTCGGGGGCGATGACCTTTATCTGGGCGCCGTCGTCGGTGACGCCCTGGTCCTCGAGCAGCCGGAATAGCGGGACGCCGGTGAAGCCGGTGTCCTCCACCGTCGCCCAGTTGTTGATGCTGTGATAGGTGGCGCTGACAGCCTGCTTGCCGAGGACCTCGTCGTACGTCAGCACGCTCCTGTCTTCCGCGCCCACGTACCGGTAGGCCAGGGCCAGGCCCGCCCCCAGCAGCAGGATCACCGAGACTATCAGCAGTATGCGCGATCTTACCGTCAACGCTCGCTCCTTAAATAGAGAGTGAAGGGGACTCCGGAGAGCCCCCTTCGAACAAGTGGGAGGAAAATCCACTTGTCAGGCGGTCTATTCCATGCCTACCAGGCGGACAGCCCCTTGGCGCAGCTGCCGTCCATACGCGTCGCCCCAGTAGACGGCGCGCTCCACCACGATCGGCGCGGATGCTTCTACGGCGGTGGATACGTCGTACTTCTCACCTACGTCGTTGACCAGGTTGACCGACAGGCGCGTCCCCGCGGCCACCACGAAGGGGTCCTTGATGACGACGCCCTCGTCGGTGAGGTAGGTCACGTACACGGTGGCGTCGATGGTCCCGGGGTTCTGGAAGAGCACCCAGGTCTCGAAGCCGCCGGCAGTGGCCCCCTCGGCCAGGTAGGCCCGGAACTTGCCGTGGTCGCTGGCGCTCTCGCAGTGCCCGCCGTCGCGGTCGTTCCAGTACATGGAGCGCTCCACGATGACCCCGTCTCCGTCCGCGGCCACCTTGGTAGAGACGTCGAAGGTGTCCACGTAGCTGAGCAGGTTGTAGCTCTTGCGCGAGTTGGCCGGGATGGACTCCTGCGGTCCCTGCACCACGCCCTCGCCGGTGATCAGGTCCATGTCGATGTTGACCGGGGCGGCGTTGGGGTTCTGCACCAGCACCCAGGTCTCGAAGGGGGCGCTGGTGGCTCCCTCTGCCAGGTACCATTCGTTGCCGACCCCGGCCACGCCGCCGGCGCAGTTGCCGCCGTCCTCGCTCGTTCCAGTACATGGCGCGTTCCACCACGATGTCGCCGTCCGCCACCACCTGGGTGGAGACGTCATAGGTCTGGACGTACTCGCCCAGGTTGTAGCTCTTGCGGGAGTTGGCGGGGATAACCAGGCCCTGCAGGCCCGGCGGGCTCTGGGCGCCCTCGGCGGTCATCAGGGTCATGTCCGCGGTGACGTCGGTGGCATTGGGGTTCTGCACCAGCACCCAGGTCTCGAAGCCGCCCAGGGTGGCGCCTTCGGCCAGGAACCAGGTGTTCAGGGGCTGCTGGATGCCGCCGGAGCAGTGCCCGCCGTTCCCGGCCGCCCCAGTACATGGCGCGCTCCACCACGATGGAGTCACCGTGGTAGCCCTCCACCCGGGCGCTGACGTTCTTATCCGCGCCGACGCCTGCCTGGTCGGCCACGTTGATGGAGAAGCGGGACTCCGCCGGTACGTCGTACTCGAGAGTGACCGGGGTGGTCGAGCCCTCGATCATGTAGTCCACGATGACGTGGGTAGCCCAGGGGTTGGGGTTCTCGATGAGGATCCACTCCTCGAAGCCGTAGCCGGTGCACCCCTCGGCCAGGAACCACTCGTTGGGGACGTTGCCCGCGTCGGCCAGCCCGTAGACGATGATGCGGTCGGTGGGTATCTTGGCCGGGTCCGGCCCCAGGTCGGTGGTGGTGTTGACCCGGACCGACCTGACGCTCTTCATCCAGTACTTGTTGTTGGTCTCGGTGGGGTCGGCGGTCTCCAGCGGTTTGATCAGGTAGATGGGACCGTTGCCGTCCGGCTCCGGCCCCAGGTCGGCCCCGTCGATAGTTCCAGCAGAGCAGCATCTGCAGGTCGGTCTGGAAGACGCCCATGACCTGGTCGAGGGTGAAGGTCCGGTTGTAGCCGTCCTGGCAGTATACCGAAACGTCGGCAGCCGTGTCCTGCAGCCCGAGGACGTTTTCCAGCAGGTACGCCAGGGGCAGGCCGGTGCAGACGTGGTCCTCCTCGAAGTAGGCCGGGGGCGGGGCCGTGTTGGACTTGCGGTAATGGTAGGTACCGGTGAAGGGGTTGATGGACTTGAGCTGGTCCACCGTGAAGGTGTGGCGGTTGAGGATGTTGCCGTAAACGACGACCTGGTTCTCGGGGATGGCCTCCGCGTCGATGGCCGGGATGCCCGGCTGCAGGGGCTGCACCTCGATGGCCCGCACCTGCCGGACCGCCTTCTGCCAGTTGGCGGTGCCGGTGCCGGCGGGGGCGTTGTAGGCCAGGTTGCGCGGAGTCCGGCCCGACCACGCTCTGGGGCATGACCAGGCGGAAGGGCCCTTCCTCGGCGTCGAGCTCGTTGTCCGGGGTCACCGGGGCCACGTAGGGCGCCCCGGCCCCGTTGGGGGCTCCGGGGTTGTAGGCGCTCTCGTCGCTCCTCATGTAGCCCAGCAGCGTCTTCAGGCCGTCGGGGTTCCCGTTGCCCTGCATCTCGGCGATGGACAGGGTCACCGCGTAGCCGTCGGCGGCGATGATCTTGACGCCGGTGGTGTCGGCCTTGATGCCGACTTCCTGCTCCAGCAGGTAGGAGAGGTCGACGCCTTCCCAGTCCTGCTCGAAGTAGGAGTAAGGGTCGGAGTTCTTGTTGCAGGTGTAGTGCCCGCCCCAGACATCCTCGGTGATCGGCGGTGTCGGGGTCGTGGGTTATCTCCTTCATGGACTTGAGGTCGGTCTCCGAGAAGACCCGGTAGTTGGGCGAGGCGGCCGAGACGGCGTCCGCCTGGAAGCCGCCGTCCACCGGGGCCGAGACGGCCAGGTGGAGCAGGCCCACCCCGGGAGCGACGCACATCAGCGCCACCAGCAATAGTACGAAGAATCTGCGCATACCTTTCCTCCTTCCAGTGTCCGGTCCTCCCACTCACCGCAGATCCCCGGAAGCAGAAAACCGTCCTTCCCGCAGCGGAAAGGACGGCATGCGAAGATAAAACAAGAGGGCATCCCTCTTGGAAAGGATGCCCACGATTCTATCTCGCCGGCCGGTTTCCCTTTCCAAACGCGGGAGGCACAACCGTTTCCAGCTGCACCCTGTCGGCAGGCGGCCGTGGCTTTCGCTTTAGGCCGGTCTGCTCGGAAAACCTGCGATGCGAAGAAAAAGTATCACGCTGTCGTGACGCTTGTCAAGCTAGCGAGGTTTCAGTCGACCCCGATCATCACGTTGGAGGCCTTGATGACCGCGTAGACCTTCTTGCCCTTCTTCAGCCCCAGGGCCTCGGCCGAGGTCTTGGTGATGATCGACACCACCTCGGCGCCGCCGGCCAGCTCCACCGTCACCTCGGTGTTCACCGCCCCGTGCTCGATGCTCTTTACCTTGCCCTTGAGTACGTTCCTGGCGCTCAGTTTCATGCTGCGGTACCTCCGTTCTCATCTTCGCGGATACTACTAAGGTTGTTATATCCCTTGATGGGGGCGGGTAAACGGAATGTCATGCGGCGAGCGACGACGGAGGCTAGATGCCCAGGGCGTCCTTGAGCAGGGTGGCCTGGCGGCGGCTGACCGGCACCCGGCTGGCCTTCTCGTCGTTCAAGGCCACGATGAGGCTGTTGCGGGAGATCTTGATGATCTCCTTGACCTTCTTCAGGTTGACGATGAAGCTGCGGTGGGTGCGGAAGAACATCTTGCGGTCCAGCGACTTCTCCAGCTCGGTCAGGCTGTAGGTGGTCAGGTAGGAGTCGGAGTAGGTGTGGATGTTGGCGTACTCGTACTTGGTGTCGATGTAGTAGATGTCCTCCTTGGGCACCAGGATGATGGTGTCCCCCTTCTGCACGGGGATCTGCTCCAGCTTGATGGGCGCCTCGTCCCCCTCCTCCTGCCCGGCCGCCCGCTGCTGCCTGCCCACCCGGTCCAGGATGACCTTGACCCGGGCGGTGAGCTCCAGGGGGCTGAAGGGCTTGGCCACGTAGTCGTCGGCCCCGCCGCGCAGGCCCATCACCTTGGACTGCTCGTCGCCCATGGCCGTCAGCATGATCACCGGGATGTCCCGCGTCTCCGGCTGCTGGCGCAGGCGCATCAGCACCTCCCAGCCGTCGATCTTGGGCATCATCACGTCCAGGATGACCAGGTCGGGCTCGACCTCCTCCACCATGGCCAGGCCCTCCTCGCCGTCGGCCGCCAGGAACACCTCGTAGCCGTCCAGGCGCAGGTTGAGCTCCACCACGTTGGAGATGGAGTCGTCGTCCTCTACCACCAGGACCTTGTACTTCTCTTCCATCTTTCTCCTCAGGCGCTTCCGCGGCCGCTCTTCAGTTCTCCTCCAGTTCCCCGTGGATGACCTGGAGCACCTGGTCGAAGTGGAACGGCTTGACCAGGTAGTGCTGCGCTCCCAGGTCGATGGCCTTCTTCTGCTCCGGCACCACCGAGATCATCACCACCGGGATGGAGCTGGTCCGCTCGTCGGTCTTCAGGTCCCGCAAGGTGTCCCAGCCGTCCCGCTGGGGCATCAGCACGTCCAGGGTGATCAGGTCCGGCCGGAAGTCCAGGGCGGTGGCGAAACCGCTCGCTCCGTCACCGGCCACCCTCACTTCGAATCCCTCCACCTCCAGGTTGAGCTTGAGGATGTTGGAGATGTTCTCCTCGTCCTCGATGATCAGGATCCTCTTCGTGTCCACTCTTTGCTTCCTTTCGTGTCTTCGCTACTTGGCCCTCCTGTCCATGAAGAAGGTGCTTCCCGGAATGGACTTGGCGTAGTTCAGCGTCTCCTTGGCTATCTCGCCCACCTCCCAGTGGGTGCTGATCCTCCTGTGCTCGTTTGAGGCGATGCCGATGCTCACCGTGGTTATGGGGATGTAACTCTCCTTCCCCATCCTGTCCGTCCGGATGAAGTACCCCCGCTGGAGGTCCTCCTCCTTGTAGATGGTGGTGATCCTCCTGTCGAAGTTCTCGATGAGGAACACGGCCAGGGACTTGGCCTTGTCGGGGGTGGAGATGACCACGAAGTCGTCCCCACCGCCGTGTCCTACGAAATCCTCGACGTTTCCCACCTTGCGCACGGCGTCATCGATAATATCGGCCAGCATCTTGATAGCTTTATCCCCCAGGGGGAAACCGTAGACCTCGTTGAAGGGACGGAAGTTGTCCATGTCGACGTAGAGGGTGGCGAAGGCCTCGCCCCGGTTGATGCGGTTCTTGATCTCCGCCTCGATGGAGATGGAGCCGGGAAAGCCGGTGAGCGGGCTGACGTCCTTCTTCTGCTTGGCGCGGACCAGGTTGACCTTGATCCGCGCCACCAGGTCGTTGAAGTCGAAGGGCTTGGTGACGAAGTCGTCCGCCCCGGCCTCGATGGAGTCCAGCTTGTCCTGGGACTGCGCCTTGGCCGACAGCATCACGATGGGGATCTGGTTGGTGCGGCCGTCCGCCTTGAGCCGGCGGCACACCTCCAGCCCGTTGACCTCCGGCATCATGATGTCGCAGAGGATGAGGTCCGGCTTGATGTCGTTCACCGTGCGCAGGGCCTCCTGGCCGTCGGAGGCGGTCAGCACCTCGAAGCCCTCCACCTCCAGGTTGAACTGGACGATGTCCAGGATGTTGCGCTCGTCGTCTACCAGCAGTATCTTGATGGCCCGCTCGTTCTCCTCCAAAGCGCATCCTCCCCGAGGTTTTTTAAGCCTTGTCAAATTTTATTATATGCCCTAACCGCCTCGATTATAAAGCGAAATTTCCCTCCGGCCTGTGCTGGCTCTTCCTGCGCGCGGGGTCCAGCGGCAGGGTGAAGTGGAACTTTGAGCCCCTGGAGGGGCTCGACTCCGCCCAGATGGTGCCGCCGTGGGCCTCCACGATGCTCTTGGTGATGTACAGGCCCAGCCCGGTGCCCCCGATGCCCCGGGTGGCGCGGTTGTCCACCCGGCTGAACTTGTCGAACACCTTGGCCAGGTGCTCGTTGGGGATGCCCACGCCGTGGTCCTGGATGGAGCATTCCATCTTGTTGGAGTACTCCTTGACCTCGATGTCGATGGTGCCGCCGCGGGGCGAATACTTCACCGCGTTGCCCAGCAGGTTCAGGAGCACCTGCTCGATCTTGTCCGGGTCGGCCACCATGGGGGTCATGGTGTCCGGGGTGGCCGTGCGTACCTCGTGGATCTCGGTCGAGGACATGATCTTGTCGACCACGATGTTCATCAGCTTGATGAAGTCGAACTCCCGCGTCTTCAGCTCGAACTTGCCCGACTCGATGCGGGAGACGTCCAGCAGGTCGGCGATGAGGCGGGTGAGGCGGTCGGCCTCGTCCTCGATGATGCGCAGGAACTCCTGCTGGGTGGAGCTGTCGAAGGTGACGTCCTCCCGCAGCAGGGTGGCGGTGTAGGCCTTGATGGAGGTGAGGGGGGTGCGCAGCTCGTGGGAGACGGTGGAGACGAAGTCGGACTTGGCCTGCTCCAGCTCGCGCATGCGGGTGATGTCCCGCAGCACCGCCACCACGCCCCGGCGCTCCTCGCGCTCGTCGTCGATGACCGAGGTCTGTATCTCCATGATCAGGTTGCGGGGGATGCTCTGGGTGATCTCCAGGGCCAGGTCCTCCTTGGTGTAGAGGCTCTTCAGCAGGAGGTTGGCGATGTCCGGGTTGCGGATGACCTCCTTGACGTGCCGGCCCTGGACGTCCGTGAAGGGGGGCAGGTTGAGGATCTTCTCGGCCTCCGAATTGACCAGGATGACCTGGGCGTCGCTGTTCACCGCCACCACGCCGTCCGCCACCGAGAGCAGGATGGACTCCATCCTCATCTTGTCCTCCGACATGATCTGGTAGAGGTTGGCGTTCTCCAGGGCGATGGCCGCCTGGCTGGTGAACAGGGCCAGCAGCGAGAGGTCGTCCCCGGAGAAGGCCCTTTCCCCGGCGTCCCGGTACAGCTCGATCACCCCGGTGACCTTGTCCCTCCAGACGATGGGGCTGATCAGCGCCGAGACCTCCCCGGGCACCTCCCCGGCCAGCAGGGCCGCCCCGGCCGGGGCGGCCCTCTCCACTCGCAGGGGCTCCCGCCCGGCGGCCACCTCTCCCGGCGGGCCCTCCCCCGCCTTGAACGAGAGGCCCAGCAGCTCCTCGCTGCATCCCGGCGATGGCCTTGTAGACGTAGGCGTCCTGATCCGGGTCGTAGAGGGAGAGCGCCCCCGCGCCCGCCTCCAGCATCTCCAGGGCCCGCCGGATGAGCATGTCCAGCATGTACTGGGTGTCGCTCATGCCGGCCAGCGAGTATCCCATCTCGTAAAGGGCCGAGAACTCCTCCACGCGCCGGGCGATCATCAGCATCAGCTCGTTGCGGATCTCGTCCACCTTGACCCGCTCGGTTATGTCGTCCAGGATGAGGACGAAGCCCGAGAGCGTGTCGTAACTCGCCCGGATGGGCGACGACTTGACCAGCAGGTACCGTTCGTTGGGGCCGGCGGTGCGGAGTTCCTGCGACCAGGAGGCCTTCATCCACTCCTCCCCCATCACCGTTCCCTCGCTTTCGCCTGCCTCGCTTGCGGCTTCCTCCCCCGGCGCCCCTTCCCCCTCACCCGAAGCGGTTACCTCACGCTGGATCCGCTGCCAGAAGAGGTCGAAGCTGCGAACGCTTCCCGCCAGCGATTGGCCGACGTCGGCCCCCTTGACGTCGTCCTCCAGGCCCAGCAGGTCTCGCGCCGCCTGGTTGATGAGGGTGATGCGGCCCTCGGGGTCGGTGACGACGATCGAGGAGTTGATGTTCTCCACGATGACCTCGCCGCGGGTGCTGACGCGCTCGAAGAGCTCGGCCCGCTCGATGGCGGTGGCGGCCAGGTTGGAGATGGTCACCAGCAGCTGCAGGTCGTCCTCGGTGAAGACCTTGGGGCGGGAGGAGGCGCAGGACAGCACCCCCACCACCGTGTCCCCCAGGAAGATGGGCGCGACCAGGGCCGAGGCCACCTTCTTGCGGGCCTTGGGGAAGACGGCGAAGCGGGGGTCGGCGGCGACGTCGTTGACGATGATGGGCTTTCCCTCCTTGGCCACCCAGCCGATGAAGCCCTCCCCCAGCTCTATCTCGATCTGCCCCTCTCCGTTCACCAGGTCGGGTGAGCCGGAGACCTTGACCACCAGGGTGTTGGCGCCCATGTTGACCAGGCGGATGGAGCTGATGTCCGTTGAGAACACCTCGTCGGTGGACTCCAGGATGTTGGTGAGGGTCCTCTCCAGGTCCAGGGAGCGGGAGAGCGACTGGCTTATCTCGTAGAGGGTCTCCATGTGGGCTGAGCGCCCGTGCTCCTTCGTGTCCAGGGCTATCATCCAGGAAAGCACGGCGGTGGCGGCGTACATGACCCCGATGCGCACCACCATGTCGTACCCGAAGGAGCCCGAATCCCAGGCCAGGCAGGCGGTGACGTAGCAGAGGCTGATGATGAAGGTCCCCGCGGCGGCGATGGCCCAGCGGCGGATGAGCGAGTTGAGCGTGGCGAAGATGAGCATCATGGGGTAGAGCGGGCTGGCCAGGCCGCCGCCCCGGGCGATGAGGACGGAGATCAGCGCGGCGTCGAAGATGAGCAGGAAGGGGAAGGCTTCCTCCGGCAGTTGCCCCCGCCTCCTCAGGTAGGCGAAGAGCGCTATGCCTTCCAGCACCAGCACCCCCATGATGACCGCCCAGAGCAGGGTGGACACCTCCACGGCCGTGTGGAGGGGGAGGAAAGCGATGACCACCACGGCCGCCCAGTGCGCCGCCTCCAGGAGCCATGCGGGGTGCTTGAACAAGTCCATGGGGATATTATATTTATAAGACAGTGGGCATGGCTAGTTGCGGTGGGAGAGCGTCGATAATCAGGGCGAAAGTGTTAGCGCGAGGGGGGTGGATGGGCCTGGAGATCGGCATCGTGGGGCTTCCCAATTCCGGTAAGTCCACCTTGTTCAACGCGCTGGCGGAGACCCACGCCACCGTGGCCGGCTACCCCTTCTCCACGGTGGAGCCCAACGCCGGCATCGTGCACCTGCCCGATCCCCGCCTGGCGGAAGTGTCCGAGCAAGGCGGAGTGCTCGAAGACCGTCCCGGCCACCATCCGCTTCACCGACATCGCCGGGCTGGTGGAGGGGGCGCACCACGGGGAGGGCCTGGGCAACCGGTTCCTGTCCCACATCCGCGAGGTCGACGCCATAGCCCATACCGTGCGCTGTTTCGAGGACCCCGACGTGGCCCACATCGCCGCCACCCTCGACCCGGCGCGGGACATCGCCATAATCGACACCGAGCTGGCCCTGGCCGACCTGGAGACCCTCGACAAGCGGCTGGAGAAAGTGGCCCGGGCCGTGCGCACCGGGGAGAAGGAGAAGCAGGCCGAGCTGGAGGTGCTCGAGCGGGCGCGCGCCGTCCTGGACCAGGGCCGGCCGGTCCGCAGTCTCGACCTCAAGCAGAAGGACAGGGAATACCTGGAGGCCCTCTTCCTCCTGACCTCCAAGCCTGTCATCTTCGTGGCCAACCTGGGGGAGGCGTCCCTGCCGGACGGCGGTCCTCACCTGGAGGCGGTGCGGGAGCGCGCCGCCGCCGAGGGGGCCGAGGTGGTCGCCTTCTGCGCCAAGCTGGAGGCGGAGCTGGAGGAGCTGGACCCCGGCGACCTGGCCGACTTCCTGGCCGACTACGGCATCGAGGAGCTGGGGCTGCACCTGCTGGTGGCCGCGTCCTTCCGCCTGCTCGACCTGATCACCTTCTTCACCGTCGAGTCCAGGGAGTGCCGGGCCTGGCCGGTCCGGCGCGGCACCCACGCCGCTCCCGCCGCGGGCAGGATCCACACCGACATGGAGCAGGGCTTCATCAAGGCGGAGGTGCTGCCTTACGAGGAGTTCCTGGGCTACGGCTCCTTCAACGCCGCCCGGGAGGCGGGTCACCTGCGCGCGGAGGGGCGCGACTACGAGGTGCGGGACGGTGACGTCATCCGCTTCCGCTTTAACTAGCGCTAGAGATGGGGTCAGGTCTCTACTTTTGAATTTCCTGCCAGATATTGGCAGCGGAGTAGCTTGCTTCGCTACCAGTATCTGGATGGAAATTCAAAAGTAGAGACCTGACCCCATTAGTCTCTTTGAGCTTTTCGATGATGAGGGCCGCGCCGGTGTGGGGGTCCACCTCGCGGGTGTCCAGGAGCTGGTGCATCAGGCCGGACATGGGGCCGTCTTCACGTATGAGGCCCTCCACCGCCCTGCCCACCCTCTGGGTGATGATCTCCAGCATCTCGGAGACCATCCGCTCCCGCTGCTTGGCCTCCAGCAGGTCATGCTCGCGCAGGTAACGGTGGTGCTCGAGTAAGGCGTCGACCAGCTGCCCCACCCCCTCGCCGGTGGTGGCCACCGTCTTCAGTATCGGCGGGTATCCAGGCGTCCGGCGCCCGGGGCGAGAGCTCCAGCATCAGGGAGAGCTCCATGGCGGTGCGGGAGGACTCGTCACGGTCGGCCTTGTTGACCACGAAGACGTCGCCGATCTCCAGGATGCCGGCCTTGATGGCCTGGATCTCGTCGCCCGCCCCCGGCATGGTGACCACCACCGAGGTATGGGCGAACCTGACGATGTCCACCTCCACCTGCCCCGCCCCCACCGTCTCCACGATGATGACGTCCCGGCCGAAGGCGTCCAGCACGTTGATGACGTCGTTGGTGGCGCGGGCCACCCCGCCCAGGGAGCCGCGCGAAGCCATGGAGCGGATGAAGACCCCCTTGTCGGTGGCCAGCTCCTGCATGCGCACCCGGTCGCCCAGCAGGGCGCCGCCGGAGAACGGGCTGGTGGGGTCGATGGCCACTATCCCCACGGTCTTCTCGCGCGACCGCAGTTCCCTGGCCACCGCCGTCACCAGGGTGCTCTTGCCCGCCCCCGGGGGCCCGGTGATGCCCACGATGTGGGCCCGGCCGGTGTGCCGGTGCAGCCGGCGGATGATCTCCGGGGCGCCGGGCCCGTCGTTCTCCACCAGCGAGATGACGCGCGCCGCGGCCCGGCGGTCGCCGGATATGAGCCTGTCGAAGAGGTCTTCAGCCATAGTCCATTGATTATAGCACCTGCCCTCCACCTGTAATCCGGGCCGGGCTTTGTGATAGTATCTTGGTGCGTTCAGGGAAGCGAGCGAGGCAGGGGACCTATGTTGAAGACCCATAAGGACAAGCGCTACCTGGTCATCGTCAACCCGGTTTCGCGCGGCGGCAAGGCCCAGAAGGAGGGCATCTGGCTGCTCAACCAGCTCAGGAAGATGGGCGTCGACTACGAGGCCCTCTTCACCGAGAGGACCGGGCACGCCGAGGAGATGGTCACCAAGTGGGCCGAGGACTTCGACGTGGTGGTGGCGGTCTCCGGCGACGGTACCGCCAACGAGATCATCAACGGCATCATGAAGGTGCCCAACGCCCACCTCAAGCTGGCCATGTTCCCCGCCGGCACCGCCGACGACTTCGCCAGCAACGTCGGTTACGACCGCACCGACCGCGAGTCTTCCCTGCGGGCCATCCTGGGCGACAGCTACCGCACCATCGACCTGATCCGCTACGACAACCGTTACGCGGCGGTCTCCTTCGGGCTGGGGGTGGACTCCGAGATAGCCGACGCCACCTACAAATACAAGCGCTTCCGCGTTCCGGCCTATTTCTACAGCGGCCTGAAGATGGTCTTCTTCGAGGAGCGCAAGAAGTACCACCTGCATTTCGACTACGACGGGCAGTCCTTCGACGACTGGTGCGTCATCGCCATCCTCTGTAACGCCCCCCTCTTCGGCCGTTACGTCAAGATCCACCCGGAAGCCAGGATGAACGACGGCGTCCTGGGCCTGACCATCGGCAAGCAGGTGCCCAATTACTACGCTTTCGTGCTGGTGCTCATGGCCATCCTGGGAGGCCGGCACGGCTTCTCGCGCAAGGTCTCCTTCCATCAGGCGCGGAACATGCGCGTCGAGTGCAAGACCGACACCTTCGCCCAGATCGACGGCGAGGCCTACAGGATGCCGGCCGGCCGGGTCATCTACGTCAGCGTGGTGCCGCAGGCCCTGCGGGTGCTGGTGCCGCAGGAGTCCCTGGACAACCACAAGCTGCCCTTCGTGGAATGCGAGGAGCCGCCGGAGCCGGTGCAGCTGCGCCTGCTCCCCCCGCGGGACGACGTCGACGAGGAATTGCGGGAGGTGTCCGGCAGGGCCAAGGCGCGCGTGGAGCACTTCCTGCGCTCCACCATCTGGGGCCGGCGCATCCTCTGGGAGGAGTACCTGGAGGAGAGGCGCAACCGCCTGGTGGACAAGCGCATGGATAGGGAGAACAGGTTCTGGGGTAATGGGATAAAGCCCCAGCCCAGCAAGGCTAAAGGCCCCGTCGTAGATGATCCCGGGCAGGGCGCGCGCGAACGTGACCAAAGCGCTTGACACCATCGTCTGGCGCATGCTATTTTGATATCGAGCTTTAACGGGTGGGACCAGTAAGAGCTAAAGACAACGTATGATGTCGCTCAGTGCGCGGTACTCCCTATTAAGCTAGTGTTTAGCTAGAGTCAATGGTTACGACCTTGAAAAACTGAATACGGCCCAACGCTGTTAGCTGCCGGCCAACCCCATATGCCCTATAGCATGAGATGGAATCAGCACATTCCACCCCCTGAAATAGCCCTATATGTCGGTGGCTAACAGCACCTAATAAAAAAGGCGCCTGCCAGGGCGTCTTTTTTACTTCCCTGGCCCGTCTTCCTCGTGTCCCCCACCGCCCCGCCGGCCTGTCAAGGGCTTTTCAGCGCAGCCAGGCAGGCCGGTAGGGTGCGGGGCGGGCGGCCAGGCGGGGCTCGCCGCAAGGCGGTTCCTCGAGGCCGCGGCAGTTGAGATAGCAGTTGGCGGTGCAGCCGTCCAGGGGGCGGAAGAACCCCTCGGGGTCCCGGAGGCAGAAGGGCGCGGGGAAGGCCTCGCAGTGGGGCAAGCCGGGCGAGTCGGCTTCGCCCGCCTCCAGCTCGATACAGGCCGCGTAGGTCATCCCCCGGGCCTCGCAGAGGGAGCGCAGGTGGCGGTGGAACTCCAGCCGGTCTCGCCTGGACAGGCGGTAGCCCGAGCCGGGATACTCCCGGTCGTAGAGGTAATCGCGCAGGAAGGCCTCGGCCCCGGGGCGGGAGGCGGCCTGGATCGCCAGGTGGACCTCCTTGCGGGCCCCGGCGCTCAAGGTGCCGGTGGAGGAGATGACGTGCCCCGCGCCGGCTTGCGCCACCCTCTCGACCAGCCCTTCCAGCTCTTCCGTCCAGCCCTCGCCGTAAACGGCCCGCCACAGGTGGGGCAGGACCGGGTCCACACGGGCGATGACCGGTACCCCGGCCGCGGACATGGCCCCCATCGCCGCCAGCCGCTTCTCCTCCGAGGGGGCACGGGGCGAGAGGGCGCGCAGTATCTCCCGGGGCCCTTCCAGGGTGATGGCGGTGAAGACCCGGGGGTTCCCGGCGAACCCGGGCAGGCCGGCCAGGAAGGAGGGGTCCCCCTTGGTGACGACGCTCAGGGAGACGCCCCGGGCCAGGAGCATCCGCACCAGCCGCTTCACCTCGGCCCGGAGGGGCTTGACCGGCTGGCAGGGGTCGGTGGCGTTGGACAGGGACACGGGCGGACAGAGCCGCAGGCGCCCCAGTTCCTTCTCGACCACCTCGGTAAGACCGGCGTAGTAGAGCGGGGCCTCGCCCCGGTTGCGGGAGTAGACGGCATCCCTCGCGTAGCAGTACAGGCAACCGTAGCGGCAGTGCATGCGGCCGGGCGGGGCCACGTTGATGATCCACTTGTGGTAGCACTTGCGGCGCGGGTGGTCGTAGGGAAAGTCGTGCAGGGTGGGCGACTTGCGGGGGACGCCCCGCGGGGCCGGTCCTGGCGGAGGTGAGTCCTCTTTCATGAGACCATGATATCGCAAGGCCCGGGCCGGCGCCTCAAGGTAAAGAATCGGGACCCGGCCGGGGGTAAAGGTTGGGGCACAAGGGGAAGAAAAAGAGGCGGGGGTGGACCCCGCCTCTTTCTGTCGTTGCGTCGTCTAGGCCAGCTTGCGGAAGACGAAGAGTCCCAGCGCTACCAGGATGAGGGCGATGACGATGGAGAGGACGATGGCCACCGTATGGCTGGAGCTTCCCCCGTCATTGTAGCTGTAGACCGCCGGGGTCTGGTAGATGAAGCGCATCATGCTATCACCCTCCAGCGGCTTGCCCAGGAAGGCGTCGAACTCCGCGGCCCGCGCCTGGATGGCCAGCAGCTCGCCATTGGTGAGGTTGATGGTGGTGAGGCTGCCGTCCAGCCCGGTGATCATCACCTGGGTGCCCTCCTCGGTGGCCTGGGTCAGGCCGCCCTGCAGTTCGGTGAGGCCGTCCTCGATGAGGTTGGCGCCGTAGAGCAGGGTGTCGGGCGTGTCGGCGCTGCCCAGCCCGGCGATGGCCTCGCCCAATCCGCCTGACGAGTATTTCCAGGCCTTCCTTCAGGCCCGGGTCGGAGTACGAGTACGAGATCATGCCGCTCTGCAGCTGGTACAGGCCGCCGGATACCTGGCTTGCCCCGTAGAGCAGGGTGTCGGGCGTGTCCGGCGCTGCCGATGCCGCCCTGCATGGCCAGCAACCCCAGCTGTATCTGGCCCATGGCCCACAGCAGGGTGTTGGGCGTCGCGGCGCTGCCGATGCCCAGCTGCACCTGGCCAGCCCGTTGAGCAGGGTGCCCGGCGTCGCGGCGCTGCCGATGTCCGCGATCATCTGGCCCATGCACGGCGGACATGTACTGCAGCCCGCCGATGATGCCGGGGTCGGAGCCGTCACCAGGCCGTTATACATCAGCGTCGATGTCTGGGAAGCGCCGCGCTCAACTGGCCGCGATGGCGGACATCATCCCGTTGAGCACCGCTATGTCCTGCGCGTTCATGGTGCCGCCGTAAGCGGCGTTGTTGTTGACGTAAGCGTACATGGTGCAGCCGGGCGGCGCACGTGGGGGAAGTTGTCCGCGGAGAACATGGCGATGAGCTGGTTGATCTGGTCCAGCAGGGTTCCCCGTGTCAGAGGCCGGCGGGGCCGATGCCCGCCGCCATGACCTGCAGGCCGGGGATGACTCGGTCCGTTGGATGACGTAGGGCGCGTCGAGCGCTGCTTTCATCGCCTGCAGGCCTTGCAGGATGCCCCCGGAGGGGCGCCGTTGTTGAGGCCCAGGATGACCTGGCTGAGCCCGGCGTATACCTGGTTGAGGCCCATCTGGACGTTGTCCACCGCGTAGAGCAGGGATCGGGGGTGCCGGCGCTGCCATGCCCGCCTTCATGCTCTCCAGGCCGTACTGCATGGAGTTCATGCCGTAGAGCAGGGTGTCGGGGGTGCCCGGCGCGCCGATGCCCGCGGCTGCCTGCACGACACCGGGGATCATGGCGTTGTCGATGTTGCGTCTCGGCGTAGCCCAGCCCTTCGGTGTTGCTGGACAGGGTGAGCAGCCCGTCGTAGATCTGCCCGATGCCGTAGATGAGGGTGTCCGGGGTGGCGGCCGAGCCCAGCCCGGCTACGGCCGTGTTCAACCCCTCGTCCAGGGTCTTGATGCCCCCGTAGAGGTCGTTCAGGCCGGGGCCCAGCTGGTCGAGGGCGTTGGCCTGGTTGGTCGTGGGGTACTTGAAGGCGACGACCAGGGCCAGGGCGGGCATCCGGAAGTCCTTGACGTCCGCTTCTATCCAGATGGACTGTTTGGCGTCGGTGGCCGGGGGGAACAGCGGGATGGTCCAGCCCGGCTGGGTGACGTCCGGCTTGGGGATGATCAAGGCCATGGGATCGGTCTGCAGGTTGAAGAAGTGCTGGTTGTCGAACTTCCAGTCGTAGGGCTGGATGATCAGGGGCAGGTAGACGTCGGTCTTCTGGTAGAGGGTCTCGCCGGTGTCCGGGTCCTTGTAGGCGACCGGGGTGGACTCCCCGCTGATGTTGGTGAAGGTGGCCTCCATGCGGAAGTGGCCGGTCTTGCCCGCGATGTCCTCGGGGCCCGAGACCTTCTTGCCGTCGAAGTAGTACTGGTAGTTGACCTTCAGGGGGATGCGGGTCTTGGCCTCCTCCACCATGGCCTTGGAGAACTGGACGTCGGCTATGGTGTTGGTGTTGGCGCCGGAGTCGAGGCCCTTCCAGACCATGTAGTCGCCGTCGATCTCCGGCTTGGTGGAGCTGGTGACCCCGACTATCTTGTCGGGCTTGTCGCCCGCGTACAGGTACTCTTCCTTGATGTCGACGGAACCGCCGCCGGCCGTCTCCTCGACGCCGATGGTGTCGAACACCCTGATCTCCTGGATGACGCCGGAGGCGTCGGTCTCGCATACCACCAACTCCTGGGAGCGGTCCTCGGGCTGGTTCTTATCCGTGGTGACCGCCCCGGCCGGCAGGAAGGTGGTGAGGAGCAGCAGGGGGATGATGCCCAGAACCAGGAACGAGAGTCTTTTCATCCTGCGCATCTCATGCCACCCCCTTATCCAGGGCCTCGGGCGCGGGCAGTTCCTCTCCCCGGCTTCTTCCTTCCTGCCCAGCTTGAGGATGGTGGTCCCCAGCAGCGCTCCGAACAGCAGCCCGAAGAGGACGGAGACCATCACCCCGAGGAAGGTGGTGATGACCCGGGGCATGGATTCCACCACCAGTTCGTTGAAGAGGTAGTCGAAGCGGTAAAGCGCCCCCAGCATGCCTCCCCACCCCACCAGGATCATGGGGAAGGTCTCCAGGAATATCCCGGACCTGATCAGGCTGAGCAGCAGGCAGATAACGGCGCCGATGAGCAGGAAGACGGCGCCGGCGATGGCTACCGAAGTGCCGACGCGGAAGGGCAGCACCAGCATGGAGACGTAGTACGTCGCCACCCCGAGGACCACACCCAGCACGCCGCCCAGGGTCATCCAGGGCAGTTTCCTTCCGTCCGCACCCGCCGCCAGATAGACTCCGAAGCTGATCAGGGCCACCCAGAAGGCCTTGGCGCCTGTGTAGTTATAGAGCCACATCCAGAAAAAAGACACGATGACCAGGGCGATGGCCAGGATGATGTTCCTTACGATGTCCTTATTCAACTCATCACCTCCCATAGAGTGACAATGGAGCATTCGATAAACCTTTTCTGAAGCCCGCCGATAAGCCACCACCTCCTAATCATCAGAACAGCTTCGGTGAAGATACAAATCACGATTTCTCTTTCAACGCGGGCAATGCCCGCACCTTCCCGGTAGTGAGAAAATTAGTGTGAAAAACGGCTGCGAATTCCCCGACGATGGAGTACCTTCTGGCCTCCCACCCAGCTTCCCGTCCGCGCTTACAGTTCTATTCTATCACCAGCAGCGACAAACTGAACACCCGCACTATATATATCGACAGGCGCCCTGCCTTTCCAAACACCCCTTTCCGGCGATTCCTTCAAAATCAACCCCTGCCGTGATAGAATGTTGGTGTTCCAACGGGTCGGGTCCGGACGAAAGGATACAGCAGAAATTGCAGCCTAAGCCGGAGAGACAGGGTCAATAAATCCATCGAATCCCAGGATAGTCCATTCGCGCGTCCGCGAACGTAACCGCAGCGACGCCGAGAGATAGAGAAGGAGGGGAAGTAATGGCCAGGGAATTGAACGAAGTCTACCTGGTGGACGTGGTGCGCACCGCCTTCGGGCGGGCCGGCCAGAAGGGGGTGTTCTGGCTCACCCGGGCGGATGACATGGTGGTCAAGGTCATCCGCACCCTGCTGGAGCGCAACCCCCAGGTGCCCAAGGAGCGCATCGACGACAACGTCTGGGGGGCCACCACCCAGATGGGCGACCAGGGGATGACCATGGGCCGCACCACCGTGATCCTTTCCGGGCTGCCCGCCTCGGTGCCCGGGGTGTCGGTGGACCGCATGTGCGCCGGCGGCATGACCGCCACCTGCTTCGGCGCCTCGGAGATCGCCATCGGGGCGGCCGACCTGATCATCGCCGGCGGGGTGGAGCACATGGGGCACCATCCCATGGCGCAGGGCGCCGACCCCAACCCGCGGTTCATCTCCGAGAAGCTGGTGGACCCCAGCGCCCTGAACATGGGCATCACCGCGGAGAACCTGCACGACATGTACCCGGGCATCACCAAGGAGATGTGCGACGAGTACGCCCTGCTCTGCCAGCAGAAGGCCAAGAAGGCCTACGACGAGGGCAAGATCCAGAAGATGATCGTCCCCATGACCGTCTGGACCGAGGCGCGGGTGGAAGGTGGCCGACATGGACGAGCAGCCCCGCCCCCAGACCACCATGGAAGGCCTTGCGGACCTGAAGACCCCCTTCCGGGTCAAGGGCAGGGTCACCGCCGGCAACGCCTCCGGCCTGAACGACGGGGCGGCCGGGGTCATCCTGGCCTCGGGCAAGGCCGTCGAGGAACTCGGCCTCAAGCCCAAGATGCGGCTGGTCAACTACGCCTTCTCCGGGGTCAAGCCGGAGATCATGGGGATCGGCCCCATCCCCGCGACCAAGAAGGTGCTGGAGCGCTCGGGCATGAAGTTCGACGACCTCGACTTCATCGAGGCCAACGAGGCCTTCGCCGTGCAGGTCATCGCCTTCATGCAGGAGTTCGGGATGAAGCTCTTCGACGACGAGCGCCTCAACCGCTACGGCGGGGCCATCGCCTTCGGGCATCCCCTGGCCTCCTCCGGCTGCCGCCTCTTCGCCCACCTGGCCCAGCTCTTCGAGGAGAACCCGAGCGCCAAGTACGGCCTGGCCACCATGTGCGTGGGCCTGGGCCAGGGCGGCTCGGTCATCTGGGAGAACGTGCAGGGATAGGCGGAGTGGAGGAAAGGAGGAAGCTATGGCGGACGAAGTAATCACCCAGTTCAAGGAGACCTACGCGGACACCCGGGCCGGCAAGATCGCCCTGGTGACCATGGACAACGGATTCGACTACAAGAAGCCCAACACCTTCGGCACGGGCGGCCTGGCCAGCCTCAACGCCTGCCTGGACCGCATCGCCGAGGTGCCCGACGTCAAGGCGCTGGTGCTCACCGGCAAGGTGTTCATCTTCGCGGTGGGGGCCGACCTCACCCAGGTGGAGACCATCACCACCTTCGAGGAGGCCAGGAACGTGGCGGTGACGGGGCACGCCGCCTTCAAGCGCATCATGGACCTGCCCTACCCCACCGTGGCGGCCATCAACGGCGCGGTGATGGGGGGAGGGCTGGAGATCGCCCTGGCCTGCGACTACCGCACCATCTCCTACGGGGTGCCCGCCCTGTCCTTCCCGGAGTGCTTCATCGGCCTGCTGCCGGGCTGGGGCGGCACCACCCTGCTGCCCAAGCTCATCGGGCCGGAGAAGGCGCTGCAGGTCATCGTCGGCAACGCCCTCAACAACAACAAGATGCTCAACGGCAAGGCCGCCTTCGAGCTGGGCATCGCCGACCGCATCTACGAGCCGGTGGAGTTCCTGGACAAGAGCATCGAGTTCACCGTCGGGCTGCTGGAGGGCACCGAGAAGGTCGAGCGCCCGGCGCCCGACTTCTCCAACGTGGACGCGCTGTGCGACGCCGCCAAGGGGCTGGCCGACGGCAAGACCCACGGCAAGGCGCCCGCCCCCTACAAGGCCATCGAGATCATCCGCCAGACCGGCAAGATCTCGGTGGACGAGGGCTTCGCGCTGGAGGACGACGCCCTGGGCGAGCTGATCATCTCCGACCAGTGCCGCGCCTCGGTCTACTCCTTCGACCTGGTGCAGCGGCGGGCCAAGAAGCCGGTGGGGGTGCCGGAGGGGTGGCCCTCCCCCGTCACCAAGATCGGCGTGCTGGGCGCGGGCCTGATGGGCAGCCAGCTGGCCATGCTCTTCCTGCGCCGCCTCAAGGTGCCCATCGTCATCAAGGACATCAAGCAGGAGTTCGTGGACAAGGGCCTCGGCTACATCCAGGGCGAGCTGGCCAAGCAGGCGGACAAGGGCCGCATCGACAAGGACCAGCTGCCCTGGCTCACCAGCCTGGTGCACGGGCACCCTCGACTACGCGGACCTGGCCGACTGCGACTTCATCATCGAGGCGGTGCTGGAGGAGATGCCCCTCAAGAAGAAGGTCTTCGCCGAGCTGGAGGGGGTCATCAGCGAGACCTGCATCCTGGCCACCAACACCTCCTCCATGCCCATCACCGAGATGTCTTCCGACCTCAAGCACCCCGAGCGGGTGGTGGGGTTCCACTTCTTCAACCCGGTGGCGGTGCTGCCGCTGCTGGAGATCATCCGCGGCGACAAGACCAACGACCAGACCCTGGTCACCGCCTTCGACATCGCCAAGAAGATCAAGAAGACCGCGGTGCTCTGCAAGGACCGCCCGGCCTTCGTGGTCAACCGGCTGCTCATCCGGATGATGGTGGTCAACTGGGACCTGGTGGACGAGGGCAACACCTTCCAGGAGATCGACGCGGCCCTCATCGGGCTGGGCGCCCCCATGCCCCCCTTCATCCTGCTGGCCCTGGTGGGTCCGGCGGTGGGCATGCACGCCCTGGAGACCCTGGCCGGCGCCTTCCCCGACCGCTACCACGTCAGCGACAATATCCGCAAGCTGGTGGAGATGAAGAAGCCCGGGGTCTACGGGGCGGACGGCGTGGACGCCGAGTACGCCGCGCAGATGGTGGTGGCCGACCCGCCGAAGAAGGCCACTCCCCAGGAGATGGTCGACCGCACCTGCGAGGCGGTGACCACCGAGATCGACATCATGCTCAAGGAGGGCGTGGTGGCCGGGCCGGAGGAGATCGACCTGTGCATGATCATGGGCGCGGGCTATCCCTTCTGGAACGGCGGCCTCACCAAGTTCCTCGACTATGCCGGGTACTCCGAGAAGGTGCTGGGGAAGAAGTTCCACTAGCCATCTGATAATCGACACTACGTAAAAAGAGGGGCTCTCCGGAGCCCCTCTTCCACGTCTGTCCGGACGGTTACAGCGGGTAGGACTGCTCGGCCTCGGGCAGGATGGTCTGCAGGTCGGGGATGTACAGGGAGGCCGTGGCCTTGCTCGAGAGGCCCAGGCCGCCGATGCTCGCCCGCCAGGGGGTGATCGCCCAGCTCCAGGGCGGCCGAGTGCGGCAGCACGCTGCGGGCCATGCCCGTGGAGACGCCGCGCACGGGCGTGTGGAGGATATCGCCGTCCTTCACCGTGTAGGTGTTGAAGTCCAGGTAGGTCTTGGTGGCGGGCTTCTTCTTGCGCACGGTGAGCGTCAGGATGTGCTTGCCCTCGGCGGCCAGGCGGCAGGCCACGGAGTCCGGTCCCTTCCTCAAAGTCGATGTCCGCCAGGAACTTGGGGTACCCCCAGATGTCGATGCCGGCGTTGAGGGCCGCCTCCGTGGTGACCGGCAGCTTCCACACCCAGGTCTCGAAGGAGAGGGTGGAGAGCATGCGCAGGGCGGGGATGAGCCCGGGCTTGCGCCTGGGCTTGTAGCTCACCGGCACGGCGATGCCGAACTCGTTGTAGGGCCCGATGGAGGTGTCGTGGTAGGCAAAAGCCACGAAGGCCAGCATGGCGCGGCCCGGCCACTTCTCCAGCGGCACCAGGTCCGGCGAGGGCAGCAGGGCCCTGACCCCGGCGGCGGGGGCCGAGAAGAGCCCGACGACGCAGGTGGCGGCGCGGTAGAGGATGGGCAGCTCCACCGGGCCCGAGCGGGTCGCGACCTCCTTGAACTCGACGTCCCGGAAGAAGTCGTCCTCCATGTCCTCTCTCCTTTCAGCTCTTCAAGCGGCATCGGAGCCTTGCTGTTACCTTATCTGGTTATTTCCCGTTATTGCGTTTTTTCCTTCCCGCGGCGGCGTCTAAACCAGGGGCAGCGCCGGGGAGGCGTCCCGGGAGCGTCTAAAGAAGGACAGCGATATAATCGAGTCGAAGGCATGAGCGAGGCGAGAGGAGCGGACGGATTGCGCAAGGTCATCACGTACATGGCGGCGGCCCTGGCGGCCTTCCTGGCGGTGGGCGCGCTGGTGGGCGCGGCGGGCTGCGGCCAGCCGGACCTCTCCAGGGTCAACATCGACAACCCCGTGCTCGACGAGGCCTGGGCGAAGTACGCCGAGGCCGAGGCGGCGGGGGTCAACGGCATCCTGCTGGACCGGGTCCGAGCAGGACCTGGCCGGCGAGGAAGAGCACCTGAAGCAGCACTACCTGGACACCGGCGACATGCGGAGCGAGGGCATCGAGACGGTCATCGCCGGGCTCACCGCGGAGCTCCAGATATACATCGACGACCTCAACCAGGGCAGCGTGGGGATGACCCCGTCCGAGCAGGAGGAGATGTTCGCGGCCATCCGGGAGGCGCTCCTGCCCAACCTGGGCCCCGGTGAGTACATCTACGCCATCGCCGTCAGCGCCGCCGACCCCACCTGGGCCCTGGCCTGGTTCGACCAGAACCCGCGGGACTTCACCGTCGAGGGGCCCGCCTTCGGCGCTCCGGCAGAACCAGGGGACCTGGACCATCAACTACGCCGGGCACGACGCCTCGGCCTTCCCCGGCCTGCCGCCCGGGCTGGCGGACAGCCGGAACGCGTACACCTGGCTGTCGGACACGGCCTGGGTGGTCACCCAGACCGAGAGCTACGCCGGAGGCGTCGCGGCCCGGGCAGCCCTACCGGCTGGAGCGCTTCGACTTCGACTCCACCAACGCCTTCGCCTACGTCTACCTCAAGTTCGCCTCGGACACCATGGGCTTTCGTTACCAGAAGGCCTTGAGGCTGGGCTGGGCCCTCATCGAGACCTATATCTATCCACCGGAAGCCGCCCAGGCGGCGGGGGGGCAGTAAGGCCATGGAGGTTCCGGAGAACCGGGCCGGCGCCGGAAGGGAGCGAAGCCCGCGCGAAGACCCCGAGAGGAGAGGCGCGAGACCTGGTACGACGACGACTCCATCTTCTACTGGATGGACCGGGACGAGGAGAAGGACCTGGAGCCCCTCTCCTACCTGGGGACCTTCTTCCCCAACGGGTGCCGCTTCTGCATGTAGCGGTGATCGGTCTTATTTTGATGCCTCTATACCCGGGGCTGACGACCCCGGGTTACATGCATGGCGCCCGCTCCGCGGGCTGACGTGGCGGGTTAGTACTTGATCAGGCTGCCCACCTTCTTGGCGTGGTTGACGGCCAGCCTGAACAGGAACAGGCTCGCGGGCAGGAGCACGGCCGAGAGGATCGCCAGCGCCAGTATCTCCTCCTTCAGCTGCCCGAACCCGTACCCCTTGAGCAGGGCCAGGCGCAGGCCCTCCAGCGACCAGGTCAGGGGGAGCAGCTTGGCCAGGCCCTGCATCCACCCCGGCATGACCGTGAGGGGATAGTACACCCCCGCCAGCAGGGTGGAGAGGTTGCCCACCAGCCAGTTGATGGGGTCGCCCCGCTTGAAGACCATGATGAAGCAGGCGGCCAGGATGCCCAGGGAGGAATACGAGATGATGGTCAGCGCCAGCAGCACCAGGGCGGGCGGGAGGTTGGCGTTCCCCAGGGACAGGCCGAAGAAGAGCGCCCCCATCAGCAGGTAGACCAGGGCGGTCACCGAGGTGAAGAGGAACCGCCACAGCGAGCTGTAGACGATGACCGCGGTGTACCCGGTGGAGGTCGCCAGCATGGCCTCCAGCGTCCCCATCATCTGCTCCTCCCGCAGGCTGTCGGAGAAGACGGACAGCCCGGTGCGCAGGTAGCTGGAGAAGGCGATGCCGATGATGACGAAGGAGAAGTAATCCGGGCTGGTGGCGTCGACCACCGACGGGTCTACGATCTTGCCCAGGAAGTAGAAGACGGAGACGGCCAGGAAGATGCCCACCAGCGAGAGGAGGAAGTTGAGCCGGTAGCTGATCTCGATGCGGAAGTCCCGCTTGAGGAAGGCCCAGGCCTTGTTCATGCCCCTGCCCCCTCCGCTTCCTCCCCCGCGAGGAAGGCGGCGAACAGCTCGTCCGGGTCCATGCCCGGCTCGCCGCCCCGCCGCAGGGCCTCTGCGCGGAAGCCCTCCATCCCGCCGCAGAAGAGCACCCGGCCCCGGTGCAGCAGGCACATGCGGTCGCAGACCCGCTCCACCTCCTTGAGGGACTGGGTGGCCAGCAGCAGGGCCTTGCCCCCCTCGCCCCGCAGGGACTGCCCGAGGATGCGGTCCACCTCCAGGGCCGCCTCCGGGCTCAGGGAGTGGGTGGGCTCGTCCAGCAGGAGTATCCCCGGGTCGTGCAGGAGGCCGCGGGCCAGCGAGACCCTCTGGCGCATGCCGCTGGAGAGGTCGGAGAAGGGCTGGTCGAGGAAGTCCCCCATGCCCAGGGAGGCGGCCAGTTCCTCGATGCGGGCCGCGGCGGCGGCGGCGGCCATGCCGTGCAGCGCGGCGAAGAACTCCAGGTTGCGCCGGGCGCTGAGCCGCCAGTAGAAGCTGCGCTCGTCCGAGACCACCAGGCCCAGGCGGCGGCGCGCTTCCCGGCCCTCCCTCGCGGAGTCCAGGCCGTCGACCAGCACCCGGCCCGAGGTGGGCAGGAGCAGGTTGCACACCGTCTTCAGCAGGGTGGTCTTGCCCGCGCCGTTGGTGCCCACCAGGCCCACGGCCTCGCCCCTGCCCACCTGCAGGCTGACCCCGTCCAGCGCGCGGGTCCCGCCGTCCCCCCGGGCGCGCCCGTAGAGATGGGTGAGGCGGGCCTGCCGCGGGTAGTCCTTGACCAGGTCCCTCAATTCGATGGCCGGCGTTCCGTTCATGCCTAAATTTTACATACTGAAACCTCTGCCGTAAACAGCGGCTCTCCCCGCGGGCGGGCCGCGTCCCATTTATCGCCCGCGACTCGCCCATGCTAAGATGGTTGCACGGCGACAGTGCCTACCAGGTCGGAGGTGACACGGATGCAGGGAGCGATGGACGCGGAGTTCGGCGACTGGCTGGTCGAAGACGGTTACCTGGAGCCGGCGCAGCTGCAGGCGGCCCGGGACAAGCAGCGCTCCGGCGGCAAGGGGCTGGCCGGAGACCCTGTTGGACCTGCGCCTGCTGGACAAGCCCCGGATGATGCAGGCGGTCAGCTCGTACAGCGGCCTGCCCGTTTCGCGGCTGGACCTGGAGGCCGTCGACCCCGAGGCCGTCAAGCTGGTCCCTCCCCACCTCTACAGCAAGCACCGGGCCATGCCCGTCGGGCGGGAGGAAGGGCTCCTGGTGGTCGCGGTGTCCTTCCCCCTGGACGGCGAGGCCCTCGAGGAGCTGTCCTTCGCCAGCGGGCACGAGCTGAAGCAGGTGCTGGTGGACGCGCTGGAGGTCAACGAGGCCATCGAGCGCTACTCGCGCGGCGATACCCTGGAGCGGAAGATCGGCGAGTGGGACGAGGAATCGCTGGTCTTCATCGACCGCAACCGTGAAGTAGAGGTAGAGCGCGCCGAGGTGGACGAGCTGGACACGGTCAAGCTGGTCAACCTGCTGCTGGTCAAGGCGATCAAGGAGCGCGCCTCGGACATCCACGTCGAGCCCGGGGAGACCTCCACCCTGGTGCGCTTCCGGGTGGACGGGGTGCTGCGGGAGGAGACCCGCTTCGACCCGCAGGCCCACCCGGCCATCGTCTCCCGCATCAAGGTCCTGTCCAACCTGGACATCGCCGAGCGGCGCCTGCCCCAGGACGGCTCCTTCTTCGCCGAGTACGGCGGCAGCGACGTGGACTTCCGCGTCTCCACCTCCCCCACCATCTACGGGGAGTCCGCCAGCCTCCGCCTGCTGGACCAGGGAAAAGCCACCGTCCAGCTGCAGGAACTCGGGTACGAACCGGACGATCTCGAGAAGATAAATAAAGCTCTAGATGAGCCTTATGGTTTTGTCCTTTCCACCGGCCCCACCGGCTCGGGCAAGACCACCAGCATGTACGCCATGCTCAACCGCATCTCCGACATCACCAGGCGCATCGTCACCATCGAGGACCCGGTGGAATACAGGCTGGACCTGATCAACCAGATACAGGTCAACCACGAGATCGGCCTCTCCTTCGACAAGGTGCTCCGCTCGGTGCTGCGGCAGGACCCCAACATCATCCTGCTGGGCGAGATCCGCGACCTGGAGACGGCCCACACGGCGGTGCAGGCCGCCCTCACCGGCCACCTCCTCCTCTCCACCCTGCACACCAACAACGCGCCCGAGACGCTGCTCCGCCTGGTGGAGATCGGCATCGAGCCCTTCTACGTGCGGGAGGTGGTCAAGCTGGCCATCGCCCAGCGGCTGGTGCGCCGGCTCTGCCAGCAACTGCCGGGAAGCCTACGCGCCGGACCAGCGGGAGCTGGCCGAGCTGGGGCTGGAGGAGGCGGGCCCGACGCTCTACCGGGCCCGGGGCTGCGAGGCCTGCGGGGGGTCCGGCTACCGCGGGCGCGTCGGCGTCTACGAGGTCATGCCCATGACCGAGGGCCTCAAGGAGATGATGACCACGCAGGTGCCCATCAGCAAGGTCAAGGAGACGGCCGTTGCGCAGGGCATGAGGACGCTGTGGCGCAACGCCGCCGCCAAGGTGGCCGCCGGCACCACCTCGACCGAGGAGATCCGCCGCCACATCGGGCGGGACGAGGGCTGAGCCGGGCATGCCCAACCCCCTCGAGTCCGTCAAGCAGCTCTGGAACATCCTCAACTTCTACCCCGAGTTCCACGACCAGAAGACGGCCGACCGCACCAACCGCTTCATCATGGAGTCCGACGCGGAGGGCCTTTTCAAGATGCAGAAGGACCTCTTCACCTTCGCCACCCCTTACTTTCTCGAAGACGAGCGCATCGCCGGCATCATGGACGATTTCGACGGCAGGAGGGTGGGGCTGGCCATCAAGCACGAATACCAGAGCACCATCACCTTCCACCAGGACGGTTTCGAACACGCCGTAGGCCTCGGCAGGGGCTACCCGGTGTTCACGGTGAGCTCGCGCAAGGCCTACAGCGACGGGGTCTTGAGGAGGGTGGACCCCCTCCAGCTGATCCTCTCCCGCCGCATCAAGGTCTCCAACGTCCACGTCCTGGCCCTCTGGGCCCTGCCCCACCTCGGCATCCTGGGCGACAAGGACCTCTTCGACAAGTTCCTGGGATACCAGGACCTGGTGGAGGAATGGATCCAGGGTGAGCTGACGGAACTCGGCTTCTGACCGGGAGCGTCAGGCCGCGTTGATCCGTACAGCGAGTGTCTTGATGAGCTCGGGGTCCAGCCCGTTGAGAACCTCGTTGAGGAACTCGACGTTGGCATTGAGTTGCGCGACCATGATCTCGGAATCGATGCCGGTGACCATGTCGGAGATGAACCCGGTGTTGCGCCGGACCATCTCGTTGAGCAGTTCGGCCACGCACCGGAAGTCCATCCCCCCCACCACGTCGGACATGAAGTCCGTGTGGTACTTGATGATCTCGTTGCCCACCTCCGCCGTGGCTACGGGATCGAGTGAGTCCAGGAAGCCGGAGATGAAACTCTGGTAATACTTCATGGTCTCGTTGATAGCTTCCGCCGCGATCCTGCTGTCCATGGTGGTCAACATGCCGGTGATGGACCCTGCGAGCACGCCGGGGATGCTCGCGATATAACCCGCCAGAATGCCCAGGATCCTGAATATAGTCTTCACCTTCTGCCTCCTTTTTCCGGTGCGGCCCGATGAAATTCCTCGCCCCATCATTTTATCATAGTTTGAGGGGCGCGACCGGACGGCCGAGCTGCTGGGGGCTTGAAGGGACTCGGCTTCTAGCTGGTGACCACCGGCATCAGGCCGAACTGCTCGCCCAGGGGGGTGATCCAGCCGCGGGTCTGCTCGATCTCCTCGGGGCTCAACTCGTCCGGGTACTTCCCCCCGACGTCCGAGCTGATGTCCACCAGCCGGATGGAGGCTTTGACAGCGCGCACGATGGTCGGCAGGTCGCCCTTGAGACGCAGCTTGCCCTGCATCATCCCCTTGACCACGTCCAGCTCCTTGCGCCCCACCTTCATCCATTGGTCCATGGTGCCGGTGATGACGAAGTCGCCGGCTTCGCCGGCTTCGGGCGGGACGATGCTCATGGAACGGCAGTCGCCGTGCCACAGGTCCATGAGCAGGTAGATGTCGATGCCGATGCCGTACTGCGGTGCCGCCTCCACGTGCAGGACCACGGTCCCCTCCCAGGTCTTGGCGACCTCCTTGTAGTCGGCGTCGTTTTGCGTCGCCTTCTCGTACTCGCTTATCCATTCGGGCGAGAAGTAGAGGTAGGGCTTGGACTCCTCCGCCAGCCGCTTGTCGAGCATCTCCCGGTATGCCTGGGCGAATTCCTCGGTGCCGTAGACCAGGTCCATCCCCATACCTCCTTGCGTAGTGAGCCGAACAGCCGAAAGGGTCTCTCGCGCGCATGGTTCGCAGCCTGAAGCGTCCTGATAATAAGGTAATACGGGCTAATTTGACTGTCAAGTAACATTTGTGGGAAGGCGCTCGGTCAAGTCCCTATGCTGTGGGTGAGGTCTTACGGGTGGGATCGAAGATGGGGTGGAAGGCCACCTGCGCCAGGTATCCCAGCGCTTTCAGGGGGTTGAGGGAGGAGCGGCCGGCGTGGCGCGAACGCATGCGCACCGGGACCTCGGCTACCGTGAAGCCCGCACGCTCCAGGGCGATGAGCATGTCCCCCTCCGGGTAGTCGAAGAGGTCGGCTGAGGCCAGGAACTCCATGGACCGCCGGTTGTAGGCCCACATGCCGGAGTTGGGGTCGGAGAAGCTGCGGCCGGTGTACACCTGCACCAGCAGGGAGAAGAGCTTGCGGGAGCCGCGGCGCAGCGAGGTGGTGGAGCCGTCATCCCCGCCGTCGCTGTTGAGGTAGCGCGAACCGACGGCCACGTCCGCTGAGCCCACGCGCAGCGGCTCGAGCAGGGCGCGGAGATAGGCCGGGTCGTGCTGCCCGTCGCCGTCCATGCGCGCCAGACAGGCGTGGCCGGAGCGCAGGGCCAGGGCGAAGGCGCGCTGCAGGCTGGCCCCGATGCCCAGGTTGCGGGGGTTGCTGACCACGGCGGCACCCGCCGCCCGGGCGGCTTCCGCCGTAGAGTCGCGGGACCCGTCGTCCACCACCAGGACGCGGGCTTCCGGCGTTTGCAGCTTCACTTCCCGCACCACCTGCCCGATGTTGGCCTCCTCGTCCAGGCAGGGGATGGCCACCAGGAAGGAGGCCTGGGAGGCCTGGCCGTTCTCCGCCGGCGCAATATCCACCAGGGCCGGCTCGTCGGGGACGAGACCCCCGTCCGGCCCACCGCCTGATCGCCGTTTCAGGTAGAGGAACTGGTCCAGGAAGACGAGGGCCGCAGCCAGCAGCAGGATGACGTAGGCCGCCCACAGGGGCAGGGCGGGGCCGGCGGGCTGCACGCTCGCCGTCGCCTGTCCGTTCACGTAGACCGCGTACTGCCCCACCTCCGCCACCGGCTCGCCCAGGGCCTCCTCGAGGGCGGCGATGCCCGGCGCCTTAGCGCCGCCCACGCCGGCGCGCAGGTTGGCAGGGGCACCGGTAGTCGCGGCGCCGGACGCAGAGGGGGCGATGACCAGGCTGGCTTCGCGCGGGGTGGCCTGCTGGTCCGACTGGACCTCGCGGAACATCCCTGAGGTCACCGGCCGGCCGGTCTCCGCGAAGATGAGGTCGGCCAGGCGGGCATCGTCGACGAAGACCACGTCGCCCGGCTCCGTCTGCTCCTCGACGATGCGGCACAGCTCCAGGTTGGCCTGGCTGAACATATCCCCCCGGCTCTCCGCCCGGAGGCCCCTGCCGTCCTCGAACCCCAGCAGGCTCAGGGGGGTGGTGTACCTGACCTCGAGGTTGGGGGAATCCTTGCCGGCCGCGTCGCGCGACGCGGCCGGCAGGGCGGCGGCGGGGTAGCCCGTGCTGCCCGGCCTGGCGGCGACGTAAGGAGAATAGGGCGCCGCGGCATACGGAGAAGCCGCATAGGGCCTGGCCGCGTAAGGGCCCGAGAGCCCGGCGGGCGGTTGCCCGTCAGGCCCCGGGAGATAGGAACCGGCGTGGGGGCCGGCCTGCCCGTAAGGCCCGGCGTCCGTATGCCTGGGGCGCCGCCTGGCTTACGCCGTTCCCTCCCCATGCCACCACCGGGTCCACCAGCAGCAGGGGCACCAGGATGATGGCGATGCTCGCTGCCGCCAGCGGCCGGGCGCGCTTCGCGAAGCTCCGGCAGGGACCCGTAAGAGGTGGGCCAGCCCGTCGTGCAGGGTGTTGAGGAAGAGGCCGCCCAGCATGGCCAGAGGCAGGAAGACGTGGCCCTCCCAGAAGCGGTTGGGGTAGAAGAAGGCGATGGGCACCATGCTCAGGAAGTACGAGGCGCAGCAGGTAGTAGCGGCCTTTCTTGACGTAGCAGAGGGGCAGGGCCAGCACGGCGATGAGCCAGATGAAGCAGGTGGACGGCGGAGGCGTCGCCGCCCGCTTCCGTGGTGGAGAAGCTCGAGAAGTGCAGGGCGATGTTGAGGCCCCACGGGATGTACAGGATGTAGGCCGCCGCCAGCACCTTGAGGATGGGCTTTCACATCTCCCGCCGGTGCAGCAGGTAGATGAAGAGGGCCAGGGCCACCAGGTGCCCCATCACCAGGTGGGTGTAGAGGCACACGGCCAGCAGGATGGCCGGGGTGACCCAGCGCTTCCGCTCCAGGGCGAGGAAGATCAGCGGCGTGAGCACCAGCACCAGGGCGGCGGCGGTGGTCACCGCGGTCTGCCAGAAGAAGGTGTAGGGTATCAGCAGCAGCAGGCACGAGTAGAAGGCCTGGCGCGACGAGAAGAGCTGGCGCACCATCCACCACAGCGACAGCATCATCAGCGGGAACATCATCAGGCTGAAGAAGGTGCCCACCGCTTCTTCGGAGATGCCCAGCTGCAGGGGGACGCTCATGGTCACGTGCAGGAAGGGCGGGTAGATGTGCGGCCGGCCGGCGGGGGCGAACTCCCACCAGTCCCAGGTGGTGACGCCGCCGGACCGGACGAAGGCCTGGCTGGCGGCCAGGTGGTAGGGCATGTCCAGGTAGACCGGGAACATGGACAGGTTGACCAGCACCAGGATGATCACCAGAGCAGGAAGAGCAGGCACGCCGCGAGGTCCCAGGGGTTGCGCCTGACCCACTCGCCCGCCCTTCGCATCTAAAACCCCTCCCCGCCTCGCTCAGAACGACAACGCGCCGAGGGAGCCGCCGGTATCCGCCGGGGGGCTTTCGCCGCCGGTCCCGGACTCCTCGCCTTCGGGCGGGGTCCAGGCGTTGATCCTGTCGAGCAGCTCGGCCTGCGTGGCCTGGAGTGCCTCCAGTTCGCCGGCCAGCCCTTCCAGCCTGGCCTTGGTGTCGTCTACCTTGGCCAGGGCGCCCTCGATGAGCTCGATGGCCGTGTCGGTATCGCCGGCGCGCACCGCCGCAGCCACCTCGCGCTTGAGGTTGCGGAAGGCGCGGACGCCGGAGCGCAGCTCCCGCATGCCCGAGAAAGCCTCGCGGGATCTCTCCTACGTAGGCGCGCAGGTCCGGGCCGAATTCCCGGACGGCTCCCGCGCCCTTCTCTCGCAGGGCGGATCGACGACCGCACTGCGGCCCTCCTTCAGCTCGGCGGCCAGGGCGCGGACGCGCTCCATGGGTTCCTGCAGGGTGGCCAGCGCCTCCTGCACCTCGCCCTGGTACTCCTGCGAGCTCCGGCGGCAGGTTGCGCCCCGCCCGGTCTCCCCTTCCTCGCCCTCGGCCAGGGCCAGCGGGGCCAGGGCGCCCGTCAACAGGGCCACGGCCAGGGCCACCATCATCATCGTCGCCAGCTTCTTCTTCATCATTTTCACCTCCTGTCTCCATCATCGCCCAGGCATGTTAAGCGCCAAGGAAACGGAGTGTTAATTTTCTGTTAAGCGAAGGGTGACGCCGGAAAGTGACGGTACTGGCACCATAGTGTATCATTGGCTTTACAACTGTCGACCACGGGTAACAGGGAGGTGCACTCACATGGGTTGGGTAATACTGGGCATCGTCGTTCTGTTTCTGATCACTGTTGCTGCCGTCCATCCACAAGATCGGCCCCACTCAGGTAGGCCTGGTGATCAAGCGCTTCTCCTTGAGGAAGCTCTCCGAGGACGACCCCGTCGCCTTCAACAAGGAGGCGGGCTACCAGGCGGTCCTGCTCATGCCGGGCCTGCGCTTCAAGCTCTGGCTGGTGTTCAAGGTGGAGAAGTATCCCTGGGTGCAGGTGCCCGCGGGCGAGATCGGCGTCGTCATCGCCCAGGTCGGCCAGCCCCTGCCCATCGGGGCCAAGTCGGCCGTCTACCGGAAGGAGCACGCCAACTTCTCGGAGCTGGAGGTGTTCGTGAACAACCGGGGGCAGAAGGGCGTGCAGCGCCCGGTGCTCCCCCCGGGCACCATGGCCCCCATCCACCCGGTGGCCTTCATGGTCATCACCAAGAACCAGGTCTACGGCCTGCCCGTCTCCCCCGACCTGAAGAAGCTGGCGGACAAGGACGGCAAGCTCTTCCCGCAGTCCTTCGGGCTGGCCCCCTGGCAGCTGGACCTGGTGCGCATCTCGCCCCAGCCCGGCGAGCAATCGGGAGAGCTCATCGACATGGTGGGCATCGTCACCACCTACGAGGGCGACCCCCTGCAGGCGGGCGCCATCGCCAACCGCCTGGGCGAGTTCGACGACGCGCTCCAGCTGGAAGCGAACGGCGCGGGCGACCTCGAGCTCATCGACGCCCTGCTGGGCAGCAAGAACAACCTGCACAACAACTTCCAGGACTACCAGGCCTTTCTGGACAACGGCGGCAGCATCGGCCTGCAGCACGACCCCCTGCTCTACGGGGCCTACGCCCTCAACCCCTTCCTGGTGGGGGTGGAACTGGTGCCCATGCTGGTGGTGGAACAGGGAGAAGTGGCGGTGATCAAGGCCTACGTGGGGCTCTCCACCGAGGACACCTCCGGGCGTGGAGTTCAAGTTCGGTTCCCTGGTGCGGCCCGGGCACCGCGGCATCTGGCAGGAGCCGCTGCGCACCGGCAAGTACCCCATGAACCCCCGCATCTACCAGGCGGAGATGGTCCCCACCGCCATCCTCACCCTCAACTGGGCGGAGGCCTCCTCGGAGGCCCACAACCTGGACCGTCAGCTCAAGCAGATCGTGGCCAAGTCGCCGCGAGGGCTTCGTCTTCTCCATCGACCTGCAGGTGCAGATCCACGTGCCCGACACGCGGGCCCCCCGGGTCATCTCCATGGTGGGCACCATGCAGAACCTGGTCAACGAGGTGCTGCAGGCGGCGGTGGGCAACCACTTCCGCGACAAGCTGCAGAGCATGCAGGCGGTGCAGTTCATCGAGACCCGCCAGGACGTCCAGATGCAGGCCTTCGAGCACATCCGGGACAAACTGGGCGAGTACCAGGTGGAGACCAAGGGCGTCTACATCCAGGACGTGGTCTTCCCGGCCGACCTGGTGCGCGTGCTCACCGAGCGGGAGATCGCCCGCCAGGAGATCGAGACCTTCAAGCGGCAGAAGGACGCCCAGGTGCAGCGCATCGACACCGAGCAGGCCAAGGGCACCGCGGACATGCAGGCGGACCTGGCCAAGTCGAAGGTGGGCGTGGACATCAAGACCAACAACGCCAACGCCCGCAAGGCCGAGGCCGACGGCGAGGCGGCCTTCATCCGCGAGACCGGCGCGGCCAAGGGCGCGGAGGTGGAGGCGGTGGGCATGGCCCGGGCCAAGGCCTACCAGGCCCAGGTGACGGCGCTGGGCTCCGTCCCCACGGCCATGGTCAACGCGGTGGACTCCCTCTCGCGCTCGCGGCACCAACTTCGTCCCCCAGATCATGGTGGTGGGCGGCGGCGGGGGCGGCGTGCTGGAGGGGCTGGCGGCCCAGCTGATGCAGGTGCTCAGCCAGGCCAGCGCCACCGGCCCGGATTACGCCGGACGCCAGGCCCCCAAGCCCATGCCGGAGAAGGCCGCGCCGCCGCTACCGCCGAGGGACCCGCCGGAGAGAGCCGCCAGCCGTAGATAGGCCGGGCCGGGACACGGACAGTGACCGCCGTCCGGCCTGACGGGCCGCGAACTAGAAGAGAGGGCGGGAGGATATGTTCTGTACCTAGGTGCGGGGCCGAGGCTGGCCCGCGGCGAGCCCGCCTCCCGATGCCCTCCCTGCCGGATTTGCCGTGAGGCACCGCAATACACGGGTGCCGCGGACGCATCCCGCCTACCCCCGTCCCGCCGCGGCGGCAGCCCGCGCCCGGTTACGCCTACGGTCCCTATCAGGATACGGGTATGCCTCTCAGCCGGTCGCCGGAAGGCCGGCCCCGCGGCGCCCATGGTGCCGGGGATCGCCGTCCTTCGCCTACCAGCCATCATCCTCTTCATCCCCGTTGGGCCGACTACGTGGCGCGCTAGTTCGGCCTCGCGGCGATGAAGGGAGACCGTCGACGGTCCGAGGGCATCGGTGGCGCAGGCGGTCTGCCATTTCCGCCGGTCATCTGTGCGGGATCGGTCCCAGTAATCAGCGTGACCCTGGGCCGTTCAGGCCAGGTAGAATATCGCGGCCAGTGCCGGCCATCATGGAAGAGGAGCCGGTTTCGCGTCTGCGCGGCGCGTCCTCGGCCTGTCCGGGCTGCATCCTCTACATATTGTACTGGATCTTCGTAGAGGGCGCGGGACTCCCGCGCCCGCATTCCTGCGCCGGCTGTCTCTACTTCTTTCATGGCGCCGAAGATGGCCAGGCCGGCCCCGCCCGCCAGGGAGAGGATGCCGAAGGCCAGCCACAGCACGTAGTGCCACTTGTACTTCTTGCTCAGCTCTTCCTCGCTCTTGCAGCTGATGATGAACTTGCTGGCGCCCTTGGAGACCTGCGCCTTGTCGCCCTGCCCGGTCACGCTGCCCAGGATGTAGCACTGCTGGCCCGTCGGGACGATCCACTCCGAGGTGCGGTACCTCTCGTAGTGCTCGTAGTCGTGGGATATGGCGTCCAGCACGCTGTCGAGCACCTGCCCGGTGACGCTCTCCTGGGGGACGTTGTAGCCGAAGGCGCCGTTCTGGTCGTTCATGGAGAGCACCGGCACGAACTCGGCGCCGTCCGGCACCACCCAGATGCCGCCGCTTGAGTCCCGCAGGACGAAGGGGGTGGAGCGCTCGTCCTCGAAGACGGTGTCCCAGGACTCCTTCCTGTGCATGTTGCCCCGGTCGTCGGTCTCCATCTCCACCCGCAGCCCTTCCACCTTGTGCTTGAAGTAGAGGCACTGGGTGTTGGTGGCCGGTGAGGTCAGGGCCGGCTGGCCTTCCGCCACGCCCTTCAACTCCACCTGCGCCCCCGCGGCGGTGCCCGCCCCGGCGGCGGCCTGCGCCACGGTTGACGTGGTCGTTCCGGCGATGACCGAGAGCTTGCCCCTTGGCCCGCAGTGCCCATTACCACGGCGATGATGCCGAACAGGAACAGGGCTCCCCCGATGCCGATCAAGGCCCACTGCTGACTGGTCATCTCAGCCACCATAAGCAATCCCTCCTTCGCGTGCCGTTACCCCTCGATGCCCGGAACGGGGAGCGCTGAAAACGCCGCCTTCACCTTGGCCGGGGCCTCCAGCTTGACCCAGTCGGACGGCAGCAGTTCATAGACGCGGTCCCTGATGAACTCGTTGTCCTCCTCCTCCGCCATGCGGCAGAAGCGGTTGAAGTCGATGTCCTGGCGGTCGACGAAATCCGCGATGATGCGGATGATGCGGGCGATCATGCGCATGCCCTTACGGTCCCTGTCGATGCTGCTCGCTCCACTGGCGCAGCGCCTCTATCTGGTGCGAGACCTTCTCCTCCGCCCGGCTCTCCAGTTCCTCCAGCTTCTCCAGCATCGGTCTTGCGTGGGCGGCATGAAGAAGGGCTTGCCTATGTTCACCTGGACTCCACCGTCGGAGTCCCGGCGGTAGAGCCCCACCGGCAGGATGGGGGCGGGCGCCGCCCGGGCCAGGTTGGCCACCCCGTAGCGGAACCACCCCAGTTCCTTCTTCCTGCCGCGGGTGCCCTCGGGGAAGACGTGGACGATCTCGCCGCCGCTTCAGGCACTCGAGGCTCGTGCGGATGACCTCCTCGGCGTTGCCCTCCTCCCGGTCCACCGGGATGACCCCGAAGAGCTTCCAGATGCAACTTGCCCAGGAGGCCTTCCTTGCCCTCCCCGATAGCCCGCTTGGCCCAGGGCCACATGTGGCTGTGGGTCAGGGCCGGCTTCAGCGCCAGGGCGATGGCGATGACGTCGATGGAGAACTGGTGGTTGGAGACGACGATGAAGGGGCCGGAGCGCGGCACGTTCTCCACGCCCGTACACCCGCAGCCGGTATTTTCTTGCTCTTGGCCCATGACGGCAAAGACAGGCCTCAGTAGCACGTATCTCCACCACATGTGCGTTCCCCTTCGATGACAGCGTTCCCGGTGTTACTTGATTGTAACACCGGGAACGGCCAGGGGGCACAAGGCAGCCGCGCGGGGCGGCGTCAGAAGGGCCGGCTGGAGTCCTTCTTCCAGCCGGCCAGGCTCTTCTCCTGGCCGAGGACGTGGTACATGAGATCGACCAGCTTGGGCAGGGCCAGGCCGCGCAGGAGGGCGGCGAAGCGCACCGCGGCGGCCGGCACGCATACCTCCGCCTGGTCCTTCTTGACGGCGCGCACCACGGCGTCCGCCACCTTCTGGGGGTTCTGCCACCCGGTGATGAAGGGCAGCTTGGCCCCCTCGAACATGCCGGTCTTGACGTAGCCGGGGTTGACGATGATGAACCTGACGCCCCGGCCGTAGTTCTCCATGCGGATGGTGTCGGTGATGCCGATGAGGGCGTGTTTGGAAGCGCAGTACCCGCCCATGAAGGGGTTGCCGATCTTGCCGGCGACGGAGCAGATGTTGACCACGTACCCCCGCCCGCGCGCGAGCATGCGCGGCACGAAAGCCTGCATCATCCAGGTGGTGCCGAGGTAGTTGACGTCCATCATGCGGCGCAGGGACTCCTCGGTGAGGTCCAGCACCGCGTAGCACTCGGTGATGCCGGCGTTGTTGATCAGGATGTCCACCGGCCCCACCTCGGACTCGACCTTCTCCGCCAGGTCGAAGCAGGCCTGGCGGTCGGAGATGTCCAGGACGTAGGTGCAGACCTCGAACCCCTGGGACCTCATCTCGCCGGCGGTGGCGGCCATCCCCTCCGCGTCGACGTCGGTTATGATCATGCGGCAGCCTTCGCGCGCGAAGTTCAAGGCCTCCAGCTTGCCCATGCCCCGGGCCGCCCCGGTGACCAGCGCCACCTTTCCCGCCAGGTCTTCCATGTCCGCTCCTTTCCTTGATCAGGGTACGACGAAACGAGCACGTCACCTGTATTATAGCGCGTGCGGCCGGTGGCGGCGGGGCTGCTCAGAAGTGGAGGGAGCCGATGCTCTCCAGGGTGTATTTAACATTATGAAGATATTTGTGGACGGAGTCGCGGGTTATCTCGTCCAGCGTGCAGACGGTCTCCTCGTCCCGGACGTTCTCGGGCACTCTCCAGTCCACCACGAAATGGATGCGGGTGCCGGCCTCGACGGGGGCGAACTCCTCCAGCCAGATGCTCTCGATGGTGCCGCGGTTCTCCAGCACCTCCTTGTGGTTGGGGTCGTACTCGATCACCGTGGACTCCTCGAGCATCTCGATCCCGCCGAAGCGGTAGTTCTCCCGCCAGTGGCGGCCCAACCCGTCCCCGGTCATGTCATGGACGCTGACGATGCCCGGGTACAGCTGGGTGTTGACGGGATCGTCCATGAACGCGAAGACGGTCTCCACCGGTGCCCCGATGGTGATGTCTTCCTCCACTCTCGGCATCTGCTTCACCTCCCCTGGCGGGGCCGGCGGCCGAGAGCGCCGGGCAAGGGTGAAAATACTAGTGGAATCCTGGTTTTGCCGCCGGGCCCCATGTGTCTAATACCCTAACTAATTTGTAGCACTTCAAGGCATGGACCACAAGCAAGCAAAGCCTGCTAGACTAGAGGTTACAGATGGAAAGGGGGTCACTGTATGAACTGCGCGCAGACACTGATAGAGGGGATGCTGGCCATGGGGGCCGAGAGGGTCTACGGCATCATCGGCACGTCCAACGTGGCTTTCGTCGACGCCCTGCACGGGTACCGGGACAGGATCCGTTACGTCTCCTGCCGGCACGAGCAGGTGGCGGCGAGCATGGCCGACGCCGAGGGGCGCCTCACCGGCGTGCCCGGCGTGGTGGTGACCCATTCCGGGCCCGGCACCCTCAACGCCCTCATCTCGGTGGGCAACGCCCTGAAGGACTGCAGCCCCATGATCGTGCTGAGCGGGGCCATCAAGCGGAAGCTCAAGGGCTCGGACGGGATGCTGGAAGCGGACCACCGCCGCGTCTTCTCCTCCCTGTGCAAGGGGGTCTTCCGCATCGAGGACGCCGGTAAGGCCCAGTCCGTCTTCTCGCAGGCCTACGCCCTGGCCATGTCCGACGCCCGCGGGCCGGTGCTCATCGAGGTGCCGGAGGACGTCTGGCGGGAGGAGGGGGAGGAAGGCGCGCCCCGGTTCCGCCTGCGGCCCGAGCACCCGCCCGCCCTGCACATCGAGGACGTCTGGAGGAGCCTGGACCTCTTCGAGCACGCCAGGCGCCCCCTCATCCTGGCGGGGGGCGGCGTGGCCTACTCGGGCTGCTCCGACCTGCTGGCGCAGCTGGTGGAGAAACTGCAGGTCCCGGTGGTGACCACCGGCAACGGGCGCGGCACCTTCCCGGAGAGCCACCCCCTCTGCTTCGGGCGGGCGGGCTTCGCCGGCAACGTCCTGGCCGACATCCCCCTGCAGGAAGCCGACCTCGTCCTCGGCCTGGGCTGCACCGTCTCCGACATGACCACCTACGAGTACACCATGCCGGTGCAGGGGGAGGTCATCCTGGTCAACATCGACCTCACCGCCATGCTCTCCAGCCATTTCCGGGCCTCCATGACCATCGAGGCGGACGTCAAGGACTTCCTGCAGGAGGCCCTGCAGGGGACCCGGGACACCCCGGCCGTCGACTGCCGGGAGTGGCTGGACCGCCTGGGCGCGGCGCGGGAGGAATGGCGGGCGGCCTGGAGCCCCGCCACCACCTCGGACAAGGTGCCCCTGTCGCCGGCCCGGGTCATGCGCGAGCTCCGCGGCCTGCTGCCGGCCGAGCACGTGATCACCGCGGGGGCGGGCATGCACCAGCTCTACCCTGTCTGCTTCCTCCCCTGCGAGCGACCCTTGTCCTGGCTCTGCAGCGTCAACTTCGGGTCCATGGGCTTCGGCTTCCCGGCCGCCCTGGCCGCCGCCCTGGTCCACCCCGGGACGCCGGTGGTGGCGGTGCTGGGGGACGGCGACTTCATGATGACCCTGCAGGACCTGGAGACGGCGGTGCGGGAGAACATCGGGGTCAAGGTGCTGGTCATCAACGACGGCATGTACAGGGTGCTCAACTTCCGCCAGCGCACCATGTTCGAGGGGAGGACCATCGGTACGGCCCACGGCAACCCGGACTTCGCCGCCCTGGCCGCCTCCTTCGGGGCGCGGGGCCTGCGCCTGGAGAAGCCGGAAGAGATCAGGCCGGTGCTGGAGGAGATGCTCGCGGAGGAAGGCCCGGTGGTGGTGGACGTCATCACCGACCCCGACGACATCCCGCCCCTCAACTTCGAGGCCAACCTGCGCATGAGCGCCGGCTAGCGCTTCAGGGTCTGCCCGGGTCTGGTAGGAAGGCCTGCGCCGCCCTTATTGATGGCTCGGCTCAACCGGTGACCTCGTCCAGCCACGCCACGATGGCGGGGTAGACCTTCTCGTCCACGGCCTTACCCATTATGAGATCCGTGTGACCGAAACCGGGAAAGCACTGGAAATCCTTGCGCTCGCTGCCCACCCGCTCGTATCCGTACTCGCGGATGCAGGCCGCGTCGGCGAAGTCCTCGGTGCCGGTGACGAAGAGCATGGGCGCGGTGACGCGGCGCATGTTGGCGGTGTAGTTGTGGCTCCGGTCGTAGGAGAGGTAGTCGTGGTCGAGTATGCCGGATGCAGCTGGCGGGCCATGGAGGGAGAGACGTCGTCCCCGGCCCACTTGAGCAGGCTGACCCCCGCGTCCGCCTCGATGTTGCGCCGGTTGTAGAGGAGGATGCCCAGCGGGCTGAAGGCGATGAGCGGCGGCCAGGCGCGGGCGCGTTCCGGCCAGCCGGGACAGGGGGACGCCCAGGGGCAGGCTGCAGCCGCGGCCTTCCAGCGGGCGCAGGGCCGACATCAGCCCCCTGAGCAGCGGCGCGGTGCGCGGGGTGGCCGGAGAGCCGCCCGAAGAAGTCGTCCCCCTCCCAGTAGAAGGCGGGAGGGCTGCCGATGGCCACGCCCGCGGCGATGCAGCGGTTGCGTTCCCGCGCCAGGTCTTCGTCCGCGTGAAAGACCGTCCCGCCCCCTGCGTCCCGGAAGGAGGCGCCCTGCAGGTACTCGAAGAGCACCATGCCCGCCCATGCTGTGGCCCAGCCAGGCGGGCTTGCGGCCGGTGACCCGGGTGACCCCCTCGATGAGGGCGGGCGCGTCGTAGGCCCCCAGGTGGTCGATGGCGTGGCCCCACCCCCCGCTGTCCGAGACCGTCCCGCCCCGCCCGTTGCCGCGGAAGTTGGATATCCAGACGTCGTAGCCGGCCCGCGCCAGGCAGACCGCCAGGTTGCGGCCGGCGCGGGGCAGGTCGAACTCGTTGCCGTTGCCCCCGAAGCCGTGGGCCAGGATGACCGGCTGGGCTCCCGGGATGGCGTAACGCGCGCCCCGCAGGGTGACGCCGTCGGCGGTGGTGAAGCTCCACTCCTCCCGGGCCAGCCCCTCGGCCAGGCCCGCGTCCTCGGGAGGGGCGGGGGGTGCGCGCCAGCCTGTACGCCAGCCAGGCCGCGGGCGCGGCCAGCAGCGCCGCCGGCAGCAGGAGCTTCTTCCCTTTCATCCGCACCACGCTCCTTTTCCGTTCACCGGCATCGTCTCAGCCGATCATGTCCGAAGAAAAGGGCCCCGCTGCTCGCGGAGCCCTTAGTCTCATCATTGCCTCCGGCCGACCATTGTTATTTCTTCTTCTTCCGCTTCCTTCTCGATGTTGACGGTGACGGTGATGGTCTCGTCCGTCCGGGGAGCTGGGCTCCCAGGAGCGGACGTACTTGAGGGAGATCTCCGTCTCGCCCTCGCCCACGGCGCGGAAGGTCCAGACGTCCTCGCCGCCCACGCCGACCATTGTCTCGCCTCTCGCCTTCTTCGCCTTCCTTCTTTTCGCCTCTTCCTTGGACTGCTCGTATTCCTTGCTCACCAGGATCAGCCATGGACTCGTCCAGGGGCTCGGCCAGCTGCCACCTGTAACCGGTGGTGGGGTTGGACTCCAGGAGCAGGGCGAACTGGGTGCCCAGGTCGGCGGTGATGGCGTCGACGGCCTTCCCGTCCTTGTCGGTCAGGGCACCGTCTTTAAAGGTGTACTCGGTGGGGGCCTGGAGGTCGCGCCGGAGGGGCCGACGTCGACCGTGAAGGTCATGGTCTCCTGCTCGGCATCGCTTCCTCTTCTCGGCTTCGGTCGTTATCCGGTCTCGGTAGCCGTCCGTGGCGGAGTGGTCCGTCCCGATCCGGACCCGGTCTCGGTCGCGCGCCCTCCGTCTCCGGCTCCCGTCTCCCATGGCCGCACGTACGCGAAATGGAGATAGGTCCTGTCCGTCCCTGCGCCTTGAAGGTCCATTTCTCCTCGCCGGGGGCGCCCACCAGGTCGCTCTCGGGGGCCTCGTACTCGGTGCCCACCAGTTCGAGGACCTCGGTATTGAAGGCGGCTATCGCCGTCGTCCGTGAGCAGCTGCCAGGAATACCCGGTGGAGTGGTTGGACTCCAGGGCGATGACGAACTCGTCGTTGACCTCTACGTAGATGGTGTTGGCGGGGTCGCGGTAGACCTTGGGGGCCCCGGGTTCTTCGCAGCCGGTGGAGCCCAGCGCCAGCACCGCCAGCATGGTGGTCAACAGGACCGCGACGATCTTAGGATGCTTCATCTTCTATTTCTCCTTCTCTCTCGAATCGACGGTCGCTCCAAATCTTCTATATTTTACTCAATTGCGGCGCCATTTCAAATAGGCGCGCTGGTTTAAGGCCACCGTTTTCTGGAATAATGTTACTGGTAAGGTACGGGAGCCGACCCCCCACTGGAGGTGTGATGGTGAATATCGCGGCGGACATGACGGAGTTGATCGGGCGGACGCCCCTGGTGAAGCTGAACCGGGTCACGGGAAAGGTCGAAGCCGAGGTGGTGGCCAAGCTGGAGTACTTCAACCCCTGCGGCTCGGTGAAGGACCGCATCGGGGTGAGCATGATCGAGGCGGCGGAGCGGGAGGGGCGGATCAACCCCGGCCGCACCACCATCGTCGAGCCGACCAGCGGCAATACAGGCATCGCCCTGGCCTGGGCCTGCGCCGCCAAGGGCTACCGGCTGGTGGTGACCATGCCGGAGACCATGAGCCTGGAGCGGCGCAACCTGCTCAAGGCCCTGGGCGCCACCCTGGTCCTCACCCCGGGGGGCGAGGGGATGCGCGGCGCCATCGCCAAAGCCCGGGAGATGGAGGAGACCAGCCGGGACTACTTCGTGCCCCAGCAGTTCTCCAACCCCGCCAACCCGGAGAGCGCACCGCCGCACCACCGCCGAGGAGATCTGGGCGGACACGGATGGCCAGGCCGACGTACTGGTGGCCGGGGTAGGGACGGGCGGCACCATCACCGGGATCGGCGGAGGCGCTGAAGGAGCGCAAGCCCTCGTTCAAGGCCGTCGCGGTGGAGCCGGCGGAGTCGCCGGTGCTCTCCGGCGGGGAACCCTCCCCCACGGCATCATGGGCATCGGGGCGGGTTTCGTGCCGGACATCCTCAACGTGGAAATCATCGACGAGATAGTCCGGGTCACCACGGAGGAGTCCTACGCCATGGCCCGCCGCCTGGCCAGGGAGGAGGGCATCCTGGCGGGCATATCCTCGGGGGCGGCCGTACATGCCGCCGTCCAGGTGGCGGCGCGCGAGGAGAGCGCGGGCAAGCTCATCGTGGCTATCCTGCCCAGCACGGGTGAGAGGTACCTGTCCACGCCGCTCTTCCAGTTCGACGAGTAGGAGCCGGGGCGGACCTGCCGGAGCGGGCCGTAGGTCATGTCGTCCAGGCGTTCCCTGACCCAGTCCAGGCCCTGGTCCTGGGGGGCCAGTTCCACGGCCTTCTTGTAGTCCTCGATGGCCATGGTCCTATCCTTGAGCTCCTCGTGGGCGAAGCCCCGGTAGGCGTAAGCCAGCGGGTTGTCGGGCTCCAGGCCGATGGACTGGTCGAAGTCGGAGATGGCCGTCTTGTACTCGAGCAGCTTATTGTTGCAGAACCCCCGGGCAAGGTACCCGCCCGCGTATCCGGGGTCGTACCCGATAGCCTTATCGCAGTCCTGGATGCCGCCGGTCCGGCTTGCCGTAGCCGGCGTAAGCCCAGCCGCGCTCGGCCAGGGCCTCCGCGTTGGACTCCTCCAGCTTGAGGGCGCGGTTGCAGGCGGTGATGGCATCGTAAAACTGGTTGCCGCCGTTGAGGGCGGCGGCCTGGGCGATCAGCGCCTCCGTGCTATCCGGCTCCATCTCTACCACCCTCGTGTAGTCCTGGACGGCCTCCGTGTAGCGCCCGATGGCCATATAGGCGTCCCCGCGAGCGGCGTAATTAGAGCTCTCCTCGGAGTCGAGTTCGATGGCCTTGCCGTAGTCGGCCGCCGCCGCCTCGTAGTCCTCCAAACCGGCCTGGCGCGTCCCCCCGCGCGGCGTAAGCCGGAGCGTAGGAGTCGTCGGCCTTGACGGCCTGTTCGGCGAGTTCCAGGGCCTCGTCGTAATCGCCGTCGTCGTTGGCGTCCTCCGCCTGCGTAGTATAGTCCTTTGCCTTCTTGGTGTCGGGCCCGCCGGGCCGGGTCAGCACCGAAGGCCAGCACCGCGGCTACGACGGCCAGCACGACCACGCCGGTGATGATCACGGCTGTCTTCCCGCCCTTCTTCGGCTCGGCCGCGGGCGGCGGTTCCACCGGGAACGGCGGGGGGGCCTCCGTCCCGGGCGCGGGTTCGGGGGCGGTCGGCGGTTCGGGGACGGGTTCGAGCTCGCCGGCCCTGGGGGTCATCATGGTGCGCGGCGACGGGGCCGCCTCGGGAGCGGAGGGGACCACCACCGTACGCGGGGGCGGGGCTTCCGCCTCCGGTCTCGGGGCGGGCACGGGGAGCGGGCGGGGACGCGGGGACGGGGCCGGGGACGGGAGCGGCGCTCATCTCCTTGCCGCAGTAAGCGCAGAACCTGTCGGTATCGTCCATCTCCTTGCCGCAGAACTCGCAGAACATCTCTTCCCCCTTGCCATTGGCTGCTCGGTCAGGTCTACATACATTATACTTAAAATAAGCTGTTCTTCCGATTGAAGGGGGTCCCACATGCCGGACGTACATGAACGTGTGACCGCGGCGCTGGAGTTGCGCGAACCTGACCGCGTCCCGGTGATGGACGTGATGGAGGAGTACGCCAACATCTACGAGATCCTCGGGCGCAAGCCGGTGCCCCTGGGATTCCTCTTCTCCAACCGGCACACGGCCCACGCCATCGACCACCTCGCGCCGCTGATCAACCGGACCCACGTCATGGACCGGGAGATGGACCACTTCTCCCACGACCGCGTGGAGGCGGCGGTGAAGCTGGGTTACGACGCGGCCTGGGTCATGCACGTGCCCATCTGGCGCTTCTCAGACTCGCGCACCGCGACCGACATCTACGGGCGCGTCTACGACGTGGTGCAGGACGGGAGGGGGAACCTGGGTACCCCCATGTACAAGGGCGGGGCGCTCAAGAGCCCCGAGGACTGGCGCGCCTGGGACAAGCGGGACCTCCTGCGTTTGCCGGAGCGGGCCTACCGGGCCTACTCCGACATCCAGCGCGACTTCGGGGACCGCATCTTCATCATGGCCAGCTTTCTCTACGGCCTCTTCGAGAACTGCTGGCAGCCCTTCGGCTTCGAGCTCTTCGTGATGGCCTTGCGCAAAGGAGGGGCTTCCTGCGCAGTTACATCCGTTTCTACGCCGACCTCTACTGCATGATGCTGGAGGCCTGGGCGGCGGCGGGCGTCCCCGGCTGCGTCTACTCCGACGACATGGCCTACCGCTCCGGCCCCATGCTCAACCCGCGCATGATGGAGGAGTTCTTCGGCGACGCCTTCCGTCGCATCACTTCCACCGCCCACTCCCTGGGGCTGAAGATAGTCGTCCACACCGACGGGATGGTATACCCGCTGCTTCCCTGGTTCGCCGACTGCGGCTTCGACGGGGTGCACGCCCTGGAGCCCACCGCCGGGGTGGAGCTGGCCGAGGTCAAGCGGATGGTGGGCGACCGCATGTGCGTGCTGGGCAACCTGGACATCACCCACATCCTGGTGGACGCCTCCCGGGAAGAACTGGAGGAGGCGGTCAAGGAGGCCATCCGCGACGCCGGGGCGGGCGGCGGGTACATCCTGGCGCCCACCAACTCGCACCCCGGCATATCGTTCGACCGCTTGCGCTGGATGGTGGAGGCGGCCGGGAAGTACGGGAAGTATCCCCCCCGGCCGCGAGTTGAAAGAGGCGCTCGCTCGCCGCTAGGTGGATGACGGTTTGTCTTCGGCCGCGAGCCGCCCTCTCCTCCCTCGAGGGCGCGGGACATCAGCCTGCCCCACTCGTCCACCATGGCCTTGAAGGCCCGCTTCAGCTGCTCGAACTCCTCGCCCCCACGGATGGTGATGTGCACGTCGAAGTCGCCTTCCATCACCTGCTCGGCCGCCATGGAGAGCTCCTCGATGGGCTCGGTGATGCGGGTGCGGATGAGGTAGGAGAGGACCAGGAAGGTGATGACGGAGATCACCACGATGCTCAAGATGACCAGCAGCAGCAGGATGAGGTTGGTGGTCTGCTTGTCCTCGAGTAGAAGTCGTTGATGGCGGCGATCTCGTCGTGCATGGACTTGATGCCCACGAACCCGGAGAGCAGGCCGTATTGGGGTACGTTCCGCTGGACCACCACCATCAGGTATTCCCCCTCCAGGCCCAACTCGGGGATGCCGTCCTCCATCCAGATGTAGGAATCGCCCGCATTGATGGCCTGGTTCAGGTAATCGGGCACTTCCCACGTGGACGCCAGCGAGACGTCGCTCGATGCGAAGACGAAGGGGTCCTTGGTGAGCGGCCAGGTCTCGAAGATGAAGATGTTCTTGGACAGCCCCAGCATGCCGGAATCCACCATGCCGGCGAGTTCGCCGCTGACGTAGATCTGGATGTCGGAGACCTCGCCGTTGATACGGAATTGATATTCCTGGGGGCTGGACTGCAGCCCGTCTGCTCGAGTTGGGGGGTGAGCAGGTCCATCAGGTACGTGTAGCTGGAGGAGATGTTCTCCGCCTCGGTCTGCTTGAGCTTGTCGATGCTCTTGTCGATGAGGCGGTTCTCCGAGGCGCGGAAGACGAAGTAGGTCACCAGGCGAAGGCGATGAACACCACCACCAGCAGGATGGTGATCTCCCAGAGGATGCCCAGCTGCCTTCTTCTCAGTTTCTCGGTCTTCTCCATCATGCTCCCTCCCTCTTTCGGTTAAAGACGGCCGAAGTGCCCGTGCCTCCGGGCATTTCGAAAACCCGTATTCACTCACATATTTGACAATGTGTTATTTGTCTCCTTCCTCCAGGGAGCGGCCGAGCAGCCTCACCCACTCCTCCACCATGGCCTGGAAGGCCCGCTTCAACTGCTCGAACTCCTCTCCCGCCCGGATGGTGATGTGCACGTCGAAATCGCCTTCCATCACCTGCTCGGCGGCGGTGGAGAGTTCCTCGATGGGCTCGGTAATGCGCGTGCGGATGCGGTAGGAGAGGAAGAAGAAGGTGATCAGCGCGATGACCACGATGCTCCCGATGACCAGCAGCAGCAGGACGAGGTTGGTGGTCCGCTTGTCCTGGCTGTAGAAGTCGTCTATGGCGGCGATCTCCTCGTGCATGGGCTTGATGCCCACCAGCCCGGCGTTCAGGCCGTAGGTGGGGAGCTGGAGCGTCTCGATGACGATGAGGTATTCTCCCTGCAGGCCCAGTTCGGGGATGCCATCCTCCATCCAGATGTACGAACCACCTTCGTTGATGGCCTGGTTGACGTAGTCCGGGACCTCCCACTTCCAGACCAGCGACCCGTCGCTGGAAGCGAAGACGAAGGGCTCCTGCATCCCGGGAAAGTCCTCGAAGATGAAGATGCTGTCGGTCAGCCCCAGCAGGCCCGAGTCGATCATCTTCTGGAGTTCATCGCTTACGTACAGCTGGACCTGGGGAGGCTGCCGGGTGGTGAGGGACTGGACCACGTCCTGAAGGTCCGCTATCGCGGCTTCCGTGGTAAAGCCCGGGACGTACATCTTCATTATGTAATCGTAACTGGAGGAGATGTTCTCCGCCTCCGTCTGTTTGAGCTTGTCGATGCTCTTGTTGATCAGGCGGTTCTCCGAAGATCGGAAGACGAAGTAGGTCAGCAGGCCGTAGGCGATGAACACCACGGTCATGAGGATGGTGATCTCCCAGAGGATGCCCAGCTGCTTCTTTTTCATCTGCCCAGGTGGAATCATCGTCTCCCTCCCTTCCTCCGAAAACGCACGTCGACACAGCTTTTCAAGCTCATTATGTTACTCGACTGTTTACCCCGGTAAATACAGGTATTTTTGGTGAACGGCGGGAAACATCTCGCGAGCGGGGGCGGGTACGGGTTACCCTGATGCGCGGCGCCTAACGCCAGGCCGTGGGGATGACCTTGCGCGGGGCCTCGCGCTTCCACTCGCGTTTGGCGTAGCCCACCATCAAGGCGCCCACCACGCGCTCTTTTACGGGAATGCGCATGATCAGGCGAAGGCGCAGGTCCCAGTTGGCCGCCATGATCAGGAAGCCGCTGAAGCAGGTGGCCACGCCGATGGACTCGGCGTAGAGCAGCGCGTTCTCCGAGGCCAGCCAGGCATCGCCCTGGGCCATGGAGTTGAGGCGCGGGGCGGTGATGACCAGCAGGCAGGGGGCGTCGTAGAAGAGGATGTCCTTGCCGTCGTGGTCCGTGGTCACCTGGTCGAAGGCGTAGGAGAGGATCTCGTGCTCCTCGGGGTCCTGCCCGGAGAGTTTCCACATCACGGCGAAGGCTCGCGACTTGAATATCCTGGCCAGCCGGCGGTAGTAGTCCAAGGTGCGGCGGCGCATCTTCTCGATGGCCTGGGGGTCGCGGTAGACGTAAACCTTCAAGGGACGGCTGTTGTGGGCGGAAGGGGCGATGGAGGCGGCCTCGATGATGGCGCGCAGGTCCTCCTCGGGTACCTCCACCCCCTTGCGGAAGCCGCGGGCGGAGCGGCGGCCGCGCAGCAGGGCCATCATGGCCTCGCCGGACACCGGGCTCTCCTCCGGCAGGGGGCGCGTCTCCACGTCCTCGTACCCCAGGACGGTGATGGCGTCCCGGGGGCACACGGAGTAGCAGTGGCCGCACTCGATGCACAGGACGGCCGCTTCCTTCAAGACCTCCGGGCCCTTGCCGATGGACTCGGCGAAGCAGGCCTGGAAGCAGAGGTTGCAGTTGTCGCACTTGTCGAAATCGATGCTGATCATTTAAAGCTCCTCGCTTCTCCTTTACACTGGAACTACAAGATTATACCATCGGCGGGAATTCCTCGAGAAAGGGGCAGGGACATGGGTTCCGATGACAAGGGGAGCGAGGCCAACCGGCTGGCGGGCCAGGTACTGGACCCGGGCGGGCTGGCCGATTACCAGGAAGGGTCGGTGGTCAGCCGGGAGGTCGTGCGGGGCGAGACCGGCACGGTGACCGTCTTCGCCTTCGACCGGGGGCAGGGCCTGAGCGAGCACACAGCCCCCTTCGACGCCCTGGTACACGTGCTGGACGGCACGGCGGAGATAACCATCGAGGGCGAGGCGCACCGGGTGGGGCGGGGCGAGATGATCATCATGCCCGCCGGGAGGCCCCACGCCCTCTTCGCCGCCGAGCCCTTCAAGATGATGCTGGTGATGATCCGCTCATCAACCGGGTCAACAGTGGGGGTAGCGGCTTGACGTTGACGTCAGCTTCAACGTCAAGCCCTGACCCCACTGTCTTGACGTCCCCGTTATTGAGTCCTCAGGCGCCGAAGAGTTCTTCCGCTGCGGCTTGGGCCCGAAGGCGCCGACGATGGCCTGCTGGCTGAAGGGCCGCGGAGACCTGTCCGGTGGTGGCGTAGTCGTAGAGGGCGGTGCGGTAGATGCCGGTGAGGCTGGTTCGCGACGACCCGCCAGTATCAGCCAGTAGACGGCGGCGATCAGCACCCCGCCCACCACCAGCAGTCCCGTCCCGCCGCCGGCTGTTAGGGCGATGCCGATGGCGATGGGCGCTATCCCCAGGATGGACAGCAGGCCGAAGATGGCGGGCGATGGGGAGAACTGCCCGACCACGCTCTCGCCCCAGGTCTGCTTGAAGATGCTGCCCGAGCGCTTGATGGCTCCGATGGGCCCCCAGCCCCTCGAAGACCAGGACCGGGATGACGAAGAAGGTGAGCAGGTTCCAGGCCATGCCGGCCAGCCCGGCGAGAAGCGCGCCCACCCATCCGGCGTTCTCCCGGATGGCGGAGAGGACCATCCCCACCGTGGCGGAGACGGCCGCCCAGCCCACTATCTTGCCGATGTTGCGCCAGGCCATGCCCATCCCCTCCGAGAAGGTGGTGGGCTGGCCGTGCAGGATGCTGCGCACGCAGAAGATCAGGGCGGCGTTGAAGAAGATGATCACCGTTGTAGCTGACCAGGTAGAAGAGGAACAGCAGCACGTAGATAAGGGGGTTGACGCTCTCGCTCTCGCCCGAGTTGCCGAAGATCAGAAAGCCCGGCACGAAAAAGGCCGCGGAGACGATGAGGGTGCAGATGCCGGAGATGACCGGGAAGACGATGAGCCCGGCGTTGTCCTTGAGCACCGCGAAGCTCTCCTTCAGCAGCGTCCAACTCCTGGAAAAGGTGCCAGCCATGAATACCTCCTTCTGGTCTGAGGACCGCCCTGCTGTTACATGAGCTTAATCGGACGCCGGTCCCGCCGGCTTGAGGGTG
>CAWFDJ010000011.1:0-258818 GCA_963814495.1 uncultured bacterium
AGATATCGGGCTTCCTGTCGAGCAATCTTGAACTTGTCGAAGCCGGCGCATTGGATGAACGAGCTTGCAGGGATCCGGATGACGATTTCATCCTTTCCGGAGCCCTTGCGGCCGATGCCGACTGCCTGGTAACCGGTGATGACGACCTTCTCGTTCTTGAAGAGTACAAGGGCATACGCATATTCAGGCCGAGCGATTTCTGGCGTTTTGAGAAGGCCTTCGGTTCTTCCCGCTGAAAAGGCCAGCGTACTAGTGGCGGAGGGGTGGGGATTCGAACCCGGGGGACCTTACGGCCCAACGGTTTTCAAGACACTCGTATTTTAACCATTGCCCTTTTATATGGACATTTGTCCACTATTGTTGACAGCTGTCCATTTTACCGGGCATAATATTATTATGAAGCTGAACAATACCATAGAGGACATCCTGGGGAGCAAGGCAAAGATCGGTATTCTCCGGTTGCTCTATCGAACTCGGAGCATGTATTCCGGAAGAGAGGTCTCCAGACTCGTGGGATTTTCCCCTACACATACGATTAGCAGTCTTAGAGATTTGGAGGCGTCCGGTTTGATATTGCGCCAGCGAGCAGGGAAGTACAGACCTCTATCAGCTCAACGAAAAGAACTCCGCCATCAATGGTGTCCTCAAACCCTTATATGATTGGGAAAGCGGTCTTCTCGGAGAACTGGCAGCGATGTATATCGAGCGCTTGGGCGATAAGGTCGTTTCAATCAGGTTGTTCGGCAGTGTGGCTCGAGATGACGAGAAGCCCGGCAGTGACGTAGATCTCCTGCTTACCATGGCTGATAGAGTCGACCTTAAAGAAATAGAGGAAGCAATAGCAGGAATAGACCTGGAAGCAGAGCAACAGCTCGGGTGCCCAGTATCAACGGTTGTCGTGACAGAGAAAGGAGTACGCGAAGAAGTTGAGGAGCAAGCAAGGCTTCTGGAAAGACTATCCCGCAAGAAAGCAAGATCATCTTCGAGCTCGAGACGATAGGAAAGATCGTCAGATGGTTAAGAGGATCCCAACACGAAACGTTGATAAGTCCGCTGCAATCAATTACCTCGGCAAGGCAGAGCAGTTCTCAAGAGCCATGCTCGAGTCACTCGACAAGGGCGATTGGGACGCTGCGGGTCTGAATGCGGTTCATTGTGCTATTTCCGCCAGTGACGCTGTTCTCGTCTTTACCCGAGGCATCCGCTCGGCGAGCTCCAAGCACGATGACTCAGCCATGCTTCTTGAATCCATGGTCAAAGCTCCAGGAACGAAGAACGCGGTGTCGCAACTGAAGCGTCTTGTCGCCAAGAAGAACCTGATCGAGTACGAGGAACGGATGTTCCGGGAGAGCGAGGCAAGGAGACGCGGTGAAGAACGCCTCCCGCTTGCTGGTGTGGGCTGAAACGGTGCTTGGAAGATAGCAATCGGTCGATTCAAACAAGCTGAAATAGTGGCGGAGGGGGAGGGGTTTAGACCCGGGGGGCCTTTCCGCCCAACGGTTTTCAAGACATTTGGTCACACCCGTATGGCATAACAGAGCACGGCAGAACGTCGGGAGTATGGTAGCATGCTAAAAATGGGAAAGAACCGGATGTTTCGGGAGGCAGATCTTCCACTTGAGGTGGTTATTCTGCTGATCGCCGGCATGACGATGCTGATTACCGGAATCTTGCTCTTTCCGGTGTCTGCAGGATCACTCCCTTACTTTGAAAACGGTTTGTACGGATTGCTTCTGGTCATGTTTTCCCTGCAGATCATAACGCTTGGAAAAACGCCGTTTGGCGATGTGCGCAGGTCGAAACCTTTAATTGCTCTCGGCGTGGTGATTGCGGCAGTTGGTATCGTTACCTGTTTTGTCCCGACATTTTCAGCCAGATTCCCCGCATACTGCTGTTCTCTGTTTTGGCCCGGGAGGTTTTCTGCTTCTTCTGCAGATGTTCTTTGCCAAAGAGAAGCTCCGGGCCTGGATAACATACGGGGGGATTTTTCGGCATCTGATTGCTGGGTGCGGTGCGGTCTATGTGCTGTCGATGCTGATCGCGCTGCTTATTTGGAAACAGAATCTGCTGACAACATCCATGACGGCAGCGGTGGCTCTGGTCTTATGGGGTGGCGATTGTCTATCTTGCCGGTGTTCTCTGGAAGATCTATGGCACGTATCCGGAGGCGGAAAAACCCTCTAAGGGAGATGTTGAGCTTTCCCCCGATCAGGCTTTGCTTCTGCTGATGGGCATTTTCATGCTGCTGCTCGGCATGCTGCTGACTCCGGTAAATTTGGGCCTGCTTCCTTTTTCGGGAAGTGCGCAGCTTGGACTTCTGATGGTGATATTTGCGGTTCAGATGCTTGCCTCCGGAAGTACGCCGATTGGTCCGTTCCCTCGTTCATGGCTGATGATTTTGTTCGGCTTTTGTTTGCGGCGCTGGGAATCGTGTCCTGTATTATCCCGGAAATTCTGGTTGTGCCGTTGACGGTCCTCGTCGGTGTGCTCAATATCCTTGGCGGTGTCATTACGCTGTGGAAGATATGCATTACTCGCCTGAGAAAATCAGAAGAGCCCCGCGGTCCGGTTCCCCGGGTGGTGAACAGGCTTTTTGCCGCTCAGCTGATAATGAATCTGTTGACGATTCTGTTTGGTACATCAATGCTTGTTTCCAATCTGATTCCCGGACTGGTCATTGGTGTGATTCTTGCCGCAAATGGATGCGTTCTTTTGTATCTGCTGCATATTATGATTGTTCTGGATAAGATGCAACGTGAAATGGCAGATCAGCAATAAGTCCCCTTGGTGCGGTAGTTCTCACGGCGTTCGTCAGCCATCTGGCGCATCACTTTGTCGAATTCACCGCGATTTTCTCGGTAAAGCCGCTCCGTGTCCCTCACTTCTTGCGGGAATATGATGATAAGTGATTTCTTTTCCAGTTCCTGGAATATGTAGTCCACCGCTTCATTTACGCTAATGGCGCCGGCTGGCGGCGTTACGCCTATGAAGATGGGCGTTATGACGTTGCCGGGACAGAACACACTGAATTGCAGGCCGTCGGCTTCAAGCTCATACTGCAGGCATTCGGTCATGGAGATAACCGCGCTCTTGCTTGCCGCGTATACCGCCTGGTACGGGACTGGGATATGTCCCGCGATAGAGCCGGTGTTTATGATGTGTCCGAAGCCCTGCTCGTGCATGATCGGGATCGCGGTGTACGTTCCATAGATGACGCCCATCAGGTTCAGGTCCAGTATGAACTTCCAGCTTTCAAAGGTGACCTGTTCGGTGGGCATCGTCATTCCCATTCCCGCATTGTTGAAAACGAAGTCGAGGTGCCCGTCGTGCGCTTTGGCGCCCTTGATTAGTTCTTCCACCTGGTCGGCCTTGGTAACATCCGTGAGCGCGGTGAATACCCTGCCCGGGTATTCAGGGTCTAAGCGCTCGGACTCTTTGGTGAGATTTTCCTGGCTTATGTCCCCCATGAATACGGCCATGGCTCCTTCCGCGAGCAATTTCTCCACAATTCCCAGGCCTATGCCCGAGGCGGCACCAGTTACTACCGCTACTTTGTTTTCAAAATATTCACTCATGTTATAGCTCCTTGTTTATCTACGGTAGACTTCTGGAGTCGCCGACATTCAACCTGGCCACGCCCTTGATCATCTTTGCATCCATATATTTTTCAACAGGCATCCCATAAACGTAATCGTCTTTGATTCTAAATCTGCCCTCGCATTATTCCTTATACTTTCTCGTTCGGGCTGTTGCTTATACTATACCCCGATTAGTTTCTTACCATGTGTGGTGGCGGAGGGGCCGGGATTCAAACCCGGGGGACCTTACGGCCCAACGGTTTTCAAGACATTTGGATTCAAGTCCCTGATCATTATTTTGAACAACGCTGTATGTTCCGGGAGAGCGAAGCAAGCTCAGTTGCTGAAGGATTGGACTCGGTTATTTCCATGACCTTTGCGACCAGCGGTTGAAACATGTCGACCCAGAAGGACAACCCCAACTAACATGCCCATCGGATCGTCCCCGGGGACGTCATCGGAGGGGGCTCCGCATGAGTTCCATCCCAGGCTGCCGCTCAGGGTGTTGAAGTTCACGCCCAGTCCGGACATCGATGTCCTCGCCTTGTCCGGGTTCCTGCACTCACCACCGGTCAGCACGCTACAGGTTTCATGTTCCGGGCAGAACAGCTCCTTGCAGCAGCCGCACGCGATGCCCCATGGTTTGTCGTAGCCGACATCGGCAGCCAGGTGCTCGAGAGCGGCCGTGGTTTCCTGCAGGAGCCTGGTCACGTCTATTCGCTCATCCGCGAGCAGTATCTCCATTGGAGTGTCGATCCTGAATACGAGCGCCTGGTCGTATCGCTTGAGCCTTTCCCTGAAATCGGCGGGCTTCATCACATGGGGAGGGCAGTTCGCCGAAAGCCCATAGTTGCTGCACCCCGGCGGTCGGCGGATACTCGGGGAAGTGGTCCTCGACCCGGATCACCTGCCGCAGAGACGACGACCGCATCATTTGCCCCAAGCGCCAGAGCGCCATCTATCAAAACCTTGTCTTTCGAACCATTGCGCAATTCGCTCATTTAAACCGACATTTCTCAATTTCCATATGACCCCAATTCTCTTTCATGCACCGATATCTTACCACGACCCTGGTGATCGGCCGTGTTAGAAATTCGTTGGAAAACGATACCAAGTATAATTCATGTGTATTTGCTCTCAGCCTTCAATTAACATCCCTCTGAACAGGCATTATAGTGGCGGAGGGGCCGGGGTTCGAACCCGGGGGACCTTACGGCCCAACGGTTTTTCAAGGACTACGGACTTCCCTATCCGTCTGGCTGGATCTTGTCTTTTCTCCTATAGAGCTCAGTACCCGACTTCGACAAACAGGGAAACCACCAACATCCCCACCAGGAAGAAGACGCCGCTCAAGTTATGCAGGACGGAATATACCAGGACAGTGACGAAGCTGCCCGCGCACCCCAGGAAACCTAGGAAGGAGAGCCATGCCTTAGCCCCGGTTTCCTTGCGCAACTTGATGTTGGCCAGGTTCACGAAGGCAAAGATCGCCAGGAAAGAGGAACTGGCCATGGTGGATATGTTCGTCAGGTTGACCGCATTGGCGACAATCAAGGTTGCCCCTCCTGTGATGAGCAGACCCTCGATAGGACTGTCCCAGATCAACCGCTCCAACTCCTTGGGTAGCTCTTTCTCTTTGGCCATGACATAGGCGTTCTTAGCAGCGCCGTAGAGGGTTGCGTTTATAGCGGAAGCGGTGGAGATGATTGCCGCAATAGCGATTATCACGAACCCCGTTTGACCGAGAAAGGGCTTGGCTGCCGCAGCGAGGGCAAACTCCGCATCTTTGGTCAACTGCTCCACGGAAAGGTTGCCCACCGCCACCAGGGCCACCAGTATGTACAACAGCGTGACCGCTCCGATAGAGATATATAGCGCCCGGGGCAGGTTTTTCGCAGGCTCCCGCAGATCAGCAGCTGAGTTCGCCACCAGCTCGAAACCCTCATAAGCCACGTAGATGATAGCTCCCGCCAGAACCACCGACGATAATTCCCCCCTGGTTGGCACCAGGGAGCCGGCCTTGAGGCTGAACAGGCCGGCGATACCGAAAAAAGCAAGTATGAGCAATTTCGTATATACCATGATGTCTTCCGCGCGGCCCACTATGGCGGCACCCTTGATGTTCAGTCCCGTAAAAAAGATGATCACTAAACTGGTGAAAACGTGCCTCCAGAAGCCGAAAGCCCCTGGCATCAGGGAGGCCGCATAGGACCCGAAGCTGAAGGCGTAGAGTGAGAGGGTCACGATATATCCCACCCATAGCAGCATGTTCAGCGTCCCGGAGAGGGTGCCCACGCCAAAGGCCCGATTGAGGTACTCCACCGTGCCGCCCTTGGAAGGGAACCTGACGGCCAGCTTGGCGTAGGAATAGCCGGTCAGGAAAGAGATGATGCCGCCGAGCATGAAAGAGATATATGCGCCGGGTCCCGAGATCTGCACCGAAAGGCCGAGAACGGAGAAGATGCCTCCCCCGACCATGCCACCGATGCCGATAGCCACGGCCTCCCGCAGGCCTATGCTATCCTTGCCGCGCGTTTTCCTCTTGCATCCGAATGATGCCTTTGCCGGTACGCTTACGTCTCCCGAAGATCTGTTAGCCTGATTGTACGAGCATTCTTCAATGAACATCTTGCATGTGACCTCCCCCCCCACCAGCATTTTACCATCCATCGGGGTAAGTCAGTTGTTCCAGACAAATGCTCGGAGACGGTTACCTCGGCCGGTTGGAAGATGGCGCCTTGAGGACCATCACCGGGATTTCGCTGCGGCGCAGGATCTTCTCGGTCACCCCCCCGATAAAGTCGCCGTGCCCCTCGTGCCGGCCCAGCGCCCACCACGATGAGGGTGGCGCCGACCTCCTTTGCCACCTGCAGTATCTTGGGTACCGGCTCCCCCACTACGGACATGGTGCTGACCTCCTGAAGATAGGGACCGAGATCGTTGCCCCACTGAGCCAGCTGGTCCATGTTCCGCTCAGCATCTGCCGTGAGGGTCTTGGTCGCTGATCTCGACCCGTAGACGTCCGGCCCCTCGTGGACGTACAGCAGGGTGATCCTGGTGCAGAAGGTACTGGCGAATCGGTCGAGCACCGGCTTGACGCGGTTCGCGTATTCCGAGAAATCGTTGGCCACCAGGACGTGCCCCAGCAGCAGCGAGCAGGCATTCTCGCAGTCGTATCCGTCCTTCTTCTCCTTGATGTCGCACTTGAGGACCAGCACCGGGCGGTCGGCCGTCTTGATTATCTTATCGCTCACGCTTCCCATGATGTGGCGGTGAAAAAAACCGCGGCCGTGCGACCCAATGAAGATGAGGTCTACTTCCTCTTCCCTGGCGGTATCGACGACCGCGGTGGCCGGGTTGCCGGACTTGAGCAGCGCCCGCACGTTGAGTCCCTGCTCCCTGGCCACGCTTGCGAACTCCGCCAGCTTCTCCTCCGCCTTTTCCTTCTTGGCCGCCAGGGTGGGAGCGGGGATATCCCCATCATCCGTCTCCATCTTGGACTCCATGACATGCAGGACGATCACCTCGTCCAGGCCCGCTTGAGCCAACTCCGCTGCGCAACCCAACATCTTCTCGCTGAAGGGCGAGAAATCAACGGAAAATAGAATCTTACCGGACATTCCGTGTACCTCCTCTGGCGCCAATCCTGCTTCTGCTGCTCATGTGAGCTCCTTTTCGGTTGTATTGGATTTATTCCCTTCCAGCTTTGGCTCAAACCCATTTTGCGGAGGAGACGGCTTGCTTAACGATATAATGTTGATAAGGAGTAGGGCACTCGCAAAATGATAACGTACAATATGATTAATGAAATTGATGTGTAAGTTCGATACTCCCGGCGGAGTTGCTATGGAGGTTGCTCAACAGCAGTATAAAGACATCACTTCAGGCAAGGCGTTCGAGTTGCTGGACGCGGCGCCCGATGGGCTCAGTGACGCCGAAGCGGCAGTTCGCGTCGGCGAATATGGACCCAACGAAATAACGGAAAAGCGCGAGAGCCCGCTCGCCTCGTTTCTGAAACGCTTCATCCATCCGTTTACTATGATGATCGAGTTCGCGATCATCGTCTCGATAATCCTTCGGGATTGGCCCGATGTAATGCTTATCACCTGCCTGCTCGCGCTGAACGTATCGGTCGATTTCATCCAGGAACGTAAATCTGAAGGTGTGCTCAATAGCCTGCGGAGTAAGATGGCCCTGCGCGCTCGTGTGAGGCGTTCAGGAGAATGGAAGACCGTGGAGTCGGCGGCCCTCGTTCCCGGGGATGTAGTCCTTCTGAGAGGTGGGGATATAGTCCCTGCCGATGCCAAGCTGTTCGATGGAAAGACACTCGAATTGGATCAGTCCGTTCTTACCGGCGAAAGCCTTCCCGTGGAGAAGGGCCTGGATGAACTGGTCTACTCTTCTTCTCTTGTGAGCCGGGGTGAGATGAAAACCCTCGTCGTAGAGACCGGCGACAGGACGTTCTTCGGTCGAACGGCCTCGCTTGCCGAGGAGAAGCCCGGAGTCAGCCACTTCGAGCGGGGTGTGAACAACATAGGCAAGTACATCGTAGCCCTGGCCATCGTCTGTATGGCCGCCATATTAGTGGTTTCCTCGGCGGTAAGGCATGAGCCTTTTGGCCAGGTGCTGCTCCTGGCATTGACCCTCGCCGTTGCCTCTATCCCCGCAGCGCTCCCGGCAGTCCTGACTGTTGTCATGACGGTGGGAGCGACCCACCTTGCCGACGACGGAGTGCTGGTAAGGCGCCTGCCCGCAATCGAGGAGCTGGCATCCGCCGATATTATATGCTCCGACAAGACCGGGACACTGACGACGGGCAAGCTCCAGATGGGAGAGCCCATCCTGTACGACTCAACTACACGTGAAGAAGTACTGCGGATGGCCGTGCTCTGCTCAAACTACCCTGAGACTGAGGACCCTATCGACAAGGCTGTGGTGCTGGGGTCGCAGAGTCTCGGATTCGATGTGGAAGAGGTCGGGGAGTGGAGCAGAAGCGACTATACGCCAGCAGACTCGACTAGCAAACGTGCAGCAGCCGTCGTAGAGATGGAAAGCAAGAAGCGCCGTATCATAAAAGGAGCACCGCAGGTTGTTCTCGCCGCCTGCGATGTGAGCGAGGATGCGGCAAATAGGTACTTGAAAGATGTGATGATCTCGCAGGCAAGGGTTACCGCGCAATCGGGGTTGCTTACAAGGACGCCGGGCCTTATGAACAAGACGCAAAGATGACCCTGGCCGCCGTGCTCCCGCTTCGCGACCCGCCACGAGAAGACACGAGGGAGACGATCGATTCTGCTCGTGGACTCGGCATCACGGTGAAGATGATCACCGGTGACCACGCGGCTGCTGCAAGACAAATAGGTGAAGAGATTGGTATTGAGGGCGACCTGGTCACGTCGGACCGGATCGCTTCCTGGAACGACGATGAGTTCGCCGCAAAGGCAGAGCATTACGGGATATTCTCCCAAGTCCTGCCGGAGAGCAAGTATCGCATCGTTGATGCCTTGAAGAGAGAAGGCCACATCGTCGGGATGACGGGCGACGGGGTCAACGACAGCCCCGCGCTGAAGAAGGCAGATGTTGGGATTGCCGTGGATGGAGCGAGCGATGTGGCACGGGCTGCCAGCGACGTGCTGCTGACCCTGCCCGGACTGGGCGTCATCATCAAAGGTGTGCGGGAAGGGAAGACCGTCTTCGCCCGGATGAAGAACTATGTAATCTACCGTGTTTCGGAGACGCTGCGTCTAGTAGTCTTTATTACTCTCGTTGTCCTCATTTTCAATGTGAAACCAATAGGAACGCACCAGATCATTCTCCTGGCGATCCTGAACGACATTCCTATACTCACGATCGCGGGCGACCGGGCTACTCCCGCTGTTGAACCCGATAGCTGGGGCATGTCTCGGCTGATCACGATAGGAACCGTGCTGGGCACTGCAGGGGTTGTCACATCGTTCTTGATGTATTTCATCCTCTACCATTATGTGCTTGCCAATTCCATCACCCTTGACCAGCTGCAGACAGCGATGTTCCTGAAGTTTGCCATCAGCGGCCACATGCTGTTTTTCGTCGCCAGGTCACGGAGCCACTGGTGGTCGAGGCCGTACCCGAGCCGTAGCCTTCTTGCAGCCATCCTCGGCACGATGGCAGTCTCGACAACGATATCAACGGTAGGTCTCGGGAGTTTCTTGCCCGCGATCTCCCCCTTCTGAACACTGGCCTTGTGGGCCTGGTGCCTGGTTTGGATGCAGATTGCTGATGGCGCAAAGCTCATCACCTACAGACTTCTGGACCGATACCACATGCAACCAATAGACAAGGCGGTTGTTTGAACCGTCCCGGGTTTACCGGATACTTGGCACCTTGAGCACCAACTCAGTGGCGGAAAAGCATTAGAAAGATATTAGCCAGGCGCGCGGCCGCCGGTGCTTTGCGCAGGAGGCATCAGGTCGTTTTCGCTCAGCAGATCGCGGATGAGCGCGTAGACCCTGGTGATTTCATCCTGCTTGAACCGGACATGACCGCCTCCCGGTACCGTCGCCAGGATGTTACTCACACCCGCCTCGTCCAGCGCCTCCTGCAGCCTCACGGCCTGGCTGTAAGGTACAATCGGGTCCGCGTCGCCGTGTATCGACGGTATCGGAGGCAGCCCCGGCCTGGCATACGTGAGCGGTGACACCCTCTTCGCCAGCTCCTCGGCATAAGGCACGATGCCGAGCCAGGAGAGTGCGTAACCCTTCCTGTTCATGCCCGCGATAAGATCGTTGAGGTCGGTTATTCCCGACCACGCTATGATGGCGGCCACGTTGAGCTCGTCCTTGCCCTCCTCGTCTTCGGCGTAGTACCTCATCATCGCTTCCTGGCGCTCCTGGTCACTGCCGCCCGGTATCTCGAAGTCAAGACCCGCGGAAGCCGGAAGCATGCCGGTCATAAGCGCGAGGTGGCCGCCCGCGGAGTGGCCGAACACCACTATTCTGTCAACATCGAAATGGTACTTGTCCGCGTTGTAGATAACCCAGCGCAGCGCCGCGCGGCAGTCAAGTACGGCCGCGGGCGCGGGAGACACGTGCCCCATGCGATACTGGACGTTCGCCACCGCGAAACCCATCTCTATGAAGGGCAGGAACAGGAGCGAGAACTCCTCCCTGAGGCCGCTGACCCAGCCTCCGCCATGCAGGTATATCAGCGTCGGAACTGGGCCGTCAGCGTTCTTAGGGAGCCAGAGATCGAGCTTGCAATTGTAGTCGCCCGCGACGGCGTAGGTGAGGTTCGGATACGATCTCGCAGTTGTACAGGATACGCGTCAGCAGGTCATCAACAGGGTTAGTCGTGATGTCCAAGAGGTCGAGGCGTTGCTCCGTCATAGGTCACCCCGAACGCTATTTGTCGGTCTCTCGCTTTACCTTTCTTGCCGATTGCTTTACTTCCCTCCCGGCTTTTTCGACTGCCGCCTTCGCATCCTTACCGGCCTTTTCCACATCTTTCCCGGCGTCTTTTACTTTCTCCGAAGTCTTCTTACCGATGTCCTTGATCTTTTCGGTGTCCATATTCATCCTCTCTTTCCATACATTACGATCGGCTCAGACAACCTCCCTGCCTACTGGCACCAGGAAGGGACTGCTCTGGGTCATGGCCGAGCAAACCAATGCGACCAGCGACGCTATCAGGAAGACATACATCCCCGACCCCATGCCGGAGTGCAGCCTGACTATCGTCACCGTGTTGAATATTGCCATGGCCGAGGCGACAAAGCTGGTGAAAACCGCGAGGCCGCTAAGCAACCTGGTAAACGAAGCCAGCATCACCAGGCCAGCCAGGGCGATCAGCGCTCCCAGTATGAGCGAACACAGCCCGCTGAATAAGAGATATACATCTCCTCCGTAACTGTAGAACGGGTTACTGGAGTACGATCTGTCTCCCTGGTTGAAGGAAGCCTTTCAGGCTCCAGCCGGTCTGTCCCGCCGTCCAGGTCATGAAGGACGAAAGCAAGATCAGGATGCCTGCGACCAGCACGACGATGCTGAGTATCAGGAGAGCTTTGTTCGATTCGTAATCCTGGGTTCTCCTGTATATAGCCATTTCTATCACCACCTTTCCTCTGGCGTATCAATACCCGGCGAAGTCCGAGACCTTCACATCTTCCTTTCTGATCCCAAGCTTGACCAGTTCGCTCACTACCGCCTCGTTCATGGCCGGAGGCCCCGCTACGTAGAAAGTGCTCGCCTCCGGATCCTTCACATGCTCGGATATAAATTCCCCGTCTATCTTCCTGGCCTCGCCTTGCCACGCGGGATCGTCGGTCATGGTCAGGATCAGTTCAAGGCGGTCGTTATCCTTGGCCCGACCCTCGAGTTCTGTGAGAAAAGCCATCGCTTTCATGCCATCAAGGCCTAAGCCCTGCCTCGCCGGTTGAAGACCACCGAAACGATCAGAAGAATCAGGAAGACAACGAACAGGACCCAGGCTATGGTTGATGCTATGCCGGAAAGGACCGAGAATCCTGAAAAACACCAGCCACGATCGCCAGGATCAAGAATGCTATCGCCCACATCAACATATTGAAAACCCCTTCTTCTGAACCGTTGCCTTACTCTTAATGCTAATGTTCCCTTGTTGGCTTGGGGTTCAACCCTTTCCACTGCAGGCAGCGAGCAATCGGTAGAGCTGTTGATTGAGGCACTGAGAGCCAAGGATTATGCTTTAAGCACAGTTCTATATATTTAATTTAGCTTGATAAGGTGAAAGTAGCGGAGGGGCCGGGATCCGAACCCGGGGGCGTTGCCGCCTAACGGTATTCAAGACCGAAGCCGTCTGCAGTGTGATTTTGCCGGTGAGGAGCCATTTCTTTGCTTAACGAAATATACGGCTTGTATAATAACGGGGAAGGCCGGGGAGGTTTGCAACAATGAATGCCTTTGAGCGGAAATCCATAGAACATTTCAACCAGGAAGCGGATGTTTATGATAACTCCTTCGATGGCAGAACTACGGAGAAGTACAAAGCGCTCCTTTTAGAGGAGATAAGAATTAAGCCTCACGACTGCGTTCTAGACGTAGGTTGCGGGAGTGAAGGTTTCCTCAAGATGCTGTCGGACAAATGCGTCATTGAGGGCTATGGCGTCGACATCGCGGAGAAGATGATCGAGGACGCCAGGAAGAACTGCCCCGATATGACCTTTGAAGTAACCAGTTGCGAGGCATACGTCATTCCAGAACCATATGTTCGATGTCATAACCGTTTGTGTGGCATTGCATCATTTCCCGGATCTAAGAGCATTCGCTGAGGAGGCAAGCGCATTCTTAAACCAGAAGGCCTGTTATTCCTAGCGGATGGGCGCCTGCCGTTCATCATTCGCGAGATCTATAACCTATTTATGCCTTTATCAAAATCGGGGGATGTAAAAGTCTATTCACCCGGAGAGATCCGTTCCGCTTTTAAGATACACGGCTTTGAAATGATCGGGTTGAAAAGAAGCGGCATGTATCGGATGCTCATCATAATGCGTAAGAACTAACTGTGCCGCGCGTGTAAGGTTGTGCGGGGCTCGTCGGATGCGCCTCCGTGAGCCGTCACCCACCTGCCGGACTGTATAATGTTCTGGAGGAGGAGGGCATATGCAAGACAGCCGTTCAAGAGCTGCGCGTGAGCAACCGGAAAAGCTCGCCCTCTACCCGGAACGCTGCACCGGTTGCCTGTGCTGCGCCCTTGCCTGCTCTCTGCGTTACTCCGGCAGCTTCGACCCGGAGCTGGCTTTCATCCGGGCGACCGGTGTCCCCGAGAACCCTGCCATTTGGTTCGACGACGGGCGCACGGAGTGCCTGCGCTGCGCGGCCTATGTCCCGATGGCCTCTAAGCCGCATCGGGAAGAGGGTGAAGGAATGGCCTCCCCCGCCCCGTACCAGGGATATGCCGGCAGGATCCTCTACGTGGACCTGAAGTCCGGGTCCTTCGAGATAGAGCATCTTCCACGAGACTGGTGCGAGGACTTCCTGGGCGGCTTCGGCATCAACAACCGCCTCTGCCTGGAGGTGATGACGCCGGGCACCGACCCGCTGAGCCCGGACAACCCGGTGGTGCTGGGAGCGGGGCCGCTGGTGGGCACCCTCGCGCCGGGATCAGCCCGGGTGGTCGCCAACTCCCGCCTGCCCCTCACCGGGGCGGTGGCCTCGGCAGGCGGGGGCATGGGCCTGGGTCCCCATATGAGATGGGCGGGTTACGACCACGTGGTGTTGCGCGGCGCGGCGCGGCATCCCGTCTATTTGCTGGTGGATGAGGAGGGGGCAAGGCTTGAGGATGCCGGGGACCTCTGGGGCACCGACAGCTTCGCATGCACCGACCACCTGTGCCACCGGCACTCCGGGGCCAGCGTCACCGCCATCGGCCAGGCGGGTGAGAACCTGGTCCCCTTCTCCCTGGCCCTCATCGACAAGGGCAGCACCCTGGGAAGGGGCGGCTTGGGGGCGGTGCTGGAGCTAAGCGCTTGAAGGCAATAGTGGTGCGGGGCAGCCTGGTGGCGTCCGCATCGCTGAGGAGAGGCCTTTTCTCCAGGCGGTGCGGGGACTATATAAAAGAGCGGAGGCCTGGCCCCTGCGTGAACCGGCCTGCAACTGGGCATGCTGGGGGGCTGGCCCGTGTACGTCGAGCAGATCGCGGCGCGCGCGGGGAGGAGGCGGAGAGGGTGCGCGCGGCCTTCGGGCCCGAAGCATACCTGCGCCTGAAGCGCGGTCGCTTCGCATGCCCCTCCTGTTTCCTGGCCGACAAGGACCTGCTGTCATTGCCGGGCGGCCTTTCCTGCAGCACCTCTTTCCTCAACGCAGCCATCCTGGGATCGGCCCTTGGCCTTCAGGGGGCAGAGGAAGCGGCGTCCCTACTGGACCTGCTGGACCGGCGGGGGCTCTGCTTCATCACCTTCTTCAACCTCTGCGTCTTCCTGCTGATGGCCCGGGAGGCGGGCCTGCCCGCTTCCGCCGGTTATTCCGATGTAACGGGCGGCGGATACGAGGGATGGGGGCGCCTGGTGGAGATGATCGTCGCGCGGGAAGGTCCGGGAGAGGTCTGCAGCCTCGGGCTCGGGAGGCCGTGTTCGACCACTTCGGACCGGACTCGCGCCGGCTGGCCGCGGTGGTCAAGGGACAGGACTGCCTCTACGACCCGCCGGTCCTCCGGCCTCGGCACCATGGAGTTCGAACAACTGGTCTCCCCTCGCGGTCCCACCTCCGCTTCCGCCGGCTCCCCGACCTACCTGCCCGGGCAGAGTCCTGAGAACATGCGCCGCCTTACCGCACGAATGGGGGCTCCGGAGGAAGCGTTCGACGCATCTACGACGGCCCCGGGGGCTTCAATGTGGGGGAGGCTTACACGCTACTCGGAGGACTGGTACTCCCTCTTCTCCTGCCTCGGGGTATGCAACCGCGCCCAGATCAACCGCCTCTACAACCCGGAGGTCTTCCGCCGACCTGTTCGAAGCCGCCAACGGCATCGAGATCTCGCCGCGAGAGCTGATGGGTAAGGCCGCTGCGGCCTGGGAACTCTACCGGCACCTGAACGAGCGTGAGGGCTTTACGCGGGCTGACGACCGTGCACCCGACGCATGGTTCCCGGAGGAGGGGGGAACCATCCCCGGTTACTTCGGCGATCCCCTGGGGCGCGAGGACATCGAGCGCCTCATAAACGACTACTATGACGAGCGTACCATGTGATTATGCTTTCATAACCGCTGGTAAAATGGCGGGGGGGCCGGGTTGGCGGCGGGAGGCGCTCCAGCTCCCGGGGAGACGGCTCGCGTCGTAGACCATGCGGTTCGCCCGCCAGGGGCGGAAGGATACCTCGCCCATCTCCTGTAGCTCTCTCGGGGCCGCCTCGTACAAGGATGCGGTCACCAGGATGCGCGGGCGGGACTATGCGGGGGACTCGGCCTCCGCGGGAGTGCGGCCGAGCATGGCCATGGCCATGAGGTTGCCCATGTGGCCGTCGCACTCAGCGCGCAGGTCCATGGCCTCCCTCCATCCCGCGTAGAGGCCCTGGTATTTGCCGGAGTCCTCTCCCGGCTCGTGCGTCCTCTCCAGGTGGGAGAGGACGCGCGTACCCTCGGTCAGGCCGCCGAAGAGGCCTGCCCCCACCCCCGCACAGATAGCCGCGCCCAGCGCCGAGACCTCCGGTGTGGAAGGCACCTTGACCAGCTTACCGGTGACGTCGCTCACTATCTGCGTCCACAAGGCGCTCCTGGACATGCCTCCCGCTACGGTGATAGCCGGTGGGTTGAGGCCTGCCACCTCCATTACCTGCTCCAGGTTGGCACGGAGCGAATAGGCGACCCCCTCGATCAGCGCCCTGGCAATATGGCGGCGGCAGCTTGCGGCGTCGGGGGTGACCATGTGGGACATGGTCAGATTCCCGAGCAGGATGTTGATGGTCCTGGCATCGAATATGCGCGCGCCGAAGGTGGAATAGATGCCCGCACCTCCCGGTTCAGACGCGCCGCTCTCCTCGAACAACAGCCCTACCGGGTCATCACGGTCGGGATACAGAATAAGCGAGAGCCATTCCAGGACCTTACCCGTGAGCATGCCGTTACTCTCCAACACGTAGAGTCCCGGCACTGCATGGCGTCCGCTCCAAAGCCGGCCATCGCCATCCAGGAGGAAGTCCGCGGTGACGAGCTGGACAGGCATCCCGGTGCCGGCCATCACCCCTATGTCGCCTTCCTCCACGCATCCCGCTCCGAGCAATCCGCTCTGGGTATCAGCGCCCCCGGCTGCCACGGGTATGCCCGGCGCCAGCCCGAGATGCGCCGCTGCTTCGGCTGTAAGGCTACCGATGCGATCGCCTGCATCCACCATCGCGGGGAAAATCCCGGCCGGCAGTCCAAGCGATGCGATGAGTCCGAAGTCCCAATCGCTTGCGCCGTGATCGAAGAGGAGCGTTTCGCCTGCCTGCGACCTCTCCGCGCGGAGTTCCCCCGCCAGACGGTACGCGACCCAGTCGGACAGGCTCGCCACCCGCCACGACTGCTCCAGCAGCCCCGGAGCATGCTCCTTCAACCACAGCAGCCTGCTGCCCATGAAGATCGGGCTGGGCCAGTGGCCCCCTGCTTCGTGTACCTCTTTTCCTCGCTCCGCCCCCAAGGCCAGAGCCTCTCCCAGGGCACGAGCGTCCTGGTTGGGAGTGGCGAACAGCGCTCGGCCGCCGCGGTCGAGGAGTACCGTGGTGTTACGCATGCTGGTGGACGCCAGACCCAGCACATCCCCCGGCCCGGCTGCCGATTCCTCCATGACGTTACGGGACGCTTCCCCCAGCTTGAGCCATATATCCTCAAGGTCCATGTCGTATCCCAGACCAGCGGTGCCGGGTGCAACCGCGTAGGTCCAGCTCCTACTCGCAACCGATACGTCCTGCGAGTCCAGATCTATCAGTAGACATCTTCCGGAGCCATTGCCGAGATCGAAGGCCATCACCAACCTTCTATCCATGAGCTGTCACCTATTCCTTGACAACTATGGGGTAGTTACCGTACTTACGCGCGGCCTTGATCATGGCCAGGTAGTTCTCCGCCTTGCACCCGGGATGGATGGTGTTGTCCGAGCATAATACATACCCGCCTCCGGGGGCCGCCACGGCAATGGTATCCTGTACTGCTTCCTCGACCTCCCGTTCGTTGCCGAAGGGAAGAAGGTACGAGCAATCGATGTTGCCGAGCAGGCACAGCCTGTCACCGTAACCCTCCTTGACCTTGGCGATGTCCATGCACTGGGGCTGGATGGAATGGAAGCCGTCGAAACCGGCCTCGACCAGCCGGTCCATGAGCGGCCACATGTTACCGTCGGAATGCTTGAATATGAACTTGCCCCGGGAATGAACGAAATCGACGATCGCCTTATGGTGAGGCATGACGAACTCGTCGTAGTGGTCCGGGGAGATGAAGGTTGACTTGTTGTATGCGAAATCGCCGTCAAGGCAGATGACGTCGGCCCCCAGGGAGATCCCGATATCCAGCGAGGCGAGCACGTAGTCGGTGGTCATCTTCATGATCTCACGCACGAAATCCGGGCTCCTGCGGATATGGGGAAAGAACTTCTCCATACCCCCCGTGAGGTTCCGGCTCAACTGGAAGGGTCCGGGGTTGACCAGGATCTGTGCCAGGTCGTCTCGAAAATGCTCCTTGGCGGCCACCAGCATGAGGTAATCGGATTCCCGGGGCCGATATGCGGAGAAGGAGGCAAGATCGTCCGGCCGGCTCACCGGGCCACCCTTGATAACGGACTCTCCCGCTGCGCTCAACTGAAAAGTACAGCCCCAGGCGTCCCTGATGAAACCGGCGCCAGCTGGTTCCGAGGCGAGCAACAGCATAGAAGGGAAGCCGTCGATTTCCAGCTCCTCTATAAGGGTAAAGAGAAGGCCCAGGAGCTTGAGCTTTTCTTCTGGTGTCATGTCGTGAACCGGCTTCGCGGGCGGGAGGTCGTCGGTAAAGAAAGCGCCGATAGTGAGTATCGACTGCTCATTGAAGGCCATCTCCCACACGGGGACCCTGTCCGGCTCGATATGCAGGAAGGCTTTGTCGATCCTCTCTTTACCGGTCACGGCCAGTCCTTTCCTCCACGAGTTGCCCGAGCAATCTGAGCCGATAGACGATCAATATGATTATACAGGCAAACCCCAATATGCCCAGTAGAATGAAGAACTGGAGTTGGAGCTCCTTCAAGGACATGTTCATTAGTAACAAGGAAAGCCTGATTCCTGGAATGCTTATATTATTAAAGTGGCGGAGGGGGAGGGATTCGAACCCCCGGGGCGTTGCCACCCAACGGTTTTCAAGACCGATTCTGCTTACAGTGCGTTTCCGCTGGTGGGGGGCCATTTCGCTGAACTGCGTGTTTGTATTGGTTTTTAACGGTATGTAGCGAACATGTAGCGATATTTGCCCTTGTGTTAAGCACACTTTAAGCACAGTTTCATAAACCCCCGGGGCCTCGCAACCATGCGGTATTTACGCCCCATACTCTTCAAGGATCGAGGATACTTCAACCTTGAGGGGTGGCAGGTCACGCTCAATCGTCGACCATACTTCGTCGATGTCGACCGAGAAGTAATCATGTACCAGTATGTTGCGCATGGCGATTATCGCAGGCCATGGGACTTCATCATGCTCCGAGCGAGTCTCTTCGGAAAGCTTTCTCGCGGCCTCCCCTATTATCTGGATATGATGCACAACCCAGGTCTGGATCAGCTCGTCTTGCATGAACTCCTCGCGGCCTTTGCTTGTATAACGCTCAATCCTTTCGATGGCCTCGAGGATATCCCGAAGGCGCTCCCGATCATCCCTCATATCGAGATTGCCTCCTTGAGCACGCGGTCGCGAATCCGAGGGCGAAGCCCCTTTTCCGTAACTACATCAACCTCGCATCCGAGTAGCTGCTTGAGTTCGAGATAGAGGGCCGCATGGTCAAGAAGGGTGCGCCCCGGTTCCAGTTCTATTAGAAAATCCACGTCACTTTCAGGGCCAGCCTCTGAACGGGACACTGAACCAAAAACCCGTATGTTGAGGGCACCGTGCCTGGCAGCGATGTCCAGTATTTCATTTCGCTTATTCTCTAATATCTCGCTGATGTCCATTTGCTTATCCCCGATAGACTACTAACCGCTTTCATCTTCATAATAGCATAACGGCTTCTTGCGACAGGTAGCGGATAAAGTGGCGGAGGGGCCGGGATTCGAACCCGGGGGACCTTACGGCCCAACGGTTTTCAAGACCGCCGCATTCGTCCACTCTGCCACCCCTCCTCGCTCCATTATAGGAGCGCTGGTATTACAATGGAATGGAAGCTGTTCCAGAGAAAGGAGAAGGCCGTGAACAAGACCATGAACAGTATCCTCGCTCACCCATCCTATGCCGTCCTGGGGATAGCGGGGGCCAAGGTGACCGGGGCCATCGGGATGTACTGCGGAGTTAAGGACAAGGAAGTGCTGAACATGGAGGCCGAGGACTGGTTCCTGCTCTCGGGCGTCTACATGCTCTTCGTCGTCGCTTCCCTCGCCGCCCAGATACTACTCAAGCTCGACGAATAGAGGAGGCCGGGATATGGCGGGAAACCAGCAGGGCGAAGTGGACCCCCGGGTGCAGGCCGCGGCCAAGGCATACATCTACGGCTATCCTCTCGTATACAACATGCAGAAGATCAAGGCGTTCGTTGCCGGTGGCGCATCGCTGCCCGTGAGCGCGCCCTTCAACCAGTTCGGTTACGCCCGCGAGTTGCTGGGGCCCGAGACCAGGTTCGTCACTCCCAACAACGATACCCTGTATATCATGGCCATGTGCGACGTGCGGCCCGGGCCGCTGGTCCTCCACGTCCCCGACGCGCAAGACCGCTACTACGTGCTGCAGTTCGTCGACGCCTGGACCAACAACTTCGCTTACGTCGGGCGCCGGGCCACTGGAACGGCCGAGGCCGAGTACCTGCTCGCGCCGGCCGGCTACGACGGCGAAGTCCCCGGGGACATCGGGCGCGTGGTCGAAGCGCCCAGCGGCGTTTTCGCCATCGTCGGGCGGATGCAGGTAAACGGCAAGGCTGACGAACCGGCGGTCCACGCCCTGCAGGACCGGTTCACGCTCGCTCCGCTTTCGGGAACGCGGGCCGCCGTTCCCGGAGTGCCGGAACCCCATCCCGGGGTGGGCGAAGACCTGCTGTTCTGGGAGCAGCTGCGCGTATACGCGGCCGCCTTCCCCCCGCCGCAAGCGGACAAGGAGATACTCTCCGGCATGGAGCAGCTCGGGTTCCTGGAGAAGGAGTCCCCCTACGTCAACCCCGACCCCGAACTCGCGGCCTTGCTCGCGGCGGGAGAGAAAGCCGGAAAGGACGAGCTGGAGATGCTCATCAAGGCCGGCGGCGGCAAACCGGTCAACGGCTGGTCCAGCGGGCTGCACCTCTTCGACTACAACCTCGACTACCTGGGACTCGGGACCGTCGACTCGCCCGAGTGGAAGATAGCGGACCGCATGCGGGCCTACGTCGCCCGGGCCATCGGGGCGCGGGCCGGCCTGTGGGGGAACCACGGGTACGAGGCATACTACGCGACGATCTACACGGACGGCGGCGGCGAGCAGCTGTCCGGGGCGCACCGTTACGAGATGCGGCTGGAGAGCATGCCGCCGGTGGACGCCTTCTGGTCACTGACCATGTACGACACGCCGGATTTCCACCTGGTCGCCAACCCCATCGACCGCTATTCCATCGGGGATCGCACTCCCGGCCTCAAGCTGGCCGGTGACGGCTCCCTGACCATTTATTTCCAGAAGGACACGCCGGGCCCCGACAAGGAATCCAACTGGCTGCCCGCGCCCGAGGGAGACTTCCGGCCGGTGATGCGCATGTATCAACCGCGCGAGGCCGTCCTCGACGGCACTTACGTCCTTCCGCCGATAACCAGGGTGATCTAGCGTTCTAATACGAGGGGGGTTATGGATGAGGGAGAGCACTCTCTGGACCCGTTCGCCGGCATGCGTCATCCTGGTCATCCTGGTCATCATCGCATCAGGTCTTCTCGCTGGGTGCGGCGATAAGCAGGAGACCCCGGCGACCGACGATATCCAGTCCAAGGCCAGGGCCATGGTGGAGGCCATCGCTTCGGGGGACTATTCCTCCCCCGTTGAGGACTTCGACGCCACCATGCAGCGGGAGATGCCGGCAGCCACACTTCAGCAGGCCTGGGAGACCCTGCTGAAGAGGACCGGCCCCTTCCAGTCGATCACCGGGACCCGTACGGAGCAGGCAGAGGGCTACCAGGCCGTCCTGGTCACCTGCCGTTTCGAGGACGCCCTGATCGACATAAGGTGGTGTACGACCGGACTGCAAGGTCGCGGGGTTCTTCTACGTGCCCGCGCAGGTGGTCACCGAATACGAACCGCCCTCCTACGTTGACACATCCGCTTTCACCGAGAGCGAAGTGACCGTGGGCAGCGGCGAGTGGGCCTTGCCCGGCACCCTGAGCATGCCCGTCGGGGAGGGGCCTTTCCCCGCGGTGGTGCTGGTGCACGGCTCCGGCCCCAACAACCGGGATGAAGGGTTCGGGCCCGTCTCTCCCTTCAAGGACCTGGCTTGGGGGCTGGCCTCGCGGGGCATCGCGGTGCTGCGCTACGACAAGCGCACGCTCGTGTACCAGGCGGAACTCGCGGCCGGCGGCGGCGATTTGACCATTGAAGATGAGACCATCGACGACGCCGCGGCCGCCGTGGAACTGCTGCTCAACACCGAAGGCATCGACCCGCAAGCCGTATTCGTGCTGGGCCACAGCCTGGGCGGCATGGTCATCCCCCGCATCGCCGCCGCCGCGCCGGACGCGCGGGGCTTCATCGTGCTCGCGGGCCCGGCCCGCCCCATGGAGGACCTCATCCTCGAGCAGACCGAATACATCCTGGGCCTGGACGGCGAACTCGACTGAAGAAGATAAATCGTCGCTAACGTATCTAAGGATGGCCGTGGGAAGGGTCAAGGACCCCGACCTGAGCCCGGACACTCCCGGTTCACAGCTGCCCCTTGGAGGAAGCGGGCGCTACTGGATATCCCTGCGCGAATGCCTGCCTCTGGAGGAGGCCTTGAGCATCGGCCGCCCCCTGCTGATACTGCAGGGGGAGCGCGACTACCAGGTGACCATGACCGATTTCGCCCTGTGGCAGCAAGCACTCTCCGGCGTGCCCGACGTCACCTTCAAGAGCTACCCCGACTTGAACCATCTCTTCATCACGGGAACCGGCAAGAGCGTCCCGGCGGAGTACCAGCAGCCGGGCCACGTCTCCCAGGTGGTGGTGGAGGACATCGCGGCGTTCATCCTGGACAACTCCTAGTATCCGGACAGGCGCTCGGGTCAGTGGCAGGGGCCGCAGTCGTGGTCATGCCCGCAGTCGTGGGGATGCCCGCAGTCGTTGGAATAGCCGCAGTCGTGGCCGCCGCAGCCCTGGTGCCCGTAATCGACCTCGCACCGTACCAGCTCACCCACGAGAAGTGACCTGACGGCCGTCTCCGCGTCACCCTTCACGCCGGCGTATATCTCGATGCCCAGGTGGTAGAAGAGCTGCGCCGTCACGGGCCTGATCTCTCCCGCTACGACGTGGGTTACTCCCCATTCCCGCAGGACGGCCGGCAGGGCGCCGGGCTTGTGGCCGGGGTTGGGCAGGCTCTTGACCAGTCTCAACTCATCGTCATCGGCCATGAAGAACGCGAACTCGGGGCAGCTTTCAAAGTGGAGGGATACCGTTCCATCTTCCACCGGCACGCAGACGACCATGTGAGCCCAGCCCCGCTCAGCTGTAGCCCCGGGTGGCCTGCGGCTGTTTCCTGCCCTTCACCCAGCTCAAGAGGCGCACGGCGGAGGAAGAGGTCCACATGGGCGCGGTGAACGCGCCCTGCTTGCAGGAGCGCACGCAGGAGTAGCAGTAGAAGCACTTGGTGCTCTTGTCGATGAGCGGAAGCTCGTCCAGCCTGCCCGTCGGGCAGGCCTCCCGGCAGGCGCCGCAGTCTATGCAGCGGTCCCGGCGGAACCTGATCGGGGGCCAGGCATAGTGCATGGCTTGCGGGGTGAAGAGGGTGGCGTCGATGACGCGGTCGATGACGCGGGCGGGCCTGGCGGCCGATATGTCTATGCCGGCTCCATCCCCGTCCTCGAGGCGGGGCGCGATCTCCTCCATCCAGCCGCGCAGGGCCTCCAGGTCCTCCCCGTCCGGGCACCCCTCGCCCACGGGCCGCCTGGAGCGGAACATCATGGAGTGCTGCCCCAGCACCTCCGCCATCCCGATGACGCGGTAGCCCTTTTCCTGCAGGGCCTTCGCCATCCGGTAGAGCGAACCGCCCTTGTCCACCACCCCGTAGCTGACGTAGGCGAGGGCCCGCTTGCCGTCCCCGCGGGGTATCCGCTCGAGCGCTTCCGTCACCGGTCTCAGGGCATGCCCGGCATACACCGGGCTTCCCACGACGAGCAGGGAGGCCTTCCTTATCCCCTCGTGCATTTCTCCCTCCCGTCCGCGGCAGCGGCCCAGGTCGAACTCGAGGATCTCGTAACCCCGTTCCTCCAGCAGCGAACAGATGAGCCGGCCGGCCTTGCGGGTCGATCCGGCGGGCGACAATAGACGTGAGCCGCGACCGTTTCCATTCCCTCTCTCCCTTCCTCGGAATGCTTCAGACGATGCGGGTGAGGCCGTGCATGTAGGGCACCAGTTCCTGGGGCACCGAGACCGAGCCGTCCTCGCGCTGGTAGTTCTCGAGGATGGCGGCCACCGTGCGGCCGATGGCCACGCCGGAGCCGTTGAGGGTGTGCACCAGGCGGCTCTTGCCGTCCTTGGGCTTGAAGCGGATGCCGCCGCGGCGCGCCTGGAAGTCGGTGAAGTTGGAGCAGGAGCTGATCTCCTTGTACTCGCCCGCCTCGCCCTGCCCGGGCATCCACACCTCCAGGTCGTAGCACTTGGCGGCGGAGAAGGAGAGGTCGCCGGTGGCCAGCGTCACCACCCGGTAGGGCAGGCCCAGCCGCTTCAGCACCTCCTCGGCGTTGGCGGTGAGCTTCTCCAGCTCGTCGAAGGAGGTGTCGGGGTGGACGAACTTGACCATCTCCACCTTGTTGAACTGGTGCTGGCGGATGAGGCCGCGCACGTCCTTGCCGTAGGAGCCCGCCTCGCGCCGGAAGCACGGGGTGTAGGCGCAGTAGTACACCGGCAGGTCGGCCTCGGGGATGGTCTCGTCGCGGTGGATGTTGGTGACCGGCACCTCGGCCGTGGGGATCAGGTACAGGTCGTCGTCGCGGCACCTGTACATATCTTCTTCCATCTTCGGGCAGCTGGCCGGTGGCGTGCATGCTCTCCTCGTTGACCAGGATGGGCGGGAAGATCTCGGTGTAGCCGTGCTCCCGCGTGTGCAGGTCGAGCATGAAGTTGATGAGCGCGCGCTCCAGCAGGGCGCCGGTGCCCCGCATCAGGGTGAAGCGCGACTCGGCTATCTTCACCCCCCGCTCGAAGTCGAGGATGCCCAGGGCGGTGCCCACGTCCCAGTGGGGCAGGGGCTCGAAGGAGAACTCGCGCGGCTCGCCCCAGCGCCGTACCTCCAGGTTGGAGTTCTCGTCCAGGCCCACCGGCACCGACTCGTGGGGGATGTTGGGCACCCACTCCACCAGGGAAGCGAGCTTCTCCTCGACCTCCTTGATCTCCTTCTCCAGCGCGTCTATCCGGTCGGAGACCTGCTTCATCTCGGCCCGGCGGCCCTCGATGTCGCCGCCCGACCGCGCCGCCTCGCCGATCTCCTTGGAGACCCGGTTGCGCAGGGTGCGCAGCTCGTCCGCCTCGGTGGTCAGCCCCCGGCGCTTCACGTCCAGGGACAGCAGTTCCTCCAGGTCCAGCCGGCTGTTGCGGTCGGCGAGCGACTTGCGCACCGCGTCGGGGTTCTCGCGGATGAACTTCAGGTCCAGCACTATTCCTCCCCCTCTTCCCGGAAGCGCGGGTACGAGCCCAGCATCTTCACCTCGCGCAGCTTGCAGCGGAGGCACTTCACGGCGGATGCCACCACCTCGTCGTCCTCGTGCCCGTCGCAGTCGATGAAGAAGCAGTACTGGCCGAGGGAGGCCTTGGTGGGGCGCGACTCTATCTTGGAAAGGTTGATGTAGCGGTAAGCGAACTCCTGCAGGATCATCAGCAGGCTGCCCGGCTGGTCGGCGTGGATGAAGCAGACCAGCGAGGTCTTGTCCCGCCCCGTGGGGGGCATCTTCTCCCGGCCCAGCAGGGCGAAGCGGGTGCGGTTGCCGGGGTGGTCCTCCAGGTCCTCGGCGATGACCTCGAGACCGTAGATCTCCGCCGAGAGGCGGTTGCCCAGGGCGGCGACGGGCTGGTCGGAGCGGGACGCCCCGGCCGCGGCCTCGGAGGTGGAGTTGGCCGCGACTATCCTCGCCCCCGGCACCAGCCGGGCCAGGGAGGCGCGGCACTGGGCGGCGGCGTGGGGGTGGGAGGCCACCGTCTCCACCTGTTCCAGGGAGACGCCCTTGCGCACCAGCAGCACGTGGCTGACCGGGTAGACCACCTCGGCCTGGATGAACAGGTCCACGTCGAAGGCCAGGGTGTCCAGGGTGGCGTTGACCGACCCCTCGATGGAGTTCTCCAGCGGCACCAGGGCGCGGTCGGCCGCCCCTTCCACCACCGCGCGGATGGTCTCCTCCACGGTGGAGAAGGGCACCGCCTCCTCGTAGAGGCCTTCCAGGCTGTACTTGAGCGCCTCGCCGGTGAAGGTCCCCTCGGGGCCGAGGTAACCCAGGCGGCGGCACTTGAGTTCCGCTGTCAGATGGTCCACGTGCCGTCCTCCTCCTTCTGGGAGGCGAACTCCTCCAGGTCCTCCTCCACGGTGACGTCGAAGACGCGCCTGCCCTCCGACGGCCTCGGGCGCGCTATCTCCGGCTTCATGCGCAGGGCCCGGCGCAGGGCCTCGTCCTCTTCCTTGGAGAGGGTGTGGACGGAACGCCCGCCGGCGACGGCCTTGGCGTAGGTGCGGTTCTCGTTGCGCCCGTAGATGGAGGTGAAGATGACCCCGTTGCGCTCGTCGTCGAGCATGGCCACCGCGTAGGAGAGCTTGCCGCCCATGTCCTCGAAGGCGTCGAAGCGCACCACCGCCACCCGCTGGACCGTGCCGGCCAGCACGTCCAGGACGTAGTCGTGCTTGCGGGACAGATCGTCCACCCGGTCGCTGTTGTCCCTGACCTCCTCGATGTGCTCGGCCACCAGTTCCACCATGCTCTGGCCGTCGGCCCCCTTCTTGAGGATGAAGATGCTCTTGCGGAGCAGGGCCCACTGGCGCATCAGCACCAGCACCAGGGCCAGCAGGACCAGGTTGGCGACTATCAGCAGGGTGACCAGCAATCCCAGGTGGTCATCTATCAGGGCTATGGCTAAATTCATGCGCAACATTATATCACTCTCCAGTTCGCGCAGCTGTTTCGATGGACTTGGGCGCGCCGGGGAGGATAGAATATATGAAAGGAATTAGCAAACGGAGCGGGAGGTGCCGGCTGATGCTCTTGAAGAACTACATGGAGGACGCGGTGGAAGCGACTCTGGACGAGATCCTGGAGTGGAAGGATACCTGCCGGTGCGATCGCTGCCGCTCCGACGTCAAGGCCCTGGCCCTCAACCATCTCCCCCCCAAGTACGTGGTCACCGACAAGGGCTACGTCTACACCAAGGTCAACGAACTGGCCACCCAGTTCCGCACGGACATCACCGTGGCGGTCACCAACGCCATGAAGGCCGTCGCCAAGCACCCGCGCCACGACCGCTCGCTGAAAACCTTCACTTAAGGGGCCAGACCCCATGTGAAGGGTCAGGATTTTTCCAGCAGGATGATGTAGAAGAGCCCGCGCGGGGAGTAGGTCAGCGTGGCCTCCCCCGCCCCGGCCGGCAGCAGGTCCAGGGGAGGGCAGAGGCGGGGCAGCGCCCGGCACACCCACCGGGACAGGAAGGCGCGCACCGGGCCCAGGGGGGCGACGGTCTCGTCCACGATGAGGATGCGCCCCCCCGGCCGCACCACCCTGACCATCTCGCCTATGGCGGCGCGGCGGTCCGAGAAGAAGTTGATCCCCCCGAACTGGAGCAGGGCGTCGAAGCTCCCGTCGCCGTAAGGCAGGCGCACGGCGTTGCCCGCCCGCAGCTCCACCGGCACCGGGAGGCCCCCGGCCTTGGCGCGCGCCAGTTCGAGCATCCTCTCGCTGATGTCGATGCCCGCGATGAAGCCGGAGGGCCCCACCCGCTCCGCGATGTAGGCGAGGTTGATGCCCGAGCCCACACCCGTCTCCAGCACCCGGTCGCCCTCCTGCAGGGCCAGCATCTCCACCAGCCGCTCGCGCAGGGGGACGCGGGCCCACAGGCGGTCGTAGAAGGGGGACAGGCGGTCGTAGACCCACCGGAACAGGTGGTCCAACCCGTCACCTTGGTGCCTTTTTACCGGCATGCCTGGCCTCTCTTCCCCTCGCCGCCGGGCGGGCGGCCTACAACGGTTTTTCATGATACCATTCTTTCAAGGAGGTAAGTAGGACTTGAACCAGTACCGCGCGGGACTCGTCGAAGGCGCCGGCCTGACCGTGGCCGAAGCGCGCCGCCTGCAGGAGGAGTGCGCCGGCCTGGTGGTCTCCGACACTGCTTTCGACTTCGGCGCCCTGACCCGCGTGGCCGGCACGGACATCTCCTACATCCGCGAGGACCGCCTGGCCATCGCGGTGGCCCTCTCCTTCACCTGGCCTTCTCTGGAGCTGGAGGAAGAGCGGGCCTACGTGGGCCGCGTGGACTTCCCCTACGTGCCGGGCCTGCTCTCCTTCCGCGAGCTGCCCGCCCTGCTCCCCGCCGTGCGCGCCCTCTCCGCGCCGCCCCAGCTGGTCATGGCGGACGGCCAGGGCCTGGCCCACCCGCGCTCCTTCGGCATCGCCTCGCACCTGGGCGTGGTCCTGGGCATCCCCACCGTGGGGTGCGCCAAGTCCCGCCTGGTGGGCGCCTACGAGGAACCGGGGGACCGGCGGGGCGACTGGAGCCGCCTGCTGTACGAGGACCGGTGCGTGGGGGCGGTGCTGCGCACCCGCGACGGGGTGAAGCCCCTGTTCATATCGGTGGGCCACCTCATCGACCTGGACGGCTGCGTCGAAGCGGTGCTGCGCTGCGGCCGCGGCTACCGCCTGCCCGAACCGCAGCGCCTGGCCCACGCCCTCACCGCCCGCCTCAAGGCCGTCTATCGCGAGGGCGGCCTGCCCGCGCTCGAAGCGGCCGCGTCAAGCCTGCCAGCTGTACCCGCAGTTGGGACAGACGGTCGGTGACTTGTCAGCCAGCAGGGCGAGCATCCCTATGGGGAAGAAGCAGATCGCTATGATTATCTGCCATGCCTGGTACCCGCCCCGCTTCGCCATCCCACCGCACCGGGGACAGGTCAGGGCCCCCGCCGGCATGACCATCAGGGGCTGCTGGTACTGGGGGTAATACTGCTGTTGGTACTGCTGCTGGTACTGGGATTGGGGCTGGTACTGCTGCTGGTACTGTTGCTGGGCGTAAGGGTCCATGAGGCCTTCGAGCGCGGCCCCGCAGGAGAGACAGAACCTCGACCCCTGGTTATTGAGCGCCCCACAGGTCGGACAGTTGACACCGTACGTCGGCTCCATGGATGCCCCCTTCCTGTTCTCGCACATCCGAGATGATTATATCAGCAAGCCGGCCTTGATTCTTTCCATTCTCGCTTCATTCTCCCGCGCCGCGCCCGCACAGGCGGGCCGCCCAGACCATCATCAGGCACGCCGTTACGCATCCGCTGAGCCTCCTGGAGAGCAGGGCCACGGGGCCTCCCAGCCCCCTGTCGGCAAGCGCCAGCGCCCTCAGCGGCACCTGGGCGAGGAAGAAGGCCAGGACCGGCAGGCCCGCGGGGTTGTGCCGCACGGATGCCCTGAAGTCCAGCTTCGAGGCCGCCCGCAGGCTGGCCGTCACGCCGCACCCCGGGCAGGGGACGCCGAACAGCCTGCGGAAAAGACAGGTGTGGGGCAGCTTCCCTGTCGAAGCGGGGAAGGAGCCGGTGAGCCCGACGAACACCAGCACGAGCAGGCTGCTCAGGAGGGCGTTGAGGTCGGCGCGCCTCCCGTCGTCGGAAACCAGCCTGTCGATGATGAACCTGGGAACGATCGCTATCTCCATGATCCGCCTTTGCCGGTGCTGCTTGCCCTGCCTGACAGGGTAATCCTAGCAGGGCCGGGGCCGTGCGGAAAGGGGCCGCTTTGCGTCAGGCGCCGCCCGCCTTGACAAGGCCTTTCACGGGTTCATAATTATTTACACCTGTAAGAAAGAGACGAAGGGCGCTGGAGAAGAAATGAACGTTTACCCGGACGGCATGAGGAGGAACACCTGGTGGGCGTGGCGCAACCGCCGCGGCGGTGGCTGTCCTCCCTGCACCTGGTAAGCGGACAGGCACGAAAGACCGGCCGCGGCGGAACACCTGGAAAGCCGCGGCTTTTTATATTGTCCGCGCATGTAAGACGAGTAAAACGACGGGGTTGTGAGATAAGGAGGAACCGATGGCCGAGAACGGTAACAAGATCGTGCACCTGGACCAGAAGTACATCCCGGAGGCATGGTACAACGTCCTGCCGGACCTGCCCAGGCCCCTGGACCCGCCCCTGCACCCGGTGACGCACCAGCCCATCGGGCCGGACGACCTGGCGCCGCTCTTTCCCATGGGCCTGATCATGCAGGAAATGAGCGCGGACAACTACATCGAGATCCGCCAAGGAGGTCCGGGAGATCTACAAGATATGGAGGCCCACCCCCCTGGAGCGGGCCACCCGCCTGGAGAAGGCCCTCAAGACCCCGGCCAAGATCTACTACAAGAACGAGGGCTTGAGCCCGGCCGGCAGCCACAAGGGCAACACCGCGGTGGCCCAGGCTTACTACAACAAGCAGGAGGGCGTGAAGCGCATCTCCACCGAGACCGGGGCGGGCCAGTGGGGAACGGCCCTCTCCATGGGCTGCAAGTTCTTCGACATGGACCTGGAGGTCTACATGGTGCGCTCCAGCTTCAACCAGAAGCCCTACCGGCGCATCCTCATGGAGACCTGGGGCGCCGAAGTACACCCCAGCCCCAGCCAGCACACCGAGGTCGGCACCAAGATCCTGGAGCAGGACCCCCACACGCCGGGAAGCCTGGGCATGGCCATCTCCGAGGCGGTATCCCAGATAGTCGCCGACCCCGACGCCAAGTACTCCCTGGGCAGCGTGCTCAACCACGTGCTGCTGCACCAGACGGTCATCGGCCTGGAGGCCAAGACGGCCTTCGAGTTCATCGGCGACTACCCCGACATCGTCATCGGCTGCTGCGGCGGCGGCTCCAACCTGGGCGGCGCGGCCCTGCCCTTCCTCAAGGAACGCATGGAGGGCAAGGACATCCGCCTGGTCGCGGTGGAGCCTCACTCCTGCCCCACCCTCACCGAGGGCCTCTACAAGTACGACTTCGGCGACTCGATAGGCATGGCCCCCGAGCGTGATGATGTACACCCTGGGCCACGACTTCGTGCCCCCGGCGTCCCACGCCGGCGGCCTGCGCTACCACGGGGCCTCCCCCATCATCAGCCTGCTGGTGAAGGAGGGGCTGATGGAAGCGGTGGCCTACCACCAGCAGGAGGTGTTCGAGGCGGCGGTGCTCTTCGCCCAGTGCGAGGGCTACGTGCCCGCGCCGGAGACCTCCCACGCCATCAAGGCGGTCGTCGACGAGGCGGTCAAGTGCCGGGAGAGCGGCGAGGCCAAGACCATCTTCTTCAACTACTCCGGCCACGGTATGCTCGACCTGGCGGCCTACGACGAGTACCTCTCGGGCGGCCTGACCGACGTGTAGCGTCGCATAGCCAGCGGAATGGCAAGGGCTCCTTCCCCAGGGAAGGAGCCCTTTATTTTCTCAGAGGCCTGTCAGTTATAGGCGGTCTTTCCGGTCATGGCCTCCATGTAGCCCACCACCGAGTAGTAGACGGCGCGGTCGAAGTACAGCACGACCTGGTTGTTGAGCTCCAGGGCCTGGTAGAGCTCCAGGTTGGTCTGGGTCAGGCCCTCGGAGAGCACCTCCAGCCAGAGGTAGCGCTTGAGCATGATGATGCCCATGACCAGCTCGTCCAGGCCGAAGCCCTCCTGGTAGCGCTGTTTCCCCAGGTTGATGTAGAAGTAGCGGATCTCCTCGTTCTGGGTCTCCGGCGAGAGCCAGTACCCCAGGCGCTCGTAGATGGCCATGGCGCGCTGGAAGAGCTCCTCTTCGTTGAAGCGGTGGTAGGTGGGAGTGTGGCGGGACTGGCGGACCTCCTTCAACCAGGCCTTGGCGACCTTGTCCGCCCTGGTTTCGATCATCTTTATAAACCGCCTGGTGACCAAGTCATCAACCTCCCGAAATGGGTTTCGACACGTTCTGTCTAGGGCTGGCTAACGAATATTATACATTTAATCCCCAGCAAATCAAAAGGTTTTAAAGGCCGGCGTGGACTATAATGGTGGTCGCCATGGAGTTGTATCTACTGCGTCACGGGGAGACCGAGATGAACCGCGCGGACGTCTTCCGCGGGCGCGCCGACCCGCCCCTGAACGAACGCGGCCTGGAGCAGGCGCGGGCGGCCGGCCAGAGCCTGTCCGGCCTGGGTTTCGAGGCTTTTTACGCGAGCCCGCTGACTCGCTCCATGCAGACGGCGCGGGCAGTCGCCCTCCCCCACGCCTCGGAGGTGGTCCCGCTCCCCGCCTTCATCGACGTCGACTACGGGGAGTGGAGCGGCCTGGGCGTCGAGGAGGTGCGCTCCCGCTGGCCGGAGGAACTGCGCACCTGGGCGGAGCGCCCCTCGGAGGCCGCCTTCCCCGGCGGCGAGAGCCTCCTCGAGGCCCGGGAGCGCCTGGCGCGGGGGCTGGAGGGCCTGCGGAAGGGCCACGCCGGCCGGGTGCTGCTGGTCGGCCACAAGGTGGTCAACCGCATCGCCCTCTGCATCTGCCTGGGGCTCGGCCTGGAGGGCATCTGGCGGCTGGACCAGTCCAACGGGGCCATCAACGTCGTCGCTTCCACCGACGGGGGTTGGCTGGTGAAGCGCATGAACGACGTGGGCCACCTGTCCGCGTGCGCCAGCCGGGACCAGCTGACTTGAGGATGACTTGAGGATTTCCGCACCATAAGCTTATCATCCATCCGGCGCGGCCGTCCATGACCTAAATGCCTTGGACGCCCCGGAGGCACGGGCATATAATTAAGAGGACGCTTAAGGAGGCGGGTCTTTTTGAAGATATCGAGCGTGGATTACAGGTTGACGCGGCGGGCGGTGCTCCGCGACTTCCGCTGCGGGCGCGTCTCCCGCTACGACGTCTGCGACGCCCACCCCGAGATCGGCCGCATCGCCCGCAACATCGGTGAGGTCACCCGCCGGGACTGCCCGGTCTGCAAGCACGAGAAGCTGCGCCGGGTCAACTTCGTCTACGGGCGCGACCTGGCCGAGAACAACGGCCGCGCCTACCCCCTCGAGCAGATATTCAACGGCTTCAAGGACCGCTATCACGATTTCACCTGCTACGTCGTGGAGGTCTGTACCTACTGCCAGTGGAACCACCTGCTGGAGAGCATCCACGTGATCAACTGAGAAGGAGGAGGCTGTATGTGCGAATCCCATGCCTTCCTGGTGCGGGACGGTAAAGAGGAGCTTATCCTGGAGGACGTGGTCACGGTGCGGGAGCAGGGCGGCGAGGTCTACCTCGCGAGCATCATCGGCGAGGAGAAGACCCTGAACGCCGAGGTGTCCGAGATCAACCTGCTCAACCACCGCATCCTGCTGACCCCCCTGCCCTGAGCTTAGCAGAAGGGAGCTACCCATGCGATTCTCGGCCGAACAACGCAAGCAGACCATTGCCGCCGCGCCGGGCAAGCTGTACGACGTCCTGGTGGTCGGCGGGGGGATAACCGGGGCCTGCATCGCCCGGGACGCCGCGCGGCGCGGCTTGAAAGTCCTGGTGGTGGACAAGAACGACTGGGCCTTCGGCACCAGTTCACGCTCCTCCAAGCTGGTCCACGGGGGCCTGCGCTACCTGGAGCTCTTCGATTTCAAGCTGGTCTTCGAGGCCTGCCGGGAACGGCGGCGCCTGCTGCTCAACGCCCCCCACCTGGTCTGGCCCCAGGCCTTCACCTTCCCGGTCTACAAGGGGGACAAGAACGGCCTGTTCATGATCGGCTCGGGGTTGTGGCTCTACGATATCCTGGCCCTCTTCCGCAACGTGCACAACCACCGCCTGCACGGGCCCAAACGCATCCTCGAGGTGGAGCCCGGGCTGGACGCCAGCCGCCTCAAGGGCGGCGGCGAGTTCTACGACTGCGCCACCGACGACGCCCGCCTGACCCTCGCCCACATCCAGTCCGCCTGCCTGGAGGGGGCCGACTGCATCAGCTACTGCAAGGCGGTGGAGTTCCTGCGCCGCAACGACGGCATGCTCTGCGGCGCCCGCCTGCGGGACGAGTTCAGCGGGGACGAGTTCGAGGCGGAGGCGAGGGTGGTGGTCAACGCCACCGGGCCGTGGACCGACGTCGTCTGCTGCACCGACGACGATTGCGCCTCGGCCAAGCTGCGGCCCACCAAGGGCGCCCACATCATCGTGCCCCGGGAGCGGGCCGACACCCGCAACGCCCTGCCGGTGATGTCCCCGTCCGACCAGCGCCTGCTGTTCGTCGTGCCCTGGGGCGAGTTCTCGCTCATCGGCACCACCGACACCGATTACGAGGGCGACTACGACAACGTCTACGCGGACCGGGACGACGTGGAATACATCCTCGAGGCGGCCAACGCGGCGCTGCCCGGCGCCCACCTGGCCATCGACGACATCGTCAGCACCTACGCCGGCCTCCGGCCGCTCATCTGCGAGCAGGGAGTCGCGGGGGTGTCGGAATCCCAGGTCTCGCGCGAGCACAGCATCTACGAGAGCCCTTCCGGCCTCATCACCATCACCGGCGGCAAGCTCACCACCGCCCGCTCCATGGCGGAGGAACTGGTGGACCTGGCCTCCCGCCGCCTGCGCGAGCGCTTCAAGATGGAGGACGTCCCCAAGTGCTCCACCAAGTACGCCGGGGTGATGGGCAAGGACGGCGCCGGGTTCCCGCAGCGCCTGGAGGGGCTGGCCAGGGACTTCCGCCTGGAAGACGGGGTCATCCGCAACCTGCAGATGCTGGGCACCGGCGCGGTGGACGTGCTGGGCCGGGTGCGCCGCGACCTGGCCCTCGGGGAACAGCTGGAGGAGAACGTGCCCTACATCGCCGCCCAGGTGGAGTACGCGGTGGACGAGGAGATGGCCCTGACCATCAACGACTTCATGGTGCGCCGCAGCCGCATCTACTACGAGGCGCCCGACCAGGGCCTGGAGGTGCTGGACAAGGTGGCGGGCATCATGGCCGCCAGGCTGGGATGGGATAAGAAGGAAAAGAACCGCCAGGTCAAGGAGTACCGCCGTACCGTGGAGCAGTCCCGCCTGTACAAGGCTGTAGTTACTGGACGTTCCCAGTACTCGTCCTCGTCGAGCACCTTGCCCTTGACCACCCGCCACTTGTCGTCGATCTTCTCCAGGGTGATCTCGCCGTTCTTCTTCTGGAAGTTGTCGACCTTGTACTCGGTGGTGCCGAACATCTCCTTGCCGATGTAGCGGACCTGTCCGCCGACTATCTTGATGACGACCGTTTCCCCGTCGTATGCCGGCTCCGTGAACTGCAGGTCATTGAACTCGACCTCCCAGGACTCCGAGTTCCAGTTGTCCTCGAGCTCCTGCCAGTCCTCGCCGTCGGGTATCAGGCCCGGGGGGAAGAGGACGGGGGAGGATACCTCGAAGTAGGCCTGGAAGTCCCGGCCCAGGCGGGGTCGCGCAGGCCCGTTTCCGGGTTGACCCTCTACTCCATGGACTTCAGCCACTTCTGCACCGCGCCCTCCGGCGTGGTCTGGTCTTCCACGGGCTGGTCGAAGGACTCGCCCGCCGTGTAGGCGCCGCAACCGGCCAGGACTACGGCCAGGACCAGGACCGCCAGCGCCAGCAGCGCCGCCGTCCATCGTCTCTTTCTAAGCAATCTCTCTACCTCCAAGCTTCCGTTCGGATAAGGCTCCGCTCAAGTATAGAAGAAACCTCTCCCTCTTTAAAGACCGTCTTCCACCTCGGGGTACTCGCTCTCCCCGCCGGAGCTCTCCGGCATGGGGGCGGGCAGCATGACCTCCGAGTAGTTGTCGATGACCCAGGTGTCGTTGTACTTGACCAGGATGACCCGGCGCGGGAACTGCGCGAAGTCCACCCCGGTGGAGGGGGCGGCCAGGTCGTCCTTCCAGAAGCCCTGGAACCATCCGCCGACGATGCGCACCTCCGCCCGGTCGGCGTTTTCGGAGACCAGCTCGGTCTTGATGTCCCTCACGTCGTACCTGTCGAAGGGGATGTAGGTCTGCGGTTCCGGCACGGGCATCTCGCCCTTCTTGACCTGCTCGTAGGTGCCCGCCTCGGTGGTGTTCTCGAGGAAGCTCATGACGTCCTGGTTCTTGATGGCACCGAAGAAGTCGTGCACCGTCTGCTCGGGGGCGCTCATGGAGGAGGACGAGGTCAGCATGACCACCAGGATGATCACCAGCGCCATCACGCCGAGGAGGGCCAGGCCCATCCACGGCTTGGTCTTGCGGGAAGCGCCGCGGCGGCGTCTCTCCAGGACCTCGGCGTCCAGGCCCATGGTCTCGGCCTCGCGGCGTATCCTCGCCGCTTCCCGCGAAGTCCTGCGGCTGCTGACCTTGCGCTCGTGCTCGACCGCGGCCAGCTTCTCGTTGCACTCCTCGCAGTACCGGCGGCCGTCCGGGTTATCGGCGCCGCAATTATGGCAGATCAAGTCCTCAGGCCTCCTTTCCCGCCCCATATATTATTCTACATTGACAGCTTTTGTCCTGAATTGGTTCCAGCCGGCCGTCCGGGCGGCCGGCCGTGAAAGGGGGCGGGCATGCACCCGCCCCCGGTCGTTCTCATCGGGCCTCCCCGCGGCCTGGAGGGTCCGGGGAAGCCGCCTGGCTGCTCGCGTTCTACCCTAGAAGCGGGTGCCGCACTCGGGGCAGAAGGCCGCTCCCTCCTGCACCGGCGTGTTGCAGTTGGGGCAGACGGCGCCCGCCGCGGCGGGGGGAGCCGGGGGCGCGGGCGGGGCGGCGGCTGCCGGCGGGGCGGGAGGCGCGGGCGGGGCCGGCGGGGCCGGCGGGGCGACGGTCCCGGCGCCGGGCGGCGGCGGGGCGGTGGCCTTGGCGGCGGCCGCCGCTTCCTTCTGCGCCTCTATCTCCTGCTGGGTCTGGATGATCTGGCGCTCGACCTCGAAGGCCTGCTCGGCCGTCCCCCGCAGCGCGGCCTCGTCGAGCGCGCCCGCGCGGAACTGGTCGAGGACCATGTTGCCCAGTTGCTTCGCCAGGTCCTCCCGCTGCTTGTTCAGGGTGTTCAACTGGCCGGACCCCTTGGTCCCCTTGATCGCCCCGTCGAGCTGGGCTCCTAATCCGGAAGCCTGCTCCTTGATCTTGTCCATGAACCCCATACCGATACCTCCTCTTTCTCTCTAGAAATCCGGCTCCTCACCGGTCAATCTCCTGTGGATGCTGCGCGCCGCGCGCTTGCCGGCCCCCATGGCCTCGATGACCGTGGCCGAGCCGGTGACGATGTCCCCTCCCGCGTAGAGGCCGGGGATGGAGGTCTCGCCCGTCTCCTCGTCCAGCTGCAGGTACCCCCAGCGGTTGAGGGCCAGGTCGGGCAGGGTGCTCGGCAGCAGCGGGTTGGCGCTGGTGCCGATGGCCATGACCACCAGGTCGCACTCGATGGTGAACTCGGAGCCCTCGATGGGCACGGGGCGGCGGCGGCCGCTGTCGTCCGGCTCTCCCAGTTCCATCTGCAGGCAGGTCATGCCGGTGACCCGCCCCTCTTCCCCGAGGATCTCGGTGGGCAGGGTGAGGAAGCGGAACTGGACGCCCTCCTCCTCCGCGTGGTGTATCTCCTCCGCCCGGGCCGGCATCTCCGCCGCCGAGCGGCGGTAGACCAGGAAGACCTCGTCGGCGCCCAGGCGCAGGCCGGTGCGGGCGCTGTCCAGGGCCACGTTGCCCCCTCCCACCACCGCCACGCTGCGCCCGCGCTTGACGGGCGTGTCGTACTCCGGGAAGAGGTAGGCCTTCATCAGGTTGGAGCGGGTGAGGTACTCGTTGGCCGAGTAGACCCCGTTGAGGTTCTCGCCGGGGATGTTCATGAAGGAGGGGAGCCCCGCCCCGATGCCGATGAAGAAGGCTTCGAAGCCGTCGTCCCTGAGCTGCTGGATGGTGGTGGTGCGCCCGATGACCTGGTCGTAGACGAACCTGACGCCCAGGCGGGAGATGTAGTCGACCTCGCGCTGGACGATGCGCTTGGGCAGGCGGAACTCGGGGATGCCGTAGGTGAGCACGCCGCCCGGCGCGTGCAGGGCCTCGAAGAGGGTGACCGAGTGGCCCGCCCGGGCCAGGTCGCCGGCGCAGGTCAGCCCGGCCGGGCCGGAGCCGATCACCGCCACCTTCCTGCCGGTGGGGGGCTTGATCTCCGGCAGCGCCGCCTCCCCCTGGTCCGCCTCGTAGTCGGCCGCCAGCCGCTCCAGGCGGCCGATGGCCACCGGGTTGCCCTTCTTGTTCAGGGTGCAGACCTTCTCGCACTGGTCCTCCTGGGGGCAGACGCGCCCGCACACGGCGGGCAGGCTGTTGCGGTTCTTCAGGGTGAGGACGGCCGCGTCCAGGTCGCCTTGTTCTATCTCCTTGATGAAGCGGGGGATGTCGATCTCCACCGGGCAGCCGGCCACGCAGGGCTGCTTCTTGCACTGCAGGCAGCGGGCCGCTTCCTCCCTGCCCTGCTCCACGCCGTAGCCCAGGGCCACCTCGTTGAAATTGCCGACGCGCTCACCCGCCGGCTGCTCCGGCATGCTCATGCGCTGCTTCTTGTGCGCCTCCCTGGCCATCCCAACTCCTCCGAATAGACTGCGTAAACGTCCCGATCCGTTTCGATAGAACTAGATTATACTACATGCGGCCGGAACCCATCGCCCGGTTTTCGCTCATCAAACCAGCGTGGGTTAGAGGTGGCAGCCAGGAAGGGGGTCGTTCCGATGAACACGACGCAGACCACGCCGGAGAAAGCCGCGGAGCCGGGCGCCGGCGGCAGGAAAAAGGCATGGAGGTGGGCGGCCCTGGCCGTGGTGGCGGTGGTGGTCGTGGTGGTGGTCGCGGCGGCGTTGGCGACGTCGGGTGAGAGCTCAGCCGAACTGGCCAGCCGGGGCGCCTCCGGCGACGACGGCGCCACCCTGTACGAGAGGGGCGCGCCGCAGGACTCCCTGACCTCGGGGGGTTACGCGGCACAAGAGAGCAAGGAAGCCGGTACCGCCGCGGTGGCCGGCCAGGCCGGCTCCCAGGGCCTGCCGGACATCACCCCCAAGGTCATCAAGACCGGCAAGGCCGGCCTGGAGATCGATAAGGGCGCCTTCTACGACCGGCGCGGCGACGTCTACTTCATCGTGGAATCGGCCGGCGGTTACATCCAGAGCGAGAACACCAGCGAGCAGAACGAGGCGGTGCGCGGCACCTTCCTGCTGCGCGTCCCCTTCGACCGGTTCGACCAGACCTTCACCGAACTCTCCGGGCTGGGCAAGGTCCTCACGGTGGAGGTGGCCAGCCAGGACGTCACCCAGGAGTACGTCGACCTGGAGGGGCGCATCCGCCACCTCGAGGCCCAGGAGCAGTTCTACCTGGACCTCATCGCGCAGGCGAAGACCATCCCGGAGATGATCTCCATCCGGGAGCAGCTGGACCAGGTACAGCTGGATAAGGAGCAGGCCCTGGGGCGCAAGAACTACCTGGACAACCAGACCAGCTACTCCCTCATCACCCTGAACCTGGCGGAGAAGTCGGACGCCGGCCCCTCCGGCAGCGGCTTCTGGGACCGCGTCTCGGACGCCTTCGAGTCCTTCGGGCGGGCCTGCCGGGAGCTGCTGGTGGGGCTGGCCTACGCCCTCCCCTACCTGGTCATCCTGGCCGTGGTGGCCCTGGTGGCCTGGGTGCTGGTGCGGCGCCGCAGGAAGCGGGGCGGCGGGGAGACTCCCGCGCGCCTGACACCTTCACATGGGGTCTGGCCCCTACTGTGAAGGTCAGGGGCTCCAGTCGTTGCCGGCGAACATGTACAACGTCGCCACCGACAGCCAGAGCTTGTTGAGCCGGTCCCACTCGCGCAGGGCCAGCAGGGGGATGACCCACACCATGTACCAGGGCAGCAGGTAGGAAGAGGTCGCCAGGAAGGCGACCATGATCCAGGCCCAGTTGTCCACCAGGTCCTCGCGCGAGCGGCATCTCAAGGTGAACTTCGCGAACAGGCAGAGGAAGATCAGGCCCAGGATGGCCCGGGCGAACCTGGAGCCCCAGTCGTCGGCCGCGTCCAGGGGCATCCGCAGGACGTGGTGGAAGAACTGCTTGAAGCCCACCGTGAGCACGTTCCCCACGCTGAAGGGCGTGCGCAGCTTGAGGTTGTCGAAGGTGGTGCGTCAGGGTGGAGAACCCCTCCCAGAAGGGGGCGAAGAGCAGGGCCGAGACGGCCAGGACGATGAGCAGGCAGACCAGCAGCACCTTCAGCCTCTCCCGCCACAGCGCCCGCTGCCTCACCAGGTAGATGATCAGGGCCACCAGCAGGATGACCGTGGCGTACTTGGTCATGGTCGAGAGCGTCATGGACAGCACCGCCGCCCAGGGGTGCTCGGCCATCACCAGGTAGAGGGAGAGTATGGCGAAGAAGGCCATCATCACGTCGTTGTGGCCGCCGCCGATGGAGGTCACCAGGACCAGCGGGTTCCAGGCGTAGAGCATGGTCCCCAGCACCTGCCGGTCCGGGTAGAAGCGCCCCAGCAGCTTCCAGATGAGCAGGGTGTTGCCCAGGTGGAAGAGGGCCAGGGACAGCTTGCTGGCGTAGATGCCGGCCATCACCCCCTCCCCCGTCAGCCGCACCAGGCCCATGGAGAAGAGGGTGTAGAAGGGGCCGTAGACGATGGGGGTGTTCTTCCAGTAGGTGCTGGTGAAGGGGAGCACCGAGTCGTTGAGGAACTTCTGCGGGCTCAGGGTGTAGGGGTTGGCCCCGTACACGGACTTGATCCGGCCGTAGTAGATGTTGGAGAAGATGTCCTTGGAGAGGAGCGGCGGTACCAGGATGAGGACGACGCTGATGCCCGCCGCGAGCATGAGGATGGAGCCCAGGCGCTTGTCCTTCCGGTTGCGGAAGATGTAGATGGCCCAGGCGTAGGCCAGCATGAGCAGGCCGATGACCACGAAGGCGCTGACGCGCAGCGTGGTCAGCGAGGCCCGGTCCAACCCCAGGGACTGGATGACCCCGCGCAGGAAATCGTTGCGGTAGGCCGCCACCTGGATGGGCGAGTTCTTGCCCAGGGTGTTGATGGGCGCGAGGGAGATCATGGCCAGGGACAGGTAGAGGAAGAAGGTGGAGCAGAGCATGCCCACGTAGGCGACCTCCCCGGTGAGGGAGGCCCGGACGCTCTCCCGCCGGGAACCGGGGGCCCGGTCGCGCGTGGGCTCTTCCAGCGGCTCGGCCATCGGGTGCTAAGCCCCCCGGGAGGTCACAGGTCGTTTCCCGCGGACTCCGCGGACCCGGCGGGCTCCGCGGACCCGGCGAGTTCCGCGGGCACCTGGAAGGCGCGGATGTAGCCGTCCCGGGTGCCGGCGTAGACCATCCCGTTGACCAGGAGGGGGGCGGAGTTGAAGGCGTAGCCCGAGCTGTAGGCCTTCTCCAGGTCGCCGTCGTCCATGCTCAACCTGTAGACGTTGCCGGTGGCGGTGAAGGCGTAGAACGTGTCCCCGGAGGCCTGCAGGGGGAAGTCGAGCACGTCGCCCAGGCTGTGGACCCAGCGGTGCTCGCCGGTGGCCGCGTCCAGGGCGAAGATGTTCTGGTTGTAGGAGCCCAGCAGGAGGACCCCTTCGCTCAGGGTGGGGGGGAGCCACACGAACTCGCCCAGCGAGTCCTGCCAGGCCGGCGTGCCGTCCGGCGCGTTGAGCGCGTAGATGGTGCCGTCGATGCAGGACAGGTAGACCAGCCCCGCCGCCCGCCGCGGGAGAGGTGAAGACCAGGCTGCTCAGGGTGGCGGCCCAGCGGCGCTGGCCGGTCCCCGCCTCCAGGCAGATGCCCTCGCGCGAGTAGGTGCCGAGGTAGACCCCGCCGTCGTCGCAGGCCGGGGAGGCGGATATCCACCCGTCGACGTCGAAGGTCCAGGCCGGCCGGCCGTCCTTCGCCTCCAGGGCGTAGACGCGGGTCTTCAGGTCATAGACCAGGTTGTTGTCGGAGATGAAGAAGACCATCCCGTCCGCCACCAGCGGCGGTGAGAGGACCTCCCCTTCCGCCCGGAACGACCAGGCCAGGGCGCCGGTGGCCGCGTCCAGGGCGTAGACGTGCTTGTCGACGCTGCCGAAGTAGACCATGCCGTCGGCGTAGGTGGGGCGGGAGGCTATCCAGTCGCCGACGTTGAAGCTCCAGAGTATCTCCCCTGTCAGCGAGTCCAGGGCCATCACCCGGCCGGTGGTCGAGGCCACCAGCAGGCGGTCGTCTCCCCAGGTCACGAAGTTGAGCCCTCCCAGCTCCATCTCCCACAGCTGGACCAGGTCCTCGTACTGGGTGACGGCGGGGTCGGCGGCGCCTCCGCCCACCAGGCTCCCGGCGTTGATGCCCGGGTTGCCGGGGACACTCGCCTCGGGCAGGTAGGAAGACCCGTTCCCCTCGGGGATGCCCGCCACGAAACGGGCCGCCGCGTATCCGAAGATCACCACCAGCGCCAGCGCCAGCGCGATCTTCCACCGCTCTGTCTTTTTCATGCGAACTCCCCGTCCTTGCAGGACCTTTCCCGCTACCGTAGTTTCTGACGGCGACAAGCTCGAGTTGGTTCACCAACATAGCGTATTATACTATATTAGGTGGTTGAGACGGGCGTGCTGGAGAAAGGGGTGAGGGGCGCGTGGAGAAGCAGATCGGCAGGGTGAAGCACTATTTCGGCAAGGCCGGGGTGGCCGCCATCGAGCTGGAGGAGACCCTGGCGGTGGGAGACCGCATCCGGGTCAAGGGGCACACCTCCGACTGGACCCAGGTCATCGATTCCATGCAGATCGAGGGGGCGGGCATCGAGAAGGCGGAGCGCGGGCAGGTCGTCGGGATCAAGGTGCCCGAGCACGCCCGCGAACACGACGTGGTGTACAAGGTGGAGGATTGACCCCGACCGAGGAGGAAAGATGACCCCGACGCCAGGACAGGCAGGCACGCTGGAATACGAGATCAGGGGAGGCGCCTGGGAGGTCGCCTTCGTCATCCTCTTCTACGCCGGTGTGGTCACCGTCATACTGGGCACCTTCGGGGTCGAGCCCGTCGTCCTCGCCCCCACCGGCATCGCCCTGGCCCTGGTGTGCATCTTCGCCATCGCTTCCAGCCCCACCTACCTGCTCATCGAGGGCTGCGCCCTGGTGCTGGAGCGCACCCGTTTCTACCTGGGGTTCTCCCGCCCCATCCCCGTATCCGGCGTGAGCGGCGTGCGCGTGACCGAGTCCCGCCGCTCCCAGGCCTGGAAGGACGGGGAGGCGCCGGACAAGGACGTCTCCTACTACATCCGCGTCGACATCCTCACCGGGCACGGGAAGGTGCGGGCCTTCCGCTCGCCCCTGAACCTGCCGCCGGGAGAGAGCCGCCGGCAGGCCATGGAGTTGGCCGAACGGCTCTCCGGCATCACCGGCAAGCCCGTAGAATCGGTGCTCAAGTAAGATGGAAAGTACGCGCTCCCTGGGCGACGGCACCTGGCTCATCGACACCCTCTTCGCGGGAGCGGAGGGCTTCTCTTCCGTCTACGCCCTGCGGGGCGGCCGCGGGGCGGCCCTGGTGGACTCGGGGGTCTCGGCGGACGCCGGAAAGGTCCTCGCGGGGCTGGACGAGGCCGGCATCGGCCGGGAGGAGGTCCTCTACATCATCGTCACCCACATCCACCTGGACCACTCCGGGGGGGCCGGCAGCCTGCTGGGGGAACTGCCCGACGCCCGCGTGGTGGTGGCGGCCGCCGGGGTGGAGACCCTGGCGCGGCCGGAGCGCCTGGTGGCCAGCGCGCGGCGGGCCCTGGGGGTCATCGCCGAGCTCTACGGCGACATGGTGCCCATCGACCCCGGCCGCCTCCTGGCCGCGGAGGAAGCGGGGCCGCTCGACCTCGGGGGCAGGACCCTGCGCCTGCTGCCCACGCCGGGCCACGCCTCCACCCACCAGTGCGTGGTGGACGAGGCCACCGGCACCCTCTTCTCCGGCGACGCCCTGGGCATCTGGCTCGAGGAGGAGGCCAAGGTGATCCCGGTCACCCCGCTGCCCGATTTCCACCTGGAGCGGCAGCGGGAGTCCATGCGCCTGCTGGCGGGCCTGGACTGCGGGCGCACCTGCTTCGCCCATTTCGGGTGTGCCGGGCCCTGCGCGGGCCTGGCGCTGCGAGTCCCTCGACAACCTGGAGAAGATGGTGGTGGCGGTGCGGGAGGCCGTGCGCGAGGGCGCCGACCCCGGGCGGACCGCCGGCGAGCTGATGCGCCTGATGGGAGTGAGCACTCCTTACGGGATGTCCATGTTCGGGGGGATGAGCCTCCAGAACGTGCAGGGGATCACGCGCTACCTGGCCAGGCACGAGGGCGGGGCTTAGGGTCCGATCCGGTTGACGTCGATCTCCTGCACGCCGCTGGTCTCGTTGATGGCGAAGACGATACCCTTGGAGGGGTACTGCCAGAGGAGGGTGGCCTCGCCGCCCATGTTCGTCTTCTGCTCCGTCTCCGGGGTCCCGAACTCCTTGCTCACGTCGGCCTGCTTCGAGTTTATCCCCACCCCCTTGGCGGTCCTGCCGTTGTAGGGATAGCGTACGGCGATGGAGATGACGATGTCGTAGTCGCCCGGCCTGTCGTCCTGGTCGGTGTCCTCCAGGTAGACGTTGAGCTTCCAGCCGCCGTAGCCGCCGGTGTAGGTGGCGTAGACCAGGCCCTCCCCCAGGCTGCCGGAGAGGTTGGGCAGGCCGTAGAGGTCCTTCACCCAGATGAAGTTGTCCCCGATGTCGATGCCGGCCGCGCTGGCCCCCGGCACCACCGGCTCGTTCCCGGTGGCCTTGAAGACGTCCCCGTTGGAGACCTCGTAGGTCTTGCCCGGGTCCTGCGACGGTTTGAGTCCGCCCAGCGGGGTGACCACCAGGGTGACCACCCTGTCGGTCCCCTCCTCGGCGATGAACTCGAAGCCCCGCCGGGTGAAGACGTAGCTGCGGTAGGTCTTGCCGTCGTACTCGGCGGTGGAGGAGCCGTCGAACTCGCCGAATTCCCCCAGCATCTCCTGGGGCGTGCTCTCCAGGCCGTTCTTCCCCGAGGTCGTCCCGTAGTAGGGGGCCGTCGCCTCGATCTGCCCCACCCTGTCGCCTTCGCCCAGGTCCTGGTCGCCGTCGTCGTAGAAGACCACCACGTAGTGCCAGGCCTCCGGGTCTTCCGGCGACGCCGCCTCCTGCATGCGCTGGAAGTAGGCGTAGACGTACCCGTTCCGGTAGTCGTACTCGTCCGGCTCGCCCAGCGTCTCCCGCACCGTGGAGAGGGGGGCGTCGATGTCCAGCCGGGCCAGGGAGTACCCCGGGACGATGGGCCCGTACTCGGGGGCGTTGCGCTCCGACCCGTCGCCGCCGCCGCAGCCGCCCGACGCCAGGGCCGCCAGGGCCAGCAGCGCGGCCATCACGGCTCTAGTGAAAGACTTCAACCCGCATTCTCCTCCGCCGTCGTCGATAAAGTCTCTGATGTGGTCATTGATGTAATTCGACGGCCCGGTGGTTCCATCCTCTCAGAGGAGGCGGGAGAGCATGCGCGCGGCCAGGCGGGCGGTGCGGTCGCGGGTGCCGTCGGCGTGGAGCAGCCCGGCCAGGTGGATGTCCATCTCCATGAGGTCGAGGCCGGCCAGGCGCCCCTCCTCCTCGCCCAGCCAGCCCCCGAGGACCTCGCAGGCGGCCAGGATGTCCTTCTCCCCCAGGCCGAAGAGGTCCATGAAGCGGCAGGCGTGCGCCGCCTCCAGGGCTCCTACGTCGACGTCCAGGGAGACGTAGACGGCCCGGCCCTCGAGCCGCCCCAGGGCCTCGCGCAGCCGGGTGGGGCCGTCGGGCGCCCGCAGTGTCTCCCGGCCCAGGAAGGAGGCCCCCCGCTCCTGAAGCCCGGCGAAGGGCTCCGGGGCCGGGCCCGCGCCGGTGGCCCCGCTCCCGGCGGAAGGGTGGTCCGCCACCCCCGCCAGCAGGAGGCCGGCCGGCTCCACCACCCCCTCTTCCACCAGGAAGTGGAGGAAGGAGCCGCAGTTGTAGGAGTCGGGGACGGACGCCGTACGGTTGGCCGCCTGCGAGCCGGCCGTGTCCAGGCCCCTCCCCTCCCGCTCCAGCCGGTTGTAGAGCTCCACGCGCTCCGAAGTGAGAGCACGTCGGAGTGGGCGTCCATCACCACCACGGCCAGGCGGTCCGGCCCGTACCTCTCCGCCAGGGAGCGGAGCGCCCCGCCGCTCAGCGAGTGGTCCACCCCGATCATCAGCGGGCGGCGCGGGAACACCTCCGCCTCGATGTACTCAGCCACCATGCCGGCGTAGCGCCTGCACCCGTCGGAGTCGAGGAAGGCGGTGAAGCGCTCCGGGCGCATGGCGGGCAGGCTGCGGGGCGCGGGGCGCGGCCTCAGCCAGTCCTCCACCTCCAGCTTGCCCGCCCCGAGGACGCGGCCGCCCCCGTCCTTAAGGACCCGCTCCGCGATGAGGTCGTAGGGGTCGCGGGGGTGGTTGGGCTTGAGGGCGCCCCGCCCTACCGCCCGCAGGTAGGCCACCTTCATCTCCACCTTCTCCGGCGCGTCCAGGGGATCGAGGGCCGCGCCGAAGGCCACCCACTCGCTTCTCGAGCACGTCCCTCACGTCCTTTTTCTCCACTCGTGCATGTGATGATTCTACCCCTTTTCCCCCACCCGCGCCCGGGCGTTCGCGCCCCGGCGATTCGGCTATAATATGTGAATGGAGTATTACGACGCCATCGTCATCGGGGCGGGGCCGGCCGGCTGTTCCGCCGCCCGGGAGCTCACCGACTCCAGCTTCAAGACCCTGCTGCTGGAAAGGGAGCGCGTGCCGCGCGAGAAACCCTGCGGCGGGGTGCTCTCCGCGGAGGCGCTCGGGCGGGTGGAGGAGCGCTTCGGCCCCCTGCCCGCTGAGGTGGCGCGGGCGTCGTTCCCCGTCGCGGGCGTCAAGGTGGTCGGCCCGTCCGGCGACTGCGTCGAGATCCCCTACTCCCCGCCCCGCCTCGCGCTGCCCCGCCCCGCCTTCGACGCCTGGCTGGCCAGGGAGAGCGGGGCCGTCCTGCTGGACGGGGCGGAGGTCTTCGACTTCGACGCCGTCCGCTTCGAGAACGTCGTGCGGGCGCGGCGGGACGGGGAGGAGCTGGCGTTCGCCTCCACCTACATGGTCGGCGCCGACGGGGGGGCCTCCCTGACCCTCCGCATGCTGCGCCCCGAGTTCAGCCGCCTCTACCAGGAGCCCAACCTGGTCCGCCTGGTCGAACTGGTCTTCCCCCCGGACGGCGCGGAGGGGGAGCACTGGAGGGGAGTGCTGCTCACCGGCAGGCCCCGCCGGGCCCTGCGCGTGCTCGCCGCCCCGGACGGCCTGCGCCTCTTCCTGCCCCTGCGGGGCGGGGAGCGCTGGGAAGACCTCCTGCCGGCCGTGCTGCCCCTGCTGCGCAGGCACTTCCGGCTCGAGGCGGAGGAGCCGGCGGGCAGGCGCATCGGCGTCTTCAACCGCATGGGGCAGGACTCAAGGTTCAACCCGGGCGCGGGCAGCGTCCTGCTGGCGGGAGAGGCGGGCGGCCTGGTGGACCCCTGGGGTGACGGCATCGCCGCGGCCCTGGAGAGCGGGGAGACGGCGGCCGTCACCATCGTGGACGGCGCCGGGGAGAAGATACTCCCCCACGTGTTGTACTCGACGCGGCTGCAGCCCGCTCTGGACAGGTTTGGCGCTGCCCGCGCCGGGAAGTATACTGATAGTGACCTTGTCTTGCGCGGCAGCCCTTACGATCCGGCAAACCTCGTCGGGCGCCGCAGGTATCACCGCCTGCTCGGGAGGCTGGCGGGATAGCGCGAGGCGTGTCGAGGCACGGAAGGAGGGAGAAGTGAAACCCGTAAAGACCCTGAAACGGTTGGTGCTGGCCGGGTTGGCGGCGCACGTCTGGGCGGTGGTCTCGCTCAAGCCCGACCCCCGGCAGTTGCTCGACCCGCAATGGCACCTGGAGGTCCCCGTCCGCCTCATGGGCAGGGGGCTGGCCTGGCTGCTGCCGACCGTTTACGAGAAGTTCGGGGAGCGCGGGGTCAAGCGCCTGCAGTACGTCTTCTACCAGGTGGGATTGGACCGGGCACCGGTCATGCAGGAGTATCTCCAGATAGACCCGGACGACGCGCGCAGCCTCGGCCGCATCCTGGACTACGAGGACGGCCTGGGCGGGGTGCGGGGCATCTGGGTCGAGGAGAGCAAGGGGCGCGCCACCAAGGAGGAGCGCTACTGCCCCATCGCCAGGGAACTGGAGAAGTGCCCGGAGGTCTGCACCAAGCTGATGATGGCCATGGAGGCCGGCACCTTCAAGATCATCAACCCCAACATCGAGATCCCCGAGTTCACCGAGCTGCTCTCAACCGGGGGCAGCTGCTGCAAGGGCTCCATCGAGCTGACCTATTTGAGCAAGAAGGAAGCGCGCCGGGAGTCGCCCCACGCCACCCACGACGCTTTCCCGCCGGTGCTCAAGGTACCGGGGCTGCAGTGGCGCCTGATGACGCTGGGGGTGGTCAGCCTGCTCAAGGCCCTCTTCAAGCTGGCCACCACCGACATCGACGACATCGACATGTACCAGTACGACTTCTTCCGTTACTAGCCCGGCCTCCTCGAGGCCTGGGTCCGGGCGGCGTTCCCGGCCATCCGGCAGAAAGCGCCGGGCGCCGCGTGTATCACCGCCCGCCGTAAGGGGCGGGCGGGAACGGGCGTTCTTGCCCACGAGAGAAAGGGAGGGAAGGATGAAACCGGCAACTATCCTTAAAAGCGCGGTGATCGCGGGAGTGGCGGCGCAGGCCTGCGTGGTGGCCTCGTTCAAGCCCAAGCCCCGGGAGCTGTTCGACCCGCGGTGGCACCTGGAGCTGCCCATCCGGGTCATGGGCAGGGGGCTGGCGTGGCTGCTGCCCGCGCTCTACCGGCACTTCGGGGAGCGCGGGGTCAAGCGCCTGCAGTACGTCTTCTACCTGGCCGGGCTGGAGCGGGCCCGGCTCATCCAGGAGCAGCTGGGGATAGACCCGGACGACGCGCGCAGCCTGGGCCGTGTCCTCGACTTCGAGGACGGCCTGGTGGGAGTGCGCGGGGTCTGGACCGAGGAGAGCAAGGGGCGCGCCACCAAGGAGGAGCGCTACTGCCCCATGGCACGCGAGCTGGAGAAGTGCCCGGAGGTCTGCACCAAGCTGATGGTGGCCATGGAGGCCGGCACCTTCAAGATCATCAACCCCGACATCACCGTGCCGGGGTTGACCGAGCTGCTCTCCACCGGGGACTCCTGCTGCCGGGCCACCTTCGAGCTGGACTACCTGGACTCAGACGTCGCGGCCCAGGAATCGCCCCACGCCACCCACGGCGCTTTCCCGCCGGTGCTCAAGGTGCCGGGCCTGCGCTTCAAGATGACCGCGGCGGCCATGCGGGGCAGCTTCAAGGCCGTCCTCTCCATGCTCACCACCGACATCGACGACGTCGACATGCACTGGTACGAGCACATGCGCTACAAACCCGCATAAAACGTCAATCGTAAGTGTCCCAGGCCTTGACACGTACTCGTGTCAAGGCCTGGCACTTCCCCGCCACCAGCGCATGCGGCCACCAGCACTGTCACATCCCGCCAAAAAGGAAAATGCCTCCTCCGGGTGGAAAGGTTCTTCCGGAGGTGCATCATGCAAGCGATGAGAGACACGGAGCCCGGCCCCGGCAACGGCAGCGTCCCGGACCGCAAGTCCCGGACGCGCAACTGCATCCTGCGGGCAGCGGAGAAGCAGTTCATCCGGCGGGGCTACCGCGGCACCACCATGGACGACATCGCCCGGGAGGCGGAGGTCAGCAAGGCGACCATCTACGCCTACTTCAAGGGCAAGGAGGAGCTCCTGGCCGAGATGCAGGGCGAGGCCTTCGGCTCCCTGGCCCGGCGCGCCGGGCAGGCCACGCAGGGCGAGGAAGAGCCGCTGCTCCTGCTGGAGCAGGCCTTCGACTCCTGCTACGACCTCATCCAGCGACGCGAGTCCCTCCTGGGCATCTACGGGCACGACCCCGGCCTCAACTGCCGGGCGCCCATGCCCGTGGTCCGCAAACTGGAGTCCGAGGCGCTGGAGAGGCTGGCCTCGGTGGTCCGCGGCGGCCGGGAGAAGGGGGTCTTCCGGGAGTTCCAGCCCGAACTGACGGCGCTCTTCCTGTTCAAGGCCTTCGAGGCCGCCGTGCTCTTCCTGCAGGCGGAGGACTGCCCGCTCGACCGCGAGGAGGTCGAGGACGGCATGTTCGAGTTCATCCGCCGCGGCATCATGACCTGACTTGCCTCGCACGAACCCAATGGCTACTATTTTCACTATGGACTCGATCAAGAGAGGGCAATCCGGCGCCGCGGTCTCGGACGTCCAGCGCCGGCTGCACGACCTGGGTTACGACCGGCCCGGCTTCCCGGAGGAGACGGTCCGGCGCTTCTACGGTGAGGCTACCCAGGCCCTGGTCCGCGTCTTCCAGGAGGAGCGGGGCCTGCGCACCAACGGCGAGGTGGACGACGCCGCCTGGCAGGAACTGGTGGAGGCCTCCTGGCGCCTGGGGGACCGCTTCCTCTACCTGCGGGTGCCCCTCTTCCGCGGCGACGACGTGCGCGAGGTGCAGCGCTACCTGAACAGCCTGGGCTTTCACGCCGGGCGGGAGGACGGCATCTTCGGGCAGGACACCGACAGGGGCGTCCGCCTCTTCCAGGAGAACATGGGGCTGCCCGCCGACGGCATCGTCGGCTCTTCCACCATCGAATACCTCCAGCGCCTGCGCCACGCGGTGAAGCCCACCAGCGTGGCCGAGGTCAAGGAGAGGATCGCCGACTCCGTCTCCCTGCCGCTGTCCGGGCGGACGGTGATGCTGGACGCCGGGAAACGCCGAGGCGCTGGAGGGCGGGCTGCTGGAGGCGCTGGCCCGGAGGCTGGAGGAGAGGGGCGCCCGGCCCACGCGCCCGGCGAGCGAGCCGCCTCTCCCCGGCGAGAAGGAGCGCGCGGAGTTCGCCAACCGGGAGCAGGTCGAGGTGGTGATCAGCGTCAGCCTGGTCCCGCCGTCCTCCGGCCTCCGCGCCTTCTACTTCGCGGGCCGCAACTACACCTCGCCCCGGGGGCAGCGCCTGGCCCAGCTGCTGGTCGACGCGCTCGCCCCCCTGGGATGCCCGGACGGCACCACCAGGGGCATGAGCTTCCCCCTGTTGCGGGAGACCCGCATGACCTGCGTGGCCATGGAGGTGCCGGACAAGGGCACGGCCACGGGCGCGCTGGTCGACGCGATGACGGAAGCCCTGCGGGCCTTCTTCGGTAAGGGTTAAAGGTTAAGGGCCGGGCCCTAGGGTTCGATGTCCTCGACGATCACCTCGACCCCGGCGACCTCCACCCCCGCCGTAGCCTCCACGTACTCCTTGACGCGGTCCCGCATCTCCTGGGCGATGCGGGGGATCGAGTCGCCGAAGCACACGGCGATGTGGATCTCGAAGCGGTAGGAACCGTCCTCGCCCTCCACCTTCACGCCGTGATGGATGAACTCGCGCTTGATGCGGGAGGTCAGGGTGTCCACCGGGTTCTGCAGGCATCCGGCGACGCCGCTCACTCCCTGCGCCGCCTGGGAGGCCAGGTCGGCCAGGGCTTCCCGGGAGAGCTCGATCCTCTCTTCCATGCCCGCCTCCTAGATCTTTTTGTCCCCGTGGCGGATGGAGGTTATGGTCACCTCGCCCGTTCCCACGTCGAAGTACATGGTCCGGCCGTGGCTGCCCCCGGTGTCCTCGCCCAGCAGGGGTATCTTCAACTCCTTGAGGGTGTTCTTGGTGGACTCCACGTTGCGCTCGCCGATGTGCAGGCCCGGCGCCGGCCCGGGGATGTTGGCCGGGTTGAGCGCGCCGGGTATGGAGAACATCTGCGCGCCGCCGGCGATCTTGGCGGTGATGCGGGTCCTGCGCGCCCCCAGCTTGAGCATCTCTTCGACCATGGCGTGTATGGCCGTGTCGGCGAACCGCGCCTCGCGGCCGGCCTTGGAGATGGCCTTGGAGTCCGGCAGCATGATGTGGGCCAGGCCGCCGATCTGCTTGCCCTCGTCGTAGAGGGCGATGGCCACGCAGGACCCCAGCCCGTAGCTGGCCAGCACGTGCGGGTTGTCGATCACGCGGAATTCGGCTACGCCGATGTTGATGATTTCTTCCGTCACTAAGTGCTCACTCCTAATCTCCCAAGGATGATGGATAAGGACCCCAGGTCCGGGAAGAGGATGAGGTGCCCCTTGATGGTCTGTTCCTCCACGTCGAACTGCGTCTCGATCACCAGCACGTGGTCCTCCGACTGGCTGATCTCGATGAGGATGAAGTCGATGATGGCCCCGGCCATGTCCAGGGCGTAGCCCGGCACCGAGGGGCGCAGCAGCAGCCCGGTCATCTGCGAGAGGGCGTTGAGGTAGGAGCCGGCCAGGATGCTCCCCGTCTCCTGCAGGGCCGACTGCTCCATGGTGGTGAGCGGGGAGGCGGGGTCGGCCGACACCATCAGCTTGGCCAGGTCGTAGGCGCTGGCCTCCTCCAGCAGCAGGAGCATGCTCCCCGAGGCTTCCCCGGTGATGTGGAGGTACACGCCCGCCACCGTCGTCTCGGCCCCTCCCACCAGGTCGGAGACCCTTACCAGCGGCACCAGCGAGGCGTTGGGCACGCTGAGCATGACCTTCTTGTCCACCATGGAAGAGAGGGCGACGGCGGCGTTGCCGGACCCGATGTTCCCCACTTCCCTGAGCGCGTCCAATTGCAGGGGCGTCAGCGCCTTTTGCTCACTCATGTCCTGTTTCCTCCTCTTCACGCAAAGCCCTTCCGGGCTCTGTCCGCCAGCTCCCCTCACATCAGGCTGGGTATGTCCAGGATCAGCGCGACCCGCCCCGAACCGAGGATGGTCGCTCCCCCGAAACCCTTGATCCCCTTCAAGAACCGGTCCAGCGAGGTGATGACGATCTCCTGCTGCCCCAGCAACTCGTCCACCGCGATGGCCAGGCTGCGCACGTTGATCTCCACCACCACCACCGGGAACGATCCCTCTCCGTTCTCGTGGGGCACCCCCAGCATGCGGTTGAGCCGCAGCAGGGGCACCGTCTCGTCCCTCAGGAAGATGACTTCCTGGTGTTGTACCTGTTTTATCTCGTGCTCGTCGACCACCGCCGTCTCCCGCACCGTGCCCAGGGGGATGGCGTAGACCTCCCTGCCCACCTCCACCAGCAAGGCCTGGATGATGGCCAGGGTGAGGGGCAGCTTCATGGCGAAGTTGGTGCCGTGGCCCTTCTCCGAGGTCATGATGAGCATGCCGCCCAGGGACTCCACCTTGGTCTTGACCACGTCCAGGCCCACCCCGCGCCCCGAGACCCCGCTGATCTCGGTGGCGGAAGTGAAACCCGGGGTGGTGAGGAAGCGCAGGATCTCGTCGTCCGAGAAGGCCCGCTTCTCTTCCGGGATGGCCAGGCCGCGCTCCACCGCGATCTCGAAGATGCGGTCCTGGTCCACCCCCGAGCCGTCGTCCGACACCTCAATGGAGACGTAGTTGCGGTCCCGGCGGGCCAGCAGGCTGACGCTGCCGCGCCGCGGCTTGCCCTGGCGCTCCCGGCCGTCCGGGTCGTCGATGCCGTGGTCCACGGCGTTGCGCAGCAGGTGCATCAGGGGGTCGTGATCTCGTCCAGGATGGTCCGGTCGAGCTCGATCTCCTTGCCCTCGATGGTGAAGTCGATGTCCTTGCCCTGGCTCTTGGCCAGGTCCCGCACCATGCGCGGGAAGCGGTTGAAGATGTGCTCCACCGGGACCATGCGGGTCTTCATCACCTCGTCCTGCAGGTCGGTGGAGAGGCGGGTGGTCTGGGCCAGGGCCTCTTTCAGCTCGGTGATGTTGTAGGAGGAGGCTATCTCCGACAGGCGGGTGCGGTTGATCACCAGCTCGCCCACCAGGTTCATCAGGCTGTCCAGGCGGGTGATGTTCACCCGCACGCTCTGGGTGCGGATGGGGGGCATGGACGGCTGCGCGGCGGCGGGCTCCTTCGCCTCCGCCCGGCGCTCGTCGATCTCCACGGCCGCCTCCACGCGGTCGGGCTCCTCCAGGTCCATCTCGGGCACCTCGATGGTGGCGATGTCCACCTTCTCCACCTCGGCGATGGTCGCCAGGGACTTGCGGATGGCCGTCTCGTCCTCGCGGGAGAGGAAGACTATCTGGAAGGAGTGCTCGAACTTCTCGTCCTCGAGGTCCTCCACCGGCGGGGCCGACTTGACTATCTTGCCCACCTGGGAGAGCTTCTTGAAGACCATGAAGACCCGCACCGACTTGAGGACGCAGTCCTGGTCCAGGGTTATGCCGAGCAGGTAGGGGGCCAGGCCCCCCACGCTCTCCCGCGACAGCAGGCGCAGGTCCTCCTCCTCCAGCAGGCCGGGCACGTGCTCCGCCACGGCCGCGGCGCCTTCTCCGTCCCGGCTCCTCTTCCTCCTCCCCTCCTCGCCGACTCGCTCTTCCTGCGGCCACTCCCCTTCGGCGGCCGGCTCTTCCGCGCGTCCGGCCTCGCGTACTTCCACGCCGCTTCCGGCTGCCCCTTCCGGCTCAGGCTCGGCTCCGCCGCTTCCGGCGGCCCTTCCGCGGCCGCCTCTTCCGCGGCCCCCTTCCTGGCCTTCTTCGGCTTCCTGGCTTTCTTCGGCTTCTCCGGCTCGGGCTCGGGCTCGGGTCACCGGTTCCGTCGACGCGGCCACCCCTTCGTATCTCTGGCCCTCGACCATGCCGCGCAGCTCCCCGATGATGGTGCGGGTGTCCACCGGCACGTTGGAGTCCTCGGCGATGGCCTTGACCAGTTCTCCGAGCGTGTCCAGGCTGTTGAAGAGGAGGTCCAGGGAGGCCGGGGTGACCGTCAGGTCGCCCGCCCGCAAACCGTCCAGGACGTTCTCCATCTCGTGGGACAGCTCGGTCAGCTGGTCGAAGCCCAGGGTGGCCGCCATGCCCTTCAGGGTATGGGCGGAGCGGAATATCTCGGTGAGCATGTCCGGGTTCTCCGGGTCCTTCTCCAGTTCCAGCATGGACTGGTTCAGGGCCTCCAGGTGCTCGGAGGCTTCGCTCACGAACAGTTCCTTGTATTGGGAAACATCCATATCCATATGGATAAACTTTCTACAATAAGCTCAGGATGGTCTCGGGTATCTGCTCCAGGGGGACCACCCAGTCGACGCACCTGGTCTCGATGGCCGCCTTGGGCATGCCGAACACCAGGCAGGTCTCCTCACTCTGTGCCACCGTCTTTCCTTGCTTTCCCTTGATGGCGGCCGTCCCCTTGGCCCCGTCGGAACCCATGCCGGTCATGATCACGCCGACGGAGTTCTCCAGGTAGGCCTCGGCTGCCGCCTCCAGGGTGGAATCGATGTGCGGGGTCGCCCCGTACTTGGCCTGCGACTCCACCAGGCGCACCTCCATGCCCCGCTTCTTCTGGCTCTCGGCCAGGAGCAGGTCGAAGCCGCCGGGTGCCACCAGCACCTTGCCCGCCTCCAGCAGGTCGCCCTGTTCCGCCTCCTTGACCGGGAGCTCGCACTTGGAGTCGAGCCTCTCGGCGAAGGAGCGGGTGAACACGCCGGGCATGTGCTGGACGATGAGCATGGCGGCCGGGAGGTTGGAGGGGAACATGGGCATGATGTCCGCCAGGGCCTTGGGGCCGCCGGCCGACGCGCCGATGACCACCAGTTTCTCCCGGGGCGTAGCTGACAGCCTCAGCTTGAGCTTGCGCCTGGAGCTTGAGGCCGGGAGGCCCTTCTCCACGAAACCGCGCGAACTCGCGGCCATCCTCACTTTTTCCAGGACTTCCTCCCGGACCTCCTTGACGGCGGAGGGGAAGTGGGAGGGCTTGGCGATGAAGTCGACGGCTCCCAGTTCCAGGGACTTGATGGTGGGGATGGCGCCTTTCTGCGCCAGCGCGCTCAGCATGATCACCGGCCGGGGACTCTTCTTCATGATGTACTCGAGGGCGGTGAGCCCGTCCATCTCCGGCATGTGGATGTCCATGGTGACCACGTCCGGGTCCAGTTCGGTGACCATGCGGATGGCCTCGATGCCGTTGGAAGCAGTGCCGATGACCTCCAGCCCCGGGTCGTCGGTCATGATGTCGCGCAATAACCGCCTTACCAGCGCAGAGTCGTCTACGATCAATACCTTGATTTTAGAGGGCACCGTTCCACCTCCTTTCGGAGCCCCGCGGCGATCCGGCCATTCGTCAGGCTTGAAGCGGCGCTAGCCCTTCAGCGCTTTTTCTACGGCCTCGATCACCTTGGAGGGCTGGAAAGGCTTGATGATAAAGTCCTTGGCTCCAGCCTCCAGGGCCTCCACTACCAGAGGTTGCTGGCCCATGGCGCTACACATGAGGATCCTGGCATCGGAATCGATCTTCATTATCTGCTTTACGGCCTCGATCCCGTCCATCTCCGGCATCACTATGTCCATGGTCACCAGGTTCGGCTTCAGCTCCTTATAGCGCTCGACAGCCTCTACCCCGTTCTCCGCTTCGCCGACCACCTCGAAGCCGTCCTTGTTCAGGATATCCCTGATCATCATGCGCATGAACAGGGCGTCGTCGACAATCAATACCGTGGGCGCCATCTCATCCCTCCTTCCCTCGAGAATTGCTCCCGGTGACTAGTACCGGCTGCTTGACCTGATGGCTTCATGCCGTCGTTCCTTTCCATGGTCTAGAAACTCAACTCCATCATCTCCTCGGTGGCCAGGATGCGGGTGAGGTCGAGCAGGATGATCAAGCGGTTCTCCTGCTTCACCACGCCCTTGAGGTAGACCGCCTCCACGTCGGCCGCCAGGGCCGGGCTGGGCTCCACCTCGTCCTCGTTGATGCGCATGACCTCCGAGACGGAATCGACGATCATGCCCACCTTGATGTCCCCCGCTTCCACGACGATTATGCGGGTCTCGGACCCCCGTTCGGCGGCTTCCAGGCTGAGGCGCTGGGCCAGGTCCAGCACGGCGATGATCTGCCCGCGCAGGTTGATGATGCCTTCGACGAAGGAGGGCGCCTTGGGCATCCGGGTGATGTCCTGCATGCGGATGATCTCCCGCACCTGGGTGACCTCTACGGCGAACTCTTCCCTGCCCAGCTGGAATATGACCAGTTGTACCTCGCGGTCCTCCTTACCCGGATCCGCCACGACGACCTCCTTCCACGAGGAAATCCATCAAGAATTCATCTAAATATAGCTTAATCAAATCAACTTAACAATGAAAGGGCTTGCCAACGCCCCACCCCGCTCAGACCTTGAATTCCTGGATGATGGCCCGCAGCCGGTTGGCCAGCTCGTCCAGCTCCTGGGCGGCGGCGGTCACCTCCTGCATGGCCGCGGTCTGTTCCTCCACCGAGGCGCTGACCTCCTCGGTGGAGGCGGCGGACTCCTCGGATATGCTGGCGATGGAGTTCATCACCTCTACCATGCTCTGCGAGGCCGTGGTCATCTGCTGGGTGGCGTGGAAGATGGACTCGATCTCCCCGGAGATGGTCGAGGTGGACTGGTTGATGCCCTCGAGCATCTCCCGGGCCTCGCTGACCACCAGGGTCCCCTCGTCCGCCTCCTGCGTGCCCACTTCCATGGCCCCGATGGTGTTCTCGATGCCCCGCTGGATCTCCCGCACCAGGTTGGCGATCTGGCTGGCGGCCTGCGCCGACCCCTCGGCCAGGTTGCGCACCTCCCCCGCCACCACCGCGAAGCCGCGGCCCTGCTCGCCCGCCCGGGCCGCCTCGATGGCGGCGTTGAGGGCCAGCAGGTTGGTCTGGTCGGCGATGGAGGTGATCACGTCGACGATCAGCCCGATCTGGGACGACTGTTCTCCCAGCGTGCGCACCGCCTCGGCGGACGAGTCCACCGTGTTCTTGATCTTGATCATCTTGTCCTTGGCCTTCTGGGCGGCGTTGGTGCCCCGCTCCACCGTCTCCCGGGCCTGGTCCCCGTAGCGGCTGGCGGCCGAGGCGGCCTGGGTGACCCGCTCGATCTCGCTGACGATGTCCCCCACCGAGTGCTGGGCCTGCATGATCGTCTGTACCTGGTCCTCCGCCCCCCGCGCCAGGTGGGAGATGGTGTTGGCGGTCTCCTGGGCCGCCTCGGTGGTCTCGCGCGACACCCCGGACATCATGTCGCTGGCCGTGGCCAGCTGGTTGGCCGTCTGCAGCAGGCCCTCCACCACGTCCCGCATGAAGGCGCTCAGGGAGTTGACGGCGCCCGCCACGTCCCGCATCACCCTGATGTCGGAGACGTCCATGGTGGCGGTGAAGTCCTTGTTCATGATGCTGTCGGATACCTGGTGGATGCGGGAGAGCGTCTGCATGAAGTAGCGGAGCACGATCAAGGTGGTCACCCCGGAGACCAGCACGGCGAAGACGGTCCCGAAGACGATCCCCAGCAGCCGCCGCGTTCCAGTCCACCCGCGAGACGACCAGGGACATCAGGATGGTACCGAGGATGCTGGCGGGGAAGATGATGAGGTACATCCTGACCATGAAGGGCCAGATCTCGTCCCTCGCCGATTTCATGTGTTTGTCCATGCTCCGTCCTCTCTTCCCTTACGGGGCCTTCCGGTCTACGTCACCCTGAAGCCCCCGACCACCTTGTTGAGCCGGTTGGCCATCTCCGCCAGTTCCTGGGCCGCCGCGTTGATCTGCTGCATGGAGGCGGTCTGCTCCTCCACCGCGGCGGCCGACTCCTCGGAGGAGGCGGCCACCTCGTCGGCGATGCTGGCGATCTCGGTGATGGCCCTCAAGACCTGGTCGCTGTTGTCCACCTGGGTGCGGGTGGTCTCGGCTATCTCCTCCGCGTACTGGGAGGTCCGCGAGACCGAGATGGTGATCTCGCGCAGGGCCGAGCCGGCCCGCTCCACCACCTCCGTGCCCTTGGCCACCTCCGTCACCGAGCGGCTGATGTTGTCGGTCATGCGCCCTACTTCCTGCTGGATCTCCCCGATGAGGTGGGCGATCTGCTCGGCCGCCTTGCGGGAGTCCTCCGCCAGCTTGCGCACCTCGTCCGCCACCACCGCGAAGCCGCGGCCGTGCTCTCCCGCCCGGGCCGCCTCGATGGCGGCGTTGAGGGCGAGCAGGTTGGTCTGGTCGGCCACGCTGGTGATGACGTCCACGATGATGCCGATCTGCATGAAGCGGGCCTCCAGGCCTTCGCTGGTGTCCATGACCACCCGGGCCGCGCTGTTGATGGCATCGATGGCGCTGGCGGTCTCCACCGCCGCCTCCACCCCCCGCTCGGCGATGCCGATGGCCTCCAGCGAGGCGGCGTTGGAGAGGTCGGCCTTGGCCGCGATCTCCTGCACGGTGCCGCTCATGGTCTCCATGGCCTGGGCGGTGTCCAGCACGCGCCGCGCCTGCTCCTCGCTCCCCTTGGCGATGTGGGTGACGGTGGCCGAGACCTCCTGGCCGGAGACGTTCATCTCCTGCACCACCGAGGCCATCTGCTCGGCGTTGGAGGAGAGCGAGCCGGCGATCTTGCCGATCTCGGCGATGGAGCCGCGCAGGGCGCGGATCATCAGGTTGATGGACTCCGCCAGGCCGCCCAGGGCCCCCCTGTCCAGGGACTCCACCTGCTGGGTGAGGTCGCCGTCCCCGGCCGCGATCCTCCCCACCTGGTCGGCGATGACGCTGATGGGCCGGGTGACCCAGCGGTACATCAGGAAGGCGAAGCCCACGCCCAGGATGCCCGCCGCGAAGATGATGATGATGGAGATGATCAGGATGGTCTGGAACACCACCCGCAGGGAGTTGTTGGTGTCAAGGGCCGCCGTGCTCAATTCACTGGTGTAGAACGTGCCGTCCTTCTGCACCGTGCCGGCCAGGGACGATTCCTCCAGCAGGACGGTGGTGATGCCCTCGGAGCCCTTGAGGATGCCCGAATCCCTGGCCTGTTCCTCCAGGAAGTCCTCGTAGCGCAGGTAGCTCTCCTCCAGCCGCCCCAGGTTGTCCAGGTCGGCGCCTTCCTCCGTGTTGGACCGCATCGCGGCCAGGCCCGCCTCGGCCGTCCCCTGCCCCAGGTCGAAAGTGGCCGCCGCGCCGGTCGCGTCGCCGGAGAGGGCCAGGGGCAGCGCCGCCCGCTCCGACTCCACCCCGGTCAGGAAGAGGCCGTATCCCAGCTGCGCGTTCTCGATCTTCTCCAGCCTGTCGGTCTTCTGGATCTGCAGGTAGGCCAGGACGATGGAGCAGGCGAAGATGACCCAGACGGCGCCCACGAACAGGACCGTGGCGGTGATCACCGTCCGGCGGTAGCTGAAGCGGGTCTGGATGCCCTTCTCGATCTTGTTGTAGACTCCTTCCACCACGTTCCTTCCTCTTACCGGCGCTTCCCTCTATTTTACCAGTAAGCTGCCGGAAAGCGATTTCCTAGATCCCGCTTGCGCCCCGCGGCCCCGCGGCCCGCGGCTTCGCCGTCGGCCCGCCGCCGGTAGCTCTCCTTCTCCCGGCCCTCCGCCGGGGCGTCCGGGTCCTCCAGCTTGCGGTAGATCCTTTCCCGCCGCAGGTAGGGGTCGAACTGCGTCCCCACCGTCCCCACGATGGCCTCGCTCTTGCCCAGCACCAGGAAGCCGTCGCGCCGCAGGCTCTGGTGGAACGAGAGCAACAGCTTCTTCTGCATCTCCTTCTCGAAGTAGATGAGCACGTTGCGGCAGACCACCATGTCCATGAACCGGTGGGCCGGCCGGCCCATGAGGTCCGCCTTATAGAATTTTACCATATGTAATATGTCATTGCGCACGCGCCACCCTTCCCCCTCCCTCTCGAAATAGCGTTCGGGCTGGTCGCCGGGGAGCACGTTGATGATCGGGTACGTCCCCTGCCGGGCCGTTTGCAGGCTGTTCTCGTCCAGGTCGGTGGCGGTTATCCGCACCACCCAGTAGTCCTTCTCCTTCTGCCGGGAGATGTAGTCCCAGGCCAGCATGGCCAGGGAATAGGGCTCCTCCCCGGTGGCGCAGCCGGCTGACCAGATGCGGATGGTGTTGCTCCGCTTGCCCCGCTTGTACTCGAGGATCGCCGGCAGCAGCTTGTCGCGGATGGCCTGGTAGACATCGGGGTCGCGAAAGAACTCGGTCACGTTGATGGTCAGGTCGTTCAGGAGCTGCCGGTACTCCTCGGGGTCCTTCTTGAGCAGCTGCAGGTAATCCAGGTAGCGCGGCGTGCTCCGGGCGCGCATGCGCACGCTGACGCGCCGCTTCAGGTAGTTGGGCTTGTACTGCTTGCAGTCCAGCCCCCGGTTATCGAAGATGTACTTGAGCAGGATGCTGAACTCGTGCGCGGTGCCGACATCCTCCGGCACCGGCTCGAGCGGGAACAGCTCGGACAGGTCCCGCGGCGCGGAGGGGCGCGCGTCTCCCCTTTTCCCGTGGTCCTTCTTCTCTTCTTCATCTCCCTCTGCCTTCATCTCCCTCTGCCATTATTCCATGCCGGGAGGGGATATGCCTTGTCCGGCGGCGGTAACAGCGCACCAGAAATATCGGGTTTACCGGGGTTTTTCTTGAACCGGGACGCCGCGCCGCGTACCGCCGCGCCCGCCCGCCGCGCCGCCCTGCCGCGTCTGGTATAATGGCAGCTAAACGTGAGGCGGGGTGGTTGCCGGTGGCTCCCAGGTTCATTTTCGACAGGTACGACGAGCTCTACGCGGAGAGGACCTATTCCATGGTCTCCTCGGAGATCCGCGATCTCCTCTCGGTCACCGCGCGCCCCGACATCATCTCCCTGGCCGGCGGGCTTCCCAACACCCAGGTGATGTCGGCGGAGATGATGTCCGAGCTGGCCGCCCGGGTCTTCGCCGAGGACGGGCCGGGGGCGCTGCAGTACGGCCCCACCGACGGGTTCGCCCCCCTGAAGCACGTCATCTGCTCCATCATGGAGGAGGAGGGGCTGCGCGCCTATCCCGAGGAGGTCATCATCACCCACGGTTCGCAGCAGGCCCTGGAGATGCTCTCCAAGATCTTCATCAACCCGGGGGACACCATCATCGTCGAGGCCCCTTCCTACGTGGGCGCGCTGAACAGCTTCATGAGCTACCAGCCCGACTTCATCACCATCGACCTGGACGAGGACGGCATGCGGCTGGACCTCCTGGCCTCCGCGCTGGAAGGCCTGCGGCGCGACGGCCGGCGGGCCAAGTTCCTCTACACCGTGCCCAGCTTCCAGAACCCGGCCGGCATCACCCTGAGCATGGACCGGCGGGTGGGCCTGCTGGAGCTGGCGCGCCGGCACGACCTGGTGATCATCGAGGACAACCCCTACGGCCTGCTGCGCTACGAGGGGGAGATGCTGCCGCCCCTGAAGATGCTCGACCCGGAGCGGGTGATCTACCTGGGGACGCTGTCCAAGATCTGCTCGGCCGGCCTGCGCATCGGCTGGGTGTGCGCCCCCGGGCCGGTGGTGGAGAAGGTGCTGCTGGCCAAGCAGTCGGCCGACCTGTGCACCGGCACCCTGGCCCAGCGCATCGCCCACATCTACTTCACCACCCAGGACTGGCGCGCCGTTATTTCACAACTTGTAAATATTTACCGGGGCCGGCGGGACGCCCTGCTCGAGGCGATGGAGGAGCTCTTCCCGGAAGAGGCCTCCTGGACCCACCCCCAGGGCGGCTTCTTCGTCTGGGCCCGCGTCCCACCCTACATCAACACCAAGGACATGCTGGCCAAGGCCATCGACAGCAAGGTCGCCTACGTGCCCGGGACCGGGTTCTACCCCGGCACCGAGGGCACCAACGAGATGCGCCTCAACTTCTCCTACCCCACGGAGGAGGAGATCCACGAGGGAATCAAGCGCCTGGCCAAGGTGATGAAACGCGAGATCTCGCTGGCCCGCTCGCTGGGGCTGGATAAGCAAGGACCATCGGGAGGTGGATCATGAGCAGGAAGATAGCTGTATTGATGGGGGGCAGCTCCCTGGAGCGGGACGTGTCCCTGCGCTCGGGGCGCCGCATCGCCCGGGCCCTGGCCGAACTGGGCTACGCGGTCGAGGAGTACGACATCGACGAGCACCTGGTCTCGGGCCTCAAGCAGAGCCGCCCGGACCTGGTGTACATCGCCCTGCACGGCAAGTTCGGGGAGGACGGCACCATCCAGGAGATCCTGGAGATACTGGACCTGCCCTACACCGGCCCCGGCGTCTTCGCCTCGAGCATGGGCTTCAACAAGGTGCTCTCCAAGGAGGTCTTCCTGCGCGAGGGCATCCCCACGCCCGACTTCTACGTACTCTCCGCCGCCACCTTCCAGGAGATGGGCGCCGCCCACCTGCTGGGCGAGGTCGGCGACAAGCTGGGCTTCCCCCTGGTGGTCAAGCCGGCCGCCCAGGGCTCGGCCCTGGGGGTGAAGATGGTCGACGCCTTCCCCGGGCTGGCCCAGGCGGTGGCCGCGGCCCTCGATTACGACGAGAGGGTCATCCTGGAGAAGCACATCAAGGGCACCGAGGTGGCGGTGAGCATCCTGGGCAACCGGGAGCTGGAGGCGCTGCCGGTGGTGGAGATCGTGCCCCGCTCGGGCTTCTTCGACTTCGAGGCGCGCTACACCCACGGCATGACCGACTACTACTGCCCCGCCCGCCTGGACGAAGCGGTGGCGGCCCGGGTGGTGGAGGTCGCCCTGGAGACCCACCGCGCCCTCGACTGCCTCAACGTCTCCCGCGTCGACATCATCGTGGACGAGGCGGGGACGCCGCAGGTGCTGGAGCTGAACATCAGCCCGGGCATGACCGAGACCAGCCTGCTGCCGCTGGCGGCGGAGAAGGCGGGCATGGACTTCGAGCGGCTGGTGGGGCGCCTGGTGGAACTGGCCTTCGAGAAGAGCCGGGGCTAGTCGGCCAGGAGGTCGGAGTAGGACACGGTGACCAGGTCCTCCTCCTCGATGCCCAGGTCCTCCAGGTATGTTTTACATTGTGTAAATAATTCCAGCCCGGCGGGCTCCCCCACCCCCGAGGCCTCGATCTCCACGAAGGCGCCCAGCCCCTCCACCGTGTCCAGGTTGAACTTGACGTTGTCGATGAGGTAGATCTCGCGGCGCTTGTCCACCACCGCCCATACGCCCAATGCCCCGACCAGCAGCGCCTTCAGCGGCGTGCCGGGCATGGTGGGGAAGAGCATCACCCGCGACTCCTTCGGGCCGGCTAAGTCCTGGCGCTCGTAGAAGATGAGGGCGTTCTCCACGTCGCCCTCCCGCAGCTTGAGCCGCCCGCGCTCCACCCGGAAGTAGGTGTCGGTCTGGTGGTCCCTCCCCACGGGGAGGGCGTCGCGGGCGAGCAGGAAGGCGCGGGCCCGGTCGTGGTTGGCGCACTTGGCCTTGATCTCGACGTTGACCAGCATCACGCTACTGCCCGTCACTCCACTCCGAGGTCTTTGAGGAGGCGGGCCAGCTCCTTGTCGTTGCGGTACTCGATGACGATCTTCCCCTTGCGCTTGCCCCGGAACACCTTGACCCGGACGTCCAGCCGCGCGGCGATGCGCTGCGCCAGCTCGTCCATCATCTGCGGCTTCTCCCGCCTGGTCTCGACGGCGCCCCCCTCGGCCATGGCCAGCAGCCGCTTGCGCACCAGCTCCTCCACCTGCCGCACGCTCAACCCCTCCTCGATGATCCTGCTCAACAGCGCCATCTGGAAGGCGTCGCCCTGCAGGCCCAGCAGGGCGCGGGCGTGGCCCGCGCTGATCTCGTCCGCCACCACGGTGGCCTGCACCTCCAGCGGCAGCTGGAGCAGGCGCAGGGAGTTGGCCACGGCCGAGCGGCTCTTGCCGACCTTCTGGGACAGCTCCTCCTGGGTGAGGTCGAACTCCTCCATCAGCTGGAGGTAGGCGTTGGCCTCCTCGATGCCGTTGAGGTCCTCGCGGTGGAGGTTCTCGATCAGCGCCACCTCCAGCGACTCGGGGTCGCTGGCGTCCTTGATGATGGCGGGGATGGCCGACAGGCCCGCCTTCTGGCAGGCGCGCCAGCGCCGCTCGCCCACCACCAGCTCGTACCCGCCGCCGGCCGGGCGCACCACCACCGGCTGCACCACCCCGTGCTCCAGGATGGACGCGGCCAGCTCCTCCAGGTCCGCCTCGTTGAACCGCTTGCGCGGCTGCAGGGGGTTGGGAACGATGCGGTCGAGGGGGACCAGCTCGTAGCGGGGCTCCGTTCCGTTGGAGGCGATGAGCGCCCCCAGTCCTTTCCCCAGTCCCTTCTTAGCCATTTCTGATCACTTCCTTCGCTAGTTCGTGGTAGGATATCGCCCCTTTGGAGAGCGGGTCATACGCGTATATGGGCGTGCCGTAACTGGGCGCCTCGCTCAGGCGCACGCTGCGGGGGATGAGGATCGAATAGACCTTGGTGGGATAGGCCTTGCGCACCTCCTCCACCACCTGGCGGGAGAGGTTGGTGCGCGAGTCGAACATGGTCATGACGATGCCGCCGATGCTCAGCTTCTTGTTGAGGTGCGCCTTGACCTTGTCGATGGTGCGCATCAGCAGCACCAGCCCTTCCAGCGCGTAGTACTCGCACTGGATGGGGATGAGGGTCTCGTCCGCGGCGGCCAGCGCGTTGATGGTCAGCAGGCCCAGGGAGGGAGGGCAGTCCACGAAGATGATGTCGTAGTCGTAGAGCATCTCCTGCAGGCTCTCGGACAGGCGCCACTCGCGGGACATCACCGACACCAGTTCGATCTCCGCGCCGGCCAGCTGGATGGTGGAGGGGGCGATGTGCATGCCCTCCACGCCGGTCTGAAGGATGATGTCGGGGAGGTTCGCCTCTCTTATTAACACATTGTAAATACAGGCGCTGATGCGGCTGCGCTCGATGCCCAGGCCGCTGGTGGCGTTGCCCTGGGGGTCCAGGTCCACCAGCAGCACCCGCTGTCCCTCCAGGGCCAGGTAGGCCCCCAGGTTGATGGCGGTAGTGCTCTTGCCCACCCCGCCCTTCTGGTTGGTGATGGCCACGATCTTGGCCTTTTTCCCGTCCCCGCCCTTGGGAGGACGGCCGGGTGAGCCCCGCCCCTGGTCCCCGTAGACGGGCCGTCCGCGCGCGTGCTCCCCGTCATCGCCTGCCGGGACCGCCGGGTTAAACGATTCTTCCACCATTTTCCGCCCTTTCTCTGCTTCCGGGAGGATAACCGCCCCTGACCCTCTATATTCTAACCCTTAGCCTGATGTTTAGATATTACTCCGCCTTCCTCAGGATGGCCAGGTGGGTATCCTTCCCGGTCACCTTCTTCGTCGACCTGAGGTTGTCGAGCCGCAACCCCAGGCGCCCCGGGTCCTTCCCCTTGCGCGACAGCGCCTCCGCGGCGTCCTTTCCGAGGAACAGGACGAGCATGCCCCCGGAGGAGAGCAGCGGGCGGGCGAGCTTCGCCGCCTGGGCATGATCGGTCACCGCGCGCATGAACACGCGCTCGTAGCCGTTGAGGTTCTCCTCGGAGCGGCAGAGCTCTTCAGACCGCATGGACACTACGTTTAAGCTTTCCAAGCTCATCTTTCTCCTGATGTGCCGCAGGAAGCTGTTCTTCTTGCGTACCGGCTCGAGCAGGGTCATGTCCAACGGCCCCTTGACTATGTAAAGGGGTATGCCGGGCAGGCCCGCGCCCGTCCCCAGGTCCAGCATGGCCGCCTCCTCCTCGAACAGCTTGGGGTAGAGCAGGGGGGTCAGCGAGTCGACCGCGTGCTCTATCAGCCCTTCCCAGGTGGTCTTCCTCCCCACCAGGTTGTAGGCGCGGTTCCAGCGGTAGAGTTCCTCCAGGTAGGTGCCGAGCTGGCCGTACATGCCCTCTTCCAGCTCGATTTCCAGGGCCCGCGCCGCCCTCTCCAGCTTCTCCTGCAGGATATCCAACCGCTCAGGCCCTCCCTTTCTTAATATATAGGGACATGATGGCCAGGTCGGCCGGCGTCACCGTGGAGATGCGCGCCGCCTGTCCCAGTGTCCCCGGCACGATGCGCTTCAGCTGCTCGCGGGCGGCGAAGGAGATCTCTTCCGCCCCGTCGTAGTCGAAGTCCGCTGGTATCATCGTCTTTTCCAGCTCCTCCAGCCTGGCCGCCTCCCTCTGCTGCCTCTCGATATAGCCGGCGTACTTCACTTCCGTCTCCGCCACTCCCAGTTCTTCCTCCCGGTATCCTCGCAGCTCAGGGGCGTAGGGGAGCAGGTCGCCGATGCCCACTTCCGGCCTTCTCAGGAGTTCCAGGGCATGCGTGCCCTGCCCTGGTGGGGCATCTCTTTCTCTTCCCAGGATGCGCCCGGCCTGCTCCCCCGAGAGCTTCAGGCCGGCGAGGTCCTCTCTTATCTTTCTTATGTTCTCCGCTAAATTCCTTGTTCTTTTCCTTCTTTTTTCACTTATCAACCCGAGTTCGTAGCCAAGCCCCCCCAGCCTCAGGTCGGCATTGTCCGAGCGCAGGAGCAGGCGGAACTCCGCCCGGGAGGTGAACATGCGGTACGGCTCCTCCACCCCCTTGGTCACCAGGTCGTCGATCATCACGCCGATGTAGGCCTCCGCCCGGCCCAGTACCACGCCCTCCTCCCCGCGCAGCAGGCGCGCGGCGTTGATGCCCGCCATCATCCCCTGGGCCGCCGCCTCCTCGTATCCCGAGGTCCCGTTGATCTGCCCTGCCAGGAAGAGCCCCCCGATGCCCTGGTGCTCCAGGGTGGCCCGCAGCTGCTGTGGAGGGACGAAATCATACATCACCGCGTATCCGGGCCGCACCATCCTGGCGTTCTCCAGCCCGGGGACGGCAGCTATGATCTTTTGCTGGGCTTCCGGTGGCATGCTGGTGGTCAGTCCCTGCAGGTAGACCTCGTTGGTGCGCCACCCCTCCGGCTCGACGAACACGGGGTGCCTCTCCTTTTCGGGGAAGTTGATGATCTTCCTGTCGATGGAGGGGCAGAACCTGGGGCCCCTGCCCTTGACGCCACCTGTCCTTATGGGCGACAGGTGCAGGTTTTCCTCGACGATGCGGTGGGTGGCCCGGTTGGTATAGGTCAGGAAGCAGGGCATCTGCGGCAGCAGGGGCTTCTCCTCCCCGCTGAACCCCTCCAGGCCTTCCTGCCCCGGTTGTGGGAGCATGCGGGCGTAATCGACGGTGCGGCCGTCCACGCGGGGCGGGGTGGCCGTTTGCAGCCTCTCCAGTTCCAACCCCAACCTCCTCAGGCTCCTGGACAGGTGGACCGCGGCGTATTCACCGGCTCTCCCGGCCGGGTGGCTCCGGTCCCCCACCACTATTCGCGCGTCCAGGAAGGTGCCCGTGGTCAGGACGACGGCCCGCGCTCCTATCCAAGTGCCTTCCAGCAAAACAACCCCTACTGCCCGGCCGCCCTCGCAGACCACGTCTCTCACCGTTCCCTGGAGGAGGTCCAGGCCTTCCTGCCCCTGGAGCGAAGCCTTCATCTCGTCTTCGTAGAGCTTCTTGTCCGTCTGCAGGCGCAGGGCGCGCACCGCCGGCCCCTTGCTGGAGTTGAGGACCTTGGCCTGGATGCAGGCACGGTCGGCGATCCTTCCCATCTCGCCCCCCAGCGCGTTCAACTCCTTGACCAGCTGGCCCTTGCCGATCCCGCCGATGGAGGGATTGCAGGGCATCAGGGCTATCTTGTCGATGTTTATGGTGATAAGCAGGGTTTTCAGGCCCATGCGCGCCGCCGCCAGGGCGGCTTCGCACCCGGCGTGGCCGCCACCCACCACCACCGCATCGTATTCGAGGTCCCATGCGTGCTGTTTCACGTGAAACACCTACGGGCCTTTCTCCAGCGACTCCTGCGCCCGCGCCGCCCCGTCCTCGGCGCAGTCCAGGTAGCCCCTGGCCCCGTTGAAGCTGCCGGCAAAGACGGCGCCCGGTAGCTTCTGCGGCCCTTCCCCGGCCGTGACCAGGCATTCCTGCTCCACCGGCATCCGCACCAGCGCCCCCTCGGCCCATGGCGGCAAACCGCCGGGTCCGTGGAGAGCGGCTTACGAGAAAAGCCTCGTGGCTCCTGGTGTCCCAGCGGTACAAGCATAAAGGAGCTGCCTCCTTGCTCCATCCATAAGAGCGGCCTTTCTCCGGGCCCCTCGCTCGCCTGGCGCCCCTCGAAGCCCATGGCCCCTCCGCCCTCCCGGCCCTCTCCCATGGTGCGAGGTCCAGCCTGCGCATATCGACCACCGCGGGCACGGAACCAGCCTGTTCGCGCATCTCCACCCCTGCTTTCCCCAGGCTTTCGGCCAGCCCGTCGGCCGCCAGGTCACCATATCTCCCTGACTTGAGCCTGAGGTTCCCGGTCCTGATCCTTCCTTTTACATAGCTTCCGGGGGAGATTATCGCCCGCTTGCCGGTGAAGACCTCCCCGAAAACAGACTCTACGGTGAGCTTGCCCCTGTTGTGCAGGGATTTTACCAGGGCCTGCCTGGCGTCCAGGCCTTTCCGCTTCTCCACCAGCTCCTTGGAGGTCAGGGAGAATTCCCGGCTGTCGAAGACCAGAACGGCCTCCTTTTCCGGCGGAAACTCGTAGGCCCCCATGATGGAACGGGCCAGCGCTTCGCCGAAAAGCGTCCCTTCGAGCCTCTTTTCCAGGGATTCCGCCTCTTTCGACGGCAGGAACAGCGCCGGCAGGTACCCGGGCAGGTTGACCTGGTCCAGCGACATGGTCAGGAGCAGCACTTCCGCGCCCATGCCGGATGCCCGCCAGGCAGCCTCGCATCCCGCGATGCCCGCCCCCACCACCAGCAGGTCGTACGCCTTCTCCATCTATCCTTTCCTCCCCGGTCCGGACGGCCGTATCGCCCCGCTGGCCTTCAGGCCCGGATAATGCAGGATATTCGCCGGATGTTCCTGTTTCCGGCAGTTCTGGCGAATATCCCTGCTTTCAAGCCCCTCAATCCTCAACCTCAACCTAAACCTTCTTCCCGCCCCGTCTCCGCCGGTGGAGACGGGGGATGAGCGTCACTTACCGATGCAGAAACGGGAGAATACCGCGTCGATCAGGTCTTCCTGGAACCGCCTGCCGGTGATCGTATCCAGGTTGACCAGGGCCTCCCGCAGGGCCAGGGCCGCGATCTCCCCGCCCTTTCCCTTTTCCAGGGCGACGGCAGCCTCCCGGATGCCCCGGCGCGCCTTCTTCAGCTGGTCGTGCTGGCGCAGGCTCATGATCACCGCGTCTCCCGAGGACAGGGCGGAGTCCCCGCGCGCCATCCCGGCCATCTCTTCCTCCAGCTCCGTCAGGCCTTCCGAGTCCAGCGCGGACACGAAAACGGCCTTTTCTCCCTCCGGCAAGTCCTCCGCGAAGCAGCCGTGCCGGCCCAGGTCGCACTTGTTCGCCACGATTATGCGGCGCTTTCCGGCCGTAAGCCCCAGGATATCGCGGTCCTGCTCCTCCAGGCCGCCGGCGGCGTCCAGGACCACCAGGGCGATCTGCGCGCCCACCAGCTTCACCTTGCTCCTCTCCACGCCCATTATCTCGATGCGGTCCCCGGTCTTGTGGATGCCCGCCGTGTCCACCAGGATGAAGGGGATGCCTTCCAGGGTCACCTGTCCCTCCACCGCGTCCCGCGTCGTGCCGGGCACCTCCGCCACCAGCGCTTTTTCCTCCCGCAGCAGGGCGTTGAGCAGGCTGGACTTGCCGACATTGGGTTTTCCGACGATGACCACCTCGACCCCGTTGCGCAGCAGGCTTCCCGCCTTCTCGCAGCGGAGGAGGTCGTCCAGGCGGGCCCCGATGCGCCGCAGGCCCTCCGACAGCTCAGCCGGGTCCGCTTCCTCCAGGTCTTCCTCCACGAAGTCCAGGCCGGCCTCGATGGAGGCGAGCGCCTCGACGGCCCGTTCCCGCAAGTCGCCCATCTCGAGTGAGACCTGGCCGGAGCACTGCCGGGCTGCGGCCTTGAGGGCCTCCTCGCTCCTGGACTTCACCAGCCCGAGCACCGCTTCCGCCTCCAGCAGGTCGATGCGCCCGTTGAGAAAGGCCCGGCGGGTGAACTCTCCCGGTTCGGCCAGGCGGGCTCCCAGCCCTGTCAGCAGCTCCAGCACCTTTCTCTGGGCCAGGTAGCCCCCGTGGCAGTTGATCTCGACCACGTCCTCCCGTGTGTAGGTGTGGGGGGCGCGCATGTAGGAGACCAGCACCTCGTCCACCTTCTCGCCGGTCGCCGGGTCCACGACGTACCCGTAGTGCAGCCGGAAGCTCTCCAGGCCCTCTGCCTTCCCGCCGCGGATGAAGATGGCGCCGGCCATCCCGGAGGCCGCGGGCCCGCTCAGCCTGACGATGCCGATGGCGCCCTCTCCTATGCCGGTGGATATGGATACGATGGTGTCTTTTTCGTACATTTCACGTGAAACTTTCTACACCATATAAATATTTATGGGGCGCGGCGCGCTTGCGGCCCGCGGGGTACGGGTCTATATAATATTTACGTATTGTAAATATTAGTCTTCCGGGTAGATGGTCACGCACCTGTCGAAGCCCTCGCCGTCGGACCGCGTGCTGACCCGGTCGTCGTCCTTGAGGGCGTCGTGCACGGTCTTGCGCTCGCTGGCGCTCATGGGCTCGAGGGTGATGGGGCGCCGCTGGCGGTAGGCCTTGTCCGCCGCGTCCAGGGAGCTCTCCACCAGCCGCTTGCGCTTGCGCTCGCGGTACTTCTCGACGTCGACCACCACGCGCCGCGTCTCTTCCCCCTGCCGCCTGACGATGGTGGAGGTCAGCTCCTGCAGCGCCTCCAGCGTCTTGCCCCCCTTGCCGATGAGGATGGCCACGTCGTCTCCCCAGACGTCGACGTGGATCTCTTCCTCGTCCTCCCAGGAGGTGACCCGGGCGCCCAGGTCCATGCGCCCGACGATCTCCTTGACGATCTCCGCGGGCAGGGTGTTGCGTGTCTCTTCCATCCTCTCCCTCGCTTTATTTCTTCCTCGGGGGGGGCTTCCTGCGGCCGGCGGGCGGCTGCTTGGGCAGGGGCTTTCCTCCTTGCGCCCCTCCGCCCTTGGCGCCCTGCTTGCCGGCGGCGGACGGCTTGCCGCCCTTCGGCTGCCCCGTCGCGGGCTTCTCCGGTTTCGCGGCGCCCTGCTTGCCGGCGGCCTGCGCCGGCTTCTTCGCGCCATCCCCGCCGGCCTGTCCCGGCTGTTTCTTCCCCGGCAGCGCCCGCTGCGCTTCCTGCGTCTTTCCCTTATCCGCGGCCTTCCCGGCCGGCTTGACCGCCTTCCCTTCCGTTTCGGGAGGCTTTTTGCCCGCCTTCTTGGCCTCCGCCCTGAGCCGGGCCTCCTCCTCCGCGGTCTGGGCCTCGTGCTTCTTCTCCCACCACTGGATGCCGAACTGCTGGAGTATCTGCAGGGCGTTGGTGGTGACCCAGTAGAGCACCACCCCGGCGGGCAGGGTGAACCCGATGAAGCCCATCACCAGCGGCATTATCAGCATCATGTTCTTCTGGCGCGGGTCGGTCATCACCTGCTTCTGCGAGTACCAGGTCGAGGCCATCAGCAGTATGACCAGCACGTATCCCGCGACGCCGCACGCCCTCAGCGAGTCGGACAGGTTGTTTATCCCCAGGAAGCTGGTGTTCCTGATCAGGCTCCCGTTGACCTGCACCAGCACGGGGTTGTCCGCGTAGGTGTAGACCACGTTGCCCAGCAGCATGATGGGCGGGGTGATCACGTAGGTGCGCAGCACGGTGTAGAGGGCGATGAAGATGGGCATCTGCATCAGCAGGGGCAGGCAGCCGGCCAGGGGGTTGATCTTGTTCTCCTTGTAGAACTTCATCATCTCCTGGGAGAGCTTCTCCTTGTCGTCCTTGTACTTCTCCTGCAGCTTCTTTATCTCCGGCTGGATGCGCTGCATGGCCAGCATGGAGCGGGTCTGCTTGATGGTCAGGGGCAGCAGGATCAGCTTGACCAGGACGGTCAGCAGGATGATGGCGATGCCGTAGTTGCCCACCAGGTCGTAGAAGAACTGCAGCCCGTAGTTGAGGACGGCTACAATGGCATCCCAGATGGTTCCTAAGAAATTCATGTCTAAGTACCTCGCATCAGGCCGGGTCGTAGCCGCCGCGGGAGAAGGGGTTGCAGCGCAGCACGCGCCAGGCCCCCCTGGCCGCCCCGCGCGCGATGCCGTACTTGCGGACCGCGTCGATCATGTATTCCGAGCAGGAAGGGTAATATTTGCAGGTGGGCAGCCTCCGGCCGGATATGGCGAACTGGTATATCCTGATCAGCCCGACCAGGGCCCGCTCCAGCCATCCCCTAACCGCACTCACGCTGGATCTCCACAAAGAACTTCACCAGGTCCTCTTCTATGTCGTGGAAACCGGACCGCAGGATCTGCCGGCGCGCTATGAACACGTACCTGCCTGCGGGGAATCCCTCCTCGTGCCCCCGTACCGCCGCCTTCATCCTCCGCCGGGTCCGGTTGCGCACCACGCTCCCGCCCAGCTTGCGCGGGAGGGAGAACCCGAATGCGGCGTCCTCGTAGACGCCTAGCCGATAACGAACCGCGAAGTTGCCGTAAGCCTTGGATTTACCTTCACTGAGGGTGTCGACGAACTCTTTTTTCTTCTTGATGGTTCGCATTAAGGATCAGGCGCTCAGCTCTTTTCTCCCTTTCAGCCTCCGCCTCTTTATGATCGCCCGCCCGGCTCTCGTCTGCATGCGCTTCCGGAAGCCGTGGGTTCTTTTCCTTCTCCTCACATTGGGCTGATACGTGCGTTTCATACATTCCTCCTTGAAAACAGACAAATTATAGCCGCAGGCATATACCCTGTCAAGAAAGCGCAGGTCGCCCCGGCGTGACGCCCTCCCGCCTTATCCACAACTTTATGAACAACTGTGGATAAACTTAATCCGCAAGTTAACGGGTGTTTTGATAGGGTGTGTTTTTTCCTGTTTCTGGAAAAGAGCAGATAGGCGACGTCGAGGGTTTTCCACATTCGTCATCAACAGTTGTGGATAGCTGAAACCCGCGAAAATAGGGCGTTTCACGCCTTGTGTCCCTCTTGACCGATGGGGTAGAATAAGCGCGTAGTATCGGGGTTCCTCTCATGGGATGATCACATGACCACCAAGGAAAACAGAACCTGGCGGGACTGCCTTACCGCCATCAAAAAAGAGGATCCGGCAGCCTATGCCTGGGTCGAGTCAACCGAGCTGGTGGAGGTGCGGGACGGCACCGCCATCATCTCCACGCCCGACCCCTTCACCAAGGAATGGCTGGAGACGCGGCTCTCCGAGGTGATCATTCATTCCCTGCAGGAGCAGCTGCCCGAGGTGGCCGGCATCGGTGTCGTGCTGATCGAGGGCGCCCGCAAGGGGAAGAAGGTGGGGGTGCTCGACACCTCCAACCTGGTGGACCCCCCTCAGCCCCCCAAGGGGCCGGCCGCCCTGAACGACAAGTACACCTTCGAGACCTTCGTCATCGGCTCCTCCAACCATTTCGCCCATGCCGCCGCCCGCTCGGTGGCGGAGGCGCCCACCTGCTACAACCCGCTCTTCATCTACTCCGACCCCGGGCTGGGCAAGACCCACCTCCTCCACTCCATCGGCCACTATTACAGGAACCTCTATCCCAAGTCGTCACTCATCTACATCTCCATGGAGCAGTTCGCCAACGAATATATCAACGCCATCCGGAACAACCGCGTCCCTTCCTTCCAGAAGAAATACAGGTCCTGCGACCTGCTGCTCATCGACGACATCCAGTTCCTGGCGGGCAAGGAGGGGATGCAGGACGAGTTCTTTCATACCTTCAACGAGCTGCACACCAACAACAAACAGGTGGTGCTGACCAGCGACCGGGCGCCCAAGGTCATCCCCACCCTGCACGCGCGGCTGGTCTCCCGCTTCGAGTGGGGGCTGGTGACGGACATCCAGCCGCCCGACATCGAGACCCGCATCGCCATCCTGCGCAAGAAGGCGGCCCTGGACAAGAAGAAGGTGCCCGACGACGTCATCGTGTTCATCGCCTCCAACTTCGAGACCAACATCCGCGAGCTGGAGGGGGCCCTCATCCGGGTGCTGGCCTTCGCCACCCTCTCCAAGGTGGACATCAACATGGAGGTGGCCGAGGAGGTCCTGAAGAGCATGCTCCCCGACGCCCCCGGCAAGGAGATCACCATCGACGGCATCATCTCCGAGACCTCCACCTACTTCAACATCACCATCGAGCAGCTCACGGGCGCCAACCGCTCCCGCAACCTGGTCAAGGCGCGCCAGATCTCCATGTACCTGTGCCGCGAACTGACCGACAACTCCCTCCCCGCCATCGGCAACGCTTACGGCGGCAGGGACCATTCGACGGTCATCCACGCCATCAAGCAGGTAAAGGAGCAGATAGGGGAGAAGCGGGACATCTACAACGTCGTGCAGGAACTGACCAACCGGATCAAGGTCGCCTCCTGATGAAAATGATGATAAACCTGTCGAGAAGCTGTTGACGGGGTGCGGACAACCTTTATGTCATTGTGGATTAATATAGTGTGGTGTGGAAGTTGTGGAAAAGGGGATACTCTTATCAACAGCCCGAAAGCGTCTCCGGAAGGTGGATTCCCGGGTTTTCCACATCGTCCACAGGTTATATGAAGAAGAATAAAGAGAAAGAAGATAATATTATTATGGTTACGGCCAACGAGGAGGAAACATGATCATCACCTGCCTGAGAGACGACCTTAGCAATGCGCTGCAGACGGTCCAGAGAGCCATCTCTCCCAAGAGCATCATGCCCATCCTCACGGGGGTCCTCATGGAAGCCGGGGAAGACAAGCTGGCGTTACACGCCACCGATCTCGAGATATACATGCGCAACGTCTTCTCGGCCAAGGTGGAGACACCGGGCAGGGTCGTGGTGAACGGGCGCCTCATCTCCGACATCGTCAAGAACATCGACAACGAACTGGTAAAGCTGGAAGCGAAGGAGAACCAGCTCTTCATCGAGGGAGGAAAGTCCCGGTTCAGCCTGCGCACCCTGCCGGTGGAGGATTTTCCGGTGATGCCCGAGGAGAAGCAGTCCATCCTGGAGGAGATCAACCTCAAGATGCTGCACGGAGCCATCGGCCAGGTGGTCAAGGCCGCTTCGCGGGATGACAAGCGCCCCGTGCTCCAGGGCATCTTCGTCGAGTTCAAGGACGACCTCATCCACATGGTCAGCACCGACAGCTACCGCCTGGCGGTAACCGAGGTGGGAGGCATCGAGCAGATGGCCGAGGCCAAGGAGATGATCATCCCCGTCAAGGCGATGCAGGAGATACACAGGTGGGGCAACAAGGAGGACAAGGTGTCCATCTTCAGCTCCGAGGGGCAGATCCGCTTCGACCTGGGGGATACGGTCATGCTGGTCAGGGAGATCGAGGGGAAATTCCCCAACTGGAAGCAGCTGCTCCCTTCCGAACACAAGATATCCGTACGGGTCAACCGGGACATCCTGATGTCCGCCATCAAGCGCGTCTCCCTCATAGGTTCCACCATAACCATGGAAGTAAAGCAGGGAGAGATCAACCTCAACGCGGAGAGCCGGGAAGTAGGCAGCGCGGAGGAGAAGCTGGAAGCGTCGGTGGAAGGCGGGGAGATAAAGATCGCCCTCAACGCCGAGTTCTTCGCGGACGGCATCTCGGCCCTGGCGCAGGAGGAGGCGCTCATACTCCTGAACGAGGCGGAGAAGCCCGGACTTATCAAAGGGAGACGACGAGTCTTACAAATATCTCATCATGCCCATAAAGATATAGAAAAGTGCTGAAGGAAATATATCTGAAGGACTTCCGTAACTACCACGAAGAGAGGATCGCTCTCGAACCCGGGATAACCATCGTCTACGGGGAGAACGGTCAGGGAAAGACCAATCTGCTGGAAGCCGCCTATTTCGCCATGCGGGGGAAGAGCTTTCGCGTCGCCGGGAACCGGGACCTGGTGAGGGAAGGGGCGGAGTGCGGGGTGGTCATGGCCCGTTTCGAAGAAGGCGGGACGGAGAGGACCGTGGCGCGGCAGGTGAAAGAGGACGGCGGCATCCGCACCAAGGTCAACGGCAAGGAGGCCCGCGCCGCCCTGGAGAACGCGGTGGTCTTCTCCCAGGACGACCTGGCGGTGATCAAGGGCGATCCCCAGAAGAGAAGGGAATTCATCGACGACCTGGCGGGCGACCTGGACCGCGAGTTCGAGGAGAAGAACGGCCAGTTCAAGAAGGCCCTGTATCAGAGGAACGAGACCCTCAAGCGGATCAGGAGGGGAGAGGCGGGCAGGGACGCCCTGCCGGCATGGGAAGAGATCCTCGCCGACCGGGGGTGGTACGTGGTGAAAAAGAGAAAGGAACTGCTGGCGCTCCTCGAGTCCGGGGTGAACGGGAGAATGGCCCCGGAGGGGGAAGGGGAGTTGGGCATCAGGTATTACGGCACCTTCGACGGGAGGGATGACTACCGGGAAAGGCTCGAGAGGAACCGGGACCGCGAGATAGCCCGGGGCATGACCGTCACCGGCCCGCACCGGGACGAGATGGTCTTTCTCCTCGACGGGCGGAATCTTAAGACCAGGGGATCGCAGGGCCAGCAGAGAAAGGCCGTCGTCCTTCTGAAACTGGCGTGCGCGGAGTTGATGGAAGAGAAGAAGGACCGGGGGTGTTTACTCCTCCTGGACGACCTGCCCTCCGAACTCGACACCCACAACACGGGTTGGCTGATGCGGGTACTGCGGGAGAGCGAGCAGGTGATCATCACCGTCAACGCCAACCGGCTCCCCGAGCTCAGCGACGCGGGCCGCTGCCTGCGCATCGAAGGGGGAAGGGTGGCTTGAAAGAGGAGTCTTACCTGGGAGACGTGCTCAAGGCGCTCCTGTCCGACATCGGGCAGGCAGGACGTGCTCGAACTCGGGGAGATCCACCGCCGGTGGCCGGAGATCGCGGGGGAACGGCTCTCCGGGCGGTCGGAGCCGGCGTCCCTCAGGGACGGCACGCTGGTGGTGCTGACCCCGGCGCCGGTCTGGGCCAACGAGGTCCACATGTCCACGCCCACGCTTATCCGGAGGATAGAGGAAGAAACGGGGATCAAGGTGGAGGAGATCAGGGTCAGGACGGACCCGGGGGCGAAGAGCGGGCCCGCCTGACCCCGAATATCTAAAGATAAACGAGAGGGTTAATGAAAAGGCCGCCCGGCCGCCGGCGAAAAACCCTTATTATTAGAGAAAAACCCCGGATAACGGAGAAATAGCCGCCGACATGAGGTATAATCTATGGGGTAAAAAACCATACTAAGGAGATGTGAAAGTTGGCAGAGGAGAAGAAGGAACAGACGTACGACGGCAGCGCCATAACCGTACTGGAGGGCCTGGACGCCGTCAGGAAGCGGCCCGGGATGTACATCGGCTCCACCGGCCCCCGCGGCCTGCACCACCTGGTATACGAAGTGGTGGACAACTCCATCGACGAGTGCCTGGCCGGTTACTGCAAGAACATCTGGATAACCCTGGAGAAGAACCAGTCGGTCACGGTGGTGGACGACGGCCGGGGCATCCCCGTGGACAACATGGAGAAATACGACAAGCCGGCGGCGGAGATCGTGCTGACCATGCTGCACGCGGGCGGGAAGTTCGGCGGGGAAGGGTACAAGGTCTCCGGCGGCCTGCACGGGGTGGGGGTCTCGGTGGTCAACGCCCTCTCCGAGTGGCTCATCCTCGAGGTGGGCCGCGACGGCAATATCTACCAGCAGCGCTACGAGAGAGGGATCCCCGTCACCGAGCTGAAGGTGATAGGGGAGGGGAAGCGCGACGGCACCATCATCCGCTTCAAGCCCGACCCCAAGGTCTTCGAGACCCTCGACTATGACTTCGACACCATCCTGCAGAGGATGCGCGAGATGGCCTTCTTGAACGAGGGCCTGCGCATCGAGGTGCTGGACGACCGCGAGGAGCCGCCGAACCAGGTGGTCTTCAGGTACTCGGGCGGCATCAAGGACTTCATCGCCCACATCAACTCGAACAAGGAACCGCTGCAGCGCAAGATCATCTACCTGGAGGGCGAGAAGGAGGACGCCCAGGTCGAGGTGGCCATGCAGTACAACAAGGGGTACGTGGAGAACATCTTCACCTTCGCCAACAACATCAACACCCACGAGGGCGGCACCCACCTGGTGGGCTTCAAGTCCGCCCTGACCCGGGTGGTCAACGACTACGCGCGCAAGAAGGGCTTCCTCAAGGAAAAGGACGAGAACCTCAGCGGCGAGGACATCCGCGAGGGCCTGGCGGCCATCATCAGCGTCAAGCTGAAGGAGCCGCAGTTCGAGGGCCAGACCAAGACCAAGCTGGGCAACACCGACATGAAGGGCTTCGTGGAGACCGCCGTCAACACCAAGCTGGCCGAGTTCCTGGAGGAGAACCCGGGAGAGGCCAAGATCATCATCAGCAAGACCGTAGACGCCTCCAAGGCCCGCCAGGCGGCCCGCCACGCCCGCGAACTGACCCGCCGCAAGAGCCTGCTGGAGAGCACCTCGCTGCCCGGCAAGCTGGCGGACTGCTCCCAGCGCAACCCGGCCAAGTGCGAGATCTACCTGGTGGAGGGGGACTCGGCCGGCGGCTCCGCCAAGCAGGCGCGCGACCGGGGGTTCCAGGCCATCCTGCCGCTGCGCGGCAAGATCCTCAACGTGGAGAAGGCCCGGCTCGACAAGATCCTGGGCAACAACGAGATCCAGGCCATGATCACCGCGCTGGGCACGGGCATCGGCGAGGAGTTCGACATCGCCAAGGCCCGGTACCACAAGGTCATCATCATGACCGACGCCGACGTGGACGGGGCGCACATCCGCACCCTCATGCTCACCTTCTTCTTCCGCTACATGCCGGAGATGATCGACAGCGGCTACGTCTACATCGCCCAGCCGCCGCTGTTCAAGGTGAGCGCGGGGGGCAAGGACTATTACGCCCAGACCCAGGAGGAGATGGAGGAGCTCACCGGACGCTTCGACGGCAAGAAGGTGGGCATCCAGCGGTACAAGGGCCTGGGGGAGATGAACGCGGAGCAGCTGTGGGACACCACCATGAACCCGGAGGAGCGCAGCCTCATCCAGGTGGGCATCGAGGACGCCCTCATGGCCGACGAGCTGTTCTTCACCCTGATGGGGGACGACGTGGAGGCCCGCCGCAAGTTCATCCAGAAGCACGCCAAGAACGTCAGGTTCCTGGACATCTAGGGGCCGGGCGCGAGCTGGATATATTCGAAAGGAAGAGAGATGGTAGTTCCCCTGTCCGGCAAGATCAGACCCATGGAGATAGAGGAGGAGATGCAGCGCTCCTACATCGATTACGCCATGAGCGTGATCGTGGGCAGGGCCCTGCCCGACGTGCGCGACGGCCTCAAGCCCGTCCACCGGCGCATCCTCTACGGCATGTACGAGCAGAGCCTCTACCCCAACCGCCCGCACCGTAAATCGGCCCGCGTGGTCGGCGACGTCATGGGTAAGTATCACCCCCACGGAGACTCGGCCATCTACGACTCCATGGTCCGCATGGCCCAGGACTTCTCCATCCGCTACGAGCTCATCGACGGCCACGGCAACTTCGGCTCGGTCGACGGGGACAGCCCGGCGGCCATGCGCTACACCGAGGCGCGCCTCTCCACCATCAGCATGGAGCTGCTGCGGGAGATCGACAAGAACACGGTGGACTTCGCCCCCAACTACGACGAGTCCATGCAGGAGCCGACGGTGCTGCCCGCCCGCTTCCCCAACCTGCTGGTCAACGGGTCCTCGGGCATCGCCGTGGGCATGGCCACCAACATCCCCCCGCACAACCTGGGGGAGGTCATCGACGCCGCCGTGGCCATGCTGGAGGACCCCGAGCTCACCTCCGAGCAGTTGATGCAATACGTAAAGGGCCCGGATTTCCCCACCGGCGGCATCGTCATGGGGATGGGCGGCATCCACGAGGCCTACACCACCGGCCGGGGCATCCTGCACGTGCGGGGGCGGGCCCACGTCGAACAGAGCAAGAGCGGCAAGAACTCCATCATCGTCACCGAGCTGCCCTACCAGGTCAACAAGGCCCGCCTGGCCGAGCGCATCGCCGAACTGGTGCGCGAGAAGAAGCTGGGCGGCATCTCCGACCTGCGGGACGAATCGGACCGGGCCGGCATGCGCCTGGTGGTGGAGCTGAAGAGGGACGCCACCCCCCAGGTGGTGCTGAACCAGCTCTACAAACACACCCAGCTGCAGGACTCCTTCGGGATCATCACCATCGCCCTGGTGGGCGGGGTGCCGCGCACCCTGGCCCTGGCGGAGGTCATCCGGCACTACCTCGACCACCAGGTGGAAGTGGTGGAGCGCCGCACCCGCTTCGACCTGGACAAGGCCCTGCACCGCGCCCACATCCTGGAGGGCCTGCTCATCGCGCTGGACCACATCGACGAGGTCATCGAGACCATCCGCTCTTCCGCCACGGTGGACGAGGCCAAGGCCCGCCTGATGGAGCGCTTCGGCCTGACGGACGTCCAGGCCCAGGCCATCCTGGAGATGCGCCTGCAGCGGCTGACCGGCCTGGAGCGCCAGAAGGTCAAGGACGAGCACGCGGAACTGTTGAAGGAGATCGCCTTCCTCCAGTCGGTGCTGGACGACCCGGCCAAGCTGCGCGGCATCATCCGGCAGGAACTCGAGGAGCTCAAGGACAAGTACGCGGACCCGCGCCGTACCGAGATCCACCCCGAGCTTTCCGACCTGGACATCGAGGACCTCATCGCCGAGGAGGAGGTCATCGTGACCATCACCCACTCCGGCTACATCAAGCGCCTGCCCGTCGCCACCTACCGCAAGCAGCACCGGGGCGGACGGGGGATCACCGGCACCAACCTGAAGGAGGGCGACTTCGTGGAGCACCTCTTCGTCGGCTCCACCCACCACTTCCTCCACTTCTTCTCCACCAAGGGCAAGGTCTACCGGCTCAAGGTCTACGAGATACCGGAAGCGAGCCGCACCGCCCGCGGCCAGGCCCTGGTGAACCTGCTGCCCCTGACCTCGGGAGAGAAGATCTGCTCCATCGTGAGCACGCGCACCTACGAGAAGGACCAGTTCCTGATCATCGCCACCCAGCGGGGCATGATCAAGAAGACCTACTTCACGGAATACGACAGCCCGCGCCGCGACGGGCTCATCGCCATCGTGCTGCGCGAGGGGGACGAGGTCATCGACACCCGCCTTACCACCGGAGACTCCAACATCCTCTTCGCCACGCGCGAGGGACACGCCATCAAGTTCGCCGAAAACGACTGCCGCCCGCTGAGCCGCGCCACCCAGGGGGTGCGCGCCATCAACCTGGGGGACGAGGACCGCGTGGTGGCCATGGGCGTGGCGCGGGAGGACGCCGACCTCTTCGTGATCACGGAGTACGGTTACGGCAAGCGCACCGCGGTGTCCCGCTATCCCCTGCAGCGGCGCAGCGGCAAGGGCGTGCGCACCATCCAGTACGTCCCCACCAAGGGCAAGATCATCGGCGGCAAGGTGCGTCAAGGAGAACCAGGAGCTGCTGGCCGTGTCGTCCGAGGGCGTGGTCATCCGGGTGGCCATCGACGGCATCTCCCGCATGGGCCGCTCCACCCAGGGGGTCAAGGTCATGAACCTGCGGGAAGGCGACAGCGTCGCGGCCATAGCCATGATGGTGGCCGAGGACGAACAAGTGCTCGGCGAGGGCTTCGAGGAGAACGGCGAACTCGAGGAGAACGGCGAACCCGGGGAGGCTCAGGAGGGAGATGACACCGGAGAGGTTTGAGATCATCGAGCACACCGCGGACGCCGGCATCCGGGCCCGCGGGCGCGACCCGGCGGAGCTCTTCTCCAACGCCGCCGCGGGGATGCTGGAGATCGTGGCCGACACCGCGGCGCTGGGCGCCGGCGAGGCCGTCGAGGTGAGGGTCGACCGCCCCCGGCCTCGAGGAGCTGCTGGTGGTGTGGCTGGAGGAGCTGCTCTACCTTTCCGAGACCCGGGGACTGCTCTTCCGGCGCGCGGTGGCCGGGGAGGTGGGGGAGCGCGAGGCCTCGGGGACGGCGTGGGGGGCGCCGGCCTCCGCGAACCGGGGAGCCCTGCGCCACGAGATCAAGGCGGTCACCTATCACCGGCTGGAGGTAAAGGCCGACCCGGCGGGCGGCTGGACCTGCCAGGTCATCTTCGACGTCTGAACAGAGCGAAGGAACGACGTACGCCGCCGGAGGGCGCCATGCAGGCAGACATCTTCGCCACGCTGAAGAGGCTCGACGGTTTCTCGTGGGAGATCCCGCGCAAGACCCGCGCGGACATGCGCGTCCCGGGCCGGGTCTTCGCCGACGAGAAGCTGCTGGCGGCGGCCGACCGCGAGCAGGCCCTGGAGCAGGTGATCAACGTGGCCTGCCTGCCCGGGATCGTCGAGGCCTCCCTGGCCATGCCGGACATCCACTGGGGCTACGGCTTTCCCATCGGCGGCGTGGCCGCCACCGACGCGCGCGACGGGGTCGTCAGCCCGGGCGGCGTCGGCTACGACATCAGCTGCGGGGTGAGGCTGATCCGCACCGGCCTCGGCCGCGAAGAGGTGGAGCCCCACCTGCGGGACCTGCTCGCGGCCTTCGCCGCGCGGATCCCCCGCGGGCTGGGGACGCGAGGGCGCCTCACCCTCGACCGGCGGCGAGACGGAGGAGGTGGTCCGCAGGGGCGTGCCCGCCCTCGTCGCCCGGGGGATCGGGTGGGCGGAAGACCTGGAGTTCATCGAGGAGGGAGGCGCGTACGCGGGGGCGGACCCCTCCAGGGTCAGCGAGCGCGCCTTCGAGCGGGGCCGGGACCAGGTGGGGACGCTGGGCTCCGGCAACCACTTCCTCGAGGTCCAGGTGGTCGACGAGACCTACTCGGACAGCGCGCGCGCCCTGGGCCTGGAGGTGGGCCAGGTGGTGGTGATGATCCACTCCGGCTCGCGCGGGCTGGGCCACCAGGTCTGCACCGACTACATCAAGCGCATGGGGGCCGGCCTGTCCCGTCACCGCATCGAGCTGCCCGACCGCCAGCTGGTCTGCGCGCCGCTGGACTCCCCCGAGGGCCGGGACTACCTGGCGGCCATGGCCTGCGCCGCCAACTTCGCCCTGGCCAACCGGGAAGCCCTGACGCACTGGGTGCGCGAGGTGTTCGAGGAGACCTTCCGGGCCGGGGCCCGGCAGCTGGGGATGAGCCTCCTCTACGACGTCTCCCACAACCTGGCCAAGCTGGAGCGGCACCGGGTGGGAGGCCGCGAGCGGGAACTGATGGTGCACCGCAAGGGCGCCACCCGGGCCTTCCCCGGCAGCCGGCCGGAGGTGCCGGCCCCTTACCGCGGCACCGGGCAGCCGGTGATCATCCCGGGGGACATGGGCAGCTGCTCCTTCGTCCTGGTGGGAACGGAGACCGCGCTCGAGCGCAGCTTCGGCTCCACCTGCCACGGGGCCGGCCGCGTCATGAGCCGGTCCAGGGCCAGGAAGAGCATCCGGGGAGACGAGCTGCGCGAGCGCCTGGAGCGCGCGGGCATCCTGGTGGATGCGGCCTCCCTGCCGGGCCTGGCGGAAGAGGCCCCGGAGGCGTATAAAGACGTGGAGGAGGTCGTGGAGATATGCGAGGGAGCGGGACTGACGCTGAGGGTGGCGCGCATGCGGCCCCTGGCGGTGTTGAAGGGATAGGCGAGAGATGATATGCCGGGCGGCAAGACTGACGGCGGCCGCGGCCCTGTCCCTGGCGCTGCTCTGCGGGCTCGGGCCCGGCCTGCCCGCCTCGCGGGCGGAGACGGGAGGCCCGGCCGGCGCGGCCGCCGCGGGCATCGACTACACGCGCAACGGCAACTACAAGGTGAGGGCGTGGCAGAACGGGGTCAGACATGGGGATCGGCCTGTACGACGCCGGCTCCTGGCGGCTGCTGCCGGAGGGGCGGACCCTGGTGGTCATCTTCAACCGGGAGGCCGGGGACAGCTGGCTCTACAACCGCGTCAGCAACGAGGTCGAGGAGATCGCCGGGGAGCGCGCCGCCACCTTCGACAACTTCATGCCCGCCTCCTACCTGGAACCCTACTTCGACCTGACGCGGTACTGGAGCGGCAACGAGTTCAAGATGGTCACGGACGACGGGCGCACCTTCCACATCCGCATGGACGGGCCCGAGAACCTGCCCACCCTCTTCGAGGTCTCCGACCGGCAGGGCGTGTTCCGCCGCGTGGAGTGGGCCTATTTCAAGGTGGGCGAGGTGAGCGACAGGAACTTCTCGCCGCCCGAGGGCGCGGTGCCCAAGGGCCAGTAGGCACTACATGTTGTGTCCGGAGCCAGCCCTATCAACAATATGTTGTTGATAGTGTGCATAACCGGCCCTCCCCGGCGACGCGCCCCGGATATTGTAATGTCTGAAGGCGGGTTTGTATAATGTTTTTCGCACATGAAACGGGCCTATAGCTCAGCTGGTTAGAGCGCACGCCTGATAAGCGTGAGGTCACTGGTTCGAATCCAGTTAGGCCCACCACCGCAAAGCCGGGACGTAACCGTCCCGGCTTTCATCTTTCAGCGGCGCCCGGCGCCCCGGGAGGGTTTTGTCGTCCACCACCGGTAACATTGAAGCTGACCGGGCGCGCCGCCGCGCGGGAAGGATTATCCCCCGCGCGCAAGGGAAAGATACCGCGGCGGGCGAGACCGCTGGTCCCACGAGGGAAGGCGCATCGGAGGTGCGAGATTGTCCAAGCAGCTGATCAAGGATATCCGGCCGGGGGAAGACGTCAAGAGCATATTTTTTACACAGCGTAAGGAGCTGCGCAAGACCCGTCGGGGTGATCCCTACATATCGCTGGAGCTGGCCGACTGCTCCGGCAGCGTGGAGGCGAAGATCTGGGACCAGGTCGCCAAGTACAAGGACAGCTTCGGCGAGAAGGAGTTCGTCGCTGTCAACGGGCGCGCGGGCGTCTACCAGGACCAGCTGCAGCTGGAGATCAGGACCATCCGGCGCTGCCGCGAGGAGGAGGTCGACCTGGACCAGTTCCTGCGCAAGGCCAAGTCCGACCCCGTCGAGCTGGAGGAGACCCTGCGCCTGATGGTCTCCGAGTTCAAGCAGCGGAACCTGCGCGAGCTGCTGACGCGCCTGCTGGACGACGAGGCCTTCATGGAGAAGTTCCGTAAGGCGCCGGCGGCCAAGAGCTACCACCACCCCTACCTGGGGGGCCTGCTGGAGCACACCGCCTCGGTCGCCCTGATGTGCGAGAAGGTCTGCGACCTCTACCCGGGCGTCGACCGGGAGCTGCTCGTCTCCGCCGCCATCCTGCACGACGCGGGCAAGGTCAAGGAGCTCGAGTACCGCCGGTCCATCCTCTACTCGGACGAGGGCCGCTTCCTGGGGCACCTGGTCCTGGGGGACGAGATGGTGCGGGAGCTCATCCAGGCCGTGCCGGGCTTCCCGCCGGAGCTGGAGATGCGCCTGCGCCACGCCATCCTCAGCCACCACGGCGAACTGGAATGGGGCTCCCCCAAGCAGCCCATGACCCTGGAGGCGCTTATCCTACATCATGTAGATAACCTCGACGCCAAGCTCAACTCCTTCCTCGAGGTGACCGAGCGGCGGGTAGAGGGCGAGGGAAGATGGACCGACATGCGCAACCTCTTCAAGCGCCCGCTCTACGTACCCAAGGCCATCGAGCAGGAGATGGAACTGCCGATGGAGGAAGAGGCGATGTTCTAGGCGTCGCGCCCGCGCAGCCTTTCCCCCAGTCCCCGCAGACGCGCCCGGAAGTCCAGGGCCTCGTACTCGGTGATCTCCCCGCCCGAATAGCGCGCGCGGTAAAGGACGTCGACCAGGCTCTCGCACTCGCCCGGCGCGAGCTCGCCCGAAAAGCCGCGGAGGTACTCGCGCGGGCGTGGCCGCGGGGTCGCGGCTCCGTCCCCGCCCGGCCCGGGCGGGACGAGAAGGAGAGGAACTCGGCCACCACCGCTTCCCGGGGGGTCCCGGCCGGGGCCGCGCGCGCCAGGTGCCGCCGCCTGCGCCGGCGCAACAGGACGGCGGTGGGGAACAGCAGCAGCGCCAGCAGCATCAGGGCGCCCGCCGGGGGGTTGTCGTAGCCGAAGGAGGCGATGCCCGCGAAGAAGCCTCCCACCGCCCCGGCGGCGCCGGCCAGCCCCTCCCTCATCCAGGGGGGGACCAGGCCGGCCAGGTGCCCGCCCAGCCACTCCAGGGTCTCCAGCATGCTGTAGAAGGGGCCCCCGGAGCCCTCGTCGGGCACGGAGAACCCCGGGGTGGCCTCGAAGGGGAACCAGCCGGCGCCCTGGAAGTAGAGCTCCACCCAGGCGTGGGCGTCGCTGGCCTTGACCTCGTACAGCCCCGTGAAGGGGTTGAAATCGCCGGTGGCGAAGCCCGTCACCAGCCGCGAGGGGATGCCTTCGGCCCGGCACATCACCGCCAGGGCGCTGGCGAAATGCTCGCAGTTTCCCTCCCCCGACTCGAAGAGGAAGAAGTCGACGGCGTTGGCCTCCGCCGGCTGCGACGGGGGCACCAGCTCGTAACGGTAGTTGTCCCTCAGGTAGCCCTGCAGTGCCCGGGCCTTCTCGTACGGCGAGCCGGAGCCCGGCGACGACCTCGTCCGCCAGCCGGCGGGTCTCCGCCGAGACCCCGTCCAGGCCCAGGTAGCCGTCCAGGCCGCCGCCCGCCGGCACCGGCGGGGAGTCGAACAGGCTCTCGGCGGACGGTGCGGGCAGGGCGGAGATGACGCTGTAGACCAGGCCCTGGTCCAGCAGGTAGGGGGCGCGCAGCCCCATGAAGCGGTCCTGTTCGATGGTTGAGGAAGGGAAGTAGACGGTGTGCGGCCGGTAGGCCCCGTAGATGACGTTGGGCATCTCCCTCTCGACGTAGAAGGTCTGGATGGACTGGCGCGTCTCCCACTGGGCCTCGGTCTCCCGGTGGACGGTGGAGAAGTAGTCCTGCGGGCCGGAGTCGAGCTCGGTGCTCTCGTCGGTCGAGCGCTCCCAGCCGGTCCCGGCGAACAGGTCGAAGGCCACGCCGCGCCAGTAGGCGGGCTCGGTGGACTTGACCCGCATGAGCAGGGCGCCGGACAGGCTGCCCCGCATCCGCAGGTCCAGGAAGGAGGCGATGCCGTAATAAGCGTCGGGGTTGACCGGCATGGGGCTGGCCGGCAGGTGGCTGGGGAGGTCGGGATAGCCGGGATTGCGCAGCCCCCCCTGCGAGTCGCGCAGGAAGGCGTGGGGCATGGAGAAGGGCAGCATCCCCACGTAGTTGAACTCCTGCGGCAGCAGGGCGGAGGCGCTGGTGCCCAGGATGACGATGGCGGTGCAGGCCACCGCGGTCATCCTGGCCAGCTCGGCCCAGCGCGGGCGGGCGGCGGCGGAAGCGGCCTCCGCCACCAGCGCCCCGTCCCGCAGGCGGGAGGACTCCAGGGTGGTGAGGGTGGGGACGGCCACCACGAGATAGAGGAAGACGTAGAGGATGAAGCCGGTGGTCAGGGAGAAGGCGCCGGCCAGGCTGAGCAGGACGAAGGAGCTGACCACCGAGAGCAGCAGGTCCTTGCGGCCGGGCAGGTCGAAGCTGTGCAGCACCTGCAGCCAGAGGAACAGGCTGGCCAGCGGGAGGCGCAGGTCGTAGTAGGAGGAGCGGATCTCTCCCAGGAACACCACCAGCAGGTAGGCCATGGCGGCGGTCAGGACCAGCTTGATCCACCAGTTGTTCTTGTGGCGGCGCACGTAGCTCAGGTACGAGCCGGCGCAGATGCCGGCGAAGGAGAGGAAGATGACGGAAGGCTCCAGCGCCCGCTGGGCCCACAACGCCAGCAGGGCCACCTCGGTGGTGCACCACACCAGCCAGCGGGAGAGGGCGGAGTCCTCGACCTGCCGGCTCTCGCTCAGGCGCTTGTAATAGGCAAGGGCGCTTGCAGGCATGCCTCCAGGTCATCACCTTTCGAAAAGGTCAGGCAGAAGGAGAAGCCGGGCGGCGGCGAACCGGCCCACCCCTCCAGCTGCTCCGGGGAGAAGAGTTCCCGCCCGTCCGGGGCGGCACCGAAGGAGGCCGCGTCCAGCAGGACCAGGCCCACCCGGGCCCGGGGCGGCACCGCGCCGGCCAGCGCCTCCAGGTCGCACCGGTCAGGACGGCATCACCACCACCAGGGTCGAGCCGGCGGGAAGGTCCTCTCCCGCCCGCCGCGCCAGTTCCTCCGGGGGCAGCTCGCCTGAGTCGGCCAGCCCCGCCAGTTCCGCGCGGGCGGCCTCGAAGCCGTCCGGCCCCTGGACCACCAGGCCGTCGCCGCGGGCGAAGGCGAGACGGGCGGGACGCTGCGAGCGCGCGGCGTAGAAGAGCAGGCTGGCCGCGATGCGGGCGGCGTTGTCCAGCGCGGTGTCCCCCCACGGCCCGGCGTCCCGCCCCTTCCCGTTGACCACCAGGACGCTCAGAAGCGAGCCGGGCTCGCGCTCGAACTCCCGCACCATCAACTGGCCCGTCCTGGCGGTGGAGCGCCAGTGGACGTGGCGCAGGGGGTCGCCCCGGCGGTACTCGCGGACGCCGTAGAAGTCGGCGCTGAAGCGGTCCGGGCGGTCGTCCGTCCGCGCCCGCCGGGCGGGGAGGGAATCGTCCAGCGCCGGGAAACGGGACAGCTCGACGTAGCGGGGGAGCACGGTCACGGGAGCGGGCGCCGGGACGTTGCGGCGGGAGGACGCCAGCCCGATCCAGCCGCCCGACTGCAGGGTGACCCGGCCCCCGGAGTAGACGCCCCGGGCCTGGAAGAGGCGGGGCACCCGCAGCTCGCTGCCTGAGGCGGGTTCCAGGCGGGGCACGAACACCTTGACGTCGCGGTCGAGGGGCACCGGCCCCCCCACCTCGCCCTGCTCCGGGTCCCGGCCGGCCAGGTAGAGCAGCCGCCGCGCCAGGCGCCCGGGGACGCCTGGGCCCGCCCGCTCCGGGAGGGCCTCCTGCCCCACCGCGGCCGCGCCGCCCGGCTTCCGCCACCCCTCGTCCACCAGGAGGAAGAGCCGCCGCGCCAGGCGCCCGGTGTTGCGCACGGACGAGCCGCACCGGGGCGGCGTCGCCCTCCGTCACCTCCAGCGGCGGCTGCCGCGTCACCTCCAGCCCGCGCAGGCTCAGGCGGGCCAGCAGGTAGGAGAGGACGATGGCCGCGAACAGCATCGAGGAGAGGAAGAAGAGCCAGCGCGCCTGGACGTTCATGCCGATGAGCAGCAGGGACAGGCAGAGCAGGGTGCCCAGGACCATGCGCAGCTTCAGGGGGTCTCTGCGGCGGGCCACCAGCCCCAGGACCAGCAGGACCGCCAGGGCCCCGATGACCAGGACGTACAAGTCATCCCTCCTCGAGCGAGACCGGCACCTCGGTCTCTTCCAGGATGCCCGCCACGATCTCGCGGTTGGCCGTCAGGGCCTGCCGCCGCGACCGGGGCAGGACGCGGTGGGCCAGCACCGCCTCCCCCAGCCCCTTGATGTCGTCGGGCACCACGAAGTCGCGGCCGCGCATCAGGGCCTGGGCCTGGGCGTTGCGCAGCAGGAAGATGCTGCCGCGCGGGCTCGCGCCCAGCAGCAGCTCCGCGTGGGAGCGCGTCGCCTGGACGATGCGCAGGGCGTACTCCACCAGGCTGTGGTCCACGCGCACTTCGCGGGTCATCGACTGCAGGCCGCCGATCTCGCCCGTGGTGAGCACCGGGGCCAGGTCCTGGATGGGATGGTGGTTGAGCTGGCTCACCACCACGTCCTCCTCGTCCCGCCCGGACGGGTAATCGAGGGAGACGCTCAGGCTGAAGCGGTCCAGCTGGCCCTCGGGCAGGGGATAGGTGCCGTGGTACTCCACGGGGTTCTGGGTGGCGATGACGAAGAAGGGCCGCGGCAGCTCCCGCGCCACCCCGTCCACCGACACCTGGCCTTCGTCCATGGCCTCCAGCAGGCTGGACTGGGTGCGCGGCGTGGCCCGGTTGATCTCGTCGGCCAGGACGATGTTGGCGAAGACGGGGCCGGGATGGAACTCGAAAGCCCCCGACCTCTGGTCGTAGACGTTCACGCCGGTTATGTCCGAAGGCAGCAGGTCCGGGGTGAACTGGATGCGCCGGAAGGTCCCCTCGATGGAGCGCGCCAGCGACCGCGCCAGCATGGTCTTGCCCACCCCCGGCACGTCCTCGATGAGCAGCTGGCCGCCTCCCAGCAGGGCGATGACCGCCAGTTCGACCTGGCGCCCCTTCCCCCGGATCACCTTCTCCACGTTGTCCTTGAGACGGGACAGCTTGTCCAGCGCTTCGGGCATGTCCATCCGGCCGCTCCTCCTTCCGGGGCGGCGGCCCCCGGGCCGCCGCACATTCCGTATATCGAGCATAAGGCGCCGGGAGTTTAACGGGCAATGACGCCGCCCCATGTCCGGGCGGCGGCGATTGGCGCTTTGCGCGGACAAAGCAGTAAAATCATCTCGAGTGACGGAGGCCGGGGAGCGCCCCCGGCGGCGCGAGGACCGGAGCGGATGGAGAACAAGACGGGGAAACGCAAGAACCTCAAGAGCCAGCTGTTGGAGAACCTGCCCCTGATCATCCTGGTGGCGGTGATCCTGGTGTTCTTCCGCAACCTCATCTTCATGCGGCAGGTCCCCATGGGGAGCGACCTGAGGGTCTATTATTACCCGGGCTGGACCTACTTCCACTCCTCCCTGAGCTCGCTGTCCAACCCGTTCTGGTGCGACCACGTCTACTCGGGGTTCCCGCTCTTCTCCGACAGCGAGGGGGGCATCTTCTACCCCCTGAGCACCCTGGCCTACCTGCTCCCCGTCAACGTCGGCTACAACCTGGTCTTCTGGCTGCACTACCTGCTGGCGGGGGTCTTCTTCTACCTGTACGTGCGGGAGATCGGGGCGTCCCGCTGGCCCTCCGCCATCATGGCCGTGCCCTTCGCCCTGTCCGGCTTCATCATCGCCCACCTGGTCCACCCCAACGTGGTGATCACGGCGGCGTGGCTGCCCCTGTTCCTCCTGTGCCTGGAGCGGGGGATGAAGCGGGCGAGCCTTAAATACTTCGTGCTGGCGGGGGGCGTGATGGGCCTGCAGTTCCTGGCGGGGTTCCTGATGATCCCCCTCTTCGGCGTGGCGCTGGCCCCCTTCTACCTGTTCCTCTACCGCCGCGAGGAGGGGCGGCGGGGCAGGGAGGCCCTGTCCCTGGCCGCCAAGGGGCTGGCCCTGGTGTTGATGGTGGGGCTGGGGCTGGGCATGGCCCAGAACCTCCCTTCCTACAACCTGGTCCAGGAGAGCTACCGGGCGGGAGGCCTGAACGAGCAGGCCTCGAACATCATCCACCTGAAACCGGCGCAGATGCTGACCTTCGTCTTCCCCCAGCTCTTCGGCAGGGGGGTGGACGTGGGCTACTGGGGGGCCTGGTCCTTCGAGGAGGCGTACGGCTTCGTGGGCCTGCTCCCCCTCTTCCTGGCCTGCTTCGCCCTGGGGCGCAAGCGCGGCTGGCACGCCTCCTTCTACCTGGGGGTGCTGGCCTTCTCCATCGTGCTGGCCCTGGGCAACACCGGCCTGCTGTGGAGGGCCCTGCACGCCCTGCCGGGCTTCAGCGTGCTCAAGTCGCCGGCGCGCTTCCTCCTCCTGGCGGACTTCGCCCTGCTGGTGTTGGGGGCCCTGGGCCTGGAGAGGCTGATCTCCCGGCCGTCCGCGGGAGATGCCCGCAGGCGCGTCGCCGCCCGCCTCCTGGCGGCGGGGGTGGCCTGGTCGGCGGCCTGGACGCTGGTGGCGGTGCTGACCAGTTCCGGCCCGGGGTGGTGGAAGACCTTCTTCGAGAGCGGGGCGCGGCGGCTCTTCTCGACCCTGCCGGGCGACGCCGCCGGCAGGTACGCCAACCTGACCAGGTTCCTCCGCCTCTCCAACCCGGACTTCTTCGTCCCGCTCCTGCTCTGCGTGCTCATCCCCCTGGTCATCTGGCTGCTGGCCCGGGGGACCATCAACGTCAACGCCGCCGTCGGGGCGTTCCTCATCCTGATGGTGCTGGAGGTCTTCTTCTTCTGCGGGCCCATCAACAAGTTCACCCCCCTCTGGCAGGTGGAGACCATACCCCCGGCGGCGGACGTGGCCGCGAGCGACGAAGGGACCTACAGGACCACCATCGCCAAGGAAGTCCGATCGGAACTGGGCGAGGACTTCCAGTTCACCCCCAACGTGCCCATGACCTATTCGCTGGACGACATCCGGGGCAACTCCACCATCCCCACCCGCAACTACGACCGCCTGCACGAACTGCTGAACAACCTCTTCTCCGACAAGGCCTTCGGCCTGCTCAACACCCGCTACCTGCTGGCTCAGCCCCTGCGCGAGCGCGGGATGGTCTACGACATCAGCAACCCGCTGGCCCTGTGCGGGGCGCGCCCGCGGGTCACCTTCCCGGCCGCGGGGTGCATCTTCGACCAGATGTGCCTCCTCTCGCACCTGCAGGGGGGAGGGCTGCTGGAAGAGGGGACCCCGGTGGCCTGGGTGACCATCAGGCTGGACGACCTGACCCTCGGCCCCTTCGCCATCCGCGTGGGCCGGAACACCGAGCAGCTGGAGGCGGAGGAGCTGGTGAGGTCGGGCGAGCGCGGCACCGGGGGCGTCGACATCTTCGACTATCGGCATCCCGGCTGGCGCTACCGCAGCTGGAGCTACGAGGGCAGGGTCCGTTTCGGCGCCGACCTCGAGGCCGCGTCCGTCGAGATAGAGCTGGACCCGGCCCTTTACGACAGGGTCTTCGTGCTCAAGGCGGTGAGCCTGCACACCACCTCCGGGCGGGTGCAGCCGTTGGAGCGGGGCCAGGTGGACTACTCGGGCCCCAAGGCCGTGGTCTACCGGAACCCGGAGGAACTGCCGCGCGCCTTCCTGGTCGGCAGGGTGGAGGTCGAGGAGGACTGGCAGCTCAGCGTGGTGCGCGCCTTCGACGCCTCCAATGACGCAAGGGAAAGCGTGGCCATCGAAGAAGATATGCTTGACCCCGTTTTGAAAGAGCGATTGAATGAATGGGAACCGGACCGGACGGTACGGGGCAGCGTCGAGTTCGTCGACCCCGATGGCGCGGACAAGGAACTGCTGATCGAGGCGGAAGAGGACGGGGTCCTCTTCCTGAGTCAGAACTACCTGCCGGGGTGGCAGGGGACTCTGGATGGAGAGGAGATCAAGCTGATGCGGGCCTACGGTTGCCTTACCGCCGTGTACGTGCCGGCGGGAAGCCACCGGCTGCAGCTGCGGTACCGGGTGCCGGGGCTGGCCGCCGGCTCGGCCGTGTCCCTCGCCACCCTGGCCCTGTCCCTGCTGCTCCTGCTGGGCCTGCGCCGCGGCGGCCGGGGCGAGCCGGACTCGCCCGGCGCCGGCGAGGGCCCTTCGGGGTCCACCCTGCCCCCCCTGCCGCCCGTGCCCGGGGTCTCCGCCTTCTTCCCCGCCTACAACGACGAGGCCACCATCGGCGAACAGGTGCGCAAGGCCCTCCAGGTGCTCGAGGGCCTGACCCCGGACCACGAGGTCATCGTCATCGACGACGGCTCCAGCGACTCCACCGCCGCGGTGGTGCGGGAGCTGATGCGGGGCAACGACCGGGTCAGGCTGGTGCAGCACGTCAAGAACCGGGGCTACGGCGGCGCCCTGCGCTCCGGCTTCGAGGCCGCCACCCGGCAGCTGGTCTTCTACACGGACGGAGACGGGCAGTACGACGTGATGGAACTGCCCCTGCTCTTCGCCAAGCGCGACCAGGCCGACATCGTCAACGGCTACAAGATCAAGCGCAACGACCCCTTCTACCGCATCTGGCTGGGCTCCCTCTACAACATGGTGGCGAGCTTCCTCTTCCGCATCAGGCTGGTGGACATAGACTGCGACTTCCGGCTGATGCGCAAGGAGGCCCTGGACGCCATCGAACTGGAATCCTGCGGCGGCACCATCTGCCTGGAGATGGTGAAGAAGCTGCAGGACCAGGGGTTCACCTTCGTGGAGCAGCCCGTCCACCACTACGCCCGCCACACCGGCAGGTCGAGCTTCTTCCGCCCCCGGCACCTCTACGAGATGGCCAAGGAGTTCACCCGCATGTGGTGGAGCATGATGCTCAAGCCCAGCCTGAGGCGCCATGGTTGATTTCCTCGACTTCTCCCGACAGCACCGGGCCCTCCGGGACGACCTGCTCGGGGCCTTCTCCCGCGTCCTGGACGGCGGCCACTTCATCCTGGGCGAGGAGGTGCGCCTCTTCGAGCAGGAGTTCGCCTCCTTCCTGGGGGCGGAAGAGGCGGTGGGGGTCGCCTCCGGCACCGACGCCCTGCTGCTGTCGCTGAAGGCCCTGGGGGTGGGGACGGGGGACGAGGTGGTGGTGCCCGCCTTCACCGCGCCGCCCACCGTGGTGGCGGTGGCCCTGAGCGGCGCCGCCCCGGTGCTGGCGGACGTGCGGATGGAAGATTTTACCATCGACCCGGACCGGGTGGAGGAAGCCGTGACGGAACGCACCCGTGCCGTCATCCCCGTACACCTCTACGGGAGCCCCGCGGCCCTGGAGGAGCTGGAGGACACCTGTTCGCGGAAGGGCCTGTACCTGGTGGAGGACGCCTGTCAGGCGCACGGCGGCCGGTTGCACGACCGGTCCCTGGGGACCTGGGGCAGGTGCGGCTGTTTCAGCTTCTACCCCACCAAGAACCTGGGCGGCCTGGGGGACGGGGGCATGGTGGCCACCGGCGACCCCGAGCTGGCGAGCCGCCTGCGCAGCATCCGCGACTACGGCAGGAGGGAACGCGACCTGCTGGGCGAGATAGGGTACAACAGCCGCCTGGACGAGCTGCAGGCCGCCCTGCTGCGGGTCAAGCTTGAGCGGCTGGAGGAGGGGAACCGCCGCCGCCGCCGCCTGGCCGGCATCTACCTGGAAGGGCTGGAGGGCCTGCCCCTGCGCCTGCCCCCCACGAGGCCCGGCGCGCTCCCGGCCTTCCACCTCTTCTGCGTCTCCACGCCGGAGCGCGACCGGCTCGCCGCCTTCCTGGGCGAGCGCGGCATCCGCACCCTGGTCCACTACCCCACCCCCATCCACCGCCAGCCCGCCTTCGCCCACCTGGGCTACGGCGAGGGCGACTTCCCGGTGGCCGAGCGCGCGGCATCCGAGGCGCTGTCCCTGCCCCTCTATCCCGAACTGGAGGAAGGGGAGGCCGAGGAGACGGTGCGGGCGGTACGGGACTTCTTCGCGGCCGCTTAAGGGCCCTGGGCCGGCAGGGGCAGGGTGAACTTGAAGGAGGAGCCCTTGCCCAGCTCGCTCTCCACCCAGATCCTGCCCCCGTGGGCTTCGACGATGCCCTTGCTGATGACCAGGCCCAGGCCCAGGCCGCCGGTGGAACGGGTGGGGTTGGTGTCCAACTGGTAGAATTTGGTAAACAGCTTCTCCTGCTCCTTGCGGGGGATGCCCGGCCCGGTGTCGAACACCTCCACCTCCACCTCGCTGCCGGAGGAGCACATCCCGGCCCTGATCCCGGCCTCTCCGCCCGCCGAAGTGAACTTGAGGGCGTTGGAGAGGAGGTTCTCGACGACCTGGTGGATGCGCCAGACGTCCACCTTGAGGGAGGGCAGGTCCCTGTCGACCCGGGAGGTGAGGTGGATGCCCTTGCGGGCGGCCTCCTGCTCGAACTCCATCACCACCGAGGAGACGATCTCCTCCACCGGGGCCAGCCAGCGCTCGCCCACCAGCCTCCCTTCCTCCAGGCGGGTGATGTCCAGCAGGTCGTTGATGATGCGGGTCATCTGGTCGGCCCGGGCGTTGACGATGCCCAGCTTCTTCACCTGCTCCTCCTTGAGGTCGCCCAGTTCCCCGAAGAGGAACGCCTCGGCGTAGCCCTTGATGATGGAGAGGGGGGTGCGCAGCTCGTGGGAGGCGATGGCGATGAAGTCGGACTTCATCTTGTCCAGGACGGAGAGCTCGTCGTAGGCCCGCTCCAGGTCCCGGGAGTTCTTCTCCACCGCCCTCTCCAGCCGCTTGCGCTCGGTGATGTCGTGGGCCACCGCTACGATCCCCGTGAAGTCGCCCTCCCGGTAGATGGGGGCCGAGGATATCTCCGCCGGGAAGGTGCTCCCGTCGGAGCGCTTCAGGAGCACCTCGAAGACCACGCGCTCGCCCTCCCGGCGCCGCTTGAGCATCTCCTCCACCAGGCGGAACTCGCCGGGGTCGACGATGTCGAAGGAATTGGAGGAGAGGAACCGCTCCTCGCTCATGTGCAGCATCTCCAGGATGCGCGGGTTGCAGAAGGAGAAGTTGCCGCTGTAGTCCATGGCGTAGAGGCCGTCGTTGAGGCTGTCGATCAGCAGGTTGAGATAGTCGGACGCCTCGACGAAGGCCTTCTTCAGCTTGATGTACTTGGTGATGTCGTCGAGGGCCACGATGGTGCCGATGACGCTCCCGTCGAGGTCGTGCACCGGGAAGACGCTCAGGTTGTAGAAGAGGTCCCTGCCCCCCATGCGCAGCACCAGGTTGTCCGTCTGGGTGAAGGCCCCGCTGTCCAGGGCCTCCTCCAGGGCGGGGCCCAGGATGTTCCGGTGGGCCGGCGGGACCAGCTCGATGAAGGGGCGGCCCTCCACGCCCACCGCCTGGCCGCCCACCGACGCCCCCAGCCATTCCCGCATCAGGCGGTTGGCGAAGACCACCCGGCTTTCCTGGTCCATGAGGGCCAGGCTGGTGGGGAACTCGTCCGCCCGCATGTTGGTCAGGAACTGCCTAAGGTATTCGATCCACTGGGAAAGCTCGCTCAAGCTCGTCTCCGTTCAGGCTGAGATACGCCGCCACCGGATGCCGAAATTCTACCATCTGCGGGGCGGGCGCTCAATCCGGCGGGCGGCGGGACATGGCCCGCAGTTCCGGCCAGACCCACTTCCAGTAGCGCAGGGTCGCGTAGAGGGAGATGGTCGCGCCCGCGCAGAGCGGGAGGAGGAAGAGCAGCGAGACCAGGCGGTAGGTGGCCGGCTCGGACAGGGAGGGGAAGCCCCCCAGGCCGGCCGCCCAGGCGAACCACCCGCCGGCGACGGGCAGCGCGCAGAGGGCCGCGGCCACCCAGTACAGGAGGTAGAAGCGGCGGGTGTGCATGGCCTCCCCCATGCGCTTGCCCAGGAGGCCCATGATCAGGAAGGAGAAGGCCAGGGCCAGGGGGCCGAGGGACGACAGCAGGGACCAAAGGACGCTCATCTGCCCATCATCGCCTGGTAACACTTGACCGACACCAGCGTCAGGGTCAGGGCCGCGGCGCTGGAGCAGAGGGCGAACCAGGGACGGCCGAACTGCAGGGAGGGGCTGATCGCCAGGCCCAGGGAGCAGGCCAGGAAGAAAGCCAGCGAGCCCAGGAGCAGGGGGGCGTAGGTGGACCGGCCGAACTTGCCCTCGGCCAGGCGGCACACGGCGTAGAGGTAGTAGAAGGAGAGGAACAGCACCAGCTGGAGGTAGAAGAACAGGGTCAGGGAGATGACCCTCCACCAGGTCAGCGCGGACACGTCATGCCCCTGCCGCTTTCGCGGGGCCCTCCCCGCGCACCGGGATCAAGGCTCCTGGTCCTTCCCGCTCTCGCGCGTGCGCAGGATCTGGGCCACCTTTTCCAGCAGGTCCTTCTTGCTGAAGGGCTTGGTGATGTACCCGTCGGCCTTCATCACGGAGAGGCCGATCATCTTGTCGATGTTCTGGGTGCGGGCGGTGATGAAGGCGATGGGTATGGCCTTGGTGTCGGGGTCGTTCTTGATGCTGCGGAAGACCTCCCAGCCGTCTATCTTGGGCATCATGATGTCCAGCAGGATGAGGTCGGGCTTCTCCCGGAAAGCCGTCTCCAGCGCCGCCTCCCCCGAGGTCGCGGTGAGCGTATCGTAGCCGGCGTTGGCCAGGAAGAGCTGGATCAGTTCCACCATCTCCCGGTCGTCATCGACGATGAGTACCCTGGCTGCCAAGGGTCATCCCTCCCCCCTCTTCTTACCCGTCTCTTTTTTGCCGAAGGCCTCCATGAAGGCGTCGACCTCGCGGCGCTGGGGCATGCCGGAGAGCACCCCCTCCTGGTCCGCGAAGATGTCCCCCACCCGCACGCCCTGGTCGGTGACGCGGAACTGCCGGATGCCCTTGTCGTGGTTGCTGGCCCGCTGCTTCAGGATGAGCAGGGCGCGGGAGATGGAGGAGTCCATCTCCACGTAGCTCAGCTGGATGACCGTGTCCACCAGGTAGGATATCCCCAGTTCCGCGGCGGTGGTGGCGCCGATGATCTCCGGCTCCTCCTGCGTGATCACCACGGTAAGGCCGTGGCGGAGCATGCCGTTGACGAAGGAGTAGGCGATCTCCCGCATCTCCAGGGGGTCCTGGGTGAGCCTGTCGAAATGGGAGATGGAGTCGATGAGGATGCGGCGCAGCCCCATCTCGCGCACCATGTTGTCCAGCAGCCCTCCCTCCTGGCGCACCTGGGCCAGGAAGATGTCGGGCGAGGTGAAGACGGTCCGCACCATGCCCCGGCTCTCCAGTTCCTCCAGGGGGATGCCGATGGAGGCGGCGTCCCGGTGGAGCTTGCGGGGAAAATGTTCGAAGGTGATCACCGCTCCCGGCTCGTCGAACTTCTCGGCGCCGGTGGCGATGAACTCCAGGCCGATGCAGGTCTTGCCCGTGCCCGGAGGCCCCTTGACCACGGTGGTGGAGCCGCGCAGCAACCCCCCGTCCAGCATGGGGTCGAGCCCGGCTATGCCGGTTACGACCCGGTCCTGGAATTCCTCAACCCCCATGTCCGCCCCTTTCAAGGTCTAAGGCACACTGGAATTCGCGTGTTCATTATACAACGAAATCGGCGGGAAATGCCGCCGCGCTTCTCCCGCGGGCGACGGTCCGCCCGCGCCGGGGTGTGATATACTGAACATGATCGTGCTAAGCGGGGAGCCAGCGGTGCCCTGTACCCGCAATCCGCTATAGCGGGGCTGAATTCCCGACCGAGGCTCTCCGGCTTTGGGAAAGCGCGACGGTAAGCGGCGTTGAAGGCTGGGTCCTGCGCAACAGGAATTCGCGAATCCCGTCAGGTCCGGAAGGAAGCAGCGGTAAACGAACCCTCCTGTGTGCCGCGGAGCAACCTGGCCGGAGCAGGCTGCCGGCGTGGCACCCGGAACCGGGAGTCGAAGAAGGGTGCACGATCACTTTTTATACGCGGATTCACGTGCCGGATACGACGCGCCGAAAGGATGGCCTTGGCTTACGTATCCCTCTACCGTAAGTGGCGCCCGCAGGGCTTCGAGGAAGTGGTCGACCAGAAGTTCGTGGTGAGGACCCTCTCCAACGCCCTGAAGAACGGGCGCTTCACCCACGCCTACCTTTTCGCCGGGCCGCGCGGCACCGGCAAGACCTCCATCGCCCGCATCCTGGCCAAGGCGCTCAACTGCGAGCAGGGGCCCACGCCCAACCCGTGCAACATCTGCGAGAGCTGCCGCCGCATCGGCGACGGCACCGCCCTGGACGTCATCGAGATCGACGCGGCCTCCAACCGCGGCATCGACGACGTGCGCGAGCTGAGGGACAAGGTCGCCTTCTCGCCCACCGTCTCGCGCATGAAGATCTACATCATCGACGAAGTACACATGCTCACCAACGAGGCCTTCAACGCCCTGCTGAAGATGCTCGAGGAGCCCCCGGCCCACGTGGTCTTCGTCCTCGCCACCACCGAGCCCCACAAGGTGCCCCCGACCATCGCCTCCCGCTGCCAGCCCTACGACTTCAAGCGGGTGCCCACGCCGGAACTGGCGCGCCACCTCGAGCGCATCGCCGGCGAGGAGGGCATCGCGCTGACGAAGGAAGGAGCGGCCCTGGTGGCGCGCAGCGCCCAGGGGTCCGTGCGCGACGCCCTGGTCTCCCTGGACCAGCTCGCTTCCTATGCCGACGGGGAGGTGTCCCCCGAACATCGTCGCCGACTTCCTCGGCCTGGTGGAAGCGGACGCCCTCTTCGAGCTGGGCGACCTGGTGGCGCGGGGAGACAGCGCGGGACTGCTGCGCCTGGTGGGAAGGGTGGAGGACCGGGGCAAGGACCTGGCCCAGTTCGCCCGCGGCGCCATCGAGCACTTCCGGCGCATCTTCATGATCCAGAACACCGACGCCGAGCCCGAGTTCCTCGACCTCTCGGACGAGGAGTACGACGGCCTCAAACAGCAGGCGGACGCCCTGGACCAGCGGGAGGTCCCCGGGTACCTGCGCATCCTGCAGGAGACGGTGGTGGAGATGAAGTCCTCCGGCTCACCGCGGATGATGCTGGAGATGGGCCTGGTGCGCATGGCCCGCCCCGACCTGGAGATCAGCCCCGAGGCGCTGGCGATCCGCCTGGAGAAGCTCGAGGAGAGGCTGGACAACCTCTCCCTGGAGCCGCTCCCGGCCCCGCCGGAACCCGCGGAGGCCGGCCGGAAGAAGGCCCCCCGCCCCGCGGCGGAGGAACCGCCCGCGCCCCCGCCCCGCGGCGGGGAGAAGCCGCCGCCCTCCCCGGAAAGGCCGCGCCCCTCGACGGGCGGCGCGCGCCGCGCCCCCGCGGGCGGGCCGCCGGAAGAGGCCGGGGTGATCGACATAGCCACGGTCAAGCGCGCCTGGCCCAAGGTGAAGGAGCGGGTGAAGGAGAAGAACCGCCCCCTGCACGCACAGCTCATGGACGGCACTCCCCGCGGCGGTGCGGGGCGACCGCCTGTACCTCCGCTTCCACGCGGGTTCGGAGGCTTCCTTCGACAGGTTCAGCGAGGAGGAGCACCGCCGGGTGGTGGAGGAGAGCCTGCGCGAGGTCCTGCGGGTGGACCTGGAGCTCCACCCCATCCTGGAAGGGGGAGCCGCGGAAGCGGCTCGGGGCAGGGAGGAGAAGGAGGCACGCGCCTCCGCGCCGCGCGCCGCGCGCCGGAACGCCGGCCGGGCCTTCCCCCGCCGCGGCCCCGCCCGGAGAGCCCGGGACGGGTGGCGCGGGCTAGGCCGCAAAGGAGCCGCAAGCGGAGCGGGAGCCCGAACCGGAGCCGCCCCCGGAGCCCGAACCGGAACCCGCGCGCCCGCCGCCGCCCGAAGAAGAAGCCCACGGCGGCCCGCCCGCCCGGCGAGGTGCACGAGAAGCACGCGGTGCGCATGGTCAAGGACGTGTTCGACGGAGCGGAGATAGTGGAGGAAGTGCACCTGCAGACAGCCGGAGGGCGAGCACCTGCACGAGTGAACGGCCGGAAGGGTGCCTGAGCAAGACGGACGAGCCCGGATCGGGGATAGGTGGTGAGAGATGAACGGGAACATGCAGAAGATGATGAAGCAGGCCCAGCAACTGCAGAGGAAGATGCTGGAGGCGCAGGAGGCCCTGGTGGACGAGCGGGTGGAAGGCTCGTCGGGCGGGGGCATGGTCAAGGTGGTGGCCGACGGGCAGCAGAACGTGCTGGAGGTGACCATCAACCCCGACGCGGTGGACCCGGAAGACGTGGAGATGCTCGAGGACCTGGTGCTGGCCGCCGTCTCCGACGCGCTTAAGAAGTCGCGCGACCTGGCGGAGGAGAAGATGGGCGCCTTCACCAAGGGGATGAAGATCCCCGGGATGTAAGCGAGGAGACGGGCTTTGTATTACACGCCCCCGGTCGAGCGGCTCATCGCCGAGCTGGCCAAGCTGCCGGGCATCGGGCCCAAGTCGGCCCAGCGCCTCGCCCTGCACCTGATCAAGGTGCCGGTCCGGGAAGCGGAGGCGCTGGCCCAGGCCATCGTGGAAGCCCGGCACAAGGTGCGCTACTGCCGGCTCTGCTTCAACCTGAGCGAGGAGGAGCTCTGCCAGTACTGCTCCGACGACCGCCGCGACCGCGGCACCATCTGCGTGGTGGAGGAGGCCAAGGACATCGTGCCCCTGGAGCGGACCGGGGAGTACCGCGGCCTCTATCACGTGCTGGGGGGGGCCATCTCCCCCATCGACGGAGTGGGGCCGGAGCAGCTGCGCATCCGGGAGCTGCTCGAGCGCGTGGAGGGCGAGGGGGCGCAGGAACTGATCCTGGCGACCAACCCCACGGTGGAGGGGGAAGCCACCATGCTCTACATCGCCGACGCGGCGCGGACCCGGGGGGTGCGCGCCAGCCGCCTGGCCAGCGGCCTGCCGGTGGGCGGCGACCTCGAATACGCGGACGAGATAACCCTGGGGCGCGCCCTCAAGGGGCGCTGCGAGGTCTGAATCGGAACTTCCGGCCGTCTATGGTATAAATAACCTGTCAAGAGGTGCCGCGTAAGGGATACGCGGGAAGGAAAGGCATGGCGCTGACGGTGCAGAAGTTCGGCGGCTCCTCCGTCGCCGACACGGAAAAGATCAAGCGGGTGGCCGGCCGGGTCACCCGGACTTTCGAGGAGGGCAACAGCGTCGTCGTGGTCATCTCCGCCCTGGGGGACACCACCGACAAGCTGGTGAAGCTGGCCCACGAGATCTGCGAGATGCCGCCGGAGCGGGAGATGGACATGCTCCTGTCCACCGGGGAGCAGGTCTCGGTGGCCCTGCTCTCCATGGCCATCCAGACCCTTGGGTACGAGGCCATCTCCTTCACCGGGGCCCAGGTGGGCATCCTCACGGACAGCGCGCACACCAAGGCCAAGATCATCGACATCAAGGCGGCGCGCATCCTGGAGGAGATCTCCAAGGGCAGGATAGTGATCGTGGCGGGCTTCCAGGGCATTACCCTGGACGACCACATCACCACCCTGGGCCGGGGAGGGTCGGACACCACGGCGGTGGCGCTGGCCGCGGCCCTGGGCGCCCGAGGTGTGCGAGATCTACACGGACGTCGAAGGCGTCTTCACGGCCGACCCGCGGCTGGTGCCGGACGCACGCAAGCTGGACAGCGTCTCCTACGACGAGATGCTGGAGATGGCCGCCACCGGGGCCAGGGTGATGCAGTCGCGCAGTATTGAATTCGGAAGGAACTACGGGGTGGTGATTCACGTGAGATCGAGCTTTTCCGACAAGGAAGGCACCTGGATAGGCGATGACGCGGAGCGCATGGAGAAGGCCATCATCAGCGGGGTGACCCATGACGCGTCCGAGGCCAAGATAACCCTGCAGGGCGTGCCGGACCGCCCCGGCATCTCGGCCCACCTCTTCCGCCGCCTGGCCGACGCCAACATCAACGTGGACATGATCATCCAGAACGTCAGCGAGAACGCCCAGACCGACATCTCCTTCACCCTCAACCAGGACGACCTGCCCCGGGCCAGGGAGATCGTGGCCGAGGTGGCCGGCGAGCTGGGCGCCCGCAGCTTCGACTGCGACGAGGACATCGCCAAGATCAGCCTGATCGGGGCGGGCATGAAGAGCCACCCCGGCGTGGCGGCGGACATGTTCTCGGCCCTGGCCGAGCTGGGCATCAACATCGAGATGATCTCCACCTCGTCCATCAAGATAAGCTGCGTGGTGCGGGCCGCCGACATGCAGAAGGCCGTCAACGCGGTCCACCAGCGCTTCGGCCTGGACCAGGGCGTGATGATGCACGATTAGAGACGGAAGGCATCGTAGAAAGATACTGGAGGAATGGTCCCGATGAAGGAATACAGCGTAGCCATAGTGGGCGCCACCGGCGCCGTGGGCGAGGCCATGCGCCTCATCCTGGAGGAGCGGGACTTCCCCGTGAAGGACCTGCGCCTGCTCGCCTCGCACCGCTCCGAGGGCAAGGTGCTGCCCTTCAAGGGGGAGGAACTGCAAGGTGGAGGTGCTCGGGGAGGATTCCTTCGCCGGGGTCGAGCTGGCCCTCTTCTCGGCGGGAGCCTCGAGGTCGCTGGAGTTCGCGCCCCACGCGGTGGAGGCGGGAGCGCTGGTGGTGGACAACTCCAGCGCCTTTCGCATGGACGAGGGCGTCCCCCTGGTGGTCCCGGAGGTCAACCCCGCGGAGGTCTTCAAGCACCAGGGCATCATCGCCAACCCCAACTGCTCCACCATCCAGATGGTGGTGGCCCTCGAGCCCCTGCACCGGAAGTGGGGCCTGGCGAGGGTCATCGTCTCCACCTACCAGGCCGTCTCCGGCACGGGCAGGCAGGCCATAGACGAACTGGACGGGCAGGTCCGGGACATGGTGGAGGGCAGGGAACCGCGAGCCGAGGTCTACCCCCACCGCATCGCCTTCAACTGCCTGCCGCACATAGACGTGTTCATGGACGGCGGCTACACCCGCGAGGAATGGAAGATGGTGCGGGAGACCCAGAAGATCATGGGCCTGCCCGGTCTGCCGGTCACCGCCACCACCGTCCGCGTGCCGGTGCGGGTGGGCCACTCGGAGTCGGTCTACGCCGAGTTCGACGCGGAGGTGAGCGTGGAGGAGGCCCGCGAGGTCCTCGCGCGGGCCCCGGGAGTGGTGGTCGAGGACGACCCCGAGACCAACCTCTACCCGCTGGCCATCCGGGCGGCGGGCACGGACCCGACCTACGTGGGGAGGATCCGCTCAGGACATCTACCAGCCCCGCGCCCTCAACTTCTGGGTGGTCTCGGACAACCTGCGCAAGGGGGCCGCGCTCAACGCCGTCCAGATCGCGGAGGTCTGGGCCGCCGGGCCGCCAGGGGAGGGGAACGGCCGCGGATAACCCCCCGCCCGACCCGCCGCCGCGCGCCGCCCTGGACGCCTGGGGCGGGATGGGCACCCGGGAAGAGCGCTGGCGGGCGATCGGCTGGAGCACGGGCACCGTCCTTCTGGTCCTGGCGGGCATCTTCCTCGTCTACTACGGCGTCACCCTGGCCCTGGCCACCGTCTTCGACCTGGACCCGGTGGGCCTCTCCTTCGTCACCTACGCGCTGGTGATGGCCCCCCTGTTCGCTCCTGGGCGCCTGGCTGCCGGCCCACGCCGCCGGGCAGGGCCGGCACGAGCTGGGCCTGAACGGCCTGCCCCCGGGGAAGCTGCTGGGCTGGGGGGCCGCCGGGCGGCCTGGTGGGCCTGTTCGCCAACTACGCGTTGTTCCTCCTGCTCTACCTGGTGATCCGGCTGATCACCGGCGAGGGGATGGAAAGCCCCGACGCGGAGACGCTGCGCGGGCTGGGCAGCGTCTACCAGGTCGTGGCGGTCTTCGCCACCGCCGTCCTCGCCCCCGTCTGTGAGGAGGTCTTCTTCCGCGGCGCCCTCTATTCGGCCATGCGCAAGGGCTTGGGGAGGAACCGGGCCCTCCTCCTCAACGCGCTGGTCTTCGCCCTCCTCCATTTCAAGTGGCAGGGGCTGCTCTCACTGTTCGCGCTGGGGCTGATCTTCGCCTGGCTGTACGAGGAGACGGACTCCGTCTATCCCGGCATGCTGGCCCATGCTATAAACAATGTCGTGGTGCTGTTGGTCATCTACCTGACCTGAACAGGAGGGGGACAACGTGGTATACGAGGCGTCGCGCCCGCCCGCCTGCGCCGACCATCCCTCGAGGAGGGCCAAGGCGGCCTGCGTGCGATGTGGGCGATACGTCTGCGAGGAGTGCCTGAAGGTGGGGGAGGACGGCGCGCTGTGCCCGGGCTGCGCCCTGGAGAAGCGGGCCGCCGCGGCCCCCGCCGGGACGGCCGCGCCCGCGCCCGTGCCCCGCGCCGGGAGGGGCGCATGCGCGTACCACCCGTCCGAGCGCGCCCAGGCTTTCTGCGCCCACTGCGGGGCGCCCCTCTGCCAGGACTGCCGCTCCGGCGTGGGCGACCAGGCCTACTGCCCTGACTGCTTCGGCTTCATCTCCGTGGAGAGGCCGTCAGCCGCGCCGCGGGCCAGGCCCGCCCGGACGCCGGCGAGGAACCCCGCCGGCGCGGGAGGCACACTGGAAGCTCTGGCCCGGCCTGGCCTTCCTGCCCTTCCCGTTCCTGCTGGAGTTCCTGGTGACCTACATGATCAACCAGGGGGGAGAGCTGAGCCTGGGCGTCGCCGTCCTGTTCATCTCGGCCATCCTCTACGCCACCCTGCTGGCCTTCGCCGCCTGGCAGGTGGGCGGGCAGGCCGGCGGGGGAGCGGGATGGTTGAGGGAGCTCGGCGTCTCCGGCCGGAACCTGAAGGAGAGCCTGCCCTGGGGCCTGCTGGGCGGACTGGCCTCCTTCGGCTTCACCGTCCTGCTCCTGTCCCTCTCGGTCAGGCTGCTGCAGGGCTGGGGATGGATCGAGCACTGGCTCAAGGGGCTGATGGAGATCAACGTGCAGGCCGGGGTGGGCCGGGCGGACCTGGTCCTGGCCTTCGTGGTGGTGGTGCTGGTCGGGCCCGTCTGCGAGGAGGCCTTCTTCCGCGGCTACCTCTATCCGCCCATGCGCAGGGAGATGGGGACGGCGGCGGCCATGCTCGCCAACGCCGCTCTCTTCTCGCTGGTCCACTTCAGCCTGTTCGGGATGGTCTCCCGGATGGCCGCGGGATGCATCTTCTGCGCGCTGTACGAGCACACCGACAACCTGGCCGCGCCGGTGGCGGCGCACATGCTCAACAACCTCATCGCCTTCCTGCTGCCCGTGGTGAGCATGTGAGGCCCGCGGGCCGGGCGCGCCCGGCGCCGCGCGAGCCTACAAAAAGGAAAACGAGCGGGATCGAGAGAAAGATTACCTTGAGTCATCACCTTGATACCTTGAGTCCGGAGGTGTAGCGGTTGAGATGCCCTGAATGCGGGAACGACAATCCCGAGCAAGCCGTGTTCTGCATGATCTGCGGAGCCCGCTTCCTGCCGCGGGGGGAGAAGCCCGCCGCGCCCGCCCCCGCGCGCCACCTCGAGCCGGTGCTCGAGCCCACGCCCCCGCCCCGCCTGGAGAAGCTGAACGGCCCGCGACCCGCCGCCCCGCAGCCGTCCCCGGGCCCCGCCCGGGACGCCACGGAGCCGCTGCCGCCCCTGTTCACGCCGCCCCCCGCCTCCCCGCCGCCTCCCGCCGCGACCCGTCTGCCCCAACCGCCCCAGCCCGTTCCCGCCGCCCCATCCCCCGCCCCATCCCAACAGCTGAAGCAACCGTCTCCGCCACCGCAGGCCGCGCCCCCCGCCGCTCCGCCGCCCGACACCGTCGCCCTGCCGCCCCGGCCCCGGCCGGACGTGGTGGCCCCCCCGGCGGCGGCATCTCCTCCGGCGGAAACGGCCCCGGAGCCAGGGGCCGTCCCGCCGCAGCCCGCGCCCGGACCCGCCGAGGCGCCGCCGCCGCCCGACAGGCCCACCACGCCCATGATGCCGGTGGAGCCGCTGCCCGCCGCAACGCGGGCCGGCGACAAGGTGGTGTGCCCGCAGTGTTACGCGCAGAACCCCCGCGGCAACCTCTGCTGCCAGGAATGCGGCTCCAGGCTGCCCAGCATATTGACGGGGGAGACGAGGGTGGTGCCGCCGCCGGCCGCCGCGGTGCCGCTCCCGGCCCAGCCCGCCCAGGCGCCCCTGCCCGCGCCCGCGCCCGCGCAGGCACCCCCCCCTCAGGTCACCGTGTACCTGCCCCCCCAACCGGCCTCCCGGGCGCCCGCGGCCGGTCCGCCCCGCCGGCTCCAGCCCGCTGGGCTTCGGCCTGGCGGACGTCCTGGCCATCTTCTCCATCCTGGCGATAGGCGCCGCCATCAGCCCCCTGTTCAAGTGGGCGGAGGGCAGCGACCTCGCCGCCTTCGGCTTCCAGGGAGTCAATCAGCCGGGGGGGCCCGGCCTGCTGCCCTACTCCGGCACGGAATGGCTGACGGTGGGGGTCGTGGCGGCCCTGGCCCTGGCCCTGGCCCTGGTGTTCCTGATCGTACGGGCGGGGCGGGGCCCCATGTTCATGCTGGCGGGATGGCTGGCCCTGGCCCCCTTCATCTACCTGGCCATCCAGGCAGTGCTGCCCCTCCGGTCCCAGGGGCTGGAACTGCAGGGAGCCCCGGGGTTCGGCGTCATCTTCTTCGGGGGAGGCCCCGGCCAGCAGGCGGCGCTCACCCCGGCCATCTGGCTGATGACGGGGGCGGGCGTCCTGCTCCTGGCAGCCGGTTTCCTGGCCCCGCCGCGTGGCTGGGGAAGGCTGCTGACCTTCTTCCTCTTCGGCCTGGCCGTCGCCGGCCTGGCCTTCTTCTGCGCCCTCGCCTACAGCTGGAACCTGTTCATCCCGGAACAGGCCCCCCAGCTGCTGCCGGCGCTGGCCCTGCTGCCGGCGCTGGCGTAGGTCCGTCCGCCGCTCCTCCCGCGCCCCCGGTCCGGCCACCCGTCCGCGCTACCCCATCATTGACGCTCCCCGGGGCTTGCTATAAAATACTTGGTGCCACAAAAGGTTTATTACACAAAGTAAGATTTTGAGGGGCTATCAGGGAGAGGAACGGAATGGACAGGAAGGTCGCGATGGAATACGCGGAACGGATCGAGAGCGTCCTGCCGGACATCATCCGCATGGCCAAGAACCAGGAGACCAAGCGGCTGGCCACGTACTCTCTCACCCTCCCCCAGTTCTTTGCGCTGTCCGCCCTGGAGCACCACGATTCCTGCATGATGAGGGAGATGGGGGAGGAGCTGGGGCTGACCCTGGGAACGGTCACCGGCATAGTCGACAGGCTGACCCGTGAGGAGCTGGTGGAGCGCTACGCGGATGAACGCGACCGCCGCATCGTCATGGTCAGGCTGACGCAGAAGGGAGCCCTGCTCTTCGAGAGGATACGCCGCGACAGGATAGAGACGCTGTCGGAACGAGCTGCAGGGCCTGGAGGAGAAGGACGTCGCCGACTTCGCCGAGCTCGTCACGAGAGTGGGCGCGCAGCTGGCCCGCAACGGAATCTAGGAGGGACCCCATGCTCAGAAAGAAGGCCTCTATAATCATCCTCGCGATTATCGCCCTCCCCCTGGTCGCGGGCTTGAACGTCACCGGCTGTGCCGGCAAGGGCATACCCGGGGTCCAGGTGGGGGAGGCTGCCGTGGGCGAGATCAGCACGCGGGTCTCCGCCATGGGCACGCTGGAGTCCTCGGGGGCGGTGGACGTCTCGCCGATATCCAGCGGCACCATCGGCGAGCTGCTGGTCTCGGACGGGGACGAGGTGCAGGCGGGCGAGGTCCTGGCCACCCTGCAGATGGGCAGCCTCGAGGCCCAGCGGGAGCAGGCCATGTCCAGCTACCTGACCACGGCCTCCATGGGGGACCTGATGTCCGGCATGTGGAGCAACTCCATCCTGCCCTACCAGACCCTGGCCTCCTCCATGCAGAGCCTCAGCGCCATGCAGGCCGAGGCGGACAGCGTCATCATGACCTACTTCGACCTGGCGCCGACCTTCGCCAGCTTCCTCCCGCCCGACCAGCAGCAGCAGGTGCTCACGGTGATCGCGCAGCAGAAGGCCCAGTACGAGGAGGCCATGAACAGCCGGGTGCCCGTCAAGGTACCGAACCCCTCGGGCTATCCCTCCTCGGCCTCCGCGGCGGACGCGGCCCGCACCGACCTGGCCGGCAAGCAGTACCAGCAGGCCCAGGCGGGCGTGAGCAACCCCACCCTCACCGCGCCCATCTCCGGCGCGGTCGTGTTCACCCCCCCGTCCGGGCTCATCCCCTCCGACCTGATCTCGGGCCTGACCAGCAGCCTGGGGGGCCTGACCAGCAGCCTGAGCGCGCTCGGGGGGATGTCCTCCATCGGCGGGGGCCTCTCCGGCATGCTCTCCGGGCTCTTCCCCTCCTCGGAGATCAAGGCGGGCACCCAGGTGCAGGCGGGCCAGGCCGTCTTCCAGATCGTCGACCTGCAGAACATGCGGGTCAAGGCGGAAGTGGAGGAGTCCGACATCCCCAGGGTCAAGAAGGGGCAGCCGGTGACGATAATGCTGGACGCCTATCCCGACGAGGAGTTCCACGGCAAGGTGGTCCAGGTGGGGGCGAAGGGCCAGAGCGGCTCGTCCGGCACGACGGTGTTCCCCGTGACCATCCAGATGGACAGGAGCGAGACCCCCTTGAGGATCGGCTACAACGCCCTGGTCGACATCGAGGTCATGAAGAGGGAAGGGCGTGGTGACCATTCCCGCCCCCGCCCTCGTCAAATCAGGTAGCGATACCTACGTCTACGTCGTGGAGAACGGCGTGGCCGAGCGGCGCGACGTGGTCCCCGGCCTGGAGAACGAGGAACTGGTGGAGATCATCGAGGGCCTCGAGGAGGGCGAGCAGATCGTGGTGGAGGGGGCCAACAAGGTGAAGCCGGGCTCGCGGGTCTGACCGCGCCGCCCGCGCGCGGGCGGGGAAAGGCGGAACGGGTGGAGGATTCGGGCAACAGGGACAACGGCGGCGCCCGGCCGGCCGGTGACCAGGCGGTCATCAGCATCAAGGACGTGACCAAGGTCTACCGCATGGACGGCGTGGAGGTGGCCGCCCTCAAGGGGGTCTCGCTGGACATACACGAAGGCGAGTTCGTCTCCATCATGGGCACCTCCGGCTCGGGCAAGTCCACCCTCATGCACATCACCGGGTGCCTGGACCGCCCCAGCGAGGGCACCATCTACCTGGACGGGGTGGACGTGAGCGAGCTGCGCGACAACAGCCTGGCCGAGATCCGCAACAAGAAGATAGGCTTCATCTTCCAGTCGTTCAACCTGCTGGCGCGCACCGCCGCCCTCACCAACGTGGAACTGCCCCTGCTCTACGCCGGCGTCCCGCGCTCCGAGCGGAAGAAGCGGGCCCGGGACGAGCTGGAGCGGGTGGGGCTGGGGCACCGGCTCGACCACTTCCCCTCGCAACTCTCCGGGGGCGAGCAGCAGCGGGTGGCCATAGCCAGGGCCCTCATCAACAGGCCGTCGCTGGTGCTGGCGGACGAGCCCACCGGCAACCTCGATTCCAGCTCGGGGGCGGAGGTCATGCGCATCCTGGGCGAGCTGCACGAGAAGGGCATCACCCTGGTGATGGTCACCCACGACCGCCAGGTGGCGGAATACGCCGACCGCATCATCCACATCAAGGACGGCCTCATCGTGGGCGACGAGAAGGTGGAGAGGAAGGCCCCGGACCAGGAGGAAGGCCCGCCCGCGCCGGCCGCCGCCGCGAGCGAGCCCGCGCCGCCCGAAGGCGCGCCGCCGCGATGCCGCCGGCCCGGGGGAGGAAGCGCGGGAAGACGGGGGCGGGGACAGGGAGGAGGCCCCGGTTTGAACCTCCTGGAGAGCCTGCGCATGGCCCTGGTGTCGCTCCGCGCCAACAAGATGCGGTCCTTCCTGACCATGCTGGGGGTGATCATCGGGGTGGGCGCGGTGATCATGATGGTCTCGCTGGGCCTGGGGGCCAAGAACGAGATCGGCTCCTCCATCGAGGCCATCGGTTCCAACCTGATCATCGTGGTCCCGGGAAAGATCGACCTCTCCAACGCCATGGGCAAGGACCCCTCGCAGATCCGGGGAGGCCTGGGCGTCCAGACCAACCGCCTGCGGCCGGAACTCGCCGAATACCTGCAGGAGAACATCCCCGAGGGGTACTATGCCGCGCCGATCATGGTGGACACCCGCAAGATGAACTACGGTTCGCGCGAGCACTTCACCCAGGTCATCGGGACCAACGAGAACTACCCCCGGGTCAGGGGCTACACCATGGCCGAGGGCCGCTTCTTCAGCCGCACCGACGGCAACCACGACGTCTGCGTCATCGGCCCCAACGTGGCCGAGGTCCTCTTCGGGGGGATGGACCCGCTGGAGAAGCAGATCACCATCGGCAGCCACCGCTTCACGGTCATCGGGGTCACCGCCCCCAAGGGGAGCACCTTCTTCATCAACAACGACGACATGGTCTGGATACCCTACAACAAGATGTCCACCTATTACGGCAAGACCCTGGCCGACAACATCCTGGTCCAGGCCCCCGACAAGCAGGGCGTGGACGAAGTGGAGCCGGTCCTCAAGGACCTGATGAGCGCACAGAGGCTCTCCGAGTTCGAGTACACCGTGATCACCCAGGACGACCTGGTGGCCTTCGCCGACTCCATCCTGCGCATCCTCACCTACCTGCTGGGGGCCATAGCCGGCATCTCCCTGCTGGTGGGGGGGATAGGCATCATGAACATCATGCTGGTGTCGGTGACCGAGAGGACCAGGGAGATCGGCATCCGCAAGGCCATCGGGGCCAAGACCAGGGACGTGATGTTCCAGTTCCTCCTGGAGAGCATCACCATCAGCATCGTGGGGGGCATCATCGGCATCATCCTGGCCTGGACGGGAGCCACCATCGTCAGCCAGCATCATCGACATCCCCAGCCAGATGACCCTGTGGGCCATCTGCCTGGCCTTCTTCTTCTCGGCGGGCGTGGGGGTCTTCTTCGGGGTCTACCCCGCCACCAAGGCGGCGAGCCTCGACCCCATCACTTCGCTCCGCCACGAGTAGCCGCGGGGCGGGAGGGTACGGCAGGGCCGGGCAGCGAATCTTATTACGTGGGTGGCGTTGGAGAGAGAGGGAGGATCATAGCATGCATGCGGCCAAGGAGAGACTGCGAGTCGAGATATTCACGGGAAACCAGCGGATACAGGCCGACATCTTCATCTTCCCCGGCGCCCGGCTCACCGACATCATGACCGCGCGCGAGGCCCAGTCCTTCATCGCCCTGACCAACGTCGAGGCCTACGACGTCAGCTAGCGGGAAGGAACTGTTCCGCACCGACTTCGCCAACATCAACAAGAACCACATCGTGTTGATCCACCCGATGGAAGTGCCCGACAAGCGCATGGACGCGCCCGCGTTCTAGCCGTTACTCGTAGATCCGCTGCTTGGCGGAGGTCATGGTCTCGGTGTAGGGGGCCAGGTATCCCACGTGGTAGAAGAGCCAGGTCCGGGCGATCTTGCGGGCGGTGAAGGACAGGACCAGGTCGCCGTTGTCGTCCGCGTAAGCGGCGACCTCGCCCACCAGCCGCGCCTCCCGGTCCGCCAGGGCCCGCTCGACCGCCAGGCGCACTTCCTTCATGTCGCCCTTGGTCTGCCGGTACTTGGCCACGCCCATGTCCGCCGCGTTGTCGGCGATGCCGTTGATCTCGATCTTGTTGGCCAGTATCGGGCCCACCTGCGTGAGAGCCAGGCCCACCAGGATGGCGGCCAGGCCTATCTTCAGGAAGAGGCCCCTGATCTCGCCCCGCTCGTCCGCGAGCCGTTCCCACCAGGTGCGCAGGAACTCCATCATGCCAGCCCGCCTTTCTCTCCAGGCCCTTCCCATGTTCTATTCGACAGCGAGCCCTGCTCCACCTTTACTCCCGCGCCCGCCCGGTCGCCGCGCCCCGGGGCGGGCCGGGCCCCGACCTCAGCCGTTCTTCCTGAAGGGCAGGTAACGCAGGACGGTGCGCTTGAGGGTCGCAAGCTCGCCCACCCGCAGGGCGGATGCCGTGTAGAGGTAGGCGGCGGTGCCCAGCAGCACCGGCAGGGCCACGGCGAGGATGTCGGCCAGCCAGGCCGCTGGTGCCGAAGCCCGCGTCCACCAGGTACAGCGAGGCGTAGACCACCAGGGCCATGACCCCCGCCGACGCGACCACCTTCAGCAGGGTCTCGAGGATGGCCCGGCCGCCGATGCGCTTCAACCGGTGCCGCAGCACGGATGCCGAGGATGAGGATGGAGAAGCAGTAGGCGATGGTGAACCCGAGGGCCAGCCCCTTCACCCCCATGGCCTCGAACAGCAGGTAGTTGGCGAGCATGTTCACGGCCACCACGAAGCAGTTGATGAACAGCGGGGTACGGGTGTCCTGCATGGAGTAGAAGGACTTGACCAGCAGCATGTCCAGGGAGTAGGGGACCAGGCCCAGGGCGAAGAAGAGGAGCACGCTGGCCAGGAGGTCGGTGTCCCCCGACTTGAAGAACCCGTGCTCGAGCAGGAGGGTGATGACCTCGCGGTTGAGCATCAGGTAGAGGACGGCGCAGGGGACGATGGCCACCAGGGTGGCGCGCATCCCCATGGCCAGGTTGTTGCGGAAGCCCTCCCAGTCCTTGAGGGCGGCCCGCTCGCTCATGGTGGGGAAGATGGCGGTGATGATGGAGACGGCGAAGATGCCGTAGGGGAGCATGAAGAAGAGCTGGGCGTACTGGTAGGAAGGCACCCCCCCGTCCTCCTGGATGGCCAGGGCGAACATGAACCAGGTGCCCACCTGCCACAGCAGGACGTAACCGAGCAGCGGGACGGCCAGCCTGCCCGATCTTGCGGATGGCCGGGTGGCGCAGGTCGAAGACGGGGCTCCAGCGAATGCCCAGCTTCCACATGGTGGGTATCTGTACCAGCGCCTGGGCGGCCACCCCCAGGGTGGTCCCCACGGCCAGGACTACCAGGTGCAGCTGGTTGTCCCGCGCCCCGGGCAGCATGGCGAAGATCACCACCGTGCACGATGACCACCAGGTTGTTGAAGATGGGGGCGAAGGCGGGCACGGTGAAGTGGCGGTGGGAATTGAGCAGGCCGGAGAAGATGGCCGAGAGCCCGTAGAAGATGATCTGGGGCATGAAGAAACAGAGGAAGAAGGCGGCCTGCGAGCGCACCATCTCGGTGCTGACGTCGGAGGTCGAATAGGAGCCGAAGATGGTCATCAGGCGGATGATCAGGGGGCTGGCGAAGATGCCGACCACGGTGACCAGGGAGAGGAGGACCAGGGTTATGTTGGTGGCGGAGGAGGCCACGTAGTAGGCCTCGTCCTTCGACCGGGTGGACAGGTATTCCACGAAGACCGGGATGAACAGGGAGGCCAGGATGCCCCCGACCACCAGGTCGTAGACCATGTTGGGGATGGAGTTGGCCAGGTTGTAGGTGGAGGGCAGGTTGGTCTGCCCGTACTGCAGGGTCAGGCCGAGCACGTAGGCGAGGGCGGCGTAGCGCATGAAGCCGGTGAGGCGGGAGAGCGCGGTGCCGACCGCCATCACCGCGGCGTTGCGCGCGTGCACCGTGGGGTCGGTGTTCTGGGTCTCCCCGATGACCTCGGGAGGGAGTTCCTCAGGGAGTGTTCATGCTTGCCCCTCCTCCCCCAGTGGCGCATCTTGCGCAGGAGCAGGGCCAGGAGCAGCGCTCCCAGCAGTATGGCCAGGAAGGTCAGGGCGAGGGTGTTGAGGCTGGAGGTCCTCAGGTTAACGGTGGAGCGGGAGATCTCCAGGTCGTCCTCGCCGGTCAGCACGATGTCCAGGAGGAAGCTGCCCTTGTGGCTGGTCTCCACGGCGAACTTGAAGCGGTTGTCCTGGGGGTTGACCACCACCTCGCGCCGGTTGCCCTCGGGGAAACTGACGGAGGTGTCCGAGAGGTTGAGGTACGGCCTTGATGGGGTAGTCGTTGAGGCTGCTCACCACCACGGTCAGCTCGCCCTTGGTGCTGGCCAGGGTGACCGTTGCGTGCTCCTGGACCTGGATGCCCGCCATCTCCCCCCGGACCCTTCCGTCCAGGCTCTCCAGGACCTGCTGCCCCTGGGGCGTGGAGCCTTCCCGGTAGAGGTCGGTGCACTCCGCCAGGAGCAGGTCCGTGTAGAGCGACTCCCGCAAGGGGTTCTCCTGGAAGAGGACCTCCCGGTAGGAGAGGGTCAGCTCGCGGGCCTCCTCGAGCCCGTCGTACAGGGTGGAGACGGGCTCCGGCCCCGTCCCCAGGGAGACCGGCTGGGGGGTCCGGGGAGGCACGGCGGCCAGGGCCGTGTCGGGGAAGGCCGTCTCCACCCAGGGCACCACCACCAGGGCGTCGTAGATCCGGCCCAGCAACTCGCTGTCGGGCTGGAAGCCCTCCGGGAAGGCCAGCAGGTAAGCCCGCTTCTCGGCCGGCTGTTCCGCCTGCATCAGGAAGGTCTCGGCCAGCAGGTTCTCCACCACCTCCTGGTCGGAGCGGTCCTCGCCCACCCCCGCCAGGTAGGCGTAGACCTGTTCGTCCGCCACCCAGGCGTCCAGGCTCCGGCCCTCTCCCGCGTCCAGCTTGACCGGATAGCCCGCCCGCGCGTCGGAGACCGCCGCCGCCCCCTGCTGGGAGGTGGCGAGGCTCTGCTCCGAGGCCACGGTGAAGCCCTACCCCCTCCTCCGCCAGGAGGCCCAGGACCTCGGGGCCCAGGCCGTAGTCCGGCGGGAAGAGGCCGGTGGGAGAGCCCTCCGGCGCCAGGTCCCTCAGGCCCTCCAGGCCCCACGCCACCTGCTGCCGCGCGTCCTCCCGCCAACCCTTGTACGCCAGCTGGTCGAGGTCGGCATAGGCGTAGGTGGACGACATGAGGTAGAGGCGCTCCTCCTCCACGGAGCTGCGCAGCGAGGCAGCCGTCTCCTCGACGCCGGCCGCATCGGCCCCGTCCAGGAGGGCCTGTAGCGACTGGGAGGAACAGGCCAGGGTGGTCTTGAGGCCCGGGTGGCGTTCGATGGTGGAGAACAGGGAGTAGAGAAAGCCCTCGCGTCCCGCCTCGTCGCCGCAGGCCCCGTAGAGGCCCGACTCCAAGGGACTGGCCGAGGGCGTCCGCCTGCGGAGCGTAATGCATCTCCCACATGGGGACGAGGTCGAGTGCCTGGCCGTGCAGACGCCTCCTGGATGAGCAGGCAACCCTTCCATTCCGCCAGCTTGACCCCGCGGCGCGACGCCTCGACGGCATAAGGCCAGGCGCCCCCCTGCAGGCCCAGCGAAGGGATGTCGACGGAATACTCCAGGCGCCGGGTGCCGGGGTCCAGCCGGATGCCGGACTCCAGGGTCTGGGACTCCCTGGTCCTGCGGGCCTGGCCGTTGCGGAACTCGGCGAGCTCCGTCCGCTTGGTGTAGGGAGAGTAGATGCGGAAGACCACGCTCACCCCGTCCAGCTGTTGCGCCTCCGGGTTCTCCAGGACCACTTCCAGGCGCAGGTCTTCTTGGCCCGTGTACCACAGGGCGTCCTTGGAGACGCGCATGCGCAGGCTGCCCGCCTCGCCGGTCCCCAGCGCGCGTCGAGGCGGGGAAAGCGGCAAGGACCAGGCACAGGGCGAGCAGGGACTTGAAGGCGCGCCCGAGCGCCCCCCCTCCCGTTGCCTTCCGTTCAGTTGCCGTCATGTTCATATCTATAGATGTATCGTTGAGAGACGCTCCGGTTGAAGCCGGTCTCGCGGTATATCCGCTGGGCCGTCACGTTCTCTTCCTGAGTATTAACCAGGAACACCCGCGCCCCCTTTCCTCGCAACCAGGCCGCCTGCCGTAGGAGCAGGGCCTTTCCCAGGCCCAAGCCCTGGTGCTCCGGGCGTACGGCCAGTCTTTGGATGAACCCGCTGTAACGGTTGGTTCCGGCGATGCAGTACCCCAGCAGGCCGCCCTCACCCTCCGCCACCAGGAAGTTGTTGAGGTCGCAGTAGCGGGAGATGCTCCGCACGTTCCAGGCGTCCAGCTTCCAGAACGCGTCGAAGGCCGCCTCGTCCACCCGCAGGACCTCTTCCAGGTCCTGCGGGTGGAAGCGGCCGCATCCGGAAGTCGTGTTCGCGCCGGCGCGGGATGGCGATGGAACGGGTGTCCCCCTCCAGCAGCAGGATGGTCTTGAACGGTGAGAAACCGGCCTCGGCGAAGAAGGGCGTGGCGTCGGTCGTGAGCATCCGGGTGATCAGCGGCTCGCGCGGGGGCAGGTAGTCCGCAAGCGCCGCGGCGAGCAGGGCCCTGCCCGTCCCGGGGTCGGCCGCGACGGCCCACAGCGAATGGAGGCCGCTCTCCGCCCGCCACCTGCCGATGACCAGGAACCCCGCGAAGCGACGCCCCCCCCGCGGTGTAGACCCTCCCCCCCAGTTGCTCGAAGAACTCCCGGTAGAGCTTCCGGGTGGGGAAGAGGTTGGTCCTGGAGACCTCCCTCCAGAGCTTACTGAGTCTCGCCTGCTCCGGCCCTGTGTATCTCGATGTCTCTCTCCTCTTAAAAGATGGCCTGGGCTTCCTTGACCATGAATATTATACCCGTAAGGGCCAGGAGGAGAGAGAAGAGCAGGAGCACCGGGCGGGCCCGCGTCCGCAGGGTGAAGCGGGACCCCAGCCAGGACCCGGGTATGGCGCCCAGGCCCATGGCCGCGACCAGGGCCCAGTCGATGTGCCCCAGCAGGGAGTGGACCACGGTGCCGGGCAGGACGATGAAGGCTATGGCCACCAGGGAGGTGCCCATGGCCTCCTTGACCTCCATGCCCGCCCACAGCAGGAAGGCGGGGATCATCACGATGCCGCCGCCCAGGCCCAGCAGGCCGCTCATCAGGCCGGCCGCCAGCCCGATGACCGCGTACTTCGTCGCGGGGAAGCCGGAAGCTCCCCGGCCCGGGCCGGCCAGGCCGCTGGCCTCGCCGCTCATGCCCAGGGCATCACGCAGGGTGCGCGTGGACAGGTACAGGATGAACAGGGCCGTGACCATCATCAGCCAGTGCAGGCCCAGGTAACGGGTGAGCAGGGCGCCCCCGACGGAGGCGGCGGCGCCCAGGGGGGCCACCACCGCCAGCGCGCGCCGGTTCACCTGCCCCCTCTTCCAGTAGTTGTAGCCGCCGGTCACGGCCGAGGGGATGGCCAGGGGCAGGGTGGTGCCCAGGGCGATGCCGGCCGGCTCCTGCAGGATCAGGCGGATGGCCGGCGTGGAGACGGCCCCTCCCCCGATGCCGAAGGCGCCGGAGAAGAAACCGGTGACGAAGCCCAGGAGGGCGGCCAGGAAGAGGCGGGTCGCTTCGACCATGGCCTACTTGATGATGTCCACGACCTCCGCGTCTGCCGCGCGGACCAGGTCGTAGGAACGGATCTTGAGGATGGTATGGGCCTCCCCGCTGCCGGCGTACACGACGTCCTCCTTCAGGGCCTGGATGTCGATGTAGGCGGGAAGGTCGCCCAGCCAGGCCACCGGGGGCGTGTAGCCCAGCAGGTAGCCGGTGAGCTTTCGCACCTCGTCGGGGCTGGCCAGGCGGAGGGAGGAGGAGCCGGCGACCTTCTTCAGCTTGTTGTAGTCGACCTTGCGGTCTCCCGGGATGAGCGCCGCCAGCGGGTTGCCGTCGGCGAAGAAGACGATGACCTTGATGATCTGGTAGGCCTCCAGGCCCAACTGGGCCGCGATCTGCTCCACGCTGCGCGCCGCCGCGGGCAACTTGCTCAGTTCATGGGGTATATCGAGGGTCTGCAGCTGGTTATGGACATCCACACTCGTGCGCAAATCGGCTCCTGTTCACGCGTAAAGCCTGGATCTCGGAGACCCGGGCATAAGGCTGCTTGCTGCAGCATTATACCACAGCGGGAAGGGACTATTTCAGCCCGCCCTTGCGCCCGATGTTCTGGTAGAACTCGATGCCGTACCGCTCCTTGGTGGTGTTGCCGCCTTTCTTGCCACCCATCTTGCCGATCTTCTGGTAGAACTCGGAGCCGTACTTCTTCATGGTCGTCTGCCCGCCTCGCTTGCCCGCCTCGCTTCTGGTCATCTTCCTGGCCGCCATGTCATCCCCTCCTTCCGACCCGCATATGAGGGCCGCCTCGCGAACCGCTCGGGTGTTCGCCTTACTTCTAAGGATTATCATTCCCCAAGCCGCCCGTTTTAAACAGAAATCCTCCAATACCACCCGGGTAGTAGCGGCCGGTTAAAATTACTACTGCAGATGAATGGTCACTAACATCGGAGGAGCCTATTCTTAACCTTAGAAAGGCGGACCTTGAAAACGGACCGGAGACCAGCGTGGACACCGGGACACATAGAGAAGATAAAACAGAGATCATTAAAAACACGTCGTGGGCGAGAAGCAGCAACGTTCAACATCCCTTAAGAACAGCCCTAACAGCATTCCCCATGCATCATTCGGAGCCGACAAGCCGAGATAGCCATCTACCCCAGCGGCCCTAAAGCAGCCCCCTATGGAACAACATTCGCACTACCCGCCCGCGGCGTTACTTTTGCAGCATACACGGCAGCATGTCCCCAGAATACCCGAGTATGTCCGCTTTTATCGCAGAGAGCCCTGTCCATCAGGGCTCTCTTGCATTTCCGGGATATATCATTCAGGCATCGACGTTTCCTGCCGAAACATCTCATGTGTCCATGCGAGGGGGTAAGACTTGCAGCAGAAGGAGCTGAGAGCCGGTAACCAGCCCCAACGGCCCGCCGGGAAGACCCTGTTCTCTCCCGGGGAGGTCATGGAGGCCCATGCCTGCCTGCAGCAGGCCTACGACCAGGGCAGCCTGGACCGGGAACGTTACGAGCGCATACGCAAGGGCCTGAAGTTCACGGATGAGTACGGGAGGATCTGGAGCATCGGCCTGAAGACCGGGGCCTGGTACTACAACTTCGACTTCCAGTGGCACCCCGGGGAGCCCCACTCCATGCTGGCGCGGATGGATTCCGGCGCCCAGGCCTGCCTGCACTGCGGCGAGTCGAGCCCCTCGCGCGCCGCCGTTTACTGCATCACCTGCGGGAAGCCCCTGGCCAGCCTGCCGGACGCGGGGAGTATCGTCGTCAACGCCCCCCCGCCGCCCCGCCCCGCGCGGCGCCTGCGCCGCCAGCTGGCCATCGCCTGCCTGGTGCTGGCCCTGCTGATCGCCGCCGCCCTGCTGTACATGCTCATCAGCGGGACGGTCCTGTACGCGGGGCTCGTCGATCCCCTGCCGCTGCTGGCGGCGGCGCCGGCCCTCATCGCAGTGTATCGAAGGCGATCTGGAACATGAGCTGCGCGTAGAGGTCCTTCCCCTGCGCCTCCGCGCGCCGCCCCTCCTCGATGTACCGTTCCACCTGCGAGGTGTCCATGCCCTCGGATTTCCTGGCCCGGCAGCGCTCCCAGAGGCTGTCGCCGACCATCCCGGCCCGCCCGGTGCCCTCGGGGACCCGGCCGTCGGAAACGTCGGAGAAGACCTCCTTGACGGTGGGACTGAGCTTGAAACCGCTGATACCCGTCATCTCCATCACCTCCTGAACCTGTAACGCCCGCGGGGCCCTTCCGTCTACACCGTCCCCGCTCCCTTTACCCTGATAGACCGCCCCGGTCATTAAAGCGCCGTTATCATCGGGTAAAATGTGTGTTAAGGACGGGACTCGCGAGACGGGAGGTGGAGATGGCCAAGGTCGGAAGGATAGCCGGAGCGGCCGCCCTGGGCGGCACGGCGGCGCTGGCGCCCGTGGTTGTGAGCACGGCCCGCAACGCCGTGACCCTGCGCCGCCGCGAGAGGGAAGCGGAAGCCAGGCAGCGGCTCGATGGCGAAGCCTACCCGTCCCGCCTGCGGGGGCGGGACGCGCCCCGGGAGATGGCGGAGATCATGGCCGGGATCAGGGAGATCCCCATGCGGCCCAGGCCCTACGGGGGAGTGGCCTCAACCCTGCTCTTCGCGCTGCCCGACGCCATCCCCATGCTCAGCGAGTGCCGCAAGGCCACCGCCGGGAAGATCTACAGGTACCCGTCCGGACTTCAAGCGCATGCGGATCGTCTCGGAGGACGGCACGCCCATCTCGGCCGTGGCGGGCATCCACCGGGACGGGCGCCCCAGGCCGGCCCTGATCATGGTGCACGGCCTCTTCGGCAGCAAGAACCTCTGGTTCAGCCAGCAGGTGGTGCTCGCCGCCTACTACGGGTGGGGGTACAATGCCATGGCTATCGACCTGCGCTTCTTCGGGGAGAGCAAGAAGTACTCAGACGCGCCCGGCACCGGGGGGTGGAAGGAGGGCCAGGACATCCTGGCGGCCGCCCGCTGGCTGAAATCGCTTCCCGAGGTCACCTCGGTCGGGGCCATGGGTGGTTCCATGGGGGCGGCCTCCACCATGCTGGCCGCGGCCCAGGACCCCGAGCGCCTGCTGGACGGGGGGACCATCGCCTGGCACGGGTACGGCGACATCGCCAGCCAGATCCGCTTCATCTCCACGCGGCCGGGGCCGCTCGAGCCCTTCTTCGGCGCCTACCTCTTCTTCATGGCCTGCCTCCGCCTGACCCTGGGGAGGGAGGCGCGCCGCTGGCCCGACTTCGAGGGCTACCTGCTGGACCACTGCGCTTCCTACTACGGGGTCAGCCCGGAGGAGCTGCTCGAGAAGAGCAGCCCGGCCGCGCAGCTGCACCGGGTCGAGGTGCCCTTCCTGGCCATCAACTCGGACGACGACCCCATCGTCCCGGCCGAGCAGGGGGCCATCCTGGAGAGGGCGGCCGCCTCCAACCCCTGGGCCGAGGTCCTGCGCTATCCCGTCGGGGGGCACTGCGCCTTCGCGGTGGTGGACAAGGCGTGGATGGCCAGGGTGGTGCGCAGCTTCTACGACTACTGGGCCTGGGTCTGAGAACGAACTCGAGAAAAGGAGAAATCACTACATGCTGACCAGAATAGCACCTGCCCTGAACGAACTGGCCAGGAAGGCCGCGCCTTACGCGAGCCTGGTCGACCGCTTCCGTGAGGCCATGGGGGGGACGCCCGCGTGGGTGGTGGTGGCGGTCATCTCCATGCTTCCCGTCTTCGAGCTCAGGGGAGGCATCCCGGCGGGCAAGGCCATGGGCATGCCGATATGGGAGGCCACGCTCATCGCCATCATCTTCAACATGCTGCCCGTCCCCTTCATCCTCTGGTTCCTGGGGCCCCTGTCCCGCTGGTTGAGCCGCCATTCCCGGACCATGGACCGCTTCTTCGAGTGGCTCTTCGCCCGCACCAGGCGCAAGCATTCCAAGTCCTTCGAACGATGGAAGGAGATCGCCCTGATGATCTTCGTGGGCATCCCGCTGCCGATGACCGGCGCCTGGTCCGGCGCGGTCGCCGCCTTCGTCTTCGACATCCCCTTCTGGTCCTCCCTGCTCTTCATCTTCCTCGGGGTGCTCATCGCGGCGGCCATCGTCTCCCTGGCCACCTCCCTCTCCTTCCTGGTGGGCTGGCAGGGGTCCCTGATCTTTTTCGCCCTGCTCACCTGCTTCCTGGTCTACGTGTTCATGCGGGGGAAGAAGGAGCTGTCGGAAGAGACGGGGACGGAAGCCGGCGAAGGGGCGTCCGACGGACAGGGCGGAGACGTCTAAGCTAAGGAGGATGCTGCCGGATTCCGGGAGACCCGTGATGCGTGGGAGTCGATGGTGATAAGGACATGACCAGGAAAACGGGAATAACGGTGCTGATCATCCTGCTGCTGGTGTTCGTCGGGGTGGTCGCGGTCGACTGGTGGCTCGCGTCCCGCGGCGGGGAGCCGGCGGCGCGGGAGCTGAGCGAGTGGCCGGGGGTGGCGCCCCCCTCCCTCACCACCGCGCCCGGTCCGCTGGAGGAGGCGCCCTACAACCTGCTGGCGCTGGGGCTCGGCAACGGCTCGCAGGGGGGGCGCCCCACGGGGGCCGCCTGCCAGTCGGTGACGGTCGTCCACGTCGACGAGAGGCTGAAGCGCATGGCCCTCCTGTCCATCCCCACCGCCACCTACGTCGACATCCAGGGATACGGCAAGCGCACCCTGGCGGAGGCCTACGGCCTGGGGGGCGTCGACCTGGTCGAGGCGGTGGTGGAGGACATCACCGGCATGGAGATGCGCAACCACCTGGCGCTCGGGCCGGAAGCCTTCGCCGGGCTGGTGGACCTGCTGGGAGGGGTGGAGTTCAACCTGCAGGAGGAGGTCTCGGACCCGCGCTGGGGCAGGCTCGAGGCCGGGCCGGTGCTCCTGGACGGCATCGGGGCCCTGCTGGTCACCGAATCCTCGTCTTACCCGGGGGGCGAGCTCGACCGCATCCGGGCCCGCCAGGCCTTCGCCATCACCGCCGCCAACCAGGTCCACGACTGCCGCTTCGCAGCCGGGCCTGGCCTGGCTGATCAACCTGGGCATGGGGTGGCTCCAGACCGACCTCACCACCGGCGACGCCGTCCGGCTGGCGCGGGAGTTCGGGTCCTGGCCGGTGGTGGACGTCAGCGCGGGCGTGGCGCCCGGGAGCAGCGGGAGCATCGGCAACAAGCAGGTGTACCTGCTCGACCCGGAGAAGATGGACGAGGCGGTGCGCAGCATCGAAGCCAGCGCCACCGTGCCGTCATGCTAAGGGGAGGGACATGAGGATCAAGCTGGACCTGCACGTGCACACCCACCATTCCTTCGACAGCCGGATGACCCCGGAGGAACTGGGGCGTGCCTGCGCCGAGCGGGGGCTGGCCGGCGTCGCCGTCACCGACCACGACGCCTTCGCCGGGTGCCCGGGAGTTCCGCGAGGCCCTGCCCCACCTGATGATCATTCCCGGCGAGGAGGTGCGCAGCCGGCAGGGGGAGATCATCGGCCTCTTCCTCACCGAGCGGATACCGCCCGGCCTGAGCGCCGCTCGAGACCGTGCGGGAGATCCGGCGCCAGGGCGGCCTGGTGTGCCTGCCCCACCCCTTCGACCTGATCAAGCTGCACCGGCTGCGCGCCTCCCGGATCCTGGAGATGAGGGAGGACATCGACTGCCTGGAGGCGGTGAACGGCAAGCCCCGCTGGCCCGCCGCCAACCGCCGGGCGGAGGAGTTCGCGCGCGAGCACGGCTTCCCGGTGACGGGCGGGAGCGATGCCCACCGCGGCGGGGACGTGGGCCGGGTCTACACGGAGATGGAGGAGTTCGGCACGCCCGGGGAGTTCCTCGCCGCGCTGCGTGGGGCCACCACCAACGGCAACCGCTACAGCCCCTGGGCCGCCCAGCTGGAGCGCTGGAAGGCCCGGTTGAGGGACTGACGCATATCATGTTTAGTCCCCGGGGGCGATGGTATATTATTACCAGGTTCTTGTAAGTGGATGAGAAGTGACTTATCATTGAGAATAGAGGAGTTATATGGGGCCGCAAGGTCCCATCCCTGCCCCGGCCGCAAGGCCGGAGCACCTCCCTCCCTGCGGACCCCGGTTGCCGGAACCGGGGTCTTTTTTTACGGTCTACCACACGCCCGAGGCTTTCACATATAATCGTGGGCATGGATGAGACATACGACGTTCTGATAGTGGGCGCGGGCCCCGGCGGGTGTTCGGCCGCCTGGCGCCTGGCCGGCCGGGGATACCGGGTCCTGGTGGTGGACAAGGAGGCCTTCCCGCGGGAGAAGATCTGCGGCGACGGCATCGCCCCCCGGGCCGTGCACGCCCTCTACCAGATGGGCCTGCGCGACCAGCTGGAAGGGCGCTTCCAGGTCATCGAGGGAGTGCGCTTCTACTCCACCCACGGGGGCCTGACCGAGGTCCGCTATCCCATGGGCGGGCACTTCCCCGACCACGCCTACATCGTGCCCCGCCTCGAGTTCGACGAGATACTGGTGGAACACGTGCGCGCCGCGGGAGTGGAGGTGCGCGAGGGCTGCGAGGTGCTCGCCCCCCTGCCCGCGCGCCGGGGCCGCACCCCCGGGGTGCTGGCGGACTGCGCCGGGGAGCGCCTCGAGATCGGGGCCCGCTACATCATCGCCGCGGACGGGCCCTCCTCGGTCATGGCCAGGGGCCTGCGCCTCCTCTACCACGACCCGCGCTTCCTGGGCGTCTCGGTCCGGTGCTACATGCGCGGCGCGGTGGACGTCGGCTCGTTCCTGGAGATCTACCCGGAGGACGCCATCATGCCCAACTGCGGCTGGATCTTCAAGGTGGACGAGGACACCGTCAACGTGGGGGTGGGCGCCATGCTCTACGCTCTTCGCCGCAGGAACCTCAACCTCAACCGGGTCTTCGAGGACTTCTGCACCAGGACCCGCTTCGCCGCGGCCAAGCTGCGTTCGGCCGAGCCGCTGGGGAAGCTGCGCGGGGCCCAGCTGCGGGTGGCCCTGCGGGGCAGCCGCCCCGGCGCCGGCAACGTCCTGTCGGTGGGGGACGCGGCCTCCATGACCAACCCCATCAGCGGCGAGGGCATCTCCTACGCCCTGGAGAGCGGCAAGCTGGCCGGGGAGTCGGTGCTGGCCAGCCTGGAGGCGGGGACGGAGGACGCCCTCGACCATTACGCGCGGGGCCTCAAGGAGAAGTACTCCACCTACTTCCGCAACGGGTGGCTGTGCATCCGCTTCGGCAACAACCCCTACGTGATGAACCCGCTCATCTGGACCACCTCCCACAGCGAACGGCTGGGGAACAAGATGGGGCGCTACCTGATGAACGTCCGCCGCTCCGACCACCCCATGTGACCACGGCCTGGGATGCCCGAGATGAGAGTCACCTTCGTCTACCCGGACTTCTTCGCCTATTCGGACGAGCATTTCATGACCGAGGGCCGCATCTACCTGGGCATCGGCTACCTCTCGGCCTACCTCAAGCGGGAAGGGCACGAGACCTCCCTGCTCCACCTGGTGCGGCCGGTCAGCGAGGAGGAGTTCAAGGAACGGCTGGCGGCTTCCCGCCCCGACCTGGTCGCCTTCTCCTCCACCACCCACCTCTTCCCCCACGTGCGCAAGTGGGCGGGGTGGGCCAGGGAACTCCTGCCCGGCACCCCGACCGTCTGCGGCGGGGCCCACGCCACCATCGACCCCGAGGGCGCCCTGCTCTCCTCCTCCCTCGACCTGGTCTGCCTGGGGGAAGGGGAGGAGGCCCTGGCCGAGCTGTGCGCGGCCCTGGAGGAGGGGCGCGACCACCGGCGCGTCCCTTCCCTCTGGGCGAGGGACGGGGAGGGCATCATCCGCAACCCGGTGCGCCCCCTGGTGGAGGACCTGGACAGCCTGCCCTTCCCGGACCGGGACATCTTCGACCCCGCCGACTTCTGCGAGCAGCAGCACGAGCGGGGGACCCTGATGGCCTCGCGGGGCTGCCCCTACAACTGCTCCTACTGCTCGAACCACGTCCAGAAGGCCGTCTACCCCAACCCGGAGAAGTACGTCCGCTTCCGCAGCGTGGACAACGTCATGCGGGAGGTGCACGAGATAATCGCCGCGGATACCGGCGGCCGGCTGAAGTACATCCGCTTCGACGACGACATCCTCACCCTCGACAAGCAGTGGTTCCGGGAACTGGCCGGGCGCTACCGCGAGGAGGTAGGCCTGCCCTTCATCTGCAACAGCCGGGCCAACGTCCTGGACCGAGGAGACGGCGCGCCTCTTCGCCGACGCCGGCTGCAGCGTCATCTGCATGGGCATCGAGAGCGGCAACCGGCGCATCCGCCGCGAGGTGCTCAACCGTCCCATGCCCGAGGAGCGCATCGTGGGCGCCTTCCGGCTCTGCCGGGACCACGGCATCAAGACCGTCTCCACCAACATGACCGCCCTGCCCGGGGAGGGGGTCAGGGAGCTGCTGGACACGGTGAAGCTCAACGCCCGCGCCCGCCCCGACTGCATGCAGGTGTCCACCTTCCACCCCTACCCCCACACCCGCCTCTACGAGAGGTGCAGGGAGGAGGGGCTGCTGAGCGGGCGCCACGTGGACACCATCTTCGACGGCCGCTCCGCCCTGGACGCCCCCGCCTTCTCCGCCCCGGCCTTCCGCGCCGTCCAGGGCGGCTTCTACCCGCTGGCCGAACTGTACTCCCGGGCCTACGAGCTGGGGCGCGCGGGCCGGCTGCTGGAGCGCGGGCTGGACTGGCTGATCGCGTCGGAGAGGCTGCCCTGGCGCTGGAGGGAGGCGGCGCTCAAGCCCCTGTTGAAGTGGGGGGAGAAGCACCAGAGGTTCGAGTGGATCTATTACTAGGCCGTCAGGCGGGAGGTCAGCATGGAGATACGTGAGTTCCAGCAGTCGATCAGGGATTGCTACTACGAGAAGGACGCGGCCAGGGGGCGCCTGGGCACCTTCGCCTGGCTGGTGGAGGAGGTGGGCGAGCTCTCGCGCGACCTGCGCCGGGGCGACCTGGAGACCCTGGCGGACGAGTTCGCCGACGTGTTCGCCTGGCTGGCCAGCCTGGCCTCCCTCTGCGGCATCGACCTCGAGGCCGCGGCGGCCAAGTACGCGCGGGGCTGCCCCAAGTGCTCGGCCAGCCCCTGCCGCTGCGCCGAGCCCCGGAGCGGCCTTTCCTGACCCACTACCCGCGCGCCCTGTGCTATAATATTTTCGTCGAAAGACCCCGGGCGAGTGGCGGAATTTGGTAGACGCGCAGGGTTCAGGACCCTGTGCCTGCAAAGGTGTGCGGGTTCGAGTCCCGCCTCGCCCACCAGGGATAAGCCGGAGTTCTCGCTCCGGCTTTTTCTTGTGTTCTACGGAGAAAGACCCTTCTGCCAAACCCGAGCTCGCCTCAAGGACTCCGGTGCGCGCTGGACCTTCGAGGCGCCTGGCGGGTGTGGGCGACTCGAAGGTTTGCACGAAGGGCCTTTCCCCTCAGATCGGGAGAAAACCAGGTCCACTCTCCTGTTTCCTGGTGGGCAGGGGCGGGGCGCGAACGGCCGCGGGTATAATAGGGGCAGGGGAAAGGAGCGACGGCATGATCAAGTGCGCCAAGTGCGAAAGCGAGATGCAACAGGTCAACGTGGGCAACACCGTCGTCGACACCTGCCCGGCCTGCGGGGGCATCTGGTTCGACATGGGGGAACTGGTGGACGCCGCCCGCCTGGGCAAGGGCGACCAGGAAACGCTGGCGGAGTGCCTGCTGGCGGAACCGCCCGGGGAAGGGGACTGGGACCAGGACCCCGCGTTCTGCCCCCGCTGCGGCGACGCCCTGAAGCCCCAGCGCTTCGATAAGGACCTGCCGGTGATCCTGGACTTCTGCCCGCGGGAGCACGGGGTCTGGCTGGACAAGGGGGAGTTCGCCGAGATCAACAGGTTCTACGACGACCTGTACAACAAGCTCTTCCCCGGCAGGAAGGACCTGACGCCGGAGGAGGCGCGGGAGAGGGTGGAGAGCAACGAGAGGCTGCTCGACGCCATGGGCATCCTGGGCCGGGTAGGGTGCGCGGCCATCGCCACCGGCGCGGCATACCTCACCGGAGGCTCCGGCATGGGGTACCCGATGGCCGACGACTCGCTCTTCAGCCCGGGGGCGGTATCCTACGGGACCGCCCACGTCCGGAGGAAGCGCTTGAAATGGTCTTCCTGAGGCTTTGCGCGCCGGTCGCGGTTTGCCCCCCCATCGAGGGGTGGTGTATCATTATTGTGCTTTGACTGCGAAAAAAAGGACGGCCTGCGGGCCGTCTAATGTTTAAAGGCGCAAATGCGCCCAGGGATGAATCTATGGATGAGAGAGTGGGAGGTCGCCTGTGTATGCGGCGGTGAGGACCCCCAGGTTCTATAAGAAGAAGAGGAATCCGGCCCCCTTCATCGTCGTCACCGTACTGCTGCTGATGCTGGGCTGCTGGATCTTCAACCTGACCTGCAAGAAGCAGACCTCCGTCTCCAACGCGCAATACGTCGATTACGTGAACGAGGTCAACCCCTGGATCGACAAGTCCAACGAGCTCAACGTCAAGCGCAAGTCCATCAACGAGAACCTGGCCGCGCTGATGTCCGACCGCGACAAGATGGATTCCGAACTCAAGGCGCTGGTGGACGGGTGCCTGGAGGTGCGGGACGAGGTCTATGCCATCAGCCCCCCGGAGCTCCTCTCGGTGGCCGATTCCGCGTTGAAGATCTGCATGGAAAGGCGCTACCGCGCCATGGAGAAGTACCGCTCGGACATCATCAACGTGCTCTTCAACGACACCCTGGACACCTCCATCTTCGTCGCCAACATCGCCGACGAGATGACCGAACTGCTCTACGCCGACGGAGACTACAGCTTCTTCAAGCGCAAGCTGGGCGACCTGCTGCAGGACAAGGGGGTGAGCGCGACGGTGCCCGACTCCCGTTGGCTCACGGGCCTGGAGGAGGCCACCACCACCAGCATCGAGGCGCTGATAAGGTCGCTGCGCGGCACCGAGGTGCACGGGGTGGCGCTGGGCAAGGTGACCCTCGACCCCACCGGGCGCCTGGAGGTGGAGAACGGAGAGAACGTGTTCCACCTGCCCTCCAGCGCCACCCTGAGCGTCTCGGTGATAGTGCAGAACCAGGGCAACCGGAACGAGACCAGGGTCCCGGTCACCCTGACCCTCTACTCGGCCACCGACTCCACCCCGCGCCAGCTCACGCAGGAGGTCGACATCACCGCGGGCGAGCAGGTGGAGGTGACCTTCACCGGGCTCGCGCCCACCACGGGCGGCGTCCGCAACGTCCTGGAGGTATTGGCGGGCCCCGTTCCCCGGGAGACCAACGCCGAGAACAACAAGAAGATCATCTATTTCGTGATGGAGTAAACGCCGCAGGATGGACCAGCGCATAATCGACCGGCTTGAGGAGAACCTGGACGACCTCAACTACCGCCATGCTCGAGGAGTTCCGCCGGGACACCCCCTTCTACCAGGGAGATGACGGAGGAAATAGAGAGGGACGTCAAGAAACAGATCTACCGCATCACCTCCAGCTTCGTCAGGTACCTGCACTACGGGGGGCGGGTCCCGAAGGACTTCCTGCAGGCCCTGGGCCGCATCGCGGTGGCCCGGGAGCTCCAGGGCTTCGAGTTGAAGGACTTCATCGACGGCATCTACGCCGGCAAGCTCTTCGCGTGGAACTTCATCCGCGAGAACCTGGCCGGCGAGTGCAGCGAGAACGACCTGCTGGAGATGGCGGAGGCCATCGACCGGTTCTACCAGGAGATCATCTCCCCCCTCGCGGGGACCTACCTCAACCACCAGAAGGAGAGCATCGCCGAGTTCAACCGCGCGCTCAACACCTTCCGGGCCATCCTGGACCGGGGCGAGCTGCAGGAGAGGATAACCTCCACGGCCTGCCAGAGCATGGGCTTCGAGCGGGCCGTCTTCTTCGTCTACGAGCGGGAAGCCCTGCTCCCGGTCTCCGCCGTCTCCCTGCGGGACGAGGTGTGGGCCGGGGCCTACCTGGAGCAGGCGCATTACTACCCGGTCTCCCCCTTCGGGCAGACCCTGGAGAGCAAGGCCTTCTTCCGCCCCGCCATCATCACGGCGGACCGTGGGCGAGTTCGGCGCCGGGGACTTCAGCCTGATCAAGCCCATGCCCGACGCCCCCTTCGCCCTGGTCCCCATCAACCCCTCCGGCTCGCCCAAGGGGCTGCTCTACCTGGAGATCCCGCCACGACCACCTGCGGGTGACCAACTGGGAGCTGGAACTGCTGCAGATCTACGCCGACACCGTGGGCCTGGCCCTGGAGAACTCCCGCCTCTACCGGGAGGTGGTGATGCGGGGCAGGGCGCTGGACCACCTGATGTCCCGGGTGAACACGGCCCACGAGGAGGAGCGGGCGCGCATCGCCCGGGAACTGCACGACTCCGTGGCCCAGTCCATGCTCAAGATCATCTACTCGGCCGGCTTCGCGCTGGACTTCATCAAGGAGGAGCCGCACCTGGCGGGAGAGGAGATGGAGGAGGTGCAGGACCAGGCCAAGGAATGCCTGCGGGAGCTGCGGGCCATCATCGGCAACCTGCGCCCCAGCTCGCTGGAGATCCTCGGCCTGCACGAGACCATCCGCCGCTACGCCGAGGACTTCGAGGAGGAGTACGCCATCAGCACCAACGTCGAGCTGGCCGGCCTGGACAACCTGACCAAGGCGGCGGAACTGGCCATCTTCCGCGTCCTGCAGGAGGCCCTGACCAACGTCCGCAAGCACGCGCAGGCCGACGCGGTCCGCATCTCCACGCTCGAGCAGGAGGGCCAGCTCGCCCTGACCATCGAGGACAACGGCCGGGGCTTCGACCTCGAGTCGGTGGAGGCGGAGCAGGAGCGGGGGCGCCACCTGGGCCTGCTGGCCATGCAGGAGCGGGCCGAGTTGATGGGCGGGGACTTTTCCGTACAATCTTCCAGGGGGCGTGGTACTATCATCAGTATCAGGCTGCCGTTGATATCAAAGGACTGACCATGGCCGAGAAAGCTTCGAAAAAGGGCATCAACGTGATGGTGGTGGACGACCACGAGGTGGTGCGCGAGGGCCTGGTGCGCATCCTGGAGAAGCAGGGGGGCATCCGCGTGGTGGCGGTGGCCCGGAGCGGGGAAGAGGCCCTCTCCAAGGTGGAGAAGTTCACCCCCGACGTGATCATCGTGGACATCCAGCTGCCGGGCATCAACGGCATCGAGGTCATCCGCCGCATCAAGAAGAGCCACCCGGAGATCGAGGCCATCACCCTCACCGTCTACGACGACGAGGAGTTCGCCATGCAGGCCATCAAGGCGGGGGCCATCGGCTACGTCATCAAGGACGCGGCCAAGGAGGAGCTGGTCAAGGCGGTGCAGGCGGCGGCCGGCGGCGAGACCCTCATCTCCACCTCGGTGGCCCGCAAGCTGCTGGACGAGATGGGCTCGCCGGGCGCCCGCAAGCGCCAGAAGACGGAGGACGCCGCCGGCCTCTCCCAGCGGGAGACGGACGTGCTCAAGCTGATGGCCCGGGGCTACAACAACCGCCAGATAGCCGACCTGCTGTTCATCAGCGAGCTGACGGTGAAGGTGCACATCCGCAACATCTTCAAGAAGATCAAGGTGACCGACCGCACCAACGCCGTCCTCTACGCCATCGAAAAGGGCATCGTGCTCAAGGACAAGGCCCAGATCGAGCCCGACCGCCCCCCCGTCTGACCGTGTGGTAGAATACCCCCATGGACGAGCACCAGAGCAAGGCGCCGGACATCTACGGCGAGTTCCAGGACATCCTTTCCCGGGGTTTCACCGGGGCCGTCTACCTGCCCTGGTTCAACCGCTCCACCCCTCCCTACGTCTTCCTCTCCGCCGGTGAGTCGCGCGCGTTGATCCGCGCGGTGGAACTGGAGAGCGGCTCCTACAGGTCGGCGCCCTTCCGGGGGAACGGCTATGCCTTCCGGCGGAGATCGGCCTTCCGGCTCACCTACAGGTTCGAGGAAGGCCGCGACTTCTTCCTGGAGACGCGGGGCTGCGAGATGGCCAAGGAGGTCGCCGGCGAGCGAGGACTGGCTGGACGAACTGGCCCTCCTCTACCGCCACATCGGTTTCCTGCGGCTGGCCCCCATCGTGGACCTGGAGGAGGGGCCGGCGGACGGCGGCGGGGAGGACGGCGCGCCGGTGCTGCGCATCAAGCGGCTGGCCGACGGCCTTCCCCTGCCGGCTTACGCCCATCCGGGCGACGCCGGCATGGACCTGGCCAGCGCCGAGGACCTGACCATCGCGCCGGGGGGCTTCGCCATGGTCTCCGCCGGCTTCGCCATGGCCCTGCCGGAGGGTTACGCGGCCTTCGTCCAGCCCCGCTCGGGCCTGGCCGCCAAGCACGGCATCAGCATCGTCAACACCCCCGGGCTCATCGACTGCCACTACCGCGGCGAGGTGCGGGTCATCCTCATCAACCACGGCAAGGAGCCTTTCCGCGTCAGCCGGGGCGACCGCATCGCCCAGATGGTCATCCAGCGGGTGGAGGCGCCCCGGGTCGCGGTGGTGGAGGAACTGGACGACACCGCCCGCGGCGAGGGCGGCTTCGGCTCCACCGGCCGCTGACGCGCACGGTCATCGCGAGCGGAGCGCCGGTCATCGCGAGCGCAGCGAAGCGATCTTCCACGGACCACCGGTTCACTCATCCAGCCAGGCGGGCACGTACTTCCAGGCCGCGCGGATCTCCTTTTTCCTGCGCGCGCAGTCGGGCTCGTGCAGCTCGAGCAGGCCCCAGAACTCCGGGGAATGGTTGGGGTGGACGGTGTGGCAGAGTTCGTGCAGCAGCACGTAGCGCACCAGTTCCTCCGGGAGGAACAGCAGCTTCAGGTTGAGGCTGACGTTGTTGGCGGTGGAGCAGCTCGCCCACCGGCTCCTCTGCGACCTGACGGAGACCCGGTTGCACGCGAAGCCGTTGGCCCCGGCCAGGTCCTCGAGCCACGGCACGATGTCACGGCGGGCCTTGCGGCGGAGCCAGAGCCGGAGGGCGGCCTCGCACGCCCCGAGGTCCGTGGTCCGGCCGGAGACCCTCAGCCGGCACCCCGGCAGCTCCACCGCGGTCACGCGGGGCGACTCCCCCGGCAGGTACTCGACGGCCCATTCCTCCCCCAGGCTCCGCAGGGCCAGGCTCGCCGGGGGGGCGCCGGGCGGCCCCGTCTCCGTGGACCGGCGCCGCTCCTCGAGCTCCTCGCCCTTGCGCTCGATCCAGCCGCGCTTCCGCTCGAGCATGGCCGGGATGAGGCCGCTGTCGAACCCCGCCGGCACCACGACCACCATCCCGTCCCGCGCCGACATCCGGATGAGCACGCGTTTCGCCCGCGCGCTCTCCCTTACCGTGTATTCGAGCACCCGGCTCAGCCGTCGAGCTCCAGGCAGACGGCGTGACGGCGCGGGTAGACGGTGGTGTGGCGCGAGCCGTCCAGGGAGGAGACCATGGAGACGGCGATGCTGTCCGGGTCCACCTCGATCAGGTTGAACCCGGGCGGGGTGTAGCCGCGGGTGCGCCGGGTGGAGGCGGTGCCCGAGGTCACCAGGTACATGCCGGCCACCGGCCAGGTCCAGGGCACGTGCTTGTGCCCCGAGAGCACCAGGTCCACCTCCAGCTCGTTCAGCAGGTGGAGCACGTCCCCCGCGTCCAGGACCACGTTGCGCTCGCGCCCCGTCCCCGGGATGGTCACCAGGTGGTGGTGGAGGACCACCACCTTGAAGGCCTCCTCGCCGGTGAACTCGCTGCGCAGGTAGTAATACTTCTGGCGCCCGATGTCCCCGTCGTCCAGGTCGGGTTTGTTGGAGTCGATGCACACCACCTTGACCTCGCCGTCCCCCCCGCCCGGGGCGGCGGCGGGGTGGCGGAAGGAGGCGCTGTGGGAGCGCAGGCCCACCAGTTCCTCGAAGTGGAGGAAGCCGACGTTGCGGCAGTCGTGGTTGCCGGCGATGATCAGCCGGCGGGGGCAGGCGAAGAGGCCCAGGTAGCCCATGGCCTCCTCGTACTCGTCCCGGTAGCCGGTGGCGGTGAGGTCCCCCGCGACGACGAAGAGGTCGGGGCGCTCCGCGTTGACCGTCTCGATGCAGGTCTGCATGAGGGCGCGGTCGAAGCGCGGGTCGCCGCAGTGGATGTCCGAGACCTGGGCGATGACTATCCTGTCCGGGTGCGCGCCGCTCATGACCACCTCCCCGTGCCGTCGGGCCGTCGTTCGCTCTCCCTTTAGTCTACCCGCTTTCGGCGGGACGGGACCAGCCCCGGGTGGTGTAAAGTATAGGGCGTCATGGAGGAAGGAGTCATGGAGAAACGGAACGGATACGCGAAGGCCGGGTGGGCCGCGGCCGTGCTGGCCCTGGCCCTGTCCGCGATGCTCTGCCACCCTGCCCCGGCGCGGGCGGAGACCGTGCGCTACTGGGCCCACGACTCCGCCGGCGTCACCGCGCCCGCGGGCGGCTGGTACCTGGCGGAGGGCTGCACCGCCCCCGGCTTCGAGACCTGGGTGCTGGTGCAGAACCCGGGGGACACCCCCGCCGACGTCGACATGCGCCTGCAGTCGGGTGAGGGCGAGGTGCAGGGCCCCCGGGACACCGTGCCTCCCCGCTCCCGCCGCTCCTACGACCTGGGTGCCTTCATCGAGAGCTACGACGTCTCCACCTTCATCACCTCAAGCGCCCCGGTGGTGTGCGAGCGGGCCATGTACGGCAACGGCCGCACCTGGGCCCACGACTCCGCCGGCGTCACCGCGCCCGCGGGCGGCTGGTACCTGGCGGAGGGCTGCACCGCCCCCGGCTTCGAGACCTGGGTGCTGGTGCAGAACCCGGGGGACACCCCCGCCGACGTCGACATGCGCCTGCAGTCGGGTGAGGGCGAGGTGCAGGGCCCCCGGGACACCGTGCCTCCCCGCTCCCGCCGCTCCTACGACCTGGGTGCCTTCATCGAGAGCTACGACGTCTCCACCTTCATCACCGCAAGCGCCCCGGTGGTGTGCGAGCGGGCCATGTACGGCAACGGCCGCACCTGGGCCCACGACTCCGCCGGCGTCACCGCGCCCGCGGGCGGCTGGTACCTGGCGGAGGGCTGCACCGCCCCCGGCTTCGAGACCTGGGTGCTGGTGCAGAACCCGGGGGACACCCCCGCCGACGTCGACATGCGCCTGCAGTCGGGTGAGGGCGAGGTGCAGGGCCCCCGGGACACCGTGCCTCCCCGCTCCCGCCGCTCCTACGACCTGGGTGCCTTCATCGAGAGCTACGACGTCTCCACCTTCATCACCTCAAGCGCCCCGGTGGTGTGCGAGCGGGCCATGTACGGCAACGGCCGCACCTGGGCCCACGACTCCGCCGGCGTCACCGCGCCCGCGGGCGCCTGGTACCTGGCGGAGGGCTGCACCGCCCCCGGCTTCGAGACCTGGGTGCTGGTGCAGAACCCGGGGGACACCCCCGCCGACGTCGACATGCGCCTGCAGTCGGGTGAGGGCGAGGTGCAGGGCCCCCGGGACACCGTGCCTCCCCGCTCCCGCCGCTCCTACGACCTGGGTGCCTTCATCGAGAGCTACGACGTCTCCACCTTCATCACCGCAAGCGCCCCGGTGGTGTGCGAGCGGGCCATGTACGGCCTGCGCGAGGCCCGCGTGGTCTGCCTGGACCCCGGCCACGCGGATACGCCCTACAACATCGACCCGGACACCGGCCTGAACACCCGCGACTGGGCCAACCACCCGGAGATGGAGATGGTCTACGACATCGCCCTGCGCGCGCGGGCCGTCCTGGAGGCGAACGGGGTGACGGTGGTGCTGACCAAGCAGTCCGTCGACGACCCGGTGGACCTCAAGCAGCGGGCGGTCATCGCCAACCAGGCGGGAGCCGCCCTCATCCTGCACGTCCACACCGACCCGGGCATCGCCGGCGCCACCACCTTCTACCCGGGCCCGGAGCCCTACAACTGGAAGGCCAACTACGACACGGGCCGGACCGCTTACATCGACCCCGCGGTCCAGGCGGCCAGCGAGTACCAGGCTCCCCTGTTCCACCAGGCGATGTACGCGTGCCTGGCCGGCATGGCCTATACGCCCGACGGGGGCACGGTGGTGGAGAACCGGGGGGCCACCGGCACCGGCAATTACGGCCCCATCTTCTCCTACGACATCTGGAGCCGCGTGCCTACCCTGACCCTGGAGAACAACCAGGCCTTCGCCGACGCGCACCGCCAGGAGGTGGCGGAAGCCATCGCCGCGGGCGTCCTGGCCTTCCTCGAGAACCAGTGAGTCTCGACTGTATACAGTTTGTTTGGCTCGCTGAGCAAATGGGGTATAATAGATGCACGTCTCTAAGGATAACGTTTAGTTACAGGTTTGTCAAGGGAAAGGAGGAAGAGGGTATGAGTTGCGGATCGAAGAAGTTGCACAAGGCCGAGAAGAAGATGGTGGGTATCGAGAAGAAGCAGTCCAAGCTGTCCAAGGTCATGGGCAAGCTGGACAAGCAGGCCGCCAAGGCCGCCAAGGCCCTGGGCAAGCTGGAGAAGAAGGCCGCCAAGGAGCTGGAGGACTGATCCGGCGATAATCGAGAATGTCAGAAGGGCGGCCCCCGGGCCGCCCTTTTCGTTGCCTCGATACGGCGCGCCGCCGGCTACTTGCCCAGCAGGTGCTCCTCCACCTCCAGGCCCAGCTGCTTGAGGGCCAGGGTGAAGTCGTGGGGGTTGGTGGCCGCCGACACCGCGGTGTTGTAGTCGATGAGCCCGTAGCGGTACAGGTCGACCAGGGACTGGTCGAAGGTCTGCATGCCGTAGAAGTCGCCCTCGGTGAGGATCTCGCGCAGGGCCATGGTGGGCTCCTCGTTGATGAGCGCCTCGGCCAGGCGCCCGGTCATCACCAGGATCTCGGTGGCCGGCACCCGCCCGCTGCGGTCCTTGAGCGGCAGCAGGCGCTGGGAGACGATGCCGCGGATGATGGAGGCCAGGGTCAGGCGGATCTGCTTCTGCTGCAGGGGCGGGAAGAAGTCGATGATGCGGTTGACCGTCTCGGTGGTGTCGATGGTGTGGAAGGAGGAGAGGACCAGGTGGCCGGTCATGGCCGTGTTCATGGCCGCCATGACCGTCTCGGGGTCGCGCATCTCGCCGATGAGGATGACGTCGGGGTCCTGCCGGGTGACGTACTTCAGCGCGTCGGCGTAGTTCTCGGTGTCCGTGCCGATCTCCCGCTGGTGCACGATGCTCTTCTTGTCCATGTGCAGGACCTCGATGGGGTCCTCGATGGTGATGATGTTCAGCTTCTTGTTGGTGTTGATGTAGTCGATGATGGCCGCCAGGGTGGTGGTCTTGCCCGAGCCGGCCGGGCCGGTCACCAGGATGAGGCCGCGCCCCTCCTCCGCCAGGCGCCGCAGGGCGGGCGGCAGGCCCAGCTCCTCGAAGCTGGGGATGGCCGTGGTCAGCACGCGGCGGATGGCGATGCCCACCGTGCCCCGCTGCTTGAAGATGTTGGCCCGGAAGCGGCCGAGGCCGGCGATGGAGTACGCGAAGTCCACCTCGTTCAGCTCGGCGAAACGCTTGGCCTGCTTCTCGTTCATCAGGGCGTAGGCGGCTTCCACCGTGTCCGTGGGGGAGAGGCGCTCGAAATCCGTCTTGAGCAGGTCCCCGTCCACCCGGATGAAGGCCGGGCTGCCCGCCTTGAGGTGCAGGTCGGAAGCCTGCTGCTCCACCGTATACTGCAGTAGCGTCTGGATGTCCATCTTTCCTCCCCGGCCTCGCGCGATTTGATTTTTTATATCATATCATAAAATGCGCTTACAGCTGCCAGAAGGGCGACAGGGCGGACCTGGTGGCCTCGATGACCTCCTGGGCCCGGGTGGCGGAGCACTCCTCCGGCAGCGAGGTCTCCTGCAGCCGCAGGTCGCTTGAGGACATGACCGCGATGGTGTTGAAGGCCGAGGCGGCGATGGCGTTGAGGTTGTAGCCTCCCTCCAGGGTGGCCAGAAGCCTGCCCCCGGCGTATTCCCCGGCCAGCTCGCCCAGTATCTCCGTCATGCGGGAGTAGCTGTCCACGGTGAGCTGCATGGAGCAGAGGAGGTCGGCGTGGTGGGCGTCGTAGCCGGCGGCGATCATCACCAGCTGGGGCTGGAAGGACCGGGCCACCGGCAGGATCACTTCCTCGAAGGCCTGCAGGTAGGGGCCCTCTCCCGTGAAGGCGGGAAAGGGGAAGTTGACGGTGTAGCCCTTGCCGCGGCCCGACCCCGTCTCCTGGGAAGACCCGCTGCCCGGGTAATGGGGGTACTGGTGGAAGGAGACGTAGAGCACCGAAGGGTCCTCGTAGAAGATGTCCTGGACGCCGTTGCCGTGGTGGGAGTCCCAGTCGAGGATCATCACCCGCTCGATGCCGTGGTTCACCTGGGCGTACCTGGCGGCGATGGAGATGTTGTTGAAGAGGCAGAAGCCCATGCCGCGCGCCGCGGTGGCGTGGTGGCCGGGGGGGCGGCACAGGCAGAAGGCGTTGTCGATCTCTTTTGCGAAGACGCGCGTCCACGGCGTCGACAGCGGCGCCGGCGGCGTGGAGGGCGGCCTCGTAGGAACGGGGGGAGACGGGGGTGTCCATGTCCAGGTGCCCGCCCCCCCGGGCGGCCAGTTCCCTCACCCTGTCGATGTGGGCCTGCGGGTGCACCAGGGCGACGACCTCCTCGCTGGTGGCCTTGGGCTCGCGCTGGTCCAGCTGGTCGATGAGCCCTCCTGCCTCCAGCTGCTCGAGGGTGGCGGTGAGCCGCTCCGGCCGCTCGGGGTGGCCGAAGCCGTTGTCGTGTTCGAGAAAGATCGGATGGTAGTAAAGGGCCGTCTTCTTCATGTCCACTTTCTCCCTTTATGGGTTGGGGCACTTGCGCGGCTCCGGGGTTCGCTAACGCGGGCGGCAGGCCCCGCAGAAATCCTTCCTCCGTCCCAGGTCGGAGATCTTCACCACGTCGCCGGTCTGCGGGGCGTGGATGTAGTTGCCGTCACCCACGTACATGCCCACGTGGCCGTAGCCGTGGAAGAACACCAGGTCTCCCGGCTGCAGGTCCGCGTACGAGACCGGGCTGCCGCAGTTGTGCTGCGCGTAGGAACTGTGGGGCAGGTACACCCCCACCTGGGCGTAGCAGTACATCACCAGGCCGGAGCAGTCGAACACGTTCGGGCCGGAGCCGGCGTAGACGTAGGGCTTTCCCAGCTGGGCGTAGGCGACCCTGACCACCGCCGGGGCGTTGGGGTTGGGCGGGGGCGTCGGGTAGACGGGCCTGGAGCCGGTCGGGGGCCGCGTCGTGGGGGTCTGCCGGCTCTGTTCCTGCGCGATGAGCGCGTTGACCTCGGACTCCACCCCGGCCAGCAGCGACTTGCGCCGGGCCAGCTCGGACTCGATGGAGGCCTTCTGGCTGGCCACGTCGCTCATGGCCGCGGTGCAGCTCCGCCCTGCGGGCCTCCAGGTCCTGGGTGGCCGCGCTCAGGTCGTCGCGGGCGGCGCCGACCGAGCGGATGATCTCGACGTCGTAGTCGCTGATGCGGCGCGCCAGGGACATGTTGCTGATGAAGTCGTCCACGCTCTTGCAGTCGGTGAGCACCTCCAGCACGTCGGTGTTGCCGTTCATGTACATCTCGCGCAGCCGGGCCCCCAGGATGGCCTGGCGTTCCCGGATGGTGGCCTGCATGGAGGCGATCTCGGCTTCGTTGCGCTGGATGGCCGCCTGGTTCTCCTCCACCCGCAGCACGGCGGAGTTGTACTGCTCCACCACGATCTCCATGCGGTTGTCGATGGCCTGGACCTCGTTCTTGATCTGCTCGAGCTGGCTTCTTCTTGTCCTGGACCGATTGGGCCGGCGTGAAGGTGATGGCCGGCAGCATCAGCGCCGCGGCCACCAGCAGGGCCGCGAGGGCCCTGAACGGGACTTTTTCTTCTCTATGCAAGTATATTCGACCTCCTTGCAATCGACTACAACTATCATTTCCCCACCCCGCCCCCCATACCCTTGTGGGGCCGGACATAAAAAATCAGGTTATATCATAACATATCGGGGGCTCCGGCCCAATGCGGCTAGAGCTTGAAGACCAGGGTGACCTCGTTGCCTTCCCGGTTGAAGAGCACGTTCTGGGCATAGTGGTTGACGATCCACAGGCCCCTCCCCCGCACCGAGAGGAGGTCCCGGCCCTCGTCCACGTTGCGCCGCGAGACATGTTCATAATCGAATCCCGGTCCTTCGTCCCTGACCTTGATGTAGGCCAGTCCGTCGTCCTTCTTCAGGGTTATGTATATCTTCTTCGATGTATCGCAGAGGTTGCCGTGTTCCATGGCGTTGTGGATTATCTCCTCCAGGCAGAGCCGGAGGATCATGGTGTCCTCGCCCTCCAGCTCCCCCAGGGTCTGCAGGACGTTGCCGATGACCGAGCGGATCTCCTTGATGTCCGTACCGATGGTCATGGTCAGGTCGTACTCCTCCTCCAGGTCCATCACCAGCACGGCGACGTCGTCGGGCTGGGGGGCGTCGCCGGTGAAGATCATGATCTCGTCGATGAGGTGGTCGAGGAGGGTCTCGATGTCGTTGTCGTGGTGCTCCCTGACGAATTCGGTGAAGCGCCTGCGCCCGTAGATCTCCCCCAGGGAATTGAGGGCGCCCGGTCAGCCCGTCGGTGAAGAGGATGAGGCGGTCCCCCCGCTTGAGCACCAGGGTCCTCTCCTCGAACTCCCCGTCTTCCTTGAGGCCCAGGGGGTACCCCTCCGCCTCCAGCGACTCCAGCTCCCCGGTGTCCCCGCGGACCAGCAGGGGAGCGTCGTGCCCCGCCTTGGAATAGGTGAAGCTGTGGGTGGTCCCGTCGAAGAAGCCGTAGAAGAGGGTGGCGAAATTGTACTGGGACTCGTGGAAACAGCGGCGGAAGGTGGAGTTGGCCTCGGAGAGGATTATCCCGGGGGAGGTGTGGTTCTTGCCCAGCTCGTACAGGGAGGTGGTGAGCACCGCCATGATCAGGGCCGCCGGCAGGCCCTTGTTGGCCACGTCGCCGATCATGATCCCGAACTTGTTGGGGCAGAACTCGGAACGCAGGGTCTGGCACTGGTCCTGGATGCGCGGCGAGCAGTAGAAGCAGAACTTGGAGTCCTTGGCCAGCGGGATGACGCTGTAGAAATCGCCCCCCACGGCGGAAGCCGGCATCAGGCGCGCTATCAGCTTCACCGCGGCGCAGGGCACGTGCTTGGCGATGATGGACTGCTGGATCCGGCTGGCCAGGGAGAGCTCCTTCTCCAGCTCCTCCTGCTTGTGCCGCAGGCGGTGGTAGAGGAGGGCGTTCTCGATGGCCACCGCTCCCAGGTCGGCGAAGGCGGACAGGTACTCCAGGTCCTCCTCGGTGAAGCGGTGCTCCCTCAGGGTGGAGATGTTGAGCACGCCGATGAGGCGGTCCTCGGCCATCAGCGGGATGGCCAGGGCGCTGGTCACCTGGGGGTCGGTCCCCTTGAAGCGCTCGTCGGAGACTACGTCGTGCAGGATGAGGGGCTGGCGGTGCTCGGCCACCCACCCGGCGATGCCCTGGCCGATGGGGACCCGCGCGTTGGCCGCCTCGCTCTTCAGCCCCCGGGAGGTGACCAGCTCCAGCTCATCCTTGCGGGAGTCCAGGAGCATGATGGAGCCCCGGTCGGCTCCCAGCAGCCGGATGGCCAGGTCCACCACGTTGTCCAGGCGGGTGGGCAGGTCCAGGGAGGCCGTGAGGATCTGCCCCACCTGGTAGAGAGCCCCCATCTTCTGGAGCTGGCGGTGGAGCATCTCCAGCTCCAGCTTCGTTTCCTGCGGCTTATGCACCGTCTTTTCGTCGGCCATCTTTCAAACCTCTTCGGGCGGGTGACGGGGATGATGTCGCGCGCTAGCCTTCGAAACTGGAGAGGGCATCGTCCTCCACTTCGTACAGGTCGATGATCTTGGTGAAGCGCACCACGTCCAGGAGCTCCCGGATGGTCTCGGTAGCGTTGAGGATCTTCAGGGCGCCCTTGTTCTGCTGGGCCTTCTTGAAGGTGTCCGCGATGATGGAGAGGCCCGCCGTGTTGATGTAGTTCATGCCCGCCAGGTCCAGGACGAGGTTGTAGCATCCCCCTTCCAGCACGCCGCCGATGACGTTCTCGAACTCCTCCACCGTCTCCGAGTCCACCACTCCGTCGATGTCGATGACGGCGATGCAGTCTTCGGGCCCGGCCTTGCGAACCGAGATTTCCATAAGGACCTCCTTCTACTCCCCCTGGCATTTTCGGTGACCACCTGGTCATACCGCATTATCGGAACAGATTTATCATAGCATAACCCCCGCGGTCGGGGCAGGAAGGAGAGCATGTCGGCACGGGGCACGATATGTTGGGATTCCGTGTATATCAATGATACCATATCTTGAGAAAAGAGGTAATTTGTAAAAGATAGCAGAAATATTATCCTGGATGCCGGATCCGGCCGGCACGCGCCGGATGTAGAGTTATGCGGGGTGAGGCTTTGTCCCTGTCCGGTCTGCCCTTTCCGTTCACGGCCGTAGTGGGCCAGGAGCGCATGAAGATGGCCTTGGTCATCAACGCCGTCAACCCCTCCGTCGGGGGCGTATTGATCAAGGGCGAGCGGGGCACCGGTAAATCCACGGCGGTGCGCGCCCTGGCCGACCTGCTGCCGGAGATCGAGGTGTCCGGGGGGTGCCGCTTCTCCTGCGACCCCGGCGAGGCCAGCCGCATGTGCGAGGAGTGCGCGGGCCGGCTTGCGGAAGAGGGCGGCCTGGAGACCGTTCAGAGGAAGGTCCGGCTGGTGGACCTGCCCCTCAACGCATCCGAGGACCGCGTGGTGGGGACCATCGACATCGAGGCGGCCATCCAGCGGGGCGAGAAGCACTTCGAGCCGGGGCTGCTGGCCCGGGCCAACCGGTCCATCCTCTACATCGACGAGGTCAACCTGCTGGACGACCACATCGTGGACATCCTGCTGGACGCGGCGGCCATGGGGGTGAACGTGGTGGAGCGGGAAGGGGTCTCCTACGCCCACCCCGCCACCTTCATCATGATCGGCACCATGAACCCCGAGGAGGGTGAGCTCCGCCCGCAGCTGGAGGACCGCTTCGGGCTGTGCGTGGAGGTCCGGGGCGAGCGGGATTGCGACGCCCGCGCGGAGGTGATCCGCCGCCGCCTGAGCTTCCTCAACGACCCGGAGTCCCTGCGCGAAGCCTTCCGCGAAGAGCAGGAGGAACTGCGGCAGCGCATCGTCCGGGCCCGGGAGCTGCTGCCGGGAGTGGCGATGCCCGACCCCATGCTCGAGCTCATAACCTACATCGCGGTGGAGTTCGAGGTCTGCGGCCACCGCGCCGACCTGGCCATGATGAACGCCGCCCTCGCCGCGGCGGCGCTGGAGGGCAAGGAGGAGGTGGAGGTCGAGCACATCAAGGCGGTGGCGGAGTTCGCCCTGGCCCACCGCCTGCGCAAGGGGCCCTTCGACCAGGAGATGAAGGACCTGAAGCGGCTCGACCACATCCTGGAGAAGCGGCTGGCCCCGGCGCCCCTGCGCATCCAGACGGGCGGAGCCGGCGAGGAGATGGCCGCCGCGGCCTTCCCGGCCGGGGGCGGAGCGGAAGGGAGCCGAGCCCGGGGAGGAGCGGCAGCCGGCTGCCCCCTCCGGCGAAGCCGGGAAGCGCCGGGAGGCGGCGGAGGCCGCGGCCCCCGCGCCCAGGCTGGAGCCGGCCGCGTCGGCCCGGGGCGTCCGGGGCGGCAGCGGCAAGCGCACCCCCACCATCACCGACACCGGCGTGGGCCGGACGGTAGGGTCCCGCATCCCGCGCGCCGACCGCGACGAGGAGGTCAAGGACATCGCCTTCGACGCCACCATCAGGGCGGCGGCCGGGAGGGCGCGGGGCGAAGACGGAGTCGTTGCAGATACGCCGGGAGGACCTGCGGACCAAGGTCAGGAAGCGCAAGGTGGGCAACCTGGTGCTGTTCGTGGTGGACGCCAGCGCGTCCATGGGCGGCGGCGGCCGCATGGACGGCGACCCGGCAGGCCATCCTGGCCCTGCTCAAGGACGCTTACCAGAGACGCGACAGGGTCGGGCTGATCTCCTTCAAGGACGACCGGGCCACGCTGGTCCTCAACCCCACCTCCAGCGTGCAGCTGGCCGGCATCTACCTGAAGGAGCTGTCCACGGGGGGCGCCACCCCCCTGAGCCACGGACTGGCCCTGGGGCTGCGGTGATGAAGAAGGAGGCGCAGCGCGACCCCGACATGCTGCCGGTGCTGGCGCTGATCACCGACGGGCACGGCAACGTCTCCCTGAAGTCCGATGACCCCCTGAAGGAGAGCCTGGCCCAGGCCCAGGCCATCCAGTCCGAGGGCATCCACGGCCTGGTCCTGGATACCTGCCGTAACGCGGGAGCGCCCGACTCCCCCGCCTACCGGGGAGGCACCCCCGCCTTCCGCATCGCCCAGGCCTGGGGGCCGACTATCACCGCCTGGAGCAGCCCCAGGCCGAACGGATCGTCTCCTGGGTGGAGGACAGCCTGCGGCGCTGAAAGGGCCCGTCCCGGGAGCCGCGCCGGGTGACAAAGTTTTCTACAAATGGTAATCTACTTAGTGATCATGCTATGCGCGAAGTCGGGGGGAACAGCGCCGGCGCGGTGCCGGAAGACGGCGATCGACGCCCGTTGGGCAGCCGGCGGCACAAGAGGGGATAGCATGGAGAAGCGCGAACAGTCGACGGAAGAAAGCCTCGAACGCAAGAAGCGCATCTGGGATCTGGTCATGCTCCTGGCGGTCATCTGCGTGGCCTTGCTCCTTGCCGGCATGGTGTTCTTCTCCTCCTTCAGCAACGACGTGGTGCGCTACGTCATCCAGGGCGTCTTCTCCGCCCTCATCCTCGCCCTGAGCCTGTTCGTGGTCCTGGAGTCACAGCGGTACCGGGAGCAGAACCACTCCCTCATCGAGGAGGTCACCGACCTCAACCTGCGCTTCGGCATCCTGGCGGACGCGGTCAGCGCCGTCAGTTCCACCCTGGACCTGGACGAGATGGTCAGCAACATCCTCGGGGTCATGCTCAGCCTGACCGGCGCCAACATCGGGGCGGTGCTCCTGCCCGACGAGGACGAAGAGCACTTCCAGGTGGTGGCGCATCGCGGCTTCCACGAGCTGGCCGTCGCCGCCCTGCAGATCCCCCTCGACCGGGGCAACATCGGCAAGGTCTTCACCACCGGGCAGGTGATGATCCGCGACCGACCTGCCGGAGGACCCCCGGGCGGCGGAGATGTACCTGGACGGCAAGAGCCCCGTCACCCAGATCATCATGGCCCTGCGGGCCAAGGGGGAGACGGTGGGCGTGGCCATCACCGCCACCATGCAGCCGCACGACTACACCCAGGAAGAGGTGAGCCTGCTGGCCAATCTGTGCCACGAACTGTCGGTGGCCATCATCAACGTGGACCTCTACAAGCAGAGCCAGAAGACCCTGCAGTGGCTGTCGGACACCCAGGAATACACCGAGCACTTCATCGAGGAGATCATCGCCGGCGTGGTCATGATCGGACGAGGAACGGCAAGGTCATGTACTTCAACCGCGAGGCCGCCCTGATCACCGGGGTGGAGGCCAAGGAGGTCATCGGCAACGGACTACCTCGACTTCGACAGGTCGGAATCCCTGCAGCCGCTGGCCCCCTTCCGCAACCTGCTCAACGTGTGCCTGCAGGACAACCGGGTCTTCCGCCGCCACGAGATGGTCATCAACAACCGGGAAGGCCGCCGCGTCACCCTGTCCTTCAACGCCTTCCCGCTGCACCGCTCGGAGGGCGAGCCGCTGGGGGCGGCCCTGGTCTTCATGGACGTCTCCACCCTCAAGGATATGGAGGCGCGCCTGCGGCAGCAGGACCACCTCTCCATCCTCGGGCAGATGGCGGCCAAGATCGCCCACGAGGTCAAGAACCCCCTCTTCGCCATCATGGGGCTGGCGGACGAGTTGCAGGAGGACGAGAAGGACCCGGACCGCGGCCACCTCATCGACATGATCGGCCGGGAAGCCAACCTGTGCAACCAGTGGATCTCGGGGATGCTCTCCTTTTCCAAGGCGCCCACCGCCGCGGCGGTGGCGGCCGAGCCCTCCTACCTCCACCTGCCCGAGCACCTCCACCGGCTGCTGGGCGACTTCACCCGCACCAACGGGCGGGAGAACCTGCGGTTGGTGGAGGACTACGAGGAGGACCTGCCGGAGATCAAGATGACCTTCGACCAGTTGCGCCACGTCTTCACCAACCTCTTCGAGAACGCCTTCCACGCCATGCCCCAGGGGGGCGTGCTCACGGTGCGGGCGCGCAACTACCCGGGACGGCCACGTGGAGGTGCGGGTGGAGGACACCGGCACCGGCATCAACCCGGACATCCTGCCCAACATCTTCGCGCCCTTCTATACCAACAAGGACGACGGCACCGGCCTGGGGCTGGCCATCGTGCAGAAGATCATCCTGGACATCGGGGGCTCCATCGACGTACGCTCGCAGGTGAACGTGGGTACCACATTTATCCTGAAACTTCTGGTAAACTGATATAGGCGTTCTGTATATCCGTCCGGTGAGGGAATATGGCGGATAAGAACATGGGCAAACTGATGATCGTCGACGACAACGAGGGCGTCCGCCACCTCGTCTCCCGCTGGCTGGAGCGGGCCGGCTTCTCGGTGTCCCAGGCCAAGGACGGAGCGGAGGCGCTGGACCTGATCAAGAAGGACCCCCCGGACATCATCCTGGCCGACATCCGCATGCCCAAGATCAACGGGCTGGAGCTGGCCCGCATGGTCAAGCGGGAGTTCCCGGACACCAAGGTGGTCCTGATGACCGCCTACTCCTCGCCCCAGACCATCGCGCAGGCCAAGCGCGAGGGCGTGGACGACTACCTGGAGAAGCCCTTCACCCAGGACCAGGTGGAGAAGACCGCGCGCGAAGTGATGACCCGCTAAGGCGGCCCCTTGGCCACCGTACCCGACCACCGTTCCCGCGCCTGGCACGTGCTCAACGCCTGGCCGCTCATCCTGGTGGTAGTCGCCATGATCACCCTCTTCTCGAATGGAGTCGGCGGCGCACGGCCGCAATTCCTGGGCCCGCCTGTTCCTGTTCACGGCGCTGAGCGTCTTCTACTACGTGTGCGCCATCAGGGTGGTGGAAGCCCAGGGCAAGGTGGGGAAGTGGGACCACTGGCTGCCCAGCATCCACCTGCTGGTCAAGGGCGCCGATCACGGCACCCTCTGGACGGTCCTCTTCTTCGTGCCGGTGGTGCACGTCTTCATGTTCATGCTCATCAGCTTCAAGCTGGCCGGGGTGGCCGGCAAGAGCAAGGCCTGGGGCTGGCTCCAGCTCATCCCGGTCGTGCACGTCTTCGCCCTCTACTACGTGGTGGCGGCCATCCAGGAGAAGGAGTGGGCGGCAGGCCCCCGCTAGCGCAGGGCCAGAGGCTGCTGGCGCGGACAGCGGCCCTCGAAGACCGTGATGGTCTCGTAGCCGGCCTCCTCCAGCATCGCCAGGGCCAGGTTGAAGTCCCGGCCCACCTCGTCCGGGGTGTGGGCATCGGAGCCCAGGGTCACCGGGATGCCCAGCTCGCGGCAGCGGCGCAGGAAATCGGGGGCGGGGTAGACCTCCCGCACCGGCTTGCGCAGCCCCGAGGTGTTCAGCTCCACCGCCAGGCCGGCGCGGGCGACGCGCTCGAGGCACTCGCCGTAAAGATCCTCCAGCTCCCCTTGCGGGCGGAAGCCGAACTTCTTCACCAGGTCCGGGTGGGGCAGGGCGTCGAAGAGGCCGCACTCGGCCGCGTCCGCCAGCGTCTCGAAGTAGCGGCGGTAGAGGAGGTCGATGTCCCGGCCCTGGTACTCCGCGAGGTTGCGCGGGTCGTCGAAGGCCCAGCCGTCCACGAAGTGGACCGAGCCGTAGACGTAGTCGAAGGAGTAGCCGCCCAGCAGTTCCTCCAGCCGGTCGAGCACCTCGGGGACGTAGTCGGCCTCGATGCCCAGGCGGATGGGGATGTCCGGGAACTCGGCGCGCAGCGCCTCCACCTCCGCGATGTACAGGGGCACCTCCTCCAGGCCCATGGCCAGGTGGGGGTCGTCCAGGTGGAGCAGGGGGAAGTGGTCGGCGAAGCCCATCTCGGCCAGGCCCGCCTCCCGGGCCGCGAGCACGTAGTCGCGCATGGCGCCGGAGGCGTGGCCGCAGCGGGGGGTGTGGATGTGGTAGTCGACCAGGAAATGATCCCGCATGTCCCTCCAGGCCTATTCGAACCGGGTGATCTTCAGGAACTCGTAGTAGCGCTTGTCGATGTCCTCGAAGGTGAGGTTGCGCAGCCGCTCGCAGGAGAAGTCCTCCACGTTGTAGGAGGCCATGACGCTGCCGTAGACGATGGAGCGGCGCAGGTCCTCCTCGCTGAAGTCCTCGAAGCGCGAGAGCGAGCCCAGGAAGCCGCCGCCGAAGGTGTCGCCCGCGCCGGTGGGGTCGTAGACGAACTCCAGGGGGTAGGCGGTGAGGGCGAAGAGGCTGTCCTCGCTGAGCATGAGCACCCCGTGCTCGCCCTTCTTGATGATGACCCGCTTCGGCCCCAGCTTGAGGATCTTGCGGGCGGCCAGGATGAGGTTGGGCTCCTGCACCAGCTCCCGCGCCTCCGAGTCGTTGAGGAGCATGATGTCCACCAGCTTGATGGTCTCCATCAACTCGTCGCGGCGGTTCTCGATCCAGTAGTTCATGGTGTCGCAGAGGACCAGCTTGGGCCGGCGCACCTGCTCCAGCACCCGCCGCTGCAGCACCGGGTCGATGTTGGCCAGGAAGACGTAGTCGCTGTCCCGGTAAGCCTCGGGCACTTCCGGCGAGAAGGACTCGAACACGTTGAGCTGGGTGTCCATGGTGTGCGCCTCGTTCAGGTCGTAGTCGTAGAAGCCCTTCCAGCGGAAGGTCTTGCCGGGGACGCTCTTCAGGCCCTCCAGGTCGATGTGGCGCTTGCGGAGGAACTCGATGTGCTCGGGGGGGAAGTCCTCCCCCGTCACCGCGACCACCCGCACCTCCGAGAAGAAGGAGGCGGCCAGGCTGAAGAAGACGGCCGACCCGCCCAGCACCTCTTCCCTCTCGCCGAACGGGGTCTTCACGCTGTCCAGGGCCACCGAGCCCACCACCAGTATGCTCATGCTTACCTCCTTGTTTCCCGTTAGATTGTAGCACAGGGGCATGCCGAGCGGCGTGCCGGTTCAGGTGGTGCGCTTGCGTTCCTTGCGGCGCTCCCGGCGCAGGAAGAGGTAGCAGACGCCGCCGGCCAGGGTGCACATCCAGTAGCTGAAGAAGCGGAAGCCGAGGACCGCGGCGACCAGCGCCGCCTTGGGGTAGCCGTAGGCGTAGAAGACCGCCCCCATGGTCACCTCGAAGGTGCCCAGCCCGGCCGGGGTGAGCGGCAGGCTCCCCACCAGGTCGGCCAGGGCGTAGGCGATGATGACGATGCCCGCGTTGACCGGGGTGCCGACGGCGATGAACATGATGAACAGGCAGGCCATGTCCATGCACCAGAAGCCCAGGGCGTAGAAGCCGTTGCGCACCAGGCTGTCGCGGTGGGTGATCAGGGCGTAGAAGAAGCGGCGTATCTCCATGATGCTGGCCACCAGGTCGTCCTCCTCCCGCTCCTTCCACGCGCCCAGCCGGCGCAGGCCGCGCACCAGGCGGCGCGCCAGCCGCTCCAGCAACGCTTCGTTGCGGACCAGCAGGAGGCAGGCCACCAGGAATAGCCAGCAGCCCGGCGGCCACCAGCAGCGCTGTCAGCCGGTACCCGTGGCTCAGTCCGGGGTAGAGCAGCGATACCAGCAGGCCGGTGATGATCAGGCAGAGCATGGCCCCGGAGTAGAAGAGGTTGGCGGCCGTGAGCACCTTGACGGTCTGGGTGCGTGAGAGGCCCTCCCGGCGCATCTCCACGTAGTTGAGGTAGAAGGTGCCCGCGTTGCCGCCCGGGACGATGTGCCCGAAGGCGTAGGCGGACATGAAGATGAGGGAGGTGCGCCCGAAGGTGAGGTGGCCGCCCCCCTCCCGCTGCAGCTCGAAGTAGAGGAAGCAGATGGAGAGCATGGAGAGGGTCTCCACCGCCAGGGCGAAGGGGAGCACGAAGAAGTTGGCGTGGCGTATCACGTCGAGCATCTCCGGCACGCCGACCAGCCGGGGCACCAGCAGGTACAGGCCGATGGCCAGCAGCAGGATGATGAAGAGGTTCTGCGCGACCTCTCCCCGCCGGTACCTGCTCCGCCCCTCCATCTCCTCCATATGACCATTAAACCACAGGGGGCCATGAGCCGGGTTGTTGAAAAATACCAGGCGAATCTGTATTAATAAGACTCTGAAAACCTACCGGAAGGTGAGAGAACATGCCGACATACGAGTACAAATGCACCGAATGCGGGCACTGCTTCGATGTGATACACGGGGTCAACGACAACGTCGAGGCCTGCGAGTCGTGCGGCTCACCGGTGCGCCGCGTCTTCCATCCGGTGGGAGTGATCTTCAAGGGGTCCGGCTTCTACTCCACCGACAACCGCTCCAAGAGCGGCAACGGGGCAAAGCCCGCGGGTGCTCCCGATACCGCGGCAGCCGACAAGAAGACGGATGAATCCAAGCCCGCGGAGCCCCCGAAGCCGGCGGAGAAGGCGGAGAAGGCGGAGAAGGCCAAAGAGCCCGAGAAGGAGTGAGGGGCGGGCGCTCCCCCTCCGGCCTGCCTACCGTTCAATCAAGGGCCGCGCCATGTCGCCGGCTGTCATATGATTCTCGGTAGAGGATGGAAAGCAAGGAGGAGGTCATGGGTAAAGCTGAGGCGGACATAGGCATCTTCGGCGGATCGGGTTTCTATTCCCTGGTGGAGGGGATCAAGACCTACGCCGTGCAGACCCCGTACGGGGCCCCCTCCGACCGCATCGCCATCGCCGAGATCGGGGGGCGCAAGGTCGCCTTCCTGCCGCGCCACGGCAGGTACCACCAGTGCCCGCCCCACGCCATCAACTACCGGGCCAACCTCTGGGCCATGAAGGAACTGGGGGTCACCCGCATCATCTCGCCCAGCGCCTGCGGCTCCCTGCAAGGCCGACGTGGAACCCGGGCACTTCGTCCTCTGCGACCAGTTCGTCAACCTCACCTACGACCGCAAGGACACCTTCTACGACGGCCCTCTCTCCGTCCATATCGCGACGGAGGAGCCCTACTGCCCGGACCTGCGGGCCCTGGCGGCCGACGTGGCGGAGGATATGGGCATAACCTTCCACCGGGAGGGAACGGTGGTGGTGATCCAGGGGCCGCGCTTCTCAACCCGCGCGGAGAGCAAGTGGTTCATGCAGACGGGCTGGTCGGTCATCAACATGACCCAGTACCCCGAGGTGACCCTGGCCCGCGAATTGGGGATATGCTTTCTCAACGTATCACTGGTGACCGACTGGGACGTGGGGCTGGCGGGGATGCCGGGGGTGCGCACGGTCACCGCCGACGAGGTGACGCGCGTCTTCAACCTCAACAACGAGAGGATCAGGGACTTCCTCTTCAAGATCATCCCGGCCATCCCGGAGGAGCGGGGATGTATCTGCAAGGATTCCCTGGAGGGCGCGATCTTCTCCCCCTCCGAGCTGGTAGAAGACTGATCACGGCGGTGGAGGTTGATACCTGAGCGAGGGCTGCGCGTAGGCAGGGTATTCGGGATAGATATCTATATCCACTGGACCTGGCTGCTCGTCTTCTGCCTGCTGCTCTGGGCCATCATCTCCTTCTTCCGGGTGAGCGGGAGCGGGGGCTCCGCCTACACCATCCCCATCGCCCTGGCCGTCACCCTGCTCTTCTTCTGCTCGGTGCTGCTGCACGAGATCTCCCACAGCCTGGTGGCCAACCGCAACGGGGTCCCCATCCGGCGCATCACCCTCTTCGTCTTCGGGGGGGTGGCGCAGATGAGCAAGGACGTCACCTCGCCCCGGGTGGAGTTGAAGATGGCGGCGGCGGGGCCGCTGGCCAGTTACATCCTGGCGCTGGCCTTCGGGGGCCTGGCCTTCCTGGCCGACAGGCTGGGCATGGGCACGCTGGCCCTGGGGCTGATCTGGCTGACGGTGGTCAACATCGGCCTGGGGACCTTCAACCTGCTGCCCGGCTTCCCCCTGGACGGGGGGCGCATCTTCCGTTCCATCCTCTGGCAGTCCACCGGCGACCTGGAGCGCTCCACCCGCATCGCCGGCACCGTGGGCATGGGCATGGGCATCCTGCTGGCCGTGGGGGGCCTGTCCCTCATCGCCGTGGACATCTTCGTCGGCGAGACCGACCTGCTCATCAGCGGCTTCTGGTTCATCTTCATCGGCTTCTTCCTCTACCAGGCGGCCACCGCGGGCTACCGCCAGGCCCGGCTGCGCAGCCGCATGTCCCACCTCGAGGTGGGCGGGATGTACAGGCGGGGGGTGCCGGCGGTGGACGCGCTGACCTCCCTGGCCGAGGTCTACTACAACTACATGGCCAGCAATCCCCAGACGGTGGTGCCCGTCCTCAAGCAGGGGAAGCTGTACGGCGCGCTCTACTATTCCATGCTCTTCCGGGTGCCCCAGGAGCGCTGGGCGGACGTGCCGGCGGAGGCGGTGGCCCGCCCGGTCGGGCAGACCGAGTCGGTGGAGACCCGGGAATCCCTCTACTACGCTTACGCGCGCATGGAGAAGGACCGGCTGCCCTTCCTGTGGGTGGTCGAGGACGGCCGCCTGCTGGGCGTGCTGCTCAAGCAGGACCTGCACCGCTTCAGCCAGCGGCGGCAGACGGCCCTGTCGCCCTCCTGAGGGAGCGCGGCAAGGGCTTGATTTTTCCGGCCGGTACCCCTATAATCATCTTATAACATAATTAAGTTGTATAATATTCCGGGGGAGGAAGATGGAACGGCATAAGCGGCAGGAACTGGTCGAGGGGCTCAAGGCGATGGCCGACGCCCCGGACCCGCCCGGTGGGGCGGGGGTGAAGGCCGTCCCCTTCGTCGCCATGCGCTCGCTGGCTCAGGAGAAGTCGGTGGCCCTGGGCGACCTGGAGAGGCTGGCCCTGGAGGAGGGGCTGGTCCCCCGCAGGTACCTGCGCAACCTCGGCACCATCGGCATGGAGGGCCAGCTGCGCCTGCTCGAGGCGCGCGCGGCCGTCTTCGGGCTGGGCGGCCTGGGGGGCACCGTGGTCGAGCTGCTGGCCCGGCTGGGCATCGGGGGGCTGGTCCTGGTGGACTGCGACAGGTTCTCCGACGACAACCTCAACCGGCAGGTGCTCTCCACCCCGGCCAACCTGGGGGCGTGGAAGGCGGAAGTCGGCGGTGGAGCGCGTGGCGGCCGTCAACCCGGCGGTGGCCGCCGCGGCGCACTGCCTGCGCGCGGGGCGGCCGGAGATGGAAGAGCTCCTGGAGGGCTGCTCGGCGGCGGTCGACGCCCTGGACAACATCCCCTCCCGCTTCGAGTTGCAGGCCGCCTGCGCGGCGCGCGGCGTGCCGCTGGTGCACGGGGCCATCGCCGGCTTCTCCGGCCAGGTGATGACGGTCTACCCGGGCGACGCGGGGGTGGGCCTCCTCTACCGGGAGGGCGAGGAGCACGGGGTCGAGATGACCACCGGCAACCCCGCCACCACCCCGGCCATCGTGGCGGCCCTCCAGGTCAAGGAAGTGGTGAAGATGATCACCGGCGTCGGGGAGCCTCTCCGCCACCGCCTGCTCTTCATCGACACCGAGAGCAACCTGTTCGAGATCACCGAGATGTCCTAGCCGGTATCCCCGCCGGCCCGGGACCGCATATCCCTCGAGAGAAAGGAGCTTCCATGCTCAAGCACCTGCGTTCCTCCAAGTCCTTCCTGGCGGGGGCGGTGGTCATCGCCGCCCTGGGATGCCTGATGCTCTACGGCTACCTGAGCGGCCTGGAGGCCAGGGTGGCCAGGGACGGCTGCCTCGTCCCGCTGCCGGTGGCCCGGGTGCCCATCGCCGCGGGCAGCGTCATCTCAGAGGACATGCTGCAGGCGGTGGACTTCCCCGACATCTACGTCCTGCCGACCATGCTCACGGACCCGGCCGGGGCCGCCGGGACGGTGGCCCTTACGGACATCCAGGCCGGCGACCCCCTCCTCTCCGGGTCCGTCTCCGCCGGCGGCCGGGGCGGGCGGGCCTCGCTGATGCTGGAGCCGGGGCGCCGCGCCTACCCGCTGGGCCTCTGCGGAGAACCAGGTGCCCCTGGAGGAGCTGAGCGCCGGGGACCGGGTGGACCTGGTCTACGTCCCGCCGGAGGGCCGGGCCTCGGTCATCCTCCACGCCGTGCCCGTCCTCTGCCTGCCCGACGCCGGCCAGGCGCAGCCGCAGTCAGGAGAGGCTGGCCGGCGTCATCCCCTCCTTCGAGACCGGCTCGCCCGGCCACATCCTGCTGAGCCTCACCCCGGACGAGGCGGAGACGCTGGCCGAAGCGGAGGAGCGGGGCCGGGTGCTGCTGGCGGTCTGCCCCGCCGTCCGGTGACGCCTGCCCTTTTCCTCCGCTTAGTCGTATAATATTCTGTAATCGATCACTGGACCCGCGGGGAGGGAAGATGGCTCCGAAGGCGCACATCCTGCTGGCCGACGACAACAAGCTGGTCATGAAGGTCAACAGTTCCATCCTGGAGAACGAAGGCTACCAGGTGGACGTGGCCTGGGACGGGGTGGAGGCGGCCAGCCGGGCCTATTCCCTCCTGCCCGACCTGGTCATCCTGGACATCGAGATGCCCAAGATCAAGGGTTACCAGGTGTGCCGGCTGCTCAAGGACGACCCCCAGACCTCATGGATGCCCATCATCATGCTCACCGGCAGGGAGCAGCAGAGCGACATGTTCTGGGGCCTGAAGACCGGCGCCGACGCCTACATCACCAAGGGCTTCAAGCCCGAGACCCTCCTCAACACGGTCAAGGAACTGCTGGAGAAGGGGAAGGAAGCGGGACAGGCCCGGGAGACGGCGCGCAAGCGCACCCGGGAGGTGACCGAGGACTACGTCATCGACAAGGTCATGGACCTGCTGGACACCAAGCTCTACGAGACCACCGTGCTCAACGAGATCGCCGCCCTCTCCGGCACCCTGCAGGACTACTCGGAAACGGCCCGCTCCGTCTTCGAGATCATCGGCAAGCTGATCAACTACAACCTGGGCGGCCTGCTCCTCTTCGAGGAGGACGACATGTTCATCTACCCCAACCGGGAATATACGGACGCCTCCCTGGAGGAGTTCTACGGTTCCATCATGGACATCGCGGTGGGCTATGCCTGGGAGAGGAAGGGCGTCGAGGAACTGAACCCGGTCATCTTCCACGAGGAGCTCAAGTCCGGGGGGGGAGAGGCGCATAAGGTGGCCCCGGCCTACTTCCACGTGCCCCTGACCGCCCAGAAGAAGATCATGGGCGTGCTGCTGCTGGCGGGTCCCGCCAGCCCGGCCTTCAAGCGCGACACCCCGGCCTTTCTCAACCTCATCCTCAACGAGGTCACCATGGTCCTGGACAACGCGCGCCTCTACGAGTCGGCCAAGCGCCTGGCCATCACCGACGGGCTGACCAAGATCTACAACCACCGTTTCTTCCAGGAGCTCTTCGAGAAGGAGTACACGCGCTCCGACAGGTACGGCACCGTCTTCTCGCTGATCATGCTGGACATCGACTTCTTCAAGAGGATCAACGACACCTACGGCCACCTCTACGGCGACGAGATCCTCAAGGAGATGGCCGAGCTGGTCAAGGGGTGCCTGCGCACCATGGACCTGCTGGCCCGCTACGGCGGCGAGGAGTTCGCCATCCTCCTGCCGGAGACCAACCTGCACGAGGCGGTGCAGACGGCCGAGCGCATCCGCCGGGCGGTGGAGAGCTACGACTTCATGGCCAGCCGGGGCAAGGGGTTGAAAGTCACCGTGAGCCAGGGCGTCACCTACTACCCCTCACCCGGGGTCTCCAGCCGGTCGGATATCGTGGCCAAGGCCGACTCCGCCCTGTACGAGGCCAAGGATTCCGGGCGCAACCGGGTATTCTTCCGCGAATGATATAATGCTCAGATGATGGAGAAGCGATTCACCCGGGACATGACCATCCTCGAAGCCCTGCAGGCCCATCCCCGCAGCCGCGAAGTCTTCATGCGCTCCGGCATGACCTGCGTCAACTGCATGGGGGCCCAGATGGAGACCATCGAGGAGGGCGCGCGCATGCACGAGCTGGACGTCGACGGGCTCCTGGAGGAGCTGAACGGCTTGGAAGAGGAGGAGAGAGGATGATCCGCCGCGGCAAGGAAGAGGCGGCCCCGCCGCCCGCCGAATCGAAGAGCCGGGAGTCGAGGGAGGACGGGGAGGTACGCACGCCCCTGGGCGGCATCCGCATCTCAGACGAGGTGCTGGCCGAGCTGGCCGGCATCTCCTGCACCCAGTGCTACGGCGTGGTGGGCATGGCCAGCCAGAGCCTCCAGGAGGGCATGGCCCAGCTGCTGGGCCGGGATACCCTCAAGCGCGGGGTCAAGTTGAAGAGGAAAGGGAACCAGGTCTCCTTCAACCTGTTCATCATCGTGGAGGCCGGGATAAACATTACCGAAGTCGCCAGGAACCTCATCGACCAGGTCAAGTACACGGTCGGCAGCGCCACCGGGCTGGAGGTCGAGGACGTCCAGGTGCACATCCAGGGCGTGCGCGCGCATTGAGCCGCCCGCCCGGCTGTTCTTATAACGGGACTTGAGACAAGGAGGAACGTCACCCTTGCCGGAACGGATCGAAGCTCGGGACCTGGAATACCTGGTAACCAGGGCGCTGGACGCGCTGGAAATACACCGTGACGAGGTCAACGCGCTCAACGTCTTCCCGGTGCCGGACGGAGACACCGGCACCAACATGTTCCTCACCGTGCAGGCGGTGGTGGAGGAGATCGGCAAGGCCCCGGTGACGGGGATGGCCCCGCTGTGCCGCGCCATCTCCCGCGGCTCCCTGATGGGCGCGCGCGGCAACTCCGGCGTGGTGCTGTCCCAGATCCTCAAGGGCATCTGCGAGGTCCTGGCCGAGAGCGAGTCAGCCGGGGTCTCCGAGTTGTCCGAGGCCCTGACCCGCGGCTCGGAGGTGGCCTACCGGGCGGTGATGAAACCGGTGGAGGGGACCATCCTCACGGTGGTGCGGGAAGCGGCCGAGGAGGGCCGGTCCCTGGCCCGGGAGCCGGGCAACGTCGAGGACTGGCTGGACGGGGTCATCGCCCGGGCCCGTATCTCCCTGGAGCTCACCCCGGAACTGCTTCCCGGTCCTGAAGGAGGCGGGGGTGGTGGACGCCGGGGGCCGGGGGCTGGTGGTCTTCCTGGAGGGCATCCATGCCGGGCTCACCGGCGAGGAGCTGGAGAAGTCCGCCGCTCCGGAGGCCCGCGAGGCCGGCGTGCCCGCGCCCGCCGCCGCCGAGGAAGAGGAGGGCCGCTACGAGATCCAGTTCATGCTCAAGTGCAAGGACACCAAGGTCGAGGCCTTCCGCGAGCGCCTGCGCGAGCTGGGTACCTCCGTCCTGGTGGTGGGAGGGGAGAAGGTCTACCGGGTGCACGTGCACACGGATGACGTGGGCCGCATCGTCGAGGAGGCCAGCGCCCTCGGGCGGCTCTCGCAGGTGGAGATCGACGACCTCTGGGCGCAGGTGGAGGAGGCTTCCGCCGGGCGGGCGGACGCAAACGGCAGGCGCGTCGGCCTGGTGGCGGTCGCGGTGGGGCAGGGCATCAAGAACATCCTGCGGGACATGGGCGTGGACGCCATCGTCAACGGGGGCCAGAGCATGAACCCCTCCACCGCCGAGATGCTCGCGGCCATCGAGAGCGTCCCCCAGCGGGAGGTCCTGGTCCTCCCCAACAACAAGAACATCATCCCCGCGGCCGAGCAGACCCGGGAACTCACTGCCAAGAAGGTGGGAGTGGTGCCGGCCAAGGCCATCACCGAGGGCTTCACCGCCCTGGTCTCCTTCGATCCCCGGGAGACCTGGGAGGACAACCTGGAGAACATGAGCCGGGCCTGTTCCAACATCCGCACCGGCGCGGTGACCCGCGCGGTGCGCGATTCGCGGTCCGGGGTGGGCAAGATCAAGAAGGGCGACTACATCGGGTTGTACGGGAAGAAGATCGTCGCGGCCGGCAAGGAGCTGGAGGCCACCACCACCGACCTCATCCGGAAGATGGCCGACGGGGGGACCGACCTGATCACCTTCATCGTGGGGGAAGAGGCCGACGAGGCCAGCCGCGCGGGCATCCTCGGCTCCATCGAGGAAGCCGGCCTGGAGGTCGAGGTCATCGACGGCGGCCAGCCCGTCTACCATTACATCATCGGGGCCGAGTGAGGGGGGCCGAGGCGACCCGCGCAGGCGCATGGACAAGCCGGAGGACTTGAGGGAGCTGCGGGAGAGGAACTACCTCGCCCTCGAGCGCCCGGTAGACGCGGTCAAGGGCATCGGCCCGGGCATCCAGCGCCACCTGGTGTCCATGGGCATCGAGACTGTCGAGGGGCTGATCTACCACTTCCCCCGGCGCTACCTCGACCGCAGCCAGATCGTCCCCATCCGGCAGGTGCGCATCGGCGAGGAGGTCACCGTGGTGGGGACGGTGCGCAAGGTGGACGAGCGCAAGACGGCCCAGCGCCAGAGCATCCTGCAGGTGGGCATCTTCGACGGCACCGCCTACCTGTACGGGGTCTGGTTCAACCAGGCCTGGCAGGCCGAGCGCCTCAAGGTCGGCACGGAGGTGGCCTTCTCCGGCAAGGTGCTGTACCGCTACAACCAGCTCCAGATGACCTACCCGGCCTACGACGTCCTCTCAGACCCCGAGGAGGTGGGGGTGGAGACGCTCAACACCGGGCGGATCATCCCGCTCCACCCGGCCAGCCAGAAGCTCTCCACCTCCCTGCTGCGCCGCCTGGTCAAGCAGGCCCTGGACGAATACGGCGAGCTCCCCGACCCGCTGCCCGCGCGGCTGACGGCCCGGTACCGCGTGCCCTCCCATTCCGCGGCCCTGCGCGAGATCCACTTCCCCACCGGCCTGAAGGAGTTGAAGGAAGCCCGGCGCCGCATGATCTACGAGGAGCTCTTCATCCTCCAGGCCGGCCTGGCCATCCGGCGCAAGCGGGTGCGGGAGGAGAGCGTGAGCGTACCCCACTCCGGGCCCGGACCGCTGGTCGAGGGCTTCATCGGCGGCCTTCCTTACGAGCCTCACCGGCGCGCAGCGGCGTTCCTTCGAGGAGATAGCCGCCGACATGGGCCAGAGCCACCCCATGAACCGCCTCCTCCAGGGGGAGGTGGGGTCGGGCAAGACCCTGGTGGCCCTGCTGGCCCTCCTGCTGACGGTGGAGAACGGGATGCAGGGCGCCTTCATGGTCCCCACCGAGGTGCTGGCGGAGCAGCACTACGCGACGCTCGAGCGCATGGCCGGGAGCGTGCCGTCCCTGGGCATCGCCCTGCTCACCTCCTCCACCCCCGAGGCGGAGCGCCGGCGCGTCCTCGCCGAGGCGGCCGCGGGAGAGCTGGACATCCTGGTGGGCACCCACGCCCTCATCCAGCGCGACGTCGACTTCCGGGCCCTGGGGCTGGTGATCGTCGACGAACAGCACCGCTTCGGGGTGCGCCAGCGGGTCTCGCTGAAGGAGAAAGGGGAGCACCCCCACTTCCTGATCATGACCGCCACCCCCATCCCGCGCACCCTCTCCCTCACCCTCTACGGCGACCTGGAGATCTCGGTGCTGGACGAGATGCCGGCGGGGCGGGCGGAGACTGAAACCCTGGTCTACCACCCGCGCGAGCGGGCCAAGGCCTACGAGCTGGCCGAGCGGGAGATGCAGGCGGGGCGGCAGGTCTTCGTGGTCTGCCCCCTGGTGGAGGACTCGGAGCGCCTGGAGGCCAAGGCCGCCCAGAGCGAGGTGGACGTCCTGCGCAAGGTCTTCCCCGGCCGGAACGTCGGCCTGCTGCACGGCCAGATGAAGAAGGCCGAGAAGGACCAGGCCATGCAGGACTTTCGCGAGCGCCGCTCGGACATGCTGGTGTCCACCACCGTCATCGAGGTGGGCATCGACATCCCCAACGCCACGGTGATGATGGTGGAGAACGCCGACAGGTTCGGCCTGTCCCAGCTGCACCAGCTGCGCGGGCGGGTGGGACGGGGGAGCGAGAAGTCCTGGTGCCTGCTGTTCACCGAGGCCGAGAGCGAGGAGGCACAGCGCCGCATGGAGGCCATGCGGGACATCTCCGACGGCTTCAAGCTGGCCGAGGTGGACCTGGAGCTGCGCGGCGAAGGCTCCCTCTTCTCGGAGCGGCAGTCGGGCCTGCCGGACCTGCGCCTGGCCAAGCTGCGCCGGGACTACCCGCTGCTGCAGCGGGCGCGGGAGGACGCCTTCCAGCTGGTGGAGGAGGACCCCCACCTGGAGGCGGAGGAACACCGCCAGCTGCTGCGGGAGGTGCGCCGCCGCTTCTCCGCCAACCTGGACTGGCTCTTCCACACCTGAAAAACCGGCGCCGTGGTGTCATTGCGAGGAGCGGAGCGACGAAGCAATCTCTCAGATCGCCACGCTCCGCTCGCGATGACAGGACGCTCCGCTCGCGATGACCGTATAATCAATCCATGAGAGTAATCGGGGGAGAAGACGCGGGACGCCGGCTCAAGTCCTTCCGGGGCACGGACATCCGCCCCACCCCGGACCGGGTACGCGAGGCTGTCTTCGCCGCGCTGGGCGATAAGCCGTACGGCGCGCGGGTACTGGACCTCTTCGCCGGCACCGGGGCGCTGGGCATCGAAGCCCTGAGCCGGGGCGCGCGGGAAGCCGTGTTCGTGGACAGCTCGGCCAGGGCCGTCGCCCTGGTCCGGGAGAACCTGGGACTGGTGGGCAGGGAGGGACAGGCCCGGGTGCTCCGGAGGGAGGCGCACCTGGCGATACGGAGCGGCCTCAAAGGCGCATTCGATTTGATTTTTGCCGACCCACCTTATAGAATTGAAATGAAATATTTACAGGGTATTGTTTTAGGCATCCTGGAAAAGGGGTTGCTCGGGCCGGACGGCACGCTGGTGCTGGAAGGGCCGGCGCGCCGGGAGCCGGTTCTGCCGGCAAGGGATATCAAGCTGTACAAGAGAAAGATATACGGAGATACGGAAGTCGGGTTCTACGGGTGCGGGCATCCGCACACGGAAGAAGGAGGAGCGACATCAGGGACTTGAACGTAGCCATCTGCCCCGGGACCTTCGATCCCGTGACCAGCGGGCACCTGGACGTCATCGCCCGGGCCAGCCGCTTCTTCGGCAGGTTCATCATCGCGGTGGCTGTCAGCGCCGCCAAGCAGCCCATGTTCAGCCTGGAGGAGAGGGTGGAGCTTCTCGATGAAGACCACCGGGGGGCTCGCCAACGTGGAGGTCAAGTCGTTCGACTCCCTGCTCATCCCGCTGGCCCGGGAACTGGGCGCCTCGGCCATCGTCAAGGGCCTGCGGGCCATCAGCGATTTCGAGTACGAGTTCCAGATGTCGCAGATCAACAGCCGTATGGACGAGGGCATCGAGACCTTCTTCGTGATGGCCTCCCCCGAGTACTCCTTCCTCAGTTCGAGCGCCGTGCGGGAACTGGGGGTCTATGGCGGCAGCATCGCCGGCATGGTGCCGGAGGAGATCGAGGGGGACCTCATCAGGCTGTTCGACGAGAAATATGGAAGGAAGAGGAAAGGAGCGTAACGGATGGACGTTTTCGAGAGGCTTGACCGGATAGAGGACTTTATCGTCTCCAGCAAGCACGTTCCGTTCTCCTCTTCGGTGATGGTCAACGAGACCGAGCTCTTCGAGCTCCTGGACGAACTCCGCAGCTCCCTTCCGGAGGAGTTGAAGCAGGCCCGGTGGATGGTGAAGGAGAAGCAGGAGCTCATCGACGAGTCTTACAAGGAGGCCGACCGCATCCGCGAGGAGGCCCGCGTCGAGCGGGAGAACCTCATCGCGGAGACGGAGATCATCAAGCAGGCCACGGCCGACTCCGAGCGCATCATGGAGGAGGCCAGCGCCCGGTCGCGCGAGATCAGGCTGGAGGCCGAGGACTACGCCGACGAGCGGCTGGCCAACCTGGAGGTCACCTGCTTCAAGCTGCTCGAGGTGATCAAGCGGGCCCGGGAGAGGTTGCAGGGACAGCCCGAGGAAGAGGTCAAAGAGGAGTTCGAAGACCTGCGCTGACCCTCTCCGCCGGTGGTCCGGGAAGATGGGGGTGGCCTTCACCCTCAAGTCCCCCTGGGTGCCCTTCGCCGCCTCGGTGTCCATTCTGGTGCCCCTGCTGGTGCTACCGCTGGTCTCCTGGCTGACCCGCAAGCCCTCGCGCGAAACCCTCGAGCTCATCTTCGGGGCCGGGCCTCGAGGCTTTTTCGCCTCGAGGCCCGGCCCCTTTTCGCGGCCCGCTCCCTTGAAACCACCCCCCCACCCCCATTAACCTAGAGAGATGGGCGGTTACCTGGATAGCAAGGAACTGAAGATCGACGTGGCGAGGCTGTTGCGCGACACCTTCGCCCGCGAGCGCCTGCGCCTGCGCCTGCTGCTGGAGATGGGGGAGGAGGGCCTGCGCGAATCGCCTGCCGGCAGCCCGGCCGACGTCGACCTGGTGCTGGAGAGCTCGCCGGACGGCATCCGCGTCACCGGGACCATCGCCGGCATCCTGCCGCTGGAGTGCACCCGCTGCACCGAGCCCATGGATTTCGCCTTCGAAGCGGAGGTCGACGAGTTCTTCACCCGGACCACCCTGCCCCTCCTCTCACCGGAGGGCCGGGAGGAAGCGGAGGTGCCGCGGGAGGAGAGCTACAGGCTGGAGGGGGACGAGCTGGAGCTGAACGAGATGGTCAACGACCAGGTCATCCTGGCCCTGCCCATCAAGCGGCTCTGCCGCGAGGATTGCCGCGGCGTGTGCCCCTCCTGCGGGGCCGACCTCAACCGGGGGGAGTGCGGCTGCCGGGAAGAGCTGACCGACCCGCGCCTTGAAAAGCTCAAACAATGGCTTGACCGGGAGGGCCGGGAGTAACTATACTCAGACTCTGGTTTTACTATTTATAGAGGAGTGGCAAGATATGGCAGTGCCCAAAAGGAAGAAGTCCCGTTCGCGAGCGGCCTCACGCAAGTCGGTATGGAAAGCCGGCCGGATCCCCACCAAGTCCGCATGCCCTCAGTGCCATGCGCCCAAACTGCCCCACCATGCCTGCCCTTCCTGCGGTTTTTACGCGGGGAGAGAGGTCGCCAAGGTAGACTAGAAACCCTTCCATGGCTGATAAGCTGAAACTCGACGCCGGCATCCGGGTGGTCCTGGATGCCATGGGCGGAGATTTCGCTCCCGCCGAAACGGTGGCGGGAGCCGCCTTGGCGCGGGAGCAACTGGGCATAGAGGTGGTCCTGTCCGGGAAGAGGGAAGCCATCGAGGAACAGGTAGCCCTGCTGGCGGCCCCCCCGTTCGAGATAGTCGAGGCCGGCGAGGTCATCGGCATGGCCGACGAGGGAGCCTGGGCCGTCAAGGCCCGCCCGGACTCCTCGCTGATGCGGGGGGCGGAATACGTGCGCGAGGGGAAGGCCGACGCCCTGGTCTCGGCCGGCAACACCGGGGCGGCCATGTCCGCCACCTTCCTCTCCTGGGGGCGGATCAGGGGCATCAAGCGGCCGGCCGTCGCCGTGGTGCTGCCGCCGCCCGGCGCGCCCAAGGTCCTGCTGGACGCGGGCGCCAACGCCGACTGCCGCGCCGATTACCTCCAGCAGTTCGCGCTGATGGGCACGGCCTACTGGCGCATCCTCACCGGGAGGGAGAAAGCCCGGGTGGGGCTGCTGAACATCGGGAGCGAGGCGGGCAAGGGCAACGAGCTGGCCAAGGCCGCGTTCGCGCTGCTGGAGGCGGACCCCAGGCTCGATTTCGCCGGGAACGTCGAGGGCAGGGACATCGCGGGGAAGGGGGTGGACGTGGTGGTCACCGACGGCTTCACCGGCAACGTGGTCATCAAGACCATCGAGGGGACCGCCGCCTTCATCGCCGGCACCCTCGCCACCGCCCTGGGCGAACTGGACCGGGAGAAGCTGGCGCCGGTGCTGCCCGCCCTGGCTTACGTCAAGTCGCAGCTGGACTACGAGGAGGCGGGAGGAGCGTTGCTGCTGGGGGTGAAGGGAGTCTGCGTCATCGCCCACGGCAGTTCGCGGGCCAAGGCCGTCGCCGCGGCCGTCAAGGTGGCGGCGGAGGCCGCCGCGGCCGGGCTGCCGGACCGCATCGAAGCGCTTGCCGGAACGGGATGAGGGCATGGGGGACCTCGAGAGCGCCCTGGGTCTGGACTTCCGCGACAAGGGGCTGTTGGAGCTGGCCCTGACCCACCGCTCCCACGCCCACTGGCAGGGCGGCGGGGCCGCCGGTTCCTTCGAGCGGCTGGAGTTCCTGGGTGACGCGGTGCTGCAGATGGTGGTCACCGACTACCTCTACCGCAGCGACCCGGAGGCTTCGGAAGGGGACCTCACCAAGGCCCGGGCCTGGCTGGTCAACGACACGGCCCTGGCGCGGGCGGCGGGCGAGGCGGGCCTGGGGGAGTACATCCTGCTCAGCCCGTCGGCGGAATCGGACGGCGCGCGCGGCAAGGACTCCATCCTGGCCGACGCCATGGAGGCCCTCATCGGGGCGGTCTACCTGGACCGGGGCCCGGAGGAGGCCCGCAAGCTGGTGGAGAGGGTCCTGGGGGAGCGCATGCGCGAGGCTGTCAGCCAGGGCGCGCGCTCCGATTACAAGACCAGGCTGCAGGAGTGGTCCATCAAGGCCCGGGGCCTGCTGCCCTCCTACCGCGGCTGGGGCGAGGGCCCGGACCACGCCAAGCTCTTCCACGCCGAGGCGTGGCTGGGGGACGAGATGGCGGGGCAGGGAGAGGGGCGCAGCAAGAAGGAGGCCGAACAGGAGGCCGCCCGCGCGGCCTGTTCGCGGATGAGGGAGATGCCGGACATAAGGAAAGGGGAGTGCGAATTGGGTGGAAAAATAGGGATAGTGACGGACAGCACCGCGTACCTGGACGAGGATTACATACGCGAGCACGATATCAAGGTAGTACCGCTCAAGGTCATCTTCGGGAACGAGTCCTACCGGGAGGGGATGGACCTCACCCACGAGGAGTTCTTCCGCAAGCTCAAGGAGTTCGACGGCTTCCCCACCACCTCCCAGCCCAGTGTGGGCGAGTTCGTGGAGGCTTACAGGGAGATGGCCGGCAAGTACGAGCAGATCCTTTCCGTCCACATCTCCGGGGGTATCAGCGGCACCATGGAATCGGCGCAGGCCGCCGCCGCCGAGATGGCGGACACCCGTATCGAGGTGGTGGACTCCATGTCGACCTCCATGGGCATCTACATGCTGCTCGAGGAGGCCATCCCCATGATCCGGGACGGCGCGGACCTGGACTGCCATCGTCAAGAGGCTGGAGACCGTGAGCTCGGAGATGAAGATCTACTTCGCCGTGGATACCCTGGAGTACCTGCACAAGGGGGGGCGGATCGGCGGGGCGCAGGCCTTCCTGGGCAGCGTGCTGAAGATCAAGCCCATCCTGACCATCCACGGGACCATCGACGCCAAGGAGAAGGCCCGGGGCACCCAGAAGGCGGTGGCGCGCATCGTCGAGCTGGCGCAGGAGAGCCTCGGCGGCCGCCAGCCCGTGCTGGGCGTCACCCATATCTTCGACCCGCAGGCCGGCCAGGCCCTGAAGAAACTGGTGCAGGAGTCGTTCGACTGCGAGGCCTCAAGCATCCTCGTCAACGAGACCGGCCCGGTCATCGGATCGCATACGGGCCCCGGTACCGTGGGGCTGTTCTTCTACCCCGCGGAGTAACGCGGAGGCGCAGGCCCGGTCCCTGGAGCGGCCGCATGGTCTAAAATGGGGCTATGAGCGACATGCGGATGAACCTGTTGGCGGCGGCGGTCGCGCTGGCTGGTGCTGGGCCTGATGGCCTGCTGCCTGATCGTCCCCACCCTCGACCGTGCCGAGGAAGCCCCGGGCCTTCGACAGGTGGGCCCCGCCGGCGAGGTGGACAGCCGGCTCGTGGTGGAACTGGGAGGCGACTCCCAGGGCATCGTACTGGACATGGCCGGCCTCCTGGGCATCAACGGCCTGGACCGCTACGCCAACCGTTTCGCGCAGGCGCGGGAGGGACGGGAGTTCGATTATTCCATCAGCGGCCTGCGCTACGAAAGCGTCGACCTCGAGGTCTCCTGCCTGGAATCGCAGGGATACGGGCCGGGCGAGCGGGTCTTCACCGTCTACGCCGACGGCGTTCCCCTGCCCGAGTTCACCGGCATAGACCTGGCGGCCGGGGCGGGCGCCGGCCAGCCCTGGGAAGCGAAGGCCAGGGGGGTGCGCGCGCCGGGCGGGCGTGTCGACCTCGCCTTCAGGGCCGAAGCCGGACCGGCCACCGTGTGCTACGTGCGTTTTCTGGCAGGGAAACCGTTCCCTCCTGGAGTTCAACGGGATGGAGAGCCGGCACTGGGTGCCCGAGCCCATGCCCCTCCGCTACACCAATGGGGAGGGGCAGGACCTCTCGGAGGTGGTACTGGGGCGTTTCGGTTCGCGCTTCTCCATCAACCCGGTGCCGCAGCTGCTCGGCTGGCGCCAGTCCCCCCTCGGCACCTGGTCGGATGACCTCTCCGAGATGGTGCTGGCCTTCCGGTCGGCGGACGGTGAGGTGCGCTGCCTTCCCTTCACCGACCGCTATCCCGTCTTCGCCGGCATGCACCAGGAGCAGACCATGACCGGCGTCTCCTACCGCTGCAGCGATCCCGCGCTGCCCTTCGCCGTCGACCTCACCCTGAGGGCGCCCTTCTACCCCGAGGACCTCAAGGTGAGCGGCGCCCCCTTCTTCTACCTGGAGCTGGAACTGGACAACCCCACCGGGGCCCCGGTGGAGGGGGAGTTCCTCTTCGTCCGCCCGCACCGCTACGTCTCGGAGGCGGAGAGGCCGAGCGCCCTCGACGGGGGCGTCCCCGGGTACCGGTTCTCGGAGAAGTATAACTTCGCGGACGGCAGCTACACCGGGGACGGATACACGGGTGAGGCCTTCCGTTTCGAGGAGGCGGTGGCCCTGGACGACGCCTCCGGCGTCGACTGGCACTACCAGGAGGTGGAGGACGCGGGGTGGGTCTGGCCGAGCCCCGCCGGCTACCCGCTCACCTGCGACAGCAAGACCTTCACCTGGAGGCCGCGGGGCCACTCCGGCTTCTCCTGGGGGTTCAAGCTGGCGGCCGGCGGTTCCGCCCGGCGCACCGTGGTGCTGGCCGGGCACTCGCCGGACGGGGTGATGGAGGTGATGGGCGAACGGGACTTCAGCTTCGCCTACAACCGCCCCGACGGGCCCGCCCTCACCTCCCTGCAGGCGGTGCTGGACTACGCGCTGGGGCCGGAAAGGGCGGACATCGAGGCCAAGACGGACTTCTTCGACGGGGTGCTGGCCGAGCCCTACCTGACCGGGATGACCCCCGCCGGGCGGGGCCTGGCCGCGCTGGGCCTGCAGAACTACATCGTCAACGCCTGGTGGGTATGCGACCCGGGAGGCCAGGACTGGTTCGGCGCCTGGGAGGGCCCGCCCTTCTACTTCATGTCCACCATCGACGTGGAATACAACAGCGCCTGGTTCTACCTGAGCTTCTGGCCGGACCTGCTGAAGAAGCAGCTGCGGCAGTGGGTGCTCTTCGAGAAGGAGGACGGAGTCGGCAGGTACCTCTCCCACGACATCGGCACGGACAACCGCATCATCGGCATGACCTACGACATGTTCGGCATGGAGGTGGAGGAGAACGCCGACTTCATCCTGCTGCTCTACGCCTGCTGGAAGCAGACCGGCGACACCGCCCTGATGCGGGAGTTGTTCCCCCGGGCCGAGAGCTACGCCGACTACATCCTCTCCTGCGACACCGACGGGGACGGCCTCCCCGACATCAACTCCGACAACAGCATCGACCAGGCCTTCCAGTTCTTCACCAGCGGGCGCGACCAGACCTACCTGGGAGTGAAGGCGGCCGCGGCCGTGCGGGCGGTGGAGGACATGGCCTGGGCCCAGGAGGCGCGGCCCGAGGAGTTCATCATCGCCTGCGAGATGCGGCTGGAGCTGGTCAACCAGACCCTGCGGGAGACCATGTGGCGGGGCGACCACTTCGCCGTCTCGACCGACCCCAAGGCCCAGCCGTACGAGCGGGACGCTTACTCCATCTACTCGGCCAACGGCCTGTTGTGGCTGCTGGCCTCGGGAGGGCAGACCGGGCTGGAGCCCGACAACCTGGAGCGCATGCGCCTGGACCTGGTCACCGCGGACCAGGCCACGCTGCGCGAGTTCGGCTGCGTGCACACCAGCGGCGGGGACGACTGCCAGTGGATGTCGCAGAACGCCTGGCGCGACGCCCTCGGCTTCTACCTGGAGGCGGAGGGTTGGCCGGAGGGGCAGGCCGGGCGGCTGGAACGTTACTGGGGGCTGGAGTACTGGTGGGCCTGCAACCTGAACGGCGGCTTCTGGGACAGCGTCTTCTACAGGGTCCAACCACCCCGCGAGGGGCCGCGGCGGGGCGCCTACGAGTGCAACCGCTACATGGACCAGTCCCTGGGCTACTACAGCCGCGGGGCGGTGTTCCTCTGCCAGCCCGCCGCCCTGGCCCGCCTCAGCGTCGACCTGGCCGCCGGCTCGGTCACCGCGCGGCCCTCCGCCCCGGGGCGGTACCCCGTCTTCGCCTGCGCCGACTGGGGCGCCGCCGACCCCGCGGCCCGCGTCCCCGTGCTGGTGTACGGGGCGGACGGGAGCCTGCAGGAGACCGTCAACCCCCACCTCCTGCCGTAATCGTCATTGCGAGCCCAGTCGAACGCGGAGTCTGAGCGAACGGCTTATGCCCGGGGCGTAAGCCCCGGGACTACAACCTTCGGAAGGACCAGACCAGCAGCGGGGATCAGCTGAAGTTCTCGGAGATGTAGATCCTGCCGTCGTCTGTGAACACCACACCGATGCCCTCCTTTACGAAGTGGGGCATGAGCATGTTCACCCGGTGGCCCTCGCTGTTCATCCAGCCGTCCACCGTGCTGACAGCGATGTCCTCGAGGGTGTTGAAGTCGTACTCCACGACCTCGCCGGTGTCCTTGTTGTAGGTGTAGGACCTGTAGAGGTTGTTGAGGAAGAGGTTCTCGGCCCCGAAGTACACCACGTCGCCCACGCGGTTGCTGGCGTCGTACCCGAACATGGCGTAGCGGGCGGAGAAGTCCTCCCCCTCCGGGCTCAGGTGGTCGAAGTAGTCGCGGTCGGCCATGTCCTGGCTGTGGTAGCGGGCGATCTCCGCCAGGCGCTCCTCCCAGACCAGGGTGCCCAGGCCGTTCTCGGCCCGCCTCTGGTTGACCAGCTCGTGGATGCGCTGCTCCAGGAAGTACCGGTTGTTCTCCAGGTCGTTGAGCTTCACGGAGAGGGAGTCCGACGCCACCCGGGGGTCTATGGTCTCCTCCCCCGTCTCCTGCGGTTGCGTCTCGATCAGGCCGCAGCCCGCCAGGGACAGGGCCGTCACCAGTGAGAGCAATATCAGGATCGTACGCCGGCCGTGGTCCGGTTGAGCTTCTTCATAACGTTTCTATTATCGGACGGACCGGCCGATAATTTTAGGGCTCTGGATCATATACCCCGCCGGGGCGCGGATGCGGCCGGGCATTGGATGGCGGGGGCGGATGGGAGATAATCATGTTGTGGCCGAGGAACGCCCGCGCGCGGCGGGTTTTGAAAAGGAGGGGATCGCGATGCGCATAGCTATGATGGGAACGGGCTCCATGGGCACCGTCATCGGCGCCCTGGTCTCCCGGGCCGGGCTGGACATCACCCTGGTGGACGCCAACCGGGCCCACGTGGACGCCCTCAACGCTTCCGGGGCGCGGGTGACCGGGCACATGGAACTGACCGTACCGGTGAAGGCGGTCACGCCGGACGGGCTGGAGGGCCTCTTCGACCTGGTGATCTACCTGGTGAAGACCACCTACGACGAGACGGCGCTCCCCCAGATAATCACGCACCTGCCCGCGGACGGCGTGCTGGTGACCCTGCAGAACGGCGTGCCGGAGGAGAAGGTGGCGGCCGCGGTGGGGCGGGAGCGCACCCTGGGCGGGGCCATCGGCTGGGGAGCCACCTGGCTGCGGCCGGGCGTCTCCGAGCTGACCAGCGAGCCGGAGAAGATGACCTTCGACCTGGGGGAGCTGGACGGCAGCATCACGCCTCGCCTGCAGCAGGTCAAGCAGGTGCTGGACAACTGCGGCGAGGTGGTCCTGAGCGAAAACCTGGTGGGGGTGCGCTGGACCAAGCTGCTGGCCAACGTGAGCATGTCCGGGCTGGGCGCCGCCATCGACAGCACCTACGGCGGCATCCTCGACGACGACAAGGCGACGGCCGCCGCGCTGTGCGTCATCATCGAGACCATCCTCACAGCCAGGGCCCTGGGCATCCGGATGGAGCCCATGCAGGGCGTGGACCCCATGGTCATGCTGGACGTGGCCGGGCAGGGGCTGGAGACGGCCATGAACGTGGTGCGCATGGTCTGGGGCCCCCACCGCGACCAGGTCCCCAGCATGCTGCAGGACCTGCGCAAGGGGCTGGCCTGCGAGGTGGAGGCGCTCAACGGCTACCTCTCGGCCCGGTCGGCCGAAGCCGGGGTGCCCACCCCCGTCAACGACCAGGTGGCCCGGGTCATCCGCTCGGTCCAGGCCGGGGAGGCCCCCCTGTCCTTCGACAACCTGGCCGGCATCGAGGTGCCCGACCTGTCGATATACCTGGGTGGCTGAAGAGGAGAGCGGGGAAGGCCCTTAGATGTACCTGGTGGAGGAGGAGCTGTGCACAGGCTGCGGTGTCTGTCAGAGTTCCTGCGACAAGGGAGCCGTGAGCCTCCGGAACGACGTGGCCGTCATCGACCAGCAGCGCTGCGGCGAGTGCGGCGGCTGCTACGACACCTGCCCGCAGAACGCCGTCCGGGAGCTGAACGGGGCACGGCGCGTCGCGTCCCTCAAGCGGCCCATGTACGGCATCGAGAGCCCCTTCCCCTCTGAGGAAGGGGGCGCGGCCCCCGCGCCGCCGGCCGCGCCCGGATTTCTCAAGAAGCTGACCGGACTGGCGCGCCGGGGCCGGTCCTGACCCCGCCTCAGCCGTCCCGGTCGCCCTACCAGTTCTCCGCCAGCAGTTCGAAGTAATCCCGGGGGTGGTCGCAGGCCGGGCACTTGTCGGGGACGTCGCTGCCCTCGTGGACGTAGCCGCAGTTGAGGCAGCGCCAGGTGACCGGCTGGTCCTTCTTGAAGACGGTGCCGGCCTCGAGGTTGGCCAGCAGGCCCAGGTAGCGCCGCTCGTGCTGCTTCTCGGCCACCGCGATGGACTCGAACACCTTGGCGATATCCTCCAGCCCTTCCTCGCGCGCCACCGCGGCGAAGGAGGGGTACATCTCCGTCCACTCGTGGTTCTCGCCGGCCGCCGCCGCCTTGAGGTTGTCGGCGGTGGTGCCGATCACGCCCGCCGGGAAGGCGGCCGCCACCTCGACGTCGCCGCCCTCCAGGAACTTGAAGAGCCGCTTGGCGTGCTCCTTCTCCTGGTTGGCGGTCTCCTCGAAGACCAGCGACATCTGCACGTACCCCTCCTTCTTGGCCTTGCTGGCGAAGAAGGTGTAGCGGTTCCTGGCCTGCGACTCACCCGCGAAGGCTGTCAGCAGGTTCACCTCGGTCTTCGTTCCCTTGACGTTCGGCATCATCATCTCCTTCTTTTTCTCGGTATCACTATTACTACTACTACTACCGGATGAGGTCGAAGCGGTCCAGGTTCATCACCTTGTTCCAGGCCGCCACGAAGTCGTGCACGAACTTCTCCTGCGAGTCGTCACACGCGTAGACTTCCGCGATGGCCCGGAGCTGGGAGTTCGAACCGAAGACGAGGTCGACACGGGTGCCGGTCCACTTGAGTTCGCCCGTCGCGCGGTCGCGGCCCTCGAACACGTCTTCGTCCTCCGAGGCCGCCTTCCACTCCGTGCCCATGTCGAGCAGGTTCGACGAAGAAGTCGTTGGTGAGCGCCTCCGGCCGCTCGGTGAAGACGCCGTGCGGGGACCGCTCCGAAGTTGGCGTTCAGGACGCGCATGCCGCCGATGAGGACCGTCATCTCGGGGGCGGTCAGCGTCAGCAGTTGCGCCCGGTCGACCAGCAGTTCCTCGGCCGACACGGCGTACCTGGCCTTGAGGTAGTTGCGGAAGCCGTCCGCCTTCGGCTCGAGCACGGCGAACGACACCACGTCGGTCTGCTCCTGCGAGGCATCCGTGCGTCCCGGCGTGAAGGGAACGGTCACGTCGTGGCCGGCGTTCTTCGCGGCCTGCTCGACGCCGGCGCAACCGCCCAGGACGATCAGGTCGGCCAGCGAGACCTTCTTCCCGCCGGACTGCGCGCCGTTGAACTCCTTCCGGATCCCCTCCAGGGCCTCGCAGCACCTTCGCCAGCCGTGCCGGCTGGTTGACCTCCCAGTCCTTCTGCGGCGCGAGGCGGATGCGCGCCCCGTTCGCGCCGCCGCGCTTGTCGGAGCCGCGGAAGGTGGACGCCGACGCCCAGGCTGTCGAGACCAGCTCCGGAACGGACAGGCCCGAGGCGAGGATCCTGCCCTTGAGGTCCGCGATGTCCGGCCGCGTCGATCAGCTCATGGTCGACGGCGGGCACCGGGTCCTGCCAGATCAGCTCCTCCTCCGGGACCTCCGGGCCGAGATAGCGCGAGCGGGGGCCCATGTCGCGGTGGGTCAGCTTGAACCACGCGCGGGCGAAGGCGTCCGCGAACTCCTCCGGGTTCTCGTGGAAGCGCCGCGCGATCGGCTCGTAGGCCGGGTCCATCCTCAGGGAGAGGTCCGCCGTGGTCATGATGGTCGTAACCCGCTTCGACGGGTCGTGAGCGGCGGGCGCGAGGTCTTCTTCATCCGGGTTGACCGGCTCCCACTGCCAGGCGCCGGCGGGGCTCTTCACCAGGTTCCAGTCGTAGTTGAACAGCATGTCGAAATAGCCCATGTCCCACCGGATCGGGTTCGGCGTCCAGGCGCCCTCGATGCCGCTTGAGATGGTGTCGTCCCCCTTGCCGCTGCCGAAGCTGCTCTTCCAGCCGAGGCCCTGCTCTTCGATGCCGGCGCCCTCGGGCTCGGGGCCGACGTGCGCCGCGTCGCCGGCGCCGTGGCATTTGCCGAAGGTGTGCCCGCCGGCGACGAGCGCGACGGTCTCCTCGTCGTTCATGGCCATGCGCGCGAAGGTCTCGCGGACGTCGCGGCCGGAGGCGACCGCGTTCGGTTCGCCGTTCGGCCCTTCCGGGTTCACGTAGATCAGGCCCATCTGCACGGCGGCGAGCGGGTTCTCGAGGTCCCGGTCACCGCTGTAGCGCTTGTCGCCGAGCCACTCGTCCTCGCTGCCCCAGTAGATGTCCTCTTCCGGCTCCCAGACATCCTCGCGCCCGCCCCCGAAACCGAAGGTCTTGAATCCCATCGACTCGAGCGCGCAGTTGCCGGCCAGGATCATCAGGTCGGCCCAGGAGATCCTGCTGCCGTACTTCCGCTTGATCGGCCAGAGCAGCCGCCGGGCCTTGTCGAGGTTGACGTTGTCCGGCCAGCTGTTCAGGGGCGCCAGGCGCTGGTTGCCGGACCCCGCGCCCCCGCGACCGTCGCCCATGCGGTAGGTGCCCGCGCTGTGCCACGCCATCCGGATGAAGAGCCCCCCGTAGTGGCCGTAGTCGGCCGGCCACCAGTCCTGCGAGTCGGTCATCAGCGCGTAGAGGTCCTTCTTCAGGGCCCCCAGGTCGAGTGCCTTGAATTCCTCGGCGTAGTCGAACTCCTCGCCCATCGGGTTGCTCAGGCTGGAGTGCTGATGCAGGATCTTGAGGTTCAACTGGTCCGGCCACCAGTCCCGGTTCGACGTGCCTCCGCCGGTCGTTTGCCGGCTCGTTCTGCCCGTTACCGGGCACCTGCTCTCTTCACTCATAGGACCCTCTCCTCTCGTTCCGATGCTTGCGCGCCGGTAGTCGCCTGCGGTATTTGTCAGCACTGTTTCATTTATGCCCGAGATGGATAAGGACGAAACGTCCCGGGGTTATCGGGAACCGGTCCGCCCGCGGGTCAGCTTACCTCCACGCAGGCCTCGCGGTCGAAGGGGTTGGTGCGCACCGCCAGGGAGAAGAGGTAGGGGTAGTAGTTCTTCAGGTGCTTCATGTATTGCAGCCACTCGAAGATGAGCAGCTGGAAGGCCCGCCGGATATCGCCCTCGATGTGCCGGAAGTCGGGCTCGCTCAGCTCGCCGAGGTCCTGGCGGAAGGCCAGTTCCTCCGAGAGGTGGTTGGTGGCCCAGAGCAGGTCGGTGAAGGTGTCGTGCTCCAGCAGGCTGGGGTTCTCCAGCAGCCGCAGGAAGAACTCCCTCTTCTCCAGGAGGAAGGCCGCAGCTCCACCAGGTCGCCCCGGTCCCGGTCCAGGCGGTAGTCGAAACCCCTGGCCTCGTTGGCCATCCGCTTGAAGTCGGCGTCCTGCCACTTTCCCGTAGAACTTCAGCTTCGCCGCTATGTCCGCCGGGCATATCCCGAAGGCGATGAACTGCTTGAGCAGGTCCAGGCCCATCTCGCTGAAGAAGGCCCCGATGACCATGTTCATCTTCTCCATCACCGCGTGCTTCTCGCGCATGCCCAGCATCTGGTCGACGATGAGGGTGACCAGCAGCACCTCCACCGGCAGGAAGGCCAGGTCCCCCACCAGGTAGATGTAGATGTGGTGGGCGTCCTGGAAGATGAGATAGTGGACGAAGTAGATGCCCAGGGACAGGAAGACCAGGCTCGGCACCGAGCGCTATCAACCAGAAGTGCTTTCTCATGCCCACATTATAATCGCCCCGGCCCCCTCACGCGATGCCCATGATCATGGCCAGGCCGAAGACGATGAAGATGACCCCGGCGATCTTGTGGATCACGTCCATGGGGACCCACCGGGTGAGCTGGCTGCCCAGCCCCACCGCCAGCAGCGAGGAGGCCCAGAGGGCCAGGGTGCCCCCGAGGAAGACGGAGGCCGGCGCGCCGTACCGGGCCGTCAGGGCCACCAGGGTGAGCTGGGTCTTGTCCCCCAGCTCCATCAGCAGGACCAGGCCGAACACCTTCCAGAAGGACCCGCCGCCCTCGCCGCCCTCCCCGGCGCCCCCGGCCTTCTCCAGGATGGAGAGGATGCCGAAGACCACCATCAGCCCCCCCGCCACCCACTGCAGCGGCCGCAGGGGCACGAAATGGTAGACGAAGGCCCCCACCCCCACCGCCACCAGGTCCAGGAGGAAGAAGGCGGAGAAGGCGCCGGCCAGCACCGTCCGCGCCCGCGACCGGGCCGCGAGGGTGAGCACGATGATCTGGGTCTTGTCTCCCAGCTCGGCCAGGAAGACCAGGCCGAACACGGCGAAGATGATCTCTGCTGACATGATGCTATATTACAACAGCCTCCCGATGCTTATAATAGAACGGGAAACATCTACCAGAGGGCAGGACCTGATGAGCAAGAGAAAGACCGAACGCCAACTCAACCTGATCGCCGTGTTGCTCGAGGCGCGGGTGCCGGTCACCCTGGAGGAGATACGGGAGAACGTCAGCGGCTACAAGCAGGACGACCTGAACTCCTTCAAGCGCATGTTCGAGCGGGACAAGCGCGAGCTGAGGGACATGGGCATACCCATCGAGGTGGAGTCGACCGACCCCTTCGGGGAGGAGCAGGGATACCGCATACCCAAGGACGCTTACTACCTGCCGGAGATAGACTTCGACCCGGACGAGCGGCTGGCCCTGTGGCTGCTCCACAAGCTGGTCTGGCAGGGGGCCTTCCCCTTCTCCCTGGAGGCCCGCAAGGCGCTGCTCAAGCTGACGCCGGACCTGGGCGCGGCCGGCACGGAGGCGCTGCCCACCATGGACTGGTGCATCTCGGGAGACGGCCAGGTGGAGGAGCGCCTGTCGGTGCTGCTGCGGGCGGTCATCGACCAGAAGAGGGCGCGGTTCGACTACCTCTCGCTGCACGACCCGGAGCCCCAGGGGCGGGAGGCCGACCCCTACGGCCTGTTCTTCGAGCACGGCAGCTGGTACCTGGTGGGCTTCTGCCACCTGCGCTCGGACATCCGGTGCTTCCGGGTGTCCCGCATGCGCGGCGAGGTGGAGATACCCGAGGCCAGGTCCAAGGCGCCCGATTTCGAGCGGCCGCCGGGCTTCCGGGTGCGCGACTATTCCGCCAAGCCGCCCTGGCAGTTCGAGGACGGGCCCGAGTTCAAGGTGACCATGCGCTTCTCCCCCAAGCTGGCCTGGTGGGTGGAGGAGAACGTGGCCTCCTACGGCTACGCCTTCAAGCGGCAGAAGGACGGGGGCGGCACCCTCACCCTGAAGGCCAGGAGCCGGGACACCTTGCTGGCCTGGGCCCTCTCCTTCGGGGAGGACGCGGAGATACTCGGCCCTCCCCAGCTGCGGGAGGCCATGCGCTCCAGGCTCAAGGAGATCAAGTCGGCGCTCAGCCAGAGGAAGGGATAGGCATGGCCAGGACCGATTCACAGATCTACAGGCTGCTCAACCTGATCCCGTACATCGTGCAGCGCCCCGGGGTCAAGGTGGACGAGATCTGCCGGGTCTTCCGCATCGCCCGCAGCGACCTGGTCAAGGAACTGGACCTGATCAACATGTGCGGCAAGCCGGAGTACACCCCCGGCGACCTCATCGAGGTGGTCTTCGAGGGCGAGAGCATCTTCATCCACATGGCCGACTACTTCTCCCGCCCCTTCCGGTTCACCGCCAGCGAGCTGATATCGCTGTACCTGGCCGGCCGGTCGCTGTCCGACCTGGCGGGCCTGAAGGAGGCGGCCACCTTCCAGTCGGCCCTGGCCAAGCTGGAGAAGGCGCTGCTCTCGGGGGAGAAGGCGGGCCTCGAGACCATGGTGGACACGGTGGTCATCCGCCCGGACCACCCCGACCAGCCCAGGCTGCAGCTGCTGCGGCAGGCCATGGACGAGCGGCGCCAGGTGGAGATGGACTACTACAGCTCCGGCCGGGACGTGCTCACCAGCCGCCGCCTCAACCCCCTCAACCTGCTCTTCGGCTCGGGCAACTGGTACCTTCTGGGCTGGGACCACCTCTCGGGCGAGAACCGCCTCTTCCGGGTGGACCGCATCCGGGACATCAAGCTGCTCGCAAAGAAGTTCAAGCCGGAGGAGTTCATGGCGCGGGAGGGCTGGAAGGGGTTTCCCGTCGACCCGTCGAGGTTCTCGGGGCGGCAGGTCCGCCTGCGCTTCGCCCCCTTCTACGCCAACTGGGTCATGGAACAGGACATGTTCTCCAGGAAGAAGAGGGAGAAGGACGGGTCGGTGCTGTGCACCCTCTACGCCGAGAACCTGGCCTGGCTGGAGAAGGAGCTGCTCCGTTACGGCACCGAGGTGGAGATCCTGGAGCCCGAGGAACTGCGGAGGGACGTCTTGAGGAGGGTCAACAACCTGCTGAAGATGTACGCCGATTGAGACCTGGCCGGTCAGGGCCTGCGCTTGAGGTAGCTCTGCTGGAAGCGGTCCAGGGTCATGCCCTCCAGGTCGCCCTTGATCTCTTTCTCCATGCGCCGGGCGCGGTCCAGGTCGTGGAACCTCTCTCCGTAGACGATGCGCTGGGTGCGGAAATCCCAGATCTCGACCAGGAAGCCTTCCCCGAAGTCGGCATCCACAAAGCCCTTGCTGATGCGCACCTTGTAGATGTCCTTGGCCGTGTAACCGGTTTCCTTACTCATACTCTCCAATCCGCCCGGCGTTCCGCTTTCGCTCCCCCGGAAGCCGTTTTTCCTTCCGAACGCCGTAGATTCTATCATTTTTAGGCTGAAATCTCAAAACCGGCGCGGGTGTTGGCCCCTTGTCTACGCGTGTTTCCGGGCCGGAGCACAAAACCGGCGTCGGTTATTGCCCGTTGTCCACTTATGCTATGATTTTCAGGAGATGAGACGGAGAACAGCCCCGAGTAAACAGCAAAAACCCGGACGGGCCCGCGTGGCCCGCGCCGCGGCGCTCCTCCTCCCGGCCCTGCTCCTCGCCGCCGCCTTCACGGGCTGCGGGGAGATGAGCCAGGAAGAGTACTCCAATGCCGTCTGGGAGATAAACGGGGACTTCGGGAACGAAGCCACCTCGCTCTTCGCCCAGCTCGGAAAGGAAGAGATGGGAGCGGAGTTGAAAGGAGGACGCCATCCAGGGGCTGGAGGCCGCGCAGCGGCTGCAGCGGATCTTCTCGGATTCCCTCAAGGAGCTGGAGAAGCTCAAGCCGCCGGGCGACCTGCAGGGCCTCCACGCCGAGCTCCTCGATTTCTACAGGGAGAGGCCAGGTCCTGATGGAAGACTACGCCGCCGCCTTCGACCACCTCTACAACGTCTCCTCCATCCTGGACGGGTTCTTCAACCAGGGAATGGAGATATTCAAGGTGGGAGTGCTGGAGAGCCCCGAGGCGGATCTCCTGGCGGCCATAGACAAGGACATCGCCAGGGTGGAGGCGTCCATAAGCGACCTGAAGGACGAGGCCGCCGGGGAGGAGATGGCCGCCTTCGACGACTACTTCATCCGGTTCTTCTCGGGCTTGCGGGACATCCTTCAGAAGGAGAAGAGCGCCATCCTCGCCGGTGACGCCGGGGCGCGGGCCAGGCTCAACTCCGAGCTCACGGAGCACTTCTCCTCCTTCCTCCAGTCGGACTCGGGCGGGCTCCCGGGCTTCAGCGAGCTGGCCGACCGGCTCCTGCTGCTGAACGAGGAGTTCCATCAGCTCAACTCCGAGATAAACAACCTGTAGCCCCGGTCACCGAACGGCCCGGAAGGGAGAGAGATGAACGTACCGGATGCCCAGGCAGCAGTGGAGGCCCTCTTCAACCCGCGCAGCATCACCATCCTCGGCGCCTCCGAGTCCTACAACAAGTGGGGCAACATCATCCCCGGCAACATCCTGGGTGGCGGCTACCAGGGCCAGCTCTACCTGGTGAACCCGCGGGGCGGCACCATCCACGGCAGGCCCGTCTACCGGAGCGTGGAGGAGATACCCGACCGGCTGGACCTGGTGATGATGACCATCCCGGCCGAGAAGGCCGAGGGTATGTTCGAGGCCTGCGGGCGGGCGGGGGCCAAGGTGGCCATCGTCATCTCCGGGGGCTTCAGCGAGTCCAGCCCGGAGGGCAGGGAGCTGGAGGGCAGGATGGTCGAGCGCGCCCACGCCAGCGGCCTGCGCGTCGTCGGCCCCAACACCATGGGGATCTACACGTCGCCCCACAGCCTGACGGCGCTGATGCCCCCGGTGCGGCCCATCCCCGGCAGCATCGCCTTCGCCGCCCAGAGCGGCAATCTGGGCACCCAGATGCTGGGCTTCGGGGCCTACCGGGGAGTGGGTTTCTCGCGCTTCGTCTGCATCGGCAACGAGTGCGATCTGGACTTCGTGGACTACCTGGAATATTTCGCCCGGGACGAGGCCAGACCCGGGTCATCCTCCTCTACGTGGAGGGGTTCAAGGACCCCCGCCGCTTCTTCGACGCGGCCCGGGAGATCAGCGCCTCCAAGCCCATCGTCATCTACAAGGCGGCCGGCACCGGCGCCGGGAGTACCGCCGCCGCTTCCCACAGCGCGGCCATGGCCGGGAGCCGGGAGATCTACGAGGGGATGATCGGCCAGCTGGGCCTGGCCCACGCCACCACCACCGAGGAGATGCTGGACATCTCCGACGCCCTGGTGAAGATGCCCCTGCCCCGGGGCAACCGGGTGGCCATCCTCACCTGGGGCGGCGGTTGGGGCGTGGTCACCGCGGACCTCTGCGAGCGCGAGGGGCTGTCGGTGGACCCGCTGCCGGAAGGTATCAAGCGGAGGTTCTCGGAGTTGCTCCCGTCCTACTGGAGCAAGGGCAACCCCGTCGACCTGGTGGGGGTCTTCGACATCGAGTCCCACGTCCAGTGCCTGAAGGAGCTGGCGGCGAGCGACGCCTACGACGCCGTCATCTCCCTGGGCACGGTCAACGCCAACGTCTCCTTCCGGGAGATGATGGAGAGCGAGTTCTCCAACCTGGACGACGAGGCGCGAGCGGCGGGACGCCGGCACATGCAGGCCATGACCGAGATGTTCATGAGCACCCTCATCGAGCTCATCGCCGAGTACGGCAAGCCCATCCTCACCGTGGGCATGCCCCAGCGGGACGACGAGATGAGCAAGCTCCCCGAGGGCCACCGGCAGGTCTGCATCTACTCCACGCCGGAGCGGGCGGTGCGGGTGATGAGCAGCCTGGTGGCCCGGGGCGAGTACCTGCGGGGGGCCGGGCGGGCGCGGGACGCCGGCTGAGATGCTGTGGTACCAGGCCCTGGTGCTGGGGGCGGTGCAGGGGCTGACGGAGTTCTGGCCCGATCTCGTCCTCCGCCCACTTTGGCCCTGCTGCTATGGCTGACCGGCTGGGGCGAGCCGCAGCTCTCCTTCAACCTGGCCCTGCACGCCGGGACCCTCCTGGCGGTGATCATCTACTTCCGCCGCACCGTGCTGAGGCTGCTGGCGGCGGCCTGGCGCATGGTCGTGGAGAGGAAGGTGGGCGACGACCGGGACCGCGTGATGGTGTCATACCTGTTCGTCGCCACCCTGCCCGCCCTGCTGCTCGGGGCGTTCGCCGGCGAGTCGGCCGACATGATGGACTCCATGCCCCTGCTGATCATCCTGGTCATGCTGTTCTTCAGCTTCGTCTTGTGGTGGGTGGACCGCTCCGCCCGCCTCGAACTCGACGCCGTGGACCTGGGCTGGAGGGGCAGCCTGGTCACCGGCATCTTCCAGGTCTTCGCCATGGTGCCGGGGGTCTCCCGCTCGGGGGCCACCATCTCCGCCGGCCTGCTCCAGGGGTTGAAGAGGGAGGAGGCGGTGGAGTTCGCCTTCCTGCTGTCCATCCCCACCATCGGGGCGGCCTTCGCCTATTCCTGCCTGAAGATGGCGGAGGAAGGGGTGCCCGCGGGGATGCTCTCGCCCATGCTCATCGGCACGGCCACCTCCTTCATCACCGGGCTCTTCGCCATCGGTTTCCTGCTGCGCTGGGTGAGGACGAAGGACTTCACGCCCTTCATCATCTACCGCATCGCGCTGGCTTCGGCCCTGCTGGTGGTCTACTTCGCCAGGTAACGCCAGAGGTTGAGCGCGCTGTCCGCGGCCATCTCGGTGCCCACGCCGCGCCCGCCCACGTCCGCTCCCACCAGGTAGAGGTTGTCCACCGGCGTTTCGTTCCCGGGCCGGTTCTTCCCCACCTGGAAGCGGTTCTGGGCGACCCCGATGACCTCGCCGGTCTTGCGGCCGGAGATGTTGGCGTTGTACCGGGTGTTGGTGCGCAGCTTCCAGACCACGTGCTCCTCGATGTCCGGGAAGAGGTACTGCATGGTGGCCTCGATCTTGTCGAGGACCTCCTCGCAGGCGGCGTCGGCCTCCGCCGGGTCGTCCAGGTTCGGGGACGTCGGCGCGCCGGCCAGCACCAGCTGGCAGCCGGGAGGGGCCAGGGAGGGGTCGGCGGCCGAGGGCACCGGGAAGAAGATGCCCACCTGCCTGTCCAGCAGGTCGAAGGGGGGGAAGTAGTAGTTGAGGTGCGGTTTGACCACCTCGGCGTCGAGGGCGTACTTGACGCTGACCGCGGCCAGCGAGAGGCGCAGGTTGTCCACCGTCTTGCAGGTAGTCGTCGGGGAAGTTGTGGCGCCCGGCCAGCTCCACCGACTCCTTGATGCCGTTGTTGCTGATGATGATGTCGGCCCCGATGATCTCCCCGGACGCGGTCTCCACCCCGGTGGCCTTGCCGCCCTCCACGATGATGCGCTTGACCATCGGCGTCGAGTAGCGGACCTCGCCGCCCATCCGCTCCAGGGCGTCCAGGTAGTCCCGGGCCATGGCGCCCATCCCGCCGATGGGATAGGAGAGGTTCTTTTCCTGGATCTGCTCGGAGAAGCAGAGGATGAACTCCCCGGTGGACGCCTGCCTGGGGGCGATCACCAGGTACATGCCGATGAACCCGGATACCAGCACGAAGAACTGGGGGTCCGAGGTGAACCGCGTGAGGTAATCGGACAGGGGATAGGAGTCGAGCTCCTTCATCTCCTCCGCGGTGCGGGGTTTCCTGATGTCCTGGAAGAAGGCCTTCGCTCCCTCGCGGTTCTCGGGCAGCACGCCCAGTTCTTCGAAGACCCGTTCCAGCTCGGCATCGTCGTCCATGTCCTGGGTGAGGCAGGCGCGCTTCCCGCCCACGTCCACGTGCATGGCCGGCTCCAGCACCTTGAAATGAAGGTCTCCCCCCACCTCGCGGCTGATCTCGCCCAGCGGGCCCTTCTCGCCCCGGGCCACCCAGTGCACCCCGGTGTCGTAGACGAAGCCTTCGCGCTCGAAGCTGGCGGCCTTGCCGCCGGGGAAATCGTTCCGCTCCAGCACGAGTACCTTCGCGCCCTCCTTGGCCAGCAGGGCCGCTACTCCCGCCCCGCCGATGCCCGTGCCGATCACGATGACGCTCTTGTCTCTTAAGCCCATGCCCTCAGTGACACCCCCCTGAAGATAAGGAGCCCGGCGCGCCGGGCTCACGTAGATCCGCTGCCATCCGGCCGGGCCGGCATCAGCCCTTGAGCTTGCGCCAGAGGATGAGCGCGCTGTCCGCGGCCATCTCGGTGCCCACGCCGCGCCCGCCCACGTCCGCTCCCACCAGGTAGAAACCCTCCACCGGCGTTTCGTTCCCGGGCCGGTTCTTCCCCACCTGGAAGCGGTTCTGGGCCACCCCGATGACCTCGCCGGTCTTGCGGCCGGAGATGTTGGCGTTGTACTGGGTGTTGGTGCGCAGCTTCCAGACCACGTGCTCCTCGATGTCCGGGTAGAGGTACTGCATGGTGGCCTCGATCTTGTCGAGGACCTCCTCGCAGGCGGCGTCGGCCTCCGCCGGGTCGTCCAGGTTCGGGGACGTCGGCGCTCCGGCCAGCGCCAGCTGGCAGCCGGGAGGCGCGAGGCCGGGGTCGGCGGCCGAGGGCACCGGCAGGAACACCCCCACCTGCCTGTCCAGCAGGTCGAAGGGGGGGAAGTAGTAGTTGAAGTGCGGCTTGACCACCTCGGCGTCGAGGGCGTATTTCACGCTCACGGCGGCCAGCGAGAGGCGCAGCCCGTCCACCATCTTGACGTAGTCGTCGGGGAAGTTGTGGCGCCCGGCCAGCTCCACCGACTCCTTGATGCCGTTGTTGCTGATGACCATGTCCGCCCCGATGATCTCCCCGGACGCGGTCTCCACCCCGGTGGCCTTGCCGTCCTCCACCACGATCCGCTTGACCTCGGTGTTGTAGCGGACCTCGCCGCCCATCCTCGCCAGCGCGTCCAGGTAGTCCCGGGACATGGCGCCCATCCCGCCGATGGGATAGGAGAGGTTCTGCTCGCGCGCCTGGGTGACGAAGCAGTAGATGAACTCGGAGGTCGACGCCTGCTTGGGGGCGATGGTCAGGTGCATGCCGATGATGCCGGAGATGAACACCATGAACTGGGGGTCTGAGGTGAACTGGCTCAGGTAATCCGTCGCCGGCACCTCCTCCAGGGCCGCCATCTCCTCGTCGGTGCGCTCCTTCATCACGTCCTCGAAGAAGGCCTTGGCGCTGTCCCGCTCCGACTCGGCCACCCCGAGCTCGGAAAGGATGCGGTCCAGTTCCTCCGCCTTGCCGAGCTCCTGGGTGAGCAGGGACGAGTGCCCGCCCACCATGATCTTCATGGCCGGTTCCAGCGCCTTGAAGCGGAGGTCGCCCCCCACCTCGCGGCTGATCTCGCCCAGCGGGCCCTTTCTCGCCCCGGGCCACCCAGTGCACCCCGGTGTCGTAGACGAAGCCTTCGCGCTCGAAGCTGGCGGCCTTGCCGCCGGGGAAGCTGTTGCGCTCCAGGACCAGTACCTTGGCGCCCTCCTTGGCCAGCAGGGCGGCCACTGCCGGCGCCGCCGATGCCGGTACCGACGACTATCACGCGCTTGTCCTTCAGATCCATCAGTTCGATACACCTCCTAATTCCCTGCGTTCGATCCCTGCGTTGCCAAACGGTGGGTCCCGTTTGAGCATCTGAATTATACTACAAAGAAAAACCCAAGGAACCTTTGGGACCGCTGCGCTCGCGCGCACCGTTTTCTACTCGGCACCTTGGGCTTTCTGGGAAGCAATATACGGGCGAAATAGACGCCTGTTTACCCCCGAAGACCTAACGAACAAATACCATCTTACCACCCTGGTTAGTGGTGTCAATAGGGTGGGGGGTAATTTTGGGCCAAAAATCGGATATTGGTATAATCTGGCAATCATCAGGGTTCCAGCAGACCAAGCAAATATAATTTACTTATTGTAAAGCCGACTCCACCGGTCAGCCCTTTAACCGACCACGGGGCTACTCAGCTACCTGCGCTTCTGATATCATGTAGTTTCACGGACCACGATTCAGGAGTTGATGAGAATGTCTGAATGGCGCCTGCGGGGATGCATCATCCCGGTTATCACCCCCTTCAGGAACGACGGGGAAGTGGACGAGGCGGCCCTGCGCCGGGTGGTCGATTACCTCATCGAAGAGCAGGCGGCGGACGGCATCATCCCCTGCGGCACCACCGGGGAGTCCTCCACCCTCTCCCAGCACGAGCACCTGCGGGTCATCGAGGTGGTGCTGGAGCAGACGGCGGGGCGGGTCCCGGTCATCGCCGGCACCGGCTCCAACTCAACGGCCGAGGCCGTGGAGATGACCGTGGCCGCGGAGAAGCTGGGGGTGGACGGCACCCTGCAGGTGAGCCCCTACTACAACCGCCCCGGCCAGGAAGGGTTGTACCGGCATTTCCAGGCGGTGGCGGAGGCCACCTCCCTGCCCGTCATCCTCTACAACATCCCCGCGCGCACCGGGCGCAGCATCGAGCCGGAGACGGTGACGCGGCTCTCCGGGATAGACAACATCGTGGGCATCAAGGACGCCTCGGGCACCATCCAGTACGCCTCCGCGGTCCTCAAGCAGGTGAGCGACGCCGGCCGGGACCTGTACGTCTATTCGGGCGAGGACGCCCTGACCTACCTTATCCTCTGCCTGGGCGGCCACGGCTGCATCGCCGCGGTGGGACACGTCCTGGGACGGGAGTTCGCGGAGATGTGCCGGCTGGTGTGGGACGGGAAGCTGGAGGAGGCGCGCGCCATCCATTTCCGGGTGCTCCCGCTGGTGGAGGCGCTGTTCTGCGAGCCCAACCCCACCGGCTTCAAGCAGGCCCTGGCCTGGATGGGCCAGCCGTCCGGCGCCCTGCGCCTGCCCATGCTCCCCATGAGCGAGGCGGGCAGGGAGGTCCTGCGCCGCGCCATGGTGGGACTGGGCAAGGCCCGGCCCGAGGACTGCGTTTAAAGAAAAGACCCGCGGCGCCGGCAGGCGCCGCCGGCAGCATCATCTTGGGAAGGACGGGAGAAGAGCATGTGCAAGGAAGGCGTCGATCTCACCACCCTGAAGGTCTCCCTGAAGCAGGGGGCCGACCGCGTCCGCCTGGAGCAGGACCACGTCCGCCAGTGGACGGCCCTGGCCGCCAACGTCGACCTGGACGGGGTCTCCGGCAAGCTGCAGGAGAGCCTTAAGGGACTGGCCGAGGCCGAGGGGCTGCTGCAGGAAGCCGTCGCGGAGCTGGTGGAGGCCCAGATGCACGGCCATACCCACGGCCACGGGCACGACCACGGGCACGAGCACGGGGCCGGCGGCATCACCATCACCCCGATCTGAGCTCGCGACGGGGGAGGCACCGGAATGGCGACGATACTGGTGGCCGAGGACGAGGAGCGCATCCGGCGCATCGTCCTGCTCCAGCTGGAGATGGAGGGCTACGGGACCGAGTCGGCGGGCTCCGGCGAGGAGTGCCGGGAGAAGGCCAGGGCGGCATCGCCCGACCTGCTCATCCTGGACTACCTGCTCCCCGACTCCTCCGGCGACGAGGTCGTCGGCGCCCTGCGGCGCGACCCCGCCACCCGCTCCCTCCCGGTCATCCTCCTCTCCGGCCTGGACCCCGAGCAGATCGAGCCCGAACTCCTGGCCGACGAGCGCGTCCACTTCCTCGCCAAGCCCTTCGACAACGCCGCCCTGGTCGCCCTGGTGGAGCAGGCCCTGGCCACCGGCTAGAGGGAGTTTGACAAGCCCGGCCCATCTCCTATCCTGAAATCGACCTGACCCGCGGTCATCGATGCGGGCGGGCCCTCTTGAGAGCAACAACGGGGCGTTGCATCTTCGTGGACGAGCAAGTCAAGTAGCTGGAAAAGGAGAGAAGATGTCGTCAATCCGCATCGCTGCCCTTGGAAGAGCGAAGAGCATTTCAAAGATCTGCCTGGTCCTGCTCCCGTGTATCATCATGGTCCTCCTGGCCATCCCATCGAACCCCACCCAACGCCAGGCCGGCGCCGCCACCGGCGAACTCCTGTCATGCTCGGTCAATTCGGCTGGAGATGAAGCTAATGGGTACTGTGCATATCCGGCTGTCAGCTCCTGACGGAAGATATCTTGTTTTTCAAACGAACGCAACCAACCTGGTGGCCGGAGATACCAACGCAAAGGGAGATATCTTCCGCAAGGATCTGACCACGGGAGAGGTTATGTGATGTCGACAACTGCTTCTTCGGGAGTTCGGAAACGATGAAAGCACAACTCCTAGCATATCGCCTGACGGCAGATATATCGTGTTCAAGTCGAAATCTACCAACCTGCTGGCAGGAGATACCAACGCAAAGGGAGATATCTTCCGCAAGGATCTGACCACGGGAGAGGTTATGTGCTGCTCGACAACTGCTTCTTCAGAGTTCGGAAACGGCGAAAGCTCCTATTCCAGCATCAGTAGCGACGGCAGATATGTTGCTTTTTCATCGAACTCGACGAATCTGGTGTCCGGTGATACAAATGCAGTACCGGATATCTTCCGTAAGGACCTGATGACAGGAGAAGTGGCATGCTGCTCGATCACTGCGTCCTCGGTGTGGGGAAACAGGGAAAGCAGCTACCAGACGTCGATTGACGCGACTGGGAACCTGGTGTTCTTCCAATCATATGCAACAAACTTCATACCCGATGACAACACCAGTAGCTATGACATTTTCCGTAAGAACCTGACAACCGGCGAATTGATCTGTTGCTCGAGGAATACGAATGGAACAAAGATAAGCGGTTCAAGCGAAAAGCCGGTCGCCAGCCCTGATGGTAGATACGTCGTTTTTCTAACTTCAGGGGGCTGGAACGACGTCTATCGGAAAGACCTTGTGACAGACCAGTTGGCGGAATGCAGCTATGACGAAGGCGGAAAATACTCATACGCGTTCACCTATTTCGAAAAGTATTCGATCAGCAGTGATGGCGAAATTCGTTGCTTTCGGCGCCCATCAAGGTGGAGTCAATACTCAGATCTTCAGGCGAGATATGGATACAGGGGCTGTATTCTGCTGCTCCACGTCGGAAAACGATGTTAAGGGGGATGCCAGCAGTCTGATTGGCCTAGTCTAACGGCTGATGGGAGCTATGTTTTCTTCCACACATCAGCAGGCAACCTTATTGAGAGAAGCGGGTCTTCGACTCTGTCCTGAGAAAGCAACCAATCAATGAACTTCCTTATATCGATGATATCGACAGCCCCTCGGGATGCTACGGTGGCTCTATCATTAAGATCTCTGGTAGCTTTTTTGGGGGGGCTCAAGGGGATTCTTATGTGAGTTTCGGGTCACATAGAGCAACCAGTTATTCCTTGTGGTCAGAGACGGAAATAGATGTAGTCGTTCCAATGGACCTTTATGATAGGACGCTGGTGACTGTCACAAACAGCGTAGGGGTATCGAATGCCTACGATAAATTCGTCAGTCTCATATAGACTCGGTCGATCCCGACCATGCCGGTATAGGTTCGTTGCTTACCATACACGGCTCTGGTTTCTGGAACGAACAGGGTGATTCCTATGTTCATATTAATTGCGCAAGCGGGAACCACGAATTGAGAGAAGTTGATTCATGGTCAAACAACACAATCGAGTTCCACCTGCCTTACGGCAGCTATCGCGGCGCGGCGATCAACGTGAGCGTGGTTGTGAGAGGAGCCTGGCCTTCAGGTAAAGAAATCAGCTTTGACACCGTAGGGATGGGTTTTGCCGAAGGGTATACAGGACAAGGTTTTCAGGAATACTTGTGCATAGGCAATAGCAGCAGTTATCCCGCCGACGTTATCATTTACTATCTACTGCCCGACCAATACTACTGGGATCAGAAGGTTACTGTGCCGGCCAATTCCCGCACCACCGTCAATGTCAATGCGGAAGTCCCTGACATGGAGGTGTCCACCTATATCGATTCAGACATCGAGGTCGTCGTGGAACGGCCCATGTATTTCAACTACGACGGAGTCTGGACGGGCGGGCACGACGCGGTCGCTTCCAGGTATATGGGCAAGGACTGGTTCTTCGCCGAAGGCTATACCGGCCCCGGATTCGACGAGTGGGTCTGCGTCCTCAACCTGGACGACGCAGACGCCAACCTGACCTTCCACTTCCAGACCCAGGAGGAAGGGGAGGTCATCCGGAACGCCGTGTGCCCGTAGGCTTCTCGCGGCTCCTTCAAGGTGAACGACCTGCTGGGACCGGGCTACCAGTGCTCTCTGTGGCTGGAATCGGACCAGTATGGTCATCGCCGAGCGTTCCATGTACTTCGACTACATGGGGATGAGCGACGGCCACTGGGACGGCGGCCACTGCGTCATGGGCGTACCCGACCTCTCCAAGGAATACTATTTCGCCGAGGGGACCACCCGGGCGGGTTTCGAGGAGTGGCTGACCATCCAGAACCCGCATGACCACGAGATAAGCGTGAGCGCCGTCTACCAGATGCAGGCCGGCCAGGGCAGCCCGGTGACCAGAGCAGTACTGCCATCGGGCCGGGGAACCGCTTCACCGTCTTCGTCCCGGCGAGGTGGGCATGGAGAAGGATGTGTCGATCAAGCTCACCGGCGACGAGGACTTCCTGGCGGAGCGCCCCATGTATTTCCAGTATGCATGGGCAGTCTGGGAAGGCGGCCACTGCGTCATCGGGGCCATGGAGACCTCTCAGCGGACTGGTTCTTCGCCGAAGGGTATACGGGCTCCGGTTTCGACGAATGGCTGTGCCTGCAGAACCCGGGGACCAAGGAATCCACGGTGGAAGTGACCTATCTGCACCCAGGAAGCAGGAGCCCTGGCCCCAAGGACGGTCAAGGTGGGTGCCGGCTCCCGCGTGACCATCTGCGTCAATTTCGATGCCGGCCAGGGTTACCAGCTATCCACCTGCTGCGGGTGACCTCGGGCCCGGATATCGTGGCGGAGCGCCCCATGTACTTCGATTTCTACGGCTGGGACGGAGGCCACGACGTCGTTGGCTATGTGCCCATGACCTTCACGGGCTCGCTTACCAGCGGCGGGCACGTCAGGTTCCGTACCCGTCGCCGGCTTTGACGAGTCGGCCTGGAAGAAGAAGTAGATCCATCAGTCGATGCAATAAGGGCGCGGCAGGTGCCGCGCCCTTTTTGCGTTCCCTTCGCGCCTAGCCGCCGGCCATGGGCGGGAAGATGCTGATGACGTCCCCATCCGCCAGCTTCGTCCGCTTCCCCTTGAGGTGGGCGGCGTTGCGCCCGTTCACCAGGATGGTGGCCCTCTTCATCTGTTCGGCGAAGGCTGAGTCGTAGCGGGAGGCCAGCTCGCGCAGCACCTCGCCCACCGAGGAGGCGCCGGTCTCGAAGCCCTTCTCCCCGGCTTCCCGGCGCAGGGTGGCGAACAGCTTCACCTCGACCACCGGTACCCTACTTCTCTATCTTCAGCCGCTTCAGCGTCGAGTCCCTGGGCGTGCCGTCCGCCTTCCAGCCGCGCAGCAGGTAGTAGCGCTTCTTCATCTTCTCCAGCTGCACTATGGAGTCGGGCTCGTCCAGGCGCTGCAGTTCGCTCGGTGAAGCGCGTGGGCAGGGTGTCGTCCCGCGCCGTGAAGCCCTCGCGCACGTTGAAGAGGTGGTCGATGTTGTTGGCCCGCTGTCCCAGCGAGAGGAACTTGCCCATGGTGAAGTTGGTGCCGGTGCAGACGGCATGCGCCTTCACCTGGGGGAACATGCTGAAGGGGGCCGGGAAGGGCATGACCCAATCGGGCAGCGACATCGACGCGCCCAGCAGGTCCCCCGAGTAGAGGAAGCCCATGGAGAGCGCCTTGGCCAGCAGCTGCGAGCGCGCGTTCCACTCCAGCAGCAGCGGGTGGAGCATGGTGAAGACGGTGAAGTTGCAGCAGCCCAGGTTGCTGACGGCCTCCAGCACGGTCTGGTTGAGGATGGTCAGCCCGGCCTTGCCGGTGGTCGCCAGGGGGTCGACGGTGACCGGGCCGTTGGCCTCCAGGTAGATCATGTACCCGCCGGCCAGGTGGCAGCCGCCGCGGTTGGAGACGGCGTACCCGAGGCCGTGCCCCACCGCGCCCCGGGGCTCGTAGGAGGGTATCTCCAGCCCCTTGGACTGGATGGCGAACTCCTCCCCGCCGTACTTCCGCGAGAGGGAGCGCACCCCCTCGGCCATGTCGTCGCCCAGGCCCCGCCGGTAGGCCATGTCCTCGATGGCCTGGGAGACGCCTTGCGTGCTGCCGAACTTGAGGTCCGTCTTGATCAGGCCCTTCTCCCCCGCCTCCATGGTGAAGCCGAGGATGTTGCCCACGCTGATGGCGTCCATGCCCAGCAGGTCGCACTCGTAGTTCCACCTGCAGGATGGCCTTGAGGTCGGAGATGCCCAGGTTGGGGCCGAAGAGCCCCAGGGTCTCGTACTCCGGGCCCTTGACGTTCTTGCCGTCCACCTCCACCCGGCGCCCGCAGGCGATGACGCACCCGAAGCAGGCGTAGTTCTTGATCAGCTCGGTATCGGCCAGGGTCTCCCCGCTCACCGCGTCGATCTCGGGGAACTGGCCCTGCTGGAAGTTGCGGGTGGGCATGGTGTGGGCGGCGTTGCAGAGGTTGACGAAGCCGGCCGTCCCGTAGTTGGGCATGGCCTCGCCGGTGGCCGGGTGGTTCTTCAGCACCTCGCGCCAGCCCTTGCAGACCTCCTTGTACTTCTCCTCGTTGGGGATCCAGGGCTTCTGGTCGCCGCCCGCCACCACGGCCTTGAGGTTCTTGGACCCCATCACCGTGCCGATGCCGGCCCGGCCCGCCACCCGCTCCTGCGAGAAGATGGCCGCGAACTTGACCAGGTTCTCCCCGGCGGGGCCGATGACCATCTTCCCCATCTTCTTGGGCAGCTTCTCCTGCGTCTTCTCGGTATCGAGGCCCCACAGGTGCGAGGCGTCCTCGATGGAGACCTCGCCGTTCTCGATCTTCAGCCAGCTCGGCTTGGGTGCCTTGCCCCGGACGATCAGGGCGTCGAAGCCGGAGCGCTTGAGGTGCACCCCGAAGTTGCCGCCGCTGTTGGAGTTGACGATCAGGCCGGTGGCGGGCGACTTGGAAGTGACGTTGAACCTGTTGGTGCTGGGCGCCCCGGTGCCGGTCATGGCCGCGGTGGTGACGATGAGGATGTTCTCCGGGCTCATCGGGTCCACCCCGGGTGGCAGGAGCTCGTAGAGCAGCCGGGCCCCCAGGCCCTTGCTCCCCACGTACAGCTCCAGCATCCTGTCGGAGAGCGGGTAAGAACGCGTTTTGCCGGTGCTCAAGTCGACCTCGAGCACCCGTCCCATGTAACCGCCTAACATGGAATCCCCTCCTTTACATGTTGACGCGCAAGGACAGCAGGTCCATAAAAGCGTATCATAAAGGGAGGATGGACGGTATAAATAGAAAATAGGCCCACGGTGCAGTAAAATATGGAATTGGGCGGGCGCTGGTTCGCCTGCCGGATGACGTAGCGTCAGGCAGCAAGGCTCGGGAGCCAGAGGTAGGACGTTGGATTACAAGGAACGCATGCTGGGTTTCAGCAGGAAGACTCGCGTCATGTCCTGGTTGTTCATCGCGGTCCAGTACCTCTTCATCCGGGACTCCGTCTCCGCCTCGTCGTTCGTCCCCATGCTCATCGGGATCGGCGTCTACTTCATCGTCACGTACTTCATCCTCAAGCGCGCGCCCGATGAGAAGCTGCACATGACCGTCCGCCTGATAACCCTGGGCGAGATAGCCCTCTTCAGCGCCCTCGTCTACATCACCCGCTCAGAACCCGTGGTGGGCTTCGAATACCTGCTGTCCCTGCCCTGCTTCACCATCACCTTCTGGTACGGCATCAACGAGGGGCTGGGCTTCGCCCTGGTCGCCATGGCCTCGTATACGGCGCTGGCCCTCTCGACCCAGGACATCAGCTGGGCCGACGTGGGCAGGAGCCTCATCACCCCCCTCGGGGTCATCTTCATCGCCACCTGGATCTCGGGCTTCATGGCGGAGTCGCGGGAGCACGAGAGGAAGGAGAAACGGCAGAGGACGGTGGAGATGACCACCCTCTCCAGTTTCGCCACCCTCTTCGACTCCACCCTGAAGGAGAACACCATCTTCGAAAACCTCATGCAGGCGGTGTCCCGCACCATCAACTGCGACGTGGTGACGGTGTTCGCCTTCGAGACGGACCGCGAGTACCTGAGCGTCGCCGCCGCCTACAACATGAACGAGATGGAGACCTCCATCCGCATCCCCGGCGAATACGGGCTGGTGGGGACGGTGCTGGAGAAGGGCGCCCCCCTGGTGGTGGAGGACACCGACCAGGAGCCGCGTTTCCGGCAGCTCCTGGAGACGCGGCGGATCCGCTCGGCCATCTACGCCCCCATGAAGTGGCGCGAGGAGACCTACGGCGTCATCACCGTGGGCAGCCTGCACCGCAACGCCTTCGGCCCCTACGACCTCAACCTGCTCAACGCCCTGGCCATCCAGGCCTCGGTGGCCGTCCACAACGCCCGGCTCTACGTCGACCTGGAGGACCGCATCGGCGAGCTGCACGCCATCTTCGAGATCGACAAGGCCATCACCTCCGCCGTCGACCTGGACACGGTGCTCCAGCAGATCGTGCAGATGAGCATCGGCCTCTTCGACGCCAAGATCTCCTCGCTGATGCTGCTGGACGAGGACTCGCAGGAACTGGTGATGGCCGCCGCCCACGGCATGTCGGAAGAGTACATCCACAAGGGCAACATCAAGGTGGGGGAGAGCATCGCCGGCCGGGTCATCACCGAGGGCCGGCCCATCCACGTCCCCGACATCACCAACGACCCCCGCCACGTCTTCTCCGTCAACGCGCGCAATGAGGGGCTGACCTCGCTGCTCAGCGTGCCCCTGAGTCTCAAGGACAAGGTCATCGGGGTGCTGAACATCTACACCAACGAGCAGCACAACTTCACGCCCCACGAGATCAACCTGTTCACCAGCCTGGCCAGCCAGGCCGCCATCGCCATCGAGAACGCCCGGCTCTTCGAGAGCCTGGAGGAGATCTACCTGGACGTCATCACCGCCCTGGCTTCGGCCATCGACGCGCGGGACTCCTACACCCACGGCCACTCCCACCGGGTCACCGAGTACGCGGTGCTCATCGCGGAGGAGATGGGCCTTACGCCCGAGGAGATCGACATCATCCGCAACGCCAGCATCCTGCACGACGTCGGCAAGATCGGCATCAAGGAGGAGATCCTCAAGAAACCGGGCAAGCTCACCGAGGACGAGACCCTGGAGATGCAGTACCACCCCTTCATCGGCACCCGCATCCTCCAGTCGGTCAAGCTGCTGGAGCCGGTGCTGCCGCTGGTCTACCACCACCAGGAGAAGTACGACGGCAGCGGCTACCCGGAGGGGCTGAGCGGCGAGGACATCCCGCTGGGCGCCAGGATCATCGGGGTCTGCGACGCCTTCGAGGCCATGACCTCCGACCGGCCCTACCGCAAGGCCCTGCCGGTGGAGAAGGCCATGGCGGAACTGCGCAACGAGGCGGGCCGGCAGTTCGACCCGGACGTGGTGGACCTGTTCTTCCGGCTGGCGGAGCGCGGGGCCATCAGGATGGACATCATGACCGAGAGCCAGCTCCCCACCATCGCTTAGGGCCTCAGACCTCGACGCCATTTGCGGAGCTCCCTGCAACGATAGCCCGGCCCTCGAAGCCCGGAATCGAAGAGCTTCCCGGTAGAATCCGCAAGGCTCTGGGCTCGCCAGGCCTGGAAGGGGTCGGCTGACCTCGGGCGGCTCGTCAGTCTTCGTGGTCGATGATCTCGGGCGGCTCCACCACCCAGGGGTCGGGGACCAGGCCGGACTCCTCCTCCATGTCGAGGACGTAGTCCTCCTCGTGCCGGGCCTTGAGGAAGCGCGGGATGACGCTTAAGAGGAAGCTGGCCAGGGTCACCAGCAGCAGCACGAAGAAGAGCTTCTTGTTGCTGGTGAACTCCAGGACCAGGGCCACCGCCGTCAGCAGCCCCGTCCACAGGTAGATCAGCAGCACCGCCTGCTTCTGGGAATGCCCCAGGTAGAGCAGGCGGTGGTGGATGTGCTCCTTGTCGGCGTGGTGGACCGGCAGGTGGCCGCGCATCCGCCGGATGATGGCCAGGCCCGTGTCCACGATGGGGATGGCCAGGACGATGAGGGGCGGGAGGGCGGTGGCCACGGCGGCGCGCTTGAGGATGCCCTGGATGGAGATGGCCCCCAGGATGAACCCGAGGAACATGGCGCCGGAGTCCCCCATGAAGATGCTGGCCGGGTTGAAGTTGTAATAGAGGAAGCCGAGGGTCGCCCCGCCCAGGGCCGCCGAGATGACCATGGCCTGCAGTACCGCCTGGTCCTGCCCCACCTGCGTGCCGTAGATGAAGAAGGCCGCGGCGGAGATGCAGGCCACGCCGGCCGCCAGCCCGTCCAGCCCGTCGATGAGGTTGATGAAGTTGATGAAGGCCACCATCCACACCAGGGTCAGGAGGATGGAGGCCGCCGGGCTGCCGCTCAGGTCGATGAAGTCGCCGCGGATGTAGGAGATGCTGCGGATCTCCACCCCGAAGGAGATCATCACCAGCACCGCCGCCACCTGGCCGGTCAGCTTGGCCAGCGGGGAGAGCTCGCGCAGGTCGTCCCAGACGCCCAGCAGCAGGATGATCAGGGAGGCCAGGAGGATGCCCAGGAGCTCCTGGGACGAGAGGGCCTCGCGGATGCCCCGCGGCAGGCTGGACGGGTCCATGGTGCTGACCAGGATCTTGCAGGCCAGCAGGGCCAGCAGTACCGCCAGGTACATGGCGATGCCCCCCATGGTGGTGGTGGGCTTCTCGTGGATCTTGCGGTCGTGCGGCATGACCACGGCCCCCACCCGCTGGGAGAAGCGGCGGTTGATCGGCGTGAAGAGCAGGGCCAGGACCAGGGCGGTCGCGAAGGTGATGATGTAGATGAGCACGGGGGCCTCCTATCCGTGCGGCAGCTGCTCGGTGCCCACGCCGGCCTCCGCGAGCAGCTGCGCGGCCATCTCGTCCGGGTAGCCCTCCAGGTAGAAGATGCGCTCGATGCCCGCGTTGATGATCATCTTGGTGCAGAGGGTGCAGGGGTGATGGGTGCAGTAGAGGACGGCCCCCTGCACCGCCACCCCGTACAGGGCCGCCTGGATGATGGCGTTCTGCTCGGCGTGCAGGCCCCGGCAGATCTCGTGCCGCTCGCCGGAGGGGATGTTGTGCTGGTCCCGCAGGCACCCGGTCTCGGAGCAGTGGGACAGGCCCGAGGGGGCCCCGTTGTACCCCGTGGCCACGATGCGCTTGCCCAGGACGATGACGCAGCCCACCTGCCGCCTCAGGCAGGTGGATCGGGTGGACACCTGCCGGGAGATGGCCGCGAAATAGTCGTTCCAGCTAGGCCGGGTGCCCATAACCCCGCGCTTCGCCCTATATCTCCGGGTAGAGGGGGAAGGCTTCCAGGAACTCCGCCACCTGGCCCCGTACCCTCTCCTTGACCGCGTCGGTCCCCGATGTTGTCGATCACCTCGGTGATGAAACCGGCGATGGTGACCATGTCCGCCTCGCTCATGCCCCGCGTGGTCATGGCCGGCGTGCCCAGCCGCAGGCCGCTGGCGATGGCGGGAGGCCGCTCGTCGAAGGGGACCTCGTTCTTGTTGGTGGTGATGCTCACCTCGTCCAGGGCCAGCTGCGCCTCGATGCCGGTGACCCCCTGGGGACGGAGGTCGATGAGCATCAGGTGGGTGTCGGTGCCCCCGGAGACCAGCCGGAAGCCCCGTTCCTGCAGGGCCGCGGCCAGCGCCGCCGCGTTGTCCACGATGCGGCGCGCGTAGGCTTTGAACTCGTCACCCGAGGCCTCCTTCAAGGCCACTGCCTTGGCCGCGATGATGTGCATCAACGGGCCTCCCTGCACCCCCGGGAAGAGGGCGTGGTCCACCGCCTGGGCCTGCTCCCGGACGCACAGGACCATGCCGCCCCGCGGGCCCCGCATGGTCTTGTGGGTGGTGGAAGTGACGAAGTGGGCGTGGGGCACCGGGTCGGAGTGCGCGCCGCCGGCCACCAGCCCGGCGAAATGGGCCATGTCCACCATGAGGTAGGCGCCCACCTCGTCGGCGATGCGCCGGAAGGCGGCGAAGTCGAGGTCGCGCGGGTAGGCGCTGCCGCCCGCGATGATCAGGCGGGGCCGGCACGACCTGGCCACCTCGGCGATCTCCTCGTAATCCAGCCGCTCGGTCTCCCGGTTCACGCCGTAATGGAAGGCCTTGTAGTGGCTCCCCGAGAGGCTCACCGGTGAACCGTGGGAGAGGTGCCCGCCGTGGCGCATGTCCATGCCCAGGATGACGTCGCCCGGCTTGAGGGCGGCGAAGTAGACGGTGGTGTTGGCCTGCACCCCGGAGTGGGGCTGCACGTTGGCGTGCTCCGCCCCGAAGAGCTCCACGGCCCGCTTGATGGCCAGCTCCTCGGCCAGGTCCACGCACTCGCAGCCGCCGTAGTAGCGCTTGCCCGGGTATCCCTCGGCGTACTTGTTGGTCAGCACGGAGCCGGCCGCCTCCAGCACGGCCAGGGAGGGGAAGTTCTCCGAGGCGATGAGCTCGATCTTGTCCCGTTCCCGCTGCAACTCGGCCTGGATGATCCCGGCTACCTCCGGATCGGTCTTCAACAAAGCGGTCATGTTCATCCGGGTCTCCTTTGCGTTCATGTCCATATCAGCTCGATGGTTGTTCCCGGCCCTCGCCCTCGAGGGACCGGATGAGCTCCAGCCGGCGCTGGTGCCGGCCGCCTTCGAAGGGGGTCTCCAGCCAGACCCGCACTATCTCCAGGGCCAGGCCTTCCCCGATGACCCGCTCTCCCAGGCACAGGACGTTCAGGTCGTTGTGCAGCCGGCTGAAGCGGGCCGTGAAGAGGTCGTTGCAGGCGCCGGCGCGCACGCCCCGCACCTTGTTGGCGCAGACGGCCATGCCCACGCCGGTGGCGCAGACCAGGATGCCCCGTTCGCACTCCCCGTCCCGTACCGCCTCGGCCACCTGCCGGGCGAACTCGGGGTAGTCGCAGGAATCCGCGTTTCCGGTGCCCACGTCCAGGACCTCGTGGCCCTCCTCGAGGAGCCGGCCGGCGATGGCCGACTTGAGCCTCAGTCCAGCGTGGTCGGAGCCCAGCCCGATCTTCATCCCTGCACCTCCGGTCGTCCGAACAGCACCAGCATCATCTCTTCCAGGTTGGCGGAGATATCCTCGGCTACCGTCAGGTAGGTCTCCAGGCTGCCGCCAATGGGGTCAATTATATCAGAGGACATGATCTCCGGCTCCCGCCCTTTCCCGCCCCGGCGCTCCCCGGCCAGCCAGGACTTGAGCAGCTGCAGCCGCGTATCCAGCTCGCCCTCGTCCTGCACGGCTTCCCCCCCCAACCGTTCCAGCGCCGCCTCGCGGCGAGAGGACAGGTACTTGAGGGTGAAGGACTTCTCCAGGAGCTCCTCTCCCAGCCTTTCGATGGACAGGAGGTGCTCCCTGGCCATGGTGACGATGAGGCTCGCCCCCCGCGCCAGGCGCGCGTCCAGGGGCTGGGCGCGGTGGCGGCTCAGGTCGATGCCCCAGAGGTCCATGGTCTGCACGGCGGTCTCGGTGACGCGGTTGCCCTCGATGGCGATGGTGCCCGCCGACTCCACCTTTACCAGCGGGAACAGGAGGGGATAGCCCTTGACCAGCCGGTCCTCGAAGAGGGCCTCGGCCATGGGGCTGCGGCATATATTTCCCGTACAGACGAATAGAACACTTATCATGATAATCCCGGAAAGTTTATCATACTGGGGGCGCCGTTTTCAGTCCGGCCGGTCTGAAGGGCTCCCCTCGCCAGGCCTTCTCCAGTTCCGGAAGGGTGATGCTGCCCTGGCGGAGGATCCTCAAACCGGAGGCGCCGGCCTCGACCACGGTGGAAGGGGCCCCCTCCCCCGGGTGGCGGGAGAAGCAGGCGACGTCCGCCACCTCCAGGATGCTCTCCGGGATGTCGGAGAAAGCCGCCGGTGTGTCCCCGCCGCTGCGGTTGGCGCTGGTCACCGCCAGGGGCCCGGTGAGGGCCAGCACCGCCAGGGTCAGGGGGTGGTCGGGCACCCGCAGCCCCAGGGAATCCCGCCCCGGCGCCGTCAGGTCCATCCAGGCGGCCGCCTTCCGCTTGATCACGATGGTCAGCTTGCCGGGCCAGAAACGGGCCAGCCTCTTCAGGGCGTCCCGCTCTTCCTCCGCCACCAGGCCCGCGGCTTCACCTGTGCTGGCGACCATCACCACCAGGGATTTCTCGCTCTGCCGACCCTTGGCGGCGAAGATGCGGCGCACCGCCTCCGGCCGGTGGACCGAGGCGGCCAGCCCGTATACCGTGTCGGTGGGCAGCACCGCCAGGCCTCCGCCCTTGAGCGCCTCCGTGGTCAGGCGGGCGGCGGAACCGACCCCCTCCTTCTCAACGTCTATAACCGAGACCATAGCTCGACTATAGCACGTGGATTTGACCTTTTCGAAGGGAGCCTCTACAATTTTATGAAATATGCTTTGAAGGAAAGTAAGGAAACGAAAAGGAATCAGTCTTTGACAAACGGAAGCGCGGCCCATGGAAGGAGGCGACATGGGCAGATATAGAAACGCCCTCCTCTGCATGTTCCTGGCGTGCATGCTGGGAATACTTCCCCTCAACCTCGCCTACGGCGACTCCTTGAGCGACAAGCAGGAAAAGGCCAAGCAGGTCAAGGCGCAGCTCCAGGCCAACCAGTCGGAGCTCAACCGGCTGACCACCGCCCTGAGCCAGACCGAGTCCCAGCTCTCGGTGGTGGAGGTCTACATCGAACGCAACCAGGCGGAGCTGGAGGCGGCACAGGCGGAGCTCGCGCGCTACCAGGGCATCCTCAACCAGCGGGTCAGGGCCATGTACATGGAGGGCAACTCCTCCTCGCTGGAGGTCATGCTGGACTCGACCTCCTTCGACGACTTCTTGAACTCCTACGACTACATGCGCATGATCGGGGATTACGACACCGAGATGATCGACGCCACCCGCAGCCTCACCGCCCAGATAAACGACAAGCGCGCCAGCCTGGAGAGCTCCCGGGCCCAGTACGAGGCCCAGGCCGCCTCGCAGGCCTCCCAGCGCTCGGCCATCCAGGCCAAGCTGGCGGAGCAGCAGTCCATCCTGAGCGGCCTCGATTCGGAGATATCCTCCATGGTGTCGCAGCAGGTGGCGGCCAGCCGGAGCAGCGGCAGCAGCGGAGGCGGGGGCGGAAGCGGCTATTGGGACGTGGGGCCGGTGAACGGGCTCTACTTCCCGGTGGCGGGCCCGCACAGCTTCTCCAACGACTGGGGCAACCCGCGCAGCGTGGGCCGCACCCACAAGGGGACGGACATCATGGCCAACTACGGTGTCCCCTGCGTGGCCATCACCAGCGGGACGGTTGTCGCAGCATTCGGGCGGCAACCCCGGTAACTACGTCTTCCTGCACGGGGACAACGGCACCGTCTACTGGTACATGCACCTGCAGGGCTTCGCGGCTTCCGGCCGCGTCTCCGCCGGCACGGTCGTCGGTTACGTGGGAGACACCGGGAACGCCCGGGGGTGTCCCCACCTGCATTTCGAGGTCCACCCCGGCGGCGGGGCGGCCGTCAACCCCTACCCCCTGCTCAAGGCCATCGACTGACGCGGACCGCCTCGCTCACTTCAGGCCTGCCAGGCGGTAGAACCTGTCCATGTCCACGTACATCTCGAACAGCTCGCTCAGGCGTTCCAGCTTCTTGGGCTCTCTGGAGCGCGCGGTCTTGATGACCATGTCGGTCTTCTCGGCCGCGGTGAGGGTGTCGTCGTTGACCAGGATGACCGGTACTCCCATCTCGTCCGCCTTGCCCAGGATGATGGGCGAGGGGTAGAGGTGGCCGGACAGGACCAGGCAGGGGATGTTGGCCTCCAGGGCGGCCAGCTGGATGTCCGAGCGGTCCCCGCCCGTCACCACGCACTCCCCCTTCCGCTTGCGGAAGAAGGACATGGCGTGCTCCGGCCCCATGGCTCCCACGATGACCCCTTCGACCAGGTTGTCCAGGGCCTCCTCGCCGCTCAGCACCTCGCCGTGCAGGCCGGCGGCGAGCTCGCGGATGCTGACGGACCTGAGCAGGCGGTCCTCCGGTATCAGCCCCAGCACCGGCAGTTTCACCGTCTCCTCGAGGTACTTGGACAGCATGTCATGGGCGAAGGACTGCCGCCCCGGCGAGACCAGGTTGAGGATGACGCCGATCATCAGCTCGCCCAGGACGCTCCGGGCGTGCAGTATGTTGTCGGCGATCATGGCGTCGTTGAGCCGCTCCACCATCAGGACCCGGGTGTCCAGTTCCCGGGCCAGATCGTAGCCGGAAAGGCCCAGGAAGGCGCCCTGCCGGGCCGACATGGAGCTCTGGACCAGCACTACGTCCTTGCCCTCCGAGACGCGGCCGAAGGCCCTCTTCACTATTCCCAGGTAGTCCTGCCGCTCCCCCACCAGGGCGTTGTTGACCAGCTGCGGGGTGAGGATGACCGGGCAGGCATCCTTGATCTCCTCGTCCAGCCCGAGCGTCTGGACCAGGAAGGAGGCGTCGGCGTCGGTGACCATGTCCCCGTCCTTCAGGTAGAGGTTGCCCAGGGGCTTGATGAAACCCACCTTGTAACCGTCCTTCTGCAGGCGCAGGCCCAGGCCCAGGGCCATGGTGTGCAGGCCCGAGAAACCCTGTTCCGATATGAGATATATCGCTTTCATGGCCTCATCACTCTCCTATGATCATCCTGGCGTCGGCCGCTATGCAGCCCTGGTCTTTATCAAAAACCCGCAGGGGGTTGATGTCCAGTTCGTGGATGGCGGGGAAGTCCGAGACCAGCTGGGAGATCCGCTGGATTATCTCCGCCAGCTTTCCGATGTCCGCGGGCGTCTCGCCCCGCGCTCCCCGGAGCAGCCAGTAGGACTTGAGTTCCTTGATCATCTCCATGGCCTCCCGCTCCCCCACCGGGGCCAGGCGGAAGCTGATGTCCTTGATGACCTCGACGTAGATACCGCCCAGGCCCACCATGATCAGCGGGCCGAACTGGGGGTCGCGGTTGACGCCCACGATCAGCTCCTTGGAGGGCTTGAGCATCTCCTGCACCACGACCCCCCAGATCTGGGCGTCGGGCATCAGCCGCCGGGCGTTGGCGGTGATCTCCTCGTAAGCGGTGATGAGGTCGTCGGTGTTCTCGAGCCCCACCTTGACCCCTCCCACGTCGGTCTTGTGCAGGATCTGGGGGGAGGCGATCTTGGCCACCACCGGGTAGCCGATCTCCCGGCCCGCCTCGATGCACTCGAACAGGTTGGTGCCGAGGATGGTCTTGGCCACCGGGATGCCGTAGTGGCGGAAGACCTCGCTGGCCTCCACCTCGCCCAGCTGGAAGCGCCCGTCCGCCGTCACCTTGTCCAGGACGGCCTGGACCGCGTCCCGGTCCACCGGGAACCGCGGGAAACTGTCGGAGGGCCGGTCGAGGTACTCGCGGTAGTCCACCATGGCCTTGATGGTGCGCACCGCGGTCTCGGGGAAACGGTAGTTGGGGATGCCCGCCTCGTAGAGTATCTTCTCCGCCGGCTCGATCTCCGAGCCCCCCATGAACACCGTGAAGATGCTCTTGCCCTTGCCGGCGCAGACGTCGGCCACGGCCTGGGCGGTCTCGGGTATCTGGGTCATGGCCTGCGGGGTGAGGATGATGATGATGGAATCGATGTTCTTGTCCAGCATCAGGACCTCCAGGGCGTCCCGGTAGCGGTCGGCCAGGGCGTCACCCAGCACGTCCACGGGGTTGTAGATGGCGGCGGCAGGCGGCAGGCACTGCCTCAGGGACTCGATGGTCGAGGTCCCCAGGCTGGCCAGGGCCAGCTTCTCGTGCTCCAGGGCGTCGGCGGTGATGATGCCCGGCCCGCCCGCGTTGGTCACGATGACCACGTTGCTGCCGCCGGGTACGGGCTGCTGGGAGAAACCCCGGCAGACCTGGAAGAGGTCCTCCATGGTCGCGGCCCGGATGACCCCGGTGCGCTTGAAGGAGGCGATGTAGGCGTTCTCCGAGCCGGCCAGGGTCCCGGTGTGCGAGGACACCGCCTTGGCCCCCGCCTGGGTGGTGCCCGCCTTGAAGATGATCACCGGTTTCTTGCGGGTGACCTCGGCGGCCAGGCGCAGGAACTCCTCGCCCCGGTTGATGCCTTCCAGGTATCCGGCGATGACCGCCGAGTGCCAGTCGTCCTCCAGCGCCTTGAGCAGGTCCACCTCGTCGATGTCCATCTTGTTGCCGATGGACACGAACTTGGAGAACCCCAGCCCGATCTCCCTGGACCAGCCGAGGGCCGCCGTGCACAGGGCCCCCGACTGCGAGAAGAAAGCCAGGCGGCCCGCCAGCGGGTAGATGCTGGCGAAGGTGGCGTTGATGGGGGTGGAGGTGTCGGCCAGGCCCAGGCAGTTGGGGCCGAGCACCCGGATGGGGTACTTCGCGGTGATCTCCGCCAGCTGCCGCTCCAGCCGGTAGCCCTCCTTGCCCGCCTCCTTGAAGCCGGCGGAGATGATCACCGCCGCCTCGATGCCTTTCCTGCCGCACTCGTCCAGCACGTCGGGGACGGCCTTGGCGGGCACTATTATCATGGCCAGGTCGGGGACGGACGGTATCTCCGAGACCGAGGGGTAGGACTTTAAGCCCATGATCTCCGGGTCGTTGGGGTTGACCGGGATGATCTCCCCCGGGAATTCCGAGTTGACCAGGCTCTCCAGCACCACCCGCCCGACCTTGCCGGGTTTGTCCGACGCCCCGATGACCGCCACGGACCTCGGTTGGAAGAATTTCCTCACGCCTTCTCCTTATATTACTGCTTCGATCGCGTGATCGATCCTCACGCACAGGCAAGTATATTATAAACGGAAATCTTCAAGGGAACAGGGCCGAGAGGGTTGCCGTTTGCGAACCGGCCCGGCAGGCGCTAGAATATTGCCTACATCCACTCATCGCGTGGATGTTGTCGTTGTAAGGAGAAAGACGGGAGAACATGAACGAGATGGAGCAGGAATACCGGGAAGAGAAGCCGGACGACATCGTCCTCACCCGGGAGGGGCACGCCAAGCTGGTCGAGGAACTGGAGCACCTGAAGAACGTCAAGCGCTGGGAAGTAGCCAAGCGGCTGGAGGAGGCCCGCGCCCACGGCGACATAACCGAGAACTCCGAGTACGAGGACGCCAAGCACGAGCAGGCCTTCGTGGCGGGGCGCGTCATCGACATAGAGCGCATCCTGGAAAACGCCCGCATCATCAAGGAGGACGACATCAAGGTCGGGGTGGTCAGCCTGGGCATCACCGTGGTCCTGCTCGACCTGGAGATGAAAGAGGAGAAGACCTACCGCGTGGTCAGCTCGGCCGAGGCCCGCGGCAGCCGCACCAGCATCTCCGACCAGAGCCCGGTGGGCAAGGCCATCCTGGGGCGCAAGGAAGGGGAGACCGTGGAGGTCCCCACCCCCGCCGGCATCATCCGCTACGAGATCCTCAAGATCGAAAGATAGACGCGGCATGGAAGACGGCGACAACCGGGAAGCCCCCAGGGAGGAAGAGCTCAACGAGCTCATGCGCCAGCGCCTGGCCAAGCTGGAGCAGTGGCGCTCCTGGGGCGTCGAGCCCTTCGGGTTCAAGTACCCCCGAGCCGACACCGTGGCCGGCCTGCGCGAGGGCTTCGGCTCCCTGGAGGCGGGCACCGACAGCGATCACCGCGCGGCCGTGGCCGGGAGGCTCATGGCCCTGCGGCGCCACGGCAAGGCCACCTTCGCCGACCTGCAGGACTCCTCGGGCCGCATCCAGCTGTACGCCTCCATCGACCAGCTGGGCGAGGAGGGCTACGAGCGCTTCGGCACCCTGGACATCGGGGACTGGGTCGGCGCCGCCGGGACGGTCTTCTGCTCCAAGCGGGGCGAGCTCTCGGTGCGGGTGGAGGAGTACGAGCCTGCTCAGCAAGTCCATCCGGCCCCTGCCCGAGAAGTGGCACGGGCTGAAGGACGTGGAGACCCGGTACCGCCAGCGCTACGTGGACCTGGCCGTCAACCCCGAGGTGAGGGCGGCGCTGATGACCCGCGTGCGGACCATCCGCGCGCTGCGGGACTTCCTGGACGAACGCGGCTTCATCGAAGTGGAGACGCCCATGCTCCACGCCATCCCCGGCGGCGCCACCGCGCGCCCCTTCATCACCTACCACAACGCCCTGGACGTCAACCTCTACCTGCGCATCGCGCCCGAGCTCTACCTGAAGCGGTGCATCGTGGGCGGCCTGGACAAGGTCTACGAGATCAACCGCAACTTCCGCAACGAGGGCATCTCCTACAAGCACAACCCCGAGTTCACCATGCTCGAGTTCTACTGGGCCTACGTGGACTACCTGGACCTCATGGACTTCCTGGAGGAGATGGTGGCGGGCGTGGTCACCGCCATCACCGGCTCCCCGGTCATCGAGTACCAGGGGCAGCCCCTGGACTTCACCCCGCCCTGGCGCCGGGTGACCATGCTGGACGCGGTGAGCGAGGCCCTGGGGCAGCGGGTGAGCTTCGCCGACGATCTTTCGGAACTGCGCAAGCTGGCGGAGGCCAACAACATCCCCCTGGAGAAGGACTGGGGCAAGGGCAAGATCCTCACCGAGCTCTTCGAGAAGCTGGTGGAGAACCGGCTCTGGCAGCCCACCATGGTCATGGACTACCCGCGCGAGGTCTCCCCCCTGGCCCGGCTGCACCGGGACGACCCGGAACTGACGGAGCGCTTCGAGCTCATCGCGGCCAACCGGGAGATAGCCAACGCCTTCTCCGAGCTCATCGACCCCCTGGACCAGCGCTCGCGCTTCGAGGACCAGGCGGCCCGGTTCGAGGCGGGGGACGAGGAGGCCCACCGCATCGACTTCGATTACCTGCGCGCCCTGGAGTACGGCATGCCCCCCACCGGCGGCCTGGGCCTGGGGGTGGATCGCCTGGTGATGCTGCTGACCGACGCCCACTCCATCCGCGACGTCATCCTCTTCCCCCACCTGCGCCCGGAATAGGCGCGCCCCCGCTGTCATCGCGAGCGCCCCGGTGTCATCGCGAGCGAAGCGAAGCGATCTACCTCTTGCATAATTAATCCCCCAGTGGGGATAACATCAAATAGAGCGAGTAAACGAAAGCGGAACGGATGCCGATGTAAAAGGCCTGAAGAGGAATTGACGACAACATATGGTATATAATCTTAAAGCAAATTAACCGGACTGGAGGTTGGTAAAAGTGTTCCAACGATTTTCCGACAGGGCCCGACGGGTAGTGGTCCTCGCCCAGGAAGAGGCGAGGATGCTCAACCACAACTACATCGGCACCGAGCACCTCCTCCTCGGCCTGATCCAGGAGGGGGAAGGCGTGGCCGCCAAGGCCCTGGAGTCCATGGGCATCAGCCTGGAGGCGGTGCGGGAGCAGGTGGAGGAGATCATCGGCCGGGGCTCCTCGCCCCCCACCGGGCACATCCCCTTCACGCCGCGGGCCAAGAAGGTGCTGGAGCTGTCGCTGCGCGAAGCCCTGCAGCTCGGCCACAACTACATCGGCACCGAGCATATCCTGCTGGGCCTCATCCGCGAGGGCGAGGGAGTGGCGGCCCAGGTGCTGATGAAGCTGGGGGCCGACCTGGACCGGGTGCGCAACACCGTGGTCCAGCTGCTCACCGGGGTCGCCGGCTGCGGCAAGGAACCGGGTGCCCAGCCGGGAGGGGAAGCCGCTCCCGCCGGCAACCTGGTGCTGGACCAGTTCGGCCGCAACCTCACCGTGCTGGCGGCGCAGAACAAGCTCGACCCGGTCATCGGCCGGGAGAAGGAGATCGAGAGAGTGATGCAGGTGCTCTCCCGCCGCACCAAGAACAACCCGGTGCTCATCGGGGAGCCCGGCGTGGGCAAGACCGCGGTGGTGGAGGGGCTGGCCCAGTCCATCGTCTCCAACACGGTGCCGGACATGCTCAAGGGGAAACAGGTCTACACCCTGGACCTGGGAGCGCTGGTGGCGGGTTCCCGTTACCGCGGCGACTTCGAGGAGCGCCTGAAGAAGGTGGTCAAGGAGGTCCGCACCCGCGGCGACATCATCCTCTTCATCGACGAGCTGCACAACCTGGTGGGAGCCGGGGCGGCCGAGGGGGCCATCGACGCCGCCTCCATCCTCAAACCGGCCCTGGCCCGGGGCGAGCTGCAGACGGTGGGGGCCACCACCCTGGACGAGTACCGCAAGCACCTGGAGAAGGACGCCGCCCTGGAGCGGCGCTTCCAGCCCATCGTGGTGGAGGAGCCCACGGTGGCCCACACCATCGACATCCTGAAGGGCCTGCGCGACCGCTACGAGGCCCACCACCGCGTCACCATCACCGACGGCGCCCTGGTGGCCGCGGCCAACCTGGCCTCGCGCTACATCACCGACAGGTTCCTGCCGGACAAGGCCATCGACCTCATCGACGAGGCCGCCTCCCGCCTGCGCATCCGGGCCATGACCGCGCCCGACGACTTCCGCGAGCTGGAGGAGAAGCTGCAGAAGGTGCGCCAGGAGAAGCAGGCGGCCATCGCCAACCAGGAGTTCGAGGTGGCGGCCTCCTTCCGCGACCGGGAGAAGGCGGTCATCGACGAGATAACCGAGCGCGAGAAGGACTGGAAGATGCCCAACGGCTCGCACCAGGTCCAGGTCACCGAGGACGAGATCGCCGACATCCTCTCCTCCTGGACGGGCATCCCCGTCTACCAGCTGACCGAGGAGGAGAGCACCAAGCTCCTGCGCATGGAGGACGGCCTGCACGAGCGGGTGGTGGGCCAGAACGAGGCTGTCAGCGCCGTGTCGCGGGCCATCCGCCGCACCCGTTCCGGCCTGAAAGACCCCAAGCGGCCCAGCGGCTCCTTCATCTTCCTGGGGCCCTCGGGCGTGGGCAAGACCGAGCTGGCGCGCACCCTGGCGGAGTTCCTCTTCGGCGACGAGTCCGCCCTCATCCAGATCGACATGTCCGAGTACATGGAGAAGCACGCGGTCTCGCGGCTGGTGGGCTCGCCCCCCGGCTACGTGGGGTACGAGGAAGGCGGGCAGCTCACCGAGGCGGTGCGGCGCAAGCCCTTCTCGGTGATCCTGCTGGACGAGATCGAAAAGGCCCACCCCGACGTCTTCAACATGCTCCTGCAGATATTCGAGGACGGGCGCCTCACCGACTCCCAGGGGCACACCGTGGACTTCCGCAACACCATCATCATCATGACCTCCAACCTGGGGGCGCGGGACATCGGCAAGGCCGCCGCCCTGGGCTTCACCACCCAGGTGGACGGCAAGATCGATTACGACAAGATGAAGGAGCGGGTGCTCTCCGAGCTCAAGCGGGCCTTCCGGCCGGAACTGCTCAACCGCCTGGACGAGGTCATCGTCTTCCACGAGCTGACCCACGAGGAGATCCTGCTCATCGTGGACATGCTGATGAAGCGGGTGCTGGAGCAGATGCAGTCCCAGGACGTCGAGCTGATCCTGTCCCCGGAGGCCAGGGACCTGCTGGCCAGGGAGGGCTTCGACCCCCTCTTCGGGGCGCGGCCGCTGCGCCGGGCCATCCAGCGGATGGTGGAGGACCCCCTGTCCGAGAAGGTCCTCTCCAAGGAGGTCGAGCCGGGCCAGGCCATCCGCATCGCGGCGAACGAGGAAGGGAAGGTCGTCTTCGAGAAGGTCGAGGTGCCCGAGAGCGGCGTGGAGATCGTCCCCGTCCCATAGCCCGACACCGAGACGGGGGGGTCTGACCCCTTTAACAAAGGAAGGTTCAGGACCATGTTCAACCTCTTGAAAAGCGACATCCAGGCGGTGCGCGAGCGTGATCCGGCCGCCACCAATATCGTGGAGATCCTGCTGGCCTACCCCGGCCTGCACGCCCTGTGGATGCACCGCTTCGCCCACGTCATGTGGCAGGCGGGCATCCCGGTGATGCCCCGGCTGCTCTCCCACTTCAACAGGCTCATCACCGGCATCGAGATCCACCCCGGGGCCCGCATCGCCCGGAACGTCTTCATCGACCACGGCATGGGGGTGGTCATCGGCGAGACCACCGAGATCGGCGAGGGCGTCACCCTCTACCAGGGCGTGACCCTGGGCGGCACCGGCAAGGAGAAGGGCAAGCGCCACCCCACCATCGGCCGGGACGTGGTCATCGCCGCCGGCGCCAAGGTGCTCGGGCCCATCACCGTGGGCGACGGGGCCCGGGTGGGGGCGGGCGCGGTGGTGGTCAGGGACGTCCCGCCCGACTGCACGGTGGTGGGCATCCCCGGCCGGGTGGTGGCCTGCGCCGGCGAGCGGGTGGTGGACCTGCACCACGAGAACATCCCCGACCCCGTGCAGGAGATGTTCGAGTGCTACAACCGGCGCATCGACAGGCTGGAGGAGCACCTCATCGAGACCCAGGAGGAACTGGAGCGCACCCGCGACGAGCTGGAGCGCACCGAGGATGAGCTGCGCAAGGCCGAGGAGGAGCTGGCCCACACCGAGGTCGACCTCAAACGCACAGAGGAAGAGCTGAAGCTGACGGAGGTCAGGGTGGCCGAGGCGGAGGCGCCATGATCAAGGCCTACAACACCATGACCGGCCGCAAGGAAGCGCTCAACCCCCGCGACGAGGGGAAGATCGGCATGTACGTCTGCGGCCCCACCGTCTACAACTACATCCACGTGGGCAACGGGCGGGCCTACCTCACCTTCGACATCATCAAGCGTTACCTGCTCTACCAGGGATACAAGGTGACCCACGTGCAGAACTTCACGGACGTGGACGACAAGATCATCAACCGCGCGGCGGAGGAGGGCACCACCCCGGAGGAGCTGGCCCGCCGCTACGAGGAGGCCTTCAAGCGGGACATGGTCTCCCTCAACGTCCTGCCGCCCGACGTCACGCCCCGCGCCACCGAGTACGTGGGCAAGATGGCGGACATGATCGCGGTGCTCCAGGAGAAGGGCCACGCCTACGAGGTGGACGGGGACGTCTACTTCTCCATCGAGTCGTTCCCGGAATACGGTAAGCTGTCCAAGCGGTCCCCCGAGGACATGCGGGCCGGCGAGCGGGTGGAGGTGGACCAGCGCAAGCGGCACCCCGCCGACTTCGCCCTGTGGAAGAGCGCCAAGCCGGGCGAACCCTCCTGGGATTCCCCGTGGGGCCGGGGGCGCCCGGGATGGCACATCGAGTGCTCGACCATGTCCCTGGAGCACCTGGGGATGGGCTTCGACATCCACGGCGGGGGGCAGGACCTGATCTTTCCCCACCACGAGAACGAGATCGCCCAGAGCGAGGCCTACTCCGGCGAGTCGCCCTTCGTGCGCCACTGGATGCACAACGGCTTCGTCAACATCTCCGAGGAGAAGATGTCCAAGTCGCTGGGGAACATCGTCACCGTCCACGAGATCGTGGAGAAGTACCACCCCGACGTGCTGCGCATGCTGGTGCTGCAGACGCATTACCGCAACCCCATCGACTTCGGGCCGGAGGCGCTGGACGAGGCCAAGCGGGCCTACGAGCGCCTGGAGAACTGCGTCTTCGCCCTCTCCGAGTTCCTGGGCCGGGAGGGTGGTGTCGTGGCGCCGGCGCGCTCCCAGCGGGAGGTGGAGCTGAGCGGCTTGCTCCAGGACACGGAGCGGCGCTTCGAGGAGGCCATGGACGACGACTTCAACACCGCCCGCGCCCTGGGAGTGGCCTTCGAACTGGTCAAGGAACTCAATACCTACCTGGACGAGCAGGCCACCTTCCCCACCCCGGCCGGCGTGATCATGGCCGGGTTCGGGCAGGAGACCCTGCTCAAGCTGTGCCAGGTGCTGGGGCTCTTCGCTCCCCTGAAAGAAGCGGAGGAAGAGGCCTACCAGTGTGAAGGCGCCGAGGGGGAGAAGGCGGGCCGTCCAGGAGACCATGGCCCACGCGGGCAGGTCGCACCTTCCCCCGGCGGAGGAACTCATCGACCTGCTGGTGGAACTGCGCTCCCGCGCCCGCGCCGCCAGGGACTGGGAGTCCGCCGACTACATCCGCGCGCGCCTGGAGGAGAAGGGCGTCAAGATCGAGGACCGCCGCGACGGCGTCCGCTGGAAGACCTGACCCTCAAACCAGCCCCGCCACTCTCTCCCTCACCCTGGCAGGGAACCGCTCCGCCATCTCCTCGAGGACCGGCCGGGACAGCGAGCCGAGGTCCAGCTCGTCCAGGGGCAGGGAAGCCCGGCCCAGGGATGCGAGATATGCCAGGTCGAGCAGGGCCTTCTCCGGCAGGGCCAGGTAGTATCCGTCGGCCGGCTCGAAACCGAAGAACAGGTCCTGCTTGAGTTGACTGTATTCGACCCGGCGGCCCAGCAACTCCAGCGACCTGGTCTTGCGGGAGGTGGCGAAGGTCAGGGTGTAAGGCACCAGGTTGAGGATGCCCAGGCGCGAGAGCGCCGCTTCGAAGGACAGGTAGCAAGGGAAGTAGAGCTGGCCGGCGATCCTCTCGAGCCGCGCCCCGCCGCCCGGGACCACGTAGACGCCCCGCATCACCCGCTCCAGGACGCCCCTGGAGACCCACCTGTTGAGCGATACGTAGAGGCTCTTCCGGTCCAGGCCGGTGACCTTCTCCAGGTCGGTGGGGGTGTAGAAATCCTTGCCGGCGGCCTGCAGCCTCCTCACCAGTTCCAGGTCCCTCATTGTAACTCCTCGATGACCTGCCGGTAATCGGCGGGCAGGTATTTCCCCAGGTCCCGCCGGAGGACCGTCCTGGAGACACGGCCGGTTGGAGGCCGGTAGGGCAGCTTGAGCCGCTGGCAGATATACCAGGTGTCGAAGAGGTCCTTGGGGGCGGAACGGCTCTTCAGGCACTCCTGCTTGTCGGAATAGAGCTGCTCCAGCGTGGCCACGTTGCCCAGCGCCTGCAGGGGAGTGGCGGGTGAGGTCATCAACCCGAGCCGGTAGTCGTAGCCCCCCACGGGCCTCCGGGATATCTCCACCTTGACGCGGAAGGGCCGTGCCATCCAGGCCTCGGAAACCTTGATCTCCCAGAGATAGGTCCAGCGCCTGGCGGCGGCGTCGGTGATCGACGTCTCCGGGAAGGGCGCGGTCATGTCCCGCGCGATGCTCTCCACCTTCCCCTTGAGCGAGTCCTCGAGCAGGGCGAAGTCCAGGTCCTCGGAGAAGCGGGGGGAGCCGTAGACGAGCCGCAGGGCGGTGCCGCCCTTGAAGACCAGGTTCCTGCCGTGCGGCGATTCCAGGAGGTTCTTGAGCAAGATGACCTCCCAGTATTCCCTGACCATCTGGGTGACGTCGATCCTCAGTTCGCCCGCCAGCCGTTCCGCCAATAATTGTTCCATAATACTTAACATTAATGTTAATATAATAAGAACAAGACTGCAAGGGCGGCGGGCGCGGCCCGCGGGCTCAGGAACCCAGGCCGCAGGCGCGCAGGGCGGCGCGGATGTCCCCCACCCGCACCAGCTCGAAGCCCCGCCCGGGCTCCGGGACGTCCCCGGCGTCGGGGGCCAGCATCCCTTGAAAGCCGAGGCGCTGGGCCTCGCGCACCCGCGCCTCCATGCGGGAGACCGGGCGCACCTCCCCGGCCAGGCTTACCTCGCCGAAGATGGCCAGGCCCGGCGGCAGGGGCTTATCCAGCCGGGACGAGGCCACCGCCAGGCAGATGGCCAGGTCGCACGCGGGCTCCACCATGTGCAGGCCCCCGGCCGTCCCGCAGAAGACGTCGTGGTCGAAGAAGCTCAGGTGCGCCCGCTTCTCCAGCACCGCCAGGTCGAGGGTGAAGCGCCGCTGGTCCAGGCCGGAGGCCACCCGCTTGGGCACCGGCAGGGAGGTGGGGGTGACCAGCGCCTGCACCTCCACCAGCAGGGGGCGCTTCCCCTCCATGGTGATGACCGGCGCGACGCCCGAGACCCCCTCTGAGCGCAGGCGGCTGAAGAGGAGGGAGGGGTCGTCCACCTCCCGCAGGCCGGCGTCGCCCATCTCGAAGACGCCCACCTCGGAGACGGAGCCGAAGCGGTTCTTGGATGCGCGCAGGACGCGCACGGAGTCGTGGCGCTCGCCCTCGAAGTAGAGGACCGTGTCCACCATGTGCTCCAGCACGCGCGGCCCGGCCAGCGCGCCGTCCTTGGTGACGTGCCCCACCAGGAAGGTGGTGATGCCCCGCTCCTTGGCCAGCGCCTGCAGGCGCTGGGCGCACTCGCGCAGCTGGCTCACACCCCCGGGGGCCGAGGCGACGTCGGGGCTGGCCATCGTCTGGATGGAGTCGACCACCACCACCTCCGGCCGCATGCTCTCGATGGCCTCCACCACCTCCTCCAGGCCGGTCTCGCAGAAGAGGTAGAGGTCGGGCGAGACGGCGTCGAGGCGCTCCGCCCGCATGCGGATCTGGGCCGGGGACTCCTCGCCGCTGACCATGAGCACCCGCCGCCCGGCGTCCGCCAGCTTTCTGGCCGCCTGCAGCAGCAGGGTGGACTTGCCGATGCCCGGCTCGCCCCCGATGAGCACCACCGAGCCCCGCACCATGCCCCCGCCCAGCACCCGGTCCAGCTCCGCCAGGCCGGTGGGCCGGCGTTCCTCTTCTCCCGTCTCGAGAGCGGAGAGGGGGAGGGGCTCGTGGCGGACGGAGCGCAGGGGCCCCTTGCGGGAAGCCGCCCCGGGAGGGGGCGTGACCTTCTCCTCCTGCATGGTGCCGAACTCGCCGCACTCCGGGCAGCGGCCCAGCCACTTCACAGCCGAGCTGCCGCACTCGTTGCAGACGAAAACGCTTCTGGCCTTCAAGCGGAACCTCCCATCCGTCGCGCCACCGGGACGCCGCACCACTCCGATTATAGGCGTGCCCCGGGACAAAACCGGACCGGCCTGCCAGGGCAAGGCCATTACGTCATGCTGGTGTGCTACAATGCACATGGATCGGGCCTGCCCGGCCGCCGAGACGAGGAGACCCCATCATGACCATGGACGACATACGCGTTAGGTTCGCCCCTTCCCCCACCGGGAACCTGCACCTGGGCTCGGCTCGCACAGCCCTCTTCAACTGGCTCTACGCCCGCCACATGGGGGGCTCCATGGTGCTGCGCATCGAGGACACCGACCCCGAGCGCTCCTCGGCCGAGTGTGAGGCGGCCATCCTCTCCGACCTGCGCTGGCTGGGGCTGGACTGGGACGAGGGCCCGGACGTCGGCGGCCCCCATGCCCCCTACCGCCAGAGCGACCGCCGCGAGCTCTACGTCAAAGAGGCGCGCCGCCTGGCCGAGAAGGGCCTGGTCTACTTCTGCTACTGCACCCCGGAAGAGCTCGAGGCCAGGAAGGAGCGGGCCCGGGCCGAGGGCCGCATGCCCCTGTACGACGGCTCCTGCCGCAACCTCACGGCGCAGGACCGCGAGCGCCTGAAGGCCGAGGGGCGCAAGCCGGCGCTCCGCTTCCGCGTGCCCCCCGGCGCCATCGAGTTCGTGGACATGCTCCACGGCAAGGTCACCTTCTCCTCCGAGGTCATCGGCGACTTCGTCATCCTCCGCTCCGACGGCTCGGCCGGGTTCAACTTCTCGGTGGTGGTGGACGACGCCGCCATGGGCATCACCCACGTGGTGCGGGGCGAGGACCACCTCACCAACACCGCCCGCCACGTGCTGCTCTACCGGCACCTCGATTACAGGGTGCCCCTGTTCGTCCACCACTCCCTGCTGATGGGGACGGACGGCGCCAAGCTCTCCAAGCGGCACGGCGCCACCTCGGTGCGGGAGTTCCACGCCGCCGGCTACCTGCCCGAGGCGGTGATCAACTACCTGGCGCTGCTCTCGTGGTCCCCCGAGGAGGGGGGGCGGGAGGTGCTGTCCCTGCCCGAGCTGGTGAAGGAGTTCCGGCTGGAGACCCTCTCCCGCAGCCCCTCGATCTTCGACATCCACAAGCTCGACTGGCTCAACGGCCAGCACATCCGGCGCTCGGACCCGGCCCGCCTGGTGGAGCTGGCGAGGCCCTTCGCCGGGCCGGTGGCCGGGCATCCCCTCTTCGCCGACATGGTCATCTCCGTCCGCGACAACCTGGACAGGTTGACCGAGGTCCCCCACTACCTCGAGGTCTACACCACCTTCCCCCCGCTGGAGCAGGACATGGTCACCGAGCTGTCCAGCCGCGAGGCCATGCAGGTGATGGAGGCCGTCAGGGGGGCCCTGGAGGAGAGGCAGGTCACCGGCCAGGAGGAGGCCCGCTTACTGCTGGCCGATATCACCGGGGAGTTCAAGGAGAAGGGCCTCAAGCCCCGGGACATCTTCATGCCCCTGCGCATCGCGCTGACAGGCCGCTCCGCCGGGCCGGCGCTACCCTACATCCTCTACATCCTGGGGCGGGAGGAATGCCTGCGCCGCCTCTCCCTCGTCCTCGAGCAGCTCTGAGGCCCGGCAACAGCGCACGGAGGTCACCGGCATGGAAGGGTTGATCGACGAGATCAGGGCCGACCTCGAGGCCGCCGCCGACGAGGCCGTGCGGGAAGGCGCCACGCGTTATTTCAAGGAAGGCATCACTCTCTACGGTGTCAGGACCGCCCTGGTCAACCAGATCTCCCGTACCCGCTTCGCCCAGGTCAAGGACTTGAGCAAGGAGGAGATATTCGCCCTCTGCGAGGAGCTGTTCCGGTCGGGCTACCAGGAGGAAGCCGGCATCGCCGCCGACTGGTCCTACAGGGCCAGGAAACGCTACCAGCCGGGCGACTTCGCGGTCTTCGAGCGCTGGGTGGAACTGTACGTCGACAACTGGGCCAAGTGCGACACCCTCTGCAACCACACCGTCGGCGCCTTCCTGGAGATGTACCCCGCTTTCCTTCCGCGGCTGAAGGCGTGGACGGCGTCGGAGAACCGCTGGGTCAGGCGGGCGGCGGCCGTCTCCCTGGTCGTCCCGGCCCGCCGGGGGGAGTTCCTGGCCGACGTCTTCGAGATCGCCGACAGCCTGCTCGAGGACCCGGACGACCTGGTCCGCAAGGGATACGGGTGGCTCCTGAAGGAGGCCGGCAAGCAGCACCAGGCGGAGGTCTTCGATTACGTCATGCGCCACCGGGCCGTCATGCCCCGCACCTCCCTGCGCTACGCCATCGAGAAGATGCCCGAGGAGTTGCGCAGGGAGGCGATGTCCAGGTAGCCCGGGCCTAGTAGTGGACCTCCATGGCCCGCGACGGGCAGACGCGCACGCACAGCTCGCAGGCCACGCACTCCTCCTCGTCGAAGCGGACCTCCATGCTCTCCCTGTCGATGACCAGCGCCTGGGACGGGCAGACGCCCGTGCAGGCGCCGCAGTGGGTGCAGCGCTCGTCGTTCCGCCTGATGTCCTGGGAGAGGGGCTGGATGGTCACCTGGTTCTCCTCCAGGTAGCGGATGCTCCGGTTGAAGTTATCCTCGGGACCGATGAGGTCCAGCACCAGGATGCCTTCCTCCCGCGGGGTTATCTGGGCCTTGAGGATGTTGAAGTCCATGTCGAATTCCTTCACCAGGCGGCTGACGATGGGCTTGTCCACCTGCTCGTGCGGGAAATGCAGTACTACCTTGCGATGCATGGTTATTCACCTCCTCCGGACGAAAGCTCTTCCCTGGCGGGGCAGGGCAGCAGCTGCACCGCCTCGCCCAGCAGGAAGTCCCCCTTCTCTATCCAGGCCTTCAGGGCCTGAGCGATCTCCCGGGCGCGCGAGTAGCTGGAGAGGGGGGCGGCGAGCACCTCCCGGCCCTCCAGCTCGAAGGAGCCGCTCTTCAGCTGGGCGTAGCTCACCTCCCCCAGGGACTTGCCGGTGCCCTGCGGGTAGTCGTAGGAGTAGTCGACCACCGGGGCGAAGAGCTCCGCGTCGGAGACGGCGGCGGCCCGCGCCACTTCCGCGTCCAGCACCGGGATGGGGATGCCCAGGCCCACGCTGATGGTGGCGCCGTAGCCCAGGAAGGAGTTGCCCACCAGCCAGCGGGGGCTCATCCCCTTGAGGTCGCCCAGGACCGCGAGGGTCCCCGAGGGGACGCGCGGCGCGCCCCCCGCGGTACGCGCCACCTCGGGGTGGTGCTGGGTGCCGTTCCACGCCACGTAGCCGACGCCGCCGCCCAGGAAGACGCGCGTGCCGATGCCGATGGTGCGGAAACAGGGGTCGTTGAGGAGCGGGCTGAGCTGCCCGGCCGAGCAGTAGTTGGCGTTGCCCAGGTCGGGGCGGAGCAGCCCCATGTAGGTGTAGATGATGCGGTCGGACAGGTTCACCGCCACGTTGTAGTTCTGGTAGCCGTTGCGGGGGTTGAAGAGGAAGGCCTCGTTGACGTCGGCCAGGGTGATGTCCCGCTCCCAGCGCCGGTTGGGGTAGCAGTCGGTCCCGTAGGAAAACGCCTCCATCCTGACCTTGCGCCCCGCCACCAGGTCCTCGATGACGTGCCCGCCGCCGTACTTGAACTCGCCCGGGAACACCTCGTTGAGGGGGTCGGCCTCGGGCACCTCGGTGGCCCCGAGGTAGATGTCCACCGCGGCGATGCCGGAATAGGCGGGCACCCCGTTGAGCGTGGCCCGGGAGATCCTGATGCGGGGCTTTGAGTGGCCCAGGTTGATGAAGGCGCCCGACGAGCACATGGGGCCGAAGGTGCCGGTGGTGACCACGTCCACCTTCTCCGCCACCGCCTCGGCGCCGTCGCGCTTCACCAGGTCGATGATCTCCTCCGCGGTGACCACCACCACGCTGCCGGCTTTTATCTTCTCGTTTATCTCGGCGATCGTCTTCGCCATGTCATGCACCTCCTAGGATGTCCAGGTAACCCGATGATTCCTTCCGGGAGGCACGGGCATGATCCATGTCATCTTCACCACCACCTTCGCTCTAATAAAAAAACCACCGGCGACGCACCAACCGGCGGATTCCCTGCAAGGACCGTCTCGATCAGGTGCGGCGCCTCAAGCGCGATACCTTAGCCCATGGTAACGGGGGCGTCCGTCCTCGCCTACTCGGTCACCCTTTCGACGGGAAGCTCCAGGGCCATGTTCAGCCCGTTGTCGCGCACCGATTCTCAACCTCGGCTCGGCTCTCTGTAGCGCTACCGGCGGGCCTACTCCTCCCCTTCATCGCCTTTACTCAAGTATTCACTTTTCAATGTGTAGGATTTTTCTATTATGGTTGGAGGGTCGGAGGATGTCAAGGGAGCGGCCCAGCCGGCAGGCACGAACATAATAGTAAGCTAACAAGACTAAAAGGTCATAATAGATAGCCATAGCGTAATGCCTGTAAAAACGGTATGGGAATTTCCGACAGAGTGTACTATAATTGAATAGCAGCAAAAGAAAGCTGCAAATACTGATGAGTCAGTATTGGTATCTACTAAGGGAGGTAGAGGATGAGCGCACTATTCGAGATGATGGGTTCGATCGCCGGCACGATCACCAACCTGATGGGCAAGATGCTCTCCAGCATGATCAAGGGCATGATGTCGACGCTGGACCCCAAGTTCGTCGCCGACATCGTCAACAACAGCGGGGACTTCCTGTCCAAGGTCATCCCCGAACTGGACGCCAGGGCCCTGGCCGGCCCCATCAACGCCAACCCCGATTTCATGACCAAGCTCATCGGGGAACTCGACCCCGCCGCCATCGCGGAGTCCGTCAACAAGAACCAGCGTTTCGTCACCAAGATGGTGGAGGGCCTCAAGCCCGACGTCTTCTCGCGCTCGATGAACGTGGTCTTCAACAAGATGCGCAAGGTCACCTACAAGCCCAACTTCCGCAACCCCGACCCGATCAAAGACTAGAAGCGCGAAACCAGGCACGCCAGGCGGCCCTCCGGGGCCGCCTTTCGCTATTCCGGCGTGCTGTATCATGTAGGTATGAACGGAAGACGTCGCGCCTGCTGTTGCGCATCGGCCCTGCTGGTAGCGGCCCTTCTCGTCTCGGCCGGTTGCGTCGAGGGGGGCCGGGCTGTCGAGGAGGCCGGTAAGACCGGGCTCGGCTTGTCCTTCCTCAAGGCACCCGTCACCCTGGAAGTGAAGAAGATGCGGGTGGACGCGCGAGGCGTCCTGTGGGTCCTGACCTACGGCAGGGAGATGTACTCCCTCGACCCCGACCTCTACCTCTCCGGGCTCTCCGTGTGCGGCGAGCGCGGTGGAGGACTTCGCCCTCGAGGGCGGGGGAGACTGGGAGGACCCGGCGGCCGGCCACGTCTACCTGGCGTCGGGGGAGGAGGGCCTGCAGCGCATGGACCGGGCCGGCGACCGCGTCCGGGAGACCGTTTCCGACATCATGATATCCGTCTACGCGGACGGGTCGGGCGGCGTCTACGCGGGCGGCGGGCAGGGCCTCTACCAGCGGGTCGGGGACGGCTGGGAGAAGGTATGGGAAGACGGCGGGGACCCCCCGGGCACGCCGGTCCGGATGGCCGAGGCCTCCGAGGGGCTCCTGTGCGAGATATGGGAGAACCGCCTGGAACTGCTGGTACCGGGGGAGGCGCAGGGCCTGCCCGTGGAGGTGCCGGGGGAGAAGACCTTCCGCGTGGTCGAGCTGCTGGAGATGCCCTCCGGCGAGGCCTGCCTGGTGACCGCCCAGGGTGTCTACCTGCTCGAGGGGCGGGAGTTCACCCTGGTAAAGTGGAGCAACGACCCCATCATCAGCGCCTCCCGCATCGGCGCCTCGGACCTCCTCCTGGGCAAGAACTCCGGCGCGCTGACCCGCCTCTCACCGGCTGCCGGGACGGAGGAGGAACTGGCCTCGCTGGACGAGCCGGTGGAGCACGTCAGCTCCTCGACGCGGGAGGTCATCTACGCGCAGTGCGCCTCGGGCATCTACTTCAGCCGCGACCTGATCTACGAGCCCCCGCGCCTGGCCGCCCGCGCCGGGTTCGAGGTGGAATGCGGCTCGGGCGAGCCCGGCGGCCTCCGCCTGTCCCTGCCGGTGTCCGACTTCCTCGACCCGGAGTGGTTCTATTACAAGGTGAACGCGGACGCTGCCGGCCTGGCCTGGGAACTGGAGCACGAGGGGCTGAACGGTCTCGACCTGGACCTGCGAGGGGGTCTCGGGCCGGCTGGGGGTGGAGACGCTGGCCGCGGCCTACCGGACCGACGACTTCCGTTTCAGCCCCGGCGACCTCCTGCCCTTCCCGGAGTCCTTCCCGGAGGAGGCCCGGCCGTACCTGCTCCCCCTGGCCGGCGTCCCCGGCGACCTGCCCGAGATCACCGCGGTGCTGGAGGACATCCCCGCCGAGGACCGGGGGGACATGCTCGCGGTCCTGCTCGGCCTGACCCGGAACAGCCTCTTCTATCTAACAGCGTCCGAAGGCCGCGACCTGCCTCCCCCGTCCCTGGACAGGCGCGCGGGCGGAGGAGTACGCGCGCGAGGCGGTGACGCGGGTACTCCAGGGGGCGGGGGGTGACGACTACGCGCGCGCCCTGGCCTTCACCGCCCTCTGCCGCGCGGCGGGCATACCGGCCCGCACCGCCCTCTCCTTCGACCACTACCTCGACCAGGTGTACCTGTACGGCGTGGGGTGGGTGCCGGTGGACGTCTCCCGCCCTGTCTACGACTTCCTGGCCCCGAGTTACCCGGCCGTGGGGTCGCTGCCCGGCGGGGAGGGCTCCTTCATCACCGGGACGGGCGGGGTGGAGGACGGCCTCGATTATCGCCGAGGCCTATCGGCCGAGCGGCGCGGCGCGGGTGCGGCACCCGGCGAGACCACGCTCATCTTCTGCCGGCCCGGTTCCTTTCGCCTGAGGGACCCGTCGGAGGCCATTCCCCTGGGCGGGGAAGCGAGCTTCCATTTCGAGGAGCGAGGGGGCGAGGTGCTGCTGGTCCGCGACACGCCGGCGGGCCGGGAGGAGACGCCCATCTACCAGGACCTCGACTCCTTTCCCCTGGCCGAGGACCTTGAGGTCGGCCTGTACCTGGTGGAGGAGAGGTACGTCGTGGTCGAGGTGCGCGCGGGCGCTCTGAGGCCGCCCGCTCCCGCTCCGCGCTGGTTGATTTGGTTGGTTTTCCCGCGATGCTATAATTATTGAGCGAGGGTGCGAGCCGTATTCCCGTCGATCGTGGAACAACTGGTTGGTGATGAGCATGGCCATTTTCAAAGGGGGAAAGCCCGACATCAAGAAGCTGGAAGCCCAGCGCGACCTCGACAAGTTGATCGAATTGCTGTCAAGCGAGGACCGCGACCTCCAGTACGCGGTGGTCGAGTCCATAACCCGGCTGGGCGACCAGCGGGGCATCGAGGCGCTGATGGCCCTGGTCGCCGACCCCGCCACCGACGAGCTGATCCGGGCCAAGGCCTGGCTGGCGCTGGACGTCGGCTGGGAGAGGGAAGCCAAGAAGCGCTCCACCTGGAAATGAGCCCGGATTCGCCCATGGAATACCCCAGGACACGCAGGCTCGAACCCTTTCCCCTTACCCACCAGGGCCGGGAGATGATCGGCCTGCGTGACCCGGAAGGGTTACTTCAAGGACGCGGTGGTCATCTCGCCCCCGGCCTATTTCATCGCCGCCCTCTGCGACGGCAAACGCTCGCTCCGCGACATCCAGACCGCCTACGTCCGCAGGTACGGCGACCTCATCACCACCGACCAGCTGGAAGCCATCCTCCAGCAGCTGGAAGAACAGCTCATCCTGGACGGCCCGCGCTTCCGCGAGTTGAAGGCGGGCTTCGACAGGGAGTACATGAGCCTGCCCAACCGGCCCATGATCCTGGCCGGACGCAGCTATGCCCCCCAGCCCCGGGAACTGGCCGCGGAGATCGCCGCCATGCTCGAGGCGGCGGAGGGGAGCGAGGCCGGCGGCGGGCTGCCCGCGGGCCTGGTGGCGCCCCACATCGACCCGGAGCGCGGGGCCCGCTGCTACGGGGAGACCTACGCCTACCTGGCGCGCAGCCTAGCCGAGGACGCGCGGCCCCTGGTGGTCATCCTGGGCACCTGCCACGGGGAGATGGAGGGGGCCTTCGCCCTCACTTCCAAGGACTACCTTTCCCCCTTCGGCCTGGTGCGGACGGACGCGGGCATCGCCGCGGAGGTGGCGCGGGCGGCGGGTATGGACGGCCTGGGCGACGAGCTCTCCCACCGCCGGGAGCACTCCATCGAGATGCAGCTGCCCTTCCTGACGCTGGTCTTCGGCGGCGTGTGACAATTTCAGCATCCTCCCCGTCACCTGCAACTCGTTCCACCCCTTCATCGAGGCCAAGGCCTCCCCCGCGCTGGACCCGGAGGTCGCGGGTTTCATCCGGGCGCTCCAGGGGCTCAGGTCGGCCCTGGGCGACGGGGTGATGTTCCTCGCCGCCGCCGACCTGGCCCACGTGGGCCGCCGCTTCGGGAGCCTGCTGCCGGTGGACACGGTCATCCTCTCCTCCGTCTCCGCCAAGGACAAGGAGATGCTGGGGCGCGCGGCGGCCGGCGACGCGGAGGGGTTCTACGACTTCGTGATGCGAGGAGGAGGACGGCCGGCACGTCTGCGGCCTTTCCCCCATCTACGCGGCGGTGAGCGCGCTGGGCGGCATGGAGGGGAGGCTCATCCACTACGACTACTGGCTGGACCCGCGGGAGGGCTCGGCCGTCACCTTCGCGGGCATGGCCTTTCCCGGTTGAGGCACCGGGCCTCTAGGGGGACCGTGACCAGGTAGACCGACTCGAAGGGCGTGTAGTCCAGGGCCGTGCGCCGGTAGTCCCCCACCCTCTCCGATATCACCCGGGAGCTGCGGGCGAAGGTCAGGGGCATGACCGGGGCGTCCTCCAGGGCCAGCTTCTCCGCCTGGCGGTACAGCTCGATGCGCTTGCCGGTGTCCGGAGTGCGGCGGGCGCGGTCCAGCGCCGCGTCCACCTCGGGGTTGCCGTAACCCGTCAGGTTGGTGGAGCCCGCGTTGCCGGAGTGGAGGAGGGGGTAGAGGAAGGCGTCCATGACCGGGTAGTCGACCTGCCGTTCCAGGCAGAAGAAGCCGGCCCCGCCGGCACGCAGCAACTCCCCGTAGGCCTCCGCCGGGTAACCCTCGATGGCCAGGTCCACGCCCACCTGCCGGATGTCCGACTGCACCGACCGGGCCACCAGCGCCTCGCTTTCCGCCCCGTCGTAGGCCAGGGTCAGGTCGATGGGGACGCCCTGGTTGAGAGGGAAGGCCCTGGCGATGAGGTTCCTGGCCTTCTCCGGGTCGTACCTGTAGGGCATGGCGCCGGACTGCCAGCCGAAGGTGCCCTGCGCCACCAGGCCGGTGGCGGCGGAGGCGGTGCCCTGCAGGATGGAGGTGGCGAGGTGCTCGCGGTCCACCGCCCAGTTGAGGGCCTGCCGGAAGTCCTTATTGCTCTTCCAGGGCTCCGTCTCCATGTCGAAGCCGTAGTAGAGGGTGGAGAGCAGGGGCTTGAACAGCGCCCGGTCCCCGTACTCGAAGGCGGCCGCGTCGTACTGGCCGGCGGGGATGGGGGCGTCGTCCAGCAGTCCCTCCTTGAAGTCCCGCCAGCCCGACTCGACGTCCGGGTAGATCCGGAAGGCCACCTGGTCCAGCCGGGCCTGGTCCTCGCCGTAGTAGCCGTCGAACCTCTCGATGACCAGCTCGACCTGGTGCTCCCAGCTGCACCAGGCGGAAGGGCCCGGTGCCCACGGGGCGCTCGCCCAGGTCCCCGGACGCCTCCACCGGCACCGGCGAGAAGGCCGGGTGGGCCACGCAGGCCGGGAAGTCGGCGTAGGGGTACTCCAGGGTCACCTCGAGGGTGTAGTCGCCCACCGCCCGCAGGCCGGAAAGGGTGTTCGCGGCGCCCTCCCGCACCTCGCGGTAGCCCTTGATGATGGCGAGATGGTAGGAGGCCGGGCCCGCCGTGAGCGGGTCGGCCACCCGGTTCCAGGAGTAGACGAAGTCGGCGGCCGTGCACTCCCGGCCGTTGTGGAACTCCACCCCCGGCTTGAGGGTGAAGGTCCACACGGTGGCGTCGGCGCTGGCCGTCCAGGAATCGGCCATGGCCGGGACCACCTCCATGCTCTCCGGGTCGTAGCCGGTCAGGCCGTCGTAGACCTGCCGGGCCACCTGGAGCTCCATGGGACCCTGCAGCCAGGCCGGGTCGAGGGAGGCGGGCTCCATCAGGAAGGCCTGGAAGGTGCCGCCGTCGGTCAGTTCCGCGGGGATGTCCTTCCCGCAGCCGGGCGCGAGCAGCGCGAACAGCGCGAGTACCAGGGCCAGCGCGGCGCCAGGCGCCGGCATCTTCTTCTTACGCAAGGACGGCTCCCTTCCCATGATCGGATGCCCATACGTGGACGCCAAGATTATATCCGATTCGCCCCGGTGCGCGCCTCACGCCGCGCGCGCCCCGTCCCGGCCTGGGGCCGCGCCCGCCTCCCGGTTATAATGGACGCATGAAGCAGACAGGTGAGCCGGGGTTCCTCAACCCGTTCGACCCGGAACGTTGCGACCTCTGCGGCAGGTGCCTCGAGGCCTGCCCGGTGCTGCGCCTGCCCGCGGGCGAGGCGGGGCGCGAGATGGCGGGGATGGTGAGGGAGGGAAGGCGCTCCCGCGCCCTGACAGCCTGCACCTCCTGCTACGACTGCGACTTCGCCTGCCCCAACGGGGCCAACCCCTCCGGCTTCTTCCTGGAGTCCTGGCGGCGGGAGTACCAGGCGCGCGGGAGGCCGGAGCGGGCCCGTTACTTCATGCCCCACGACCACCCCAACTTCCGCACTTACGTGATGGAGCGCCTGCCGGCGGACGAGCGGGCCATCCTTAAGAAGTGGGCCGACCCCACCCCGGCGGAGGAGATCTGCTACCCGGGGTGCAACGTCATCATGACCCCCTACCTGACGCGCACCTCCCTCCTCGAGGGCCTGGACATCCGGGGCACCCTGGACCACTGCTGCGGCGAGATGTACTACCGCATGGGCCAGCTGGACACCATGGCGCAGGTGGTGGAGCGCATGGACACGCACTTCCGGCGCATGGGGGTGCGCAGGATGGTCATCATGTGCACGGCCGGGTACTACATGTTCACGCGGGTCCACCCCCACCTGGGAGCCGAGTACGACTTCGAGATCGAGCCTTACCTCTCATGGTTGTGGAAGAGGGTGGAGAAAGGGGAGGTCCGGTTCACCAGGCCCCTGGACCTCACGGTGACCGTCCAGGACTCCTGCTACGCCAAGTTCTTCGGGCCGGAGTACCTGGAGCTGCCCCGCAAGCTGCTGGAGGCCGCCGGGGCCAGGGTGGTGGAGATGAGGGACCACGGGGAGACCATGCGCTGCTGCGGCATCGGGTCGGGCTTCAGCGTGGCCTCGGCCTACCACCCCCTGCGCATGACCGCCTCCATCGGGAGGAACCTGGCGCAGGCGCGCGGCACCGGGGCGCAGGCCATGTGCGTCTACTGCTCCGGCTGCCTGCAGACCTACTCCCTGGGCAAGCTGCTGCTGCCCTTCCCCATGCCGGTGTTCCACCTCCTGGAGCTGCTGCAGAAGGCCGTCGGCGAGGAGCCGGCGCGGCGCCAGGCCTCGCGCGCCTTCGCCACCATGCGGGGGATGGTCCGCCACCAGTTCCCGGCGCTGCTGTCGAGGAAGCGTTTCCACATGGAGCCGCTGGGGCCGCTGGAGTAGCTTGGGGTAGCCGGGTTGAGCCGGTCAGACGTTCAGGTAGCAGGCGCCGTCGACGGTGACGACGTTGAAGGACCTCGCGTCCCCCTCGCGCACGGTGACCTCCTGCGTGGCGCCGGAGGCGTCGGTCTCCTCGAAGACGCCCCAGTAGTAGACGTCGGCGGAGGAGTCGTCAATCCTCTCGGTCCGGTAGGATATCTCCCGGATGGCCGTGTAGGGGAACTCGAAGCGCAGGGCATTAAGGAAGACCTGGCCCAGCTCCTCCTCGCGTGGCCTGGGGCATGTCCGCTTGTATCTCCACCAGCCGCTCGGGCGGCAGGGCCTTGAGCACCGCGGCGGGGTCGCCGTCGACGATGCCGCGCAGGAACGAGTCCACCACCAGCTCCTCGGGCGTGAGCTCGGCCTTGCCGCCCCCGCCGCACCCGCAAAGGGCCGCGGCCGACAGCAGCATTGCCAGGATGAACGTGAGCAGCCTCAAGGCGGCCTGGTTTTTCATGCATAAGAGTATACCAAAGGTTGCCCGTGGAAGGCCTCAGGCGTTGAAGCGGTAGCCGTAGGAGAAGGAACCGTGCTGGCGCTCGGCCCGGGAGAACACCGGCCGCTTCCAGATGTTGGAGAGGCTGCCCGCCAGGATGCCCTCCATCAGCACCGGGTTGGAGGGGTTGTCCAGCAGTGATGGAGCACGAGCTGCCGTCGTTGTTGAGGACGCTGGCGATCCCCATGCCCCGCAGGGGGATCTCCCGCAGCTGGCGCTCGAAATCGTGCCAGGTGGAAAGGCCGATGCCGGCGCAGTAATCCCGGACCACCCGGGTGGTGATGGCCATGGCCAGCCGGGGTATCTCCTGCCCCAGTTCCTCCTCCAGCTCCCGCAGGACGGCCTCCAGGGAGGCCACCGGCATGCAGGCCACCCGGCGCCCGGTGCGCCGGTCGCTGATGATGCCCTCGTCCAGGTTCCAGGCGTAGGTGGCGCCGATGAAGGCAGGGAGTCCGGCAGCCGGGGCAGATCTCGTAGTTCTGCTTGCCCGGCGCGTAGACCGGGTTGACCGGCACCAGGCGCCCCTCCAGGTGGGTCCGGGGCTCCCCGGACTCCTCCAGGTTTATCCTGAACATCCCGTTCTGCGGCTCTCCCCGGCAGGCCCCCTCCTTCTGCTCCAGGAACTCCCAGACCCCCAGGGAGTCCCCCATGAGCATGCCCGGGTTGTAGGGGTTGCGGCAGAGCACCGTCATGCGCTTGCGGTGCTTGTAGCTCAGGAGCATGAAGCGGCCGTACCCCAGGCCGGCCACGTGGTCGAAGATGAACTGGGACGGCGGGCCGATCAGGGCCATGGTGCGATGCAGGTGGGTCACCCCCATGCTCGCGTAGAAGCCGGGCATCAGGGTCTCGATGAAGGAGAGGCCGATGCGCCGCTCCGCCTCCACCACGATGCGCTGGATGTCGAAGCCGATGGCCTCGCTGATGCCGTCGATGATCTGGTTGAGCAGGTCCACCTCCATGAAGACCAGCCGCGTCCTGCCCTTGTCGATGCCCACGATGGTCCCGTTGGGGAACCAGCGCAGGAACCTGGAATAGGCGAGGGGGACTTCGCAGACCTTACATCGCTTGAGATGTCTCTTCAAATACGACCCCCATGTCGTCGGAGCTCGGAATTTATCGCGCTCTTGAATCCTATGCTTTGATTCGGCAGCCTCCGCCGCTAAATGAAGGGTTAAGTCCAATATTTACATGTGATAAATATTCGCTTATGATAATAGTTGAGATCCGATATGACCGGACGGTTTGACAAAGGTGCTAGAATCATCCTGTCGGGCAGCCGGCCCGATAACCACAGCAAGAGGCATACGCGAGGATGGGATAGAAGATGGGAAAGACCGGAGCGAAGGAAGGGGCGGAAGGCGTTCCCCAGGCGGGCATGAGGATGAGGCAGCTCTCCAGCGCCTCGGAGCTCTCGGTGAGCACCATCAAGTTCTACATGTCCAAGGGCCTGCTCCCCTTCCCCCACAAGGTCAAGCCGAACGTGGCCTACTACGACGAGGCCTTCCTCAGGCGGCTGATGATCGTCAAGACCATGCGCTCCGAGGGGCTCTCCATCTCCAGCATCAAGAGCATCCTGGACAAGTACCCCTTCGAGATGGTCGCGGAATGGGAGAAGTTCAAGAGCGAAGCCCAGGAGAAGGACTCCTACGAGCTGGAGGAGGAGGAGCGCCTGGCCACCCTGAGCGACGAGGAGCGCCGCACCGAGGCCATCCTCGACGCCGCCTTCCGGGTGTTCTCCATGCGCGGATACCACAACGCCACCGTCGACGACATCGCCCAGGAGGCGGGGGTGAGCAAGGGCACCTGCTACCAGTACTTCTCCGGCAAGGAGGAGATCTTCATGGCCTGCCTGGAGAGGACCCTCGAGACCCTGCTGGCCGAGGCCGAGGCCGCCGGGGCGGGCGCGCCCGACGCCCTGACCCGGCTGGGGCTGAAGGGGCTGACCTTCATCTCCAAGTACCGCGACCTGCAGTTCATGTTCGTGGGGATCATCTCCGAGGTCATGGGGGGCAACAAGAAGCTGCAGGCCGCAGGCCGACGCCATCTTCAACCGGGTGGCCGACTTCCTCGCCGTCGACATCCAGTCCGGCATCGACGAGGGCATCTTCCGCGACATCGACCCCAAGACGGTCTCCTTCGCGCTCATCGGCATCGCCGAGATCGTGGGCAACCTCTACCTCGTCGAGGAGGAGTTCGACGTGCTCCACTTCTTCGTCTCGCTGATGGACTTCATGCAGCACGGCCTCTCCAAATAACCTGGCAGCTACCCCGCCGTCAAGGCATTCGACGCCGGACATGTACTCCATCTTGCCTTACGCAATATCAGCAAGTATAATAATACCGTTAAGTCAGGATAACTATCCGATGTCGAGAAGGAGCTAGGAAAGGAGTCGACATGAAGGTGAAAGCAGGGTTGGCATTGATGGCGGTGGCCGCCGTGGCCGCCGTGGCCGGTTTCTTCACGGCCAGCGAGAGTACCCGACGTTATATAGTGCACCTGGGCAAGCAGGTCCCCTACCTGCCCTACCGTTACTTCATCTGATCGGCCGGAAAGGAGACATCGATGCACGACTACGACGCCATCGTCATCGGGGGAGGCCTGGGGGGCCTGTCCTCCGCGGCCCTGCTGCAGAGCAAGGGCCTGCGCACCCTGGTCTGCGAGAACACCGACCAGGTGGGCGGCTGCTGCTCCTCCGTGGATATAGAGGGCTACCGTTTCGATATCGGGGCGAGCATCGTCGAGCTGAGCTTCGTCATCGACGAGCTCTTCGCGGGGATGGGCAAGAAGGTCGCCGACTACATCGACTTCATGCCCATCGACCCCATCTACGGCTTCGTCACCGAGGACGGTGACAAGTTCACCTACCCGGTGGACCCCGACGCCACCCGCGACGTCATCGAGTCCATGTCGCCGGAGGACGCCGTGAACTGGGACCGCTTCCGCAAGGTGGGCTCCGAGGCCATCAACCAGGCTTTCGGCCAGGTGATGACCAAGCCCATGTACTCCTTCCGGGACATGCTCAAGATCATGGTCGAGAACCCGAAGATGATGAAGGTCGCCCCCTACATGATCAAGAACTTCGAGATGGCGCTGACCGGCTTCTTCAAGGACGAGAAGGTGCGCTCCTCCATGAGCCTGCAGTCCTATTTCCTGGGCCTGCCGCCCGCCCTCTGCCCCGGCTACGTGTCCTTCCTGGCCTACGGGGAACACGAGGGCATCCTCTACCCGCGCGGCGGCATGATCGGCATCCCGCGCGGCATCTGCAACGCTTTCGAGGATATGGGCGGCGAGATCAAGTTCAACACCCGCGTCAAGCGCGTGCTCACCGAGGGCAAGCGGGTGATCGGGGTGGAGCTGGCCGACGGCAGCAAGGTCTCCTCGAAGATCGTGGTCTCCGACATCAACGCCAAGACCCTCTACCTGGACCTCATCGGCCGGGAGAACATCCCGGGCTGGGCGGCCAGCGCCATGAGCAACTTCCCCGTCTCCATCCCCGCCCCCATGATCATGCTGGGCCTGGACACCAAGCCCGACCTCCCCGGCCACCACACCTTCTGCTACACCAACCTGGAGAAGATGAACAGCATCTGGTTCGACGAATACGTGCACGGCAAGATCCCCTCGGGCGGGTTCATGCTCATCTCCTGGCCCTCCCACGCCGACCCGTCCATGGCGCCGGAGGGGCACCACTGCCTCAACCTGGTCACCTTCGCCCCCTACGACCTGGCCGAGGGGGACTGGGACTCCATCCGGGACCAGTACCTGGAGGATACCCTGGACATGATGGAAAAGAACTTCCACCTGGACCTGAAGGACCACGTCACCGTGTCCAAGGTCATCACCCCCTTCGACCTGGAGCGGCAGCTGCTGCACCCCCAGGGCGCGGTCTACGGCCTGCAGAACGACTTCTTCTCCACGGCCATGTTCCGCCCCCGCATGCGTTCCCGCGTCTTCAAGGGCCTCTACCTCGCCGGGGCCTCCGTCCACCTGGGTGGGGGCGTGCCCACCACCATCGGTTCCGGCGTGGCCGTAGGCGGCCTGGTGGAGCAGGACCTGTAGGCTTCCCGGCCGTCGCGTGCTTTCCTCGAGGGCCCGGTCAACCCGGGCCCTCGCCCTTGCCGGCTATGGTAGAATGACCTAGGGAGGTTGACTATGGCCAAGATACTTCTGGACCGCGAATTCCTGGGCAAGCTGGGGTACGTGCGCGTCAAGTTCTTCCAGCACGTCGACGGGGAGACGGGCCGCGAGATGGTCAGGATCAAGGGAAAGAAGCGGGACTACCGGTTCAACAACGAGACCTTCGACGACCTCTACGCGGCACAGCGCTACGTGGCTGACCGCATCGCGGAGATAGACAAGCGGATCACTTGAGGGGCAGGTCCCACGGGTGAGCCCATGGGGGGGTACCGGCATTGAAGATACTGATCATCGGCGACGCCGGCGGCGACATGAAGATGCTCGCCCGGGTGATGCAGGACGTCGGGACCTGGAAGCCCGACCTGGTCCTGTTCACCGGGGACATCGTCTCAGGGGAGGAGCGGCAGAAGCTCTTCGACGCCCGCCAGGCGGGCAAGGCGATGCCGGCCGACTGGCGGGGCAAGCTGCACAAGTCCCTGCAGGCGGACACCGAGGCCTTCCGCCTCTTCCTGGAGGAGATGACCAGCTTCCGGGGGACGGTGCGCGTGGTCCCCGGCCACCGGGACGCCCCGCTCTCCGACTACCTGCGGGCGGTCCTCAAGGACACCTCCACCAATTCGCACGTGGGCCTGGTGCACCAGAGCTTCATCAACGCCGGGCGGGACTTCGTGCTGGTGGGTTTCGGGGGGGACATCACCGAGGACGAGCGCGAGACCGAGCTGGTCAACCGCTTTCCGGAGTGGGAGCTGGCCTACCACCTGGAGGTGTTGGAGCACCTGCCCCAGGACCCCATCCTGCTCACCCACTACCCGCCCCTGGCCGAGACGGTGGACCTCGAGGACGGCGAACACGTGGGGAGCCCGCGCCTGAGGGAGCTGATAGAGCTGCACCGCCCGGCCTACGTCTTCTGCGGGCACGCCTGACGCCTCCCAGGGCGTGGAGTCCATCGGGCGCACGGTGGTCATCAATCCCGGAAGCCTCTCCGAGGGGAACTACGCCATCCTCAACACCCGCAAGGAGACGGTCCGGTTCAACATGCTGGAGGACTAGGGCCGCGGCGCTTGCCGCCCAGCTTGCGGCCGAGCGCGACCAGGCGGGCCACGTCCTTCTCGGAGGCGTCGGGCCCCGTCCAGAGGCTCAGGGGAGCTCCCGCCTTCACCGCCACGCCCTTCACCACCTTGCCGGACCCGTGCTTCTTCAGCAGCTTACGCAGGCCCTTGACGGCGTGCTTGCCCCGCATCCCGGCGTAGGCGCTGAAGCCCGCGGTGGTCTTGCCCTTCAGCTCCTTCTTGCCCATCTGCTTGAAGAACCGCTTGACCACGCGGGCCGGTTTGCCGCCGCGCGTGGGGGAGCCCACGGCCAGGATGTGGTAGCCCTTGAGCTCGTCCTTGCCCACCTCGCCCAGGGATTTGACCACGGCTCTCACGCCGGCCGACTCCAGGCCCCGGGCCACGTCCTCGGCCGCCTGCCGGGTGTGGCCGGTCTTTGAGAAGTAGGTCACCAGGGCTGTTTTCTTCCTGAACATGCGCGCTCCTCCTCCCGTCTTACGATGTGTAAAAACCGACCTTTCCAGCATAGCAGAAGACCGCCCCGGCGGCAAAGGTCAAGCTGCCGGTTGAGCGAATCAATTGAAGAAGTGCAACGCGAAAAACTATACTTGTTCGAGGCACGGAAAACGTCGTCAAAGGACATAGAGGGAGAACCGCATGAGACACTTTATTTCCGGCAGGGCATCCGCGGGTATCGCTTTCGCAGCAGTGTTGATCGTCGCTCTATCCTTACTCCCGTACGTCCCGGCGGCGCTGGCGCAGCCGGTTGAGGGCCCCGCCGCCCCCGGCGGGCTGCGCGTCCTCGACCGTCCCGAGGACGCCGGGAAGCGCATCGGCCTCACCTGGGAAGCCGACCCCGTCGACTACGCTTACCAGGTCTACCGCTCCGAGGCGCCGGAAGGCCCGTACGAGGTGGTGGGGGGCAAGGCCTCCGACTCCATGCTGGACTACCCGGTATTCATGGACGACACGGCGGCGGCCGGGGTCACTTATTATTACAAGGTCACGTCCATCGACGACTACTGGCTGGAGGGGCCGGCCTGCGAACCGGTGAGCGCGGTGCTCCAGGCGGGGTTCAACGCGGCGACGGGGGCCAAGAGCATCCTCATCTCCATCACCGACCAGAAGGTCTACTACTACGAGGGCAACCAGCTCATCAACATCCTGCGCTGCTCCACCGGGGCCAGGCCGGGCTCCACCCCCACCGGCAACTTCCGCATCCTCAATCACATCCGTGTCAACGTCGGGTGCGACTACTGGTTGAGCTTCACCGCCGGCCACGGCATGCACGGCTGGCCCAGGAACATCCCCCGCTACGAGGAGGGCCTGGGGGCCCCGGCTTCCCACGGCTGCGTGCGCGTCCACCCGCTGGAGGCCTACTGGCCTTACGGCTGGGCCCCGGACGGCACCCCCATCCACATCACCTACGCCTCCTACGCCCGGCGGGTGGTCAACGGGTGCTCCAGCACCATCGGGTCCACCCAGCTGTCCAACGACTGGTACTTCGCCGAGGGCTGCACCGCCGACACCTTCGACACCTGGCTGCTGCTGGCCAACCCCGGGAGCGCCGACGCCTCCGTGCACGTCGATTTCCTGCTGGAGGGAGGCGCCGCGGTGCCGCAGGACTACTTCGTCGCCGCCCACACCCGTTTCTCCCTGCCGGTGGACGACCTGCCCGGGCTGGAGCAGGTCTCCTGCTCGATGAACGTCCATTCCTCCCAGCCCATCGTGGCCGAGCGGGCCATGTACTTCATCTTCGACAACAGCAAGTCCGACGGCTCGGTGACCACGGGCGCCGTCGCGCCCTCCAGCGACTGGTACTTCGCCGAGGGCTACTGCGCCGGCGACTTCGACAGCTACCTGCTGCTGGCCAACCCCGGGAACACCGCCGTCACCGCCCAGCTGGACTTCCTGCTGGAGGGCGGGGCGACGGTGCACCAGGAATACCCGGTGGCCCCCCGATCCCGTTTCTCCGTGCCGGTGGACGGCATCCCCGGCATGGAGGAGGCCGCCTTCTCCACCCACGTGCACGCCTCGGGTCCCATCGTGGCCGAGCGGGCCATGTACTTCCGCAAGGGTTACGTGGACGGGGGGCACGTGTCCATGGGGGCGACCCAGCCCTCATCCCAGTGGTACTTCGCCGAGGGCTGCACCCGTGATTTCTACGAGAGCTACATCCTCATCGGGAACGAGGGGGCGCAGGACGCCACGGTGGACATCGACTTCTTCCTGGGCGACGGGAGCATCCGCTACACCTTCGCGGTGGCGGCGCGCTCGCGCGTGACCGTGCCCATCCAGGCGCTGCCCTATCTCGACTACCAGGACATGGCCTTCACCCTGTATTCCAACGTCCCGGTGGTGGCGGAGCGGGCCCAGTACTACGCCCTGGACAGCCACCGCGGCGGGCAGGCCACCATGGGCTCCCCGCAGTCCTCAACCACCTGGTACTTCGCGGAGGGGTACACCGGCGACGCCTTCGACACCTGGCTGCTGCTCTCCAACCCCGGGAGCGCCACGGCCTCGATGATCGTCAGCTTCGCGCGGGAGGACGGGGCCGTCCTGGACTACTTCTTCACCGTCGACCCCCTGCGCCGGGTATCCGTCCACGTGGACGGACTGGCGGGGCTGGAGGAGGCCTCCTTCTCCATGACGGTGGGGGCGGACAGCCCGGTGGTGGCGGAGCGGGCCATGTATTTCGTCATCCCCCGCGGCTACTAGCGCGCGGCTGGTCAGGGGAGGGCCCGGGGCAGGCTGGTCAGGCGGCTGGAGGCCTAGTCCCTTGGTATCTGTAATGGTTTTGACCTGTGGAGCATAAGCCAATCCCCGTTTTCACAGAGTGCCTCTTCCCCTAGCTCTACGAGCAAATTATGCATTTCACTATGGCCTGTCGTTTCGCCTTTCTCATCATTAATCCTTGCGAACTCCGCTCTCGCCCTCTGGAACAATTGCTTCATTTTCAAAAATTGTTTGCCCTGTTCTGCATATGCCAGCTTGTCGAGGTAGTTTGATATCGCAGCAGCGCTAGAAAAGCACATTGAGATGATGACCCCGGAGATACCGACAATGGTTCCTCTGTGATCTTCAGTCTGCGGGATCAACATAATGACCATAAGGAAAGCAGCCATTATCGCTCCTGCCCCGGAAAGGGCGTTCTTTATATATGTAAGTCTTTTAAGCGATCTTTCAAGGACTACCGATTTCTTATCGAAATACTCGTATTGATCGTTTAACCAGTATTTCTCCACAGTTTCGAACTTGGTCCGGCCACCTGGTCCTGTCGCTTTGAGAGGTTGAGTGTTCAAGGAGATCAGGCTCCAATTCCTACGAGCGATTCTGATCCACTCAATCTCTTGCCGGTGTTTTCTTTGATAATAGTCCTCTACCGGCTCGGAGAAGCCCAGCAATGACCAGAAGAAATGTACCCTCATAGCTTCAGCGAGGCATCGATAGTCCAGGTATTTGTCTTGAAAGTCGTTCTTCTTTGCGTATCTAATCGTAGCCCAGGCTAAACAGAAGAGCACCGGATATCCCATGAACATGTACCACTCTTTATATACACCCAGCGCCAGCCACAGAAGGATGATTGAAATAATCGCCATAGAAGACGCAGCCAACAAGCAGTACTTGTATTTCCTTTGATACGACAGGGCTAACACGTCAGCCATTGCATAACGCTCCAGGTTCTCCAACTCGTCTTCCCCCAGATCGTTCCGCTCCCCTTCAGGCAGAAGGCAATCCTTGCTGCTCTCCAGATCGCTGGATTTTACCTTGAGGGCTTCTGCCGCATCTTTATTGAAGTCGTCAATAGCTTTATAGATACTCGCGTATGCCTCCTTAACGCTCCCCCCACCCTCGTCGCTCTCTTCGATAGAATACAGCTCTTTTAAATCTATACAAATCCTCCGCAATATTGATATCGCTGGCTCTTCGGACCAGCAAGTGAAAAACCAGGCCTGTTTGGGCTTGGTCTAAACGACTGTGGTGAGAATACTTATCTGGAACTCCTTTGAGCTTGAACTTCACTACATTTGAAGTGCTCCCTGTTACATCTTTCTCCGTTCCATCCCAAAGAGCGATCAGTACTTGACAGTTCGCTGCAACAAATGCGCCGACTTGCTCATATTGTTTATCGCGATTCACGCCCGGGTCCCTGATGTCGTTAGGAGTGCTGCCCTCCACCAAGGGCAATGTGACAATCTTGATCGCTGAAGCTAACAGCTTTTCGTATTCCTGTAGCGAGTATTGATCGGTAAAATCCTTCTTATATTCCTCTGACTCCATAGGCAGCGGGACGAATAATTTCGCTCCGAGAACCTCTTCCGCCACCTCTGCGACAATCCTGTCAGCTCCTTCGGCAAGCGGTGATATTAAGATAAACAATGCTGACGGGAAACGCTGCTTGACTTCGACAAGTTTAATCATCAGCTCTCGCCTGATAACCTCCTCGTCTTCTTTTTCAAGATCACGATGTCCCGTTACTCCCAATACGAATGGTATCCGGACAATATCATCGGCCGGCCTTTTCATCTGCTGCTTCTCCCCCCAGTCCTTCGCCGATATCGGCCTTTGCTGAACCAAGTGTATGTGCCCGTCCTTCATTGGCGTTCATACCAGGGCACTGCTATCAGATACTAATGTTCCTACCAAATCCGTTTCAAGGCAAGCTCGGCAGGGAGGGGGCAGGGCAAGCCCCGCGTTACCAGGCTTAAGCCCGATCAATAGAGAAGCAGGGGTTACTTTGCCTTGCTGTATAATGTTGGCAAGGAAGGGGCATAGGGAAAGCGTTCGATCAAGAGGGCGCTAGCCGATGCCAGAACATGGAAAGGGGCGCGAAGTGAGGATCTATCTTTCCTCCACTTACGAGGACTTGAAGGAATATCGGGAAGCTGCCGCTAAGGCCATCCGCGGGTTGAAGCACGAGTGCGTGGGCATGGAAGACTACCGGGCCAGCCCGGATTACCCCGTTGATTACTGTTTAAGGGACGTGGCCTCCTGCCAGGCCTACGTCGGGATAATCGGGATGCGCTACGGTTTCGTCCCCACGGGATACGACAGGAGCATCACCGAACTGGAGTACCGCAAAGCCCGGGAGATGAATGTCACTGCTTTATTGTTCCTGGCAGACCCCAAGGCGGATGGGCTTGAAGGGGCGGGCGAGCATGACCCGCGTCTGGACGCCCTGCGCTCCGAGGTCTCCGAGGCCCACATCTGCGGTTTCTTCACCACCCCGGAGAATCTCCGCGCCCTGGTGGCCGAGTCCCTGGGCAATATATCCGGGGATGGCATTACTGAAAGGCCCATCGTAGGCACCTGCCCGAGTGCCGCGGATATGTTCAAGGACCGCGAAGAGAAATCGGAGGAGTTGGAGACCTTTCTCAAGGACCCCAGGGCCAAGCTCGTGTGCATCGTCGGACGCCCCGGCATGGGCAAGACCGCCCTGCTGGCCAAGGCCTGCCGTAAGATCGAGAACGGCGAGCTCAACCTGGTCCAGCTCAAACGGGAGATAGGGGCTGACGGCATAGCTTACATCTACTGCAAGGGCAGCAGGGTAACCCTCGAGTACGTCTTCGGGGAAATCGGGGAGCTCCTGGAGAAGAAGGGTCGGGCCAAGCGGGAAGAGGTCATGGACCTGTACAACCGTCCGGGAGAGAGCGTGCGCTCGAAGACCGCCAAGCTCCTGAACTACCTGCAGGGAGACTGTTACCTGCTGGTCTTCGACAACCTGGAATCCCTGCTCAACGAGGACTCTGCCATCGCCGACGACCAACTGCGCCAGTTCTTCGAGAGCTGCGTGGAACTGAGCAGCCCGTTAAAGATCCTGGCCACCAGCCGGGAGGAAGTATTCCTGGAAAGCGGTCTTCATATCATCGAGCTGGAAGAAGGACTGCCGCTGGCTGACGCCGTGGACTTCCTGCGCGACCTCGACCCTCAAGGTAGGCTGCGCTTACGCGATGCCGACCGGGACGTGCTGGAGCGTATTGCCGAAGCCTGCCGCTGTGTTCCCCTGGCCCTTGAAGAAGGTCTCCGGCCTGATGGCGGAAAAGGGCAAGCTCAAGCTGGAGGACCTGCTCGAGAAGAGGAAGGACCTCTTCGACGAAAAGGTGGCTGAAAAGCTGGTCAAGGAGGTCTATGACAACCTGGGTGCGGATCAGCAGTCGGCCATGCAGGCGCTGGCCGTCTACAACTATCCCGTCCCGGAGGAAGCGGTGGCCGCTCTCTATCCATCCCTGGCCGATGCCGAAGACGTGCTCGATTCCCTGGCCAAGTGTTTCTCGGTCACCTACCGGGATGACCACGATACCTATGAGCTCCACCCGCTGGACCATCATTACGCCTATGCCCAAATCCCTGAGGAAGGGGAGAACGGCCGCAGGGAGCTGGACCGGAGAGCAGCGGGATGGTGGCTGAGCAGATCGGCGGAGGTGGAATCCTCTCAGGGCTCAGAGTTGATAGAGGACTGGGCTCTCGATGCCTTGAACCGCTGGGCCGACTACGTCGGCAGAGCGACATGGCACCTGATGAACGCGGAGGCATGGCAGGACCTGGTGGGCAATCACGCGAGGGAGCAGAAGTATTACGTTAGGAAGTTCAACTGGGGTTATATCACTGAATGCCGGCAACTGGCCCCGAAGATGATCGAAGCCGCCCGTATAGTGAGGATCAAAACTGCACGAGGGAGAATGGCTGCACGAATGGGCGGTCCTCAACAATGACCTGGGGAACTACGAGCAGGCTGAAAAGGAGGCCCTGCTGGGCCTGGAGATCGCCGAAGGGCTTGGGGAACTCGATCTGAAGGCACGGCTGCTCCACCGTCTCGGGATGATCAGCCGGGATGAGGTCGACTTCCCCCGGGCACTCGAGTACTACGAGAAGAGCCTCGAGGTCAGGAGGGAGATGCAGGCACTCGGGGACGACGGCAAGGCCCAGGCCAAGTACAAGTCAATGAACACCTATATCTTTTCTCTGACATAGCTCCATAGGGGAGCTGGTCGAGGCGCGGGGCGACCTCGATAAGGCCCTTGCGATGCAGCGGGAATGCCTCGAAGGGGCCAGGAACGAACGCGATTACGAGGGAGAAGTATATTTCGGCTACCGCCTGGCCCGGGTGTTATAGAAAGCAGGGCATGTATGAGGAATCCCTCAGACACATGAAGGAGAGCATCGAGATCTCCAGGGAGCGCAACTACGCCAGTTTCCTGGCAAGGGCGCTTGGCGAGGCGGCTATGATCCATATCGGGCGGGGCGAATATGATAGCGGCGGCTGCCTCCGTCGAGGAGGGGCTGGAGTACGCGGACGGAATGGGCCGCGCGTTAGAGAAAGCCAGGTGCCTGAATGTCTCCGGGCGCATCGCGGCCCACAACGGCAGACTGGGAGGACGCTAAAGCCGCCTACTCGAGCGCGCTGGGGCTGGGCATAAAGGATTGCTCGTATAAGTCCGCGGCTAAGCTGGGGCAGTTGTATCTGAGGGCCGGGGGTCCCGAGATTGCCGAGGAGTACTTCTCAGAGAGCTGCCGTTTGAGCCGCGAGTTGCTCGAGAGGTCACCTGAGATCTACGAGGCTCTGTTCTATCTTGGGCTGGCCGAGCTCGGCCTGGGCAAAGCGGAGGACGCTGAGAGGCATTACCTTGAGGCCTTGGGCATGTGCTCCGCTCCGGGCGTAAAGAGTGAGGTCATCAGCGATATCGATGACTTTGAGTGCTCGGACTCCAGACAGGCGGGCATCGAGAGGGTACGGGCCCTGATCTGCGGGGACTGAGAACGACGGGGGGCGTAGCGACCTTTTCATGGCCGGGGATACGAAAAAAGATGAATGGACAGGAAAGGGAGGGGGTAAGAAACCCCGACGCTACGGGGTATACCCTACCACATCGTGGCCACCGGTCCAGACTCCATTGTAGTTGAAATACATGGGCCTCTCGACCACGATGGGGACATCGGAATCTACCTTGATAGAGACGTTCTTGTTCGGCCCGACCACATCGTTCACCCTGATCGTTGCCCTGGTGGAGGCCCCCACGTTCACTTCCTGGCTCTTGGCAGGTCCGTTGTTGAACATGTAGGTGATGTGGACATTGGCTGCCGCATCACCTGGATTCATCATACAGAGATACTCATCGAAAGTATCGGTTCCGGTGTAGCCTTCCGCGAAGTAGAAGGTGGCCTGCGGGGCAGTGGCCCCGATGACGTCATGGCCTCCTGTCCAGGTTCCCTGGTAGTTGAAGTACATTGGGCGCTCAGCAACTATGGGGGTATCCGATGCTATATACACGGACACTTCACGGTCATCCCCTACCTGATCATTGACCATGACCGATGCCCGAGAGGTGGCCCCGATATTAACATCCTGCTTCTGGGTAGTGCCGTCGGCGAACATATAGGTAATATGGGCAATGGTGTCATTATCGCTGGGGTTCATCATGCATAGCCATTCATCGAAAGTACCGGCTCCCGTATAGCCTTCGGCGAAGTAGAATGAGGAACTGGGAGCGGTAGCCCCGATGACGTCATGACCTCCCGTCCATCGGCCGTTGTAATTGAAATACATGGGCCTCTCCGCAACAATGGGATCATCGGACGTTATCAATACGGAAACATCTCGGTTCAGGCCGACCTGGTCGTTGACCTTCACCGTAGAGCGGGAAGTGGCGTCGATGGATACGCTCTGCTTCTGAGCTGAACCGTCCGAGAACATGTAAGTGATATGAGCGGTGGTCGAGTATATATTGGGGTTCATCAGGCACAACCATTCATCAAAGGCTTCCTGACCCGTGTATCCTTCGGCGAAGTAGAAGGTCTTCTGGGGAGAGGTGGCCCCAACGACGTCATGCCCTCCTGTCCAGGAATCGTTGTAGTTGAAATACATAGGACGTTCCACCACGATCCGGGAATCCGAAGTTATCTTCACTGACACGTTCATATACGGCCTTACCTGGGCGTTGACATTCACCGTAGAGCGAGAGGTGGCACCGATGGCAATGCCCTGTACCTTTCATGGAACCATCCGAGTACATGTAGGTGATATAAGCGACTGCCAAGGAGTCCTGAGGATTCATCAGGCACAGGTACTCGGTGAAGGAGTTCTGGCTTGTATACCCTTCGGCGAAGTAGACGTTGCAGGCATCTTTTTCGTGAAGAGACAGTGATGTGGTTATGGCCAGTAAAGCTATCAGCAGGGTTGCCCCTATTGCCCAATTTGCCCGTATCATTGATTACTCGTATACTCCTCATATGAAAACATTCGCTCTTTCTTGCACCGCTATTCTACCATGACTACGGCAGCCATCCGCGCCTCGCGCGTTTGTCTTGCGGCATCGGACTTCTTTACGCCTCCCCTTATAAAATCATTTCTTGACCTCTATTGGGAGCGGTGATCTTCTTTGAGAATAGCCGGCTGGCCTGTGGGATATTGAATCTTGGTCCCGGTACTCGTCTCGGACTGTGGCTGCAGGGCTGTCAGAGACAATGCCCGGGGTGCATGGCAGCAAGCTTCTCCGACCCCACTGGTGGCAGCTACCTCGCTCCGCTCGACGCTGCCAGGTCCATAATCTCGAAAGCCGACGGGCATATCGGGCTCACCATATCCGGCGGGGAACCTTTTGAACAAGCGGAAGAACTCAACTCGATGCTCGACTATATCGCTGAACACAGCGGGCTCGACGTGCTCTGTTATTCAGGATATACGATCGAGGATATCCGGAGCGGCACCAATCACATGGTTGAACTGCTCACGAGACTTGATATACTGATTGATGGGCCATTTCTCGAAGAAGAGCCGACCGATCTGATATGGAGAGGATCGGCGAATCAGGGAATGCATATCCTGTCCGAGCGAGCGGATGGCTACAGGTACTTCGTGGATATGACGGCGGAGGGAGCGAGGCGACTCCACATATCTATAGACCCCGATGGCAGTGTCAACATCATCGGGATACCGGCGAGGGGGGAACTCCTGCGGTTGAAAGACGAGCTTGCGGCCAGGGGAATAGATATCCATCAAGAGTAACGCAGAGTGAGGAGCCATGGGCAGGGTTAAGATATGCCCGAATTGCGGGCACGAAAACGCTCTTCGTGAATTGACCTGTATTAATTGCCGCTTCAGCCTGGTGGCTGTGGAATTCAGGGAATCCGGCAGAGGGGAGGAGGCGCCTGTTGCGATACCGGCGGAGACGCCTCCCTTGCCAATACCGCAAATGGAAGTCCTGTCGAAAAAGGTCAAGGTCTGTCCTTCCTGTGAACGAGACAACGACGAATTCGCCACATTCTGCGTGGGCTGCAAGCTCAATCTGATGCACGTTCAGGCAACTTCTCGTTCAACCGAACTCGTCAACGAGCCTGTAGCCGTCAGCGCAACCGTTTGCCCTGCCAGTTCTGGCCATATTGCCCGGCTTGAATGCACTACCTGCAGCGGGTTTATCCGCAAAGTGCATCCGGGTCAGACAGCCGGCCGTCAAGGCGAAGTCGACCTGAGCCCTCTTCCAGGAAGTGGATACATCTCGCGCCGGCACGCCCGTTTCGATATCGACGATAAGGGAAGGTGGATGCTGGTGAACCTCACGGATACGACCTACACCTACGTCAACTCGAAAAAAATACAGCCGGAAGAGCAGCGCGTCATCGAGGATGGTGACCATATCGTTCTAGGAAACACCGAATTCATTTTCAGGACCAGGTAGAGGGAGTGCCACGGTGTTGCATATTTACGCAATGAGCGACAAGGGCCAGGTCCGGCAGGAGAACGAGGACTGCTTCTTGGCCGCTGGCCTCATAGACAAGCGTTTCATGGAGATGGGAATCTCCGAGAACGGCCTCTTTTTCAACGGCTATGGCCTGCTGTGTGCGGTGGCAGACGGGATGGGAGGTCATGCCGGAGGATCCCTGGCAAGCAGGCTTGCCCTGGAATCGCTGGCCTTGGAATCCTACTGCCTCCAGGCCTCCCTCGAGCCGCAAGAAATCGCATCACATCTTTCCGACACCTTGAAGCGTACCCACAAGATGATCAATGAACGTGGGAATCGCGAAGCCGGTTTTAAGGGAATGGGCACCACTATAGTCGGCCTCTTTCTTTCAGGCAGGCAATGCATATCCTTCCACGTAGGTGACAGCCGGCTCTATCGTTTTCGGGGAGAAGGGTTGGTCCAACTCACCACCGATCACTCCATGGAAAATGCAAACATCCTCAATGCTCCCGGGCAGGAGATTCAGGGAAAGAGCGGTGCAATATACAACACGCTCGGAGGAGGCTCAGACCTCGAATGTTATCCCGAGATCAACGAAGTGGGTGTTGCTGCCGGTGACGTACTGATGCTGTGCTCCGACGGCTTATCGGATATGTTGGATATCAACTCGATTGAACGTGCACTTCGCGAAAGGTCTTCCCTTCAGAATGCCGCCGTCGGGTTGATCTCAATGGCCAACCAGGCCGGCGGCCTGGACAATATCACCGTCATGTTGATTGAAAGGATCCCGGAATGACCTCCTGCCCCACCTGCGGCAGGGCCTGCGAGGAAGACGAAAATTTCTGCAGTAACTGCGCCGCTCCCCTGCGCGGAAGGGAACTGCCGGGAGACAGGGGAAAAGAAACCCGTAGGCCCGATTCAGCTGAGACCATCCGCCCCTCCAGGGGCGCGCTCGAGACGCTGTCGGAGGACTTACTGGCTGGGCAGGTAGGCCTGATTGACAATCGCTATGAGGTAACCGAGGAGTTCCCTCAGCGGGGAGGGGAAGCGGACGTCTACCATTGCCGGGACCGGGAAGGCGGAGAAGAGGTAGCGGTCAAGCTCTACCGGGTCAAGGTGGAGCCCAAGCAGGCAGTACTGGACCAGCTCGTGGGCCTTTCCCACAAGGATATCGTCTCGCTCAAGGCCTACGGGACCTGGGGGGGACGCTTCTACGAGGTGATGGAGTGGGCGTGTGGCGGCAGCCTGGATAGTCATGCCCCCTTCTCGGAGGACTTCATCGTCTCTATCGTACTGCCCCAGGCCTACAACGCCTTGTGCTTTCTGCACGAACGAAATATCATCCACCGCGACATGAAGCCCAACAACCTCTTCTTCAGGGACGGGGAGAAAAAGGACGTGGTCCTAGGCGATTTCGGGGTGTCCTCACTGGTCAAAGGCCAGAACAGCGTACACCAGTCCCGAGGCTTCGGAGGTACGGGTACCTATGCCGCACCCGAAGCCTACAGCGGTATCTTCAACTACAAGACCGACTACTACAGCCTGGGAATAACCACCATGTACCTACTCACCGGGAGCACCCCCTTCGACGGCATGAACCCGCAGCAGATCATGTATACCAAAGGTCAGGAGCCGGTGGAGCCACCGGCCAAGGCCTCTAAACGCCTGCGGGCCCTGATGCGGGGCCTCACCCTGCGCAGCGTGGATAATCGCTGGGGGAAGAGCGAGGTCCGGCGCTGGCTGGCAGGCGAGGATGTCCCGGTCGAAGAGGACGATACCCCCGCGTCACGTGACTTCTTCTACAAGCTTGCCGAAGGGCGGGAAGCCAATTCTCCCCAGGTCCTGGGCCGCCTGCTCTACGAGGACCGTGATACGGCCATGCAGCACTACCAAGCCAAGATGTTGGTGGACGGGATCAAACCCTACGACCAGGCCCTGGCCCTGCGCTTCCAGAACATCACCAACTGCAGTAAGAACAACGAGGCCGCCCTGGCCGAAATCATCTACATCCTGGACCCCACCCTGCCCTACCGCCTGGGGACGGGCTGGGAAGCAGCGGGCCCCGCGGAGCTGGCCGCCCTCATCGATTCGTCCCCGGAAACCTGGGAGCAAGGCAAGCGGCACCTGCAGAGCGAGCAGTTCGAGGCCTGGCTGAGGGCTACCGGCAGGACGGAGACGCTGGCAGCCTGCCAGGAGTTGCGAAGCGGGGCCGGGGGCAACGCGGATCTGTACCTGGAGGCCTTCCTGCACCTGCTCGATCCCTCTCTCGCCGCGCCCCGCCTGGAGGCCTCGCCCTTACGGTTGAGCATCAAGGGGATACGGCCGGGTAAGAGAGAGAGCCGGGAGGTAAAGGTGCTGAATGCCACCCGCGGATACCTGCTAGCCTCGGCCGCCCTGTACCCCCCTGCCATCGGTCTGGAAGTCTCTCCCGAGACCCTGTCTCTCCACACCCTATCCGAGGCGAAGGGCACCCTCGACGTAACCGCCGACACATCCCAGGCCCTTAACGGGAAGTCCACCCTTCAGATAGAGTCCAGCGCCGGGGCTGCCCATATACAGGTATCCTTCTCCTCCATCTTCTCCTACCCCCTGCTTTACCCGTGGATCGGGCTGGTGGCCGGAGGCCTCGCCTACCTGCTCATCATCGTGCTCACCAGCGGGAGCAGCAGCATCCCGCTGACTCCCAGAAAGGGTTGGTTTGAAATCGTCTTTAACTACATGGGAGCCGGTCCTTTCGAAGAGCCTTTTACAGATAACCTGAGGACGTTTCTCGCGTTGCCCGCGTATGCCGCATTTCTCGTACTTTTCTACCTCGATGAACGGTGCAGAAACGTACTTAACGCTGTTCCCGGGTTCTTCGGAGACCTATCTGTGATACTCAGCATGTTTCTATACGCGATCCTCTACCTCGTTCCATCCGTTGTGCTTCTCTTCTTCTGCTGGCTCCTGGGCGGACCCCTCGCGTTCACTCTTGCCCTCTTCTGCTATCTCGGATATCGCATCGGTAGCTGGATACGAAAGAGATCAGGGTTTCCTGATACGGAGGACCTGCGCAGGCAAGACCACGTTTTCGGCATCATCTTTCCGGTTATCCTGGCCTGCCTTTTCTGCCTGAATATCTATCTTGCATTTAACTGAGAGCTTGGGGGGATTAGGTCATGAGCCACTCGAATTATTCCAGCTACAGGGTCAGGGTCTCCGTGGAAAGCGCCAGGCAGCGGAAAAGACGGCTCGAAAACGAGCGGAAACAGGCCGAGGAGCGGCAGAAGCGCGAAGCGGAGGAACGGCGTAAGCTTCAACTCGAAGAAGCTCGCAAGGGCGCTGAAGTGATGGAGAAAGCCAAAGAACTTGCGTCAAGACTCAGGGAAGCCGAAACAGCTGAACGTGACAGTACCCACGAGGAAGCCGCCTCAGCGAATAAGTCTTCAACTGCGAAGGACGATGATAGAAAGAAGCTGATGAAAGTGGAAGTCGCTGACATCCGGGAAACAATAAGTGAGCTTCCCGAAGTCCTCAGTGCGTCATTCAAAGGTGAGCTGCTGAAGATAGAGGAATGCCTCGATAAAGTGGTTAAAAGCGGCTTCGACCCCTTTTTCCTGAACAGCTTGGAGTGGGCCAGGCGTAATACCCTGTCCCTGGTAGATCAGGCCACGGAAAAGATGCAGACCATGGAGCTCCTGTCCCGGGAGGATTATGAACTCATTGACGACATGGTGGCAGGAATGACTGCCGTTCTTACAGATCCCGTTCTTCCGGATATCGAAGCGGAAGCCAGGGCGATCATCACCAGGATCAGGGAGATTGAAGCGCGTGACGTCATGACGCAAGGGCTTGACGAACTGGGCGTGCTGCATGAAAGATACAAAGCACTGCTTGCCAGGCACATGGAAGTAATGGACAGGGATTCGGAGCGGGAATTCGTTGAAGACAATATAAAGGATATCCTGCAAGGTATGGGCTATGAAGTGCTTACAATGCAAAATAACCCAGCACTTGAGAAGGATCTCGCAGGGGGCTATTACCTTACCCCGGATGGAGAGGCCGTCAGGTTGAGTATGGGGCTTGACCGGGCATTTCACCTGGAACTCCTGCGCCTGGAGGGGGAAGGAAACGAAGGCGCCGGATCCACTGACGACGAGATGACCTCAAAGAGCAGACGATTCTGCGGAGATTACGACCTGCTGCTGGAACGCTTGCGCGAAAGGAACATAGAGATAGATGAGGCATGGAGGGTCCCTCCGGAAAAGGCGGAATTCGATACCTGCGTCGTAAGAGACCTTGAGGAAATTGACCGCCGTAGTATCGCCCAGGCCGAGCGCGAACATCTTAGAAGGGAGTTGGAATGAACGGTGGTGGAAGCCCGCAACCTCGATGGGTCAGGGAGATACAACGCTACCTCCAGATAAAGTCACTCTTCATCGTATACGGTAACATCTACGACCAGCTCTCCTACATGGAGAAAGACGAAGACGGGCCCCATTGGTCATATTGGCCGTTGGATGAGTTGCTCCACAGTTTGCTGCATAAAGAAGGCTACGAGATAGTCCTCTTCTATGATATCGTCGATGGCGTGCGGTTTCTTACGAAGAAAGAGGAAGAGGACTTCCATACCATCCTGCAGTCAGACGGCCGCCCGCCGTCGGCTGTGACGTCACAACAGGATACCGCCGGGGACGAGAGCAGCAGTGACGCATCAGATCCTTCAGGTACAAGCGATGGCAGGGGGACCAGGACGAACCTGCGCAATCTCGATGCAGCAATGGGGGCTGTAAGAACATTGCTGAGGAACCAGAGACTTCCCTTTGCTGCCGTGTTCGGCTTCTCCTCCCGCCTCCTTACAAGCCCCACTCTCCTTGATGCCCGTGAAAGGTCCCAGTTCGTGCGCATTTTCAAATCGGCCAGGGATTCAGCCTGGGCAAGAAGAGAAAAACCCCAGGGGGACGCCCTTCCCCTTTTGAGGAACAGTATCTTCCTGGTCTGCGACAAACCTAATGACCTGCCCTTCTGGCTCTATTTCGACAATCCCATAGCGCAGATCATCGAGGTGGACCTGCCCACTCGCTCCGAAAGGGCCCGTTTCTTCGAGTTGATGGCAAGAGGCTTCTACCACCCCGAAGGTGCGGATGGGGCTTACACCAAAGAGGAGATAGATAAGTTCGTGGACCTGACGCACGGGTTCAAGCACTTCGAGCTGGAAGGGCTGCGTATGCTCTCCAACCGGGCCAGGGAGAGCGATCCGAACAGCATCGTTCAGATGTACAAGTTCGGGGAGACCGTGAATCCCTGGGACGAACTGGGGCACGAAAAGATGTCCAAGGCCGAGGAATCCTTGCGATACAGGGTCAAAGGCCAGGATGCCGGGATAAGGGCAGTGGCGGACATCCTGAAGCGTTCCGCTGTTGGCCTGACCGGGTCCAGTCCGGGTTCCGCTCATCACCGGCCGAGGGGAATCCTCTTCTTTGCCGGGCCTACCGGGGTAGGAAAGACCGAGCTGGCCAAAGCACTGGCGTCCTTCCTTTCGGAAACGATGAGGCTTGCAGGCGTTTTGACATGAGTGAATACAATATGGAACATGCGGATCAACGCCTTCTAGGAGCACCCCCCGGTTATGTCGGCTACGAAGAGGGCGGCCAGTTGACCAATGAGGTCAAGCGCAATCCCTTTTCGGTGCTACTGTTCGACGAGATAGAGAAGGCCCACCCCAAGATCCTGGACAAGTTCCTCCAGATCCTTGACGATGGTCGCTTGACTGACGGCAGGGGGGACACCGTCTATTTCAGCGATTGCGTGATCATCTTCACCAGCAACCTCGGTTTCTACCGCGACATCCCCCTGCCCGACGGGCGAACAGCGAGGGTCCCCAACGTTCTCCCCTACTGCTGGAAGTGTAAGAGCTGCGAAGTCTGTGTGATTGAAGAGATACGTTCCCGAACACTGCAGTTGCGGGAGTAATGAGCTTGAAAAGGTCGAGACCCCTTACCCCCTGGTGAAGAAGAGGATAATGGAGGCTATCGAGGAATACTTCAAGTTCACCCTGGGAAGGCCCGAGATATATAACCGCATGGGCAATAATTTCGTGGTCTTCGACTACATCCGGCCTGCAATAATCGGAGAGATACTAGACAAGCAACTGGTTGGATTGGCGGAAGAGGTGCTTGAACTCAAGAACATCGAACTGGTCATTCGAGATCAAGTCAGAAGCTCCCTGCTCGAGAGAGCAAGCGCCAACCTGGACATGGGCGGGAGGGGAGTCCGGAACCAGGTTGAGACGTCATTGTTGAACACGCTGGCGAGAGTCATCTACGATGAACAGATAACAGACTGCACGCTGGTCATTGAGGGCATAGAAGAAGTGTCCGAGGGGGGCAGCACCTGGTACCGGCTAAAATGGAGCAAGACCGAAGGTGATCCTGTCGAGCCAATACCCGATAAGCAATAGCGGGTTCCAACTATATGTCCTCGGCGCCGGTTCAATAAACCCCGCCTAAAATTGGGGTCAGGCCCCAATTTTAGGACGCGGACGCCGGGGCCGCGGGTGATGGTCAGGCGGTACGGTTCCTCCAGGTGAAGACCTCGCCGTCCAGGGTGTAGCCCTCCCGGTTGTCGATGACCAGCTCGGAGCCGCGGCTGTTCCAGTATTGCTCCCGGGGGAACGGGGACCGGTCTCCCCGCACCCACAGCAGGCGGTCCAGGCGCGACACCATCCTGCCGAAGGGAACGCTGGTGGCCAGGACGTAGAAGTCGCCGCCGCCGCCCTCCCGGAAGGGGTTGAAGGTGAGCACCACCCGCTTGAGGGAGACGGCCACCACGATGGTGAAGCTGGAGCCGGGCATCTCGCAACCGTCCACCGCGACCCGCATGGGAGTTGAGCCGAAGACGTCGGCGTAGCGGGTCCTGCCGGTGGTCCCGCCCGCCACGCACTTGCAGAAGAGCCCGGCCGCGGCCACCGGCCCCCCATCGGTCTGCCGGTAGTAGACCCTGTCGAAACGGTAGAGGGCGCCGTTGCCGAAGAAGAAGCCGTACTCCAGGTCGCTGGAGTCCGCGAAGTCCCGCTTGAGGCGGAGGGTGGGCACGGTCACCCAGGGAAGCTCCCCGCCCCGCTCCACCAGCCTGACCACCCGGCCGGCGAGCTCGTCGGGCCTGCCCTTGATGCCCAGGTTGGCGGCGAGCACGTTGAGGGTGCCGCCGCGCAGGGGGAAGAGCAGGGGCATGGAGTCGCTTCCTTCCCCGAAGTCGGTTGACCAGGTGGGTGAGGACGCGCTGGACGGTGCCGTCGCCCCCGTTGAGACAGATTACCCCGGCCCCTTTTTCGATGAACCCGTCGACGGCCGGGGATATCTCCTCCAGCGTCTCCGTCTCCACCACCAGGCCGCGGCCGCCGATTATGCCCGGCAGATCGAAGGCGTGAAACTTGCCGCGCCGGTTCTTACCCGATTCGACGTTGGTCAGGACCGCGATGGGCGCGGAGCTGCCCCTTGCGTGCAAGCTCGCCCTCGTCCGGCCCGGTCACCCCGCCATGCAGACGATGCTCCCGACCGTCCCGCCCAGTGACCCGACGAGGAACAGGTACATCCCGGCTCCCAGGCTGAACCCCTCGATGGTCAGGAAGGAGAAGGTATTGATGCCCGCGATGACCAGCGCCGCCAGCGAAAGGCAGAGCAGGAACCCCGCCAGCCCCTTGGACTTCAAGAGCAATGCGAGCAGGCCGAAGATGAAGATGGCGCCGCCGACGATGACCGAGCACAACCCGGAGAACATGAGCTTGGACCCTTCCGGCCCCAGGTCCGCGGTGTTGACGAAGGGGTTCTGCCCGCCGTCCTGCATGTCCTTCATCAGCTCCCAGCCGCTCTCGGAGAACCCGGGTACTCCGTACCAGGCCATGAAGGACGAGACCAGGATGAGGATGCCGCACAGCAGGACGATGACGGCTCCGACGTAGAAAGCGTTGCTTCGCTGCGACCCGGCTGCCCCGGCTGTTGAGTAGGCAGGTTGCTGGTAAGCGGGTTGCTGGTAGGCAGGTTGCTGGTAAACGGGAGGTGCCGGGGCGTAGGGTTGGGGCTGGATGGGCTGGCTGTAGGGCTGAGCGGGGGGGACGTAGGTCTGCGCCGGAGGTGTGTAGGCCGGGGCGGGAGGAGTGTACGCCGGCGCCGGAGGCGTGTAGGCGGGGGCGGGAGGGGTGTAGGCCGGGGCCGTGTTGGGCGTGACCGTGGGCAGGCTGGTGGTGGGCGCGGTGGAAGGGTCGGGGGCCGGCGGTTGTATCACCGTCGCCGAAGAAGGCTGGGTGATGGTGATCCCGCAAGACTGGCAGAACCTGGCCCCGTCAACGTTCTCCCTGCCGCATCCCGGACAGTTAAAAGCCATCTCGAATCCCCCCTTGTAGTCGTAATGCCCCGTATCTAGTTGCCGGCGGGTCGCTGGTCCACGATCCGCAGCTCCTTGGCGTGCGTGTCCATGCCCAGCCGGTCCAGCAGCTTATCCAGGCTCTGGAAGGTGATCTTGGTCGGTGTGACCTCCAGTTCCCTCTGGATGATCTCCTCGAGTTCCTGCTTGAGGGCCCGTTCCTTGAAGCCCTCCATCGGCGTCACGTAGAGATAGATCTCGTCCAGGTCGAAGGGGTCGTTGTTGCGCTTGTCGATGACCAGCTGCCATTCCTGCACCCCCGGGTGGCCGGAGAGGATGGGGTAGAGCGCGTTCAGGTCCACCAGGGTCCCCTTGACCTTGGTCATCTGGAATTCCTTGTAGTCGGAGAGGCGGTTGATGGTGGGCCCGAGCCGGGGCACCGTCCTCTTACAGTAGGGGCAGGGCTCAAAGGTCAGCCCCTCCTTGACCACGTCCCCGGTGCGGTAGCGCAGCAGCGCGCTCCCGCGCCATCCCAGGGAGGTGTAGACGATCTCGCCCTCCTCCCCCTCGCCCACCGGCTCCCCGCTCTCGGGGTCGAGCACCTCGATGAGCTCCCGGTCCGGGTAGAGGTGGTAGCCGGAGGACTCGCCCTTCTCCACGGCTTCCCGGCACTCCATCCAGGCCACCCTGCCTTCGGTGAAGGCGTAGCTCCCGAAGATGCGCACGTTGCCGGCGTTCATCTGCCGGAGCAGGTCCTGCATCTTCGCCCGCATGCCCGCCGGGGCCCGCTCGCCGCCCAGGATGATGATCTTGATCGCGGACAGGTCGCGGTTGTCCCTGGCGGCCTGGCGCAACAGGTAGTAGCAGTAACCGGGCGTGCCCGCACAGTACCGTGGCCTTGAAACGCTCCAGGGCGTCCAGGATCCTCGCGGAACCCAGCACCTTGCCGCCCCCGGTGTGGACGGCGGCGGCGCCCATCACCTCCGCGGTGAAGTAGGCCATCCAGAAGGAGAGGTGGGGGGCGAAGGGGAAGGCGTTGACCATGGTGTCCTCGGTGCGCAGGCCGATGACCTCGGCCATCCTGCGGCCGCACTCGCGGGTCAGGGTGAGGTCGTAAGGGGTGTAGAAGATGGGGGTGGGCAGGGCGGTGCGGCCGGTGGTGAAGTGGACGTGGCTGGGATTGTATTCGAACAGCAGCCGCTGCCGGTACTTCTCCTGGCCCAGCACCATCCTGGACCACTTGACCCCCAGCGCCTGCGCCTTCCTCATATCCGGGCCCGCCTCGGGTGGCTGCAGTACCAGCTTGAGGGGGCGCCCCGGGTCGTCGGCGGCGGGAGCGATGTCCGCCTTGCAGGAGAACGGCAGCTTGCCCAGATCCTCGCGGCTGCGGAAGTCCTTCAACCCCAGTCCCTGCCCTTCCATCAGCTCGCGGTAGTAGGGGCTCAGCGGCAGGACCGAGCGGCGCAGGTAGTCGATGAGCTTCTGCTTCCTGGGCCAGCTTTATCTGCTTGGCTGGAAGCGTGTCCCAGTAGGTCTTGGCCATGTATCCTCCCAACCTCTCCGGGGGCCGTCTTGATCGCTAGCTATTATATCAGAGTATGACGTACCCGCGGGCATCCGGGGAAGACGGAGGGCGGGTTGCTCACCCGCCCTTTACGTCGCTTCGATGAGCCTTTTAAAGGACCTGCTCAGGTCCGGCCGGGGCAGCCCTCGGAGCAATGGGCCACGCGGGGAATGCTGTAGCGTTTCATCCTGGTGTCCCTCCTTTCCGAAAGATCTGTCATTTATCGTCTCCCTAGATTATACCCAATGGGGCTCGGTTCTTCACTGCAATGTATAATGGATGGTGCACTCACCCACCACGCCGTTCTTGTCCACGCCCTTCAGGGCCGCCTTCTTCCCGTGCACCTTGGACATGGACTGCAGGCCGGTGGGGATGATCGGGCACATCACCTTGAGTTCCTGCTTGCGCAGCTCGTCGTTGCCGAAGCAGATGTGGCACCCCTTGATGTCCACGGAAAGCTCCTCGCCCGTCTCCTCCGCCTTCACCGTGTCGCACAGGCACAGGTCCTTCTCCAGGTAATCCTCGAGGCCGCGGCAGAAATCCTCGCTTCCCTCGATCTTTCCGGCCTTGCCCTGGAAGTCCGAGGCCCATTCCGACCCGATCTTCGCCTTGAGCTTCTCCACGTTGTCCTGGTTCGACTTGACCACCGCGACGTGGTATTTCTTGAACAGTTCGCGGTCCATCTTCTCCGCCATCCTATCTCCCTTCCGCCAGTTCCCGAATGACATCGCTCATATCATCTTCACCGCGCCCAGCTCGCAGGCGTGGGCGCATTCGCCGCAGCGTTTGCACTTCTCGTAATCGATGCCGATGCGGCAGCCCTTCTCGTCCGTGACCACCTGGAAGGAGCCGTTGACGCACAGGCGGGCCGCCTTGCAGTCGCCGCACACGTCCTTGACGTTGCATTTCGTCGCGTCCACCCAGGGCATCTTGTCGACCATGTCATCACCTCACATCATTATACCCCTATGGGTATAATATGGGAAATATGATGTGGAACAGGCCGGGGCCGGGGATAGGATCTGGAAAAAATGTCAGCTCCCGAGTAAAGCCTTTATCTGTCTTGGCGGAGATCCCCGCAATCTCGCTTATATCCTCGGGAGCTAAGTGCGCACTTATAATATAGCACAGGGCCGCGTGAATTGAAAGCAAAGGGTACAAGGGCGCCCCTCCTAGAGGGCTGACCGGAACACCCCGACGATGTCGTTGAGGACCGTCTCGCGGGGGTTGGACGAGCGCAGGCGGGTGTTGAGGAAGGCCTCGGAGGCCAGGACCTCCAGGCTGGAGGGCTTGATCCCCACGCCCTCCAGGGAAGCCGGCAGGGGCAGGCGCGCCACCAGCGCCCGCACCGCCTCGACGCTCTTCTCCCCGGCCGCCGCGGCGGGCAGCCCGGAGACGTCCTCCCCCATGGCCTGGGCCAGTTCGCGGAAGAGGGCGGGGCGCGCCTCCAGGTTGAACTGCATGACGTGGGGGAGCAGGAGCGCATTGGCGGTGCCGTGGGGCACCCGGAAGAAGCTGCCCAGGACGTGGGCCATGGCGTGCGCCAGCCCCAGGCCGGCGTTGGTGAAGGCGATGCCCGCGATCATGCTGGCCAGGCTGAGGTTGCCGCGCGCCTCCAGGTCTTCCCCGTCCGTGCAGGCCTGTTCGAGGTTGGCCGCGATCAGCTGGACCGCCCGGTAGGAAAGGCCCTGGGTGGGCGCCCAGGCGCGCCTGGCCACGTAGGATTCCACGGCGTGGGTGAGCGCGTCCATCCCCGTGGCGGCGGTCAGCTCGGGGGGCATGCCCACGCTGAGCAGGGGGTCCACCAGGGACAGGGTGGGGTAGATGTTCTGGCTGACGATGGACATCTTCTGCTTCTTCTTGTGGTCGGTGATCACCGCGATGGAGGTGGCTTCGCTTCCCGTCCCCGCGGTGGTGGGCATGCAGATGATGGGCCTGGCCCGGTTGCGGACGGCTCCCACCCCGGACCAGTCGGTCACCGGCCCCTCGTTGGTCAGCCGGGCGGCGATGGCCTTGGCGGCGTCCATGGGGCTGCCGCCCCCCAGGCCGATGACGAAATCGCAGCCGGCCTCCCTGGCCGCGGCGGCCCCGGCCTCCACCGTCTCGGTGTCGGGGTCCGCCTCCACGTCGTGGAAGTGGGTGCAGCCGATGCCCTCCGAGGAGAGGATATCCTGGACGGACTGGACCGCGTCCAGCCGGCTGGTGGCGCCCGACCCGGTCACCAGCAGCGCGTGCTTGCCGAAGTTGGAAACGAAGGTCTTCAGGTCCTCGACACAGCCCTCACCGAAGACCAGTTGCACTGGAAAACGGAAGATGTTCGACCCCACTTCTCCACCTCGCTCGATGCCGCGCGCGCCGCCCCGGGACCGTTCGTCCTCAAGTTTAGACGGAGTGGAGGTAAAGCGTCAAATAAGGCCGAAATAGTATACGACAGGACGTGGAGGGTGGTTAAATATATGCAAACACATAGGCAAACGAGGCGCGCGACTTTTTAGAAAGGGCATGCGGTGAAAGAGCCACTTATCTCCTCCACCTTCATCCTCGACTCCGATGAGGTCATCCTCGAGGCCATGGGGGACGCGGAGGCATTCTCAGGCGGCGACGCGCAAGGCGCGTTGAACCGCCCCCTGTCCGAGGTCAACCCGGAGCTGGGCCGGATGCTCAAGGGGCTCCTGGAAAAGGCCGGGCGGGGCAGGGGAGTGGAGAACTACGCCCTGGCCTACAGGTTGGGCAAGCGGCTGGTGGCGCTGCAGGTCTCCGCCATCCCCTATCCGCTGGCCGCCCTGGGCAAGACGGGCATCCTGGTGACCCTGGTGAGCCAGGAGGAGAAGGCGACGCGCTCCTCCGCCCAGCCGGAAGAGCGCGAGATGCCGCTTCCCCTCCCGGGCATGGCCGAAGTACGCGAGGTGTACAGGGAGGAAGACCTCGCGGCCTTCGCGGACCCCCTGTTCATCCTGGACCCGGACGGCAACCTGACCTTCGCCAACCTGCCCTTCCAGAAACTGCTGGGCGCGGGGTGGGAGGAACTGCGCTCGAGCCACCTCTCTTCCTGGATGGCCTCGGCCGAGCCCAGGAAGGTGGTGGAGCAGATCATCGAGACGGTCCGCCTGGTGCCCTGGCGGGGCGAGCTCGAGATGCGCGCCCGCGACGGCAGGGAAGTGCTGCTCAACGTGACCTTCAGCGCGCTGAAGGAGGGGAAGGGGAAGCCCGGGGGCTTCCTGGGCTGCGCCAAGGACTTCACAGAGCTGCGCCGGCTCTGGCGGGAGAAGGAGAGCGAGAAAGCGAGGGCCGCGGCCATCCTGCGGAACGCCCCCTGCGGGCTCATCGCCTTCACCGGCGACGGCAGGGTGACCCTGTGGAACCGGGCGGCGGAGAAACTGCTGTCGGTCTCCACGGAACGCGCCGTCGGCATGTCGCTGGAGGATTTCCTGGGGACGGAGAACCAGGAGAAGGTGCGGGAACTCGTGGAACGGGCCTCGGCCGGGCAGGCCGAGGCGGAGACCGCGCTCTCCCTGGCCGGCGCGCACGGCCTCCAGCGCCTGCTGCGCCTGAGGGCAGCCGCGCTCGACAGGGGAGGGCGGAAGGAGACGGAATGCGTCGTCACGGTGGAGGATGTCACGGAACTGGAGGCCGCCAGGGAAGGCGCGGAGAGGTCGGACCGGGCCCTGGGGTTCCTGTCCCGCTGCGCCGCACTGGGCCTGCAGGCGGGACCGGGGGAGGAGACCCCCGACGCCTTCCTGCGGGAGCTGGTGGATTTCACCGAGGCCATGGCGGGGGCCCTCTACGCCCTGGGGGAGGAAGGCGCGGAACTCCGGTCCTTCCAGGGCTTCTCGGAGGATTTCGCCATCAAGGCCGCCCGCTTGCGTATCCGGCCGAACCGGCTGGACATGCTGGAGGCGAAGGCCGGCGAGGTCCTGGACCTGGGGGAGTTCCAGGCCCCCGACGACACCACCAGCCTGAGGGTGCTCTTCCGGGACTGGGACGCCTACCGGCAGGCCAGCCTGGAAGAGGGGCACGACCTGCAGCTGCTCCTGCCCCTGAAGGATGGAGACGCGGTAGTGGGCATGCTGGTACTGGCGGGGTTCCCGTCAACCCGGCTGAGCGAAGAGCAGCTGCTCGCGGTGCTCAAGGCCCTTCCCTGGCTGCAGCTGGCCCCCCGTGGGGAGGAGGCAGGCGGGCCGGCGGCGCCGGCCTTCGACGACGAGGCCATGCGGCGTATGGCGCACGAGATCTCCAGCCCCCTGACCTACGTACGCGGCTTTGCCCAGCTGCTCGCGGACGAGATGGACCAGCTCGACCCGGAGATGCTGCGGGAGGCTATCGGGAATCTCGATACGGGCACGGCCCGCCTGGTGGAGATCGTCGGCCGCTACCTGCCGCAGCCCCCTCCCGACGAGTAGAGATGGACAGGACGACATACCTCCCCGCCTTCCTCGAGCTCCTGCAGAGGACGTCAAACCTGGAAGAGATGCTGCAGGGGGCGCTCCGGCACATCGTGGACAGGTTCGGTTTCTCCTGCGGGCTCACCATCCTCTTCCAGCCCTTCTCCCGGCACGCCGCGTACCTGCCGGCCGGCCCGGGGCCCGCGCCGGACGCGGCCTGGATCGACGAGATCTGCACGGGGCTGGAGCGCATAGGGGACTTCTCGGCGCTGCTCGACGGCGAGAGCGACCAGCGGTTCGACCTGGTATTGGAGAAGATGCTGGGCCGGCGGGTGGAGGAACACCTGCTCTTTCCGCTGGTGGTTAAGGGCGAGGTGGTGGGCCTCCTCGGGTTCTGCCTGGAGCGGCGCCCGCCCCTGAGCGAGGAGGAACGCTCCTTCCTGAGCATCATGGTCAGGCAGGTCCAGATGGAACTGACGCGCGAGCTGGTCCTGGAGCAGGAGCAGCAGCTGGCGCGCGAGGGGGCCTCCCTGCTGGAGGTGGGCAGGCTCATCACCTCCGACCTCGACCTGTCGATGGTCCTGTCCCGCATGGTCAACACCTCCCTGGATATGACGGGAGTGTCCCGCTGCATCGTAGGGGTCCTGGACGACTCCGGCGAGCGCCTGGAGATGTTCTTTGCCAGCGACACGGAGAGCCCCACAGTCAGCGCCTTCTTCAGTCTTGAGCCTACAGTGGAGGACATGCTGGAGGGAGGCAGGATGGTCCTGCGGGAGGGAAAGAGCATCGTCATCGAGAACTGCCAGGAAGACCCGCTGATAAACAACGAGCTGGCCAGGGTGCTCAACCTCGTCTCCATGCTCGGGGTACCCATGCATTACCAGGGCGGTATCATCGGCGGCATCCTCATCGACGAGCCCGGGCAGCACCACCGCTTCACCGACGAGGACGTCCGCATCATGGAGGGCATCGCCGCCTTCGCGGCCATCGCCATCGAGAACGCCCGCCTCTACCGGGAGAGCCGGGAACAGCAGGACAGGATGGCCGACCTGATGCTGCGGCTGGCCCGGGCCCGCGAGGACGAGCGCTCCCGCATCAGCCGCGAGCTGCACGACTCCATGGCCCAGACCCTGCTGGAGATCATCTACCGGGCGGAGGGCCTGCTGGGCTCGGGCCCCGACGAACACCTGCGCCAGGAGCTTTCGGGCATGCTCATCGAGCTCCCGCGCCTCCCTGACGGAGCTGCGCCGCATCATCACCGACCTGCGCCCCTCCTCGGTGGAGGTGCTGGGCCTGACCCGGGCGCTCACCAGCCTGCTGGACCGCTTCGCGGTGACCTACGGGCTCGAGGTGGACCGGGACATCGAGGAAGGGCTGGAACCGGGCAGCCTCTACGAGAACTCCATCTTCCGCATGGTGCAGGAGGCCCTGACCAACATCTCCCGCCACGCCTCGGCCGGCCGGGTGCGGGTGAGCCTGCGCCGGGAGGGCGGCCTCATCCGCCTGGAGGTCTCCGACGACGGGGGCGGCTTCGACCCCGGCTCCGCCCCGCAGCGGGGCGGCATGGGCCTGGTGTTCATGCGGGAGCGGGCCGAGATGATGGGAGGTACCTTCCAGGTGGACAGCGCGGAGGGGCGGGGCACCGTCATCCGGGTGGAGGTGCCGCTGGGCGGGCCGGATCCGGACCCGGAAAGGGGGGAGTGACGCGCCGTGGACAGGTTCCTGGCCTCCTTCCTGGAGACACTGCAGGTCACCGGGGACATCGACGAGATGCTGGAGAAATCGCTGGAGTTCATCGTCAGGCAGTTCCGTTTCGAAGCGGGGTCTCTTATCCTTTTCGAGCCGGCCGGCCGCCAGATCTACCGCTATCCCCGGGAGGCCGGGGACAGCACGTACGCGATAGACAGGCTCGACCCCGAAGGCCGTGCCCTTGCCGTCGTGAAGCAGGCCTTCGCGGGGATGGAGGGCCTCCAGACCATGCAGGAATTCCAGCCCACGGACCCCACCCCCGAGGCCGAGCGCGTGCATGGCCCCTGGAATGAGGACAAGGCGAACTCGGTGGTCTTCCCCCTGAGGGACCGGGAAGAGAACATCGGGGTGATCAAGCTGCTGGGAACCCCGGACACCCCCGCCCTCGACGCGGAGCAACGGGGCTTCCTCGAGCTGGTGGGGAGGCAGATGGGCAAGGAACTCACACGCGAGCTGGTCCTGGAGAAGGAAAGGGCGCTGGCCCGCGAGAGGCGGGCGCTGCAGGACATCGGCAAGATCATCACCTCCATGCTGGACCTGGAGGAGACCCTTTCCCTGATCGTCAGGATATCCTCGGAGCGGATGAAGTTGAGCCGCTGCGCCGTACAAGTGGTGGACGAGGACGAACGCGTGGACGTACTCTACGCGTTCGATATGGACGAACCCGCCGTGGCCTTCACCCGGGAGAACCGGCCGTCCCTGGATTTCATGGGCGAGGCGGGACGGCTGCTGGTGAAGGAAGGGCAGACCGTC
>CAWFDJ010000012.1:0-53069 GCA_963814495.1 uncultured bacterium
ATAACTCACTTTGCCCGCACCACGCCGTGGTCCGCCGCCATCACCAGCACCGTCTTCCTCCCCGGCACCGGCAGCGGCTCACCGGTTATCCCCGCCACCTTGACGGAGATGTCCTCGAGCACGCCCAGGGCCCCGATGGGCTTGGTCAGGCTGTCCAGGCGTTCCCGGGCCAGGGCGGCCGCCTTCTCGTCCAGGGAGCCGATGCGCCCCAGCGTCTCGTCCATCTTTCCCATCAGGCATCCTCCCTCTCGTCTCGCTTGAGGCACAGCGGGATGCCGGCTATGACCGTCCAGACCTCGTCCGCCCGGGCCGCCAGCCGCTGGTTGAGCCGTCCCGCCAGGTCACGGAAGACCCGTCCCAGCCGGTAGGGGGGCACCAGGCCCATTCCCACCTCGTTGGAGACCACGATGAGCACCATACTGCACCCTCGAGCCTGTTCCACCAGCGTCAGCGCCTCCCGTTCCACGCGTTCCATGCGGCGCAGCACCTCTTCCTCGGGCAGGTCCATCTCTTCCTCCACCGGCCAGTCCAGGCCGGCTGCCGCCATCAGGTTGGCCAGCAGCACCGTGAAGCAGTCGAGCAGGGCGGTCTCCATGGCACCGGGGAGCCCCCGCGGGCCGGATTCCCCCCACAGCTCCACCGTCTCCCACCCTGCCGGCCGGGCGGCCTGGTGGATCTCGATGCGCCGGGCCATCTCGCCGTCTCCCGCCTCGGCCGTCGCCAGGTAGGCGACCTTCCTTTCCAGTCCCGCCGCCATCTCCTGGGCGAAGGTGCTCTTGCCGCTGCGCGCTCCCCCCACCACCAGGACCATCTTCGACCTCATCCCTTCGACCGGCCTTTCTCTTCTCTTGAAAGCAAAAATCCCCGCCCTCTTTCATCGAGAGCGGAGACGGCGCGGAGCGTCAGGTTCTCTCAATTGCGGAGAGCTTGCTGACTTCCCCCGGGCAGGTCTTCTGACTCCTGGATCCTCGCTCAACCTCGCCTTCCCGGCATCACTGCCAGTGGCCTCAAGAGGTATCGCTCCCCAGTCACAGCGGCGCAACCGTGCCGGCCTCTCACCGGCTTCCCTATTATCCCGCGGGACCAGGGGGAAGCGTTATGCGGTTTTCAACGTCAACTGGATGTTATCAGCCGCCCTTGAGCGCGTCAACCTCCCGGTTTCATCCCGGTGAAGTCGAATATGCTTGATAAGCTGTTATTTTACAGCTGTTCTAATTAGCAGAAAGGCTTGAAGGAGAAAAGCAAAAGTAGTCTAATAACTAAGTTGGGAGCGAAAGCTGCTCTCGCTTACTGCTGGAAAGCTGTATCCTTTCTCGCAAAAAGACGCACAATACAACCGGTTGACGTCGTGTCTGGAGAAAAGAGACTGATGGAACGGAAAGAGGCCTCGCTCCTTTTAGACCTGCTGATAAAGCTGTACCACATGGACGGAGGCACCCTCCACCGCGTCAACGGCTTCGCCGGAAACGGCCCCCCTTTTCTCATCACCGCTCGCGGCTGGGACACCATGCAGGAGATCATCGAGCACCTCTTCGAGAGCAACCTGGTCGAGCACCTGCAGGGGCTGCGCCAGGACCGCCGGGACGACCTCTGCCTGGACATGGCGCTCATCGGCTCCTACTTCCCCGGGGTCAAGCCGCTGCTCCACGCCCGGCAGGTCAAATCGCTGCTGCTCACACCGCTTTTCCATGGCGAACAGCTGGTGGGGGTGCTGGCCATCTTCGGCAGGAACTACACGGCCCTCGAGGGGGGCGACATGGAGCTGCTGGCCTCCATCTCCGGGCGCCTGGGACACATCCTGAAGGAACTGGAGATGGGGGTGGAGACGCTGCCCCGCGCCGAGGTCCGGGCCGGCTGGAGGCTCCCCGCCATGATGGAGAGCCTGCTGCGCATCACCTCCGCCGCCGACACGCTGGACGGGTGCCTCTCCGCCTCACTGGAACTCCTCTGCGAAGGGCTCCATTCCGGCCTGGCCTTCCTGGCCTACGAGGCCACCGCGTTCCGGCACCGGAGCTTCTATCCCTACGCCGCGGGCGGCTTCGCCCTCGAGCGGGAGGAGCCCTCCCGGGAGTTCTACGGCATGGCCTCCACCCTGCAGAACCTCACCGTGGTGCGTCCCGACAGCCCGGTGATGACCAGCCTGCCCGGCCGTGAGCGGGCCATCTCCGGTAACCTGCAGGCCCTGCTGGTACCCGCCCGGGACGACGGCGGCTCGTCCATGCTGGCCTGCATCTACCTGCAGCCTGACCAGCGCCTGACCCGGGAGGAGATGGAGTCCCTGCACCCTCTGGTATCCCTGCTGCTCAACCAGGCGGGCGCCTGCATGGCCCGCCGGCAGGAGGCGGAGCGCCTGCGGGCGCTGGAGGTCCTGACGGATATGACGGGCGAGCTCGCCTCCTGCGAGGGTGACGCCCGCGACATGCGCGCCCTGGCGGGCAGGTGCCTGGAGGTGCTGGGCTGTGACCGGGCCGCGGTGGTCATGCCGGACGAGACCCGCGGGGTCTACGAGACGGTGGTGAGGAGCCGGGAGGGAGTCCACGGGGACGACCTCTCCCTGGCCCACAACGCCTGCGTCGCCTCGGTGCTGCGCGATTGGGAGCCCCCGGGAGAAGGCGGCTCCGGCGCCGACCCGCTAAGCGATCCTTCCAGCCCCCCGTCCGAGGACCTGCTGGTGCTGCCGCTGGCCGGCCGCGAGGCCGTCCTGGGCGCCCTGGTGCTGGAGAAACGGGGCGGATTCGCCGGCTCCGGAGAACTTACCCTGCGGCTGGCCCAGGCCATCGCCGATCAGGCCGGCATGCTCCTGGAGCGGCGCCAGGAAAGGCGTTCCATGTCCGCCACCGCGGGAGAGGTCGATTTCCTCTCGCTGCTCAACCGGCGGGTCTACTCCGCCAGGTCCTTCGCGGAGATCGGGGCGGCGCTCTACGACGAACTCGGGCGCCACCTGGGAGCGGAACTGCTCCTCATCGCCCGGCCCGGCCGGCCTGGTAAGCCTGAGGGCTGGCGACACGGGGAACCCTGCGATGGCGGGCCTTTCGAGGAACTCCTCCACCCGCGGTCCTCCCTCTCCCGTTCCCTGGCCTCCTCCGGCGAGTACGTCCGCAACAACCTGTACATCTCTTCCCGCGACACGGGGGAGCGCGCCCTGGCGCGCATGCACCTGCGCTCCTACGCGGCGGTGCCCCTGCGCGACGGAACGGGGGAAGCCGGCATCCTCATGGTAGCCTGCCCCACTACCAACTCCTTCGACGAGGAGGGCCTGTCGCGCCTGAAGCAGGCGGCCGAAGCCGTGGCCTCCGCCTCGCGCCTGCCCCTCCTCTACGACCAGCTGGAGATCGGAACACTCCCGCCTCTCCGACGCCTACGACCAGCTGGAGGAGGTCATCTCGGTCCAGGGCGACCTGCTGCACATCGCGGCGCACGAGATCCGCTCCCCCCTCACCCTGATCATGGGGTTCTCCGAAGTCATCCGGGATTACTACGACACCATGCAGCGGGACGAGCGCGACCAGGTGGTGGACCGCCTGCTCCGTTCCGTGGACCGGCTGCGCCGCAGCGTCATCAACATGCTGGAACTCTCCCGGCTGGAATCGGGGCAGTTCTCCATCCAGCCCGAGCACTTCGACCTGAAGGACCTGCTCGACGAGTTGACGGAGGAGCTCAAGCCCCGTTCCATCCCCTGCGAGCTGGAGATGGAAGTGTCGGGCGACAGCGGCACCGTCTACGCGGACCGCGACAAGATCGAGATCGTCCTGTTCAACCTGATCGACAACGCCATCAAGTTCTCCCAGCCCGGCTCGCGCATCACCGTCTCCAGCCGGCGCTACCCGGACCGCGCCGTCCTGGAGGTCAGCGACCAGGGACGGGGCATCAGCTCGGAATACGTCGACGCCGTCTTCGAGCCCTTCGAGCGGGGCGAGGAGGCCAAGCGGGTGAGCGCCCAGGGCATGGGCCTGGGCCTGTACATCGTCAAGAAGCTGGTGGAGGCGCACGACGGCCACATCGAGCTGCGCACCGGGCAGGGAGAGGGTTCCACCTTCACCATCACCATACCCCAGGACGGCATGGCGCACGTCTCCGATCCCGGCTCGCGGGAGGCCCTGCGGGCCTGAGAGGTCAGATGGGTCTCCCCGGTCAGCTTCTCGAATATCTCCAGGTACAGTCGGGTGGTGTTGTCCACCACGTCCCGCGGCAGTTCCGGCGGGGTCTCGTCCACCTTCCAGCCGATGCTGCGCACGTAGTCCCGGACGAACTGCTTGTCGTAGGAGGGCTGCGGGCGTCCCGGCTCGTACCCGTCCACCGGCCAGAACCTCGACGAATCCGGGGTCAGCACCTCGTCGATGATCATCAGCTCGCCTGAGCGCATGCCGAACTCGAACTTGGTGTCGGCGATGATGATGCCGCGCCCGCGCGCGTAGGCCGCCGCCTCCGAGTAGATGCGCACCGACAGATCCTTGACCCGGTCCATCATCTCCCCGCCGATGAACTCCGGCCAGTTCCTCGATGCTCATGCTCTCGTCGTGCTCCCCCACCTCGCCCTTGGTGGTGGGGGTGAAGAAGGGTTCCGGGAGCTCCTGCGACTCTGAGAGCCCGGCGTCGTAGGCGACGCCGCCGATGGTCCCGGACTCGCTGTATTCCGCCCAGGCGGAGCCGGAGAGGTAGCCGCGGATGACGTCCTCGAAGGGCAGCGGCTCGGTCTTGCGCACGACCATGCTGCGCGGCTCGAGCGCGGCGATCAGTTCCCGGTCGTCCAGGTACTCCTCGAGGCGCCGGCCGGAGACGTGGTTGGCCACGATGCTCTCCGGTGCGCCCGAACCAGAAGCGCGAGAGGCGGTTGAGCACCTCTCCCTTGCGGGGTATGGCAGTCGGCAGGATGACGTCGTAGACGGAGATGCGGTCGGTGGCCACCATCAACAGCTCGTCGCCCAGGTCGAAGAGGTCGCGCACCTTCCCCCGGCGGTACAGCGGGAAGGGGACACCTTCCGCCTGCATCATCACTTCGGACATGTCGGCATTCCTCCTTTTCTTACGCGCCGAACTTGGACAGCCGGCGGCCGCCGGCCAGCATCAGGGAGATCAGGTGGACCGCGTTGAAGATGCCCAGCACCCCCCGCGCGCATTCCCGCTCGCTGAAGCGTTGCGTCACTCCCGTCAGCTCCCAGGGGGAGTTCAATATCAGCGGGCAGGGATGCCAGGAGTGGCCCTTGAGCACGGCGGGGGTGGAGTGGTCGCCGGTGACCGCCAGCACGTCGGGCCGCGAGGTCGAGGATGCGCGGCAGCAGGCCGTCCACTTCCTCGATGCAGGCGGCCTTTCTCGCGAAGTCGCCGTCCTCACCCGCGCTGTCGGTCTTCTTGTAATGCAGGAAGAAGTAGTCGTAGCTCTCCCAGGCTGCCGCCAGGGTGTCGAGCTCGCTGGCGAAGTCGTCCCCCGTCTCCAGGACCTCCATGCCCACCAGCCTGGCCAGGCCCCGGTACATGGGATAGGTGGCGATGGCCGCCGCCTTGACCCGGTAGCGCTCGGACATGCCCGGGTGTGCGGGTGCCCGGAATACCCCCTGGTCAGGATCATGTTGGCCGGCGACTGCCCCTCCAGGGCCTTGCCGGCCTCCGCGAGAAAGGCGTTGACCAGTCCCGCGGTGCGTGCCGCCTTGCCGTCCGCGGGGTCGCGCGGCTCCACGGCGAGCGGGGCCATCCCCGTCCGCTCGGGGTCTGAGTCGGTCACAGCGTCGGAAAGGCCCGTCGCCCGAGAAGATCAGGGCGGCCCGGTGGTCCTTCTCGGGTGTGATGGTGAAGCTCAGGCCGGGCACCTCCACCTTCTCCCGGATGATGGCGCACATCTCCCCGTTGACCATCGGTGGAGATGCGGCCCGCCCGGCGGTCGGTGACCACGCCGTCCGGAGACCGTGCAGAAGTTGACCCGCGCGGCCACGTCTCCCGGTCCCACCTCCAGGCCCAGGCCCAGGGCGGAGAGGATGCCCCGCCCGATCTCGTGCTCCTGGGGGTCGTAACCGAAGAGGGAGAGGTGCCCCGGCCCGCTGCCCGGCGTCACCCCGGGGGCCACCGGGTGGATGAGGCCGCAGGCGGAGCGGGCCGCCAGCGCGTCCAGGTTGGGGGTGGAGGCCGTTTCCAGTTCGGTGAGGCCGGTGTCGGGGTGCGGCAGCCCCCCGAGCCCGTCCATGACCAGCAGCACCAGCCTGGTGCCCTCGGCCAGAGCGAGTTCCGAGACCAGCTTTTCCTCTCTCATCCTCTCCTCCCCTCGCCTCATACCGTACGATCCGACTTGAACCGCCGGCACCTCAGCTGCGTCAGATAAGCGGGTTACGCGTGCCCGTTCATTGGATTGATATTATAATGGATGAGATGAAAAAGAACAGGCGTAAATGGATGATTTTCGCGGCGGTCGTCGCCCTGCTGGTTCGGCGGGCTGGCTGACCCAGCTCTATCTCAAGGACAACCTGGTGGTGGCGGTGCAGGAGTCGCATCATCGCGCCCACGTTGAGGAATCCGGCGAGGACGAGGAGCGACACCGGGACGGTGGCCGGTGAGAACCTGGTGACCAACTACAGCTTCGAGGTCGGGAGCGACCTCGAGTTCTACGACTGGGTGGCGGAGGGTGAGGACCCCGGCACCGGCATCTGGCGGGACCAGGAGGTCAGCGCGTACGGGTTCTCCTCCGCCGCCATGCTCGCCCGGGACACCAGCCGCGGCACCGACCTCATCCTCGCCCAGCAAGCTCCAGGACGTGCCTGCCGGCAAGGACGTGACCGTCAAGGGATGGGTCAAGACGGAGGGGCTGCACGGCGACGCCTTCCTGCGGGTGGACCGGCGTACACGCTGCTGGAGCAGTCGGCCTCACGCTACCTGGTATGGCTGAGCCTGGACGAGGTCACGGGCACCACCGACTGGCGGAGGTGGAGGGCAGCGTTATACCTTCCTCCGGAGGTGACCACGGCCTCGGTGTCCGTCGGCATCTTCGGGGAGGGACAAGCCTGGTTCGACGAGATCTCCCTGACGGCATCGGACCACGTCGCGGCCCCCCTGCCTCGCGACGAGAACCTGCTCCGAAAACCCGGACTTCGCGCAGTCCACGCTTGTACTGGCATTTCTTCTCGGTGCCGGGTACGCCCAAGGTGGATTGGGGCGTGAGGGACTCGGGCGAGGCGACCGGGCCCAACCTCTTCCTCACCCAGCCGAGCCCGGTCGACCAGTCCCAATACTCGGGCTTCTACCAGGTGGTCAACGGCCTCGACCACTACCACCGACCTGGCGACCCTGAGGGGATGGGTAAGACCGGAAGATCTGGACGGGAGAAGCCTGGCTGGCCCTTACCTTCTACGGCCTGGACGGCAAGGCCATGGCCGAACCGATCAGGCCCTCACCGGAAGCCGGGATTGGGAACACCTGGAGGTCACAGGTGCAGGTACCCGCCGACGCCAAGTCGGTGTGGGTACGCCTGATCTTCAACGGCACCGGCACGGCCGCCTTCGATGACATCGATTTCCGCCTGACGCCCCTCCAGTGAGCGCCGTCTACTCGTGGGCCCCGAAGTCGGCGGGCTCCCCGAGGAAGGTGAGCGGGCTCTTCTCCTCGGCCGAGAGTCCGGGCTGGTAACCGAAACTCTCCGTGAAGAGGCCGCACATCTGACGGTAGAGGCTCCGCAACGGGATGTCCGCCGGGCAGGAGATCTCGCACATGCCGCAGTCGATGCAGCGGTCGGCCATGTCCAGGGCGCGGATGATGTGGAAGATGGGGATGTCCGGCGGGTACAGGTCGGTCCCCGCCAGGTTCTCCTTCTCCATGGCGCACTCCTTGCAGAAGCACAGGGGGCAGACGTTGCGGCAGCCGTAGCACCTGATGCACCTGTTGAAATGCTCCATCCAGTAGTCGAGCCGGCTCACCTCTTCCTCGCCTTCCGCGATCACCTGTCCCTCCACCGCCTCCACCGGCTTGACCCCCGAATCGAACACGGCGTCCGCGGGAGCCGGGTGGTCGCACATGCAGGCGTCGGCCAGTTCCTGGGAACAGGGTATGCCCAACACCAGCAACCGCTCCAGGTCGAGGTGGTTGAACTTGGAGAGCTCGTTCATCATCCGGCGGTCGCACTCGCGCGCCACCACCGCCAGGGTCCCCTCCATCTCGGGCAGGGTGATGGCGGCGAAGCCGGCCATGGGGAACCGGAAGTCGCCCGTGTACGCCTCGTCTATCTTCGCGTCGGAGGCGTCCTTCGCCAGGTGCGGCAGGAGGCCGTCGCCCGTCTCCGTAAGGAACAGCACGGCCGACGCCCTGCCGCCGTCGAGGGTTTCCCTTATCGCTTTGGCCAGTTCCTGTCGCATGGTCACTCCCCTCCCCCGGCCGGCGCCTGCTCCACGGGCACCGGGGCCTCCGCGGCCGCCTCGCCCGTCACCCCGCTTCTCCTTCAGGGTGACCCTGGCCGCCCCCACCTTCAGCTCGGGGATCTTGGACACGGGGTCGATGACGTCCACCGTCAGCGCGTTGGCCGGAGCCTCGCTGTAGTGGAAGGGCAGGAAGATGACGCCGTCCGGCATCCGCGTGGTCACCTTGGCCTGCACTTCGATCTCGCCCCGGCGGGTGGCCACTCCGGCCAGGTCGCCGTCGGCGATGCCCAGGCCCTCGGCGTCCTTCGGGCTGATCCACACCAGGTTGCGGGGGTCGAGCTCGTTGATGCCCTTGACCCGGCGGGTCATGGAGCCGGTGTGGTACTGCATCAGCACCCTGCCGGTGGTCAACACCAGCGGGTAGTCGTGGTCGGTGCGGCTCCACCGCCGGCTTGTACTCCGCGGGCGCGAAGAGGCCCAGGCCCCGGGTGAACTTGCCCACGTGCAGCACCGGCGTGCCGGGGTGGTCGGCGGAGGGGCAGGGCCACTGCAGCGTCTCTCCCCCGTCCAGCCGCGCGTAGGATATCCCGGCGTAGGAGGGGGTGAGCGAGGCGATCTCGTCGAACACGGCGTGACGGCTCGGCGTTGGCCATCTCGTAGCCCATGGCCCGGGAGAGGTCCACGATGATCCGCATGTCGGTGCGGGCTTCCCCGGGCGCGTTGACGGCCTTGCGGACCCTCTGGACCCTGCGGTCGGTGTTGGTGAAGGTGCCTTCCTTCTCCGCGTAGGCGGCGGAAGGCAGGACCACGTCGGCCAGCCTGGCCGTCTCGGTCAGGAAGATGTCCTGCACCACCAGGAAGTCCAGCGCCTCCAGGGCCTCCTCGACGTGCTTGAGGTTGGGGTCGGAGACCATGGGGTTCTCACCCACGATGTACATGGCCTTGACGCTGCCGTCGATGGCGGCGCCCATCATCTCGGTCACCGTCAGGCCGGCCTTCTGGGGCAGCCCCTTGACCCCCCAGGCCTCCGCGAACTTCTTCGAGAGGTCGGGGTCGGTGACGGCCTGGTATCCGGTGAAGACGTTGGGCAGCCCGCCCACGTCGCAGGCGCCCTGCACGTTGTTCTGGCCGCGCAGCGGGTTGACCCCCGCTCCCTCCTTGCCGAGGTTGCCGGTGAGCATGGCCAGGTTGGCCAGGGAGACCACGTTGTCGGTGCCCGTGGCGTGCTGGGTGATGCCCATGGCGTAGAGGATGGCCGCGTTCTCCGCCGTGGCGAAGACCCGCGCGGCCTCGCGGATGAGCTCGGCCTCCACGCCGGTGATCTCCTCCACCTTCTCGGGCGGGTATCCGCTCACCGTCTTCTTGAGGTCTTCGAACCCCTCGGTGCGCGACTCCACGAACTCCCTGTCGTACAGGCCCTCCTCGATGATCACGTTCATCAGGCCGTTGATCAGGGCCACGTCGGTTCCCGGATGGTGGCGCAGCCACTTGTCGGCGAAGTAGCAGAGTCGGATGCGCCGCGGCTCGGCCACGATCAGCTTGCAGTCGTTCTCCATGACCGCCTTCTTCAGCCGCAGGGCGATGATGGGATGGGCCTCGGTGGTGTTGGACCCGATCACCAGGGCCGCCTTGCACTTCTCCAGGTCGTCGATGGAGTTGGTCATCGCTCCCGAACCGAACGTCTTCGCCAGACCGGCGACAGTGGGAGCGTGTCATAAGCGTGCGCAGTGGTCGATGTTGTTGGTGCCGATCACCGCCCGGGTGAACTTCTGCAGCAGGTAGTTCTCTTCGTTGGTGATCCGGGCCGAGGTGAGCACGGCCACCGCGTCGGGGCCCTTGGCCTTGACGGCCTCACCGAGCTTGCCTGCCGTGTAGGCGATGGCCTCCTCCCAGGTCGCTTCGGTCAGCACCCCGTCCTTCCTGATCATGGGAGTGGTCAGCCTGTCGGGCGAGGAGATGAACTCCTGGCCGAAGCGCCCCTTGACGCAGAGGTTGCCCTGTCCGGGCCCCTCCATCACCGGCGAGGTCACGTCGACCACCCTGTCGTCGACGACGCGCAGGTCCAGCTGGCAGCCGCAGCCGCAGTAGGGGCAGGTGGTCCTGACCTTCCAGCCCTCCACGCCCAGGGCGTCCATCATCTCGTCGATGCTCACCCCGAAGCGCGAACATGCGCTGCGGGCCATCTCGCGCTTCCACACCCGCTCGTCCTCCTCGTAGGGGCGTGCCAGCAGCGCGCCGGTGGGACAGGTGGATATGCACTGGCCGCAGAACTCGCAGGGGGTCTCCGGCATGGTCCGCTCGTACGGCGTCCCCGGCACCGCCGCGAAGCCGCGGTTGACGAAGTCGTAGACCCCCACCCCCTGGACCTCGCGGCAGATGCGGATGCAGCGCCCGCAGAGCACGCACTTGTTGTAATCCCTCAGGATGAAGGGGTTGTCTCGCAGGATGGGGTAGTCGTGCTTCTCCCCCGCGTACTGGCTCTCCTCGATGCCGTAGCGCCGGGCCAGCCTCTGCAGTTCGCAGTTGCCGGACTTGTTACACCCCGAGCAGGCCATGGGGTGGTCGGAGATGAGCAGCTCCAACGCGGTCTTGCGGGCGCTCTCCACGCTCTGCGAGGCCGACTGCACCACCATGCCGTCGTCGGCCGCGGTGGTGCATGCCGGGAGCAGGCCGCGGGCGCCCTCCACTTCCACCAGGCAGAGGCGGCAGGCGCCGTAGGGATGCAGCCGGGGGTCGTGGCACAGGGTGGGGATGTCCACCGCGTTGCGCAGGCCGATCTCCAGGATGGTCTCTCCCTTGTTGCCCTCGCATTTCTTCCCGTCGATCTCGATGGTGACGTGTTCCATGGACGCTTCCTTCTGCTCGCTCACCCGGCCGACACCCCCTCCCGCCGCTTGCGCAGGGGCGAGGGCCCCAGCTCGTTGATCTTCTGCGTGAAGTCGCGGATGAGGTTGGCGAACTTCTCCCCCTCCGCCGCCGATACCCATTCCAGCCTCAGGCGGTCCTTCTCGATCCCGAAGACCTCCAGCGCCTCGCGGAGATACTGGAACCGCTTGGCTGTGAGGTAGTTCCCCTTCAGGTAGTGGCAGTCACCGATGTGGCAGCCCGCCACGATCACGCCGTCCATGCCCTCCTGGAAGGCCTTCATCACGAAGTAGGGGCTGATGGTGCCGGTGCACATCACCCGCACGTCCAGCACCTGGGCCGGGTACTGCAGGCGCGAGACCCCCGCCAGGTCGGCCCCCGCGTAGCTGCACCAGTTGCAGAGAAAGGCCAGGATGCGTACCTCGTCCTCCTCCTGCTTCGCTTCTTCGGAGACTACCGCGACTGTTTCATCTTGAGCCATGACCAACTCCTTTAGTCCTCACTCGCTCCAGGCCTTGGAGGCCGCCATGATCTGGTTGACGATCTGATCGAAACGGAACCCCTGGATGCGGTTGGCGCCCGCCGTGCACACCGCCGTGCAGGTGCCGCAGCCCTTGCACAGCGAGGTGTTGACCTGCGCCACGCCCTTGGCCTCGTCGAAGGTTATCGCCTCGAAGGGGCAGAGGGTCACGCAGGCCTTACATCCCGAACAGGCGCTTTCGTCTATCTGGGCGACGATGCCCTCGGTGATGATCTTGTCCTTGGAGAGGATGCCCTCGGCCCGCGCCGCGGCCGCCACCGCCTGGGCGACGGACTCCTCGATGGACTTGGGGGCGTGGGCCAGGCCGCACACGAAGACCCCGTCGGTGGAGAAGTCCACCGGGCGCAGCTTCATGTGCGCCTCCAGGAAGAACCCGTCCGAGTTGAGGGGGACCTTGAGCATGGGCGCCAGGGCGCGGTTCTCCGGGTTGGGCTCGATACCCACCGAGAGCACCACCAGGTCCGCGTCCAGGTAGACGGTCTCGCCGCCCAGGGAAGCGTCATCCACCGCCACCTGGAGCTTGATCCCCAGGTCGTTGACGCGCGGCGGCCTGTCGTCCTCGAAACGGGTGAAGGTGACGCCCAGCTCGCGCGCCTCGTGGTAGAGGTCCTCCCGGAACCCGTAGGTGCGGATATCTCGATATAGAACGTAGACCTGCGTGGCCGGCCAGCGCTTCTTCAGCGCCACGGCGTTCTTCACGGCTTCGGTGCAGCAGACCTTGGAGCACCAGGGGTGCTCGTCTTCGCGCGAGCCGACGCACTGCACCATGACCACGCTGCGCGGGGCCTGCGCGCCCTCCTTCTCCACCAGTTCCTCCAGGCCCCACTGGGTTATGACCCTGGGGTCCTTTCCGAACAGGTATCCGTCGGGGACGTGTTCGCGCCCGCCCGTCGCCACGATGATGGCCCCGTGCTCCAGCAGGCTCTCCCTGCCCTCGGAATCCGCGATGACCGTCTTGAACTTGCCCACGAAACCCGCCGATGTCCACCACCGAGGAACTGCTTGAAGACGCTGATCAATTCCTCTTTCTCGACCTTTTCAGCCAACCCCCGGAGGTAGGCCTGAACGTCCTCGCCCTTCTGGGATATCATGATGCTGCGGGCCGTGCCGCCCAGCTCGCCCTCCTTCTCCACCAGGTAGACGGGGAAGCCGGACGACGCCAGGGAGAGGGCCGCGTTCATCCCCGCGATGCCGCCCCCCAGCACCAGGGCGCGCGGGGTTACGTCGCTCTCCCCCTCGGGCAGCGGCTGCAGCAGGCGCGATTTCTCCACCGCCATCTTGACCAGGTAGCGGGCCTTGCGCGTCCCCTTCTCCGGTTCCTGCATGTGCACCCAGGAGCAGTGCTCGCGGATGTTGGCCATCTCGTAGAGGTACTTGTTGATGCCCGCGGTGCGCAGGGTCTCCTGGAAGAGGGGCTGGTGGGTGCGGGGGGTGCAGGAGGCCACCACCAGGCGGTTGAGGCCGTTCTCCTTGACCTTCTGGCGGATCCACTCCTGCGCGTCCTGCGAGCAGGCGTAGATGCGCTCCTCCGCCCAGGCCACGCCGGGCAGGGTCCGGGCGTACTCGACCACCTCGGGCACGTCCACGAAGCCGCCGATGTTGGAGCCGCAGCGGCAGATGATCACGCCCACCCGCGGCTCCTCCCCGCTGACGTCGCGCTCGGGGGGATATTCGGAACGGGTGAGCAGGCTGCCGCGCTGCGCGTGCAGCAGCTGCGAGGCGCTGGCCGCCGCGGCCGAGGCCATGGTCACGGTGTCGGGGATGTCCCGGGGCTCCTGCCCCGCCCCGCAGACCATCACGCCCTCGCGGGTGGTCTGGAAGTTCTTGAACTTGTCCGAGTCGATGAAGCCGTGGGAGTTGAAGCCGATGCCCAGCCCCTCGGAGATGCCCTTGGGCGGCTCCAGGCCGATGGACAGGACCACCAGGTCGAACTCCTCCTCCTGCATGCAGCCTGCTTCGTCGAGGTAGCGCAGCAACAGGTTCTTGGTGCGCTGCTTCTCGCGGATGCCCGACACCAGGCCGCGCACGTACTTCACGCCGTGCTTGGAGCCGGCGTTCTGGTAGTAGCGCTCGAAGTCCTTGCCGTAGGCGCGCACGTCGATGTGGAAGATGGTCGGCTCCACGCTGGTCAGGTGCTCCCTGGCGATGAGGGACTGCTTGGTGGCGTACATGCAGCAGACGCTGGAGCAGTAGCCCCGGTCCACCGAGCAGTCGCGCGAGCCCACGCACTGTACGAAGGCCAGCTTGCGCACTTCCTTCGAGTCGGAAGGGCGCAGCACGTGTCCGGAGGTGGGGCCGTTGGCCGCCAGGACCCGCTCGAACTCCAGGGAGGTGATGACGTTGGGGAAGACGCCGTAGCCGTACTCCGGCTTGAGCCTGGCGTCGAAGGGGGTGAAGCCGGGGGCCATGACCACCGCGCCCACCCGCAGTTCCCTGATCTCTTCCTTCTGTTCGAAATCGATGGCCTTGGCCTGGCACACCTTGACGCAGTTCTGGCACTTGCCCTTGGTGAAGTAGGTGCAGGTAGTGGGGTCGATGAATGCCGCGCCGGGCACCGCCTGGGGGAAGGGCACGCGGATGTTGCGGGTTATCCCCAGCATGGCGTCGTAGGGGTTGGGCACCTTCACCGGGCATTTGGCTGTACAGTCGCCGCAGCCCGTGCACTTGTCGATGTCTATGTAGCGCGGCTTGACCCGCAGGGTCACCGTGAAGTCGCCCGCCTCGCCCGAGATCTTCTCCACGTCCGCCAGGGTGATCACGTCGATATTGGCGTTGGAGGCCACCTCCACCATCTTGGGGGAGAGGATGCACATGGAGCACTCGTTGGTGGGAAAGGTCTTGTCCAGCATGCCCATGACCCCGCCGATGGAGGGGCCGGAATCCACCAGCCAGACCTTGTATCCCAGGTTGACCAGGTCCAGGGAGGCCTGGATGCCGCCGACGCCGCCGCCGACGACCATGACCGCCCCCACCGGGCCTCCCGCGGATGCCTGCTTTTCCTGCTTCTTCTTGGCTTTCTTGGCTGACATCTCGACCTCCTACAACAACCCCGCGCCCCTGAGCAGGGGCTGCGGGTCGATCAGGTGCTTGGGGAACCACCCGTCCGCCTCCGGCGCTCCCAGCGCCAGCGCGATGAGCTCGGTGAAGAAGAAGACCGGGAGGTCGTGGACGGCGGTGAAGCGCAGGGTCCCCTCGGCCTGGCGCATCTCCAGGTTGGCCAGGCACATGGGGCAGGCGGTGACGATGCAGTTGGCTTCCGCTTCCTCCGCCGCCTCGAAGAGCCGGTTCACCAGGTTGACGACGATGTCGGTGCGGGTCAGGGAGAGCGAGCCGCCGCAGCAGTCGGTCTTGTAGGACCAGGGCTTGACCTCGGCTCCCAGGGACTCCAGCAGCCTGTCCATGCGCTGGGGGTTCTCGTAGTCGTCCTCGGTCATCAGCCCCAGCGGCCGGGCCATCAGGCACCCGTAATAGGAGACCGGCTTGAGCCGTTCCAGCGGCTTGACCACCTTCTCCTTCAGGGTGTCCAGGTCCATCTGGCGGAAGATGACGTCCAGCAGGTGGAGTATCTCCCCCTCGAAGCGGGGGTCGCCGCCCACCAGTTCCTCGACCTTGCGGGCCAGTTCCCCGTCCTCCAGCACTTCCTTCTGGGCCATGCGCAGCCGGTTGTAGCAGGCCGCGCAGACCACGGTGATGTCCAGCCCGTCACGCTTGGCGATGGCCAGGTTGCGGGCGGGCAGGGCCACCGAGAGGAGGTGGTTGGTCATGTGGCCGGAGGAGGCGCCGCAGCAGCTCCAGTCCGGTATCTCGCGCAGCTCGATCCCCAGTTCCCGGGCCACCACCAGCGTGGACTCACCGTATTCGTGCGCGGAGGAACCTTGCGAACAGCCGGGGAAGTAGCTGTAGGCGCTCATCTCCTGGCCCCCTTGAAGATCTTGCGCACCTCTCCCCTGCCCCTGATCACCGACGGGATGATCTTGATCTTGCCCTTGGCGAGCATGTTGGCGGCCAGGCCGATGTCGGAGAAAAGGTCTCCGGAGAAGGTCTTGTAGGAGCCCATCAGGATGGGCTCGCTGATGCGCCCGGTCGCGGCGATGTTGCCCAGGAAGCACTGGTGGAAGAGGGGGATGGTGCGGTCGGAGGGCTTGGCCCCCTCGTCCAGGGCCATCTCCCTCAGGGTGTCGATGACCGTGGCGACCTCGATCTCGTTGGGGCAGCGCACCGAGCAGGTCTCGCAGGAGGCGCAGACCCAGATGGTGCGGCTGGCGAGGAGCCTCTCCTTCTGCCCGTACTGCACCAGCTTCATGGCCTGGTGGGGCAGGATGTCCATGGCGAAGTTGAAGAGGCATCCGGTGGTGCACTTGCCGCACTGGTAGCAGAGCCGCGCCTTCTGCCCGCTCCTCCTCTCCACCTCCTGGTCGAGAGTGGGGCTCAAGGTGTGAATCATTTCTTACCTCCCTTAATACTACAGGGAACGAACGAGCACTCTTCCTGTCCTACAGTTTAGTTAATGAACACTAACTTAGCAACCTGCATCGTTATGATATCAACATTGACTAAACAGTGTAATTGTACTTGCCATTATAGGGCAGGTTTTCGGCGCTAAGCAATAGATTTTCCTCCAGTGAATTTATATAGCATTGTGCTTGCTCCGACAAGTAGCGTCATCAACATCGCCTTTAATTTAGTCGTTGTCAAAAACTATACTGGGTAGAGGAAGGAGAAAAGAGTTAAGCGCTGAATACTATAGTGAATAAGAGTAAAATACTGTTAGTTCAGGAAACCAGGAGTGATGCCCATGCAGATGTTGGAACCCGATTTCTGGAAATGCCGGGGCAGGTATTCCAAACAGGCCTGCCGCAAGAGCGAGACCGACACCACCCCCATATCCGTCGACGACCTGAAGCCCGCGGGAAGCGAGTTGCCGGAGGACAGTTGAGCCAGACCGATGGAAGAGCTTGGCACTGGTAAGGCGGGCGCCTGGGAAAGGGCGCTGGAAGATCTGGGGCGCACGGACCTGAAGTCCGCGGCCGCCAAGGGTTTGATCGATTACGAGGAGTCCCCCGCGGGGGACTCCATTCTTCTTTCGTGCTTCGGCTACCCCATGCGCATCGCCGTCCCGGGATGCGAGATCGTCGCCTCGTCAGCCGTGGACAACTTCACCCTCAAGGTGCTGGCCCTGCGCTATATCTCCAAGGCGGACAACTCCGCCATCACCGGCGAGTGGGTGGCCTACCGCGACCTTCCGGGGGGCATGTTCTACGCCGCCACCATCCCCCCCACGGTGGAGGAGCCGCTGGCCGAGGTCTTCGGCGCCGAGAAGTGGGCCCTCTCCGACACCGCGCCCGCGCTCAACGGCAAGGAGCTCGAGTACGGGGACGAGTCCTTCGCCTTCTACGCTTACCCGCGCGTCCCCCTGATGGTGGTGCTGCATTGGGGGAAGGACGAGTTCCCTCCGTCGGTCCGCTTCCTCTTCGACAGGTGTGTCAGCCACTACCTGAACACCGACGACTGCAAGGTACTGGCCACCCAGACCGCTTCCATGCTCATCAAGCTGGCCGGCGGGGAGTACCAGGTCGACGACGCGTCCCTCTGGATGGTCGACTAGGCGGTTTCTCCCAGGACCCGCACCAGGCCCATGGGGCCGGTCATCATCATGTCCCCCCCGGGCGAGGGGTAGTAGACCTCCAGGCCGCTTCCCCGCATCAGCGACCGGTTGGGGCCGGTGACCGCCACCAGGTCGATGCGGTCGAATCCCGGAGGTTCTTCCAGGTAGAAGAGTCCGTGTCCCCGCTCCATGTATTCGTCTCAGTCCCTGGCCTTACCGTCGCAGAACAGCTCCAGGTAGGCCCCGAAGACGGCGGGCGGCTCCAGGTACTTGGTGTGGTGCTCCAGCAGGCCCACGATGTCGCCCCGCGAGAGGATGCAGCACATGGTATGCCCGTTACCGGCGTTGATGAGCAGCAGGTTCCCGTCGAGGGCGCCTTCCACCCGCTCGTCGGTCAGGCATCCGGCCACCGCCGCGGGGGCCGTGTCCATGACCATCAGCTCCTCGCAGCCCAGCTGTTCCCGCAGCCTGCCCAGGGCCGAGCGCATGCGCGGGAACTGCTCGGGCACCTCACCCTCCCTGAACGCCAGGCGGGCAGGCCGGGGGTCTTCCTCCAGCCTTTCCCGCATGAAGGCCAGCCGGGTCTTGCGGTTGCTCTTTCCCGCCGGATAAACCCCGTGGTCCTGCACGGCCACCGCCGCGGCCGATATCTCTTCCAGGCTCTGCCCCACCGAGGCCAACAGCGCCTCCAGGGGGGCCAGGTCCAGTTCGTCCAGCCTGATGACCGTCCCCGAGAACCCGTCCGGCGCCGCCTCCACCAGCTCGACGCCGGCCGCCTTGACGTCCTCCAGGTTGTTGCGCAGGCAGTACGCCGTGGGGCCCTGCATGTACACCTTGAAGCCCTCCGCCACGTGGCGCTTCACGGCCCGGGAGAACGAGCCGCCGCCGATGACGCAGCCCTCGAAGTACAGGTCCCTGCCCCTGGCGGTCTCCTCCGCCACCCTGGCCGAGTAGAGCGGGCTGGGCGAGGGCAGTACCAGCTTGACGCAGTTCTCCAGCTTCCCGGCGGGATCATGCAGCAGTATGTCCCGGGTCCCGGCCCCGATGTCGATGGCCAGCGTCTTCATCCGTTCACCTCTTTCGCCTGTGGCTCAGGTGCCCGCGGGCCGGAAATCCTCGCAGGCGGGCGCGCCTTCTTCCACCGGCCTGCCCCGGCGCGTGCAGTAGCTCTCCACGCAGCTGAAGCTGAAACCCAGGTGGGCGCATCTCCCGCAGGTCTCCGGTGGGGGGACCGCCGGCTGCCGCTTTCCTTCGTCCTCTTCCATGACAAGGATATTCTACATCAGGCCGGCGCCGGGCGGCCTGACCCCGGTCAGGCCTGGACGAGACGTTTCCGGGCCGCCCGCGCTTGACGCTGGCCGGCATCTCTGGTAATTTTATGGTTGGTTCATTGGTCCAACCATTTTAAGGCAAGCAGGCCGGGGGAGGTGACGTCGTGTTCGAGCCCATCAAGCGGGTATCCGCCTCCGACCAGGTCATGCAGCAGATCCAGACGCGCATCTTCGACGGTACCTACCAGCCGGGCGACCGCCTCCCCCCCGAGCGCGAGCTCTCCCTGGAACTGGGCGTCAACCGCACCACCCTGCGCGAAGCCCTGAAGAAGCTGGAGCACATGGGGCTGCTCTCCATCCGCCACGGGGACGGCACCCGCGTCCTCGACTACTATTCCAACGCCCGCATCGAGCTCCTGGGCAGCCTGCTCCTGACCCAGGCCCAGTTCAGCCCGGAACTCATCGACAACCTCTTCGACGCCCGCGAGGTGGTGGGCATGGAGCTGGCTCGCAAGGCGGCGCTGCGGCGTTCCCCGGAGAACCTGGAGGCCATGCGGGAAGTGCTGGCGACCCTCAAGGGGGCCACCGAGCTCAACGAGGTCCAGGAGCTGGAGCTCCAGTTCTTCTTCACCCTGGCCGAAGCCACCGCCAACATCTTCTACGTCTTCATGATCAATTCCATCAGGCCCGTGTACATGGAGTTCCGGGAGCTCTACGCGGCCACCGCCCGGGACCCCGGCAAGGTCCTGCGCCTGCAGCGGGCGGTGGTCAACGCCATCGAGAAGGGCGACGACAAGCTGGCGGCCAGGAAGATGCAGGCATACCTGGATCACGGAAAGGACCAGGTCTACACGGAATTCGGACTCAAGCAGGAGTCGTGACGCATAAGTCATAGGTAACGGCATCCAGAAAAGGAGGTGATGCGGATGCTACCTTACGACAGTTTCCTCATCGACGGACCGTGGCTGCTCTCCATCGGATGGGCCCTGGGCAAGGTCACCCGGCGCTTCGTCCCCGACGACGCCAAGCGTAAGCAGGCCAACCAAGGCCTCTCCCTGGCCACCCTGTTCATCTTCTACGTGACCAGCATCTCCCTCTACTTCAACCTGGGGTGGACGCGCTGGATCTGGGAGATGTGCAAGGCGGATTCCGGGCGGGACTGGATGATCAACTCGGGCGTGTTCAAGTTCGACCACGAGAACGTCACCCCCAGGGGGCACGCCGTGGCCGTCGCCCTCTTCGCCACCTATCCCCTCTGGCTGAAGGCCGGCTTCATGCTGGAGGACAAGGGCGCGGGCATGCCCTACGAGGAACAGGTCTGAGCACCGGCGCGACCGGGGGCGCGGGGACTCCCGCGCCCCCTTTCTTCTCCGGGCGCCCCTTTTCCCTATAATGGTGGGATGAAAGGACACGCGCGATCCCACCTGCTCCTCCTCGGGGTGATGGTGGTCTGGAGCTTCGCCTTCATGGGCATCAAGAACCTCCTGGACCCCCTGGAGCCCATGCTGCTCAACCAGGGCCGCTTCGCCTTCGCCGCCCTGGTCTTCCTCCCCGTGCTGGTCTTCCGGCACGGGAAGCACCCCCGGATCGGCCCGCGGGATGCCGGCCTGCTGGTGGTGCTGGCGGCGTTGAGCGTCTTCGGCTACTTCCTGGCTTTGAACTACGGCGAGCAGTACGTCCCCTCCGGCGTCACCTCCCTGCTGGTGTCCACCTCGCCGCTGTTCACGCTGACCCTGGCCGTCATCTTCCTCAAGGAGAAGGTGAGCGCGGCGCAGGGCGCCGGCTTCCTCCTGGCCTTCTTCGGGCTCTTCCTGGTCGTCTACCTGGGCACACCGAGCGAGTCCGGCGGCGAGGTATACAAGGGGGCCGCCCTGCTCCTCCTGGCCGCCATGTCCTGGGGCGCCTATACGGTGCTGATGAAATCGATGACCTCGCGCCTGGACCCCCTGCAGGTCACCGGCTACTCCTCCGTCATCGGCTTCCTGTTGATGCTGCCCTTCACCGGCTCCGGTGCCCGGCAACAGCTCGAATCGCTGACGGCCGGCCAGTGGGCCTGGCTGGCTTACCTGGGCCTGGCCTGCACCTGCCTGGGGGTCTTCATCTACAACTATGCCCTGGCCGACCTGGAAGCCTCCCGGGCTTCCGCCTACATCTACCTGGTCCCGGTGCTCAGCCTGTTCTGGGGCTGGCTGTTCCTGGACGAGGCGGCCAACGCCTTCGTCCTGCTGGGCGCGGGTACCGTCATCGGGGGCCTCCTCCTGGTGGAGGGGCAGAAGGTCCTTCCCCGGCGGGGAAAGAGGGCCGTCCGGCCGCCCGACAACGTCTAATCCTGGAGATGCTCGTTGTGCGGCGGCGGCCGGAGAGGTTAAAATCGAGACAAGTGAATGGCCTTTGAGGGCGGCTCTGATTAGAGGGGGGATGATCGATGAGCAAGGCGATCAAGATAACGCTGGTGACGCTCGCGGTGGTGATGCTGCTGTTCTCCACCCTGGGGCTGATACTGGCCCTGCAGCCGGTGGACAAGAGCCAGGACCCCAAGCTGGAGGTGGACCTGTTCGTGCGGCCGGAGATCGTCACCGCCACCTACAAGATCTACGGCGATCCCGACCAGAACATGTGGGTGGCCCGGACCATCATCAAGAACACCGGCGACGTTCCTGTCCGCGACTTCGAGATCAAGTACAAGATCGACGGGTACTGCGACTGGACCTCCACCGAGAACTACCCCGAGATCGTGCCCGGCGCGACGGTGCGGGACTACTGCTGGCCCAGCCTGAGCCCGGAGGCCATCGAGGACATCACCACCAAGACCTCGGCCGAGCTGACCATGCACTACGAATATGACGGCCTGGACAAGCCGGTGGAGGACACCGAGAAGGTGTCCTTCCTGGGCCGCAACGACTTCGTGTTCTCCTCGCTGAAGGAGGAGGACATGCTGACCTGGCAGGACGCCTTCGACAACTACCCGCTGATGGCCGCCTTCGTCACCCCCAACGAGGAGCTCACCAAGTCCACCGCCAACGCCATCGCCGGCGGGCTGGTCAGCTCCATCGACGACGACGCCATGCTCATCTTCACCCGCGCCTTCGACGCCCTGCGCTACCTGGGCATCAAGTACATCATCGAGCCCGAGGGCTACTGGACCTCCGGTTTCTCCCAGTACGTCCAGTACCCCGCCGACACCCTCTCCCGGGGGACGGGAACCTGCCTGGACCTCTCCATCCTGATGTGCGCGCTGATGGAGGCGGTGGGCATCCGGTCGGTCATCTACCTGACGAAGGGGCACGCCCAGCCGGCCATCGTCCTGCCCGAGAGCGGGGACATCGTACCCATCGAGGCGACCTTCATCGACCAGGAGTTCGCCGTTACCCATTACGCGGACACCGTCACGCCGGAAGTCACCTCGGGGGAATGCATCAACGACGCCATCGACTACCTGAACGAGGCCATCGCCTCCGGCATCTTCATCGTCATAGACATAGAGGACGAGTGGTCGAAGGGGGTGGTGCCGTCATGGTAAGGCACGAATCGCTCACCCTGGCAGCCCGCCTGTCCGCCGTCGCGCTCATCGCCTGCCTGCTGGCGCTGTCGATGCTTTCCCCCGCCCTGCCCCAGGGCATGGAGGGGTCCGACCTGGTCATCGAGGAGGAGTACACCATCGAGCTTACGCCCACCGGTGACGCGCACATCACCGACGTGCTCAACTACGATACCGCGTACTTCGACGAATACGCCGCCGTCTTCGACGAATACCCCAACCTCCTGTCACGCCGCTACAGCGGCGACACCGACGTCGGGGAGATCGAGAACTTCAACGTAGACGTGAACGAGCGGAAGGGCACCGTCACCATCACCTTCGACTCCCCCGGCTTCGCCTACGATATGGGAGACACCTGGGACATCTACGGCTTCGGCTACGAGCCCTCCAAGACCCGGGACACCGAGATGGTCTTCGAGGGTGAGGGCACCCTCAACAACGAACTCACCCTGTTCGAGGAGGCCCCCCTCAACGTGACCACCACCGTCAAGTTCCCGGCCGGCGCCTCCGGCGCCCTGTACGACGCCGGCGATTCCGCCGTCAAGTACGTGCTGCCCTACGTGGAGGCCGAGTCCGGCAACTTCCTGCAGAACAACAAGAGCGTCTGGATACCCATCTTCATCGTGCTGATGGTGCTGTCGCTGCTGCTGCTGCTCTACGTGATCATCAACGGCCGCAGGTCCGGCGCCCCTGCTACGGTCGAGACGGTCCCGGGCGCAGTCGCCGCGCCCACCTTCACCCCTGCGCCGCCCGCCGCCCCTGCGCCGCCCGCCTACCCGACGGCACCTGCCGCGTCCGCGGCTCCCGCCGCTCCTGTCACGAAGTACTGCAAACACTGTGGCGGCGCCCTGAAGGAAAGTGACACCAGTTTCTGCTCGAACTGCGGCAAGCCTCTGGCCTGAGTCCTGCTGATCAAAAAAGGGGGCGGGTGGTTCCCGCCCCCTTTTCTTTCCCGTCACCTAGTCCGCGGCCGCCTCCTCGCGGGAGACCGGCTCCAGCGAGGCGTGGTACCTGCCGGGAAGGGTCTGGTAGAGGCGGGTCCCCCAGGCGGCGTACTGCATCTTCTCGGGGTCGAGTTCCCGGACCACCCTGGCCGGCACGCCCACCACCAGCACCCGGGGCGGGATGTCCTGGCCGGGCGGTATGAGCGCCCCCGACCCGATGATCACGTTCTCCCCCACGTGGACGTCGTCGTTGATGATGGCGCCCATCCCCACCAGCACGTGCTGGTCCAGGGTGCAGCCGTGCAGGATGGCCCCGTGCCCCACGTGGGAGTCCCTCGCCAGGCGGGTGACGGATTCGGGGCGGGCGTGGATGACCACGTTCTCCTGGATGTTGGAGCCGTCCCCCACCTCGATCTCGCCCCAGTCGCCGCGCAGCACCGCGCCCGCCGCGACGTAACAACCTTCACCGATGGTGACCTTGCCGATGAGCACGGCTTCCTCGTGCACGAAAGAGGTCTTCCCTATCCGGGGCCTGCGCCCCTCGAAAGCGTACAAAGGCATGTCTCCTCCTTGCTATGTCATCTCTTCCTTTCCAGCACCAGTATAAACGCTATCCGTTATGATCGAGCCATGATACGGATGTGGAGGTGTTCCGGGTGAAGCGCACGGTCGAGGTCTTCCTGGGCCCCATGGCCTGCGCCTGCTCCGGCCTGGTGGACCTGAAGGAAGAGGAGAAGCACACGAGGGCCGAGATGGTCATCGAGGCCTTGGAGAAGCGTCCGGACGAGGTGGACCTGCTGGTCCACCGGGCTTCGGATGAGGAAGGCTATCCCGACCTCCTCCAGCGCCTGTCCGGGTATCTACGAAACGCGGGCGAGGACGAGTTCGCCGACCGCGTCGCCTTTTCCATCCGTTACGTCACCCCGGCTATTGTTGTGGACGGCGAGTTGCGGCACTTCGGCAGGGTCCCGGGCGCGGAGGAATTCCTCGAGGAGCTGTTCCCGCTTAGCCGCGGGTGCTCGAACGGTGCCACCCGAGGTGGCAGGTGTCGTTGGTCTTGGTGACGGCCACGTTCTCCTCGATGGTATCCGAGAAGAACTTGATGGAGGAGATGGAGCAGAGGTCCAGCTCCATGCGGAAGAGGTGGTTGATGTCCAGCCCCAGGGCGGCGCAGAGGAGCAGGCGCAGGGGGCCGCCGTGGGCCACGATGACCAGGTCTTCCCCGATGGTGTGGCGCCCCAGGATCTCCAGGACGGCCTCCAGCACCCGGTCCCTGACCTCGGGCAGCGTCTCCCCCCCGGGGATGCGCACCTCGGCCGGCTCTGTCAGCCACTGGGAAAAGGCCGCGCCGCCCGTGCGGTAGATCTCCGAGAAGGGCAGTCCGTCCCATTCACCCAGGTCGATCTCCTGCAGGCCGTCCATGGCCTCCAGGTCTTTCCCGGTCTTTGAGCAGAGCGGCTGAGCGGTCTGGCGGCAGCGGAGCAGGGGGCTGGAATAGATGCCCCCGATGTTCATGCCCTTGAGCGCCTCCCCCACCAGCTCGGCCTGCTGGAGACCGAGGTCGTTCAAGCCCGCGTCGATGCGCCCCAGCGCCCGCTTCTGGACGTGGTAGTCCGTTTCTCCGTGCCTGACCAGATACAACATACCCATGGTGCCATGATTCTACCACCTTCTTAAGGTAGAATGTCCTTATGAAGGAGAAATACGACGTCGTCATCGTGGGTGCCGGGCCGGCGGGCATCTTCGCCGCGCTGGAGCTGGTCAAGCGGAACGGACTCAAGGTGCTGATGCTCGAGAAGGGCCAGAGTGTCGAGAAACGCTCCTGCCCCGCCCGCGTCTCCGCCTGCCGCAACTGCCGGCCCTGCTCCATCACCTGCGGTTGGGGCGGGGCGGGCGCCTTCAGCGACGGCAAGCTGACCCTGTCCCCGGAGATAGGCGGCTGGCTCGGTGATTACGTGGGCCAGGAACGCCTGGCGAGCCTCATCGCCGAGGTGGACCGCCTGTACATCGAGTTCGGCGCGCCCGAGACGACCTTCGGAGAGGAGGACGTGTTCTCGGCCTGGCAGAGGCGCGCGGTCCTGGCCGACCTGCAGCTCGTGCCCAACCGGGTCAGGCACCTGGGGACCGACCGCTGCAAGGACGTCCTCATCCGCATCGGCGATTACCTGCGCGGCCACGTCGACATCCGTACCGACACCCCGGTGGAGGAGGTGCTGGTGGAGGAGGACCGTGCCGTCGGGGTCCGCCTCGCCTCGGGCGAGGAGGTCACGGCCGGACAGGTGGTGCTGGCGCCGGGCCGCGAGGGCGCGGAGTGGCTGTCCGGCCTGATGGAGCGGCTGGGCGGAGAGACCCAGGCCAACGCGGTGGACATCGGCCTGCGGGTGGAGGTGCCGGCCCCGGTGCTCGAGCCCATCACCGACGATCTCTACGAGCCCAAGCTGGTCTACTATTCCAGGAACTTCGAGGACCGGGTGCGCACCTTCTGCATGAACCCCCACGGCGTGGTCTGCGTCGAGCGCTACGGCGACGTCCTCACGGTCAACGGGCACAGCTACTCCGACCAGCGGACCGACTACACCAACTTCGCCATCCTGGTCTCCACCGCTTTCACGGAGCCCTTCCGGCAGCCCATCGCCTACGGCAAGTACATCGCCCGCCTGGCCAACCTGCTGGGGGAGGGCATCCTGGTGCAGAGGCTGGGGGACCTGGAGGCGGGCCGGCGCTCCACCAGCGAGCGCATCGCCCGCTCCACCGTCACTCCCACCCTGGCGGACGCCACCCCGGGGGACCTGAGCTTCGTCCTCCCTTACCGGCACCTCAACGACATCCTGGAGATGCTCAAGGCCCTCGATACCCTCTCCCCCGGCCTGTATTCCCGCAACACCCTGCTCTACGGGGTGGAGGTCAAGTTCTACAGCTCCCGCCACCGGCTCGACGCGGACCTGCAGACCCGCATCCCCGGCCTCTACGCCATCGGGGACGGGGCGGGCATCACCCGCGGCCTCATCCAGGCCTCGGTCTCCGGGCTGATCGCCGCGCGCGCCATCCTCGCCAAGCGGGGGCGCTGATCTTTCCGGTGTAGTTGCTTCCTGGGGTTTACGCCTCGGGCTACAGGAACGCCCACCGTCGTGCCGTTAGAAGTGGTGGACCGCCTCGCAGATGATCTTGAGGTTGTCCAGCGGCACGTCCATGCCCAGGCTGCAGGGAGGCGACATCAACCGGGCTCCCTTCTGGATGTTGATCAGCGTCTCCTCCAGCACCATCTCCGGCGGGAAGTTGTTGATCAGGGACGGCTTGACGCAACCGACCACGGGCTTGCCCAGCACCGCCGTCGCTTCCTTGACGTCCACCTCGGAGTCGAAGGAGAACGCGTCCACCTCCAGTTTGGCCAGGCGCTCCATGATACGCGAAGCGTTGCCGCAGACATGCACGATGACCTTGGCGCCCTCCGCCCTTATCTCCAGGCACAGTTCGGCCAGGGAATACAGGGCGACCAGGTCGAACCCCTCCTCCACCAGCACCTCGCTGGCGGAGATCTGGTCATGGACCACGACGACCTCGGCGCCCCGCTCGATCATGATCGAGGCATAGTGGTCGAGATAGATGATCATGTCCGTCACCAGCAACTCGAGCATCGCTCCCTCCATGGTGGAGAGGCGGAGGATCTCGGAAGGGCGCAGCAGGAACGAGAGGAGGGTGGCGGGAGAGGCTATGCTGGCGAAGATGGGAAACGCCGGCCGCATCCGCTTGAGCAGGGTGATGGCCTTGAGCACCTCCGGCACCCTGCCGTGGGAGAGGTTGGCCGGGCGCGCGGTCTGGTGCAGCCGGTCCAGGGACAGTTCGGGGAACGCCGCCAGGTGCGGCAGCCTGTCGGCCTTGCCCATGTCCACCGTGGCCCCCAGGGTCTCGGCCTCGACGGTCATGCACAGGGGCACCGCCAGGTTGTCGTACCCCACCATGTCGCGGGCGGCCACGGCCAGCTCGGCCATCATCTCCCCGCTGTAATGCGCGGCCGGTAGGGGTATGCCCGCGCGCTTGACGATCTCGTGGTTGAGGGTGTTTACCAGGCCGCCCGGGCAGATGGCCGGGACGCGGTCCGTCTTCTCCCCCGACAGGGCAGCCATGATCAACTCCCGCGGTCTCACGGGTCCCCCGGAGACTTCCCGGCCTTCCGCCCTTCCCAGGCGCGGTACAGCCTGATGAGGCGTCGGGAGGAGAACACCCTCCCCAGGAAGGTCACGTAGAGGATGGCCCCGGTGGGCTTGTGCCCGCGGTAGATCATCCAGGCGAACCAGGTGAGCCTGCGCTTGATCTGGCGCTTGCTGAAGCCGGGCAGTTTCAGCACCGGCTTCCTCCGTTCCAGGTCGGCGTCGGGGTCGCCCCGCAGCAGTCCCTGCTCCTCCGCCACCCGGTGGAGGTCGCTGCCGGGATAGGGGAAGAAGACGGCCAGGAGGAACCAGTCGGGCTGGCACTCCCGGTTGAGCCGGATGGTCTCCCGGAAGTCGCGCCGGGTCTCGCCCGGCAGGCCGATGAGGTTGTAGGTCCCCACCTCCAGGCCGTGGGAGTGGGCGGCTTCGACCGTCCGGACGATGTCCCGGTTGGAATAGTTGCGCTTGAGTACCTCGCGGCGGATGCGCTCGCTGCCGGATTCCACCCCGATGTTGATGAACCTGAAGTTGGCCCGGGCGAAGGCCTCGAACAGGGGCCCGAAGTCGGTCCGGGGGGTGACCCGCAGGTTGCTGCCGAACTCCAGCGGCCTCTCCAGCCTCCGGTTCATCTCCTCCAGGGCGCCGCATAGCTCGAAGGCCCACTTGAGGTCCTGCCCGAAGGTCTCCACCTCCAGGTAGACCTGGACGGCCTCGGGATAGCGCGCGACGAAGTCCTCTATCTCCCCGACGATGTTCCCGGGAGAACGATACCTGACGTAGCGGCCCGGCGCCAGGCGCCTCAAGGCGTGGTTGCAGCAGTAGGTGCAGTCGAAGGGGCAGCCCCGCCCCACCAGGACCGAGGGGCGGTAGGCCGGCTTGGCCACCCATTCGTCCCAGATCTCCCGGTCCGGGTAGGGAAGGGAGTCGAGGTCCTCCAGGAAGGGACGGGGCGGGTTGACCTCGACGCCTGAGTCCGAGCGGATCCGGAGGTTGGGGATGCCCGAGGGCCGCTTCCCCTCTTCGAGCTGCCCCACCAGCTCGAGGGTGGGGTATTCCCCCTCCCCCACGCAGACCGCGTCGTAACCGTCCCTCATGCACTCCTCCGGCCTCAACGAGGCGTGCGAGCCGCCCAGGGCGGCGTAGATGCCGGGGTGCCGCCGCTTGAGGTGCCGGGCCGCTCCCGCTATGATGGCGTACTCGCTGTAGACGGAGGTGAAGCAGACCAGCTCGGGCCGGAGCTCCTCCACCTTGTCGTCCAGCGCGCTGGTAGTCGCCCGGGGTGACCACCGCCAGGCCGGTGCGGTGGCCGTTCTGCTTCAGCAGCGCGGAGATGTAGGAGATGCCGAACTGGACGCGTTCCTGTATCTCCAGGGGCTTTTCCGGTGTGAAGGGGTCCTGCTCGGAGAAGACGAATAGCACGTTCATGGCGCCGGCAGCCTAGAAGAACTTGTAACCGAGCCCGGTGACGGTGCGGACGAACTCCGGCCGGGAAGGGTCACGTTCTATCTTCTTGCGCAGGCGCGCGATGTGGGTGTCGATGCTGCGTGAGAATCCGGGGTCCTCGTAGCCCCAGAGGTGCTTGACGATATCCTTACGGGTGAACACCACGCCGCGGTTGCTGGCCAGCAGCCACAGCAGGTCGAACTCGGTCTGGGTCAGTTCCAGCGGTACCCCGTCCAGGGCCACTTCGCGACGCTTCTTGTCGACCTCGAGCCCCTCCACCGATACGTAGTCCTCCTCCTCCGGGGTAAAGCGGAGGATGTCCGAGCGCCGCATGGCCGATTTGACCCGCGCCACCAGCTCGGCTCCCTTGAAGGGCTTGGTGACGTAGTCGTCCCCCCCGATGGCCAGGCCGCTGACCAGGTCGGTGATGTCGTCCTTGGCCGTCAGGAAGATGATGGGGACGTTGGTCTCGTCCCGCAGCCGCTTGCACACCTCCATGCCGTCCATGTGCGGCATGATGATGTCCAGGATGACCAGGTCGGGCTTGTGCTCCTGGGCGAAATCGCAGGCCTCCTTGCCGTCCTTGGCCTGCAGCACCTCGAACCCCTCGCTCTCCAGCAGCTCGGAGATGAGCCGGCGGATGTGCATGTCGTCGTCGGCGATGAGGATCATCTTCCTGGCCATCTATCCACCTTCCAGCGTCCGTTTTCCGTAGTATTTCCTGTTCCCATTATAGAACAACCCGGGTGGCCATGTTCATATGTGAGTATATTTCCCGCCTTTCACCAAAGCAAGGATTATGGCCCGGATGTCTGGCAGGCCGCAACTCTATTTGCTATCATCAATTCATGGTCAGTCTGAAGATTCGATGATTCCGGCGTAGCACTGGAGCTGAAGGATAAGGCGGAGTTTATCCTGGGGCGCCTGGACGAGCCGAGCAAGTCGTTTCCCGATATCGACCTCAATCCCCACGGGGGGCAGGAGGCCGGGGTATCGCGCCGGCACGCCAGGCTGGTCCTGGTGGGGAACGGGCTCAGCTACATCATCGACCTTTCCAGCACCAACGGCACTTTCGTCAACGATGAGCCCTGCGAGCCCCTGGCGCACCGCCGGCTCCGGGACGGTGACCGTCTGGACCTGGGAGAGCTCGGCCTGGTTTTCGCCGAGAGTCCCGGCGCTGGTGAATGAGACAGCCGTGCGGTAACACCGCGGGAAGGCCCCACGGGGAGCTTCCTGAGCCGCGCGCCTATTGAGGGAGACGGCGATGGCCGCACGATACCGGGTGATCAAGGAGATCGGCAGCGGGGGGATGGGCAGGGTCTACCTCGCCCGTGACAACGCGCTGGAACGCGACGTGGCCCTGAAGGAGCTGCGCATGCCCGGGCATTTCTCCGAGGAGGAGAAGCAGGAGATGCGCGAGCGCTTCCAGCTGGAGGCGCGCGCCGCCGCCCGCCTGGCCCACCCCCACATCGTCACCGTGCACGACATCATCACCTCCGGCGACAGGTACTTCATCGTCATGGAGTACCTCACCGGCAAGACCCTGGGCGACATCCTGAGCGAGAAGGTGCTCACCCAGGACGAGGTGCTGAGCATCGCCCCCATGATCTGCGACGCGCTGGGGTACGCCCACGCCAACGGGGTCATCCACCGCGACATCAAGCCCGACAACATCTTCGCCCTGGAGAACGGCAACATCAAGGTCACGGATTTCGGCATCGCCAAGCTGCACATGGTCAAGGGGGTGACCCAGACCGGCATGATCACCGGCACGCCCAACTACATCGCCCCGGAGGTGGTCCGTGACCGCCCCTACGACTACCGCGTGGACATCTTCGCCCTGGGCGTCACCCTGTACGAGTTGATGGCCGGCCACCCCGCCTTCGACGGGGATAGCGATTACGCCATCATCTACAAGGTGGCGTCGGAGGACCCGCCTCCCCTGGAGCAGGAGGTGCCGGGCATCAACCCGAAGCTGGTGCGCATCATCGGGCGCATGCTCCAGAAGGAGCCTTCCATGCGCTACGCCGACATGCAGGAGATCACTAACGAGCTGACGGCCGTCCGCCTGGACATGGGCATGACCGAAGAGGTGGTCGAGGAGCCTTCCGTCGAGTTCGACAAGGATGAGGCCTTGCGGGTCGAGCTCCAGTCGGTCCAGTCCATTGAGATCGACGAGTCCGAGGACGAGCAGCCCCCGGGGCAGGCCTTCTTCCACAAGGACCAGCAGTGGCGCGAGCGCATAGCCCAGGTCTACATGCAGAAGGAGGAGGAGAAGTCCCGCATCGACCCCACCCTCTTCCCCGACGCCGACGCCGACAACCGGCCGAGACCGGCAGGTTCGCCCACCTACGATACCGCCCTGCAGGAGGCCCGCAGCCAGGTCGCCGGCAGGGCCCGCCCACCGGCCGGCCGGCCCGCTCCGGTCCCGCCCCCTCCCCAGCCCTACCGCCAGATGTACGAGCAGGGCCCGGGAAGAACGCCCGTGAAAGATGTGCCCCTGCTCGATTTCAACAAGCACTCCTCCCTGATCCTCTGGAGCGGGGCCAACATCCTGCTGTTCATCGTGGCCATCTTTTCGGTGGAGATGCCCTGGCTCGACCCGACCACCCCCCTCGGCAGCACCCGGTACGGCACGAGCTTTCCCGAGGGCGTGGCGGTACTGGTCCTGGTCTCGCTGGCCTTTATCTTCAACTGCCTGATCCTCATCGGCTTCCGGGGCGGCAAGGGGTGGGCGCCCTACATGAGCGGCTGCGTCGCCCTGGCGCTCCTCTCCGTGCTGCTGTTCCTGCTGCTCCGGTGCCTCCTGGGGATAGGCCTGGAGGAGAACGCCGAGAAGGGCGTCTCCGTCTTCTTCGAACGCGTCACCTGGGGGGCGTGGCTGGCCCTGGGCTCATGTACAGCCGCCGTCTTCACCTGCCGCTTCGTGCGGCGGTCTCCCTGACCAGCCGTTCCTCTCAAACACGTAAAGGCGGCCCCGTTTGACGGAGGCCGCCTTTCATCGCTTATCGATGGAGTCGTCCTGCCGGGCTCAGTCCTTTCCGAGGTACTTGAAGGAGATCTTCACCCTCGCCCGGTAGGCGGCCACCTTGCCGTCCTCCATCTTCATGTCCAGTTCCGTGACCTCGGCCACGCGCAGGTCCTGCAGCGACTGGCCCGTCGTCTCCACGGCGTTCTTGGCGGCTTCCTCCCAGGAAGCCGTGCTGGTCCCCACGACCTCGATGATCTTGTAGACGCTCTCTCCCATGCTCTTCCTCCTTCTTATCGCCTCACTTCGCCATTCATATAGACTCTTCCCATAACCCCGGCACAATAAACTAAGGTGTCCCGCGCTCCGGACGCCGGTCCGTAACGCTCTTCCGCGAGGTCACGTCAATCACCGCGCCGCCAGCGCGTCGAACCGCGCCGAGGCCCGCCTCCCTCGTCGACCAGCACGTCCTCCCTCGAATAGATGCGGACCGCGTAGCGCAGGGAGAGCACGGTGTAGAAGATGCTCGTCACCACCGTGATGATGATGTGGGAAGCGACGTAGTCGCCCAGCAGCACCTCGCGGAAGAGCAGGACCGCGTTGAACCCGGGGATGGCGAACAGCAACGGGTTGCTGCTGGAAGGCAGGGCGTTGGCCACGATCACCGGAAGCACCGCCAGCAGGTAGAGCGGGGTCACGTAGTTCTGCGCCTCCTTGTAGCTGCGGGCGAAGATGGATACGGCCAGCAGCAGGGCCGCGAACATCGAGGCCAGCAGCACGGCCACCGGGACCATCACCAGCGCGGCCTGGGCGTCCAGGGTCAGGTCGATCTCGCCCATGGAGCCGGAGATGAACGGCGCGGTGAAGAAGATAGCGGCCATCGACAGGATGATGGTGATCAACGGAGACCGTGGCCACGGCCAGGAATTTGCCCGAGACGATCTCGGTGCGCGAAGCCGGCGTCATCAGCAGGGCCTCCAGGGTCTTCCGCTCCTTCTCGCCGGCGGAGATGTCCATGGCTGTGTACATCCCGCCGATCATGGCGAAGATCACCAGGAACATGGGGAGCAGGTATCCCAGGAAGGTCCCGCCTCTTCTCCTTCTGCGTGGCGGTGTCCTTCGGCACGGCCTCCACCCCGTTGAGGACGTCGGCCGGGACCTCCAGTTCCGCCAGGCGCATCTCCACCAGCTTCTCACTGTAGACGTCCAGGGCCAGCCTGACCTTGTCCACGGAGGCGACGGAGTTGCCGTGCGTCGAGTTGATCTCCAGGTCCAGCAGGACCATCAGTTCCGATTCGATGCTGTCCATGAAATCGTCCGGTATCACCAGTCGGGCGTCGATGGTGCCGTCCTTGAGCATCTCCACGGCGTCCCCGGGGCTCTCAATCACCTCGATGATGTCGTTGTCGGCCAGGACCGCCACCAGCCCCGGGGCGTTCTCTCCCCCGCTCACCATGAGCTGCACCACGTCCTCGGCCTGTGAGCGCGTGGACATCTCCTGGAGCTTCACCGACCCCACCAGGATCAGCGGCATCAGCAGTATGGGCACCAGCACCATCACCACCAGGGTGCGCCGGTCGCGGACGGTGTCCTTGAGTTCCTTGCGGAAGATGACCAGGGCCCGCCTCAAGGCCTACCGCCCCCTCCCTCCTCCAGCAGCGAGACGAAGGCGTCCTCCACGCTGGAGGCTCCCGCCCTGCCCATTATCTCCGGGGGGCTGCCGCAGGCCAGCAGGCGCCCCTGGTGGAGGATGGCCAGCCTCTCGCACATCTTCTGGGCCATGTACATGTCGTGGGTGGAGAGGACCACCGTCTTGCCCCGGCGGTGCGATTCCACGATGAACTCCCTCACCGTCTGCGAGGCCAGCACGTCCAGGCCCAGGGTCGGCTCGTCGAAGATGATGACCGGGGGGTCGTGCACCACGCTGCGGGCGATGGCCACCTTCTGGCGCATGCCCGAAGAGAGGCTGCCGGCCCTGCGGTCCTGGAAGTCGAGGGCGTCCAGCATCTCGAAGAGCTGCGCCACCCGCGGTCCGATGGCCTCCTCCGGCATCCGGTAGAGGCGGGCGAAGTACTCGACGTTCTCCCGTGCCGTAAACCGCTCGTAGAGGCCCGCCTGGGTGGTGAGCACCCCGAGGGAAGCCCGCACTTCCTCGGAACGCGTGACCACGTCGAACCCGTTGACGCTGGCCGTGCCGGAGTGGGGGGCGATGACCGTGGAGAGCATGCGGATGGTGGTGGTCTTGCCGGCGCCGTTGGGCCCCAGCAGGCCGAAGACCTCGCCCTCCCTCACCTCGAAGGTCAGGGCGTCGACGGCGCAGGTGTCGCCGAAGCGCCTGGTCAAGCCCCTCCACTCGTATCACGGCAGCTTCGGCCCCCCTCGATCGGATGCGTGGCTTTTACAGGGTAGAATATAGCCCATATAGGTTATCATGGGAACCGGAGGTGCGATGCCATGAGGCGTTATCACGACCTTGAGAAGGACGAGTTGAGGGACCTGCTCGGGCAAGGGCTGGCTGGAGGCCCTGGGCATGGCCTGCGAGACCTCGCCTCCCGTCACCACCTGTATCATGCACTCCTCCGGCGCCTGCTCCGGGGAGTTCCGCGTTTCGTTCGCGTAACAGAGGAAGGAAGCCAAGTGATGCACCACTTCGACCTGCTGGTCATGGGGGGAGGGCCGGCGGGAGCCGCCGCCGCCCTCGCGGCGACCCGCGGAGGCCTGCGTACCCTGCTGGTGGAGAAGCGGACGATGCCCCGGCCCAAGCCCTGTTCCGGTTTCCTCTTCTCCGAGGCCCTCGCCCTGCTGGCCGAACACTTCGGGGAGGTCCCGCGGGAAGTACTGGCCGAGCCCCACGACATCAAGGGAGCCCGGCTCTACCTGCCCCGCGGACTCACCCTGGAAGTCGGGATACCCGGGCGCAACATCTGGCGGGACCGTTTCGACAACTGGCTGTGCAAGTCCTCCGGGGCGGAGATCTGGGACGCCACCACCCTCGTCGACTACGCCGAGTGGAACGGCCGCGTCGAAGCCACCTGCCTGCGCGAAGGCGAATTGGTGAAGGTCGGCGCGGGGGCGCTGGTGGCCGCGGACGGCAACTCGTCCAAGATCGCCCGGCGCATCGACCCGACCCTGTTCTCCTCCATCCCGCGCTACGTCGGCCGGCAGGACTGGTGGAAGGCCCGCGTCGACCTGGAGCCCGGTTACCTCAACGTCTTCTGCCGAGCGGAGCTGGGTTTCTACCCGGCCGCCTATCTCAAGGACGACCTGCTCATCATGGACCATTGCGTCTCAGCCGGCATTCCCATCGGACCCACGCGCGCCCGCTTCATGGACTGGGTCAGGGAGCACCACGGCCTGGAGTTGATCGAGCCGGTCCACTCCATGGGCTGCCGTGCCGTCTTCTCCGCGGCCTACAACCGCTTCTGCATGGGAACGGACCGGGTCATGCTGGCGGGAGAGGCGGCGGGGTTCCAGAACGTCATGGGCGAGGGCATCTCCTCCGCCCTGGCCACGGGTTACCTGGCCGGAAGGGCCGCGGCCGAGAGCGGTGCCGCCCCGCCCGGCAGGCTCTACCGTGAGCTGGTGGTCCCCGAGCGCGAGAGGACGGCCGGCGAGTGGAGGCTCACCGCCCTGCTCACCGGGCGGGCCCGGCCCGAGCTCCACGCCAGCCTGCAGGCGGTCCCCTTCCCGCTGCGCGCCCGTATCATCAGGGAGATAGTCATGTGGCAGTGGAAGGGGAAGATGGTCCCCGCCCTGAGCCTGCAGGGCCTGGAAGTGGCCCTGCGCCGCTTCTTACGCGGCGGCTACGATTATCGCGCCTGACGCCCTCACTCCCCGCGCAGCAGGGTCTCGCCCAGGTCGCACGCCTGCTGGTACAGCCCCGACCTGACCTCGACGACCTCGCCCAGCTCCAGGTATCCGTCTTGCGACGGTTGGTAGGAAGGCCACGCCGGCCGGCCCTCGCTCGAAGGCACCCCGCTCCTGGCGAAGCTGGTCCAGTAATCCATCATGGCGTCGGAGAGGGACAGGTCTCCCTCTCCCGGGTCCAGGCCGAACCGCTCGAACATGTCCATGTTGCCGAACACGTAAGGCAGTTCCAGGCCGTGGAACGAGCCCAGGTCCCTGGTGAGCGGATTGTCCAACTCCCAGGTGAACTGGTAGAGGTACGCGTCGTTGCCCGACTCCGCGACGCATTCCGCGGCGAACCTCGCCTGCGCCGCGAAGCCCATCTCGGTGATCAGGCGCACCAGCGACTCCCGCGCTTCCTGGTCGCTCGTGGCCGGGTAGAGCGCAAGCACCTCGGCCTGCCAGGTCTCCGTAGACCAGGGTCACCAGGGCCCTGTATTGGTCCAGGGTCACCTTGGGGGCGAAAACGGTCCCCTCGTCGGCGTTGGTGCCGACCAGCAGGGGCACCGCGTGCTGCCTGCCCGCGGCGAAGATCGAGGCGGGGTCGTCCGGCAGCACCCACCCGTCGACCACCGGCCCGAACTTCAAGGCGCCGGGTATGGGGCTGGTCATCTGTTGAGACGCCTGCATCAGTTCGTCCACGCTCTTGGCGCGCATCGCCTCCGCCACGTCGGGGGCTGCCTGCGCAACCCAGCGCCGCGGCGTAGCTCCTCCCCATCCTCTCGGCCTCCTCCAGATCGCGGATGGAGCCGGAGGGGAAGGTCAGGTCGGAGTAAGGGCCGCTCTCGCAGATGGCCCGGTCAAACAGTCCGTCGGCCAGGGGGCTGGCCATCAGGTCGCAGACGCTGATACCGCCCGCCGATTCACCGAAGACGGTCACGGCGTCCGGGTCTCCCCCGAACGCCGCGATGTTCCGTTGGACCCACTCGAGCGCGGCGATCTGGTCGAGCAGCCCGTAATCGCCCGAGGACCCCTGCTGGTCCTCGGCGGACAGGGAGGGGTGCGCCAGAAAGCCCAGGGGGCCCAGCCGGTAGTTGATGGTGACCACCACCACCCCCCTGTCAGCGAGGCCCTCCCCGTTGTAGAGCCCGATGGATCCCGACCCGGTGGTGAACCCGCCGCCGTGTATCCACACCATCACCGGCAGGCCGTCCGTGGGCTCGGCGGCCGGGGTCCACACGTTGAGGTAGAGACAGTCCTCGTCGGTCCTGCCGACGTCCCCGGCGGATATCTCCGAATCGTCCTTCTGGGGGCAGGCCGGGCCGTACTCCGTGCAGGCCCTGACGTCCTTCCAGCCCTGCACCGCCTGCGGTTCTTTCCAGCGCAGCTGCCCCACCGGCGGCGCCGCGTAAGGCACTCCCAGGTAGGACCAGACCCCTTCGGCAAAGGTCCCGCTGATGGGCCCGGAGTCCAGCTTGAGCCTCTCGAAGGTGGAGGCCTGGGAGTCGCCGCACCCCGCGAGGGGCAGCGCGAGCAGCGACAGCAGTATCAACATGGTCATCAGGACGCGAACTGTCTTGTGTTCCATACCGGCCTCCTCGTTATCGCTCTTTTCCTTCATTATAGCCGCGAACGGCCTGACTTTCAGGGGTAGAGCGCCCCGACGATATCTTTGAACATCCCGGTCGCCACTTCGGTGCCGTCGCCCTCCGACAGGTTGGCGAAGACGACGATGGTCGCCTCATCCGCCGGGTGGTAGTACGCGGCGCAGCTGTAGCCGGGGTAGACCCCGTCATGGCCCAGGAAACCGTCGCGCGATACCAGGCCCAGGCCGTAGGAGAAGGCGTCCCCGCCCGCTTGCGCGGGGACCGTCTTCAGCCGCTCCCTCTGCATGCTCCGGCTCACCAGCTCACCCTCTCCCAACGCCCGGGCGAAGGCCTTCAGGTCGTCCAGGTTCGAGGTCATGGCCCCGGCCGCCCAGGCCCAGGAGGGGTCGAAGGCGTTGGTGTAGTCCACCGGGCCCTGTGCGCCCTCGATATAGCCGTGGCTGTACTGGCCCGGCAGGCTGGAGTTGCGGGGGAAGTAGGTGTTGATCAGGCCCATCCGGCCGGTGACGCGGCGGTCTATCTCCTCCACCAGCGTCGATCCCGTGGCCTTCTCCACCAGCAGCCCCAGGATGACGTAGTCGGTGTTGGACAGGTGGAAGGCCTGGCCCGGGGGGGAGTAGGGCGCGTGGGTGAAGGCGATGCCCACCAGCTCCTCGGGTGACCACTTCCGGTAAGGCTCCAGTTGCTCGATCTGGCGGAACCCCTCGTCCTCCGAGTAATCGAAGAGCCCGCTGGTGTGGTCGAGCAGCTGGCGCACGGTGATCTCCGCCACCGGGGCGACGCCCGGGAAGTACACGGCGAGCGGGTCGTCCAGCTTCAGCCTGCCCTCGTCCACCAGCTGGAGCGCCACCGTCGCGGTGAAGGCCATGGTGACGCCGCCGATGCGGAAGCGGTCCGCCGGTTGGATCTCCCTCCCGGTGGAGATGTCGGCCGTCCCCCGGGCCTCGACCCAGCTGCCGCGCCCGGGGACCCAGACCCCGACGATCACCCCCGGTATGCCGAATTCGGCCATGGCCCCGTCGACGATGGCTTCCAGCTCGCCGCGGAGCTGCGCGGGGAAGGCGTCCCCGTTGGCCTCCTGTCCTCCCCCGCCACAGGAGCACAGGGACAGCGCCACCGAGGCCAGCAGCAGGCAGATCAACAATGCGTCTCAAGGGGTCCCCTTCCTCCAATACCTGCCATTATAGGTTATAACTTGGTATCCTTGTAACATCCGGATTCCGACGTGGACCACCGTGAAGGAGGACCTGTGCGCAGGAATACATCGATAGCTCTCTGCCTGGCGATCATCATCCTGGTCCTTACGGCCTTCCCGGGTTGCGGCAACTCCGAGCCGGCCACCGTGGCCGTCATCGAGCACGGTCCCCGGCTGGGGCTGGTCACCGCCGACACCGCCATCGTCTACTGGGATACCGACGTGCCCGCCGCCGGCGAGGTGCAGTTCGGCAAGGACGGCAAGCTGCAGAGGACCGCGCGTGACGCGGAGCCGGTCACCAACCACCACCTGACCCTGACCGGACTGTCCCCCGACACCGAATATACCTACCGCGTGCTGACGGGAACCGCCGTATCCGAGAAACACGCCTTCAGGACCGCCGACCCCGGGGCGAGCGAGTTCACCTTCGTCAGCATGTCCGACAACCGCGGCAAGTCGGCCGAAGACGACGCCCGCTCCCTGACCCCGGCCTTCCACCGCATCGTGGGCCTGGCGGAGGGCGAGGGCGCCTCCTTCGTCCTGCACGTGGGGGACCTCTTCTACGGCACCGACGACATGGCCACCTATCTCCGCCTCTACGACAGCTTCAAGTCGGCCACCGACGCGCTGGCCTCCGGCACTCCCCTGCTGGTCTCGCCCGGCAACCACGAGATGTGGGAGATAGAGGGCGGCGACCCCCTCGAGCTCTTCAACCAGGAACTGGCGCAGCCTCCTACCGTGCTGGAGGACTATCCCGGCACCTGCTACTCGTGGGACTGGGGCGACTCCCACTTCGCCTGCATCGACACCTCCTTCTACGATCCCGGCCTCGACGACCCCGCCACTTTCGACGTCAGGTACTACCCCGACGACGAGGAGATCGCCTGGCTGGACGGCGACCTGGAGGCCGCCCGGGAAGGCGGCGCGCGCCACCTCTTCGTCTTCAGCCACGCCCCCGCCTTCCTTCCCGTGGGGTTCACGCCCGACTCTCACACCCATTACATGGGAGACGACCCCGCGCAGCGGGACCGGTTCTGGTCGGTGCTGAAGGAGCACGGGGTGCTCGTTTACATCACGGGCCACCTCCACACCTCGGACGTCCAGGAGGTCGACGGGGTGGCGCAGTGGCTCAACGGCGACTCCGGGTCCGTCGAGGACCCGACCGGCGCCGGCGGGGCCAATCACTGGACCCGCTGGACGGTGCGGGAGGACGAGGTCACGGCGGAACTCCTGGACGACCTCGGCAACGTCAAGCTCACCCGTACCTTCCCGGCGCGTGAAGAGCCGGAGGCCCCGGCCCACCCGGAGGAGCCTGAAAACGGCACGGAGCACGACGCCGGCAACGGGACGGGCGGCGGGGAGGAAAGCCCGACGCCGCAGGACCATCAACAGCAGGAACAGGATTCGCATTGAGCGGCTTAGAAAAGGAGGCGGTTCGGACATGGGCCTTGTTACCACCATCATAATCGTGGCGGTAGCTGCTGATCATCGGTGGAGTGATCATCGGCTACCTGGTCTCCCGTTCCGAGGAGACCCCCTCCCACTACAAGCACGAGAAGGAGTACGAGGCCAAAGTGAAGAAGGGCATCCGCCAGGACAAGCTGAAGAAGGCCCGCAAGCGACGGGGCTGGTAACCGCCGCCGGGCGGCCGTCAGTCGTACCGGATCCCGGGATCAGCCAAGCAAGCGGGGGCGGGTTGTCCCCGCCCCCGTCGTTCCGGTTCAATCGATCAGGCGCCCGCCGCCACCAGCTCGCGCTCCGGGATGGCCTCGATAAGCGCCTGCACCGGGGTCCCCTCGATGGTATCCACGTGCATGATCTTCTTCATCATGGCCGGCCCGAGTCCGAGCTTGCTAGGAAGTGCCCAGGGCGATGACCGGCGCCAGTGCCGCCAGCCCCTTGACCCAGCCCAGCTTGCGGATGAGCACGGTGGCCAGGACGGCCGAGCCCAGGCAGAAGCCGAAGACGACCACGTTCAGCCAGAGGAAGGTCTCGGCAGCGTCGCGCGCCATCTCCTTCGCGGATACCTCCCCCCCCTGCTCCTGGTAGTACCCCTCAACCAGCCACTTGGTGATCCACCAGTACATGAGAGGCAGGAACCCCAGGCCGTAGGTGAGCAGGATCTTGACAACGTCGGAAGTGAGCCAGGGGAAGATGTTGCCCCAGCTCCAGTCGTCGAAGGCCTCCCGGTTGCGCGAGAAGAACCTCTGGTATCCCTTGTTGTCCCAGCCGTTGGCCAGGATGAAGAAGAACCCCAGGTAGGCCCAGACCGTCTGCATGGCCGCCTTGAAGTACTTTCCCTGCATCAGGTAGTGGTAGGTGACCAGGAAGCCCAGTACGCCCTGGGTGATGTTGGTGGTGGTGAAGATGCCCACCAGCCACTGGGGGATGGTCTCGTACTTGCCCACCTGCATGGTCTCCCAGTTCGGGTTGGACCACAACAGCACCGACCCGGAAGGGACGAAGAGCGTGGACAGGAACAGCAGGTTCTTGACGGAATATTCGTTGTTCAGCCCCGGTCCGTACTTCTCCTTGAGGTCTTCGATGAGCTTGTTCAGCTTGGAAGTGTCCTGCTTACTCAGGGCACCCGTGTCCTTAACCTGCTTGCGCATGGCCTTGAGCGAGGCCAGCAGGTCCGGCTGCTCCTCCCATTCCATCTGCCACTTCTCGCCGTTGCGGTCCGCCTTGAGCTTGCGCAGCTGGCGCCATGCCCCCATGGCGAAGCTGGCGCCGATGCCGTAGCTCCAGAACACGTCGACTTCAACCATTTACGACCTCCTTCTGACCTCGCCTCGCGGCCACTACTCAGCCGCCCCGTCGTCCCTTCCTCAAGACATCAACCGGACTTCAGACCGTCCAGCATCAAGGCTATGATGGTATTTATCCAGACCTTCTTGGCCTCTTCCAGCGTCGGGAGCCGTCACGATCCGGCGCGCCGCCTCGAGCAGCATCGAGTTTACGGCCAGCGCGGCCTCCCGCGTGTGGAGGTCGGGCCGCAGGAAACCCTTGCCCTTCCCGTTCTCCAGGTAGGCCTGGGTGTAGGCCCCGAAAAGGTCGAAGGCCTTGTGGATCATCCCGTTGACCTCTTCGTCGATGCCCAGCGACTCGTAGAACAGGATGCGCACGGCGATGGGGTTGTCCAGCATGATCCCCACCAGCCCGTCACCGATGCGGTAAGAGTTGCTCCCTGTATTCCTCCAGGGTGTCGGCTTCCCCCGCCTGTTCGGCGACGACCACCTGGGAGATGCTGCCGATGACCGCGCTGATGACGTTGACGAAGATGTCCAGTTTGTTCTGGAAGTATCTGTAGAAGGTCCCGTGCCCGATGTTCAGCTCGGCCGCGATGTCGGATATGTTCGTGGAATGATAGCCCTTCTCCGCGAAGACCCTGGCGGATGCGGCGATTATCTCGTTACGCCTCTGCGTCGTCAGATCGGTTACCATCGGCAGCCCTCCCGATATGCGGAATGACATGTCATTCCGTCCTATACGTACAGCATAACACCGTTCTCTCCATTGTCAACAGGTCGGCCTGAAAATCTCCGGTATCGCGCCGGGCCTGAAAATCTGTATGATATAGACGTGCCGTATTCCACTTTCGCCGGCTCAGGAGGAGGTAGACATGTTCAACGGTATCTTCCACATCCGCAAACCGGACAACGAGCCCGTGCTCGGCTATGCGCCGGGTTCCCGGGAGAGGGACGAGCTGAAGTCGGCGCTCGCGGGACATGCTGGCCGATCCCGTCGAGGTGCCCTGCATCATCGGGGGCCGGGAGGAGACCGACCGGGGACCTGGTGGAGATGCGCTGCCCCCACGACCTTTCCCAGTCGCTGGGCACCTACCACCGGGCCGGCGCCCTGGAGGCCGAGATGGCCATCGACGCCGCCAACGAGGCCAAGGTGGCCTGGAGCGAGATGGAGTGGTCTTCCCGCGCCACGGTCCTGCTCAAAGCGGCGGAACTGCTGGCCGGCAAGTACCGCCAGACCCTCAACGCCGCCACCATGCTGTCCATGAGCAAGACCGTGCTACCAGGCGGAGATCGATTCCGCCTGCGAGCTGATCGACTTCTGGCGCTTCAACCCCTACTTCATGACCGAGGTCTACGACGACCAGCCGCTATCAGCGTCAAGGGCGTGCTCAACTACATGGAGCACCGCCCGCTGGAGGGCTTCGTCTTCGCCATCTCGCCCTTCAACTTCACCTCCATCGCCGGCAACCTGCCCACCGCGCCCGCGCTGATGGGCAACGCGGTCGTCTGGAAGCCCGCCTCGCCGGCGGTGCTGCCGGCCTACTACATCATGAAGATGCTCAAGGAAGCGGGGATGCCCGACGGCGTCATCAACATGGTCCCCGGCCCGGGGCCGGTCATCGCGCCGCCCGTGCTCAACCACCTGGACCTGGGGGGCGTCCATTTCACCGGCTCCACCTACGTCTTCTCCACCATCTGGCTGACCATCGGCTCGGACATCCGCAAGTACTTCTCCTACCCCCGCATCGTGGGCGAGACCGGCGGCAAGGACTTCATCTTCGCGCACGCCTCCACCGACATCGACGCGCTGGTGACGGCCATCGTGCGCGGGGCGCTTCGAGTACCAGGGGCAGAAGTGCTCCGCCCCCAGCCGGCGTCTACGTGCCCGACTCCATCTGGCCCAGGGTCAAAGCAGCAGCTCCTGGACGACATCGCCACCATCAAGGTGGGTGACGTCTGCGACTTCTCCAACTTCGTGAACGCGGTCATCGACGAGGCGGCCTTCGAAGAGCATCGCCGAATACATCGACTTCGCCAGGTCACGACCCGAACCTGGAGATCCTCTGCGGCGGCACCTACGACAACAGCGAGGGCTACTTCATCCAGCCGACCATCGTCGAGAGCCGCGACCCCCGTTCCCGGCTGATGTGCGAGGAGATCTTCGGCCCGGTGGTCACGGTCTTCGTCTACCCGGAGAGGCAGTACGACGAGACCCTGTCGCTCTGCAACACCACCAGCCCCTACGCCCTGACCGGCGGCATCTTCGCCCAGGACCGCTTCGCCATCGTCAAGGCGGTGCAAGCGCGCTGAGGAACGCGGCCGGGAACTTCTACATCAACGACAAGCCCACCGGCGCGGTGGTAGGGCAGCAGCCCTTCGGCGGTGCGCGGGCTTCCGGCACCAACGACAAGGCCGGCAGCTGGCTCAACCTGGAGCGCTGGATCAGCCCGCGCGCCATCAAGGAGACCTTCCTGCCCCCGACCGACTACCGCTACCCCTACATGCAGGAGGACTGACCCCGGGAGGCCGTCATGGGAAAGGCGCATCGGTCACATGTTGCTTGAGACGGGCGTTCCTGCCTTGTGCGGAGCGGCGTTACGGCTGGCGCCGCGCTTCGGCGTAGACGCCGTATTGTGCAGGACGACGGTCCGCAGCCCCATCTACTACTTGACCCTGTTCATCGGGATCATCGTGTTCATCCTGGCCAGGACGATAATCAGCTGGCGCTCCCGGAAGTCCTCCGGTTATTACGGGAGCGGCATGGCGGGCAGGGCCGGGAAGGGCCGGGGCGCCCTTCCCATGGCGGGGCTGGAGGGTCTCGCCCCGGGCGTGCCGCTCGCCTCGGCCATCGGCGCCGTCTGCCCGCGCTGCGGCACGATCGCCGGCCGGGGTGCCATCACCTGTCCGTCCTGCGGATACGATGGCCCGGGGTTCACAGAACCGGCAACCCAGGCTCCGGCCCCCTCCCAGGCTCCGGCCGCGGTCCCGCTCCAGCCCGCCGCGGCCGGGGTCGAGGTGGGGGCTTCCGCGAAATGCCCTTACTGCGGCACCCTGCTCGCGGCGGGCACCACCATCTGCCCCGTCTGCAACTGGCGCCTGCGCGCCCCCGCGGCTGCGTGCCACCGCCTCCGCGCGCGACCACCCCTCCGCCGCCTCCGCCGCCGCCGGCCGCATCGGCATAATCCGGCGCGACGTGATGGCGGGCGGCGCCGTCGCCTTCCTGAAGGACGAGTGGGTCAAGGTGGAACTGGAGAGCCCCGACCCCCAACGGCCGGAGTACAAGTACGTCTGCCATTCACAGTCCCTCGACAAGAAGTTCCGCCTCTCCGACATGGACCTCAGCCTTTAAAGCCCGCCCGGCGTTGGGTGAAGCGGTGGACCGGGACGCGCCCCCGCCCTCCTCGCCCCGGTGATTGTAAATACGCCGGCGTACGATATATCATTGATGAAAATGACGGCATCTCGACTGGAACAATAACGGGAACAGGCATGGAAGTCATGGAATTCTGCGGCACCTGCGGGGTGCCCAAGCTGGTAAGCCGCGATCTCACCTGGAAGGAAAACGGCTCCATCAACCATACGGTGTCCTCGCGCGGCCGCATGGTCTTCTACGAATCGGACACCATCGACCGACTGTTCAAGGGGATCGAGAACCTCATCGGCCTGCCTGTCGAGCACATAGCCATCGAGAGCCGCCGCCGCGACATGCGCAAGTTCATGGAGAAGTCCTTCTGGGGCAAGATCGAGGAATCGCAGCGGCTGGCGGAGGAGGAGAGGTCGGCCCGGAGCGAGGAGGAGCGCAAGGTCAGGCGGAAGAGCACCATGAAGCTGCGCCTGGGGCTGGGCCTGCAGGCCAGCGACCTGGGCCGGGCCTACGGATACGGCAGCGTGCAGGCGGATCCCCACGCGGACGCGAAGGACGAATTCCCCTGGCGTTCGCAGGTGGTGCGCAAACCCTATTCCCTGGTCTTCTACGCCGGCGATCAGCTGGGCACGGTGGAGGCCTTCGAGCAGTCCAACATGCGCATCACCTACGAGGAACTTGATAACGACGTGTTCCGCTTCACGGCCTTCCCCGGAGAGCACCCCATCGGCCTGCAGGAGAGGCTGAAGCGGAACCGCTACGACTTCAAGGAAGGGGACCTTTCCTTCCAGCGCTGTCCCGAATGCGACATCCCCATGGAGGTCAGCTCCTTCCGCTGGCGTCCCGAGGAAGGGACCATCACCGACCCGCGCACCGGAATGCGCATGGCCTTCTTCGAGCCGTCCACCCTCGAGGCGGTCCTCGACGACCTGGCGTCCGAACTGGGGGACCCCGTCCTCGACATCGCCATCGAGGCGCAGCGGCGGTACATCAAGGAGTCCGCCTCCGGCGGGGACTGGCGCCGGGACGAAGCCTTCTTCCGTAACTGGGCGGCCCTGCGGGGCCTGGGCAACATCGTCTCCTTCGAGACTCCGCGGGAAGGGGCCACCCTGCGCCTCCAGAACGCCTGCCTGCCCCTGGCGCTGGTGGGGACGGCGCAGGCCTTCTACGAGATAGCCCTGGGCATAGAGCGGTCTTCCTGCGAGTGGGAGTACGGGGAGGACGGCGACCTCACCATCAGCCTGCGCGCCTGAGTCAGAGCTACCTTCCAGTCCTTCACCAGGCAGGAGGAGGCGTGGATGCCGGAGAGCATCACCAGCGGCACCCCCCCGCCCGGGTTGGTGCACTGCCCCGCCAGGTACAGCCCCTTGACGATGTGGGAGCGCCAGTTGGGGCGGAACGGCCCCATGTTGGTGCCGCTCATCTCCAGCCCGAAGAAGGCCCCCTCCGGCAGGCGCAGACGCCGCTCCAGCTCCAGCGGGGTGACCGAGTCCATCCACTCCACCTTGGACCGCAAGCCCGGGAAGGCCCGCTTCTCCAGGTTGTCCACGCACTCCCAGGCCCATTCCTCCCCCACCTGGTCCCAGTCGTAGTACTGCAGCTTGTAGGGCGCCACGTAGATCACCGACAGCACCTGCTTCCCCTCGGGCGCCAGTTCGGGGTCGTCGTGGGACGCGCAGGTCACCAGGAACCCGCCGTCGTCGGGGCGGTAGAGCAACCCCCGGTCGTAATAGTTGGTCCAGATGTTGTCGAAGCGCTTCTTGTCCGGCAGGATGACGCTCATGTGCGAGCGCACCGAATCGAGCTTCCCGGAGAGCCCCAGGTAAAAAGTGGGCGCGGGGATGGAGCAGGGCTGGTTGCGGATGGCCCGGACCGCCTGGCGCGGCAGGTTGTCCTCGCCGACCAGGTCGAGATAGGTGGTGCGGGTGTGGATGTTGGAGAGGACCGCCCTGGCGGGGATCTCCTCCCCGTCCGCCAGGCGCACCCCGCCGGCCCGGCCGTTCTTCAAGAGGATCTTCTCCACCGGGGCGCCGTAGCGTATCTCGGCCCCGAAGGACTGCATGATGCGGTCGAGGGCCCGGGGTATGGCGATCATGCCCCCCTTCGGGTAGTAGTACCCCATGCGTCCGAAGTAGGTCATCATGGAGAAGGCGCCCAGGCAGCGCGATGCCGGCAGGGCGGCGTAGAGGTTCTCCCAGCCGAAGAGGATCCTCAGGTGGTCGTGGCGGAAATACCCGTTCACCAGCTTCTCCAGGTTGGTCAGGGCGAACCTGATGGCCTTGGGGGCGGCCATCATCTGCTCGACGCCCAGCCCCATGCGCGCCAGGCGCTCGAAGCTGAGGACGCTCTCCAGGTCGCGCGGGGAAGCCGCCATCGCTTTCAGGTACGCTTTGAACAGCTTATCCATGTCGCGGCACCACCGCCGGTACCCGTCCACGTCGCCGGGGGAGATGGAGCCGACCACCTCGCCCATGGCTTCCACCTCGCGCGGCAGGATGTAGCGGGAGCCGTCCCCCAGCACCGCGTCGTATACGGGGTCCAGGAGGGTGAACTCCAGGTGGTCCTCCAGGCGCATGTCCAGCAGCTCGAAGAGGGGGTCGTACATCTCCCTGGCGATGACGAAGATGGCCCCCACGTCCGGCTTGAAGCCTTCGTGGTCGTAGTTGGAGCAGCAGCCGCCGATGCGGTCGCTCTGTTCCAGCACCAGCACCCGCATCCCCTGCTTGGCCAGGAGAGCGGCGCTGGTAAGGCCTCCCACGCCCGAACCGATGACCACGACGTCGTATTCGGAACCAGCCATGCTTACCTCTCCCTTCCCTCTACGCGTCATTCCCTCTCAATGGCAGCTCATGTAGCTGAACCCCGGTATGGCCGACACCACGGGGACGTAGCCTTCCGCCACCCAGTTGCCCATCCTCTCGATGTTGCCCGGTCCGGCCAGGCGGATGGCCTTCTCCATCAGGTCCACGTGGGGACGTATATGTTTCCACCATATCCGGTGCTTGAAATAGTAGCTGTACTTGAAGAAGCGGTTGAAGCGCCTGAACTCCGCCTACCGCCCCGTCCCGGTCGTAGACGGCCTGGGCCGCCACCTTCCCGGTCACCAGGGCGCCGGATATCCCGAAGCCCAGCATGGGGTCGATGGACCCGGTCATGGTGCCGGCGAGCACCGCGTCCCGCCAGAAGAGGCGGGGGTTGTCCGGCCGGGCGATGGGGGTGGCGCCGACGACGTAACTCCAGTCGTGGTGCTCGATGCCCTCCTGCCGCACCATGAACTCCTCGTACCTCCGGAGGCAGTCCCTACCCACGCCCCTGCCGATGCTGAAGAGCATGTCGAAGTAGATGCCGTTGGCGGTGGTGAAGTAGCCGTACTCGTTGATCCCCCGGTCCCACCACAGCCAGGCGAATGCGCCCATGTCGATGGAGCCGCGCGACAGCCAGGCCTCCCACTTGAGGTAGGGTATGCCCAGCAGGTCGTAGGTGGGGGGGTTGAGCCCGCCGGCGATGATGGTGCGGGGCGGCAGTTTCTCGATGACCTTCTCGTCGAGGTGCGATTCCCACGCGAACTCCACGCCGAGGTCCGAGCACATCCCGTAAAGGAGGGTGTCCAGGCTGGTGGGGCGGTCTCCCCGTTCCACCGCGTATACGCTCTGGACGGGGAACATCACCTTGAGGTCGTTGAAGTAGGAGGGGCATGCTATGACCTGGTGGAAGGCCCCGGAGAGGTCGATGCCGATATACTCGGACGTCCTCTGCACGTCCAGGGGGGTCACGTGCAGGGAGGGGTTGAAGATGCGCGAGCCGCCGAAGCCCTTCTCCCGGTCGTGCACGGTCACCGCGTGCCCTCTGCGTGCCAGGTGGATGGCGGCTATGAGGCCGCTCATGCCGGCGCCGTAGATGGTCACGTCTATCGGCTGACACTGTCATCCTCTCCCTTCCTCGATTCAGAACGGCCGGTCCTGGTCCTTGCGCAGCGAGCCGAAGGAGCTGTGCAGCTTGAGCAGCCTGAAGGCCGGGTCGGTCAGGCGCGGCATGCACAGGCCGCGCGCGAAAGCGGCCATGCGCACGGGGAAGGGCGGGACGCACACCTCCGCGTCGCCGCGCTTCAGCGCTCTGACCAACGCGTCCGCCACGGCTTGCGGCTCGAGCCAGCGGGTTATGAAGGAGGGCTTGCTGCCGGCGAACATCCCGGTCCTGATGTAGCCGGGGTTGATGATGGTGAATCTGACCCCGGTCCCGGCGGCCTCCGCCCTGGCCGCATCGGTCAGGCCGATGACCGCGAACTTGCTGGCACAGTAGCCGCCCAGGTTGGCCACGCCGACCTTTCCGGCCGTTGACGATATGTTCACCACATGACCGGAGCCGCGCCGGACCATACCGGGCATGAACGCCTGCATCATCCAGAGCGTCCCGAAGTAGTTCACCTCCATCATGCGGCGGGCCGAGGACTCCCGCATGTCCAGGATCCGGCCCCCTCGACGATGCCCGCGTTGTTCACCAGGATGTCCACCGGGCCTACCTCGCGCTCCACGCGGTCAGCCAGGTCCAGGCAGGCCTCACGGTCCGAGACGTCGAGGGTGTAAGGTGTGGGTCTCCATGCCCCTGGCCGACAGGTGTTCCGGCCGTCGAGCTCCAGCTCGCTCCGAGTCCACGTCGACGGCGATCAGCCGGCATCCCTCACGCCCCAGGGCCTCCAGGTGGACTCGGCCCATGCCGCGCGCCGCGCCGGTGACCAGTGCCAGTTTGCCGGAGAGGTTTCGCATGGCCAGCTCCTTTCGTGCCGTCCGCTACCGGGCAAGGTCCGGAGTGGACAACGAACAGGTTCAACGACATTGATTATATCTGACTGACTATTCAGTCATCAACCTGGGTTTGCCGGAGGCGCTCAGTCCGCCTGGCAGGTGAAGATGGAGTAATGCAGGTAGGCGACGAACCCCTGGCCGGAGTGGTCGAAGACGCCGGGCGAGGCTCCGAAATCCTTGATGATCCTGCCCTCGATGCCGGACATGACCTTCTCCCCTACCCTGTATCTCTCCTCGAGATCGCTGCGGGAGAGGGCCAGGCTGGGAGCCGGTGCGATATCGCCTTACGCCCCAACCCTCGGCGGCCAGGGCCTGCTTCAATTCGTCAACCGTGGGATACCACTTGCCGGTGCCCATTCCATGGTAGAGCCGGTTAAGTATCTCCTGGCCCAGCTGTTCCTGGAAACAGGCGGTCTGGTGGACGAAGAACTCGCCCGTCTTCATCTGGCTGACGCAGGTGGCGCAGGGCCGGGCGCAACCCCTTCCTGCCGAAATAATGGAGCAGCGAACGCATGCAGAACAACAGGCTGCCCCCGTCGTCCAGCATCAGGTCTCCCCGGGTGAGGTCCTGTATCCGGCAGGGCAGGCAGAGGATGTTGTCGTCGGCGTTGTCGGCCAGCTGCGCCTCGGCATCGTCGACGTTGATGAAGCACGCGGCCTGCGCACCGCAGCGTTGCACCAGCTGCTCCAGCACGAAACCGGTCCCCCCTCCCAGGTCGGCAACGACGTCCGGGCGACCGGCCGAGATGGCTCCAAGGACCGCCTTCACCAGTGGCGCGGCTATCTCGGGGTCGCTGAAGTAGCCCTGGTGGATATGTTCCCACCTGCTCCCGTAGAGTACCGCCTCAAAACCCGTGGTGTTCAAGCGCCCCTCCTTCAAGCCTTATAGCTATCTATCGTCACTTATAGCGCCGCTGTCTTGACCCTCGTTTCTCGATGATGTTACCCATCGGTTATAATGATGGCGAGTAAAGGAGGGGCGTCATGAAGGTCACGGGGAACGTTCTGCTGGCGCACTGTCTCGAGAAGGCGGGCACCAGGTTCGTCGTCGGTAAGGAGGAAGGCGCGCTGGGGCCGGCCTTCCGGGCGTTGCGGGACACCGGCGGCGTCACCGCCATCACCCCCCTGGGAGACATCGCCGGCGCCTTCATGGCCTACGGCAACACCTACTACCACCTGGTCCCCGCCGTGGTACTCTGCTCCTCGCCGGCGGAGGCCATGAACGCCCTTTCCGGCCTGGGCACGGCCTGGGCGGACAAGGTCCCCCTGGTGGTGGTGACCGTGCGCTCGCGCGGACGCTCCTCGAGGGCCCTGCCGGGCCGCACCCAGCTGCAGGCTTTGTCCGCCTTCACCAAGTGGGGGGAGAACGTCTCCTCCTGGGAAGACCTCCCGGCGGCGGTCGGGCAGTCCTTTCGCGAGGCCATGGGCGGATGCCACGGCCCCGTCCACCTCGACATCGACGAGGAGGTCCTGGAGCGGGAGATGGAGGTCTCCGGCAAGCGGCTGGACGAACTGGCCGGACAGCACATCGACAACTCTCCGCCCGCCACCATGCAGGGAGACCCCGAACTGGTCGCCCGGGCCCTGCGGCTGCTGATGTCCTCCGAGCGCCCCCTGATCCTGTCGGGTGGCGGTGTGGTGCACGCGGACGCCTGGGAGGAGATGGACCAGCTGGTCCGCGCCCTGCAGGTCCCCGCCACCACCTCCATGGCCGGCGAAGGAACGGTGCGCGGCGACAATCCCTGCTATATCGGAGGGCCCAGCTACGTGGGGGGCGAGTCCTTCCACCGCGCCATCCGGCGGGCCGACTGCGTCATGGCCGTCGGCGCGGCGCTGGGGGGGCTGGAGGGCTTCGGCTCGCCCCCCTTCTGGAACCGGGACATCCGCTTCATCAAGGTCGACATCGACCCCGTCAACATCTGCCTCAACGTGCCGGTGGAGGTCCCCATCGTCGGGGACGCCCGCGCGGTCATCCTGCAGATGCTGGAGCTGGTGAAGTCCGGCGAGGTCTCCCCCAATCCGGCCCACCGCGAGTGGCTCTCCCACCTGCTCGAGGTCAAGCGGAGGTGGCGGGGCAAGGTGGAAGGGGAGGCGCACGCCGGCTGGCCCATCATCCACCAGGGATACCTGGCCTCGGACGGTGGCGGGACTGGCGGACCCCGGCACCTTCTTCGTCATCGACGGCGGCAACACCGCGCTGTGGTCGGGGATGTTCTGCATGCCCCACCTGCCCAGGAGCGCCGTCTTCCCTGCCGGTATGGGCACCCTGGGATGCGGGATCCCCACGGCCATCGGCATCAAGGCGGCGGACCCGGAGCGCCCCCTGGTCCTGCTGCAGGGGGACGGCTCCTTCCTCTACAACGTGCAGGAGCTGGAGACGGCGCGCCGCCTGGGCATGGACTTCGTGGTGGTCATCTTCAACGACGGGTGCTGGAACATGATCAAGGGGGCGCAGGACATGTTCTTCGGCGGGCGCTACATCGGCGCCTTTCTCGGCGATATCGACTACGCGGCGGTGGCGCGCGGCTTCGGGTGCTTCGGCAGACGGGTGACCCGGGCCTCCGACATCGGCCCCGCCTTCCGGGAGGCGCGGGAGTCCGGACTCCCCGCCGTGCTGGACGTGGTCGTCGACCCCGACACCTTCCCCGAGACCCTGGCCAGCTTCGCGGTGGGAGAGTTCGGGGGTGTCCGCTTCAGCCTGCTGCGCGCCATGGGCGTGCCCAAGCTGCCGCTGGACCGGCGCCTGCTCAACCGGGCCCGTTACGCGGCCAATATCCTGCTGGACCGGGACTTCGGGTAAGGGGGTGACGGCATGCAGTTGATGACCGGTGGCGACCTGCTGGCGCGCACGCTGGCGCAGGAGGGCGTGGAGTACATGTTCGGCATCCTGGGAGGCCAGATCCTCCCCCTCTTCGACGCCATCAAGCGCGAGCCCCGTCTTAACCTGGTCACGCCGCGCCACGAGGGCGCCGGGGCCCTGATGGCCGGGGGATACACCCGGGCCTCGGGGCGCGTGGCCGGAGTCATCTCGACGGTGGGCGCGGGGATCATCTATTCGGTTACCGGCACGGCCGACGCCTGGGCCGAGCACCTGCCCATCTTCTCCGTCTCCCCCCAGGTCCAGACCTGGAAGATGTACCCGGCCCAGGAATCGCTGCAGGGGTGCTACCAGGCGGAGATGATGGCCGGGGCCACGCGCTGGCACTGCATCGCCTACAACTGGGACCGCATCCCCAGCCTGGCGCAGCGGGCCCTCAGGGAGGCGCTGGCGGGCGAGAAAGGCCCGGTGCACATGGACATCCCCGTCGACGTGTTCTTCGAGGCCCACTTCGTCTCGGACCGGCGGCTGGCGAAGCTGCTTCCCGGGCCGGGCACCAGCCGCCCCGGGAGCTCCGTCCCCCCGGATGCCGGCTCGGTGCGCGAGGCCGTCTCACTCCTGGGCGACGCGCGCCGTCCGGTCATCGTCGCCGGCCTGAGCCTGCTGCGGGAGGAGGCCTGGGATGCGCTCTCCTCCCTGGCCGGAGCGCTTCCCGCTCCCGTGGTGGTCACCCCCTCCGCCCTATCCTGCCTGGGCGCCGGACACGACTCCTACGCGGGCATCGCCGGCCATCCGGCCCTGGGCAGCGTCCGTGAGATGCTGGACCAGGCCGACCTGGTACTGCTGCTCGGGACCACCCTGGGTGAAGCGGAGGAGGCCATGGACCTCCTGCCGAAGGACCGCCCCAAGGTGCTGCAGACCTCACCCGAGCCGGAACTGCTGGGCGCGGCGGGGCGGGTGGACGCGGCGCTGGCCGGGGACGCCGCCTCCATCGCCGGTGCGTTGACCAGCGGGGGTCTCCGGGGGAAGGA
>CAWFDJ010000013.1:0-115588 GCA_963814495.1 uncultured bacterium
GCTGGGCCTGCGCTGAAGTGATACATAACACAAAATGCTGTAATTGCTTGACTTGATGGTTTATTATCGGGTAAGAAGGGCATATGTAAGAGGTCCGTTATAGGGGTGTCCAGGTGGAAGAAGACAGGTTTTTCACCAAGTCCAGCGTGATCAAAGCGGCGATACTCGGTGCTTTCCTGCTGTTTTCCATCATCTTTCTCGGGACGAGCTGGAATACCGGCAGGTATCTTAAAGTCAGCGAATCAATCGCATACGAGGTCCACAAACAAGACGACCCCGAATTGCTGGAGGGCAGGGAATACATACTCCAGGCGGGGCAGGCGGGCACGCGGGTCTCTTACTACGAGGATGTCGGCGGGAAACAGGGCAAGCTGCTTTACGCGGAAGTGACGGTCGATCCAATCGAGAACGTGGTGGCCGTCGGGAAGAAACCGCGTTCCGATGTGAAAAGAGAGGCCCGGGCCTGCATGCAGTCCTATTGTGATGCCTGGAAGGCAGGTGACACCGACAAGCTCTACTCGCTTTCCAGCCGGGAATTCCTGCAGGGGGCAGCCGTACAGGACATCCAGGAAGCCTACACTTCCAGCAAGGAGAGGCTTGCCTCCTACCAGATCGTGCAGCAGGATGTCTATTCGCAGGATGAATGGATCCAGCTGGTCGACAAGCGGGGTTCTTACGGCGGCAAGGAGATCCTGGCGGACCCTCCCTCCTCCGGGCAGGTGGAGATGATGTGCGAGGTAGAGTTGAAGCTCTCTCTGGCCAGCGACTATTACGGCGCGGCCGACCTCGCCGGGCTGGCGTATCTGGTATTCGAGGACGGCGTCTGGAAGGTGCAGCACCTGGGCCCGCTCAAGCTGCTGCGGGTCGGGGAAGCCAAGGACTACGTGAGGGACCGCTATGGTTACCAGGAGCACGTCAAGGTGACCCTGGAATCGATCATCCTCTATGGGGGCCGTTTCTCCGTCCTGATGAGCGAGGAGTCCCTGACCCAGCCCGGGAATTCCAGTTATTATTCCGACGATTCACGGCTGGACAACGCTTACGTCGAGGTCAAGGGAAGCTCGTTGGACTTCGATGAGGTCAACGGGTTGTCCACCGATTTTTCCTACAGCCTGCAACCGGGACAATCGCAGCGTGGCCTGGTCACCTGCGAGCCCGCCCTGTCGAGCGGAAACAGCGTGGTGGTCAAGGCCGGTGAAGCGGTCTTTGCTCCGGTGATCGTGCCATAAGGGGGAGTGGAGTGGTCAAGTATTTCAAGAAGAGCCTCTTCCGCCTGGCCCTCTCCCTTTCTCTCTTCCTCTTCTTCCTGGCCATGTACATGCGCTCCATGGAGATGGGCGTCTTCTACCACACGGTCGACGGGTACCTGCTGGTCCTGCCCATCGCGCGCACCGGCTTCATGCTGCTGGCAGTGGGGGCATTTCTGGGGATGGTACGCCCCTTCAGCGAAACGGTGGTGGGCGCGGTACCCCTGCTGGTGAAGAGGACTCGTTGGCGTGCGTCTGACCCCATCGCCGGTTACTCACCGGGACTTCATCTATTATCCCCTGTTCTTGCTGGCCTGGCTGGCCGCCTATTTCATGCTCATCGGGGCCCTGAGGGCGGAGGTGTCTTTGTTGCAGGGCTTCAGGTGGTTGACGCTTGTCTTCAGCCTGGTCTGGCTGGCTGCGGGCCTTGCCATCCTCTACCTCTGTGTGGTGCGGCTCCGCCGCGATTGGCCCCTGCTTCTCGAGTTCAGGGCCGAAACAAGACGAAGCGGATGAGCTGGGCAGTGCCTGCCCACATGGTACCGCCGGCGCGTACCGCCGGAATGCCGGCGCCAACTGTCGCAGGGCCGCTGGGGAGGGTAACCGTATTCTGCCGAAGTGCGGGAAGGAGTTGAATAAGGAATTCATCTTCTGTCCGGATTGCGGCAGTGGCCTGAGGGGGCACGATGAGAAGTAAGGCATTTTTTACGCTTGAACATGTCGCTTGAGGAGGAACGATGTACTGTCCCAAGTGCGGTAAGGAGATAAGGGAGCGGTTCCCCTTCTGTCCCAAATGCGGAGCGGACCTGCAGGGCGCGAAAAAGCCCGGGGCTGAAAAGGCCCGGCGCCGTGCCCCCCGGTGGAACCGGTACCGCCACAGACACCCCCGGTCGAGCCCCCGATCGGAAAAGAAGCCGCTGGCAAGAAGGCGGACGGGGGCAAAGGAGGGCGGCTCGGGAAAATCCTCGCCTTTGTCCTTATAGCCCTGGTCGTCGCCGGGGGCCTCTTAACCGCGGCGTACTTCGTCTTCCTTTCGGGCGGAGAGAATAAACAAGCTGGAGAGGGTGACCTGGAAGAGATCGGCCAGCTGGAGCCCCTGGACCAGGGCAGGGTGGCCACGGATCCGGAAACAGGCGTTCAATACGTAGAAGGGCAGATCCTCATCGCCTTCGATAAATCACTTTCCGATGAGGAAATCGAGAAGAAGATCAAGTCCATCGACGGCAGGCAGGTCGGCTATATCGAGCCCTTGAACGAGTACCAGGTGAACCTCGAGGGTGGCGTTACCCTGGAGCAACTCCTCCAACTGGTAGACGAGTTAAACCATGACAACCAGGTGAATTCGGCCTCCCTGAACTTCGTCTTTCAGGCCGAAAGGACTCCGGATCAAGGCAATGACCCCGAATGGCAGGGTGAGTGGGACGAATATTCTCCCTGGGGCAGGAACTGGGGGCTGGAAGCGATCAAGGCTCCGTCGGCGTGGGGCTACAACGACAAGCTTAAGACGGTGCAAATAGGCATTGTAGACGGGGGGTTCAAGATAGACCACGAGGACCTTAGCATACCCTCCGATCATGCGTCAGGCGATGGCGGCCGGTGCGAGGCGGGGGCGAACGAGTCGGATTATAAAAGCCACAATAACCATGGCACGCACGTAGCAGGCACCATAGGAGCAACGAGCAACAATTCCCTGTGGCGTTACCGGTATCGTGTGGAACAAGGAACTCTACGCTTACCGTACTAACTTTACGTATGCGGATATCGCACTGGGAATGATCTGGGACCTTCGCCAGGGAGCGCGGGTGATCAATGCATCGGTGAAGGATACAGCCTCTTTGACAGAATTTACCCGGGCCAACTCGATAGGTACCGGGAGATATTCAGGCAGGCTTTTACGCATTTCATGAAGGAAACCGTGGATGACTACGATTACCTGGTGGTCCAATCTGCAGGGAACTCGAAGATCGACGCAAAATACAACGGGCTGTTCTGCTCCATCGATGACCCTGAATACAAGGAGCGGATCGTAATCGCTGGGGCCATCGAACTTAACGACGAGGCGGGTGGAAGTTCGGATTACGTCAAAGCAGACTATTCCAACTTCGGTTCTACCATCGATGTGATGGCCCCCGGCAGCGATATTCAGCACATACTACTATGACCCGGAATATGGCGAGATGAGTGGTACATCCATGGCCGCCCCCCACGCGACTGGTGTTGCTGGTCTGATATGGGCCGCCGATCCCAACCTCTCGGCTAAAGCAGTAAAGGAGATCCTGGTCGAAACGTCGGATCGCCCATTCGATTACCAGGGAGTCACTTACAGGATCCTGAACGCGGACGCGGCGGTACGCAAAGCACTCAGAGTTGAGGGCAAAATTCCCACTTCTGCCGGCAGCGATACCGCCATGGTCATGGACGTGTCAGGAAGTATGGGGGATTCCTCGGGAAGCGGTGGGACCGACAAGATCGACGACGCCAGGAAAGCGGCGGACTCCCTGTTGGAGATCATCGGCAACGAGGTGGTGACCGGGGGAATCCCGCACCAGGTGGGCCTGGTCACTTTCACCACCGACGCGGAGATCGTCTCGCCGCTCACCGGTGACTTCGCGGCGCTGCGCAGGGACGTCGGCACCCTCACCCGCAGGACTCCACCAACATGGAAGACGGCATCAATAAGGGCATCGAGGTCCTCAACGCTTCCCGGACCGGCAGTCCCAAGTACATCATCCTCCTCTCCGACGGGCTGCCCAACGAAGGCGCCGATTCCCTGCAGGAGTTGTTGTCAGGATCGGTGAAGAGAGCGCAGGAGGCGGGTATAACCATCCACACCGTCGCGTTCGGCAGCGACAGTAACGAGGAGCTGCTCAAGGGCATCGCTGACTATACCGGAGGCCACTACTCCTTCGCCAATGACTTCTTCGCCCTGTCCAGCGTGTACATCCGTTTCCGACACGAAAGCCTGGGCGACGTGGTCTACCAGGACACCGGGGCTCTCACGCTTCCAGCGGCCTCCGCAAGAGAACCTTCAAGGTCGAGGGCGCGGTGGGAGAGCTCAACGGCACCGTGGACTGGGGCGCGTGCCACCGTCCTCGATTTCAAGCTCTATGACCCGCACGGCAGCCTGGTGGACAACTCTTACCCGGGGGCCACCCTGTTCAGGAGGACCGCAACCCCATGCAATTCATCGTGAAGAACCCCGCCGAGGGGAACTGGACGCTGGAGATAAGTGTCGCCCCCTCTTCGGGCAGCCGGCCATCGATACGAGCGGCGGGTGGCGCGGCCGGCGGCCTTAGACCCGCCGCGCGAACGTTGCGGTTGGCGGAGTCAGCCGAGAACGACCAGGATGACGAGGAGGGGGATATCGACTACCAGGTGGTGGTGTCCACGCGAGGGGAGAAGACCGAGGTACGCAGCTATCCGCTGATCCTGTTGATCGTCACCTCGAGTTGCGCGCTCCTGGCGGCGGCCATCTTCCTCTTCTTCAACCGGCGCGTCAAGGCTTCCTGACGCCTGCGCCCGCTCGACGCTACCCCCATCCGGAAGGAGGCTTTCTTCATCCGGGAGGGCACCAGATCCGGCCGTTTCGCTTTCTTCATCTTCCCGGCAGACCCTTCGCTCCCCCCCGCTTCTCCCCCATCCCCCGCCTCGTCGGCCGGCTGCGGGAGTTCGCCGGGCGGCAGCAGCGAGCGCTTGATCTGCTCGATGGTGGCCTCGTCGGGCTCGAAGCTCTCCAGGGGCGGCAGGTCCTCGATGGCCTTCAGGCCGAACTGCTCCAGGAACTCGGGGGTGGTCTCGTAGAGCACCGGGCCGCCGGGGGCGCTCTCCTTGCCGGCTTCCCGCACCAGGTGGTAGCCCTCGAGCACCTTGACCACCGATTCGGACTGGATGCCGCGGATGGCGGCGATCTGGGCCCGGGTGATGGGCTGCATGTAAGCGATGACGGCCAGGGTCTCGAGCGCCGCGCGGGTGAGGCGCCCGCGCTTCTCGGAGAGCATCAGCCTCTGGATGTAGTCGGCGTAGGCGGGGTGGGAGTGGAGCTTCCAGCCGTCCCCGATCTCCCGCAGCTGGATGCCCCGGTTGTCCTCCAGCAGCTCCTGCTGCAGGTCGGCCAGGGCGTCGGTGATGCGCTCCCCGTCCGCCTCCACCACTTCCCTGATCTTCTTCACCGACAGCGGCTCGTCCGAGACGAAGAGCATCGCCTCGACGATGTTGCGCATCTCCAGGTAGTCATCCGGGGCGGACGAGGACTTGCTGGAGCGCTTCCAGATGTTTCCGCCGATGGGTTTCAAGTCCATGCTCTCCTCTCGATCGAGCCTGGTTATTGCGGAGAGGTGGTCGTACATCTCGTCCACCTCTTCGTCCGAGATGTCCTGGTTGCGGCTGACCCGGATGTCGCCGAACCGCTGCGCCTGCTGGACCGATACGATGTCCCACTTGAACAGCTCCAGGATGGCCAGGAAGCACACGATGACCTCGAGCCGGGTGACGCAGTCGCGGGTCAGGTCGACGAAGGTGGCCTCCTCGGCTCGGTCCAGCATGCCCAGTATCCTCTCGATGTAGTCCTTGATGCTGATGCGGATGGGGGCGATGTGCGACAGGTCCACGTCGATCTCCACCTCCGCCAGGGTCAGGCGTCGCGCCGCCTCCACCAGCTGGCTCAGCTCGAGGCCGGCCAGCACGTCGGGCATGAGGTCGCGGAAGGGTTCCTCCACCTCCACCGCGCGGTAGAAGTAGCGGTCCTCGAACTCCAGGCGCTTCTCCAGTTCCTCCGCCGCGTTCTTGAACTTCTTGAACTCGATGAGGCGCCAGATCAGCTCGTCGCGGGAGTCCACCGGGAACTCGTCGTAGCACCTCCACCGGCGGCTTGGGCAGCAGGCTGTCGGACTTCAGCTTGAGCAGGGTGGCCGCGATGAGCAGGAACTCGGTGGCGATCTCCAGGTCGAGGGAGCGCATGCTCTCCAGGTAGGCCAGGTATTCACGCGTGATGTCGGCGATGACCACCTGGTAGATATCTATCTCCCGCTTCGCGATAAGGTTGAGCAGCAGGTCGAAGGGGCCCTCGTATACGTCGATCTTTACCTGGTAGCCCAATTGACCTCCCGCCTGCCGGGCCTACAGCCCCATCTTCGTCCGGGCCCCATCGAGCACGCCGGCCACGATGGGCTGCACCCTGCGCTGGCCTTCCTCCAGGACCTCCCAGGCCAGCCCCCGGCCGGCTTCCAGTTCCTGCCGGCGCTCCCGGAAGCCGGCCAGGGAGTCGGCGATGCGCTGCGCCAGCAGCTTCTTGCAGTCGACGCAGCCCCAGCCGGCGGTCTCGCAGTTGTGCTTGATCTCGTCCAGGCGGTCGGGGGTGTAGACCTTTTGCAGTTGGAAGACGGTGCACTTCTCGGGCGTGCCGGTAGTCTTTACGGGTGACGCGGGCCGGGTCGGTGATCATCTCCCGCACCTTGGCCATGATCTCCTCGGGGGTGTCGTTCAAGGTGATGGCGTTGTCGTAGCTCTTGCTCATCTTGCGCCCGTCGGTGCCCACGATCCTGGTGAACTGGTGACAGCATGGAGGCGGGCTCCGAGAAATAGTCGCCGTAGAGGAAGTTGAAGCGCCGGGCGATCTCCCGAGTCAGTTCGAGGTGGGGCAGCTGGTCCTCCCCTACCGGCACCGCGTCGGCCTGCACGGAGAGGATGTCCGCCGCCTGCAGGGCCGGGTAGCCCAGGAAGCCGAAGGTGTTGATCTCCTTGTGGTTGAGCTGCACCAGCTGCTCCTTGTAGGTGGGTACCCGCTCCAGCCAGGCCAGGGGAATGATCATGGCGAGGGCCAGGAAGAGCTCGGCGATCTCCGGCAGGTCGGACTGGCGGTAGATGTAGGCCTTCTCCGGGTCGAGCCCGGCGGCCAGCCAGTCCAGCACCATCTCCTCCACGTATTCTGCTGCAGGGGCTAGGTCTCCTTGTATTCGGTGGTCAGGGCATGCCAGTCGGCGACGAAGAAGAAGCACTCGGCCTGCTCCTGCAGCTCCTTCATGCGCCCCAGGTTGCCGTGCAGGTGGCCCAGGTGCAGTTTGCCGGTGGGCCGGTAGCCAGTGAGTATGCGTTGCCTGCCGTCTTTTCGGTCCTTCTCCACTTATCCCTCCATTCACTTGCTCGAATCGAGTTCGCGCAGGCGCAAGCGCCCGCGCGCCGAAGGTATCCAGCGGGTCCTGGTGGCCGCCCACCAGTGCGATGACTTCTGCGTCCGAGCCGGCCCGCTTGAGCATCTCGCCCCCGATGACGGCGTGATGGGCCTGGGCGTAGAACGCCCTCATCCAGGCGGGGCGAAGCGACTCCAAACGCTCGGTTACGCCATCGCCCGCCGCCTCCTTCTCCACCTTACCCATGATCCGGCGAAGCAGGCAGGGCGCGAACAACTCCAGGTTAGTATACAGCGTCCTGAGGACGAACTTCAGGTGGGCGTCGGTCTTGCCTATGTCGTGCAGCAGCGACCGCCCGCTTGAGCACCGGGTCGTCCGGCACCGTCCGGGCCATGCGCAGGGTATGAGCCGGTATCGTAGCGGCCCATCCGGCGGGCCAGCGCCATCTCGTCTTCATTCAGGCAAGGCGCCTCCGCTACGAAGCGCCGGCGCAGCCCGGGGGTGAACGCCAGCAGGATGGTGGTAACCTTGGCGCGGCAGGTTGCGCAGCTCAGCCATACCTACCCGCGTAAAGAACACCTTCGGCAACCCGAAGAGGGACAGTAGCAGGTTGACCAAGCTGCCGGTAAGGGAGGTGAAGATACAGAGAAGAAGGATAGGAACGATCAGGATGATGACGATGCCGTAGGGCTCGATGGACCTGTAGAAGCTGCGTGCCTCGCCCTTGAGGAAGTATCCCACCACCCGCGAGCCGTCCAGGGGCGGGATGGGAATGAGGTTGAAGATGAACAGTAACAGGTTTATATAGGCTATGTTGCACAGGGTGAAGAAGAGCTTGACCACGTGCTGTAATGAATACTCCGGTCGCCCGCCAGCTCGTAGGAGTATCTTGGCGATACCGAGGAAGACGCAGGCGATGACCAGGTTGGTCAACGGGACCGGCCAGCGATACCCAGATGATGGCCGAGCGCTTGCGGAAGGCGAAGGGGTTGATGGGCACGGGCTTGGCGTAACCGATGATGAAGCTGTTCAGGCCCATGAGCCTTAAGCAGCAGCAGTATGCCGGGCAGGATGAGGGTGCCGAAGGGGTCGATGTGGGCGATGGGGTCAAGGGTCAGCCGCCCGGCGTTCTTGGCGGTCATGTCGCCGAACCTGTAGGCCACGTATCCGTGCATGACCTCGTGGAAGATCACCCCGATGATCAACCCGACCAGCATGTAGATGGCGGTCTCGGTGTTGCTGGGCTTAAAGACGTTCATCGCGTCACGTTCATCTCTCTGTCCTTCTCCTTCACCAGCCGCCTGGCGATGCCAGTTGGCTCCTGCGGCCCTTGACCTCGCCGTCGAGCACCGCCCCGGCCACCTCGGCCAGTATCTGGGTGTAACGGGGCGAGGGCTCCAGGCCCATCTCCTCCAGGTCCCGGCCGGTGAGGGCGAACCCGCCCGCCGCGACCCTTTCATAGTATACAGCCATCGCCGCCCGGATGGCTTCCCCGCCCTGCGCGTAGAGGCAGGCGCGCCCCTCGGCCGGCAGCTGCGCCGTCAGGCGGTGCAGGACGCTGGGGCGCAGGTCCCCTCCCCGCTTCAGCCCGGCGGCCACGGCCGGCGCGTCCACCAGGCAGGCCCGCAGCTTGCGGTAGTCGTTGCGCTTCATGCGCATCTGCACGGCCCAGGCGTCCACCTCTTCCTTCATCTCCTCCAGCAGGGCGGCCAGGTAAGGGATCCACCTGAGGAAGGCCGGCGGGGATCCCGCCCCGTCGGTGGGGGGCGATTCCGCGTACAGCTTCAGGAAAGCGGGCAGGTGCCTGTCGAGCCGCTTGAACCTCCGCTCCATGGCGGCGTCGCAGGCCAGAACGGGGTTGAGCTTGCGCAGCGCCCCCAGGTCGTCCAGCCTCTTCACCGCGCGGATGGCGAACGGTTCGCTCAGGATGTCCACCAGTTCCTCGCGGATGCGCGGCCCGGTCAGCTCCCCCACGAACTCCATCTCGATGGCGCGGCGGGCCATGGCCTCGGTCTGGGGCTCGATGGTGAAGTTGAAGCGCTGCTCGAAGCGGACCGCCCGGAAGATGCGGGTGGGGTCCTCCACGAAGCTCAGGTTGTGCAGGATCCTGATCTGCCGCTTCTCCAGGTCGCGCCGGCCGCCGAAGAAGTCCAGCAGCTCCCCGTAGCTCTCGCCGGTCGAGCGAGATGGCCATGGCGTTGACGCTGAAGTCGCGGCGGAAGAGGTCCTGGCGGATGGAGGCCGTCTCCACCTGGGGCAGGGCCGCCGGGTAGGGGTAGTACTCGGTGCGCGCCGTGGCCACGTCGATGTGGCGCCCCGACTTTAAGACGATTACAGCCGTCCCGAACTTCTTGTGGGTGCGGATCCTCCCCTCCAGCTCCTTCGCCACCAGGCGGGCGAAGGCGATGCCGCGCCCCTCCACCACCACGTCCATGTCGTAGTCGCGCTGCCCCATCAGCAGGTCGCGCACCATCCCCCCCACCAGGAAGACGCCGAACCCCTTCTCCTCGGCCAGGCGGGAGATGGTCTGAAGGATGTGCCGGATATCCGGCGGGAGCGATTGTTGCAGCAGCTCCAGCAGGTCCGAGCGCGCCGGGGAATGAGCCGGCGTGGCCTTGCCCGCGCGCAGGTAGGCGGCGCCGTGCATGGCCCGCAGCAGGTCCTTGCGGGTGACGATGCCGACGATCTTGCCCCCCTCGACCACCGGGAGGCGGCCGATGGCGTTCTCCATCATCAGGGACTGCATCTCCTGGATGGTGGCGTCCGGCTTGACGGTGATGGTGTTGCGGGACATGAAGCCCTTGACCGGGGCGTGTCCCAGGCCGTGGTGGCCGGCCCGGTTGAGGTCCTTGCGGGAGATCAGGCCCACCAGCTTGCCCTCGCGAGTTGACCACCGGGAAGGCGGTGTGCCCGGTCTTCTCCATGCGCTTCGAGGCATCCGAGATGGTGGTCTTCTCCTCGATGGTGCGCACGTGGGCGGTCATGATGCCGGCGGCTGAGTACACGGGGCGGACCCGCTTGCGCACCGCCTCCATCAGGTCCTTCTCCAGCTGGTCCAGGCGGGCCCCGCGCACCACCGCCGAGGCCGCCTCGGCATGGCCGCCGCCCCCCAGGTCCGAAAGGATGCGGTCCACCTTGACGTCGGGCAGGCGCGAGTGGCCGATGACCTGGACGCGGTCACCCATGCGGACCAGGGCGAAGAAGACGTCCAGGTTCTCCAGTTCCACCACGCGCGAGGCCACCGCCGAGGCCCCGTCCACGTACTCCCCCGGCTCCGCCGAGGCCGTCACCACCTGGATGCCCTTGACGTCGTGGTAGCGGAAGGAGGCCAGCAGCCGGTTGAGCAGGTCGTGCTGGGAGGGCGAGAGCACCCGGTGCAGGAAGAGGGAGATGGCGGCGGGGCTGGCCCCCACGGCCATCAGCCAGGCCAGCGCCTCGGCGTCCTCGGGGGTGGTGCCGGCGTAGGTGAGGGAGCCGGTGTCCTCGTGGATGCCCAGGGCGAAGAGGGTGGCCTCGTAGGGGGTGATGGGTATCTCCAGCTTGCGCAGGCAGCTTCACCAGGATGGTGGTGGTGGCCCCCTGGGCCTCGCTCAGGTCCCGGGTCCCCTTGAGGTCGCCCCGCGCCCGGGGGTGGTGGTCGATGACGAAGACCTCCACGTCCTTGCGCCGCACCACCGGCTCGAGCTCGCCCACGCGGTCGGCCGAGCGGGTGTCCACCATGATCACCCGGGTGATGGCCTCCAGGTCCAGGGAGTGGAGGTCGGTGAACTCCAGCATGTCCCCGTGCAGGGAGAGGTACTCGCGCACGTTGCGGTTGACCGAGCCGGCGAAGGCCATGCCGGCGCGGGGGTAGACCTTGCCCGCCGCCACCATGCTGGCCAGCGAGTCGAAGTCGGCGTTGGCGTGGCTGACGATTATCTCCAACCCGCCGCCTCCCGCGCTCTCAGCTCTTTCATGGTCTTCTCCGTCTTCATCCCCTCTATTCCCTCTTTTCGATGAGCCCGGCGAAGGACTCCCCGTCCAGCCGGCACTCCAGGCCCAGCAGTTCGGCGGCCGTCGCCCCGCTGTCCGCGAAGCTGGTGCGGTCGCCGACGCCCGCGTCTTCCTTTATTCTCCGCCCGAAGGCCAGGAAAATGCCATATTCGCGGGTGTGGTCGGTGCCCCGGTAGGTGGGGTCGCACCCGTGGTCGGAGGTGATGAAGCAGGCGTCGGACGGGAGCATGGCGTCCTTGAGCGCGGGGAGGTAGGCGTCGAACTCCCTCAAGGCCCGGTAAAAACCCTCGGGGTCGTTGCGGTGGCCGTAGGCGCTGTCGAAGTCCACCAGGTTCACCATGAGCAAGCCGTCATGATACTTCTTCATCAGCCCCTCCAGCCTGGCGAGGGTCTCGCGGTTGTCGCGGGTGTGCTCGCACTCCTGAGAGGCCGCGCCCGGCGAAGAGGTCGGCGATCTTCCCGGCGCCGGCCACCGGCCGCCCGGCTTCGCGCACGCGGTCCAGCAGGGTGGGGCGGGGCGGCTCCAGGGGGAAGTCGCGGCGCGCCTCGGGAATGCGCGCGTAACTCCCGGAGGTCCCGGCGAAGGGCCGGGCGATGACCCGGGAGACCAGGTGCTCCCCGGTGAGCATCTCCCGCGCCTGCCGGGCCATGCCGTAGAGTACTTTCCGGGGGGATGACGTCCACGTGCGCCGTCAGCTGGAAGACCGAGTCGGCCGAGGTGTAGAGGATGGGCAGCCCGGTGGACGCGTGCTCGTCCCCCAGTTCGGCGATGATCTCGGTGCCCGAGGCGGGCCGGTTCCCCAGCACCTTGCAGCCGGTGCGCCGCTCGAACTCGTCGAGCACTTCCGGGGGGAAGCCTTCGGGGTAGGTGGGAAAGGGCTCCGGCGTTGATCACCCCGGCCAGTTCCCAGTGGCCGGTGGCGGAGTCCTTGCCGGGTGAGGCCTCGGCCAGGCGGCCGTAGGCCCCTTCCGCCCTGACGCTCGGGGGAGAGGCCTTCGACGCGGTGGAGCTTGCCCAGGCCCAGCCTTTCCAGGTTGGGAAGGTCCAGGCCTTTAAAGCGGCGCGAGAGGTTGCCGAGGGTGTCGGCCCCCTCGTCCCCGTAGAGGCGCGCGTCGGGCAGGGCTCCCGCCCCCACCCCGTCCAGGACTATCCAGATGAGCCGCTCGATCATCCCTCCGCGTACCCGCCTTCCGCTCCTCGGGTGAGCCTGCATGTATATCTCCTTCACCTTCTCCTTGCTGACATGAGTATATATCTGGGTGGTGGAGATGCTCGAGTGGCCCAGCAGCTCCTGGATGTAGCGGAGGTCGGCGCCGTTCTCCAGCAGGTGGGTGGCGAAGGAGTGGCGCAGGGTGTGGGGGGTGAGGCGCTCCCCCAGCCCTACCCGCGCGGCGTACCCCTTGATGATGCGCCAGGCCCCGCTGCGGCTGAGCCGGCCGCCCCTCTGGTTGAGAAAGACGGCGCGCGAGGAACGGCCCCCGAGCAGGCGCTGCCGTCCGAACTTGAGGTACTTCAGGAGCCGCTCTTCGGCCTGGGTGCCCAGGGGCACCACCCTTTCCTTGCCCCCCTTGCCCATCACCCTGGCCTCGCCTTCCTCCAGGTCCAGGTCCTCCAGGTCGAGGGAGGTCAGCTCGGAGACGCGCATGCCCGTGGCGTAGAGCGTCTCCAGCATGGCGCGGTCGCGCAGGCCGGCGGGGTCCCCGGTGATGGGCTGGTCCAGCAGGGCGGCCGCCTCGGACTGGCTGAGTACGCGGGGCAGCCGCTGGGCCTTGTGCGGCGTCCGCAGCTCGGAGGTGGGGAGGTTCTCGGTGAGGTCCTCGTTCACCAGGAAGAGGTGGAAGCGCTTTACCGAGCTGACCAGCCGGGCCAGCGAGCTCGGCGCCAGGCCCCGTTTCTTCTCCTGGTTGAGGAAGGTGGTTATGGCCGGGGGGGTCACGTCCTCCGGCGTGGCGATGCCGTTGGCGTCGAGGTAGGCCGCGTACCTGGCGACGTCCCTGCCGTAGGCCTCCACCGTGTTGGGCGAGAGCCCCTTCTCCACCCGCAGGTAGACCAGGAACTCCCGCTGATATTCCTCCCAGTCGGCGGGCTTCTTCATCACTTCACCTCTTCTAAAATTGGGGTCAGGCCCCAATTTCAGTTGGCGGCTTCTCTGCCGTTTCGGTGTCGTTATCCGAATTTGGGGCCTGACCCCAATTTCAGTTACGGGTCGAGGGGGCGGCACTCCAGGCCGAGGGACTCGGCCACCGGCCGGGAGGTCACCGCTCCGCCCATGACGTTGACGCCCGAGCAGATGCCGGGCGACTGGCGGCAGGCCTCCTCGATCCCCAGGCCGGCGAGGCGCTCCACGTACGGTAGAGTGGAGTTGGTCAGGGCGAAGGTGGAGGTGCGGGGCACCGCCGCCGGGATGTTCCCGACGCAGTAATGGAGGACGCCGTGGGTGGTGTAGACGGGGTCGGAGTGGGTGGTCTGGCAGGAGGTCTCGGCGCAGCCCCCCTGGTCGATGGAGACGTCCACGAAGACCGAGCCGGGCTTCATCTCCCGGACGATATCCTCGGGCAGCAGGCGCGGGGCCAGGGCCCCGGGGACCAGCACCGCCCCGATTACCAGGTCGGCCGCCAGGGCCGCCTCCTCCACGTTCATGATGTTGGAGGTGAGGGTGGAGATGCGCCCGTGCAGGGTGTGCTCCAGGTACTTCATCTTCTTGAGGTCCTTGTCCAGTACCAGCACGTGGGCCTCCAGGCCGGTGGCCATGATGGCCGCGTTGGCGCCGACGATGCCCGCGCCCAGGACCAGCACGTTGGCCGGCGCCACCCCGGTGGTGCCGCTCAAGAGGACGCCCCGCCCCCCGTTCATCTTCTCCAGGTAGTGCGCGCCGATCTGGGGCGCCATCCGCCCGGCCACCTCGCTCATGGGCGCCAGCAGGGGCAGCTCACCGCCCTCTTCCACCGTCTCGTAAGCGACAGCGGTGACGCCGCTCTCCACCAGGGCACCCACCAGCTCCGGGTGGGCCGCCAGGTGGAGGTAGCAGAAGAGGGTCAGGCCCGCGCGCAGCAGGCCGAACTCTCCGCGCTGGGGCTCCTTGACCTTGACGACCATCTCGGACTCCGCGTAGAGGTCGCCCACCTCTGCCCGCAGGGAAGCGCCGGCCTTCAGGTAGTCGTCGTCGGTGAATCCGGAGCCCAGTCCCGCCCCCTTCTCCACCAGCACCACGTGACCCTGGCTCACCAGTTCGCGGGCGCCGTGCGGCGTCAGCCCCACCCGGAACTCGTGGTCCATCACTTCCTTCGGAACCCCTACCTTCAACGCTTCTCCCTTCTGTCATCGCGAGCGATAGCGAAGCGATCTTTTAAGATTGCTTCGTCGCTGCGCTCCTCGCAATGACATCCTGCGCTACGCTCCTCGCAGTTTCAGTATGGTGAGGGTGATGCCGGCGATGGTCTTGGAGTCGCGCACCTCGCCCCGCCCGATCATGCGCAGCGCCTCGTCCAGCCCCACCTTGTACACCTCCAGGAACTCGTCCTCCTCGGGGCACGACTCCCCTTCCTCAAGGTCCTCCGCCAGGTAGAGGTGGAGCACCTCGTCGGAGAAGCCCGGTGAGGTGTAGAAGCTCGAGAGGAAGGCCCAGCGCCCCGCCTTCGCGCCCACCTCCTCCTCCAGCTCGCGCACCGCGCAGTCCAGGGGGTCCTCCCCCGGCAGCAGCTTGCCGGCTGGGATCTCGTGCAGCACCTCCCCCGGGGCGTGCCTGTATTGTTTCACCATGTAAATATTCTTGTCGGCGTCCAGGGCCACGATGCCCACCGCCCCCCAGTGGCGCACCACCTCGCGCTCCACCGTCTTCCCGTCGGGCTGGCGCACCTGGTCCAGGAAGAGGCGCACCACCACGCCGTCGAAGAGCGGCCGGCTGGAAAGGGCCTCGTACCCCCCGGTGTCCTTCACCTCACCCACGCCGGCCCCCGCCCTTGACGGCGAACAGCTCCACCGCCCGTTTGCAGACAGCCGAGGCCCGGCGGAACTCCGCCAGGTCGAGGTATTCCTTCTCCGAATGGGGGTTGTAGGCGCCGGTGTTGAGCACCACCGCTTTGACGCCCCTGGCGTTGAGGAAGTTGGCGTCGCTGCCTCCGCCCGAGGCGCACACGCGCATCTGGAGGCCCTCGGCCGCGCCGGCCTTCTTGACCAGCCGCACCAGCGGGTCGGAGGCCGGCACCAGGAACCCCTCGTAAGCCCGCTCCACCTTGACCGTCACCTTGAGGCCCTCCCGCTCCACTCCCCGCGCCGCCTCGATCATGCGCTCCTTCTGCCGCTCGAGCTTGGCGGGGTTGCGGGAGCGCGCCTCCCCCTTCACCCTCACCTCGTCGGGCACGATGTTCACGGCCCCGCCGCCCTCGATGATGCCGATGTTGGCGGTGGTCTCCGCGTCGATCCTGCCCAGCTTCATGCGGGCGATGGCCCGCGCGGCGCCGGCGATGGCGTTGACGCCCTTCTCCGGCTCGACCCCGGCGTGGGCCCGCCGGCCGTGAAAGACGAAGTCCAGGTTGTCCTGGGTGGGCGCGCTGTTGACGATGACCCCGGTCTCGCCGGTACCGTCCAGCACCAGGGCGTGCCCGGCCTTGAGCCTCCCCATCTGCGCGTACTTGATGCCCAGGATGCCCTTTTCCTCGGCGATGGAGAAGAGCACCTCCAGCGGCCCGGCCTCCAGCTTGCCCTCCGCCACGTCGTGCAGCAGGTCCAGGATGATGGCCACCCCGGCCTTGTTGTCCGCGCCCAGGATGGTATGCCCGTCGCTCTTGATGGTGCGCTTTCCCACCACCGGCATGATCCCGTTGCCGGGGGAGACCGTGTCCATGTGCGCGCTGAGCAGGAGCGGCGGCGCCTTGAGGCGCGAGGGCACCTTGATGTAGAGGTTGTTCGCGTCGGAGCCGACGGCCCTGCCCGCCCGGTCCCAGCCTGCCTCCAGGCCCCATCCCTCCACCAGGGTGGCGATGAAACGGGCGACGTTGCCCTCCTTCAGGGACTCGCTGTCGATGGAGACCAGTTCCAGGAACAGTTCGACCAGCCGTTCTCCCCGCATGACGCCTGCTTCAGCCGGATATCCGGGCGGCGTCGCCGGCTTCCTCCCTCTCCGCCTTGTCACCCTGCTTCTCCAGGGACCGCTTCCTCTCCAGCGCCGCCCCGATGAACCCGAAGAACAGGGGGTGCGGCCGGGTGGGGCGCGACTTGAACTCGGGGTGGAACTGCCCGGCGATGAACCAGGGGTGGTCGGCGCGCTCGATGATCTCCACCAGTTTCTCGTCCGGGGACTGGCCGGAGAAGATCACCCCGGCCTCCTGCAGGGCCGAGCGGTAGTGGTTGTTGACCTCGTAGCGGTGGCGGTGGCGCTCGTAGATGATCTCTTCCTGGTACAGGGCGTGGGCCAGGGTTCCCTCCTGGATCTTGCAGGGGTAGAGGCCCAGGCGCATGCTGCCGCCCATCTCGTCGATCTCGCGCTGGCTGGGCAGCAGGTCGATGGTGGGGTGCTCGGTGCGCGGGTCGAACTCGGAGCTGTTGGCCCCCTCCAAGCCGCAGAGGTTGCGGCTGGCCTCGATGACCGCGCACTGCAGGCCCAGGCAGATGCCCAGGAAGGGCACCTGCTGCTCGCGTGCGTAGCGGATGGCCTCGACCTTCCCGTCCACCCCGCGCACCCCGAAGCCGCCGGGGATGAGGATGCCGTGCAGGGGCGACAGGATCTCGTCGGCGTTTTCGGGGGTGATGTCGTCGGAGGTGACCCAGTGGATCTTGACGCACGCCCCGTGGGCGTAGCCGCCGTGCTTGAGGCTCTCGATGATGGACAGGTAGGCGTCCTTCAGGTCCACGTACTTGCCCACCACCCCGATGTGCACCTCCTCGGTGGCCGCCCTGATGCGCCGCACCAGTTCTTCCCATTCGCCCAGGTCCTCAACCGTGTGGCCGAGCCCCAGGTGCTTGACCAGGTAGTCCCCCAGTCCCTCGTTGTGCAGCATGAGCGGCACTTCGTAGATGCAGTCGACGTCCACCGCGGTGACCACCGCTTCCAGGTCGATGTCGCAGAGCAGGGAGATCTTCTCCTTGAGGTTATGGGAGATGGGCCGGGAGGAACGGCACACGATGACGTCGGGCTGGATGCCGATGGAGCGCAGTTCCTTCACGCTGTGCTGGGTGGGCTTGGTCTTGAGCTCCTCGGTCGGCCCGATGAAGGGCACCAGGCTGACGTGGATGTACATGACGTTCTCGGGCCCCACGTCCTTCTTGAACTGGCGGATGGCCTCCAGGAAGGGCAGGCTCTCGATGTCGCCGACGGTGCCGCCGATCTCGGTGATGACCACGTCCACCTCGCTGGAGCGGGCCAGCCGCAGGATGCGGTCCTTGATCTCGTTGGTGATGTGGGGGATGACCTGCACCGTGCCGCCCAGGAACTCGCCCTTGCGCTCGCGGGAGATGATGGACCAGTAGACGCTGCCGGTGGTGACGTTGTTCTCCCGTCCCAGGTGCTCGTCGATGAAGCGCTCGTAGTGGCCCAGGTCGAGGTCGGTCTCGGTGCCGTCGTCGGTGACGAAGACCTCGCCGTGCTGGAAGGGGTTCATGGTGCCGGGGTCGACGTTGATGTAGGGGTCCATCTTCTGCATGGTCACCTTGAGGCCCCGGGACTTGAGCAGGCGCCCCAGGGAAGCGGCGGTGATCCCCTTGCCCAGCGAAGAAAGCACCCCTCCCGTCACGAAGATATATTTTACCGGCATGCTCGACCTCCCTCTCGAAAGCTGTGTTTACTCATTGTTCTATAAAAAGAGAAAGAATCCCTACGGATCGAGGGATCCTCCTGATGCTCGCGGACCGTGCCGGCGTTATGCCTGTTCTTCGCCATTTCCTTCACTCGTTTTAACATAGCATAGTCCTTTGGAGCCCTCACTTCAACCCATCGGATGCGTAGGATTATACCCGCTGCCGACGACAACAATCCTATATAATGTTTCCAGCGGCTGCGACGGCGGATGAAAGGGGAACACCATGGGCAAGCGGGTCTTGCGCACCAGTCTCTGTGACATGCTGAACATCGAGTATCCCATCCTGAGCGCGGGCATGGGGCCCAACCTGCTGGGCGAGCAGACCGGGGCGCCGGTGGACCTGGTGGTGGCGGTATCCGAGGCGGGGGGCCTGGGGGTGCTGGGCGCCAGCGGCTATTCCCTGGACGAGCTGCGCGAGGCCATCCACCAGGTGCGGGAGCGCACCGACAAGCCCTTCGGAGTGGACATCCTGCTGCCCAAGAACGTCGCCGGGAGCGGAGGTCTTCCAGGGCGGCGGCGAGATGCCGCTGAGCGAGCTCCTCAAGAACCTGCCCCAGCCCCACCAGGACTGGATCGCCTCCATGAAGGAGAAGTACCACCTTCCCGAGGTGGAGATCAGGGTCAAGCTGGACACCACCACCATGGCGCCCGAGGCAGGCGGTGGAGATCTGCATCGAGGAGCGGGTCCCGCTGTTCTGCGCGGGCCTGGGCGACCCCGGCTTCATGGTGGAGGAAGCCCACGCCGCCGGGATCAAGGTGCTGGCCATCACCGGCAACACCAAGAACGCCCGGCGCATGGCCGCCTCCGGCATCGACCTGCTGGTGGCCCAGGGCCACGAGGCCGGGGGCCACACCGGCCGCGTCGGCACCATGGCGCTGGTGCCCGCGGCCATCGACGCGGCCTACCCGGTGCCGGTGCTGGCGGCCGGCGGCATCGGCGACGGGCGCGGCCTGGCGGCCGCGCTGGCCATGGGCTGCGTGGGCGTCTGGGTGGGCACGCGCTTCCTCGCCTCGGCCGAGGGCGGCGCTCCCGACGTCGTCAAGCGGCACATCGTGGAGGCCACCGACGAGGACACCCGCGTCTCCACCATGTTCACCGGCAAGACCCTGCGCGCCCTGTACTCCAAGTTCCACCAGGACTGGGAGGCCTCCGGGCTGGACCCCCTGCCCTTCCCCACCCAGATCCTCATCGCCTCCATGCTGCTGCGCGGCTTCATCGAGGCCGACGCCGACGAGTACATCGGCGGGTTCGCGGGGCAGGCCTCCGTCTACGTCAAGGAGATCAAGCCGGCGGCGGAGATACTCCAGGACATGGTGGAGGAGGCGGCGGAGATACTGACCAGGCGCCTGCCTGAAAGCGTCACCGTGGAGTAGCCGCGAGCAGCATTAGGAGGCCTTCAAGGTCTGGGCCTGTCCCCGATCTTGGATCTAGATACCCGGGAGGGTATCCGCCGCGTTCTTCTTCCCGCGCCCGCCCTTCGCTCGTTTCCCCGCCGGCCTGGCCGGCTGCGGCCCGGGTGAAGCGGCCGATCTGAGCAGCTCGTCGGCGTGGAGCAGCGCCGAGTCACCGGTGCCCCCCAGCATGCGGGCCAGTTCCACGCGGCGGCCCTCCGGGTCGAGGACCTGGATGCCGGTGACCCGGCGCCCGTCCCTCTCCTCCTTGACTATGCGGAACTGTGAGCCGGCGCAGGCTGCTATCTGCGGCAGGTGCGTCACCGTGATCACCTGGTGGAACTCCGCGAGCCTGGGACATCTTCGCCCCGATCCGGCCCGCCGTCAGCCCGCCGATACCCGCGTCCACCTCGTCGAAGACCAGCACGTCCACCTCGTCGGCCCGCGCCAGGACGATCTTTAAGGCCAGCATCAGCCTGGCCAGCTCCCCGCCCGAGGCGATCCTGGCGATGGGCCTGGCCGGCTCGCCCCGGCCCGGGCTGATCATGAACTCCACCGTGTCCCCGCCGCTCTCGCCGAGGCCTTCCCGCTCCCCCAGGTCGATGGAGAACTCGACTCCTTCCATGGCCAGCTCGGCCAGCTCCGCGGCGGTCTCCGAGCGCAGGCGTCCGGCCAGCTCGCGCCGGACCGAGCTCAGCTGCTCCGCCAGCCCCGAGGCCTCCCGCTCCCTCTCCCCCGCTTCGTTCTCCAGCCTCTCCAGGTTGTCCTCGTAGTCCTCCAGCTCGCGCAGGCGGGCCGCCGCCTTTGCGGCAAAGGCCATGGCGCCCTCGAAGGATGACCCGTACTTCCTGTAGAGGTCCTTCAGGTCGAAGATCCTCCGCTCCGCCTCATCCAGGGCGGCCGGCTCGAACTGCAGGCCCTCCAGGTAGCCCCGGAGTTCCCGCACGGCTTCGTCCACCCTGGCCGCGGCGTCCTGCAGCTCCTCCCGCAGTCGCGCCAGGCGCGGGTCGACCTCCTCCACCTTCCCCAACGCGGCCACCGCGGCCGCCAGGGTGTCGGAACTGCCGCTCCCCTCGGCCGTCAACGCCTCGCAGGCCTCGCCGGCCTGGGAGAAGAGCGTCTCCGCGTTCTGCATCAACCGGCGCTGGTCCTCCAGCTCTTCCAGCTCGCCCTCCACCGGGTTGACCAGTTCGATCTCCCTGGCCTGGAAGCGCAGGATGTCCAGCTGCTGCAGCCGCTCGGCCTCGTCCATGCGCGCGCCCTCGGCCCGCCTCGAGGCCTCCCGCCAGGCGGCGTAGGCCGCCCTGTATTCCGCCAGCCGCCCCAGGTGGCCGTCTCCCCCGAAGCGGTCCAGGTACTCCAGGTGGTTGCGGGGCTCGAGCAGCCGCTGGTGATCGTGCTGCCCGTGGATGTCCACCAGGAACTCCCCCAGCGAGGCCAGGGCGGAGGCCGGGCACATCCTGCCGTTGACCCAGCAGCGGTTCCTGCCGTCGCGGGTGATGACCCGCCGCACCAGCACTTCGCCGGCGTCGCCCTCGCCCTCCAGCCCCTGCTCCTCCAGGGCCCGGGCCACCCGGCTGCCCTCCTCGCAGGTGAACAGGCCCTCCACCTCCAGGCGCTCCTCTCCCGAGCGGATGCGCTCGGAGTCGGCGCGCGCCCCGATGAGCAGGTCGAGCCCCGAGACGATGATGGTCTTGCCGGCGCCGGTCTCCCCGGTGAAGGCGTTGAAGCCCGCCGAGAAGTCCATGGCCACCTCCTCGATGAGGGCCAGGTTGCGGATGCTCAAGGACTTGATCACGCTTTAGCCCTCCGGGAACTTGAACTTCTCCCGGATGACCCGGAAGAAGGAATAGGACGGGAGCTTCACCAGCTTGAGGTGGCGGGAGAGGGCCAGGCGCACCTCGCTGCCCGGTTCGAGGAAGACCTCCTCGATGCCGTCGATGGACAGCGAGAACTCGTGGCCGGGGTCGGCCGGCGTCACCCTGATGACGTCCTTCTGCGAGAGCACGATGGACCTGGCGGTGAGGCTGTGGGAGCAGATGGGGGTGAGGATGAAGCAGCCGATGTTGGGCTCCACCACCGGGCCGCCCGCCGCCAGGGAATAGGCGGTGGAGCCGGTGGGGGTGGAGAAGATCAGGCCGTCGCCGGCGTAGTAGTTGAAGTACTGGTCGTTGATGAAGACCTCGAAGCGGATCATGCGCTGCATGGAGGTGCGCCCAGCACCGCCTCGTTCAGGGCGAAGAACCGGCGCGCGGCCCCTCCCTCCCGGGCCCGGCACTCCAGCATCTTCCGCTTCTGGACGATGTAGCGGCCGGCGATGACCTCCTCCATGCCCTGGTACATGTTGCCCTGGTCCAGCCCGGTGAGGAAGCCGAGCTTGCCCAGGTTGATGCCGAGCAGCGGGACCTCCCGCCGGAAGGCCAGCTGGGCCGCCCGCAGCACCGTGCCGTCGCCGCCCAGGGAGACGATGAGGTCCAGTCCCCGGGTGAACTCCCCCCGGGAGCAGGCGCCCTCCTTCACCTTGAGGGCCGCGCAGTCCTCCTCCAGGAACCTGACCTCCAGGCCCCGTTCGCGCAACCAGGCCGCCAGTTCCGCCGCCTTGCGCGCGCACACCTTCTTGTTCACATTGGGCATCAACCCGACCGCGTGCATCGACTCACCCCTCCCCGCAAAGGTCCTCCAGGTCCAGTACGCCTTCGGGTTCCACGCCCCTTACCAACAGCAGCATGAACTCGCGGTTGCCGTCCCGGCCGCGGGGCGAAGCCTCGACGGCCCGGTGGGCGTAGAACCCCATCTCCCGGGCGGCCGCGACCGTCTTCGTAAGCACCTCGCGATGTACTTCTGCGTCGCGCACCACTCCACCTTTTCCCACCTGGCCCCGGCCCGCCTCGAACTGCGGCTTGACCAGCGCCACCACCCTGTCGCCCGCCTCGACCACCCCGGCCAGCGGCTCGAGTACCTTGAGCAGGGAGATGAAGGAGACGTCGATGACGGCCAGGTCCGGTTGGAACGGGAGGTCGGCCGGTACCAGGTAGCGGGCGTTCACCCCCTCCATCACCCTCACCCGGGGGTCGTTCCTGAGCTTCCAGTGGAGCTGGCCCTTGCCCACGTCGAGGGCGATGACCTCCGCCGCCCCCTTCTGCAGCAGGCAGTCGGTGAACCCGCCGGTCGAGGAGCCGACGTCCAGGGCGCGCAGGCCCTCCACCTCCAGCCCCCAGGCCTCCAGGGCCCCGGCCAGCTTGGCGCCGGACCGGGAGACGAACGGGGGGCGCTCGCGGATGTGAACTTCCGGGACGGCGCGGCCCACCTGCTCTCCCGGCTTCAGGCGGTTGCCCCGGCCCGCCAGCTCGACCTCGCCGGCTATTATGGCCCGCTTGGCCTGCTCGCGGGTGGGATAGAACCCCTGTTCCACCAGGTACTGGTCCAGCCTCACAGCTACGCTTCTCCGCCCGCGTCCCCCTCGCCCAGGAGCCCGAGCACCCGGGTGGCGATGTCCTCGCCGGTCATGCCCACGGCCTGGTGGAGCTCCCTGATCTTCCCGTGTTCCACGAAGCAGTCGGGCAGACCGAAACGGAGGACAGCGCAGTCCGCGCCCTCCTCCGAGACCAGCGTGGACACGTCCTCGCCGAACCCGCCCGCCAGCGCGTTGTCCTCCACTGTCACCATGATCTCGTGGCCGCGCGCCAGCCTGGCCAGGGACTCCCGGTCCAGCGGCTTGACGAAGCGCGGGTTGACCAGGGTGGGCTTGAAGCCCGCCTTCCCCTTTATCAGGGAAGCGGCTTCCGCCGCGTAGGTGAAGGCCGAGCCCAGGCCCAACAGGCATACCCTGGAGCCCTTGGTGACCACCTCCAGCTTCCCCGGGGCGATCTTCCGGGGCTCGTCGTCCACCCGCAGGGAGGTGCCGATGCCGCGCGGGTAACGGATGGCCACCGGGCCCTCCAGCTCCATGGCGTGCCAGAGCATGTCCCGCAGCTCCTCCTGGTCCCGCGGCGCCATGATGGTGAGGTTGGGGACCGGCTTGAGGTAGGACAGGTCGAAGGAGCCGTGATGGGTGGGCCCGTCCTCGCCCACCAGCCCCGCCCTGTCGATGGCGAAGATCACCGGGAGGTCCTGCATGCAGACCTCCTGGACTATCTGGTCGTAGGCCCTCTGCAGGAAGGTGGAGTAGATGGCCACCAGCGGCCTGAGGCCGTTCAGGGCCAGGCCGGCCGCCATGGTGACGGCGTGCTGCTCGGCGATGCCGACGTCGAAGAAACGGCTCGGGTAGAGGGTGGCGAAGCGGGACAGCCCGGTGCCCAGGGCCATGGCCGCGGTGATGGCGACCAGCCTCTGGTCCTTCCGGGCGATGTTGCAGGCTGTGCGGCCCAGCGCCTCGGTGAAGGAAGGGACGTCCTTCACCTCCACCTTGCCGTTGGAGACCACGAAGGGCGGGGTCCCGTGAAACGCTTCCGGCGCGTCCTCGGCCGGCCCGTAGCCCCTGCCTTTCTCCGTGATGACGTGCAGCAGCACCGGCCCTTCCGCCTGCCTGGCCAGGTCGAGGTCGTGCTCCAGGGCTTCGATGTCGTGGCCGTCGATGGGCCCCACGTACTTGATGCCCAGTTCCTCGAAGATGTACTCGGGGATGAGGAAGTTCTTCACCCGCTCCTTCATCTCGTGCAGCACCATCCCCGCCTTCTCCCCGATGAAGGGGACGACCTCCAGGACCTCCTTGATGTCCCGCTTCAGGTGGACGTAGCGGGGGTTGAGGCGGAGTTGCGTCAGGTAGGAGGAGAGCGCTCCCACGTTGGTGGAGATGGACATGCCGTTGTCGTTGAGCACGATGATCATGCGGGGACGCAGGTGGCCGGCCTGGTTGAGCCCCTCGAAGGCCAGGCCGCCGGAGAGGGCCCCGTCCCCGATGACCGCCACCACGTCGAAGTCCTCCCCCTTGAGGTCCCGGGCCAGCGCGAAGGCCAGCGCGTAGCTGATGGAGGTGGAGGCGTGCCCCGCGTCCACGCAGTCGTACGGGCTCTCCTCGCGGCGGGTGAAGCCGCAGACGCCGTCGCGGGTGCGCAGGGAGTCGAATCCGGCGTTCCTGCCCGTCAGGATCTTGTGGGCGTAGGCCTGGTGGCTGACGTCCCAGATGATCTTGTCGCGGGGGCTCGAGAACACCCGGTGCAGGGCGATGGCCAGTTCCACCGCCCCCAGGCTGGAGGCCAGGTGGCCGCCGCGTACCGAGGTCACCTCCACGATGCGCCGGCGGACCTCGTCCGCCAGTTCCCGCAGATCGTCGTAGGACAGGCCCTCGAGGTCCTCAGGCCCCCCTATCCCGTCCAGAAATACGTTCTCCATGCGCTATAATCCTGTTGTTATCGCGTTCGATTGCCTTTAACCTTTATACCATAATATATTATCAGCCGTTCCAAGACCTAGGGAGGAGCCTGGCGTGGCCCAGCGCAAGGGAATGATCGTCGCCCTGCTGTTGGCCCTGACCATCCTCCTCTACCTCTTCTGCGGCCTGCAGGCCCTCTCCCCGACCCCGGTGATGGGCAAGATCTCCCCGGCCCAGATATCCCTCTACCGCAATGGGGCCGTCCGCGCGGTGGTGGACGCCCTCGGCCTGTCCTCCCGCAACCTCGCCAAGCTCTATTCCCTCGCCCTCTCCACCTTCTTCCTGCTTATATTAGCTTACTTCCTCATTTTATATATATCTTATAAATATGACAACCCCGTCGACATCAAGACGGTCCTGCTGGTGGCGGGGGCCTGCTCGGCCATCCTGGTCCTGGTGCCCCCCATCCTCTCGCGCGACATCTACTCCATGATCTTCTACGGGAAGATGGACTCCTATTACGGCCTCAACCCCTATCTCACCAGCCCCCAGCACCTCGTCTCCGACCCGCTGCTGGCCCTGATCTCCGGCAACTGGAAGAACACCGGCATGGTCTACGGCCCCGTCTCGGGCATGCTCTGCAGCTTCTCCTATCTCCTCTGGGGCAACAACATCACCGCCAACGCCCTCTTTCTCAAGACGGTCATGGCCGCCTGCCACCTGGTCAACATCTACCTGGTGTGGCGCGTCGCCTCCAGGATCAAGGGCGTCGACAGGGACTTCGCGGCCCTCGTCTACGGCCTGAACCCGCTGGTCATCCTGCATTCCGCCGGCGGCGCCCACGTCGACGTGCTGATGATGACCCTGGCCCTGCTGGCCCTCGACCGCTACCAGCGCGAGAGGTACTTCGACTGCGTCTGCCTCCTGCTGCTGTCCTGCTGCGTCAAGTACGTCACGGTCATCCCCCTGCTGATGACCGTGGTGATCATCCTGCGGCGCCGGCCCCTGCCTTCCCAGAAGGTCAAGACCGGCCTCGCCTACGCCGCGGCCGCGGCCGTCATCCTCGGCGTCTTCTACCTGCCCTACTTCGACGGCCCCGGCATCTTCAAGCCCATCCTCACCAACCTGCGCATCTCCAACGTGACCAGCACCGGCTTCTACCTCAAGGGGGCTTTCACGCAGCTTCTGAGGCTGCTGATGCTGCCGCAGGGCGCCGCCGCGGCCATCGGGGGGGCCCTGGCCTCGGCCATGCTCGCCTCCCTGCTGCTGCTGGTCCTCTACCACCTGCTGCTCGGGTTCGACGACGACCAGGACCTGGGCAAGACCTGGTTCTGGGCCCTCTTCGCCCTCCTGCTGACCTCGGGCTACGTCCTGCCCTGGTACTTCATCTGGGTCATCGCGCTGCTCCCCTTCCGCCGCTGGGACCGCCTGAGCGCGGGCGTTCTGGTCTTTTCCACCCTGGCCTTCTTCTTTGCCGTTGACATTTGGTTATAATATGTCCATGGAAGACCAGCACAAGCGCTCCACGGGCATGATGTCCCACGTAAGAAAGCTCTCCGTCGACATCGGAGCCAGGCCGCCTGCCAGCAGCGCGGAGGAGGCGGCTGCCCGTTACGTGGAGCACGCGCTCAAACGTGACGACCTGTCCCCGGCCTACGAGAAATTCAAGGCGCGCCGCAACCCCGCCACCCCCCTGAGCGTCTGCTACGCGGTCATGCTGGCCTCGGTGCTCTTCTTCCGCGCCTCGCCCATCGCCTTCACCGTCACTTTCCTGCTGGGCCTGTTGCTGATGCTGCTGGAGTTCATGGGCAAGAGCGCGCTGGGCGCCCTGCAGTGGCGCTTCCCCTCGGGCAACGTGGTGGCGCGCATCCAGCCCTACGAGAGGGAGGAGCGCAAGGTGGTCATCCTGGCTCACCTGGACTCCCACCGCCAGGCCTTTTACTACGGGAAGCGTCTCTTCTGGCTCTACCGGCCCTTCATCGTCTTCCACACCCTGACGGCGCTGGCGCTGGCCATGTGGCTCATCGTCATCACCGGCGCCACCATCCTCAAGGTCGAGGACGCCACGCTGGTCACCTTCTGGAGGGTGGCCCTGGCGGCGGCGCTGCCCCTGCTCATCGCCTTCCTGGCCGTCCTCTCCAGGTGCCTTCTCCGCCGCTATCCCAAGGGCGCCAACGACGACGCCTCGGGCGTGGCGGTCCTGCTCAACCTGGCCCACCATTACTCCAACCGCCGGCCCTCCTCCACCGAGTTGTGGCTGGTGGCCCTGGGGTGCGAGGACCCCGGGGCCGTGGGCCTGAAGCGGTTCATCAGCCAGCACCGGGCCGAGCTCAAGGGAGCGTCCTGGATCTTCCTGGAGGGGATGGGGGGCGAGAAGCCCAAGTGCTTCCGGAAGGAGGGCCTGGTCCTGCCCTTCCACGCCAACCGCAGCCTGCTGCGGACGGCCCAGGACATCAACCTGGTCTACCCCCATTACGGCCTGGTGCTGGGACGCACCGACGCCAGCCTGGGCAGTGGTTACCGCCTGCTCTCGCAGGGCCGGAAGGCCGTGACCTTCGGTTCCCGCCCCGGGAGCCAGGAAGCCGCGGCGCGCGACCAGTACGATGTGGTGGACCCCAGGAACCTCCAGGCCAACTACGCCTTCATCCTCCACTACGTGGAGAACATCGACAAGAAGGGCCTGGCGCGCCGCAAGCGAGCCGCCAAGCCCCCCAGGCGGCCCGGGCGATCCAAGCCCAAGCCAGCGAAGGGCCCCGAGCCCGACAAGGCCTCCCGGCCCTCCTAACCAAGCGCCAGTTTCCTGGTGCGCCTGATCACCCTGGAGCGGGCCCCGGCCCGGGAGCTGAGGCTCCCTATCCAGGCGGCCAGGCAGTACAGCGCGACCACGTAGAGCAGGTGCAGTATGTCGTAGAAGCCGTAGGGGTCGACGGAGACGCCCACGTGGATGAAGAAGTCCCCCGTCACCAGGCTGACAGGCACCGAAGCGAGGGCGTAGACAGCCAGGTTGAGCCCGAAGGCCGCGCAGCCCCAGGCGGCCCACCCGTCCCTGTTGATCCTGCCCGCCAGAAACGGGCCCAGCAGCAGCAGGGCGAAGAGGGCCACGGAAACAGCCGTGACGCCCAGCAGCCCGGGCAGGGTGTAACTGGCCCGGTGGATGCCCTCGTAGATGTAGGGCGCCAGCAGGTAGCGGTCCAGGAAATAGAGTACGAGGTAGTAGACCGCCAACTCGACAGAGGTCTTGAGGATCTTGCCCTTGATGAGTATCCCCTCGCTTCGGGCGCCCGCGCCGCCGCGGGCCAGCCCCGTCTCAGATGCGGTATACGTCTTCGCCCGGCATCACCACGTGACCCGCCGCCGCCAGGGCGTCGACTCCGCGGTCCAGTTGCTCCAGGCGGAAGACCACCATGGCGCTCTCGCCGCTCTTCTCCACGAAGCAGTAGACGTACTCGATGTTGATGTTCGCGTCGAGCAGGGACTTGAGCACGCCGGCCAGGCCGCCCGGTTCGTCCGGCACCTCCACCGCGATGACGTCGGTCTCGCTCACGGTGAAGCCTTCCCTGGACAGGCTGGCGCGGGCCGCGTCCGGGTCGCTGACGATGAGGCGCAGCACCCCGTAATCGGCCGTCTCGGCGATGCTCAGGGCGCGGATATTGATCTTGTTCTTCGCCAGGCAGTCGCAGACCTCGAAGAGGTGGCCCGACTTGTTCTCCAGGAATACCGATATCTGCTTTACTTTCATGGAAACACCCCCGCCTCTCCTAGATCTTTCTCCTGTCGACCACCCGCACCGCCTTGCCCTCGCTGCGCTGGATGGACTTGGGCTCCTTCAGGCTGATCTTCACGCTCACGCCCAGGTAGCTCTGGATCTCGTCCCGCAGGCGCTTCTCCAGCGCCTCCAGCTGCTTGATCTCATCCGAGAATATCTCCGGGCTCACCTCCACCTGGACCTCCAGGATGTCCATGCTGCCCACCCTGTCCACGAAGATCTGGTAGTGCGGGGTGAGGCCGGGCACCTGCATCAGCACCATCTCGATCTGGGAGGGGAACACGTTGACGCCGCGGATGATCAGCATGTCGTCGGAGCGGCCGGTGACCCTGTGCATGCGCACGTGGGTGCGGCCGCAGGCGCAGGGCTCGTAGTCCAGCCGGGTGATGTCGCGCGTGCGGTAGCGGATGAGGGACAGGCCCTCCTTGTTGATGTTGGTCAGGACCAGTTCGCCCACCTCTCCGGGGGGCAGCACCGCGCCGGTGTCCGGGTCGATGGTCTCGGCGATGAAGGAGTCCTCGAAGATGTGGGCGCCGTCCTTCTGCTGGCATTCGATGGACACGCCGGGGCCCATCATCTCCGACAGGCCGTAGATGTCGATGGCCGAGATGCCCAGCCGCCGCTCGATGTTGGCCCGCATCTCCTCCGACCACGGCTCCGCGCCCAGGATGCCCGACTTCAGCTTGATCTGGTCCAGGCCGATCCCCATCTCCTCCAGCACCTCGGCGATGTTCTCCGCGTAGGAGGGGGTGCAGGCGAGGATGGTGGACCCGAAGTCCTGCAGCAGGCGCACCTGCCGCTTGGTGTTGCCGCCGGAGATGGGCACCACCGACGCCCCCAGCTTCTCCACGCCGTAATGGAGGCCCAGGCCGCCGGTGAAGAGGCCGTAGCCGTAGGCCACCTGCACGATGTCGTCGGGCGTGCCGTTGGCCGCCACGATGGTCCTGGCGATGAGGTCGGCCCACACCTCGATGTCTCCCGAGGTGTAGCCGACCACCGTCGACTTGCCGGTGGTGCCGGAGGAGGCGTGGATGCGGACGATGTCCCGCATGGGCACCGCGAAGAGGCCGAAGGGGTAGTTGTCGCGCAGGTCGTTCTTGATGGTGAAGGGCAGGCTTGTCCAGGTCCTTGAGGCTCTTGACGCCCCCGGGCTTGAACCCGGACTCATCCAGCTTGCCGCGGTAGAAGGGCACCTTGTCGTAGAGCCTGTCCACCGTCGCCTGCAGCCGGCTCAGCTTCAGGGCGTCCAGCTCCTCCCGACTCACGACCTCCACCGGGTTGAAATAGTCCATCGGATCACCACCTTATCGCCAAAACGGACTCTTACTTGCGGGAAACCTGCTCTATTTTAGCACATCCCGTCAGTCGGTCCGCCTTATCAGCCAGGTCCCCAGGAAGAGCAGGCCGGCTCCGAACGCCGCGAGTACCAGCAGGTTGCGGAGGACCATGGAGAAGGGGTCGGCCCGCAGCATCACCCCGTTGAGGGTGTCGAAGGCCCAGGTGAAGGGGATCAGCCGGGCCGCCGCCTGCATGTAGTCGGGCATGCGGTTCAAGGGGAAGATGGCCCCGGAAAGGAAGATCACCGGGAAGGACACCAGCACCGAGATGATGATGGCCGAGGCCACCTCCCGCGTGAGGGCGGCGATGAGGATGCCGATGCCGATGGAGGACAGCGAGGTCAGCGAGACCACCAGCAGGGAGAGGAAGACGTTGGAGGACAGGGAGGGGTAGAGGAGCAGGGCGATGAGGCACATCACCAGGGACTGCGCGAAGACGATGAGGAAGGCGGTGGTGGACTTGGCGGAGATGAAGGTGAAGTCCTTCATGCGCGTCAGCCGCAGCCGCCGCCGCATGCCGTCCTCCTCCTCCATGGAGAGCAGGATGGCGGCGCAGAGTATGCCGGTCCACAGGGTGGACAGGCCCAGCAGCAGGGGGACGACGCTCTCGCTCAGGCTCAGGGTCCGCCCGGAGACCCCGGTTATCTCCACTTCCAGGGGCATGGCGGTTCCCCGCAGGTAGTCGGAGGCGCTGTCGATGTCGTCGATGATGGTCCGGGCCAGCACCAGCTCCTCCTCCAGCCGGGCCTGGAGCTCGGGGTCGTCAAGGGCCGCCTGGACCTCTTCCAGGTTGTCGATGACCTGGTCCATCCCGATGACCTGGCTGCCGAAGAAGTCGCCCCCGGACACCAGGACGTTGAGGCCGGTGATGACCGAACGCAGCTTCTCCTCCACCACGATGCGGTTGACGCGGGAAAGGGCCCCCCGCACGCTCATCTCCAGGGAGGCGGCCCGGAACATGTTGGACTGGTCGACGATGACCTCCACGGTGGCGCTCTCGTCGAGGGTCTTGAGGCTCTCGACGAAGCCGGGCGGGATGCACCAGCACCGCGTCCAGCCGCCCCTCGCGCAGGGCCTGCTCCGCCTCTGCCACGTCGGGGTACGCCTCGACCCCGGCGACCTCCCCCACGTAGCGCTCCACCAGTTCCAGGGCCCCGTAGGGTTCGCCCTCGATCCAGATCTTCGCGGCCTGCTCCCCGTCCCCCGCCGCTCCCTCCATCACCACCCCCACGGTGAGGGCGCGGTCCTCGGAGAAGGTCAGGCCGATGATGGCCATGAACACGAAGGGATAGAGTAGCAGGATGACCATGAGCAGCCGGTGGCGGAAGATGATCTTGAGGTCCTTCGACACGACCTGCCTATAACCGGTCATGCCCATCTCCCTCCTCCGACAGTTCCATGAAGACCTCCTCGAAGGACGCCTCACCCGCCGCCGTCCTTCCTGATCCCCGCCTGACCTCGGCGGGCGGCCCAACCGCGCGTATCTTCCCCGCGTGCAGGAAGGCCACCTCGTCGCAGTAGCGCTCGGCCTCGCTCATGATGTGGGTGGTCAGCAGGAGGGTCCTGCCCTCTCCGGCCATCTCCTGGAAGAGGCCCCAGACGGCGCGGCGCACCGCCGGGTCCAGGCCTTCGGTGGGCTCGTCCAGCAGGACCACCTGGGGATGGTGGACCAGGCCCATGGCGATGTTCAGGGCCTGGCGCATCCCGGTGGAGCAGTGCTCCGCCCGCCGGGCGGCGGCGCCGTCGAGGCGGAACCGCGCGAGCAGCCGGCCCGCCCGTTCCCGGCATTCCCCGGGCTCCAGGCCGTGCAGCCTGCCCATCAGAGCCAGGTTCTCCCCCACCGTCAGCTTGGCGTACATGGCGGCCTCCTGGGGGACCAGGCCGATCCCCGCCCGGATGGCGGCGGCGTCCCGCCGGATGGACAGCCCGTCGATGAAGGCGTCGCCGGAGTCGGGGCGCAGGAGGCAGGAGAGCAGCTTGAGCAGGGTGGTCTTTCCGGCGCCGTTGGGTCCCAGCAGGCCGAAGATGCGCCCCGCGCCGATCTCGAGCTCGACGCCCTCGAGGACCAGGGACTTGCCGAAACTCTTGCTCAGCGACTCGACGGATATCATGGCCGTCACCTTTCAACAATAATTATATATAGTATCATATTGTTAACAGTGATTGACACTGTTAACATTAGCATGGTTTAATTTACTTGAAAAGGCGTATCGACTCGTCTAATTTTAGCTTATATCGGTGGAGGTGTCGTCATAGAGCCATGACAACCCTGACAGTCCTTATTAAGAGACTGACCTGCGCGGCCCTGAGCCTGGCCGTCCTGCTCTGCACGGCGGCGGTGGGGCTGACCCCGCAGGCGGCGACCCTGCAGGACAAACAGTCCGAGGCCCAGCGCGTCCAGGAACAGCTCAACGCGCTCAAGGGCCAGAGCGAGCAGATCGCCTCGGAGTACTCGCAGCAACTCTCCGGACTTGAATCCGTCAACTTCCTCATCGCCGACAACACGCAGAAGCTGGAGAAGGCCCAGGGCGACTACGAGCAGTCCAAGAAGATCCTGGGCACCCGCATCCGGGCCATCTACATCGAGGGTGAGGTCAACTCGGTGGAGGTGCTGCTGGAGTCGACCTCCATCGACGACATGCTCAGCCGCTACGACTTCCTCAACCACATCGCCGGGCAGGACCTGGACATCTTCAAGGAGATGAAGGACCTCAGGCGCGAGATCGCCGTCCGCCAGCGCGACCTGGAGGACCAGCGGAACCGCCAGCAGCAGGCGGTGGCGCAGATCCAGCAGAAGCAGATGGAGCTGCAGGCCTCCCTGGCCGCCCAGGAGAAGCTGCTGGCCTCCGTCAACGCCGAGGTGCTGCAGCTGATGTCGCAGTCCGGCGGCAACAGCGGCAGCAGCAGCGGCAGCGCCACCAGCGGCAACACCACCATCACCTCCTTCGTGTTCCCGGTGAGGGGGACCCACACCTACACCAACGACTGGCACGAACCCCGCGCCGTCGGCGGGGTCCACATGGGCACCGACATCTTCGCCTCCATGGGAACGCCCTGCGTGGCCTGCGTCGCGGGTTCGGTCTCCACGGGCGTGGGCAAGAACGCCGGCAACTACATCCGCCTGTCGGGCGATGACGGCAACGTCTACTACTACATGCACCTGCAGAAGTTCGGGCAGACCGGCCGGGTCTCGGCGGGCACGGTGGTCGGTTACGTCGGGGACACCGGCAACGCCCAGGGTACCCCGCCCCACCTCCACTTCGAGATCCACCCGGGCGGCGGTTCCGCCGTCAACCCCTACCCCATCCTCAAACAGTACGACCGCTAGGCGGCCTTCTCTCCCTCGGCCAGCAGGGCCTGCCGGTCCCGGTCGCGCCTGCGCCTGAGCAGCGGGTAGAACAGCAGGGCCGCCACGACACCCGAACGCCACTCCCCCGATGTGGGCGAACCAGGCCACGTTCTCGGTGACGCTGCTCTGCGAGGCCAGACCCGCGATGAACTGGTAGCCTATCCACACCCCGATGAACACCCAGGCCGGCACGGGCAGGATGAAGACGAACACCAGGGCGAAGACGCGGGCCCGCGGGAACAGCACCAGGTAGGCCCCCATCACCCCGGCGATGGCGCCCGAGGCCCCCACCAGTGGGGCGATGCTCTCCGGAAAGACCACGGCGTGCAGCATGGTGGCGGCCGCCCCGCTCAGCAGGTAGAACAGCAGGAAGGGCAGGTGCCCCATGGCGTCCTCCACGTTGTTGCCGAAGACTCCCAGAAACAGCATGTTGAAGAGGATGTGGAGCCACCCGGCATGCAGGAACATGCAGGTCGCCAGGGAGAGATAGACGTTCTTGTGGATGCCCGGCTCGGCCAGGGGCAGCAGTTGCGCCAGGTCCAGGGCGGGAAGCTGGTGTCCGTGGAGGACCTCCCAGGGGACCGCCGCGAAACGGTAGATGAAGGTGTCCAGGGCCGAGGAGCCCAGCGTCAGCATGTAGACGAAGACGGCCAGGTTGGCCAGGATAAGCCCGACGGTGACGTACGGGAAGCGGCGCGCGGGGTTCCTGTCGAAGAGCGGGATCATGGCGCGGCGGCGGCCAGCTCCATCAGGTCCCGGACCACGTAGTCCGGCCGGGGCCGGGCCGACTCGGCGTCCGCGCGGCTGCTGACCCCGGTCAGCACCAGGCAGGTCTTCAGCCCGGCGCGCTTCCCTCCCTCAACATCGGTCTCCACCCGGTCACCGATCATCAGCGTCCGGGAGCGGGGGGCCTCCAGCCGGCTCAGCGCGTTCTCCATCATGTAGAGGTTGGGCTTGCCGACCACCACCGCCCGCACGCCGGTGGACCTCTCCAGCGCCGCCACCATGGCCCCGGCACCCGGCCACTTGCCTTCGGGGGCGGGAAAGGTGGCGTCGTCGTTGGTGGCCACGAAGACCGCCCCGTTGAAGACGGCCAGGCAGGCCACCTTGAGCTTCTCGTAGGTGATGCTGGTGTCCCAACCCACCACGACGAAGTCGGCGCGCTTCCCCTCTTCCCCCTTGACCAGCTCCAGCGGGGCCCGGGCCACCTCCCGCTCCAGGGCCCTGCCGCCGATGACGAAGGCCGTCTTGCCCTGCGGAGCGTGGTGCTCGCGTATGTACTCGCGCAGCACCATGGAAGAGGTCAGGATGGCGTCCGGACGGGCCTTGACGCCCATGCCCGCAAGCTTCCTCCGGTAGTGCTCCACGCCGTACTTGGAGTTGTTGGTGAGGAAGAGGACCTGCTTGCCCCGGGCCTCCAGCAGCCCGATGAACTCCACCGCCGAGCGGATGGGCTCGTCCCTGCGGTAGAGGACCCCGTCCATGTCGAAGACGAAGGCGTCAAAGGCGTCGACGGCGCTCTTCGCTCTCATGCCGGCCGTTCGTTCCCGCGGGGAAGCCCGGCCGCCTCAGGCATCGGGACCACCCTGCTTTTTTTCGTGCCTGCCCCCGGAAGCCCGCTTTTCCGACCTCTGCGCCCTGGCCTTGCCCCAGGCGAAGAGGCTGCCCATCCACTCGGGCACGATCTTCTCCTCCGCCAGGATGGACGCTGCCGCGCCGAACGCCATCACCAGGCAGAGCATGGCGACGTAGGCGCCGTAGAGGATGGTCTTCTTGGCGTAACCGAGCTCCTCGGTGGGCTCCATCGCCTGCGCCGTGGAGGAGCGGACGATGGCCCCGTTGCTGGCCAGCGCCATGGGTACGAGGATCAGCGCTATCAGGCAGAGCACCGCCACCAGGAAGGACGGGTTGACGGGGGACTTGATCCCGAACCTGGCGCCCACCAGGCTCCAGATGTGCAAGGCCAGTATCAGCGCCGCGCAGACGACGAGCATGTAGCCGAACGGCCCCAGGTCGTAAGCCTTGAGGTAGGAGAAGACCGCCTCGAAGGCGTCCTCCTCCACCGGCATCCAGGCGAACTTGAGGAAATCCATCAGCGACACCGCCGCCAGCAGCAGGAGCGACGTGGCCAGGCCGAACCACCACGCCACCATGTCCGCCTTCTGGAAGGGCACGCTCTCCTGCCGGGCCAGGCCCTTCAGCCAGCGGCCGGTCTTCAGCGCGGTCTCCTTCACGGCCTTCCCGGTCCTGGTGCCCGTCCGGCCCAGCTTCCCGGCGGCCACCTTCGCCCGGTCTCCCGCGGTGGGGCCTTCCTTCGGCGGCTTCACCTTCTTCGCCCTTCCCGGCCCGGCTGCCTTCGCCTGCAGTTCGGGGGAGGGCTTCATGACCCGCTTCTCCGCCGAGGGGGTGAGCACGCTGGCCTTGACCACGTCGATGGCCTGTTCGGGTGGCTTGGGGCCCTTGCCGGCAGGCTGCTTCTCCCCGCCCTCGGGAGGCAGCTGCTCTTCGGGGGCGGGGGGTGCCGTTTCGCGGTTCTTCTCCGCCTCTTCCGGCGTCATGGCCGCGAGGCATTCCGGGCAGAAGAACTGCCCCTGCCCGGTCTCACGCCCGCAACTGATGCAGTTCGCCATGGCCTGTCCCCGGGCCTACCGCTCCACGCCCCGGACGCGGTCCCGTACCTTCAGGTACAGTTCCGGGCTCAGGGTGCGGAACGTTTCCTTGGCCCGCTCCGTCAGGAGGTCGCGCCGGTGGGCTATCCTCACCAGCAGCCGGTGGGGCAGGCGCGGGTTCAGCCAGACCCGGTCCACCAGCTTCTCCGCCGGCGCGGCGAGGGGAGCCGGCAGGCGGCGGACCAGCCGGTAGGCGTGGACGAAGGTCTTGAAGTACCTGCGCACGAAGAAGAGCTGGTCCCGCCGGAGCGTCGGCTGGTCGACGTAGCGGTCCTCGCGATAGTCGTAGACGGCGGGGACGAAACCCTCCTCCACCGCCACCTCGAACAGCCTGGTGTCGGGATAGGGGTAATAGATGGGGTTGAGGGAGATGTTGGCCTTGATGTCCACGTTCAGCTTGATGGTGTCCAGCACGGCGGACATGTCCTCGTAGGGCAGGCCCACCATGTTGTAGGCCACCGTCTTGATGCCCACCTCGCGGCAGGCGTCGAAGGCGCGGACGATCTCGTCCCGGTCCATGTGCCGGTTGAGCACCTGGTTGCGGATGTAGTCGTTGCCGCTCTCCACCCCGAAGAACATCTGGTAGCAGCCGGCGTCGCGCAGCATGCGCACGATCTCCGGCGTGACCAGGTTGGCCCGGTAGTTGCAGATGAAGGGGAGGCCTATCTCCCGCTTGTAGGCGCGGGTGAACTCCTCCAGCCAGCCCCCCTTCCAGGGCAGGATGTCGTCGCGGAAATTGAGGTACTCGATCTGCGGGCAGGTGGCGATGAGCTTCTTCAGGTACTCGATGGAGTATCCCGGGCTGTGGAAGCGCGAATACTTGCTCTTGTTGGGGTAGATGTCCCGCAGCTTCTTGTTGGAGCAGTAGGTGCAGCTGTAGGGGCATCCCCGCGAGAGGATGACGATGCCCGTCTTGATCTGCGTGCTGATGAGCTTGGAGAAGTCGAAGAGCCCGAAGTCGGGCAGGGGCAGCGTGTCGAGGTCCTCCCGCAAGGGGCGCACGGGGTTGCGGAAGACCTCCCCTCCCCGCTTCACCCAGAGGTTCCCGATGCCCGAGTAGTCCTCGCCCGAGCGCATGGCCCGGGTCAGCTCGAGCATGGGGTCCTCGCCCTCTCCCTGGCAGAGCAGGTCGATGCCCTCGGTGGCGATGACCTCCTCGGGCATGGTGGTGGGGTGGTAGCTGCCGGAGATGACCGGGGTGTCCGACACCTCCTTGATCCAGGACGCGTACTCCTTCACCTGGGGGTACTCCCTGGTCATGGTGATGAACCCTACCAGGTCGGGGGCCTCCTCCTTCAGCCTGCGCTGGAAGGCGGGTTTCTCCTCCGGCTCGACCAGGTGGTAGAGGGACACCTCGCAGCCGTCCTGCTTGAGCACGGCGGATATGGAGGCGGCCCCCTCCATGTACCAGCCGCCCTTCTCGATGCCGGTCTGCCTGCCGGTGTCCTGGTCGATGTTGATCTTGAAGTCCGGGTAGATGAAAAGTACCTTCAATGCCATGCCTCTCCCGGCCTACTTGAATCTCGTCAGCGAGAAGGGCTTGAGGTCCAGGCTGGTCTCGCTGTAGAGGATCAGCTCGGCCATGAGCTTCCCGGTTATGGGCGCCAGGCTCACGCCGTCCCCGGAGTGCCCGGTGGCCAGGTAGAACCCCTTGATCCCCTTGACCGTCCCCAGGATGGGCAGGCCGTCCGGGGAATAGGGGCGCAGCCCGGCAAAGCTCCGGATGACGTCGAGGTCCTTGATGTGCGGCATGATCCCTGAGGCGTTCTTGGCTATGGCGTTGATGGCCTCGGTGGTGGTGTCGGTGTCGAACCCCGTGAACTCGCGCGTGCTCCCCAGGAGGATGTTGCCGCTGCGGGTCTGCTCGGCCGTGAACCCCAGGCCCAGCCGCTTGGCTTCCTCATCCTTGTAGGCGCTCTCGTCCGTGCCGGTCTTGGCGATCATGTAGTCGAAGTCGGCCACCACGTGCTCCAGGATCCCGTCCGTCGGCTCGGTCACGATCACCTGCCCCTTCCTGGGCATCACCGGGATGTCGATGATGGCCATCTTGCCGATCTGGTTGGACCCCACGCCCGCCGCGCAGACCACCTTGCGGGTGTGGATGGAGCCCACCGAGGTCCTCAACTCCCGCACCCTCTCGTTCATGATGACGATGTTATCGACCCGGCAGTTGATGAGGATGGTGGCCCCCAGGTCCCCGGCCTTCTTCGCCAGGCCCAGGGTGAGCAGGGTCGGGTTGACCTGGGCGTCGTCCCGGCACAGCGAGGCTCCCTTCGCGCTCCCGGAAACGGCCGGGGCGATCTTCTTCAGGTCGGCCTCCGTCACCATCTCCACGTCCAGGCCCGCCGATTTCATCTTCTTCACGCCCGCCCTGAGCGCCTTGAGTTCGTCGGCCGTCCTGGCCAGGATCAGCCCGCCGCAGGGGTTGTACTCGATGTCCACGTCCAGTTCCCTGGCGAGCTCGGGGTAGAGGGCCAGGCTCTCCCTGGCCATCTCCAGGTGAGCCCCCGGCTGCTTGGACTGGAGGAAGAGGAACCCGTCGCAGGCCCCGGAGGCCCCGGAGGCCAGGTCGTCGGCCTCCACGATCATCACTTCCGCACCTTCCTTGGTCAGGTAATAGGCTATGGATGTGCCGATGACGCCGCCCCCTATCACCACGACTTCCGCGCTCAGAACCTCCATTGTTCCCTCCTCTAGCCACCGAGTTCCCCGAGGCTGACAGGCCGCACCGGCGGCCTGGCCCGGGGGAGGCCCAGTTCCTCTATCTCCAGCCCGGTCAGGCCGGAGAGGTTGTTCAACAGCGTTTCCGTACAGGCCTTGCCCTGGCAGAGTCCCAGGCCGGTGCGGGTGAACCTCCTCAGGTTGGGAGCGTGCCGCACTCCCATGGAGACCACCCTGGCAAGTTCGGAACGGGGCACCTCCTCGCAGCGGCAGACCAGGTAGTCCTCCGCCGGTGGATGGCCGGTCCTCTCCGCCGGCCGCCTCTCCCCGAAACCCTCGAGCGGCCCGATGCCTCGCACCTTTCCGGCCAGCTCACTCGAGGTCTCCACGGTCAACTGCCGCAGGTGCCTGTCTGATTTAGTATTCTTCACCCGGTATACGATTCCTTGACCGAGGGCCTCCCCGCCGGCTCCGAACAGGGCCACCTCGCTCCCCTCGGCGGGTACCGGCAGCCGGTCGTGGGCCATGGTCACCCGGGCCCGGCCTCCGTCCGCCTCCTCCACCAGGTAGATGCAGGACCCGGGGCAGACGCAGATGCAGGCCCCGCAGCCGTCGCAGCTCTCCTCGTTCAGGACCGGCGGTGAATTGAGGTCGCCCTCGATCACCACCGCGCCCTTCCCGCACACCTCCTCGCAGGGGTTGCAGGGGATGGGCTCGCGGCAGTCGATGACCAGGTAACGCCGCCCCTTGCCGGATTTCCCTTTCTTCACCCTCGCGGCCCTTTCGTCCTTTACGAAGCCCAGAGGCGTTCCTTCGCCTCCCTACGCCCATAATTATACGGACCGTTTCTCAGCTCGTACAACCTCGCGGCCGTTTTCCGCATGCGTTCCTCCGCCCGCGCCTCGCCGACGACGCCGGCCTCCAGGCAGGCGGCGGCGGCGGCCATCCTCCCCTCCTCCATGGCCACGGAGGCCTCCTCGACGCCCGCGCTGTCGCCGGCGACGTATACTCCTTCCCGCGACGTCCGCATGGACGCGTCGTGCCAGGCCACCCATCCGCCCAGGCGTCCGTCGTAGCAGGCGCGGCAGCCGAGCATCAGCGGCAGCTCGATCGAGGGGCGACATCCCCACCGCCAGGCAGACGCAGTCCACCTCGTACCTGAAGCAGTCTCCCCTCTCCAGGTCGCGCACCACCATCCCCTCCACGCGCCCGCGCCCCTCGGCCTTGAGCAGCTCGTGCCGGAGGAGGAAGGGCACCCCCAGCAGCCGCAGCCGCTGTTCGTGCACCCCGTAGCCCTTGACCCCGGGGTCGATCTCCAGCATGGCCGCTATCTCCGCGCCGGCCTGGACCAGCTGGTAGCCCACGATGAGCCCGACGTTCCCCGTGCCCACCACCGCCACCTTCCTGCCGGGGAGGACGCCCTGCAGGTTCATGAGCGTCTGGGCGCCTCCCGCGCCCATCACCCCGGGCAGCGTCCAGCCGGGAAAGGCCAGCGGTTTCTCCACCGCCCCCGCCGCCACTATCAGCGCGCCGCACTCCAGCAGGCTGATGCCGCCCGGGCCCCGCACCATCAGTTCGCGCTCCTCGAAAGCGCCCGCGGCCAGGTGGCCCAGGCGCAGGTCGACGCCCAGCCCCGCGCAGCGCTCCAGCAATCCCTCCGCTATCTCGAAGCCCCGCCTGCCGGCGCCGTGCGCGCCGGAGCCGAAGAACTTGTGGATCTGCTTGTTCAGCTGCCCCCCGCCCCGCTCGTTCTCGTCCAGCACCACCGGCTCAAGCCCCAGCTCCGCCGCCTCGCAGGCCGCGGAGAGGCCGGCCGGGCCCGCCCCCACCACCACCAGGTCCGCCCGCTCCCGGGGATAGCTCACGTCTCCTCCTCCGGCAACTCGATGCGCATGCCCTCGCGCACGCCGGTCATGCAGGACTTGACCCGGGGCTTGCCGTCCACCGTGACCTCGCAGTCGGTGCAGCGGCCGATGAAGCAGAAGGGGCCGCGCGGCTCGTGGCGGATGCGGGTGTCGCGGAACCGCCTGATCCCCAGTGCCCACAGGGCCGAGGCTACGGTGTCCCCCTCACGCGCCGCGCAGCGGCGGCCGTTGACGAATATCCCGACCTCCGCACGGCTTCCCAGTTCCTCGAGTATGGGGTGCTCTTCGATCCTCATGCCAACAGGATAACACGGGCGGGGCCGGGTTCAGCGCTTGGAGAAGGCCGGCACGCAGTGGCCCCCCGTCCAGCCGTGCTGGTCGAAGTACATGGGCCGCTCCACCAGCACCGGGGTCTTGCTGATGACCATGGCCGAGGCCTCCTGCCCCTCCCCCAGGTCCTGGTTGACGAAGATGGTGTAACGGGAGGACGGCTGCAGCGTGTGCTTCCTGGTGACGGTGGCGCCGCTGCCCTTGAGGATGTACACCAGCGTGACCTCGACGCCGGCCGGCCCGGGGTCCGGGTTGAGGATGGTTATCCACTCCTCGAAGCCGGGGCCGGTGTACCCCTCCGCCAGGTACCAGTTGAGGTCGACGGCCTCCGCCCCCATCACGCAGTGGCCCCCCGTCCAGGCCCCGCGGTAGTTGAAGTACATGGGCCGCTCGGCGATGACCGGCTGGCTCGATTCCAGCCGGATGGAGACGTCCCCCGCCTCCGGGCAGTCGCGGTTGACCATGACGGTGTAGCGGCTGTGGGCGGGCACGGTGTGTGACACCTGGTGGTTGTTGCCGTTGCTCATCATGTAGGTCAGGGTGACGTCGGCCGCTGAGTCCCCGGGGTTCTGGACGGTCAGCCATTCCTCGAAGCCGGGGCCGGTGTACCCCTCCGCGAAGTACAGGGTCTCCTCGGCGCTCCTGGCCCCCATCACGCAGTGGCCCCCCGTCCACAGGCCCCCGTACTCGAAATACATGGGCCGCTCGGCGATGACCGGCTGGGTGGATTCCAGCCGGATGGAGACGTCCCCCGCCTCCGGGCAGTCGCGGTTGACCATGACGGTGTAGCGGCTGTGGGCGGGCACGGTGTGTGACACCTGGTGGTTGTTGCCGTTGCTCATCATGTAGGTCAGGGTGACGTCGGCCGCCGAGTCCCCGGGGTTCTGTACGGTCAGCCATTCCTCGAAGCCGGGGCCCGTGTACCCCTCCGCGAAGTACAGGGTCTCCTCGGCGCTCTTGGCCCCCATCACGCAGTGGCCCCCCGTCCACAGGCCCCCGTAGGCGAAGTACATGGCCCGCTCGGCCACCACCTCGCTGTCCGCCTCCAGCAGGCAGGAGACGTTGAGCCCGCCGCCCGCGTCGTTGTTGACGTTGACCGTGTAGCGGGACATCCCGGGGATGTCGATCTCGCGGACGATGTTGGCGGCGCCTTCCGGCATGTAGGTCAGGGTGGCGTGGGTGGGCGCGGAGGACGGGTTGAGGATGCACAGGTATTCCTCGAAGCCCGCTCCCGTGTACCCCTCGGCGAAGTACCACCGGTCCTTCCACGGCTCGGAGCCGGTGTTGTAGACGATGGTGTCGCTGGCGGGGTAGGATACGTGCCCGGGGTAGCTGTAGTCACGGTACCTGGCGTAGACCGACCTGTATCCCTCGGAGCCTTCCTCCAGGCGCCAGGCCCGGCTGGTGGCGTAGGGCTCCCACTCCGCGCCGGCGAAGTCGGCCCGGTTGGAGACCATCATCTCCTTCACCCCGGAGCTGGCGTCGGTGGCGCTGAGCCCCAGGGTGACGTCGAGCGAGGCGGTCTGGGAAGCGCCCCCGTTGATGGTCACCGAGCCGGTGGGGGTGTCGCTGTCCGTTTCCAGGTCCAGGCTGACCCGCCGCGTGGAATAGGCCGGCAGGTCGAAGTCGACCCGGTAGTTGAGGCGGCCGCTCTCCGGCTGGGAGACGCTCACGGGCTGCCCGCCGCTGACGGCGTAGTAGCCGTTGGGCCCCGGGTCGGGCATGTAGAACTCCAGGCCGCAGTCGTTGAACTCCTTGTCCAGGCGGTTCTCCACGTCGCAGTAGACGTTGGTGAGGTCGCCGGACCAGTCGCCCCCGTTGGAGAAGGTGCGCACGACGGAGGTCTGGTCCAGGGTGGAGAGGTCGGTGGTGCCCCCCACGTTGCAGTTGTGGTAGTAGGGATAGGAATAGTGCACGCCCCCGATGAGCTTGTAGCTGTGGGAGACCAGTCCGCCGCCTGAGAACTCGGGCATCTTGAAGCCGGGGTAGAAGTCGTTGTCGCCGTCCTTCTGGATGGACAGGCTGGTGGCGTTGGGGAAGACGGTCGTCCCTCCCCCTCCCGTCCAGGCCTGCTCGTGATACTGGTCCAGGTGGTCGTGGCCCGAAAGGAGCATGTTCACCTTGTAGTCGGCGCAGAGGCGCAGGGTGGCCAGGCGGCCCGCGCCGTCCTTGCCCAGGGTGACGATGAGGTAGTTCGTTCGACTTCCACATCCCCGGCACGGTGGGGTCGTGGTGCATCAGCAGGGTGCGGAAGCCGGAGGACTGGTGGGCGGCCAGGTCGTCCCGGATCCAGCCCAGCTGGCCGGTGTAGCCGGCGGGGTCGGGCGCGGAACCGGCGCCGGGGGCGTCGCCCCCTCCCAGCAGCTGCCCCTGCCACGAAGGCGGGTTGAGCACCCCGGTGAGCCAGGTGAAGAACTCCTCCACGGTGCGGTCGGCCTGGGGCCAGTCGAAGGAGTTGGCCGCGGTGTAGTGGTGGTCGCCGTAGTCGAAGGAATAGTAGAGCGGTCCGTAGGTGCTGGTCCACCAGTCGAACCCGTCGTCCTGGGTGTCGTGGTAGCCGTCGTGGTTGCCGATCTGCATGTACACCGGCACGTCCAGCGCCTGCAGCTCCTGGTAGCACCAGGCGTATTCGTACTCGTACTCGGTATCGCCCGAGCGGGTGTTGCCGTCGTCCGGCGGCCACTGGTCCGGCAGGTAGCGCTGGCCGAAGACGGTGTCGCCGGTGATGACCAGGAAGTCGGGGTCGAGGGTGTTGATGACCTCGATGGCCTTGCGCAGGTATTCGGCTTCGTGGATGAACCTGTCGGTCCAGGCCGTTCCCTCGAAACCGGAAACACCGTAGGACACGTCGTGCACGTGCACGTCCGACCACTGGATGACCTTGTAGTCCTCCTCCCAGTCGTCCACCACGCAGACCGCGTGAGGCTGGGAGTCGGTTATCGGGACCCCGTCGGCCGTCACCCGTACGGTGAGGTCGTAGAGGTCGGGCGCCGTCCCCGGCGGGACGGTCACGGTCACCCGGTGGACGTCGTAGACGCTCCGCCCCGAACCGGAAGGCCAGTGGATGCTGGTCCCGTAGTCTATCGACTGCACGTCCAGGTCATACTCGCAGGGGGTGTAGGCGTTGGTGCTGGAGATGGTCGCCTGCCAGCCGCTCACGGAAAGCGGCACGGGGGCGCCGGGGGAGTCGGAACGGAAGTCGAACTCCAGGGTGAACTGCTCTCCGTCCCTGACCATCTGGGGATAACCGAAGGTCGGGTAGATGAGCCTGTCGATACTGGCGGTGACGGCCGCCACGGCCGGGGCGCCGCTGGAGACCGCCACCAGGTTCAGGCCGCCGGCCAGCACCAGCAGCGCCAGGACCAGGCTGACGGGCCGGGACCTCCTTGCCGGCGTTCCTCTTTGCGTCATGCGAATCCCCCTAACGGTTCATTACCATTATATCCCAACCTGGTATTTGTCCGTAACCGGGCTTATCATACTTGCAATCGTCAATATGACTTTATAACATCGGGAAAGGTTTCCGAAAGCGTCCACGGAAAGGCGGTTAGCATGGCCGACGTCAGGGCCTTCAAGGGCCGGTTCTACGACACGGAGAAGGCCGGCGGCATCGAGAGCCTCTTCGCGCCGCCCTACGACGTCATCTCCCCCGGCGAGCAGCGGGAACTCCTCGACGCCAACCCCTACAACGTGGTGCGCCTGATCCTCCCGGACGACCCCGCCCTCGCCTCCCCCGCCTGGCAGGAGGAGGCCGCCCGCCGCTTCGGGGAGTGGAAAGAGGAGGGCGTCTTCGACACCAGCGGTTCCGACTCCGTCTATTTCTACAGGCAGACCTTCGACCTCCCCGGCGGGCGGCGCCTCAGCCGCACCGCCCTCATCGCCCTGTACAAGCTGGAGGAGCTGGGCCGCGACGGCATCTACCCGCACGAACACACCTTTCCCAGGGTGACCGAGGAGCAACTGGCGCTGCTGCGGGCCTGTGCGGCCAGCTTCAGCCAGGTCTTCACCCTCTTCGAGGACGGGCCCGCCTACCACGAGTACCTGGCGGAGCGCGCCCTGCCGGCTTCGCGCCGGCTCTTCTCCTTCGAGGACGCCGGCGGGCTGGGCCACGAGGTCTGGGAGCTGAGCGACCCCGGCCTCATCCGGGAGTTGCGCGAGCACCTGCGCGACCGCCGCATCTTCATCGCCGACGGGCACCACCGCTACGAGACCTCGCTGTTCTACCGCAACGAGCGCCGGGCCGAGACCGGTCCCGGCGGGGAAGAGCCCTGGGACTTCATCTCCATGGCCTTCATCGGTCTTTCCGACCCGGGGCTGGTGCTGCTGCCGGTGCACCGCCTGTTGAAGTGCGACGCACTGCCCCACGCCGACCTCCCCGGCCTGCTGGAGCCGTACTGCGCGCTCCGGAAAGTGGAGGGCCCCAGCCGGGAGGAGCGGGTCCGGGAGGCCTGCGCCGCGGTCCTCTCCAACTCCGGCGCCGGGCCGCTACTGGGCCTGGTGACCCCGGAGGAGGTCTACCTGGTGGACCCCTTGAAGCTCGACGAAGACCTCGCGGAACTGGAACGCGAGCACTCGCGGGACTGGGCCGAGCTGGACGTGACCGTCCTGCACGAGGTGGTCCTCCGGCGCTACCTGGGCCTGGGCGACCCCGGCGACCCCTCCCGCCCCTTCGAGGTCAAGTACACGGTCGACCTGGACGAGGTCATCTCGGCCACCGCCGGCGGGGAGTTCTCAGCCGGCTTCCTGGTACGCTCACCGTCACTCCAGGCCGCCTGGAATATCGCCTCGCTGGACGAGAAGATGCCCCACAAGAGCACTTACTTCTATCCCAAGATGCCCTCGGGGCTGGTGATCTACGATCACACCGCGGGGCATCCGCAGATGTCGTAGATGAGCAGCTCCAGGTGGTGGGGGTCGGAGGTGTCCGAGGTCTTGGAGGCCACGTCGTAACGGAGCAGCCTCTCGTAGATACCCTTCAGCTCCTCGCATGGTGTAGCTCTCTGACTGCCGCTTGAGCAGCCCCAGCAGGAAGGGCTTGATCTCCAGGTACTTGACGATCTCCTTGTCGTCCTTCCCCTCCTTGCGCAGGGCCTTGAAGAGGATGAGCCGGCGGAAGTGCCAGACCAGCATGTACAACAGCCTGGTGTCGTCCTCCCCCTGCTTGAGCATGGCTTCCAGCAGCTTCAACGAGTGGTTCAGGTCCTTGATGGAGACCTGGTCTATCAGCTCGAACACCGTCCGCTCGGCCGAGGCGGCGACGAACGGGACCACGTCCTCCACGTCGATGTCGTTCCTGCCCTCGTGATAGAGGTCGATCTTTTCGATGGCCGCGTACATGGCGCCCAGGTCCTTACCGAGGTTGTCGCGCATGTAGCCGATGGCCCGGTTGGAGACCTTCTTGCCGCGCTCCGCGAAGGCCTCGCGGATGAGGGCGGGAAACTCGTTCTTGTCGTACTCCTCCAGCTCGAGCACGTCCCCGTATTTGTCGGCAAGCTTCCAGGCGCGGCCGTCCTTCCTCAAGCCCTCCCCCGCCATGATCAGGGAGGTGGTGGAGACGCTCCTTTCCAGGTACGTCTCGAGCAGGGCCGCCTGCTCTTTCGTGAGGTCCTGCGCCTCCGGTATGATCAGCACCCTGCGCTCCGCCCCCAGGGGCAGCATCTGGGCCCTCTCCAGGGCCGCGCGCAGTTCGCCCGACTTGGGGGTGACGGTCTCGCAGTCGAAGGTGTATTCGCCGGGCTTGTTCAGGCCCTTGTTTATCTTTCCCAGGGCGCTGGTGGTGCGGTAGTGGTCCTTCGAGGTGATCAGCACCACCGTCTTGAGGATGTCCTTCCTCAGGCTGAGCCGCTCTTTCCTGCCCATCTTCCTTATCACCGGTCTTCGGTCACCTCCACGTCGAAAGAGTCCTGGCCCGCCTCGATCATGATATCACCGCACTGGTCGGTGCGGTAGGTGCGGCAGCCGGCACGGTCCAGGCCGGCCAGGGTCTGCGCGGCCGGGTGGCCGTAACGGTTGCCCTCCCCCACCGAGACCACCGACACGCAGGGAGACACGGCCCGGAAGAAACGCTCACCGGGCTCGGCGTAGCCGCCGTGGTGGGGCACCTTGAGCACGTCGGCCCGCAGGTCCAGCCCCGAGTCCAGCAGGCGCTGCTCCTCCGGATCCTCGATGTCCCCGGTCACCAGCACCGAGAAGCCGGGGCCGCGGATGCGGCACACCAGGGACCTGTCGTTTCCCGAAGCGTCTTCCCCGGCTCGCCCGGACCCGCTTTCGGGCGCGAGCACCTCCACCTCCAGGTCCGCCAGGGAGAAGACGTCGCCGGCCGAGGCGAGGACGCGCGACGCCCCCTCCCTGTCGACTTCCTCCTCCCACCTCCTCCAGACGGCGCCTCCCTCCTGCCCCGTCTCCATCACCGCGCCGACCTCGCACTCCTGCAGGGCCGCGCCGAGGCCGCCCACGTGGTCCGAGTCGGGGTGGGTCAGGATGACCAGGTCGATCTCGCGGACCCCGTATGACTGGAGCTTGCGGCGGAGCACGTACCCGTCCTCGCCCCCGTCCACCAGGATGCGCGCCCCGCCCGCGCTCTCCACCAGCAGCGCGTCCCCCTGGCCCACGTCGAGGAAGACCATGCGCCCGCCGCGCGGCCCGCCCCCGTGCAGGCTGCCCGCCACGACCACGACCATCGCCGCGGCCGCCAGGCAGAGGAAGGGCCTCCTCAGCGGCTTCCCCCGCCCCCACAGGAATACGGCCCAGAGGGCCAGGTAGTAAGCCGCAACCTTCGGCCCCGTCAGCCCGCCGATGGCCGCCGTGGCCCAGCCGGGCGAGGAGAGCGCCCCGGCCACCGCCAGCACGTACCTGGCGGCCCAGAAGGACAGCCGCGCCGGGAGCCAGGCCAGGGGAAGATGCATCAGCCTGATCATGCCGCCCGCCAGGCCCAGCCCCATCTGAAGGGGGATGAGCGGGACCACCAGGAGGTTGGCGGGGGCGGCGGCGAGGGATATCTCGCCGAAGCACCCGGCGATGAGGGGCGCCGTCGCCAGCTGCGCCGCCAGGGTCATGGCCAGCAGGGCCACCGCCTTTCCTCCCCCGGGCCTGATCGCCTCCTCCAGGGGGCGCCGTCAACAACACGATGCCCAGGATGGAGACGAAGGAGAGCTGGAAGCTCAGGCTGTACAGCCACCCCGGCTCCCACAGGAGCATGGCGACGAGGGACGCGCTCACGGCGGAGAGCATGTCGAACTCCCCCGCCGCCATGAAGGCCAGGAAGGCCAGGGGCACGGCCACGGCCGCCCGGATCATCGGCGCCTTCCCCCCGATGACCAGGACGTACAGGACCACCAGGCCCATCACCGCCGGGAACAGGACCAGTCCGGGCCACGCGCAACCTGCGGCCCAGTCAGGAAGATCATGGCCGCCAGGATGCTGACGTTGAGGCCGGAGGCGGCACAGATGTGCGACAGCCCGGCGCGGCGGATGGCCACGTTCACCTCGCTGGGGAGCACCCCCAGGTCGCCCAGGACGATGCCGGCCATCAGGTGCCCCTCGGCCCCGTCCCCCACGTCCTCCAGGCAGAAGGCCGTCAGGGAATCGCGCAGGGCGTTGGTGACCGCGACCAGGGGCCGGTCCGAGCTCCCCAGCCTCTCCAGCCCCGGGCTGCGCAGCATCCCGCTGGTGTCGCGGGCCCGGTCCCGGTAGCGGGCCGGCACACCTGTCGCCCTGACCCGGTCACCCCAGCCGATGCCTCCGGCGGGGTCCTCCGTCTCCACCCTGACCCTTTCCCCGGGCTCGAAGGCCCCGTTGACGTCCTCGCTCACTTCCACGATCCAGGTGCGTCCCCCCGCGAGGAAGGGTGAGTCGAGGGCCACTTCGCCGGTGACGGTGGTCTTTCCCGCCGGGTACCGCGGGCCCCCTTCCCCGCCGCTCCCCTCCCCCGCCAGGCGCAGGCCGCCCAGGCCCAGCAGCAGCACCAGCAGGCCCAGCCAGAGTATCCGGGGACACCGGCGCCATAAGCACAGGCTCAGCGCCGTGCCCGCCGCCAGCAGCGACAGGGAGAGGGGGAGCAGGCAGGACGCGCCGCCGGCGCAGCGCATGAACAACGCCAGGGCGCCCGCCATCAGGGCCATCCGGTAAGGGTAGACGCTACGCATGGCGGTTCAGATGGTCACCAGCTCGCGCAGGTCCTCGAACTTGCTGTCGCCGATCCCCTTGACCTGCTTCAGCTCCTCGACGCTGGAGAACCCGTTGTTCTTCTCCCGGTACTTGATGATGTCCGCGGCCAGCTTGGGGCCGATACCCGGCAGTTCCTCCAGCTGTTTCTGGGAGGCGGTGTTGATGTTGACCATCGCCTGCGACCCCGCCCGCGGCGCCCTCGGACTCCAACTCCCCCGCCCGGGGGACGTAGATCTTCTGGCCGTCCCGGCACTGCTCGGCCAGGTTGATGCCGCGGATGTCGGCGTCGGGAAGGAGCCCGCCCGCCCTCTCGATGGCCTGAGATACCCGCTGCCCCTCCTTCATCTCGTACACCTCCGGCCTGATCACCGCGCCCGCCACGTGCACCATCACCTTCGCCCGCGCCTCTTCCGCCTCCGCGGCCGCCGGGACCACCCTCTCCACCCGCGCGGGAGAGGCCGGGCGGTAGAGGAAGAGGAACAGTCCGGCCACCACCGCCAGGGCGGCCCCCGCCGCCAGCAGGCGCCGGGCCGGGAGGCCGGCCAGCGCCTCCCCCCAACGGGACAGCTTCTCCAGCACGGGCTGCTCCTCTCTTTAGTCGCGGACGGGTTGCGCGCATCCGTTCATCACCGGCTCCCGGAGCGCGGGCGGGCATGCGGGCGCGCGGGGTCGGGGACTCCCTTGCGGGTGCCACCAGGGGTGGCGGGGGGTTCCTGGCGGGAGCCGCTCGCCGGGGAGCGGCGCGTCCGTACTACCTGACTACGATGTTGATGAGCTTCCCGGGGACCGTGATGACCTTGACGATCTCCTTGCCCTCCGTCAGTTCGCGGATGCGGGGCGAGGCCATGGCCTCCTCCTCCATCACGGACGGCTCGATATCCGCGTCTACCTCCAGGCGGTCCCGCACCTTGCCGTTGATCTGGACCACCAGGGTGATGGTGCGCGAGCGGGCGGCCTGGTCGTCCCATTCCGGCCAGGGCTGCAGGTGGACGCTGTAGGGCGCGCCTATCTCCTCCCACATCTCCTCGGCGATGAACGGCGCGAAGGGCGCCAGCAACAGGATCAGGCTCTGCGCGGCCTCGTGGCCCTCCACGGTGTTGAAGAGGTCGGGCGAGGTGTCGGCGTACCTGGTCAGCTGGTTGACGAATTCCATGATGGCCGCGATGGCCGTGTTGAAGGCGAAACGATCGATGTCCTGGGTGACCTTCTTGATGGTGCGGTGGGTCCAGTAGATGCAGGTCCCGCAACTCCTCGGCGCTCTCCGCGGCCGGGGTGGTCTTGAAGGTGGTCAGGCTGACGTAGCGGTAGATCACGCGCCAGGCCCGCTGCAGGAAGCGGTGGGTGCCCTCGATGCCGGAATCGCTCCACTCCTTGTCGGCCTCGGGTGGGCCCAGGAAGAGGATGAAGGTGCGCAGGGTGTCGGCGCCGTGGCTGTTGAGGAACTGCTCGGGGGCGACGATGTTCCCCTTGGACTTGCTCATCTTGGCCCCGTCCAGCACCACCATGCCCTGGCAGAGCAGGTTGGTGAAAGGCTCGTCGAAATCGACCAGGCCCAGGTCGTAGAGGACCTTGGTGAAGAAGCGCGAGTAGAGCAGGTGCATGATGGCGTGCTCGATGCCGCCGATATACTGGTCCACCGGCAGCCAGTAGCCCGCCGACCCGGTCGAGAACGCGGCCTCCTCGTTGCGCGGGTCGGCGTAGCGGATGTAGTACCAGCGACGAGTCGACGAAGGTGTCCATGGTGTCGGTCTCCCGGGTGGCGCGGCCCCCGCAGGACGGGCAGGCGGTGACGCGGAAGGACTCCGAGCGCTCCAGGGGCGAGGGGCCCTCCGGGGAGAAGTCCACGTCCTCGGGCAGGAGGACGGGCAGGTCGGCCTCGGGCACCGGCACCGTCCCGCACGTGTCGCAGTAGAGGATGGGGATGGGCACCCCCCAGTACCTCTGGCGGGAGATGAGCCAGTCGCGCAGCCGGTAGTTGACGGCCCGCCGCCCCCAGCCCCTGCCCTCCAGCAGGTCCGGGACGGCTCGCGGTCTTGGCCTCCAGGCTGTCCATGCCGTCGAACTCCCCCGAGCGGGTGATGGTGCCGGGGTCCTCGTAGGCCTCGGTCATGCCGTCGGGCTCGAGGCGCTCACCGGGGGGGTCGACCACCACCCGGATGGGCAGGCCGTACTTGCGGGCGAACTCGAAGTCGCGCTGGTCGTGGGCGGGCACCGCCATCACCGCGCCGGTGCCGTACTCGGAGAGGACGAAGTTGGCCGTCCACACCGGCACCTCTTCCCCGTTGACGGGGTTGATGACGTGGGCCCCCAGGAAGACGCCGTCCTTCTCCACGTCCAGCGCGGTCAGCTCGATCTCCGTCAGGCCCCGGATGCGCTCCCGGAAGGCGTCCAGGCCGGCCTGGAGCGGGGTGCCCTCCACCAGCCTGTCGACCAGGGGGTGCTCGGGGGCCAGGAGGAAGAAGGTGACGCCCCACAGGGTGTCGGGCCGGGTGGTGTAGATGGTGACGGACTCGTCCAGCTCGACCAGGCGGAAGGTCGACCTCGCAACCCTCGGACCGGCCGATCCAGTTCTTCTGCATGGTGATGACCCGCTCGGGCCAGCCCGCGCAGCTTCGAGGTGTCCTCGAGGAGCCGCTCGGCGTAGTCGGTGATGCGCAGCAGCCACTGGTCGATGAGCCTCTTCTCCACCACCGACTCACAGCGCTCGCAGTGGCCGTCGACCACCTGCTCGTTGGCGAGCACGGTGCGGCAGGAAGGGCACCAGTTGGCCTTGGCCTGGGACTTGTAGGCCAGTCCCTTCTCGTAGAACTTGAGGAAGAACCACTGCGTCCACCGGTAGTAGTCGGGAGCGCAGGTGGCCAGCTCGCGCTGCCAGTCGTACGAGTACCCGAGCCGCTTGAGGTCGCTGCGGAGCAGGTCGATGTTGTTCCAGGTATAGACGGCGGGGTGCACTCCCGACTTGATGGCGGCGTTCTCGGCCGGCAGCCCGAAGCCGTCCCAGCCCATGGGGTGGAGGACGTTAAACCCCCGCCGCCGGTAGTAACGCGCCAGCAGGTCGCCCAGGTTGTAGTTGGCCACGTGGCCCATGTGGGCGGGGCCGGAGGGGTAAGGGAACATCACCAGGACGTACTTCTTCTCCCGCCCGGGTTCCTCGACGGTCCTGTAGATACCGTCGCGCTCCCACCGCTCTATCCACTTGTTCTCGACCGCCCCGAAGTCGTACTTTTCTTCCATCCGCTTCCCTGCCTGCCGTTTCCTCCACGCCGTCCGTCTTCCGATTTAACATATGTTATACATTATGCAACAATAAATCAAGATAATCCACATCAATTATTCCCGGCAGTCCTCCAGGCGCGCCATTTCGTCCACGCCGATGCCGGCCTTGCCCTTGCCGTAGCGCCCCAGCAACCCGGCGGCCTCCTCGAGCAGCCCCTCTTCCGGGGTTGCCTGCCGCGGCTCCGTCCTCACCAGGGCGGTGGGCCCCGGCCGGTCCCGCTCCCGGAAGAGGTGGTCGGTGGGGAGGGCCAGGCCCTTCAGCCTCTCGTTCTCGGCGTCGTTCCTCCCCAGCACCAGGCGGTGCCGGCCGCTCCAGAAGTGCCTGCCCACCTTGAGCAGCTCCAGGTCGTCGCGGTCGAAGCCGGGGAGTTCGCGCATGAGCTCCCGCAGGCGTTGCGAGAAGCCGGGGTCCGTCAGCAGGCAGCCCCCCGCCGGCGCCTTGTATTCAATGATGCCCCAACGCTCGGCCAGTTCCATCTGGGGCTTGCGCGACCTCCCCTCGATGGCCAGCAGGGAATCCCGGTCCACCCACCCCTCCCTCTCGGGCACGGTGGGCGGCAGCAGCCTGGCCGAGAGCGGCCGCAGCAGCAGCTCCCCCGCCCCGGACTCCCGGGCCACCGTCTCCAGGGACCCGCGGTTCTGGGACATGGGGCGCTCCCCCAGCACCTCACCGGTGGCGAGGAAGTCCGCCCCCAGTTCCCGAAGGCGCGCGCAGGCCAGGGAGATCATGGCGGTGTGGCAGTCGATGCAGGGGTTCATGTTCTTCCCGAAGCCGTGCCGGGGTGCCCGCAGGATATGCAGTGAGCACTTCGGTCATGTCCTGCTCGACCAGCTCGATGCCCAGGCCGCCCGCGGCCGCCCGGGCATCGGCGCTCCCGAAGAAGGGGGAGGTGAAGCAGATCGCCGTGACCCCGTCGCAGAGGTCCGCGAGCAGCCGCGCCGCCAGGAGCGAGTCCAGCCCGCCCGAGAAGAGGACCAGTGCCCTGGCCATCATCCCCGCCTTTCCGGCTCACCGGCCGCGACCTTGCGGCCCCGCTTGGCGAGAAGGGCCCCCGAGGTAAGGCCCCCGATGCCGGAGCCGATGATGACCACGTCGCGGGTATCTCCCATGCCTCGCTCCTTTCCCCCTCCCTGGCGACCAGATAATTCTATCACGCCCCCGACGGACTCAGGCGCCCACCTGATATCCACAAGGTCGGTCCGGCTTGCTAGACTAGGGTTATGGACAAGAGTGACATGAAGGCAAGCCGGTTCGCCGATTACAGGGCCATCTTCCTCCGCGCCCTCGAGCTGGTCCGCCGGGGGGACAGCGTCAACGCGGCCCTCTCCGGGGCGCTGCGCGAGCTGTACCCGCATACCCACCGTGACATCGAGCCCTCCCTGCGCGAGATGTTCGAATCGACCAAGCTCTCTCGCGGCTGGGGCGACCTCCGCGCCCTGCGCGCCCTGTCCGAGGACCCCGGGCTGTCCAGGGCTCCGGCCGCCGCCGACCAGCCGGGTCCGTCCGAAACGCCGGGCGCGCAGCTCCTGCCCGCCTATGACGACACCGTCGCGGACCTGCGCGAGGTCTTCCGCACCGCCCTGAAGAAGTCCTCCACGGGCTTCCAGCCCGCCGACGCGCTGGAGATGGCCTGCAAGGAGCTGTACCCCTACACCAGCCGCAAGGTTCTTAAGGCGGCGGATGAGCGGATGCGCGCGTGCATGCAGGAGAACCGCTTGAGCCCCCGGGGGGCGCTGAAGATGCTGTCCAGGGAGGAGGGCCCTTGAGGCGGGTCGGGCTGGTCTGCGCCATGCGCGGCGAGCGCGACTGCCTGTCCCGGCCCGGCGGGGCGGAGTGGAATCCCCTGGAGCCGGGCCCCTTCGAGACGTCTTCCGCCGCCCTGGGGGACACCGAGGCCGTCTGCGTGGTCTCGGGCATCGGCAAGGCGGCCGCGGCGGCCGCGACCCAGTACCTCGTGGAGAGGTTCTCACCCGTCCTCATCGTCTCCTTCGGCCTGGCCGGCGCGCTTTCCGCCTCGGCCCGCACGGGAGAGCTGGTCCTCCCCTCCGTCGTGCTGCAGGGAGACACCGGCATCTACGACCGCGGCGGCTTCCAGGCGCCGGTGGGGTGGGAGGAGGGCGTGGGCCGCAGGCGCTTCCACCACGAGTACCCGGCCGACCCGGCCGTGCACGAGTGGGGCCGCGGCTTCCTCGAGGAGCGCGGCGTGGACCACCACACGGGTCCGCTGGTCACCTGCGACCAGGCCGTCTTCTCCTCCCACCGGCGCAGGGAGCTGCACCACACCTTCCATGCGGTTGCCGTGGACATGGAGAGCGGCGCCATCGCCCAGGCCGCGGCGCTCAACCACGTGCCCTTCTGCGCCTTCCGGGCCCTGAGCGACGCCCACGACCTGGAGATGGAGGACGCCTCGCGCCTCGCCAGCCTGCAGGCGGACTCCATCGCCGCCAAGGTCAAGGGGGCGTTGGGGACGCTCGCGGACCGGCGCCAGCGAGGGTTCATCATGGGGCTGCGGGAAGGCTCCAACCTGGCCCTGGAACGGCTGGGCGGCCTTCTACCCGACTTCGTCGAGCATTGCCCGTTTCCCGCCTGAGCCGGCTCCGGCCCGTACATGGTAAGATGGTCTACGGGTAGTTGAGGCGCGTCCCGGACCAAGGAGGCTTACATGTCAGATGACCTTTACGTTCAGCTCACCGACAAGATCTTCCTCACCGGCAGCGTGATCATCCCGCAGCTCTTCCGGATGATAGCGGACGAGGACGAGGCCCGGCTGATGCTGGCCATGCCGGGCACCCCCGAACAGCTGGCGGAGCGCACCGGCCGGGACGAGCAGGAGGTGCGGGAATCGCTCGACCTGCTCTTCTGGAAGGGCCTGGTCTTCAAGTCCCGCAAGCCGGAGGGCACCATCTACCGCATGGGCCGCGACCTGGTCCAGTTCCACGACGCCACCCTGACCTGGCCCGACGCACCCGTTGAGTACCTGGACCTGTGGCAGAGGTACATGGATGAGGAGTGGCCCGCTTACGCCGCCACCATCACCAAGCTGATCCCCAAGCCCTTCACCCGGGTGATCCCGGTCAACCAGCCCCTCGACGTGAAGAGCCGTATCCTGGCCCGCGACGACGTGGAGGCGCTCCTCGACAAGGCCGGCCGGTTCGCGGTCACCAACTGTACCTGCCGGACCATCGCGCATAAATGCGACAAGCCCATCGAGGTCTGCCTGCAGATAGGCAAGGGCGCCGACTACACCATCGAGCGCGGCTCGGGGCGCGAGCTCACCAAGGAAGAAGCCATGGAGGTCCTCCGCCAGTCCGAGGAAGCCGGCCTGGTGCACGTGGTCATGAACAGGTCCGAGGATACCCACTTCATCTGCAACTGCTGCGACGACTGCTGCCAGAGCTTCACCCTGCTCATCAGCGACGGCCTCAACATCTGCGACCCCAGCCGCTTCGCGGCGGTGGTGGACGTGGAGAAGTGCAACGGCTGCGGCTCCTGCCTGGAGCGCTGCTACTTCGGCGCCCTGTGCCTGGCGGAGACGGAGGACGGCGAGGTGCTGGTGATAGACACCGACAAGTGCATGGGCTGCGGCCTCTGCCGGGTGGTGTGCCCGGAGGACGCCATCGCCCTGCTGGAAGTGCGCGAAGCCGACTTCATCCCGCAGTAATATCGCGACAAGGAGCGTATGCTTCATGTCCAGGTCGCTTCGTATCGCCGGTGGGGTCTTCCTGAAGATAATCAGTCCTCGCCGGTTTCGCCCACTGTTGCTGCATCTTCGGCGAGGCGGTCCCTGCGCGAATGGGTGGACCGGGAGATCCCATGGGGATGGTCAGATCGACATACGAACCCTCGACCACCTGATGACGAGGCTCGGCCATCCGTTGGGCCAGTGCGGCCATAATACTCAGCGTCTTCCTCGTTTCCATCGGCTACATGTCATGTCCGTGAGGCTCAGATGGGTGGACATCCTCGTTGGACATCCTTGCAGCCCATCTCTCTGCCCGGAGCGTTATCACCACCAAGCTTGAAGGATGCGGTCGACGACATCTCCATCGCGTCGGGCATCGCGGCGCCGCGAGATACTGGTACATGAAAGATGACTGTCTCAACGCTTTTACCCTCTACCTGTGTGGGAACGGACCCGCATCATATTCACCCAGAGGGTTACTAGCCTCATTGGACCGCGAGGAGCTTGACGTCGGTGGTGGCCCACGAGTTCGCCCACATCCAAGCTGCACGACTACGAACCAGTTACTACATGCCCAGCGAACCTCTACTGGGACATGATGCAAGACGAAAGGCCAGCGCGCAGGCAATGGCTGAAGCTGGTCGGGAGTGACGCTGCCCGTTATGCTCTGGGCGGCTATCGTTTCGGGCACCGATGATCCGTTATCCCTTGTGTGTTACCCCGAAGCGTCGCCCGACGTACCCTGCCGATTTCTTTGTCGGTGTCTCTTCATAGCCATACGCTTTCTTCGTCTGGTTCCTGGATTTCCGCTTGAACCTCAGGGCCGACGGTAAGAAGACGCGGTCAGGACTTTCTGGATCAAATGAAAGCCGCTGAAGATCCCCGTGATCGAACTCAGTTACGAGGCCCTTGACGAGCTGGTCGTCGCCGACTGGACCGCGCATCTCCTGGACATACCATCCCAAGGGGCTTATCGCCGAGCTCCTAAAAAGTGCCATGGCCGTGAGTTACAGCCCGACAGCTGTCCAGGTTCGACGAGATCGCCTTCGTGCAAAACCATACCACCGCCCTGAAGATACGTATACCTCTCGCATGAATAAGGTAGTCTCCGCTCATGAACCGCGATAGCGACGAGGACGTATACGCCTATATCAGAGACAATGGAGCTCATTCCCGGCATCCACAGTCAATCTGGGCAACGAGTAAAGGGGCCGGCGTGAAGCCGGCCCCTTCTATCAATAGCGTTACTTACACGTTCAGCCAGACGGAGGAGTTGGAGAGGCAGTACTCGCCACGCTCGGCCGTCTTGCAGCGGATGATGACCTGGTCGTCCGCCACCTTCCACATCTCCGTGACGATGGTCTCGCCCGGAAAGACGTGGCGGGAGAAGCGCACCTTGATGGCCTTGAACTTGCTGGGGTCGTTGTCGCAGAAGGCCTTGAGCACCGCGCGCCCGGCGTAGCCGAAGGAGCACAGCCCGTGCAGGATGGGCTTCTCGAATCCGCCTACAGCGGCGAAGCCCGGGTCGACGTGGAGCGGGTTCCTGTCCCCCGAGAGGCGGTAGAGCATGGCCTGGGTGGTCCCGGTCTTCAGTTCCACCACCGCGTCGGGGTCGCGCTCCGGCGGCTCGTTCCCCGGTTCGGGCCCCTTCTCCCCTCCGAAACCTCCCTCGCCGCGGATGAAGGTCCCGAACTTGTTGTAGAAGACCACGTCCCCGCTCTCGTCCACGGTGTCCACGTCCAGCTCGACCAGCGCGCCCTTGCCCTTGTCGTAAAGGGCGGAGACCCTGGGCTTGATTGAGCAGTTTGCCCTGGACCGGGATGGGCTTGCGGACCTCCAGGTACTGCTCGCCGTGGAGCAGCATGAACACGTTGATCTCCACCCCCGGCACCCCCAGCAGTCCCATCAGGGCCGGGAAGGGCGGGATGACCCCGAAGGTGGGCAGGACCTGCAGCCCCGGCTCGTTCTCGTAGACGAACTTGAGATCGTCCGGGTCTTCTCCGGCGCCGATCCCCAGGTTGTAGAGGATCACCTTGTCCGGTGTGACCTCGTAATCGAGCGGCGTCAGCTCGTGGCCGACTACGGCAGGATCTATCGGCATATCCCCTCCTTTTCTCGTCGAAGCTCTATTACGGACTACCGTCATCAGTCGAACTTGAGGTGCGAGAGGGCCTTGCCGGTCTGCTCGGTGGCCGAGCCGAACTCCTGCCCGCCGGTGATGTCCTTGATCTGGCCGATCTTCTCGGCGACCATGTCGGGGGTGATGGGTGATTCGGTGTCGAAGAAGACGCCCGGCCCCTCCACCAGCGCGGTCCGGCTGTAATACCCGCCGCCCGCCACGAAGATGTTGCCGCTGACGTCGCACTGCTCCGAGACCATCCAGCCCACGATGGGGGCCACGTACTCGGGCTTGAGCTTCTCCAGGACCGCCGGGGGCAGCACGGTGGCGGTCATACGCGTCCCGGCCACCGGGATGAGCGTGTTGGCCAGGATGTTGTACTTGGCGCCCTCCTGCTTGACGCAGTTCATCAGGCCGGCGATGCCCAGCTTGGCCGCCCCGTAGTTGGTCTGGCCGAAGTTGCCGTAGGCTCCCGCCGCGGAGCAGGTGGAGACGATGCGGCCGTAGTTGTTCTCCCGCATGATGGGGAAGGCCGCCTTGGTGCAGAAGAAGCTGCCGTCGAGGTGGACCGCGAGGACCAGCTTGTAGTCCTCTTCGATCTCCATCTTGATGATGCTCTTGTCCCGCAGGATGCCCGCGTTGTTGATGAGGATGTCCACCTTGCCGAACGCGTCGATGGCCGTCTGGATGATGCCCTGGGCACCCTCCCACTCGGAGACGCTGTTGTAGTTGGGCACGGCCTCGCCGCCGGCCGCCTTGATCTCGTCCACTACCTTCTGGGCCGCCGTCTGGTCGGCGCCGGCGCCGTCGAAGGTGCCGCCCAGGTCGTTCACGACGACCTTGGCTCCCCGGCTGGCCAGCATCAGGGCGTAGCCGCGTCCCAGCCCGCCTCCGGCTCCGGTGATGACCGCGACTCGCCCGTCGTACCTTACCTCTGCCATGCAATCAGCTCCTTTCACTCGGTTCTCGCCTTGCGGCACCTGCATGAATACTAAAATGGGCGGAATGTCCTGATTTCAGCCTTTCCCTTTCCAAGCGCAAGCAGAGATATTCTATCACAAACCCGGCCGCGGCTGCACGATGTTACCAATCAGACACTTCTTGAAAAGAGCCCGTCGAAAAAGGGGCCGGGCTTCCCTTGCCGCCCGGCCCCGTAAGGGATGGATGAAATCCGCCGCTCACTTCTTGTAGTTGAAGGCGGCGTAGAGGAGCTTGGCGGTGTTGTCGATGACCACGTCCCGCGACGCGGGCAGCAGCCCCAGCTCGCTCACCACCGCCAGGTAGCCCAGGATCAGCACCAGCAGGTTGCCCATGACCTCGGGGTTCCAGTTGTCGCACTTGCCGGCCTTCTTGTGCTCCTTGACCTGCTTGGACACCGAGGCCACCAGGTCCTTGTTGATCTTGGAGAGCAGGGCCCTCAGCTCCTTGTCCTGCAGGGCGCCCTCGATGAAGGCGGCGTGCAGGGCCAGGTTGTCGCGGTAGAAGGAGAAGACGTCGGAGACGGTCTTCTTGAGGGCCTTGGGGTCGTCGAAGTCCAGGTTGCCGTCGCCGCGAGAGCACCGCATAGTCGCCCAGGTCCTTGGAGATGGTCTCGATCAGGCTGCGCACCAGGTCGTCCTTGTCCTTGAAATATGCGTAGAAGGCCGCGTGGGTGAGCCCCACCTTCTTGGTTATGTCCGTGATGCGGGCCTTGGAGTAGCCCTTCTCCCCGAAGACCTCTATGGCTGCGTCGATGAGCTTTTTCCTGGTTATCTCGCTCTTCTTATATCGTCTCTTCTCCGCCATGGCCTTCTACCTCCTTGGGACGAGTCATCCGCGCACAAGTGCAATAAATCTTCGGCATATCAATATTCTGCTACATGCGGGGTCAAAATTCAATGACAATTTGTTGATTTGATAAATTATTAATTTTCGCCATGTTATATCTTTTCCCTTTTTTTTCACTTCGTAACCTTCTCAGGCGACCGCAATCAAGGCCTCCGGGTGGATATGTCGATAAATAGAATGGTGTTGGTAGGTGAGGCGTGCCCGCGTTGAGAATGAACGGAGGAAAGATGGCGTTCCGCGATTCGCTGGAGGAAGCAGGAAGACAGCCTGCCCGCCCTCAAGCCCCGCATCCTGGTGGTGGACGACGACCCCAACATACGCGAACTCATCATCGAGACCCTGGGAGGGCCGGACTACGACATCCTCGAGGCCAGGGACGGCAAGGAAGCGCTGGAGCTGAGCGAGAGCGAGCTGCCCGACCTCATCGTCCTGGACGTGATGATGCCCGACATGGACGGCATGGAGGTCTGCTCGCGCCTGAGGAACGACCCCCTCACCAACCACATCCCCATCCTCATGCTCACCGCCAAGGGCATGCTGGAGGACAAGCTCAAGGGCATCGAGAGCGGCGCCGACGACTACATCACCAAGCCCTTCGACCCGCTGGAGCTGGAGGCCCGCATCGACATGCACCTGCGCCGCTCGGTGCGGGACGGCGAGGCCAGCCCGCTCACCGGCCTGCCGGGCAACCGGGCCATCGAGGAGGCCATCGAGTCGAGGATCCGGGCCGGCAGGAAGTTCGCGGTGTGCTACATCGACCTGGACGATTTCAAGGCCTACAACGACCGTTACGGGTTCTTCGCCGGGAGCGAGGTCATCAAGCTCACCGCCCAGATCATGCTGGAGGCGGTGCGGATCTACGGCGGTAAGGACGACTTCTGCGGCCATATCGGCGGTGACGATTTCATCATCATCACCGAGATGGACCGGACGGCCAACCTCTGCGAGGAGGTCATCCGCCTCTTCGACGCAAGGATCCCCGGCCACTACGACCCGGCGGACCGGCGCAACGGCTACATCGTCAGCGTGGACCGCAAGGGGGACATCCAGAAGTTCCCCCTGCTGACATTGTCCATCTCCATAGTGCATAATACCTACCGGGACCTGCACCACCCCGGCAAGATCGCCCAGATCGCCGCGGAGGTCAAGAAATACGCCAAGTCCCTCGAGGGAAGCAACTATGTCTATGACCGGAGGAGAAAAGACTGACCTTCCGCATCCGGGCCACGAGCCCGACAACACCGCCTCGCCCGACAGTTCCCACGAGATGACCCCCAGACGATCAAGCAGCGAGTCGCCGGTGCGCGCCCTGCTGGGCTCCATGCGCTTCATCGCCATCCTCTTCTGGCTGACGGTGATCTTCGGCACCCTGCTCTTCGTGCTGCCGCGCTACCGCGACACCATCAACACCCCGTTCTTCTTCATCTTCGTGGGGCTGTCCATCGCCCTCTTCCTCGCCTATTACTTCTTCCCCTTCGAGGGTTATCACCCCGTGCTCTTCCTCCTGCTGATGGTGGCGACCGACGTGTTCATCGGCGTGCTGGTCTACCTCACCGACGGCAGCGACTCAGACCTCTTCCTCCTGTACATGGCGGTCATCCTGTTCTCGGCGGCATACCTGGACATGCTGCTGACGGTGCTGGTGGCCGTGATGACCTCGGCCGTCTATTTCGCGCCGGTCGTCTACGACGAGAAGGTGAACGCGGACATCCTCAAGACCATGACCTTCACCGTGCCCATCTTCATCATCCTCACCATCTGCGCCTCCCTGCTCATCAACAAGGCCCGGCAGGAGGCGTCCGAAAAGGACGTGGTCACCAACCTGCTGCGGCAGGCCGACCTGAAGCGGCAGGAACTGGCCACCCTCTATTCCAGCTCACTCAAGCTGGCGACCACCCTGGATTACCACGAGATAGGAGAGACCCTCATCGGCTACGCCACCGACCTGCTCCTGGCGGAGAGCGCCTTTCTCCTGCTCGACCTGGGCGAACCCCCGGGCGAGCTGGTGGGCTCGTACGGCATCACCGGTCGCGAGGTGGAGGAGCTCCTCGAGGGCACCAGCGACAACCCCGTCCTGCTGTCGGCCGACGCGGTGCTCCCGGTGATCCTCAACGCGGAGGACGACGACCCCCGCTTCCGGTCCTTCATCGAGGACCACCCGCAGGTCGGCTCGCTCCTCTCGGTGCCGCTCTTCGCCAGCACCCGGGTCATCGGGACCATCTGCTGCCTCTCTTCCGTCAACGGCACCTTCGACGACGATTCGGCCCGGCTGCTCCTGACCCTGGCCAGCCAGGCGGCGGTGGCCATCGACAAATCCATGCTCTACCGGACCACCCTGGAGGACAAGCTGAAGATCGAGGCCATCATCAACAGCCTCAACGACGGGATCATCGTCATCGACAAACAGGGCCAGCTGATCCTGGCCAACCCCTCCACCCAGCGCTTCCTGGGCATCAGCGCCGACGACTTCGGCCTGCCCATCGCCACGGTCCTGGAGCGCCTCAGGTCCCCCTGGAAGCTGAAGGAGAACACGCCTGGAGGAGTTCCTGGAACAGGTGACGGTGCGCGGGGAGATGGTCCAGGACGACATGGTGATGCGGGAGCACGCCCCCCTCCATTTCCAGCTCTTCGGCATCCCCCTGAAGGACCACGAAGGCATCGACGCCGGCTCCATCCTGCTGCTGCACGACATCACCGACCTGGCCCGCCTGGACGAGTTGAAGAGCGACTTCATCTCCATCGTCTCACACGAGTTGCGCACGCCGCTCACCTCCATCCGGGGGTTCGCCAAGCTGATGAACGCCGAGCGGGTGGGGCCGGTCACGGAAAAGCAGCGGCATTACCTGGACATCGTGGAGGACGCAGGCCGAGAGCCTGACCCACCTGGTCAACGACCTGCTCGACCTGTCCAAGATCGAGTCGGGAGTGGTGGAAGTGAGCCTCAAGCCCGTGCTGCTGCAGGACCTGCTGGAGAGCGTGGTGCAGCACCTGCACAGCCTCTCGGCCGAGAGGGACATCGCCATCGTCAGCCGGCTGCCGGCCGACCTTGCGCCGGTGGACGGGGACCGGGAGCGCCTCAACCAGGTCTTCTTCAACCTCATCGACAATTCCCTGAAGTTCACCGAGCCCGGCGGGACCATCACCATCTCGGCCGAGCGCCGGGACGGCCACTGCCTGCTGAGCATCAGCGACACCGGCATCGGCATCCCCGCTCCCGACCTCGACCGTATCTTCGACAAGTTCTACCAGGTGGAGTCGTCCCTGACCCGCCAGCGCGGCGGCTCCGGGCTGGGGCTGGCCATCTCCAAGCAGCTGATCACCGCCCACGGCGGGGAGATCTGGGCCTCCAGCCGGGAGGGCGAGGGGACCACCTTCTACATCAAGCTCCGCTTCAGCCGTAGTAGTCTCTGCTAGGGCAGGTTGCCCATGAGGTTGGCCATCTCGATGCCGGTGAGCGCGGCCTGCCAGCCCTTGTTCCCCTGCTTGGCCCCGGCCCGCTCCACCGCCTGCTCGATGTTGTCGGCGGTGACGATGCCGAACACCACCGGCACGCCGGTGTCCTGGGAGGCGCGGGCGATGCCCTTGGAGACCTCCGCCGCCACGTAGTCGAAGTGGGGGGTGCCGCCGCGGATGACCGCGCCCAGGCAGATCACCGCGTTGATACTTGCCGCTCTCCGCCAGCTTCTTCGCCACCAGGGGTATCTCGAAGGAGCCGGGGGCCCAGGCGATGTCCACCGCGTCCATGTCCGCCTCGTGCCGCTTGAGGGCGTCCAGCGCCCCTTCCAGCAGGCGGTTGGAGATGAACTCGTTGAAGCGGCTGACCACCAGGGCGAAACTGAAGCCGCGGGCGATGAGGTTACCTTCGAACGAAGCCATTTCTACCTCCCTTTTCCTCTAGATCTCCAGGATATGGTTGAGCTTGTCCTGCTTGGCCTGCAGGTACCTGCGGTTGTCGTCGCAGGGCTCGATGATCAGCGGCACGCGCTCCACCACCTTCAAGCCCGTAGCCCTCCAGGCCCACCCGCTTGGCCGGGTTGTTGGTGAGCAGGCGCATGGTGGTGAGGCCCAGGTCGGAGAGGATCTGCGCGCCGATGCCGTAGTCGCGCGCGTCCGGCGGGAAGCCCAGGTCGAGGTTGGCCTCCACCGTGTCCCGGCCCTCCTCCTGCAGTTCGTAGGCCTTGAGCTTGTGGATCAGGCCGATGCCCCGCCCCTCGTGGCCCAGCATGTACAGGACCACGCCCTGGCCTTCCGCCTCGACCAGTCTCCAGCGCCCTGGCCAGCTGGGACCCGCAGTCGCAGCGCCGCGAGGAGAAGACGTCTCCGGTGAGGCACTCCGAGTGCACCCGCACCAGCACGTCCTCGGCGCCGCTCACGTCGCCCTTGACCAGGGCCAGGCTGAGCGAGCCGTCCACCAGGGATTCGTAGGCGATGCCGCGGAAGTCGCCGTAGGCGGTGGGCAGGCGCACGTCCGCCACCCGCTTCACCAGCTTTTCGGTGCGGCGGCGGTAGCGGATGAGCTCCTCCACCGTCACCATCTTCAGGCCGAACTTCTCCTTGATCTCGGCCAGCTGGGGCACCCGGGCCATGGTGCCGTCGTCGTTCATGATCTCGCAGATGACCCCGGCCGGGAAGAGGCCGGCCAGGCGGGCCAGGTCCACCGACGCCTCGGTGTGGCCGGCCCGGGTGAGCACCCCTCCTTCGCGCGCCCTCAAGGGAAAGACGTGGCCGGGCCGGGAGATGTCCTCCGGCCGGGTGGCCGGGTCCAGCACCGCCTGGATGGTCACCGCCCGGTCCGCGGCGGAGATGCCGGTGGTGATCTTGCCCTTGGCCCCGATGGAGACGGCGAAGGCGGTCTCGTTCGAACAGGTGTTGTCGGTGACCATGGGCTGTATCTTCAACTCGTCCAGCCGCTTCGCCACGCACGGCATGCAGATGAGCCCCCGGCCGTTCTTGGCCAGGAAGTTGACGGCCTCGGGCGTCACCCGCTCCGCCGCCAGCACGAAGTCTCCCTCGTTCTCGCGGTCCTCGTCGTCGCAGACGATGATGATGCGCCCCTCCCTGATCTCCTCGATCGCTTCCTCGATGCTTGAGAATATCTCGTCCATGTGCTGCTTCCTCCTTCTTCCTCTTCTATCCTCAAGGGCCGCGTCGGCCCTTATATGAACCCGCCTTCCTCCAGCTTGCTCAGGAGGCGGCCGGAACTGTCCTCTTCCTTCATCTCCTCCGGGTGCGTGTACCTGTACACGTACTTGCCGATGATGTCCGCCTCCAGGTTGACGGGGTCGCCCGGCTTCAGGTCCGCGAGAGTGGTCCTCTCGATGGTGTGGGGGATGAGCGCCACGCTGACGGTCGCCCCGCCCACCGAGGCCACCGTCAGGCTGACCCCGCTGATGGCGATGGAGCCCTTGTCCACCACGAAACGCGCGACTTCTTCGGGCACCCGCACCCAGGCGCGCCAACCATCCCCCTCCGGCGCCAGGCGCTCCCAGGTGCCCACGCGCGTCGACGTGCCCCTGCACGATGTGGCCGCCCAGGCGGCCGGTGGGCTGCAGGGCCCGCTCCAGGTTGACCCGGTCGCCCGGCTGGAGCGACCCCAGGGTCGAGCGGCCCAGCGTCTCCAGGGACACGTCCGCCTCCAGTTCCCCCGCGGACCGCTTGACGATGGTCAGGCAGACCCCCTGCACCGCCAGGGAGTCGCCGATGCGGATGTCTTCCGTGACCTCCTCGGCGGCGATGCGGATGACCGCGCCCCCGGGGCCTTTGCTCAGGCCCCTGACAGTTCCCACTTCCTCGATGATGCCGGTGAACATGTTCTAACCTCTTTCCATGGTCGCTTCCAGCAGGATGTCTTCCCCGACCATCCCGGCCTTGAGCCAGGTCAGCCGCACGGCCTCGTCCGGCCGGTCGACCCCCTGGTCCCCCAGCCAGCCGGGGGCCTCGTCCCCCCCGAACACCTTCGGGGCGACGAACAGGAGCAGGCGGTCCACCAGGGACGACCCGATGAAGGAGCCGCAGACGGCCGGGCCCGCCTCCACCAGCAGGCTGGCCACACCCCTGGCGCCCAGTTCGCCCAGGGCCTCCCGCAGGTCGATGCGGCCGTCCCGCTCGCCCAGCTCGACGACCTCGACGCCGCGGCGGCGCAACTCTTCGGCCCTGGCCCGGTCACAGCCCCTGGTGGTCAGCACCAGGGCCGGCGGCTCGCCGTCCAGCAGCCTGGCGCCTTCGGGTATCCTCAGGCGGCTGTCCAGCACCACCCGCAGGGGCGGGCGGGCGCCGCCGAGGGGGACGTTACGCACGGTGAGCTCGGGGTCGTCGGCCAGCACGGTGCCGATGCCGGTGAGGACCGCGTCGCACCGCCGGCGCAGCTCGTGCACCAGTCCGCGCGCCTCCGGCCCGGTTATCCAGCGGGACAGCCCGGCACGGGTGGCGATCTTGCCGTCGGCGGTCATGGCCACCTTGAGGTAGACGAAGGGGGTGCCGGTGGACACGAGCTTCTCCCATTCCCGGTTGAGCTCCCGCGCCTCCTCCTCCAGCAGCCCCGTCCGCACCTCCAGCCCGCGGGCCCGCAGCGCGCGCTCTCCCCCGCCCTTGACGCCGGGGTTGGGGTCGACGCGGGCGATGACCACGCCGGCGACGCCCGACCCCAGGATGGCGTCGGTGCAGGGAGGGGTCTTGCCGTAATGGTTGCAGGGTTCCAGGGTCACGTAGAGGTGGGCGCCGCGCGCCTCCTTGCCCGCCGCGCGGATGGCGGCCACTTCCGCGTGGTCCCCTCCCGCCTGCGCGTGCCAGCCCTCGCCGACGACGGCGCCGTCCTTTACCAGCACCGCGCCCACCATGGGGTTGGGGTGGACGGCGCCCCGGCCCCGCTCCGCCAGTTCCAGCGCCCGGCGCATGTGCCCGGTGTCCGCCTCCGTGAATGTCCCGTTCATGCCATGAGTCCCTCGTCTTTCACCTTTCGAGGCACCCGGGGCGGGGATCAAAAAAGACGTTCGGGAAATTCCCGGAACGTCACTTAACGACCTTCCAGTCTTCTCCCATCCGGACTCTAACCGTCGGTCCCGGAATTTCGCCGGGTCTGCCTTGCGGCTCGCGGACTTTAACCGCCGGTCGGGGATTTCACCCTGCCCCGAAGACTCGAAACTATTCAGTTGTGGATAATATTATAGAAGCGATGAAGCTTGCCTACGTTCTCCAACCCTATGACGGGGAAGGACATGTCGTCTTGAGGCCGGCGCGAGGTCCGGATTGCCGCTGTCTACCGCATCGCGGCGGCGAGGTCGTCCAGGGTCTTGCGGGTGCGGGCGGCGGCCGCGGCGGGGTCGGGGTCGGAGTAGATGGAGGAGCCCACCACCACGATGTCGGCGCCGGCCTTCACCACCACGTCCAGGTTGGAGTCCTTGATGCCCCCGTCCACCTGCACGGGGATGTCACGCCCGGCCGCGGCGGCCAGCTTCTTGATGACCCCTATCTTCTCCAGGGTCTCCGGCAGCAGCGACTGTCCCCCGAAGCCGGGCACCACCGACATGACCAGCGCGAAGTCCATGTCGTCCAGGTATTCTTCCAGCCGTTCGGCCGGGGTGTGGGGGCTGATGGCCACTCCCGCCTTGGCCCCCAGGCGCCGGATGGCCGCGGTGATCTCCCCGGGTGGCGGGTGACCTCGGCGTGGAAGCTGATCCAGTCCGCCCCGGCCGCCCGGAAGTCCTCGATGAACTCCATGGGCTGGGCGATCATCAGGTGGACGTCCAGGGGCAGGTGGGTCAGGGAGCGGATGGCCTTGACCACCATGGGCCCGAAGGTGATGTTGGGCACGAAGTTACCGTCCATCACGTCGAGATGGACCAGGTCCGCGTGGTCCTCGATATAGGAGAGGGCTTTCTCCAGGTTGCCGAAGTCGGCGTTGAGGATGCTCGGTGCCAGCCACACGCCCTTCATCTTCCACCTCTCAGTGCGTACTCCTCCAGCTTATGATAGGTCGGTCCGGACGCGTCCAGTATACTCCGGTAGAGAACCAGCGTGCCAATGGAAAAATCAAGGTCTTCCCGGCCGGCCAGCCAGCTCCGCCAGCCGTCGATGGTTCCCGACACGTCCCGCGGGTTCCTGCACCTGGCCAGGGTGAGATGGGCCTGGTAAGGGCGCTTCTCCCTCTCCACCCCCACCCTGGTCATCTTCCCGTCGAGATCCTTCGCCAGCGCCTTCATCGCCTCGATGTCACCGGAGCACCCCAGCCACAGCACCCTGGCCCTGGCCGGCGAGGGAAAGGCCCCGCAATCCTCGAGCCGCAGCGAGAGGGGCGGGCTGGCCGCCGCGGCCTTCTCCAGCAGCCGGCCTATCTCGGGAACGGCATCCTCCCCCAGGTAACCCAGGAACTTCAGGGTGAAATGGAGCTGGAAGGGCTTTACCCATTTGACGCCTTCCGGCCCCGGCATCGAGCGCGATCTCCTCCTCCACGGCGTCCTTCAGGCGTTCGGGCAGGTCGGCCGCGACGAACAGGCGCAGCTTATCCAATCGCCTCCCCCGAGAGGTAGACCTTCAGCATGAACAGCGCGGCGTTGGAGGCGATGCGGCGGATGAGCTCCCGGTCGCCCGGCAGCCTCACCCTGCGGGTGAGCTCGCCGTCCGGCGTCGCCAGGCCCAGGCAGACCGTGCCCACCGGCACCTCGCTCGCTGCCGCCCTCCGGGCCGGCTACGCCGGTTATTCCCAGGGCCAGGTCGGACGAGAGGAGCTTCCGCGCCCCGCGGGCCATGGCCGCGGCCACCGCCTCGCTCACCACTCCCTCCCGTTCGATGAGGTCGTGCGCCACGCCCAGCACGCTCTCCTTCACCGGCACCGCGTAGGAGACCACCCCGCCCTTGAAATAGGCGGAGCTGCCGGGCACCTGGGTGATGAACTCGCCCAGCATGCCCCCGGTGCACGATTCGGCCACGGACAGGGTGAGGCCCTTCTCCTTCAGCAGCTCCCCCGCTACCTCCGGCAAGCCGCGGTCGTCCACGCGTCACCACGGAAGCCCCGAACCTCTCGCGGATGCGCCGCGACCACGCCGTCCAGCAGCGTCATCCAGCGCCTCGCGGTCCGCCCCTTCCGCCCTCAAGTGGACCTCGATCAGCCCCGAGTTCACCAGGTAGGCCGCCTGCACCGAGCCGTCCTCCGGCAGGAAGGAGTCCACCGTCTCCCCCACCAGCGCCTCGGTCTGTCCGAAGAGCTTGACGATGCGGCCTGACCGCGCCGTACCCGCCCGCCGCCGCACCGCAGGTCCGGGACGACCCGGCCGTCCATCATGTCCCGCATCTCCGCGGGCACTCCCGGCAGGAGGAAGATACGCGCCTGCCGGCGTCCTCGATCTCCAGTCCCGGCGCCGTTCCCTTGCCCTCGATGATCGAAGTGGTGCCCTCGATCACCTGGGCCTGCCGCAGGTTGGACTCGGGCATCGTCGAAGCCCATGTGAGCGAAGCGCTCCTCCAGGCGCCGCACGATGGATCTCCTCGGTGACCAGGCCCCGCCCCAGGGCGTCGGCCGTGGCCTCACGCGTGATGTCGTCCGAGGTGGGGCCGAGGCCGCCGGTGACGATGACCAGCTCGCCCAGCCGCAGGGCGCAGCGCAGCACGGACGAGATGTCCGGGATGCTGTCCCCCACCGTCATCACCGCCGCCACGCTCCAGCCCACGCCGGAGCAGACGGTCCCGCATGAAGGACGGAGTTGGTGTCGGCGATGCGGCCGCTCAGGAGTTCGTCTCCCACGCAGACGAGCACGGCGCGGCCGCTCATGCCCTCTCCCTGGCCTTCTTCCCCAGGTAGCGCTCGATGTTGACGATGTAGTCCAGCCCCGAGTAGACGGTCAGCAGCACGGCCAGCCATACCGCGACGTCCTCGTGCACGGTGCTCTCCTTGACGCGCAGCTCCAGGATGAGCAGGGTGATGGCGAGGATCTGGGCGTTGGTCTTCAGCTTGGCTATCCTGGTCGCGGGCACCGACACCCCGTGCCGGTTGGCGTAGACGCGGAACGCGGTTATCACCAGCTTCCCGCCCGATGATCACCCCGGGCACCCACCGCTTCACCCGGCCCATCCAGGCCAGCATGATCAGGGGGGTGGAGATGTAGATCTTGTCGGCCAGGGGGTCCAGGAACTGCCCCAGGCGGGTCACCATGCCCATCTTCCTGGCCAGGTGCCCGTCCAGGAAATCGGTCGGCGCCGGCCAGCGCGAAGAGCATCGCGGCCAGGTACTTCCTGTTTCTGCGGGGATCCCGCATCAGGCCGACGAAGACCGGCGAGACCAGTATGCGCGACAGGGTCAGCAGGTTGGCCGCGTTCAGGTCACCCGGTGAAAAGAGGCCTTCTCTTGTGTCGATGCTCTCCGTTTTATCCACGTACGTGTCCGATCAGGTCTATCCCTTCGGCTTCGACCAGTTCCACCAGCGCGAACCCGGGCACCTTCTCCCACCTGGTCCTCCGGTACGAATATGAGGCCGTCCACCTCCGGCGCTTCCCTGTAGGACCTGGCCTCGCAGTACCCGGAGGCCACCTCGCTGGGCCCTTCGACCAGCACCCTCTCCAGGCCGCCCACGCGCGCCTCCGCCTTCTCCCGCATGACCTCCTCCTGCAGCGCGAGCAGGTCTTCCGCCCTGGACCGCGCCGTCCGTTCCGCGCAGCGGCCGGGCATCCCGGCGGCCCGCGTGCCCTCCTCGGGCGAGTACGCGAACACCGCCAGCCAGTCGAAGCGCGTCTCCTCCACGAAATCCCGCAAGCGCTCGAAGGACGCCCGGTCCTCCCCCGGAAAGCCGGTGATGAAGGAGGAGCGCAGCGCGATGCCGGGTACGCTCTCCCGCAAGCCCGCGATGAGCTCCCGGTACTCCCCGGCGCCGCCGCGCCGGCCCATGCGCCGCAGCACTTCCTCGTCCACGTGTTGCAGGGGCAGGTCCAGGTAAGAACATATTCTATCATGCTTGAGCGCCTGCATCAGTTCCCCGTCGATGCCGTCCGGCTGCATGTACATCAGGCGGACACGGAAATCCCCCGCAAGCCCGGCCAGGCTCTCCAGCAGCCCGACCAGGGCTCCGCTCCGGCCCAGGTCCCTGCCGTAGGATGCCGTGTCCTGGGACACCAGGACCAGCTCCTTCGCCCCGGCCTCGAGAGCGGCCGCCGCCTCCCGCACGATCTCCTTCGCGGGGCGGCTGCGCAGGGGCCCCTTGATCATGGGGATGGTGCAGAAGGAGCAGGCGCGGTCGCACCCCTCCGCTATCTTCAGGTAAGCCCATCCCCTGTCGACGCCGCTGAACCGGTCCCTGGCCGGGGCCTTCCCGGCGGGGGCGGCCGTGCCCTGCCCGCGCCCGCCGATGAGGTGGGGCAGCATCTCGTATTCGCCGGGTCCCAGCCACCCGTCAACCTCGGGCAGCAGCCCGTCCAGTTCGTCCCCGTACCGCTGGTAGAGGCAGCCGAGGACGTACAGCCCGGCTCCCGGTGCCCGCAAGGCGGACAGGTCCAGGATGGCTTCGATGGATTCCTCCGTGGCCGCCTGGATGAATGCGCAGGTGTTGACCACCACCACGTCGGCCTGCTCGGGCCGCTCGACCATGGTGAAACCCTGCCCCGCGAGCCGGCTCATCACCAGGTCCGAGTCGGTTTCGTTCTTGGGACAGCCCAAAGTCAACAGGTAGATGGAGGTCTTCTTCATGCGACGGTTTTCCTGTTACTTGATGCGGAACTCGGAGATGAAGCTGTTGAGTTCCTCCGCCATCTTGGCCAGCTCGTGGATGGAGGCCGAGATCTCCTGCATGGAGGCGGTCTGCTCCTCGGCGGCGGCGGAGGCCTCCTCGGTGGAGGCCGCGGTCTCCTCGGCGATGGCCGCGATGTCCTCGGTGGTCTTGACCACCCGGCCCGCCTCCTCCTTCTGCTTCTGGGCGGCCGTGGAGATGTTGTCCACCAGCTGGGCCATCTCTTCCACGATATCGGCGATGTTGTTGAGGGCGCCGGTGGTGGTGGTGATGACTTCGATGCTCGCCACCACCTTCTCCTTGGAGCCGTCCATCACCTTGACCACCTTGCTGGTCTCGTTCTCGGTCTCCCGCACCATCTTGGAGATCTGGTCGGCCGCCTTGCGCGACCCCTCGGCCAGGCCCCGCACTTCCTCGGCGACCACCGCGAAACCCCGGCCGTGCTCCCCGGCGCGCGAGGCCTCGATGGCGGCGTTGAGCGCCAGCATGTTGGTCTGGTCGGCGATGTTGGTGATGACCTCCACGATCAGGCCGATCTGCATGGAGCGGTCCCCCAGGCCCTGGATGACCATGGCCGCCTCCTCCACGGAATCCTGGATCTCCATCATGCGCTGGCCGATCACCTCGGAGGAAGCGCGCCCTTCCTGGGTGATGGCGTGGGCCTTCTGGGAGGTCTCGGAGGCCCGGCTGGCGCGTTCGGCCACGTCCACCGCCATCTCGGCGATCTCGTTGACCACGTGGATGGTCTCTTCCACCGTACGCGCCTGGTTCTGGGCGCCCCGGGCTATCTGCTGGATGGTCGAGGCCACCTCCTGGGTGGAGGAGTTGACCTGCTGAGACGTGGCCGCCAGTTGCTCGGTGGTGGCGTTGACCTGGTAAGAGGTGACCTGGATCCTGTCGATGAGGCTCCGCAGGCTTTCGACGGCCTCGTTCAGGTCGTTGGGCGAAATCGCCGATGGCGCCCTCCTGGTCGATATCCAGGGTGCCGGAGAGGTCCCGCTTGGCCAGGCGGCCGGTGAACTCCTGCAGGGGATTCAGGCTGAGCGCAGTATCCGGTTGATGATCGAAGATGAGCGCCAGGCAGAACGCCGTCAACGCCACCAGACCGACTACCGCGATGAGGATCAGGGCATCGCGCCAGGAGAGGTCGCTTACCAGCAGGACGATCAGCCACGGCGATGATGAGGGCTGCCAGGCCGAGCAGGAAGGTGTAGAAGTAGATCTTGGATCGCAGGCTGCGAAATTTCAACAGGCCAACCTCTCTTCCGCTGTCATCCTGGTATGTGCCGTGGTGTCAGTGCCCAGGGATGGCGACCTGATCAGACCTTGATCGCCTTGATCTTCTCAGCGACGCCACTCCCGACATCCTTGCCGGAGAAAAAGGAAACGGATTTCTCGATCTTGTCGGCCAGTTCTGGCAGTTGGGCCGGGGTCAAGGTGTCCGGGGTGGACCCTATCAGCTCGCAGTTCTTCTTGACGGTCGCCTTGGCGATGAAATCGCCTACAGCGGCCGAAAGAATCTTTTCAACCTCTTGAGCCAGTTTATTGGCCACCGCTTCCTCCTTACGCGCGCTCTTTTGTCATCTCGATTATAACAAAATTATCGGCAGGTAACAGGATATTCCAAATCATTCTCCTGCGTCAATTCCCAAACCGCCCGGGAACGCGTCCCCGCTCTCCGATTCAACCCTCCGTTTCAGCTCCGCGAACTCACCCCTGGTCATGAAGAGCAGCAACCCCTCCTTGAGCTTTTCGACTACTCCGGCGTAACTCCTCTTCCTCGACCCCGCTCAGGTGCCGGACCACCAGGGACTCCGCCAGCACTTCACCGCAATCCTCGGTGAGTATGGCGACGTACCTCTCCAGCTCCTTATTGCTTTTTCTGCTCTTCAGCATGGATTTCCTTCCCTAACCGGCAGAAACGCGCTTGATCTTCAACACCGTGGTCTCCCCGTCGGTGACCCACGATGCCTGGATGTCCTCGCCGTACTTGAACTCGAACCACCCCGCGATCTCCCCCGCCACCACCGGCACGTACCAGGGATTGCGGACCCTCAACTCCACCATGCGCGGCTTTTCCTGCATGCCGACGACGCCGACGGCCCCCCGGATGCCCAGGGAGCGCAGGAACTCCTCGCTGGTCAGGTCCTTGAGGATCTGGTTCCCCCGGATCAGGTCGCGCGTGTAGTTCTTGTTGGCCCGCATGACCAGTTCGCCCACCTTTGGCCCGTAGTGCAGTCTCCAGTTCCGCAAAGATGCTCAGGCAAGGTCGCTGTCGAAAGGATGCAGACGTGGGTCTCACGCATGGAGTCGTAGATGGTCCCGGCGCCGATGTTCCAGCTGAAGCGGCTGGCCTCGATGGGCGAGGAGCACGAGGAGCAGGTCCGGTACCGGACGTCCCCGCTGACGGGCAGTTCCGGAGCATCCGCCACCTCCCGGGCCGTCTTCTTCAGGAAGGCGGACCGGGTCCGCTTCTCGGCGGTCTCCAGGGTATAGATGTAGTGGCCCATGCGCTTTTCGCAGGTCATATTGGGCTGGGAATTCCTCCAGCGTCTCCCAGATGGCCTTGAGGTCGGCCTCCACGAAGGGGGAGAAGAAGGGGTTGGCCACTTCCACCACGATGCGCCCGTGTCCGCTCGTAATCCCGCACCTTCAGGTCGCCGATACCCGTAGGCGACGGCGCGGTCCCCGAGCATGGCGAAGGCCTTCCTCTTGAGGTAGAGGAGGTTGAGCCGGCCCAGCAGTCTGCCCATGGAGCGCCGCACCTCCACCCCGATGGCCTTGCGCTGCGCTTCGCACGATGATCACCCCGGCGCGCTGCCCGTCCAGGAAGGTGAAGAGGTCATGGATGAGCTCGACCTGGTTGCAGTCGATCACGATGGAACGGTGGTTGGACGACCGGCTGATTATCGAGCCGCCGCTGGTCCACTGGTAACGCCCGCTGATGATGTCGGGGATGCCGCATTCGAGACATATGTCCATCTTCCTGGCCCGCGGCTCAGCGCGCCCTCCTCCTTCTCCTTCATCTTTTCGAACTCCTCGGGGGTTATCAGGACCGCCCGGGGCTTCGACCCGTCGTGGCCCCCCACGATCCCCCGGTCCTCCAGCAGGTCGATGAGGCGGGCCGCCCGGGCGTAACCCACCGACAGCCGGCGCTGCAGGAAGGAGGCTGAAGCCTGGCCCGTCTTCACCACGACCTCCATGGCCTCGTCCAGCAGCTCGTCCGTCTTGCCGGCCCCCGCGGCGTCCTGCCTGGAGTCCTCGATTATCTCACTCTTATATTCGGACGCCCGCTGCCGTTTGATGAACGCCACCACCGGCTCGATCTCCTTCTCCGAGATGTAGGCGCCCTGCACCCGCTCGGGCTTCGAGGTCCCCGCCGCCAGGAAGAGCATGTCCCCGCGCCCCACCAGCTTCTCGGCCCCCGGGGTGTCCAGGATGACCCGGGAATCGGTCTGGGACGCCACGGTGAAGGCCACCCGCGAGGGGATGTTGGCCTTGATCATCCCGGTGACCACGTCGACGGAGGGGCGCTGCGTGGCCACCACCAGGTGGATGCCCACCGCCCGGGCCATCTGGGCGATGCGGGCGATGGATTCCTCCACCTCGGCCGGGGCCACCATCATCAGGTCGGCCAGCTCGTCGATGACCACCAGGATGTAGGGGATGGCGTTGAAGACGGGCTTGCCGTCTGAGTCCACCTCGCTCTTGAGGCCGTTCTCCACCTCCAGGTTGTACGAATCGATGTTCTTCATGCCGGCGCGGGACAGCAGCTTGTACCGGAGCTCCATCTCCCGCACCACCCAGCCGAGGGCCCCCGAGGCCCTCTTGGGGTCGGTGACCACCGGGGTGAGCAGGTGGGGTATGCCGTTGAAGTGGGAGAGCTCCACGAACTTGGGGTCGATCATGATCAGCCGCACCTGGTCGGGCGTGGCGGAGTAGAGGATGGAGGTGATCAGGGTGTTGATGCAGCAGCTCTTGCCGGAGCCGGTGGAGCCGGCCAGCAGGAGGTGGGGCATCTCCGCCAGGTTGACCACCACCGGATGACCGGCCACGTCCTTGCCCAGCACCGCCCGCAGGGGCGCCCTGTCGGACTGGACGGCCGGCTGGGAGAGGATGTCCCCCAGCGTCACCATGTCCCGCTCCTGGTTGGGGACCTCGATGCCGATGGCCGACTTCCCGGGGATGGGCGCGATGATGCGGATGTCCGGGGAGGCCATGGCGTAGGCGATGTCGTCCTCCAGCTTGCGCACCTGGTTGACCTTGACCCCCGAGCCCAGTTCCACCTCGAAGCGGGTGATGGTGGGGCCGCGGGTGACCCTGGTCACCGCCGCGTCCACGTCGAAGTCGTGCATGGTCTTCTCCACCACCGCGATGCTCTCGTTGATGCTCTTTTTAGACATGGAGGAGCCGGCCTCCGTCTTGCGCAGCAGGTTGAGCGGCGGGAGCGAATAGCGTTTGCCCGCCCTGGAGGATTCCTTGAGCGCCAGTATCATCTGCTTGTCCTGGGCCGCCAGGTCGTCCGGGCCCGCCTGGGCCCCGGCGGCGTCCTGTTTGACGGAGGCCGCGGCTGCCGTCTCCACCGGGGCGGGCGGCGCCGGGGCGGCTTCCGGCACCCCCTCGATCTCGACCTCCTTCTTGAGGTCGGCGGCTGCCGGGGCCGGTTCCCTGGCCTGCCGCTGCCGCTCCGCCTCCGCCTCGAGCTTGGCCTGCTCCCGCGCCAGCCGCTTCTGCTTGAGGCGCTCCTTGCGCCGCTCCACCCTGGCCTGGAAGCTGTTCGATATGGTCAGCCCGGTGAGCATGAGGAAACCTATGCCGATCATGCCGCAGATGATGACGATGGCCCCGGTCTCGCTCAGCAGCTTCACCAGCGGCCAGGCGATGCACGCGCCGAAGACGCCGCCTCCCGACTTCAGGTTCTCCTTGACGAACATCTCCTCGACGCCGTAGCCGACGTGGAAGACGGCGCAGAGGCCCAGGAAGAAGATGAACCCCCCGATGGCCTCGACCCAGCCGACGCGCAGCAACTGCTTCCGGTCCTCGCCGCCGTAGCCCGCGAGCCCCGCGAAGACCACCACGGCGCCCAGGATCAGCACGGGGGGGATGATGTAGCGCAACTGCCCCATCGCCAGCGCCGAGGCGTCGTTGATGAACCTGCCCACCGGTCCGGCGAAATCCCAGTAGATGCTGATGGCCATGAGCACCCCCAGCACCAGCAGGATGGCTGAATAGATGTCGCGCAGGTTGCGCGGGAGGCCTTCCTGCTTGCGGCGCGCGTCCCGCGCGGACGCCTTACCGCCGCCCTTGCCCGATGCCCGGTCCCCCTTCGGCCTGGCCGCGGGCTTGCCCGCGGGCTTGCCCTTGCCCTTCTGCTTAGCGGCCATCCGCCGCTACATCTCCATGATTATCGGGATGATCATGGGCCGCCTCCGTGTCTTCTCGAAAAGGACCATGGACATGACGTCCCGCACGTGCCCCTTGAGCACGATCCAGTCGGTTATGTCCTCGTCTATACAATAGCGCAAGATCCTGACAAGTTCTTCCCGCACCTCGTCCAGGATGTGGTAAGCCTCGGGGATGTAGGCGAAGCCGCGCGAGATGATGTCCGGCTCGCCGATGATCTCCCGGTTCTGCCTGTCGATGCAGGCCACCACGATGAAGATCCCGTCCTTGGAGAGTTGCCGGCGGTCGCGGAGCACGATGTCCCCGGTGTCACCGAAACCCAGGCCGTCCACGAAGATCATGCCGGCCGGCACCGCCTCGCCGGTGCGCGCGCCGTCCCCGTTGACCTCCAGCGGGATGCCGTTCTCCAGTATGAAGATATTCTCTTGCGGGATGCCCACTTCCTCCGCCAGGCAGGCGTGGTGTTTGAGGTGACGGTACTCGCCGTGCACGGGCACGAAATAACGCGGCTTGACCATGTTGAGCAGGAACTTCAACTCCTCCCGGGCGGCGTGGCCGGATACGTGCACCCCGGATATCTTCTCGTAGTAGACATCCGCGCCGCACTTGAACAGCTGGTTGATGGTGTTCTGCACGGACTTCTCGTTCCCCGGGATCGGCTTGGCCGAGACGATGACCATGTCCCCGGGCGCTATCTTGATGAAGCGGTGCTCGTGGTAGGCGATACGCCTCAGGGCGGACAGGGGCTCGCCCTGGCTGCCGGTGGAGATGATGACGATCTCTTCCGGGCGGTACCCGGGCAGGTCCTCGAAGGAGATGACCGTGTCCGGCGGTATCTCCAGGTACCCCAGGTCGCTGGCCAGCTGTACGTTGTGGAGCATGTTGCGCCCGCAGAAGGCCACCTTGCGTCCGACGTCGCTGGCGCAGTTGACCACCTGCTGGATGCGGTGGATATGAGAGGCGAAGGAAGTGACGATGGCCTTTCCCTTGGCCCGCTTGAGCAGCTCCTCGAGGGTGTCGCCCACCGCCCGCTCGGATTGGACCATCCCCTCCACCTCGGCGTTGGTCGAGTCGGAGAGCATGGCCAGCACCCCCTCGCGCCCGCAGGCGGCGAAGGCGTTGCAGTCGGTGACGCGCCCGTCGATGGGCGTCTGGTCCAGCTTGAAGTCGCCGGTGTGCAGGACCATCCCCACGGGCGTGCGGATGGCCAGGCCCAGGCCGTCCGGGATGCTGTGGCACACCTGGATGAACTCGATCTCCATCTCCCCGATGCGCGCCCTCTCCCCCGGGGCCACCTCGACCAGGCGGCTTTCGGAGAGGCCGTGTTCCTCCAGCTTGTTCCGGAGGATCCCCAGGGTCAGGCGGGTGCCGTACACGGGCAGGTCGATCTCCTTCAGCAGGTAAGGAACGGCCCCGATATGGTCCTCGTGGCCGTGGGTGAGGATGATGGCCCGCATGCGCTCGGCGTTCTGCTTGATGTAGGAGAAGTCCGGCAGGACCAGGTCGATGCCGAGCATCTCCTCGTCCGGGAACATCAGCCCGGCGTCCACCACCATGGCGTCCCGGCCGTACTCGACCACCATGATGTTCTTGCCGATCTCGCCCAGCCCGCCCAGAGGGATGATCCTGAGCATCACTCTTCCATCCAGTTCTCCAGGCCCACGGTAAGGCCCGGGTGCTCGGTGATGCGGCGCAGGGCGAATACCACGCCGGGCATGAAAGAGGTCCGGTCTATGGAGTCGTGGCGGATGGAAAGGGTCTGCCCCTGGCCGCCGAAGATGATCTCCTGGTGGGCCACCAGCCCGGGCAGGCGCACGCTGTGCACCTGTATGCCCTCGACCGCCAGGCCCCGGCTCGCGGCGGGCGGGACCGCTTCCCCTTCAGGCGCGCTCCCCGAGCCCGCCAGGGCCGCGGCCACCTTCCCGGCTGTGAGGCGGGCGGTGCCGGAGGGGGCGTCGAGCTTGTAAGGGTGGTGGAGCTCGATGATCTCGCAGTCGGGCATGTACCTCGCGGCGATGGCGGCGAAGCGCATGAGCAGGATGGCGCCGATGGCGAAGTTGGGCGCGATGAGGCAGTTGGCGCCGCTCTTCCCGCAGAGCCCGCGCCACGCCTCGATGTCTTCTGCGGAAAACCCGGTGGTGCCGGCCACCACGTGGATGCCGTTCGCAAGGGCGAAGGGGATGTTCTCGACGGCGGCCGCGGCTACGGTGAAGTCGACCACCGCTTCCGTGCCCGTCTCGAGCAGGTCCCGGCGGTCGCCGGTGATCTCGAGGGCCGACTCCAGCTCGGGTACCAGTGACTGGAGGGGCACGCCGGCCGCTGCCGGGTCAAAGGCGCAGACCAGGTCCAATCCCTCCTCCAGGGCTACCGTCCGGCAGACCTCTCTGCCCACCCTGCCGGCGGCGCCGGCCACCGCAACCTTCATCTTCGTGACCTCCTCCTCAGACCTGGAACAGGTGGGGCTGGAAGCTCTTCTCCTCGAAGGGGCCCAGGATGGTCACCACGAACCTGCCCGGGCCGAAGAGCCTCTGTGTCAACTCCTCTACCCTGTCCCTGGTAACGATGTCTACCCGTTCGATCAGCTCGTCCAGGGAGAGGATCTCCCCCCGGCACAGCTCGGACTTGCCCAGCCTGGTCATGCGGCCGCTGGAGTCCTCCAGGCCCAGCACCAGGTTGCCCTTGATGTGGCCCTTGGCCCGCGTCAGCTCCTCGTCCTTGATGCCCCGCTCCAGCAGATCGTGGATCTCCTCCTGGATCAGGTCCATGACCAACTGGGCGTTGGCGGGGTTGCACCCGGCGTAGATGGACATCATCCCGGTCTCGGTGAACATGGAGTGGTAGGAGAAGATGGAGTAGGCCAGGGCCTTCTCCTCGCGTATCTTCTGGAAGAGCCGGGAGCTCATGCCCCCGCCCAGGAGGTTGTCGATGATGGCGAAGACGAACCTGTCGGGGTGGTTGCGGGGCAGGCCTTCCGTGCCGATGACGATGTGCGCCTGCTCCGTCTGCCGCTTGTATACGGCGAGGTGCGGCCGCACCTCGGGCAGGAGCTGGTGCCGTTCGACCCGGTCCTTTCCGTTACGCCCCTCGGTGAACCTGTCTATCAACGTCGCCAGATGTTCGTGGTCCACGTTGCCGGCGGCGGCCACCACGATGTCGCCGGGCTGATAATACTGCCCGTAGAACGCGTTTATCTCGTCCCGCCGCAGGGTCTTGACCACGTTGAGCTGCCCCAGGACGCTCTGGCCCAGGGGGTGGGTCTCCCACAGCGCGGTGGCGAAGAGGTCGTGCACGATGTCGTCGGGGGTGTCCTCGTGCATGGATATCTCTTCCAGGATGACCTTGCGCTCCGAGTCGATGTCCTTGGACTCCAGCAGCGGGTTGAAGATCATGTCGGTTATCAGCTCGATGGCCCGGTCCAGGTCGCTGTCGAGTATCTTGGCGTAATAGCAGGTGTATTCCTTGGCGGAGAAGGCGTTGAGCTCCCCTCCCATGGAATCGAAGACCTCGGCGATCTGCCGGGCGGTGCGCGAGGCCGTGCCCTTGAAGAGCATGTGCTCGATGAAGTGGCTGATGCCCGAGATCTCCTGCGGCTCGTCCCGCGCGCCCACCCCGACCCAGAAGCCGATGGTCACGCTCCTGACGTGTGGCATCCGCTCGGTGATGATGCGGATGCCATTGTCGAGCGTCGTTCTCTGGAAGACCATTACCCTCTGCTACCTGGGATCCTCGTAGGGCTTGCGGTCGCGGTTCTCGGGGGGCCGGTCCCGGTTCTCGGGGGGCCGGTCGCGGTTCTCGGGGGGCCGGTCCCGGTCATCGGGACGGCGGTCCCGGTCGCTGGGACGGCGGTCCCTGTCACTCGGCCTGCGGTCCCTGTCGCCGGGCCTTCCGCGGTCCTGGGAGTAGCGCCGGCCGCCCCCGCCCTCGTCACGCCGGGGTGGGGCCTGAGACGGATCGTAATGATCGGAGGCGAAGAGGTTCACCCTCCCCATCTTGTCGATCTCCTGGACCTGGACCTTCAGGCTGTCGCCGACGTTGACCACGTCCTCCACCCTGTCGATGCGCGTGTTGGAGAGCTTGGAGATGTGCACCAGGCCTTCCTTGCCGGGCAGGTACTCCACGAAAGCCCCGAAAGTCATGATGCGGGTGACCTTGCCCTCGAACTGCTCCCCGGGCTCGACTTCCTTGATGATGCCCTCGATCATGTTCTTGGCGGCCTGCCCGCTCTCCATGTCCTTGGCGGTGATGAAGATGCGGCCGTCGTCCTCGACGTCCATCTCGATGTCGAACTCGGCCACGATGCGGTGGATGGTCTTGCCTCCCGAACCGATGACGTCCTTGATCTTGTCCACCGGTATCTTCAGGGTGAGCACCCTGGGCGCGAAGGGCGAGAGCTCGACGCGGGGGCTGCCGATGGCTTCCTCCATCTTGCGGAGGATGTACAGCCTGCCCTCCCGGGCCTGGGCCAGGGCGTTCTGGAGCACGTCCACGTTGACTCCCCGCACTTTCAGGTCCATCTGCAGGGCGGTTATCCCCTCGCGGGTGCCCGCCACCTTGAAGTCCATGTCGCCGTACTTGTCCTCGATGCCCTGGATGTCCGAGAGCACCGCGACCTTGCCTTCCTCCTTGATCAGGCCCATGGCGATGCCCGCCACGCCGCGGTTGTCCTTCAGCGGGACCCCCGCGTCCATCAGCGCCAGGGTGCTGCCGCAGACGGAGGCCATGGAGCTGGAGCCGTTGGAGGCGAGCACCTCGCTCACCAGCCGGATGGCGTAGGGGAAATCGGCTTCCTCGGGGATGAGCGGCAGCAGGGCCCGCTCCGCCAGGGCGCCGTGCCCGATGGAACGGCGGCGGGGAGAGCCGATGCGGCCGGTCTCGCCCACGCAGAAGGGCGGGAAGTTGTAGTGGTGCATGTAACGCTTGGTCTCGTCGATGGAGAGGTCGTCGATCTTCTGGACGTCACCGATGGCGCCCAGGGTGAGGATGGTGAGCACCTGGGTCTGCCCCCGGGTGAAGAGCCCGGAGCCGTGGGTGCGGTTTATCAGGCCCACTTCGCTGGAGATGGGGCGGATCTCCGCCGGGCGGCGTCCGTCCACGCGCAGGTCTTCCTCCATCAGAAGGCGGCGGACCGCCTCGCCCATCTTGATGTCGTAATACTGTCCGAAGCTCGGCAGGAGCTCCTCGTTCTCTCCCTGGAAGTAACGCTCCCTGGTGTCCTTCTTGAGCTTGCTGAACTTGTCCTCGCGATCCTGCTTGGTCAGCTGCTCGCCGGCGCATTCCCTGACCAGCCGGTAGAGGTTCCTCGGCGAAGTCCGGGACCACGCGCTCCACCGCCGGCAGGTCGAACTGCCTCAGGCTGACCTCGCGCTTGGGCCTTCCGGCCATCTCCTGCAGGCGGATCTGGGCGCGGATGGTGTCCATGATGTACTTCTTGGAGAACTCGAGCGCGTCGATGAGCTCCGATTCGGGGACCTGGTCGGCTTCCGCTTCCACCATGATCACGTCGACCTCGTTGGTCTCGCGGTTGAGGATGCCCGCCACCACCAGGTCGAGGTCACTCTGGTCCAGTTCCTCGTAGGTGGGGTTGACGATGAAGCCTCCCCCGCCCTGGCCCACCCGCACCACGCCGACGGGCCCGTTGAAGGGGATGTCGGATATCATCAGGGCGGCCGAGGCGCCCAGGACGCCCAGCACGTCCGGCGGGTTCTTCTGGTCCACGGAGAGGATGGTCGCCACCACCTGGACCTCGATGCGCATCCCTTCCGGGAAGTTGGGGCGCAGCGGCCTGTCGGTGAGCCGGGCTGTCAGCGTGGACTTCTCGGAGGGCCGTCCCTCGCGCCGGAAGAAGCCCCCGGGGATCTTTCCGGCGGCGTACATGCGCTCCTCCACGTCGATGGTCAACGGGAAGAAATCCCTGTCGGACTCGTCCTTCGAGCCCACGGCCGTCAGCAGCAGGACGGTGTTGCCGCAGCTGACCACCACGGCGCCGTCCGCCTGGCCGGCCAGTTTGCCCGTCTCCAGGGTTATCTGCTTACCGGCTAGTTCGAATACTTCCTTGAATACTTGGCCTTCTGCCATCTGTTCTTTCATCTCCTATCAGTTCGAAAAATATATTCTCCGCATATCCTTCGGCCGCTCCGGGGCTACCGGCGCAGGCCGAGACGCTCGATGAGGCTGCGGTACCTCTCGATGTCCGTCTTCTTCAGATAATCAAGCAATCTCCTCCTCTTCCCCACCATCTTCAGCAGCCCGCGCCGGGAATGGTGGTCTTTCTTGTGGGTTTTCAGATGTTCGGTAAGGTTGTTGATGCGGTAGGTCAGCAGCGCTACCTGGACTTCGGGCGAACCCGTGTCGCCGTCGTGGGTCTTGTACTCTTCGATCACGGAGAGTTTACCCTGCTCTTCCAATGCCATGAACACACCTCCTAGTGTCATCCCCGCAATCCAGGTGAAGAGCCGGTGATTCTGCATCACTTAGACTGCGGTTCGGCGCGCCGGCATGCGCGCCAGTAACAATATATCAACCTATTGTATAGGTGTTCGGGCGCAATGTCCAAATGAATCGGCCGTTTCGTTGCCGTAGTATCGTCTCATAGTATAGACTTTATTCAACAGGGCACCAGCAAGCGGAGGTGGTTCCATGCAGTGTGAGAAATGCGGCAGCCCGCTCGAGCAAGGCAGCATCTACTGCCTGAACTGCGGAAAGGTGCAGGGTGAAGCGGAGGCTCCACAGGCCCCCGCCCAGCGCACCATGTACACGGCCCCGTCGGCTCCCGCCCCGCCTCCACCTCCCCCGCCGCAGGCCACCGCCCCCTACCCGCCGGTGATGCCGGCGGCACCGCCGCAGGCCGTCGCGGCCACGGCCGGGGCGACGGCGCAGGGGGGCGGGTTCTTCTCCACGCCCGGCGGCAAGGCGCTCGCCGTGGTGCTGGCCCTGCTGGTGGTGGGAGGCCTGGCCGTGGGCATCTTCTTCCTGGTCAAGGGGGAGGAGAAGTCCGCGGTGGACGAAGCCACCGTCCAGGTCTGGGAGGACTACGCGGACCTCATGGAAAAGGACGGTAAGAGCCTCGACCCCATCACCTACGACGCCAAGGCGCTCAGGCAGGACCAGGAGGCCATCCGGGACTCCATGGACGAGGTCGAGAGCCTGGAGAAGGACCTGAAACACGCCGAGGCCTCCAAGGGCGGCAAGGCCAAGGCCGACGAGCTGGCCGACGCCCTGGCCTCCTACGGGGAGTACCTGGCCAAGCTGGACAAGGTCTACGGGGACCTGGCCAGTGCCCTGGACTCCGGTACCCTCAAGGACCCCAAGGTGGCGGACGCCCTCACGGCCCAGCTGGACGAGGCGCAGGAACTGGCCACGCAGACCGGCGACCTGAACGACGCCTTCCTGAAGAACAACGACGAGGTGTCCGGCAAGTACGACTCGGACGTCCTGGCGGTGGCCGAGGATATGGGGCCCGGCCTGAGGCAGCTCATCGCCAGCGCCCTGGACGCGGAGAAGCAGCGCCTGGAGGCGGAGAAGGCCTCGGCCGAGCAGGCGGCGGCGGAGGCCCAGGCGGCGGCGGCAGCGGCCGCGGCCGCCCAGGCCAGCAGGCGGAAGCGGACGCCAGCAGCAGCGGCTGCGGCCGCGGCGGCCAGTCCATCGCATTGTCCGGTATGCGGCGCATCCGATCCCTACGTCTGGATGGAGATGACGGCCAGCTGGTACTGTTTCAACTGCGGGTACAGACAATACAAGTATTGACGTGTCTATGTCAGGCCACGAACAGCGGAGGTGTTCTCGATGCAGTGTGAGAAATGCGGCAGCCCGCTCGAGCAAGGCAGCATCTACTGCCTGAACTGCGGAAAGGTGCAGGGTGAAGCGGAAGCTCCACAGGCCCCCGCCCAGCGCACCATGTACACGGCCCCGTCGGCTCCCGCCCCGCCTCCACCTCCCCCGCCGCAGGCCACCGCCCCCTACCCGCCGGTGATGCCGGCGGCCCCGCCGCAGGCCGTCGCGGCCACGGCCGGGGCGACGGCGCAGGGGGGCGGGTTCTTCTCCACGCCCGGCGGCAAGGCGCTCGCCGTGGTGCTGGCCCTGCTGGTGGTGGGAGGCCTGGCCGTGGGCATCTTCTTCCTGGTCAAGGGGGAGGAGAAGTCCGCGGTGGACGAAGCCACCGTCCAGGTCTGGGAGGACTACGCGGACCTCATGGAAAAGGACGGTAAGAGCCTCGACCCCATCACCTACGACCCCAAGGCGCTCAGGCAGGACCAGGAGGCCATCCGGGACTCCATGGACGAGGTCGAGAGCCTGGAGAAGGACCTGAAACACGCCGAGGCCTCCAAGGGCGGCGAGGCCAAGGCCGACGAGCTGGCCGACGCCCTGGCTTCCTACGGGGAGTACCTGGCCAAGCTGGACAAGGTCTACGGGGACCTGGCCAGTGCCCTGGACTCCGGTACCCTCAAGGACCCCAAGGTGGCGGACGGCCTCACGGCCCAGTTGGACGAGGCGCAGGAACTGGCCACGCAGACCGCCGACCTGAACGACGCCTTCCTGAAGAACAACGACGAGGTGTCCGGCAAGTACGACTCGGACGTCCTGGCGGTGGCCGAGGATATGGGGCCCGGCCTGAGGCAGCTCATCGCCAGCGCCCTGGACGCGGAGAAGCAGCGCCTGGAGGCGGAGAAGGCCTCGGCCGAGCAGGCGGCGGCGGAGGCCCAGGCGGCCCAAGCCGCGGCCGAGGCGGCTGCCGCGCAAGCCCAGGCGGAAGCGGACGCGGCCAGATCGTCCGGGCGTAGCGGGTCGATCTATGATCCTTATGCCTCATGCTGGAATTGCGGGGCTGATCCGTACTATGTCTACTGGGACGACTATGGATATGAGGGTTCAGGTTATTACTGTTCGAACTGCAACGCCATTGTCCCCTATGACGTGTGGCCTGAGTAACCCGACTGCTAGCGCTTGCCCTCGTGGTATTCCCGCACCCTGGCCAGGTCCAGGGCGATCTGGCGCTGCAGGTCGGACACGTGGGGGAAGGACATCTCCGCGCGGATGCTCCGGGTGAAGTTGACCCCCAGGTACTTTTCGTATAAGTCGCCGTCGAAGTCCAGCAGGTGCACCTCCACCCGCCGGCGGTGGCGCCCCTTGAAGGTGGGGATGCTGCCGATGTAGATGCCCGCGGGCCAGGCGTGATGCTCCAGCATGGCCTCCCCGGCGTAGACGCCGTTGGCGGGGACGCAGCGCTGGTCGTGGATGTCCAGGTTGGCGGTGGGAAAACCCAGGGACTTGCCGCGGTGGTCTCCGTGGACCACGAACCCCTCCAGCATGTACTGCCACCCCAGGCGGTGGTTGGCCTCTTCCACGTCGCCCTTCTCCAGCAGGCGGCGGATGCTGGTGGAGGAGATGACGTCCTTCCCCTCCTTGAGCAGCGGGACCGCGATGACCTCGACCCCCCTCTTCTCGCCCAGCTGCTTCATGTAGGAGATGTCCCCGTGGCCTTCCTTCCCGAAGTGGAAGTTGTCCCCCACCACGACCACCCTGGCCCCGAGCTTCTTCCTGAGGATGCCGTCGAAGAAACTGTCGGCGCCGATGGCGGCGAACCCCGCGTCGAAGTGGGACATCAGCACCAGGTCGACGTCGAGTTCCTCCAGCAGGCGCAGTTTCTGGGCACTGGACGACAGGTAGGGCGGGTGCTTGCCCGGCTTCAGCGTCTCCAGGGGGTGCCTGTCGAAGGTGAAGACCACGCAGCGCAGCTTGAGGTCCCGCGCTCGCTGGTGGGCGATCTCGATGATGCGCCGGTGGCCGCGGTGCACCCCGTCGAACATGCCGATGGTCACCACCGTCTCGGCCAGTTCCTCGGGCCACGCGCCTATCCCCGGTATTACTTCCACGTCATCGCCTCTTCTCTCAAGACCTGCGGTGCTCTCGACCCTTAATTCACTTTGGGGTCAGGCCCCAAAATGAATTAACCCTGAGCCTGCTGCTCGTTTCCTATGTTAACTCACTTTGGGGCCTGACCCCAAAGTGAATCTACGCCAAATTCAGGACGCGGAGGACACGGGTGCGGCCCGTTGCGGGGCTCTCGAGCGAGTGCAGGGCGACCGGCACGCCCGCGCCGTCCGTCACGACCATCACGCCGGCACTCGACCCGGGCGCGGTATCCAGGGAGTGGCCGTTCCTCACCAGCTCCAGGTCGCGACCCTCCACCCTCACGGCGCGCAGGTGCGCGAGCGCCCCGGCGATGCTTATCACTCCGTCCGTCCTCCCCTCCGCCAGGCGGTCTGACCATTCCTCGAGCGTCAGCGCGCGCTCCAGTGAGAACGAGCCCGCCCGCGTCCTGCGCAGCTCCTCCAGGCAGGCTCCGCATCCCAGGCGCCGTCCCGCTTCGTGGCAGATGGAACGGATGTAGGTACCGCGCGAACAGGAGACGCGCAGGCGGACGTCGCAGGCCCCGTCCCGCCGCCTGATCTCCCCCACCTCCAGGCTGAAGACCTCTATCTCCCTGGTCCTGGCCTCCACCTCGATGCCGGCCCGCGCGTATTTGTAGAGGGGCTTTCCCTTCACCTTCGCTGCCGAATACGGGGGAGGCACCTGCTCCTGCTTCCCCGCCATCCCCGCGAGCACTTCGAGGATGCTCCGGTCGTCCGCTTCGACCTCCCTCTCCTCCATCACCTGGCCCTCCAGGTCGTAGGTGTCGGTGGTCAACCCCAGCCGCATCAGCGCCTCGTACTCCTTGGGTTCCTCGTCCAGGTAGGGCGCGATCTTGGTGGCCTCGCCCGCCAGGACCACCAGCAGCCCGGTGGCCAGTGGGTCGAGGGTGCCGGAATGCCCGGTCTTGACGCCCCCCATGGCTCTTTTCAGCCGGGAGACGGCCTGGAACGAGGTGATTCCGGAGGGCTTGTCCAGGAGTAGAACGCCGTGCATGGCCAGGGCTCAGGCCGCGTTGCCGGCCTGTTCGATGAGGGCCCCGGCCACGGTCTCCACGACCTCTTCCATGGAGGCGTCGGAGGTGAAGCCGGCCGCGCGGGCATGCCCGCCGCCTCCCAGGCTCCGGGCCACTTCCCCCACCGACACATCGCCGATGGAGCGCATGGAGGCCCGCACCCTCCCGTCCGCCTGTTCCTTGAGCAGCAGGACGGCCTGGGCTTCCCCCACCACCCGCAGGTGGTCGATGAGGTCCTCGGTCTCCCCCATGCCCACGCCCATCTCCTTCAGGTCGGACTGCTTGAGATAGCTGTAGATCAAGGGGTACGAATCCAGCAGCCTGGCCCGTTCCATCACCAGCCCGGTGAGGCGCAGGTAGGAAACGGACACCCTCTCGTAGATGCGCGCCACCAGGCCCTGCGGGTCGACCCCCATGTCCACCAGTTCGGCCGCGGCGCGGAAGGTGGCGGCCGAGGTGTTCTGGTGGCGAAAACGCCCGGTGTCGGTGAGCAGCCCTGTGTAGAAGCAGGTAGCCGCCTCCAGGTTCATGCCCCAGCCGGCCTCCCGCACCAGGCCGAAGACGATCTCCGAGGTGGACGAGGCGTGGGGTTCCACCAGGTTGAGATGGCCGAAGGACGTGTTGTCCTCGTGATGGTCGATGTTGATCAGGGTGCGGGCCGCCGCCGCCTTGTCCTTCAGGCCCGCCAGGCGTTCGAGATTGCCGCAGTCGAGGGCCACGAACAGGTCCGGCGCCGCCGGGACCTCGCTCCCCGGCACCAGCGTCTCGCGACCCGGCAGGAACCGGTACTGGGGCGGCACCTCCGCGTCATCGGGGAGGGCGGGAAGAACGGCCTTCCCCGGCTCCGCAGCACCTGCGTCAGGGCGAAGAGCGCGCCCAGGCTGTCACCGTCCGAGTGCTCGTGGCTGGACAGGACGATGACTGCCGCCGCGCTCAGGGCCTCGATGATCAGCCGTCCCCGCTCATCCATCCTGCTCCGTCCCCTCTTCCTCGTCTCCGGCTCGCTCTTCCGGGATGATCTCCTTTAAGATTCCCTCTATGCGCATGGATTTGCTCACCGTGTCGTCCAGCATGAAGGTCAGCTCGGGCATGTAGCGCAGCCTGACCCGCTTGGCCACCTCGCCCTTGATGAACCCCTTGGCGTGGTTGAGGGCCTTGAGGGTGTCCTCTACGTCGTGCTCCTTGCCTTCGGCGCCCATCACGCTCACCCAGACGCGGGCCTGCTTGAGGTCGGGGGTCATCTCGACGCCCGTGACGGTGACGAAGCCGACGTGGGGGTCCTTCAGATCGAGCTGGATGATCTCGCTCAAGACCTCCTTCAAGGTCTCGCTCACCCTCTTGACCCTGCTCGGGATCATCTCTCACACCTCGCTTGCCCGTCAATCCGGGCTGAAAATATAACGTTCGCAGGAGACCTCCGCCCCCGCGCCCCAGGAGATGACGGCCCTCTCGATCTCGGCCAGCATCTCCCGCACCTGGTACTCGCTGTTGCTCACGCAGGCCACGGCGATGCTCCCCTGCTTGACGGATTCCAGGTCGCCGACCTCGGCCACGGACGCGTTGAAACGGTGCCTGGCCCTGTCGATGATCCTCCGGATGACCTGCCGTTTATCCTTGAGGGTCATGTTGTCCTGCATGTAGAGGTCCACTATCAGCGCTCCGACGAACATCGGTGAAAGCCGTCCCTTAAGCGTCAGGCGGTCCGGGGCTTCTCCCGCACCTCGAAGACCTCGATGGTGTCGCCTTCCTTGATGTCCTGGTAGCCTTCCAGGCTGAACCCGAACTCGAAGCCCGACTGCACCGCGCGGACGTCGTCCTTGAAACGTTTGAGGGAAGAGAGCTTGCCCTCGAAGATGATGGTGCCGTCCCGTACCAGGCGCACCTGGGAGTTGCGGTTGATCTCGCCTTCCTTGAGCATGGCGCCGCCCACCACCCCTGTCTTGGGGATATGGAAGGTCGCGGTGATCTCGGCGTAGCCGGTCTGGACCTCCTCGAACTCGGGCTTGAGCATGCCTACCCGGGCCGCGTTGAGGTCCTCGATGACCTGGTAGATGACGCGGTAGGTGCGTACGTCCACCTTCTCCCGCTCCGCCAGTTCGCGGGTCTTGGCGTCGGGGCGCACGTTGAACCCGATGACGATGGCGTTGGACGCCGAGGCCAGCATGACGTCGTTCTCGGAGATGCCGCCGACCCCGCTGTGCAGGACGTTGATGCGCACTTCCTCCTGGGATATCTTAGCGATGGCCTCCGTGAGCGCCTCCACGGAACCCTGCACGTCGCACTTGAGGATGAGGTTGAGCTCCTGCACCTCCCCGTCCCTGATGCGGTCAAAGAGCTCTTCCAGGGAGATATGGCGGGCGACGCGCTTGTCGGCGATGATGCGCTCCTTGAGCTGGCGGTCGCTGGCGATGGCCCGCGCGCGCCTGTCGTCCTCCACCACCCGGAACTCGTCCCCGGGGTTGGGCACCGACGACAGGCCGAGGACCTCCGCCGGAACGGAAGGCGTCGCCTCGTCCAGCTTGCGCCCCTTGTCGTCGAAGAGGGCGCGAACCCTTCCGAACTGGGAGCCCGCCACGATGGCGTCCCCGGTCTTGAGGGTCCCCCGCTGTACCAGCACGGTAGCGATGGGGCCGCGCCCCTTGTCCAGCCGCGCCTCGATGATGGTGCCGCGGGCATCGGTGTCGTAGTTGGCCTTGAGTTCGTACAGCTCCGTCAGGAGCAGGATGCTCTCCAGCAGCTTGTCCAGGTTGATCTTCTGCTTGGCGGAGACGTCCACGAAGATGGTGTCGCCGCCCCATTCCTCGGGAAGCAGGTGGTACTCGGTGAGGCCCTGGCGCACCCGCATGGGGTCGGCCCCGTCCTTGTCTATCTTGTTCACCGCCACGATGATGTGCACCTCGGCGGCCTGGGCGTGGTCGATGGCCTCGACGGTCTGGGGCATGACCCCGTCGTCCGCTGCCACCACCAGCACCGCGATGTCGGTTATCTGCGCGCCGCGCGCGCGCAGCGCCGTAAAGGATTCGTGTCCCGGGGTGTCGACGAAGGTGATGGTCTTGCCCTGGTATTTTACCTGGTACGCGCCGATGTGCTGGGTTATCCCGCCGTGCTCGGTGGAGATGACGTCGGAGGAGCGGATGGCGTCCAGCAGGGAGGTCTTGCCGTGGTCGACGTGTCCCATGATCGTGACCACCGGCGGCCGTATCTTCAGGTCCTCGGGGTTGTCGACGACCCCCGCGTCCATTTCCTCTTCGTCGATGAAGCGGCTCTTGACCTCGACCTCGAAACCCAGGTCCTCGCCGATGATGTGGGCCGCCTCGTCGCTCATGGACTGGGTGATGGTGATCATCTCCCCCAGCTTCATGAGCATCCTGATGATCTCCGCCGGCGTCTTCCCCAGCTTCTGGGCGAAGTCCTTGACGGTGATGCCCGAGGGCACCCTGATCTTCTTGGCCTTCACTTCCTTCTCGGCCTCCGGCGGCGCGGGGGCGGGAGCGTGCGGCTTCTGCGCGGCGGCGGGCGGGGCCGGCGGGCGGGCCGCCTGCGGCGCGGGATGGGCGGGTCGCGTGGCGTGGGGCTTCTGCCCGGCTTGCGGCGCCTGCCGTTGCGGCTGGGCCTGCTGCGCTGCCTTCCCCGGGGCAGCCGCGGGCTTCTGCGCGGCGGCGGGAGGCGCCTTGGGCGCCGGTTGTGCCGGGTGCGCCGGGTGCGCTGCGGGCTTTTCCACGGGGGGAGCCGGCGGCTTGGCGGCGGTTGCCGCGGCCGGGGCTTCCTTCACGGCGGTGCCGGTGCCGGCGGCCTTCTCCGCGGCCGGCCTGGTTGCGGCGGGCTTCTTGGCGGCGGCCGGTTTCTTGGCGGCGGCCGGCTTCTTGGCGGCTGCCGGCTTCTTGGCCGGAGCCTTCTCCGCGGCCGGCTTGGCGGCGGCGGGCTTCTTGGCGGCGGCCGGTTTCTTGGCCGGAGCCTTCTCCGCGGCCGGCTTGACGGCGGCGGCGCCCGCTCCCTTCTTCAGCTTCGCCTCGGTCTTCTCATCCACGGTGGACAGGGTGCTGGAGACGTCCACCCCCATGGCATGCAGCTGTTCCAGCAGCTCCTTGCTGGAGGTGTTCAGCTCCTTGGCTATCTCGTGGACCCTCTTACCTGCCATTCACGTCCCTTTCGATTTTTCCTCTAGATATTTTAACCCTATTCGCCGATTTCGCCAGGCTCTTCTTGCTCGCCGGTCTCTTCGACGGGTTCTTCCACGGTCTCTTCCACGGGTTCTTCCACCTCAACGGGCGATTCCTCCACGGCAGCTTCTTCCGCCTCGGCGGCTTCTTCCAAGACGGTTTCCTCGACGGCCTCTTCTACGGCGGTTTCCTCGACGGCCTCGGCCTCTTCCTCCGCCTCCTGCGCGGCTTCCGCCTCCTCTTCCTTGCCGCCCTGCGCCTTGTAGAACTGCGCCTCGCTCTTGATATCGATGCGCAAAGAGGTAAGCCTCGCGGCCAGGCGGGCGTTCTGCCCCTCCTTGCCGATGGCCAGGGAGAGCTGGTTATCGGGGACGACCACCACGGCGGACTCGTCCACGGGGTCGACGATGACCTGGTTGACCCGGGCGGGAGCCAGGGCGTTGGAGACGAAGGCCTTGGGGTCCTCGCTCCAGGGGACGATGTCCACCTTCTCGCCCCGCAACTCGTTCACCACCATGCGTACGCGGTTGCCCTTGGAGCCCACGCAAGCCCCCACCGGGTCGATGTTGCGGTCCAGGGAGTGGACGGCTATCTTGGAGCGGTGCCCGGGCTCCCGCGCCACCGCCTTTATCTCCACGAAACCGTCGCCTATCTCCGGCACCTCCAACTCGAAGAGGCGCTTGATGAGGCCGGGGTGGGCGCGGGACACCAGGATCTGCGGACCCTTGCTGGTCTTGCGCACCTCCACGATGTATACCTTGACCCGCGCGCCGTGCTCGTAACGCTCGCCGGGCATCTGCTCGGAGTTGGGGAGGAGGGCCTCCACCTTGCCCAGGTCCACCAGGGTGAACCGATTGTCGCTCTGCTGGACGATGCCGGTGACGATGTCCCCCACCTTCTCGTGGTACTCGTCGAACATCAGGTCGCGCTCGGCGTCCTTGATGCGCTGGAGGATGACGTGCTTGGCGGTCTGGGCCGCGATGCGCCCGAAGTTCTCGGGGGTGGCCTCCTCCTCCGCGATGACGTTGCCTTCCTCGTCGAGGTCCTGCTTGAAGACCTTGATCTCGCCGGTCTCGCGGTCCATCTCCACCCGCGCCTCGTGGTCCTCGCCGTAGTTGCGGTGGTAGGCCGAAGCCAGGGCGACCTCCAGGGCCTCGATGAGGGTCTCGGCCTTGATGCCCTTCTCCCGCTCGATCTGGTGCAGGGCTTCGATCAGTTCCACGTTCACTTGGGCTCATCTCCCGTCGTCTTCTCGGACTTCAAGTCGGTCTTCCAGTCGAAGACCAGCTTGGCCTTGGCGATGGCCTCGAAGTCGAAGGCCATCTCCTCGCCGTCCACCAGCATGGTTATGCCTTTATCGTCGGCGCCCTTGAGGACGCCGTCGAACTTGCGCCGGCCCTCGAAGGGCTGCTTGAGCCACATCTCTATGTTCCGGCCGATGAAGGCCGCGTATTCCCGCGTCTTCTTGAGCACCCGGTCCAGGCCGGGCGAGCAGACCTCCAGGTCGTAGCGCTCCTGGATGATGTCCTCCACGTCCAGGTAGCGGCCTATCTCCTCGTTCATGCGCGAACAGGTCTCCAGGTCGATGCCTCCCTCCCGGTCCAAAAAGACCGAGAGGATGAGCTTGCGCCCGCGCCGCTGCACCTCGATGGAGACCAGCTTCAGGCCTTCCTCGACCACCAGCGGCTCGATAAGCTCCTCTACCTTTACTTCTACTTCTTCCGGCCTCATGCCAACGACCTCACTCGCCTGTCGAAATAAAAAGTGGGCGCTTGCCCACTTCTACGTCTTCGTGTTTCCTTGCGCCATAAATTATAGCACGTAGGAGACTTTAATCAAATAATTGAGCATCTTCTTAACCTCTCAGACATACAAAATGTATGTAGAGCCGAGGATGTCTCTACAGTTCCGCACCAGAAGCAGTTCTACACCCGGATAAATCATATCAAACCTGAAGGAACTGGGCTTGCTTTGCCTAATACTGCATCAGGACAGTGTTTCAGGGCAACGCAGAGCTTAAAGGAGCGATAACCTGATGGGTGAAGCAAAAAACGGGGCAAAAAGGCTCGATTTCGACGGCAGTCTGAAGCTGGAATTCCGGGGAGCGAAGGTTACTACCGACGCCGGATTGTTGGCGGTGCGGGAGCTGGATGAGACGCTGGGATTGACCGAGATGGCGGCAGAGATGCTCGCAGAAGGGCGGGCAAGAAACAGGCGGCATGACCTGACCGGCCTGCTCAGGCAATCGGTCTACGCGAGGCTTGCCGGCTATGAAGATGTCAACGACCAGGAAGCGCTTTCCCGTGACCCCGCCATGCGAGCCGTCATCGGCAGGCGGGCTCTCGAGCGCAACGCCGCCAGTACAGCCACCGTGTCAAGGTTTGAAACCGAGATACTGGCAGCGGAAGACAACCTGGAGGCGCTGGCATCTATCAACGGGGCCTGGGTGGCAAGGGCGATGGCGTCAACCGAGGCCAAGAAGGTCATCCTGGACATGGACTCTTCGGAGTCTCCGGTGCATGGAAGCCAGGAAGGTTCGGCTTACAACGGGCATTTCAAATCCGTCTGTTATCACCCGCTTTTCGTCTTCAACCAGCACGGCGACTGTGAAGGGGCTCACTTGCGCCCGGGCAACGTCCACTCGTCAGACGGGTGGCTGGGACTGCTGGAGCCGATCGTGGATAGGTACCGGGACACAGGCAAGAAGCTCTACTTTCGGGGCGACGCCGCTTTCGCCTCACCCTGACGTCTACGAATACCTGGAAGGCCAGGGTATCCTCTACGCCATGAGGCTCAAGTCCAATCCCCGGCTGGATCAGGAGATAGAGCACATGATGGTAAGGCCGGTGGGCCGGCCTCCCGCCAAGCCCCAGGTCTTCTACTACGACTTCCTCTACAGAGCCGCATCCTGGGACCGCTCCAGGCGGGTCATCGCCAAGGTGGAATGGCACCGGGGGGAGTTGCTGCCGAAGGTGGGCTTCATCATCACCAACCTCTCCCGCAGCCCCAAGAACGCCTTTCGCTTCTACAACCAGCGGGGCAACTGTGAAAGATTCATCAAGGAGGGCAAGTACGCCATCGCCTGGACACGCCTCTCCTGCTCTCGCTTCGTCCCCAACCAGGTGAGGCTTTGCCTTTTTGTCCTCGCTTACAACCTGGCTAACTTCTTAAGGCGCTTCGCCCTTCCGAAGGAGGTGTCTTCCTGGTCACTGCGGAGCATCCAGCTCAAGCTGGTCAAGATCGGGGCCAAGGTCATCTCCCATGCTCGCAGGACGGTCTTCCAATTGGCCGAGGTGGCCGTATCCGAGGCCCTGTTTGTAAAGATACTGGCCCGTATCCACAGGCTGAGATATGCGCCTACCTGAATCCGCTCTTAACACAGTAACCGATCCGCATGAAGAGCACGTGCGGCGCTCAAGGCACTCCCGGAATCGGACTCCAATTTTCTCAACTTCCGATAACCTGCGAGGCCAAGAAGAAGCGCGAGTTGATGATGACGACAGGAAGCGATGCTGCCTTGCTAGACGGTATAATGTTGGTAAGGAGAAGGGCGTATGAAGGCATATGAAGAATGTTCGTTAATACAATAGAAAAATATAATGGAATTGGGTTCACTGGTGAGGACAGGAGGGCATGATGACCGAGATTAACGAAATGACCAGGCTCGTTTTTGAAGGCGGCGGCCAGCCGCTGACCCCGACCCCGGTCGTCGGGGAGCCGGAGCGGGAATACCCCCCCGTCTTCAAGCCGGGAGCCGAGACGCTGGGGGCTGAAGAGGTCAGGGTCACCATCCTCGGGAGCGGCGATCCGTTCATCAAGAAGAGCCAGGCCTCGGCCTCGATCCTCATAGAAGTAGGTAACGAGGAACGCGACTTCTTCTTCTTCGACCTGGGCGCGGGGGCGCTGACGAATTTCGGCGGGCTGCGTCTGCCGGTCACCTCGACCACCAAGGTGTTTCTGACGCACCTGCATGCCGACCATATGGGCGACATGCCGGCTTTGATGGGCAGCCTTGCCAAGAGCGGGCGCCGGGATACCGTGGAGATATGGGGTCCGGCGGCAGACAAGGAGCCCCTCGGGACCGCCGCTTTTGTCAGGAACCTGGAGGCGCTGCTCGCCTGGGACACCGAATCGATGTGCGGCCATCCGGGGCAATCCGGGACCCGGATGAAGGCCACCGAAGTGCCCTACGACAAGCCGGCTGCGATCTACGAGCGGAACGGCGTCACCATCTCATCCTTCCCGGTCGTCCACATCATCAACGGGGCGGTCGGCTACCGGCTGGATTATGCGGGCAGCTCGGTGGTCTTCTCCGGCGATACGCGTCCCTGCAAGTACGTGGTCGAGGCCTGTGACGGCGCGGACCTGCTCATCCACGAGACTTTTCCGTCCCCCAAGGTCTTCGCCGAGAAGGCCGGGGTGCCCGAGGCGCAGGCCGAGCTGATCGTGAACATGACCCATACCAGCCCGACCATGGCGGGCAAGGTCTTCAAGGAAGCGGGGGCGCGCATGTCGGTGATGTGGCACCTCGTGGTCGACCACGATACGGTGAGCACTGCATACCCGGAGATGCGCACCCAGTACGACGGGCCCGTGACCATCGCGCAGGACCTGACCGTCTTCAACATCACCAGGGGAGCCGTCGTTGTCCGGCAGGCCGAGGTAGACCCGGTCGCCTGGCCCGTCATCGGGAAACAGGAGACTTCGGGGCCGCCCATGTCGAAGCCGAACGACCCGCCGGAGTGGTGGGCCGACGCGCTCCTTTAAGCCGCATTTATGCTACCCGTCACCGGATCAGGCGCTCCAGGGCCCTGGCTGAAATACGGGTCTAAATACTTATCAATCATACTTTCTTGTTCGTCTGCTAAAAGTAGTAAATCCAAGAACTTATTTTGTTCTCTTTTATTATTTCAATTTCCATGGTGTCTCATTAATCTATAACGAACATCATGCATATGAACTACAATGTGGAGACACTATTGCCTAGGTACTATACGGTGTGGCCATAACCTTGTGGGCCTTGAGGCTCACCTTCTACTGTGGTTGCCTCTTCTTCTCCCTTGACAGGCTCCGTATGTGCTCAGTCCTGCTCTATGAGCCTAGGTGCTCTTGTTTTTTTCTGCTTTGCCGCTGCTTTCTGGAGTCTATCTATCCTCTTCATCTCATCAGCGGCCTCTTCACCGTCAACTACCTCTCGCTTAATAACCTCATTTGTCAGGACGTTCTTTATTTCATCTGTACCCACCCGCACCTGGGGCGAGATCTGCCCAGTTCCTTTTTCATCACCTTCAACACAGGCTCACTCAGCATCAAAGCACCAAGGGTATATTTATTAGTAGCCTGTTTCTGGATATAGTATTCATCCAATGCAGACTTGGAGAAACCTTCCTTGGAGAGCACAAATAAAAGATCAGGAGCAGTCTTAGGGTCAAGCTCAAGGAAGTTAAACTTGATTATCTTTTCCTGGGCAATGGGCTTGCCAAAGGTGATGTTAAAGACCTTCCAGGCCAACCCGTTAGTTAGTATCACCCAGTCCGTTCCCTGGTTGGCAGCGTAGTCCACGGCCTGCTTGATATGGCTTTCCTTCAAATCTATACCTATTGCCTTGACCTCAATCAGCAGCTCTATCTTGCCGTCTATCTTCACGGCCAAGTCACAGAAGGTGCTCTTGATGGTGTGCTCTGAGGTGATCTCATGGAACTTATCAAAGCCAAATACCTCAGCCATGATATCTGTGATGATGATGGACGTATCAGACTCATTGATGTCCCTGTTCTTAGCAGACTCTAGGATAGGTTGGAATCTCTTAACCCCAGCTGTAATCCTGGCGGCAACTTTTGCGGGGCGCTTTTTGGACCAGCCATAGTTATTCCCCCCTTGAATAATGAAACAACCTTTCTAGAATATTCTATTTAGGTCGTTCAGCTTTGACAAATTTTGAACGGCCATGTACTGCAACGATAGGCCCTGCCCATGACTTGGTAGGCTATATCCTCCCTTCGTCAGTGTGCAGCACATGCCAGGGATCGCCGTGCATGCCAATTATGTAGTACTAGTGCAACAGCGCTTCTCCGCGCGGCCTTCGGTGGATATATAATCTAATCAGTATCCCATTCGATGGCTGCAGGAGGAAAGTTGCGTCCTGAACCGGTCCGGTTGATACGCTGTCCCGCCTGTTGGCACGTGGGCCTTGAGCTCGCCACGCGCGAGGAGAACGAGACCGAGGTGCGCGAGGGCGAACTCGCCTGCCCCGCGTGCTCCGCGTCCTTCCCCATACGCGAAGGCATCCTCGACCTCATGCATGCCACCTCGGACCAGGTGCGAGCGGAGATCGCCGCCTGGGAGTCCATGCTCGACACCAGCGCCTACAGCGAGGAAGAACACGCCCGCTCCCGCGGCTGGATACGCTCCCTCCCCTTCCTTTCGGGGCAGGAGGGTCCGCCCGCCGAACTGGAGACCTGGCGCCGGCACGGCAGGGAGGCCTTCCGCCTGCTGGACCGAGAGGACTGGCGGGGCCAGCGGGTGCTGGAGCCGGGGGCGGGCAGGTGCTGGCTCTCGGCCGAGCTGGCCCGCCGGGGGGCGGAGGTGACGGCGCTGGACATCACGCCCGCGCCCTACCTGGGGCTCTCCTCCGCCGAGGTCTTCTTCGAGGATGAGGAGATCTATTTCGAGCGGGTGCTGGCGGACATGCAGCGCCTGCCCTTCACCGACGGGTCCTTCGACGCGGTGGTGGCCACCGCCACCCTGCACCACTCCCCCGGCCTGGAGGCCCTGGCCCGGGAACTGGCCCGGGTGACCCGCCCCGGGGGGATGCTGCTGGCCGCCAACGAGCCCCTGCTCCTTCCCTGCCGCCTCACGCCGGCCGAGGAGGAGGCGGGGGCCCACGAGGGTTCCTATACCCTGGGGAGGTGGATGCGGGCCCTGAGGGGCGCCGGGTGGCGCCTGGAGGCCCTGGAGGTCGGCGCCTGGGGCGACCTGCACTTCAAGGCGGCGAAGGAAGACGGCCGCGGGCCATCTCCGGTTATGAGCGCCAGGGCCCACCTCCGTTACCTGGGCCTGGTCTGCCTGGCGCCGCTCCGCCGCCTCGCGGGAGCGTCCCGCGTCTTCCTGGCCCTCCACCCCATGCGCCCGGCCCCCGAGAGCCGGGTAGACTGGCTGCGCGCCCGCCTCCTCCGCCGGCCGGCATCGCCGGGGTGCTGCCGGTCTACGGCCCCGGATGGTTCCCCGAGGAGGGCGGGGACGAGCCCTTCCGCTGGTCGGGGCCGCGCTCCCGCCTGCTCCTGCCTCCCCCGCCGCCGGGCGGCGCGCTCCTGCTCGAGTTGGCCTCCTTCCGCCCGGGCCTTTCCGCCGACCCGGCCAGGGTCGAGGTCCGGATGGGGAGGGAGCGCCTCGGCACCGTCGAGCTGGACCGGCCCGGGTGGTCCCGGCACCTCCTGGAGGTCCCCGGATACCCCGGCAAGGGGCCCGTTCCCCTCACCCTGAAGGTCTCCCGGGGATGGTACGTCCCCGCGGCCCTGGGGCTGGGGGAAGACCACCGCCGTCTCGGGGTGGCCTGCCGGCACGCCGGTTGGCACGCTCCAACGCCCTGACCAGCAGAGAAGGCGTGTCGGATTCTTCATCGCGTCAGAACTGACCGTGTCGGGTAAGAAATCCGCTGAAATAAGCCGAAAAATACCCCGAATCGTATTGAAATCGCGTTCCAGTTGGAGTAAAACAGAACTTGTCAATCAGTCCATTTTCTTCTCTCGGGAGAGAGTTTTTTCCTCGAAGGGGGTCCCGATGCGGTACAACCTCGACCAGGCCGCTTGCCTTACCGGCTGTACCAGGCGCCAGTTGCGCTACTGGGTGGACACCGGTCTCGTCGACGTCTCCGGCGTGGAAACCCCCGCAAGCGGCAACGGGGCCACGACCTTCTCCTTCCGCAACCTGGTCGAGCTGCGCACGGTCCGGGGCATGCTGGAGAACGGCATCTCCCTGCAGAAGGTGCGCCGCACCCTCGACTACCTCACCGGCAGCCTGGGGCTGGACCGCCCCCTGTCCGAGTGCCGCCTGGTCACCGACGGCTCCTCCATCTTCAAGCTCTGCTCCGACTCCGGAGAGCTCATCGACACCCTCAAGGAGGGCCAGTTCGTCTTCGCCATCGCCCTGGGCGACCTGGCCGCCGAGATAGAGGGGCTCTGCGGTGAGCTGGAGCGCGACCGCCAGGCCTTCATCTCCCGGCTGCTGGCCGACGAGGAGGCCACCAGCGCCGCTTACGCCCTCTAGCGGCCCCGCCGTTCCCCCGCCCGCCATTTGCGCCCGCTCCCCCATCCGCTTAGAATTGACTTGTTAAGAGGTGGGTCCCGTTTAGAAAAGACTATCGAGGTTTACATATGTTCTTCACCAAGCCGGACCTGGTGCTGCTGCACCCGCCGTCCATCTACGACTTCCGCCGCAGGCTCACCATCCCCGGCCCCATCGCCGACCTCATCCCCTCCGGGCCCTTCTTCGAGATGTTCCCCATCGGCTTCTCCTCCATCGGGGAGTACCTGGAGCGCTCGGGCATCAACGTGCGGGTGGCCAACCTGGCCAGCCGCATGCTGGAGAAGCCCGATTTCGACGTGGAGAGGTTCATCGCCCAGCTCAACCCACGCGCCTTCGGCATCGACTTCCACTGGCTGCCCCACTGCCACGGCGCCATCGAGATAGCTCGCATCTGCAAGAAGTACCACCCCCAGACCCCGGTGATCATGGGCGGCTACTCGGCCACCCTCTTCTCCCGGGACCTGCTGGAGCAGCACCGCGAGGTCGACTTCGTGGTGCGGGGAGACTCCACCGAGGAGCCCCTGCGGCAGCTGCTGGCGGCGCTCTTCGAGGGCGGCACCCTGGACGATATCCCCAACCTCAGCTACCGCGACTCCTCCGGCAACATCCGGGAGAGCGAGCTCAGCCACGTGCCGGCCTCACTCGACCACCTGGGCAACAACTACATCTACATGCTCCGCTCGGCCTGGAAGTACGGCGACATCTGGACCTTGAGGGCCTTCAGCGGCTGGTGGGCCTACCCGCTGACGGCCGTGCTCACCGTCCGGGGGTGCACCCGCAACTGCACCTTCTGCGGGGGCTCGGCCATGACCATGGACGGCTGTTTCGGCCGCAGCAAGGCGGTCTTCCGCAGCCCGGAACGGATCGCCCGGGACGTGGAGATCATCAGCAAGTTCACCTCGGCCCCCATCTTCATCGTGGGGGACATCCGCCAGGCGGGCGACGACTACGCCGACGAGGTGCTGGAGGCCGTCAGCCACCTGGCGCCCCACAACCACATCGTGCTGGAGCTGTTCGAGCCGGCCCCCAAGGCCTTCTTCGACAAGCTGGCCTCCAGCCTGCCCAACTTCGACCTGGAGATCTCCCCCGAGAGCCACGACGAGCAGATCCGCTGGGCCGGCGGGAAGAAGTACACCAACGAGGAGCTGGAGAACAACCTCGACTGGGCCCTGAAGGCGGGGTGCAAGAAACTGGACATCTTCTTCATGGTGGGGCTGCCCGGCCAGACCCCGGAGTCGGTGAGCCAGACCGTGGAATACTGCGGCTACCTCATCAAGACCTACGGGCCGCTGGTCAACCCGCTCATCGGTCCGCTGGCCCCCTTCCTGGACCCCGGCAGCATCGCCCACACCAACGCCGAGCAGTTCGGCTACAAGATCTTCTTCCACACCCTCGAGGACTACCGCAACGCCCTGCTCAACCCCCACTGGCGGGACATGCTCAACTACGAGACGGACTGGATGAGCCGCCAGGACATCGTGGACACCACCTACGCCGCGCTGCTCGAGCTGAACGCCATCAAGGAGAAGAGCGGGCTCATCTCCCCCACCTACGCCGAGCAGATGGACAGGTTCCTGCGCGACAACATGTCCCTGCTCAAGCACCTGGACGACGTCGGGGAGATGACCGAGATGGGCCTGCGCGAGTACGAGCTGGCCAAGTTGAAGGAGGAGGCCGACAACCTGCTGACCCAGGTGGCCCTGCACAAGGAGGAACTGAAGTGGCCGGTGACCGGCCGGCGCTTCTACTTCTTCAACATCCTGCGCATGATCCGCGGCAGCGCCTAGCCGGCGCCTAGAGGTCGTTCTCCAGCTTGAAAGCCTCCGACAGCCCGGTGGCTTCGTCTATGGCCCCCGTCAGCTCGGTGATCACCTGCAAGCTGCCCGCTTTCCATGAGGGACCCCGCGTCGAAGGCCTGCCCCGAACTCACGGTCGAGGCCAGGCTGTCGAGGAATTCGTCCTGCACCGTGAAGAGCTGGCCGTACAGGTTGATCAGGTCCTTCTGCATGGCCGCGTAGTCCCGGTAGTCCTCGACCAGGCGCATGTCCAGGATGAGGTCGTAGGAGCGCCCGGCCTCGGCCAGGCTGGCCCGCGCCTTGCCCTCCAGGGTCCTGATCCACTCGACGGACTCCTGAACGTCGACAGGCTGGCCGTTCACCAGCTTCGCCACCAGGGCGGTCTCGGCCTGGTCCAGCTTGTTGTAGATGCTCCGCGCCTCGTCCATCTTCGCGTCGCCTTCGGCCATGTACACGGCGGCTTCCTTGCCCTGCTCGTAGCGCTTGACGTCGTAGTCCTCGGACACGTCGGTCTTGCCGTCGTCTTCAAAGGGGTCCCCGAACCATTGCGTGAGCCTCATCCAGGTGGCCCAATAGCATAACGACAATCAAGACCAGCGCAGATGAGGCCGACGGTTACGATAGACGATGGCCTTCGGCACCCTGCCCATGTTCTCCGTAGGGTCCTTGCCGGCCGGCTTCCAGTTCAGTCACCTTCCAGCAGGGCGATGAGGCGCTGCGCGGTCGCGGTGGCCGCCACGTACTGGAGCCCATCGGGCGCGCCGTCCGGCTGCTGCCCGGGCATCACGTTGAAGAACACGCATATGGTCAGGCCTTTGTCGGGGTTGCTACCGGCGTAGCTGGAGTATCCGGGGACGGCGCCGTTGTGCCAGAGCATGCCGTCCGTGTCGATGACGCCCTGCCGGTAGCTGCTGGCGGTGCCGTCTCCCGGGGGCACCACCTCCATCTGCTGCGCGTAGGCCTCGGGGGTGAGCAGGGTGCCGCCCGCCACGGCCTCTATCCACTTGCGGAAATCGTTGATGTCGGTGGTGATGGACCCCGCCGCCCAGGTCCAGGAGGTGCTGGCCGTGGTGGCGTCGAGGTAGCCGCTCCCGCCCTCTCCCGCTCCTTCCCCCTCCCAGACGTACCCGTGGGAATGCGGCTGGCTGAGCAGGAACGAGCAGTCCGCGTCAAGCCGCGTGCTGGGTAAGGCCCAGCGGCTCGGCGAAGCGGGCCTGCACGGCGTCCTCCAGGCTCATCCCGGTGACCCGCTCGACGATCATGCCCAGCAGGTAGTAGTTCCAGTTGCTGTAGTGGTAGGACTGCCCGGGCTCGGACAGCACCGGCATGGCCTCGCCGTAGGCCATCACCTCTTCCCGGGTGAAGGCGTGCAGGGGCTCCGCCTCCTCCACCGCGATCATCTCCTCGTTCTCGTTGGAGGGGTCGGGCAGGCCCGAGGTCTGGTTGAGCAGCATGCGGATGGTGATGCGGCCGGCGTTGGCGACGCCGCTCGCGAAATCGAAGCCGGACAGCTTGTCGTCCAGGCTCAGCCGGCCCTCGCCCGCCAGCTGGAGGACGAGGTTGCCGGTGATGGTCTTGGAGACGCTGGCCGCCTTGAAGAGGTCCTGCGTGCTCATCTCCCGGCCCGGTTCGATGTCCGCCTCGCCGTAGGCCTTGACGTACTCGCCCTGTCCTTCCCACCAGACGCCCACGATGGCCCCGGGCGCCTTGAACATCTCCAGGGCCCTCTGCATGGTTCCGTCGATGTCGTCTATGACGTCCTGGCTGAGGGTGTTGGTCTGCGCCTGCTGCCCGTTCCCGCACGAGACCCCGGCCAGGCAGAGCATTGTCAACAAAACGGCTATTGCAACAGCAGCCGGTCTGCTTCGCATTCCTTCAACCTCCCCTCAAGTTGATGAGTCATTCCTCGAAGATCTCTTTATGGACCAGGTAGGTCTTTTCGGCCTCGGCGGCGGCACGGTCGAAGCCCGCGGTATCAACCGTCTCGCCTTTGAGCATGGCCTCTTTCATCCGGTCCGCCTCATCCCATACTTCCAACATGGCATCGGTCGCTTTCTCAAGGCTGGCAAACCGCGCATCCTGCCAATCGAGTTCCGATGCCACTTCCGCCCTTCTTTCGGCGAGCATGATCAGCCCGCCCAATATAGCGAGAAGCGAGCCGCCATAGACCAGGTAGGGCCCGGTACCGGCATTACTCGAGAGGCTTACATACCCTGAGTGCGTGTATAAGGTGTATCCCCCGACTACCAGGCACATGATGCAGCCTACGTAAGAGCTGCGCCACCACCAGGCGAGCAGAATACTGATTATGATAGCGGCTCCAAGTATTAGAGCTGCTTTGTCTATCGTGTAAGTAACAGGGGGTTTTGAGGAGCTATAGTTGTTCTGTTCCAGGTGAAAGAAGAACGCGCCGGTGATAATAAGGGCCGCCCCGGTCAAGCCGACGATCATCCCGGCTAAGCGTCTCCATCCCCCATCTCCTTCCGACAGCCGCCGCAGCCACTGCATCCCCGCGCCTTCAATGCGTGGGTATTCAACTTCTTCCTCCTCACCCTCCGGTGTTGATTCCTCGATGTCGGTTTCGTTGTCCATACGCCCTCCTTTTTGCCCCGGATTCTCTTATGGTAAACCCGGGCTAAATAGAAGATACCAGGCCTTCCGGTCAAGGTCTGGCATTCTGAACGGTTTGCCCGTCAGTCCTCCGACATCAGCTGGTCGGCCTTTTCTGAGATCTGCTTGAAGTCCCGCTGGGACCGGCTGGATTCGGGCAGCAGCTTGTCGGTGGAGTTGAATCCCCAGCCCCGGTACTTGACGGCGACGCGCGAGAAGATGCGCTTGGCCTCGCGGCCGCACTTCTCGCAGTCCGCTTTCTTTTCGGCGTCCATGGGCTGCAGCAGGTCGAAGCGGTGGCCGCATTCAGGGCATTTGTACTCGTAGATCGGCATATACCTCGCTCCTTAAGTCTTTTCGCCTCAATGCCTCAATTATACTGCAGAAACCTGTCTAAAGCGGGATTTCGGCTTCCCTCCCACCTCTATAACACGGAAACGTCGTCACTCATCCCGTTGACCACGTACACCTTGCCCGAGACGGGGTTGACCCCGATGCCGGTGGGGGCGGAGCCCACGGTGACGGTGCCCTTCACCGTGTTGGTGGCCCCGTCTATCACGGAAACGTTATAGCCGAACATGTTCGACACGTATATCTCGTTGGTAACAGCATCTACACCCACGCCCATGTGGGAGCTGCCGGTCACTACCGTCGCCGTCACGGTGTTGGTGGCGCCGTCGATCACCGTCACGTCGTCTGAGTAGAAGTTGGCCACGTATACCCGGTTGGTCGTGGGATTGACGGCGACGGCGCGGGGGTCGTCGCCCACGGCGACCGTGGCGGTCACCGTGTTGGTGGCGCCGTCTATGACGGACAGGCTGTCGTCGCTGTTGTTGGCCACGTAAACCCGGTTGGTGACGGGGTTGACGGCGATGCCCCAGGGCGCGATGCCCACGGCGATGGTGTCCATCACGGTGTTGGTGGCGCCGTCTATCACGGATACGGTCCCGCTGCCGCCGTTCGCTACGTAGATGCGGTTGGTGGCAGGGTTGACGCAAACTCCTTCGGGGCCGCTGCCCACCGGGATAACGTCGGTGACGGTGTTGGTGGCGCCGTCTATCACGGACACGTTGTCGCTCTGCCAGGTTGGCGACGTATACCCGGTCGGTGTCGGGGTTCACCCCTACGCTGTAAGGCTCGACGCCAACTGGAACGGTGGCGACCACCGTGTCGGTCGCGCCGTTTATAACGGACACGGTTCCGTCGAAGACGTTCGCCACGTAAACCCGGTTGGTCACCGGGTTGACGCCGATGCCGTAGGGCTCGTCGCCCACCGGTATGGTCGTGGTCACGCCGGGGATGTACGGGAACCCGATCACTCCGATGGAGTCGGTGGCCCAGGCGCGTTCGTCCCCGTACATGGCCCGCTCCACCACCACTCCCCCGGAGGCGCTGACCACGGTGGAGACGTTGTAGTCAGTGAGGTAGTCGTTCAGGCGGAAGGAGCGGCGGGAGTAGGCGGGGAGGAGCACGTCATGCGGGCCGGCCTGCTCGCCGGCCGAGGTGAAGAAGTCCAGGTCCACCTCGACGGTGCCCGGCGCGGGGTTCTGCACCAGCACCCAGGTCTCGAAACCCTCGCCGGTGGAGCCTTCCGCCAGGTACCAGGTGTGGGCGGGGGTAACCGCCCCGACCGAGCAGGTGCCCCAGGCGCGGGAGGTGTCGTACATGGAGCGCTCGGCTATGACCTCTCCCCCACTGGAGGAGACCACGGTGGATACGTCGTAGTCGATAACGTAGTCATTGAGCTTAAAAGAGCGGCGGGAGTGGTCGGCAAGGGCCACGTCCTGCAGCTCGGGGGGACTGAGGGGCCCCGAGGAGGTCATCAGGGTGAGGTCGCAGGTGACCGGGGTGTCCCCGGGGTTCTGTACCAGCACCCAGGTCTCAAAGCCCTCGCCGGTTGAGCCCTCGGCCAGGTACCAGTCGGGGGCGGGGGTGGAGGTGCCGATGGAGGCATGGGCCCAGGCGCGGTCCGCCCCGTACATGGCCCGCTCCACCACCACCCCGTCGGATGACTCGACCCGGGTGGAGACATCGTAGTCGGTCACGTAGTCGTTCACGCGGAAGGAGCGGCGGGAGTAGGGCGGGAGTTCCACGCGCCGGGGCCCGGGGACCCGTCCCGTGGAGGCCATGAAGTCGAGGGAGCAGGTGGCCGCGGCATCGGAGGGGTTGAGCACCAGCACCCAGGTCTCGAAACCCTCGCCGGTGGAGCCCTCGGCCAGGTACCAGGTGTCAGCCGGCTCCCGGGTGCCGATGGATTCGGAAGCCCAGGTGCGGTCCGCCCCGTACATGGAGCGCTCGACCACGATGTCTCCCCCGGTGGACTTGACCACGGTGGAGAGGTCGTAGGACTGGACGTAGGCGCCGGCGTCGAAGGAGACCCGTGTCTCGGGAGCAAGGGTGTAGCCTTGCAGCTCGGGGGGGTCTCACCACCCCTTCAGCCGTGACGAAGGTCAGGTCCACGGTGACGGGTGAGGGGTTGGGGTTCTCCACCAGCACCCAGGTCTCGGTGCCGTCCATGGTGCATCCTTCGGCCAGGTACCAGGTGTCGGTGGGCACGGGCGCGAAGTGAGCGACCAGGTCGCGGTCAGCCGTGGCGGTGAAGGAGTAGTCTCGGCCTCGGTGGATACCTCGACTCCCCCCTCGGTCCAGTTGACGAAGTACCAGCCGGGGTCGGGGGCGGCGCTCACCGTCACCGGGTCCCCGTACTCGTAGGAGCCTCCCCCGCTCACCGAGCCGTCACCGTCGGCGTCGACGCCGATGTGGTAGCTCTCGATGTCGTAGAAGACGGTGATGTTGTGCTTTTCCCGCACGTCGTCGAGGACGTAGGGGTCCGAAACCGGCCGCCCCTGGCGACCGTCACCCCGTCGCGCTGGGTGTCCATGACTCATCACCACCCCGTTACCTCATCCCGACCCCGGACCGCGCCGCGCCCGCTCGACTGCTGGCCGCGACGGCCGAACGCCGACAACGGCGGCAACCGCCTCGCCCGCTCCGACACCGACCGCGCCCCCGTGGCGAGGGTCGAGCGGACCCGGCGGCCCTGTTCGCGTTGAACTCGATCCCACGCCCCGCGAGGTCCCGCTACCGCGGACGAGCAGATCGGTCGGGCGCACCCACTCCACGCCCCGGCCGCGCACCTGATCCAGCGCTCCCGCACCCGTCCGGCGGGCCGTCTGCCTGCTTGACCGCATCCGGCGTCCCCGCCAGCTCGGCCGCCTCGGTGCGTCGGGCTCTCGGTGCCTGTTCGGGTTCGATGCGGCGTGGTGGTTGCTCGCGCATCAGGTCGTCGGTGCTCATGGTGTCGCTCCCTCCAAGATCGGCTCAGAGCCGGTCTGCTCGGGCTCATCGAGGTGGTGCGCGTCGGCGAACCAGCGGCCCACCGTCGAGGGATGCACATCGAGCGACCGGGCGATCTTCTTGTTCGACCACCCCGACTCCCGCAAGCCCGCCGCCCGCACCCGACGATCCACGCACCTCGACAGCGACGAGCCGCGCCAGCTCCGGGTCGGCGACACCACGGCAGGCGGCTCAGTCGGCCTGACTGCGAGCGCGACCGACTCACGACCTCGCTCGGCCGCTGCGCGGCGGGCTGGGTGGTGGTGCGGATGAGGACGACGGTCAGATGCGTCGAGGCCAGCAGCACCACGGGCGGGACGGCCGCGACCGCCGCCGCGAGACCCGGCCGGTACATCGGCGTCTGCCGCGACGATCGCGTGCAGCGCGTTCGCGGTCACCGAGACCGCCGCGCCACCGATCAGCAGCGTCCACGGATACCAGGCGGCCCGCTCGCCCGCGAGCGCCACCACCGCGACGGTGGACACCACGATCACGCCATCGACGATCAACGGCCACGCCCACGCCTGCCCGGCACCGATCCCCGACCGAGGCGCCAGGTCGGCCAACGCCGTGAACGACAGCCAGAACGCGCCAGCAGCGATGAACACCGTCCCGACCACCGACGTGATGACCGCCCACCGGCGGCCCCGCCACCCGGTCATGCCAGCCCCCGAACCGGAGCCCGCTGCCGGCCACCCGCCAGGCCGACGCGAACGAGTCGCTGTCGTCGCGGGTCGGTCGCTCCGGCATGGACACGGCGGTAGGCACTGTTCACGGTGCGGGCGATCTCCCGCTCATCGAAACCCGGCTGCTGCGCGGCGGCCACCAGCACATCCCGAGCATCAGACGCCGCCACGCCGTTCTCTGCCAGTCGGCAGGCCGCCCAGAACAGCGCTACGGTTCCGTTCGCCCTCGCCCTGTCCGGCGACCCAGGACGCCAACCGCTCCACATCTGCGATCCGCACCAACGCACGACCGGGCCGCAGGACGGGCCGGGTCGCGGATCGAGGAAGTCCCGGAGCCGGGCCGAATCCGATCCCAGCCGCGAGGTGGTCGCTGATGTCGGTGATCTCGTAGCGGATCGGCATCTCGTCGATGACGCGCACCGAGGGCGACACGATGATGTAGCCGCCATCGCCGCGGAAGTCGATCCCGGCCCGGGCGGCCTGCCACGACCGCTGCTCCACACCCGGCGTCGCCGGGAAGTAGGCGTGCATCCCACCCGTCGGAGTCCGCACCAGCAGACTCCACCCACCCACCAGACCGGCCTCCACCGCCTGCTCGAACGCGAGCCGACCATCGGTAGGGCCGTGGACGTCCACATCGACCACGACGATCCCCGACGCCGCGTCGCATGGAATCGCGCGGCCGACGACATGGAGCGAGTCTGCTGGTGCGCGCGCCCACCGCGGCGCCGCACGCGTACTTCCGGCGACACCAGGCAGGGGCGCGGTCGTGGGCGGCCGCCGCTGCGGGGGTCGATTTCCGGGGCGACAGCGGCTGCGTCGTCGCCTCCCCAACGGATCATCGACGGCAGTATGAGGCGCTACCAGGTCGCGGACATCGCCGCGCACTCCGTCGGCCCGGTGGACGCGGCCAGGTTGCGGGACTTCCTCGACCCACGTCCCCCGCCGCTCCCGAAGCGCGGTGGAGTGACCGTGGATGCCGAGCGGGTGGCAGCATGGTCTTTCAAGCACAGCGAGGGCGGACGAAATGGACCTGTCCGGCGCCTTCCCTGCCGCCTGGCCCGCTGGGATGTTCTGGCCGCCACCAGGACGGCCGGGCCGGGAATCACCCGCACCGTGGACAGCGCCTACCGCCTGTCTCACGCCGTTCGAGCCCGCGAACGACCCACGACTCACTCACATCGTGTGGGCCGGGCCCGCCGCGTCCCTCGGCTCGGGGGCTGGCATGACTGGGTGGCGGGGCCGCAGGCGTGTCATCACCTCGTCCTGGGGACCCATGTTGGCCAGGCGCGTTCTGGCTCGCTTCAGCAGCATTGGCAGACCTGGCGGGTCCCGGGCAGGCGTGGGCGTGGCCGTTGATCCAGGTCGTGGCGTGATCGTGGTGTCCACCGTCGCCGTGGTCGCGCTCGCGGGCGAGCAGTCATATCCGTGGACGCTGCTGATCGGTGGGGCGGCGGTGCTGGTGACCGCGAACGCGCTGCACGCAATAGTCGCCGCTGACGCGGACGTACCCGCCGGGCTCGCGGCCGCGGCCGTCGCGGCCGCCCCGTGGCCGTGCTCGCCTCGACCCATCTGACCATCATGCTCATCCGCACCACCACTCGACCACCAAAGCGGCCGGCGAGTCGGTCGGCGCTCGAAGCTGCGCCGACTGAACCACCTGTCGTGGCGTCGCCAACCCCGAGCTGGCGCGGCTCGTGCCGTCGAGGTGCCGGATCGTAAGATCGGCAGCGGTGCGGGAGTCGGGGTGGTCGAACAAGATCGCCCGGTCGCTCGATGTGCATCCCTCGACGGTGGGCCGCTAGCCGGCGCCGCACCAACCTGATGACCGACGGCCACTCACCACCATGAGCACCGACGACCTGATGCGCGAGCAACCACCCGCAGGCATCGAACCCGAACAGCAAAGAAGCCCAACACCGAAGCGGCAGAATTGGCCGGGACGCTCCGGATGCCGTCGAGCAGGACACCACCAGGCGGTGCGGGAACGGCTCGATGGGGGCGTGGAGTGGGTGCGCCCGACCCGATCTGCTCGTGCGTTGCCACCTGGCGGGGCGTGGGATCGAGTTCAAGAACAGCGAACAGCCGCTTCCGCTCGACCCTGGCGGCTGGTGCGCGGTCGGTGTCGGTGCGAGAGCGGTACCGCCCATTGTGAGCGTTGCGGTCGTCGCGTGCGCGCGTCGACCGCGCGTGGATGAGGTAACGGGGTGGTGATGAGTCATGGACACCCAGCACGACGGGGTGACGGTCGCGGGGCGGCCGGTTTCGGACCCCTACGTCCTCGACGACCTGTGGGGAAAAGCACGACGTCACCATCTTCAGAAGCTGCCGTTCGCGTCGATGCCAACGGGGACGGCTCGGTGAGCGGGGGAGGCTCCTATGAGTACGGGGACCCGGTGACGGTGAGCGCCACGACCCGGTGGTGCTTCGTCAACTGGACCGAGGGGGATTCGAGGTATCCACCGAGGCCGAATACTCATTCACCGCCACGGCTGACCGCGACCTGGGTGAGACTCGCGCTCGTGCCCACCGACACCTGGTACCTGGCCAAAGGATGCACTAAGGACGGGGTGGAGACCTGGGTGCTGGTGGAGAACCCAACCCCACCCTAGGCCGTTGGACCTGACCTTCGCCACGGTGAACCCCTGCAAGGCTACACCCTTGCTCGCGGGTTACTCAACGCCCCCACGCCTTACGTCCAGTCCTACGACCTCTCCACGGTGGTCAAGTCTACCCGGGGAGCATGAGCGTGGTCGAGCGCTCCATGTACGGGCGGGCCGCACCTGGGCTTCCGAATCCATCGGCCGCCGGGGACCGGCTGACACTGGCCGAGGGCTCCACCGGCAAGGGTTTCAACCTGGGTGCTGGTGCTCAACCCCTCCGATGCCGCGGCCACCTGCTCCTCGTCATCCTCGGGACGGGTCCCCGGGCTCGGCCCATGGACTTGGCCTACTCCGCCGCTCCTTCCGCGTGAACGACTACGCGGAGCCGAGCTACGATGTCTCCACCCGGGTCGAGTCATCCGACGGGGTGGTGGTGGAGCGGGCCATGTACAGCAGCCGCGCCCCTGACCATGCTCCCATCGCACCTCCACCCCCGCCCCCGACTGGTACCTGGCCGAGGGCTCAACCGGCGAGGGCTTTGAGACCTGGGTGCTGGTACAGAACCCCGGGGACACCCCGGTCACCTGCGACCTAGCTCGATGACCTCCTCGGGGCCCCTCAGTCCCGAGCTGCAGGACGTGGCCCTTGCCGACCACTCCCGCCGCTCTTTAAGCTCAATGACTACGTTATCGACTACGACGTATCCACCGTGGTCTCCTCCAGTGGGGGAGAGGTCATAGCCGAGCGCTCCATGTACGACACCTCCCGCGCCTGGGGCACCTGCTCGGTCGGGGCGGTTACCCCCGTCCACACCTGGTACCTGGCGGAAGGCTCCACCGGCGAGGGTTTCGAGACCTGGGTGCTGGTGCAGAACCCCGCGCCGGCGTCGAGGTGGACCTGGACTTCTTCACCTCGGCCGGCGAGCAGACTGGCCCGCATGACATGCTCCTCCCCGCCTACTCCCGCCGCTCCTTCCGCCTGAACGACTACCTCACTGACTACAACGTCTCCACCGTGGTCAGCGCCTCCGGGGGAGTGGTGGTGGAGCGGGCCATGTACGGGGACGAACGCGCCTGGGCCACCGACTCCATCGGAGTGATCGGGTTCCCGTACATCCCCGGCGTGACCAGGCCATACCGGTGGGCGACGAGCCCTACGGCATCGGCGTCAACCCGGTCACCAACCGGGTTTACGTGGCGAACGTCTTCGACGGAACCGTGTCCGTTATAAACAGCACCGACACGGTGGTCGCAACCGTTCCAGTTGGCGTCGAGCCTTACAGCGTAGGGGTGAACCCCGACACCGACCGGGTATACGTCGCCAACCTGGCAAGCGACAGCGTGTCCGTGATAGACGGCGCCACCAACGCCACCGACGTTATCCCGGTGGGCAGCGGCCCCGAGGATTACGGTCGACCCTGGACCCGCATCTACGTAGCGAACAGCAGCGGGACCGTATCCGTGATAGACGGCGCCACCAACACCGTGATGGAAGCCATCACCGTGGGCATCGCGCCCTGGGGCATCGCCGTCAACCCCGTCACCAACCGGGTTTACGTAGCCAACAACAGCGACGACAGCCTGTCCGTCATAAACGGCGCCGCCAACACGGTGACGGCCACGGTCGCCGTCGGCGACGACCCCCGCGCCGTCGCCGTCAATCCCACGACCAACCGGGTATACGTGGCCAACTTCTACTCAGACGACGTGACGGTGATCGACAGCACCGCCAACACGGTGACGGCGACGGTGGTGACCGGCAGCTCCCACATGGGCGTGGGTGTAGATGCTGTTACCAACGAGATATACGTGTCGAACATGTTCGGCTATAACGTTTCCGTGATAGACGGGGCCGCCAACACGGTGAAGGACCCGTCACCGGTGGGCTCCGCCCCCACCGGCATCGGGGTCAACCCCGTCTCGGGCAAGGTGTACGTGGTCAACGGGATGAGTGACGACGTTTCCGTGTTATAGAGGTGAGGAAGCCGAAATCCCGCTTTAGACAGGTTTCTGCAGTATAATTGAGGCATTGAGGCGAAAAGACTTAAGGAGCGAGGTATATGCCGATCTACGAGTACAAATGCCCTGAATGCGGCCACCGCTTCGACCTGCTGCAGCCCATGGACGCCGAAAAGAAAGCGGACTGCGAGAAGTGCGGCCGCGAGGCCAAGCGCATCTTCTCGCGTGTCGCCGTCAAGTACCGGGGCTGGGGATTCAACTCCACCGACAAGCTGCTGCCCGAATCCAGCCGGTCCGCGGGACTTCAAGCAGATCTCAGAAAAGGCCGACCAGCTGATGTCGGAGGACTGACGGGCAAACCGTTCAGAATGCCAGACCTTGACCGGAAGGCCTGGTATCTTCTATTTAGCCCGGGTTTACCATAAGAGAATCCGGGGCAAAAAGGAGGGCGTATGGACAACGAAACCGACATCGAGACGAACACCGGAGGGTGAGGAGGAAGAAGTTGAATACCCACGCATTGAAGGCGCGGGGATGCAGTGGCTGCGGCGGCTGTCGGAAGGAGATGGGGGATGGAGACGCTTAGCCGGGATGATCGTCGGCTTGACCGGGGCGGCCCTTATTATCACCGGCGCGTTCTTCTTTCACCTGGAACAGAACAACTATAGCTCCTCAAAACCCCCTGTTACTTACACGATAGACAAAGCAGCTCTAATACTTGGAGCCGCTATCATAATCAGTATTCTGCTCGCCTGGTGGTGGCGCAGCTCTTACGTAGGCTGCATCATGTGCCTGGTAGTCGGGGGATACACCTTATACACGCACTCAGGGTATGTAAGGACCCCTTCGAGTAATGCCGGTACCGGGCCTCCTGGTCTATGGCGGCTCGCTTCTCGCTATATTGGGCGGGCTGATCATGCTCGCCGAAAGAAGAGGGCGGAAGTGGCATCGGAACTCGATTGGCAGGATGCGCGGTTTGCCAGCCTTGAGAAAGCGACCGATGCCATGTTGGAAGTATGGGATGAGGCGGACCGGATGAAAGAGGCCGTGGAAGAAGGCGAGACGGTTGATACCGCGGGCTTCGACCGTGCCGCCGCCGAGGCCGAAGGGGCAGCATTTACCTGGTCCATAAAGAGATCTTCGAGGAATGACTCATCAACTTGAGGGGAGGTTGAAGGAATGCGAAGCAGACCGGCTGCTGTTGCAATAGCCGTTTTGTTGACAATGCTCTGCCTGGCCGGGGCCTCATGCGGGAACGGGCAGCAGGCGCAGACCAACACCCTCAGCCAGGACGTCATAGATGACATCGACGGAACCATGCAGAGGGCCCTGGAGATGTTCAAGGCACCGGGGCAGTCGTGGGCGTCTGGTGGGAAGGACAGGGCGAGTACGTCAAGGCCTACGGCGAGGCGGACATCGAGCCGGGCCGGGAGATGAGCACGCGGGACCTCTTCAAGGCGGCCAGCGTCTCCAAGACCTTAACCGGCAACCTCGTCCTCCAGCTGGCGGGCGAGGGCCGGCTGAGCCTGGACGACAAGCTGTCCGGCTTCGATTTCGCGAGCGGCGTCGCCAACGCCGGCCGCATCACCATTCGCATGTTGCTCAACCAGACCTCGGGCCTGCCCGACCCCTCCAACGAGAACGAGGAGATGATCGCGGTGGAGGAGGCGGAGCCCCTGCACGCCTTCACCCGGGAAGAGGTGATCGCCTACGGCGAGGCCATGCCGGTGCTGTCCGAGCCCGGGCAGTCCTACCACTACAGCAACTGGAACTATTACCTGCTGGGCATGATCGTCGAGCGGGTCACCGGGATGAGCCTGGAGGACGCCGTGCAGGACCGTTTCGTCGAGCCGCTGGGCCTTACCAGCACGCAGCTTGACGCGGACTGCTCGTTCCTGCTCAGCCAGCCGCATTCCAACGGGTACGTCTGGGAGGGGGAAGGAGCGGGCGAGGGCGGGAGCGGCTACCTCGACGCCACCACGGCCAGCACCTCCTGGACCTGGGCGGCGGGGTCCATCACCACCGACATCAACGATTTCCGCAAGTGGATAGAGGCCGTGGCGGGCGGCACCCTGCTCACCCCAGAGGCCTACGCGCAGCAGATGGAGGTGGTGCCCCCGGGAGACGGCACCGCCAGCAGCTACCGGCAGGGCGTCATCGACACGGACGGCATGCTCTGGCACAACGGCGCC
>CAWFDJ010000014.1:0-44830 GCA_963814495.1 uncultured bacterium
GCCTTCACCCACCGGAGCTTCGTGGCCTTTCACTCCTCCTGGGTCTACTTCGCCCGGCGTTACGGACTGGAGATGGTCGGCGTGGTGGAGGAACTGCCCGGCAAGGAGCCCAGCGCCTCCGACATCGCGGACCTGCTGGACGCCATCGAGGCCGGGGGAGTGACGGTGATCTTCGCCGAGCCGCAGTTCAGCCCGCGGGCGGCGGAGGCCGTCGCCGAGTCGTCCGGGGGGCGGGTGCGGGTGGCCGTCCTGGACCCGCTGGGCAATCCCGACGACCCCGCTGTCGACACCTACGTAAAGATGATGGAACACGACGTGGAAGTGATGGGGGAGGCGCTCCGGTGAAGCGCCAGTGCCGGGTGGGCGAGTTCTTCTCGGGCGAGGGGTCCGCCCCGCGCCGGGTCATCGAGCTGGAAGACGTATGGGCGGAACTGGACGGCCGCCCCGTCCTGGAGAGCATCTCTTTCTCGCTGGAGGAAGGGACCTTCCTGGGCATCATCGGCCCCAACGGCGCCGGCAAGACCACCCTGATGAAGGTGGTCCTCGGCCTGGTCCGCCCGTCCCGCGGCTCCGTCAGGGTGCTGGGGATGTCGCCGGGGGAGCTCAAGCACGAGCTGCACCACATCGGCTACATGCCCCAGCAGGTCCTCTTCGACCCCATCTTCCCCGTCTCCGTCTTCGACGTGGTGATGATGGGGCGGGCCTGCTGCATCGGGCCCATGCGCTTTCCGGCCCGCCGTGACCGCGAGGCGGTGCGCGAGAGCATCCGCGCGGTGGGGCTTTCCGGGCTGGAGAAGCGGCCCATCGGCGAGCTCTCGGGCGGCCAGCAGAAGCGCGCCTTCCTGGCCCGCGCCCTCTGCCAGGAGACCCGCATCCTCCTGCTGGACGAGCCCACCGCCGGCCTGGACGCCGACGCCCAGGAGGACTTCCTCGCCCTGCTGGCCCGCCTCAAGCGCGAGCTGGGGCTGACGGTGGTCTTCGTCTCCCACGACGTCAACGTGATGGCCCGCTTCGCCGACCAGCTGGTGTGCATCAACCGCACCATGCACCTGCACGGCAGCCCCCAGGAGGTGCTGGGGAGCGAGCGGCTCAAGGAGGTCTACCGCTGCGAGTTCGATTTCCTGGTGGGCGATGGCGCGCGCCGGGAAGGGGGTGAATAGGGTGCTGCAGTACGCCTTCGGGCAGAAGGCGCTGATGGGCGGGATGATCATCGCCCTGGTCTGCTCGGTCATCTCCTTCTTCGTGGTGGTCAGGCGCCTCGCCTTCATGGGCATGGGCATCTCCCACGCCGCCTTCGGTGGGGTGGCCATCGGCCTGGCGGCGGGGGTGGACCCGGTGCTGGCCGCCGGCGGCTTCTGCACCCTGGTGGCCCTGGGCATCGGCTGGCTGTCCCGGCGCGGGCGCATGCACGAGGACACCACCATCGGCATCCTCTTCACCGTGGCCATGGCCCTGGGGGTGGTGGTGGTGGGCCTGGCCCACCAGTACAACCTGGACCTGATGAGCTACCTCTTCGGGAGCATCCTCGCCCTGAGCTGGAACGACGTCATCGCGGCGGGGGTGCTGGCCGCCCTTTCCCTGGTCTTCATCGCGCTTTTCTTCAAGGAGTTACTTTTCGTCGCCTTCGACGAGGAGACCGCCACCGCCTCCGGCCTGCCGGTGCGCCTGGTCTATTACGGGCTGCTGGTGACCATGGCCCTGACCATCGTGGTCTCCATCAAGCTGGTGGGGATCATCCTGGTCTCGGCCCTGCTGGTCATCCCCGGCGCCACCGGCCTGCAGCTGTCGCGCAACTACCGCGGGGCGCTGGCCGTTTCGATGGTCACCGGGCTGGCCTCGGTGGCGCTGGGCCTCTACGCCTCCTACTGGGCCGACATCGCCTCCGGCGCCACCATCGTCATGGTCATGTTCGGGTTCTTCGCGGCCGCCTTCACCTTCTCCCCCCGCCGCTCCTGGGTGCGCCGCCTGTTCAAGCTCGCGGCATGAGCAGCGAAGCGGACTCCGGGGGGCGCGGGGAGGAGCGGGAAGAGCGCGAGTGCGTGGAGGTGCTGGAGGCCGACGTCACCGCCCCGCCGGCGGAACTGCTGGAGCGGACCCTCTTCCGCGGGGGCGCGCTCTCCGCCTTCGGCTACCGCGACTACCGCCTGCTGTGGTCGGGCGCCTTCGTCTCCAACCTGGGCACCTGGATCCACATGACCGCCCTCTTATGGTACGTCAAGGTGCTGACCGGGTCCGACGCCTGGGTCAGCGCCGTCAACCTGGCCAACCTGCTGCCGGTGCTCTTCCTGGCGCTCTACGCCGGTTCCCTGGCCGACCGCCTCAACCGCAAGGGGGTCATCGTGGTCACCCAGGCGGCGATGATGGCCGCCGCCCTGGCGCTGGCGGTCTTCGCCTCCCTCGGCCGGGCGGACCTGGCGGTCATCATGATCACCACGGCGGCCATGGGCACGGCCTTCGCCTTCAACTTCCCCGCCTGGCGCTCGGTCATCCCCGACCTGGTGAAGGGGGAGGACATGCTCAACGGCATCGCCCTGGACGCGGCCGGCTTCAACATGGCCCGCTTCGCCGGGCCGGCCCTGGGGGCCCTCATCCTCGGCGCCTGGGGCGCGGACGCCGCCTTCTACATCAACGCGGCCAGCTTCCTGGCGGTCATCGGCGGGGTGCTGCTCATCCGCACCCCCACCCCGGGGCTGCCCGCCCCGGCCGGAGGGCACGGGCCGGCACATCGCGGAGGTCCTCTCCTACGTGCGTCGCCACCGCTGGGCCCTTCACCTGCTGTTGGTGATGGCGGTGTACTCCCTGTGCGGCCTGCCCTACATCGTGCTGCTGCCGGGCCTGGCGCGGGACACCCTGCACGGCGGCGCGGCCGCCTTCGGCCTGCTGCTCGGGTTCACCGGGCTGGGGGCCGCGGCCGCCGCCCCGGCGCTGTCCTTCGTCAGCCGGCGCTTCGGTGAGGGGGCCATCGTCAAGTACGCGGGGCTGGCGTCGTCCCTGCTGCTGCTTACCGCCTGCCTCTCCCGCAACCTGTGGGTGTCGGTGGCGATCTCCTTCGGGCTGGGCGCCTGCTACCTCACCTTGAGCTCCACCGTCAACACGGTGCTGCAGGCGCGGGTGGAGCGGGAGATGCGGGGGCGCATGGTGGCCCTGATCATCGTGGTGCTGCAGGGGCTGTACCCGGTGGGGGGGATGGCCCTGGGCTGGCTGGCGGACCTGCGCTCCGTCCCCTTCGCCCTGGGGCTGGGCGGGCTGGCCTGCCTGGCCATGTCGCTGGCGACCATCGCCTTCCCGGCCATCCTGCGCGACGTCTGACCCGTCAGGCGGGCGGACGCGGACGATGCCTTCCTCCGGCACTTCCCAGGCATAGTCTGAGGCTTCACCCCCGCAGACGGCGGCGGTGATGCCGGCCAGTACGGGACCGTTGTATCCATTGCGGAAGAGCAGGCCTTCCTCGAGCTGCCGGGAGTCGGGAGCGTCCGTATCCGGCACTCCCAGGCCCCGGGCTTTGATGAAGCCCAGGTCGCCCAGGGCGGCGCGCGGGTGAGCCTCCCGCAGGCGCCGGTAGAAGCCGCAGGTGATATCGGCGATGAGGTGGGGTATATCCTCGCCCAGCTCCCTTTCGAGTTCGCGGAAGACGGCGTTGCCTGCCACCCTTCCCATGATGAAGAGCCACTCGCCGGTATCGGTATCGATGACCCTGCCGGTGGAATTCTCCCAGCGCAGCCTGCTTATTCCGGCCGGCACCCCGCAGGCCGGGCAGCGCTCGAATGCGGCCCGGGCGGGCACCTGCCAGGCCTCCTCCGCCCTGAGCCGTATTTCCTCGGGCGCGTCCGGCAAGGTTTCCAGCTGCAGATAGAAGTAGATCGCCGAGGAAACAGGTCTGCAACTTTGAGCGCATCCTCTCGAAGCTCTCGTAAGCGCCCTGCACGTCCCCCGCGAATAAGGTGGGCTGGTAAACCGGGTCGGCCCGCCCCACCAGCGACCTGCCCGGCTTATACTTCAACAGCTGGGCCTTGCCCAGGCCGATGGTGGCGCCCTGCCGGATGATGAAGGACCAGGCCAGGCGGCGCAGCGGGGGAGAACGCAGGACCTTTCCGAGGGCACCGCCGGTGATGCTGTCCACGTAGATGCGGGCGTCCATGCGCTTGGCCTCGATGACGATGTGGTCGAGGGGGAGCCCGAGCTTCTCCTCGATGCCCCCGATTATCCCGACGATGAGCTCCCGCTCCAGCAGCACCAGGGTCCGCTGGCCGATGGGTTTGGAAATGAGCAGGCCGTCGTCGGTCCACTGGTTGGTGAAGATGACCTGGCGGGGAACGCCGCAGGTGCCGCAGGAAAGGATCCCCATCTCGCTACCTCCTCGTAGTGGTTTCCTTGCAGTATATGTTCCCCTTGCTCCAGGTTTTCATGCATGCTCGGCGGAGAAGGGGAAGGGATACGGATACCACGGTGCTTATCGCCTGGCGTCACTTGAAGGGGTTGACGACGGCCACCCCGCGGATGGACTGGCCGTGCGTCAGGTCCTCGGAATAAAGGGCGGAAGCCCCGCCGTCGACGGCGGCCTGGACGATGAGCGAGTCCCAGAAGGACAGGCGGTAGCGGGCCATCAGGTCGGCGGCTCGCAGGATGGCCGGACCGTCGTTGACCACCACCTCCCAGGCGAGCAGGGACGAGACGATATCCTTCGCCGCGGCCAGGCTCATGGGCTTGGGGATCTTGCGGGTCACCGTCACCAGGAATTCCTGCAGGACCTGGGTGCTGAGCAGGCCTTGCCGGTCTCCCACAGGCCGGTGACGAGGTCGCGGGCCGTCTCGTGCTTAGCGCGGGCGGAGGTGTCGTGCGGCGTAGACCAGGATGTTGGTATCGAGGAAGACCTTACTCCCGCTCATGCAGCTCCTCCCGGGCTATGGTGGTCTTCCCGTTGGTTCCCAGGTCGGTATCCCTGGCCAGGAGCTTCAGATGCCGTTGCCGGGCGCTCTGATAACCCGACTCGAGTTCCACGCGGTACTCCATGGCTTCGCGCACGAACTGGTTGAGCGACTTGTTCTCCCGCACCGCCTGCAGCTTGGCCCGGCGAATGAGGTCACCGGGGAGGGACAGGGTGAGGTTCTTCTTGTCCATTCTTCTCAACCTCCATTCAATCACTGATTTATGTGTAACACATAAATACGTGTATTTCAAGGTTGACCGGGATGATTGACGTGAGCGTCCAATAACGTGAGAATCGTAGGCAGAGGATGAAAGGGGGATGCGTGGGCTCTCGATTGGCGGAATGGAAACTGCCGGCCTTGTTGATGGCCGTCGTACTGGCGCTGGGCCTCGCCCTGGCCTTTCCGGGATGCAGCGGCAGCGACCAGGCAGCCACGGAAAACCCCCCGGCGGACGGGCAGGACCAGGAGCAACCTCCGCCCCCGCCGCCCGAGGAGAAGCCCGCTCCCCCCGCCGTGCCCGCCTTCGACCCCGCCCGGGAGATGGTGATAAAACGGGGCAACCCCGACAGGATGGAGGTCACCCTGACCATCGACGACGGCTGGAACCGGGACGACCGCATCCTCTCCCTGCTGGAGTCGTACGGCATCAAGGCCACCGTCTTCGTGGTGGGGGGCCGGGGGGTGGCGGAGTCCAACCCGGAGTGGCTGGCCCGCATGGACCGGGCCGGCTTCGAGGTGTGCAGCCACACCTACGACCATTACAAGCTCACCGACCACCCCTTCGACTACGTGCTCGACGACATCGTCAAGGGGCAGGACGTCATCGCCGCGGTCACCGGCAAGCGCTACCCCTACATGCGCCCGTCCGGCGGCTCCTACAACGACACCACCATCGAGGCCTGCCGGGCGGCCGGGACCTACCTGGTGATGTGGTCCAACTCCACCGGCGACACCGGCGAGGGGGTCACCGCCGACTACGAGGTGGCTTCGGTGCTGAACAACCTGAAGAACGGCGACATCATCCTCTGCCACTTCGGGGGGCACAACACCTACGAGGCGCTCAGCCGCATCATCCCCGAGGTCAAGGCGCGCGGCTACCGGTTCGTCACCCTCACCGAACTCATCGCCCCCTAGCGCGCCAGGCCCAATAAGGGACAAGGTATCGGGGCCCCGTCCGCAGAAAGATTATTTGGAGATTCGTTTTGCATATACATGCGTTCCGGCGGATAGGAAGGGAGATCTGTTTGTGAGCAATATGTCCGAGATCAAGAAACGAGTGGATAACCTCAAGGGGCTCCTGATGGGCTTGAAGGACAAGGCCACCGGAATGGGCAAGGCGGTGCTGCCGGAGCTGCAGGCGGTCCTCAAGAAGGAGGGCAAGAAACTGGGCATCGGCTCGGGCGTCCTGCTGGTCGGCCTGGGCATCATGGGCGTAGCCGCGCTGTACCTGGTGTACGCGCTGATGCTGGTGCTCGACCTGGCCCTGGAGCGCATGTGGCTCTCGGCCCTCATCGTGGTGGGCGCCATGCTCCTGGTCGGAGGGGTCTTCGCCCTGATCGGAGGGATGGTGTCCACCAAGGCGGCCAAGACAGCTCCAGAAGACGGCGGAGTTCACCGCCAACGGGGCGACGGAACTGGCCAAGGCCACGGTGGAGGAGGTCCAGAAGGAGGTGGAGGAGCTCCAGGTGCTGGCCGTCGACGAGGCCGAGAAGCGCAGGAAGCAGGCGCTGGAACTGCTGGGCCTGGCCAAGCGCTTTGCCCCCGCGGCGGGAGCGGTGCTGCTCCTCCTGGCGCTGCTGGTGCGCCGCCACAGGAAGCGGAAGAAGATGTTGGCCATGACACCCGTGGTGATCAAGGAGGTGATCTGCGCGGAGGAATAACCCGCGGGTGCCGCGTTCGTGGACGTGAAGGGGTGGGCCGCGAGCCCGCCCCTTCTGCTTGCGCGGCCGCCGCCGCCGGCCCTAATCCCCACCGGGATGATATATATCACGCTTTTCGCCCCCGCCCTTGACGTTTATCATGTAGCCCACCCCTCTCCTGATACGAAGATATACCCAAGAGAGAGGGGAATGCGATGAAACGGCTCAACCACAAGTCATTGATAGCGGGAGTGCTGGCGTACGCGGTGGTAGTCGCGGTCGCCTTAGGCTATTCCACGGGGGGCGGCTACCACGGCGGTTCCGGGACGGCGGAGGCCGACGCGGTCTCTTCCGCCACCATCCCGGGGGAAGAGGGCTACGGCCCGGACGCGGCCACCGCCGCCACCCCCAACGGAGGTACCGCCGGGGAGGAGGTCGACGCCATAGCGTCGGCTTCCCCGCTCGAGGGCGATTACGCGGGGCTGGACGGCGTGACCTCCGCCACTCCCAACGGCGGCTCCATCCCGGCCGGGGAAACGGCCCCGGACGCCTCGACAGGCGCCTCTCCCGTCACTGACCCGGGTGACCCCGCCCGACACCGAGACCGGCGCCTCTCCCGCCCCCGACCCCGGGACCGACCCCGGCGTGACCCCGCCCGACACCGAGACCGGCGCCTCTCCCGCCCCCGACCCCGGGACCGACCCCGTCGTGACCCCGCCCGACACCGAGACCGGCGCCTCTCCCGCCCCCGACCCCGGGACCGACCCCGTCGTGACCCCGCCGACACCGAGACCGGCGCGTCCCCGCCCCGACGGCGAGGAAGAGGACGACGAGGAAGAGGAGGACGAAGAGGACGAACCCGGGGAGGCGCTCAACCTGCTCTTCCCCGCGGGACCGCTGGGGTTGTTCGGGATAGTGTTCCTGGGATCCATGGGATTGAAGAGGCGCAAAGAGAGTTAAGGGAGAGGGTAAGATGAAGACGACGCCTCCGCCACCGCCGCACCTGCACAAGGCGGGCGAGACCATCCCCCGCGCCATGCTGGACGTGCTCATCGCCCTGGTTCCCGCCCTGGCCGTGGCCGTGCTGGTCTTCGGGATGAACGTCCTCTACATAGTGACCGTGAGCCTGCTCACCGCGGCCCTTTCCGAGGTGCTGATGCGCAAACTGACGCGCCGCGAGGTGACCCTGTCCGACATGAGCGCCATGGTCACCGGGCTGCTCTTCGCCTTCCTGCTGCCCCCCACCACGCCCCTGTGGGTGGTGGCCATCGGCTCGTTCATCGCGGTGGCCCTGGCCAAGGAGCTCTTCGGCGGGCTGGGCAAGAACGTCTTCAACCCGGCCCTGCTGGCCCGGGTGGTCCTGATGTTCACCCCGCTGTCCATCTACACGGCCAAGTACGTGGAGCCCTTCTACTGGAAGCAGGTGGGTTTCTTCACCCCGGTCACCACCAGGGTCATCGACGGCGCCGCCGGGAGCGTGGCCTACCAGACCATGGGCGGGGCGAGGCTGGACGCCGTCAACGCGGCCACCCCCCTCTCCCTGCTGCAGGCCGGCCGGCTGGCCGACGCGGTGAGCGGCGCCACGCCGGTGGGGGCGACCTGGTTCAGCTCGGGCGGCAGGCCGAGCTTCCTCTCGCTGTTCCTGGGGTTCAAGAGCGGGTCCATCGGCGAGGTGTCCGTCCTGGCCCTGCTGCTGGGCGGGCTCTACCTGATCTGGCGGGGGACCGTCAACTGGCGCATCCCGGTGGGCATCATCGGCGGCCTGACCCTGTTCAACCTGGTCGCCTGGCGGAGCCCCCTCTACCAGCTGCTGGGCGGCGCCCTGTTCCTCGGCGCCTTCTTCATGGCCACCGACTGGGTGACCAGCCCCATGACCAACCGCGGCAAGTGGGTCTACGCGCTGGGCATCGGCATGACCGTAGCCGTCATCAGGGTGGCGGGGGTGCATGCCGAGGGAGTGGCCCTGGCCATCCTCCTCTGGAACCCGATGACCCTGGCCATCGACCGCTGGCTGGCCCGGCCGCGTTTCGGCGAGGAGAAGCGCCGCGTGCTCAACCGGATGCCGCACGCACCGCCCGGCCCGTCCCGGCGCGCAAGGCCAGGCCCGCCCCGGACTGGGTCTGAACCGCCGCGCCCCGGGCTATACGGTCATGAAGCCGGGGACGGTGCGCATGATGGTGTCCAGCACCGGCTGCAAGGGTTCCTGGTAAGCGGACCACAGCTTCAGGCCCGCCCGCATGGCCGGCCTGCGTGCCCCGTGGGGGACGCGGTCGAAGAGCTGCTTGCCGGTCCAGGCGTACTTGTAGGGGGAGATGACCTTCCGGAATATGTCGTAAGCCTTCTCCTTGTCGTCCACGGCGATGCCGGCGATCTTGCCGGAGACCAGCGACGAGTGCGCCCCGAAGAGCAGGAAGGGGTCCTGCATGCCGGCGATGGTGCCGGCCAGGATCTTGTTGCCGCTGAAGAGGCGGGGGTTGTCGAGGCGCTTGCCGGCAACCAGCCCCTCGTGCATGGCCCAGTCGCGGAACTCGATACCCTCCTCCTCCCGGATCTGCCGGTCCCACCTCTCGAGCAGCTCGGGGCCGACCGGGCGCCGGGCGAAGCCCAGGCCGAAGACCACCCCGTTGGCGCAGGCCACGTAGTTGTAGTCCCTGGTGTAGGTGTCGAACCAGCAGGAGACGAAGGGCGCGCTCTCATGCCGCCCGGTGCCGATGTACCCGTAGACCGGCTGGTGGGGGATGCGCAGCGCCTCGAAGGGCTCGATGTACAGGCCGGTGGCGATGATGGTGCCGGGCGGCAGCTCGGCGGCGTCGGACTGGGAGCGCAGCATCCAGCCGAACTCGAATTCCACCCCCGCGTCCAGCGCCAGCCGGTAGAGGTAGGTCTCCAGGGCGGTGGCGTGGGTGCCGCGCTCCACCGCGTGGAAGTGAAGGGCGGTGCCGGGGAATTCCCGGCGCAGGCCGTAGGCGTAGATGCGCACCGCCTCGGCCGGCGTCACCTGGGGCGGGCCGATGGGGATCTCCAGGAAGGCGCTGATGCGGTCCAGCTGCATGGGGGTGCCGTCCACCGCCGGGTGCACCTCGGGCATGCCCCCCACGCTGTCGTACTTCTCCAGCACCCGCACGGCGTGTCCGGCCCGCGCGCAGTGGATGGCGGCGGTCAGCCCGGCCAGGCCGGCTCCGACGATGATCACTTCGGACATGGGTCACCTCCATCGATCCGTACGCGGTGTGCTTCCGGCCCACGAAGTTATCACATCCCGGCGCGGCCGGAAAAGATTGTATACAATCGCGGGGGGCCGTGAGAGAGTATAGGCGATGCGCCACGCCGGCTCAAAGGAGGAAGTCATGGAAGTCATGGAAGACACGCAGGATTTCTGGCTGATCATCGGCATCACCGCGGCCGGTGCTGGTGGCGGTGTTCCTCTTCGCCATCTGGTGGAGGATCTTCAAGAAGGCCGGTTACAGCGGCGCGCTGGGGCTGTTGATGTACGTGCCGCTGGTCAACTTCATCCTCCTGCTGGTGCTGGCCTTCAGCAAGTGGCCCATCGAGAGGCAGCTGGAGCAGTACGAGAGGCAGCTGGGCATCCCGCCCCGCCGGTGACTTCCGCCGAGTCCTCACCGGCGCGGGGCGGGCTAACCCAGGTCCATCCGCCCGAGCACGTCCTGGGCGTCGCGCAGCAGACGCTGGATGTCGGCGAAGGAGCTCCCCTCGTCCACCTCCACCTCTTCCTCGAGGGAGCCGTCCATGACCCCCTGGGAGAGCTTGTCCAGATTCAGGACGGGCGCGGCCACGTACCTCCTCACCGCCCAGGCGATGCCCAGGGGAGCCAGGACCAGGGAGAGCAGCAACAGGATAGCCGCGATGATCAGCTGGCTCCACAGCAGCTGGCCGCGGGAGTCCTCGTACAGCGCGGTGATGGCGTCGGTCTGCTCGGTGATGTCCACCAGCGTGTAGATGTACTGTTCCTCGACGGTCTGCCCCTCCGGCCCGAGGAAGGGGTAGTCTGTCTGCTTGCTCAGGCTGACGAAGGTGTCGCCCTCCCGCTCGAGGCCGTGGATGACCCGGTAGCCCTCCGTGTAGTCGGCGGGCAGACCGGGCAGGTTGACCCCCTCCGGCGTGGCGTGCAGGACCCACTTGCCGTCGTCGTCGACGGCGTACACCACGTACTCGGCGTTGAAGGAGGTCTTCAGCAGGTTGCGCATGCGCTCCATGGTGGCTGAGCGGTTGATGTCCGGGTTGTCGGGGTCGGGGTCCCACAGCTCCTGCCCCACCATCACCCCGGGATTGGTGTTGACGTAGTCCAGCGTGGTGTCCAGGGCGTTCCGGTAGTAGACGCCGGTCTGCCTGGCCACGTCGTCCTTGAGGTCCTCGGTCTTCCGGTTGAGCAGGGAGATGGAGGAGTAGACCAGCAGGGCCACGCTGACCGCGCTGATCACCAGGAAGAGCACCACCCAGACGATCAGGACGTTCCTGACCTCGCTGCCCTTATGTCCGCTCTGCATCCCTACTCACCCCCCTTCCCGCCGGCCTGCCGGGATTTTTCGAAGATGACCTGGCCGCTGCGGAGGAGCATCTGCAGGTTGTAGAAGATGCTCTTCTCGTCGGGCTCGATGTCGGCGCCCTTCTGCCCGGAGACGATGGTGCGCGCGCTGGCGTTGATGGCGTCGATGGGGTCGCTCAGGCTCCGCTTGATGGAGAAGTAGATCACCAGGATGGACAAGGCCAGCAATCACCAGGAAGATGATGACCGATACGACCACCTGCTTCTTGACCATGCTGCTCTTGTCGGCGTTGTAGGCTTCGCTCAAGGCGTCGACCTGGTCGGTGGCGTCGATGATCAGGGTCAGGGTCATCTCCCGGCCCTCGGTGGGCACGTCGATGTCCCGGGACAGCACGATGAAGGTGCCCTCCCTGCCCGGGATATCCTCGACGATCTCCAGGCCGCTCTCGGTGGTGGGTGCCTCCTTGCCCTCGGAACATCTCCAGGGGGAAGTCCTCCATGCTCAACCCCTTGTCCCCCCGGGCGTAGCCGACGAAGATCTCGCCCTCGTCCAGCTCCACGGCGTAGTCGCAGTTGTAGACGGAGAAGGCGCAGCCGGTGAAGAAGCCCATGACCCGCTTGGTGTCGGTGAGGATCTTCCAGACGTCCATGCTCAGCGGGATGGCCGGGGTCTCCTTGAGGAAACCGGTGATGTTGTCGAAGGAGGTGTTGAGGTTGACGGCGATGGCCTCCGCCAGGGACTCGGACATCTTGTCGGCCTGGCTCTTCAGGTGCTGCCGCGAGCTCACCATGAGATATGCGGATATGGCGGCGATCATCAGGGCGCAGCAGAGTGCCCCGATGACCATCAACCTGACGATTTCCTTGCCTTTGAACAACTTCCAACGCCTCCTGTTGTCGTGCCCGGTTCTACATCGCATCGATTCTAGCACAGAACCATACTCGTGGTCAGGCAAACCGACCTTTACCTGGGGCCGGGTCCCGATTCTTTACCTTCGCGCCAGCGCCGGTAGCTGGTGAGGCGGTCCCTCACAGCGGGTGGCGCTCCTGACCAGCGCCGCCACCACCTCGGCCGAGGCGGCCGCCTGCCAGGTGCCGATACCCCGGGCCCCGGCGTCCATGCCCACCAGGTAGAGCCCCTCCACGGGGGTCACGGGCGAGGGCTTGTTCATCCCGACCTGGCCGGGGGTCTGGGCGATGCCCACGCTGTCCCCGATGCGCTTCCGCCCGGTGGCGGCGCTGATGTGCTCCGGCCGCACCACGGTCTTCCAGATCACGTGCTCCCTCATGCCGGGGACCAGGGTGTAGAAGCGCTCCTCCAGGCGGTCGATGAGTTCGGCCGCCCGCGGGTCGCCGGGGATGGGCGGCCCGGGCGTGGCGGCGATGATCAGCTGCTTGCCGTCGGGGACGGAGGAGGGGTCCATGCGGTCCACCACCAGCACCATCATCATCATGTCGTCGGGCAGCCCCCCTTCTTCCAGGAAGGCGAACATGGTGTCCGGCCCGGCGTCGGGCATGTAGATGATGGCCGGCACGTCCAGCAGCTGCTCGTCGAGCAGGAACTTGACCACCACCCCCGACCGGAATACTGCATCCTCCGCGCCTTGTCGGCGTATTCCCCGCCCACCGCCTCGTCTCCCGCCAGCTCCACCGTGAGGTCGATGCCGGCGTTGGAGACCACCACGTCGGCCGGGACCTCGCCGAGGCCGGTGAGCACGCCGGTGACCCGGCCGTCCCGGCTGAGGATGCGCTCCACCTTCCGCGAGCAGGTGGAGCCGGCCGCCGAACTTCTCCAGCCCGCGGCGGTAGGCCTCGGTGATGGCGCCGGAGCCGCCGCGCGGGTAGCCGATCTCGGCCGCCTTGAACATCTCGCGGAAGCAGTAGATGAACTCGCCGGCCGATGCCCTGGTGTAGGAGATGGTGAACATCATGAAGCAGAAGGTGTTGATGAAGCGGTGGACCTGCGGATCAGCGGTGTAGTGGCTGACGAAGTCGTAGAGGAGCATGCCGTCGTGGGCCGCGATGTAAGGAGTCGCTGGCATTCATCAGCTTCATGAAGAAGAGCCCGCACCCCGGCGCCGCGTGCCACTTGACGCCGAGGTTTCCGGCCATGCGGACCTGGGCCCTCAAGGGGCGGATGTCCTGCGGCTGGGGATAGGTGCGCAGCCGTCCGTGGCGCACGTCGTAGATCATGGCCGCGGGGTCGTGCGTGAGGAACTCAACGGGTTCCCCCACCTCCCGGGCGATGCGCCCCAGCGCCCCCTTGCTGCTCACCGGGAAGATGTGGGCGAAGTTCTCCATGACCATGCCTTCATGCTCGGAGGCCGAGCACCTGCCCCCGATGAAGGAATTGCGCTCGAAGACCTGGACGGAATGGCCCGCCTTCGCCAGCAGCGCGGCGCAGCCCAGGCCGCCCACGCCCGTTCCGATGACCACGATATCAGCCATGCATCCTCCCTCTTCCCTCCTGCCGGTCCCACCCATTATAAGCGAAGAGCGCCCCGGGAGGCCTTCGACACGGCCTGACATAAGAAGTATATTGTTCTATAGGACTGCAGGGCCCCTGAATCACGGCGAAGGAGGAAAGACATGACCGAGGAAGTCCCCGGCGAGGACCGGCTGCGAAAGATAGCGGAGGAGAAGGTAGACGAGCGCAGGAGATTGGTGGGGCATGTAGCCTCCTACCTGATCGTCAACGCCTTCCTCTGGGGCATCTGGCTGATCATCGCCCTGAGCTCCGACCAGTTCGCGTGGCAGGGCGTCTGGCCCATCTGGGTGACCCTGGGCTGGGGCATCGGCCTGGCCTTCCACATCTTCAACTACTCCAGCGGTCTCAACAGCGAGTCCCAGCGCGAGGAGCAGGTCCAGAAGGAGATGGACAAGCTGCGCGGCCAGCAATGACCGAGACCTGCGAGGCGATACCTCACCAAGAGACACGGAGGTGGTGTGAATGACCGTCAGGATCGACGTCCCGCAGACATCCCTGCCCCACCTGCATTCGCAGGAGCTCCTGGGAGACATCTGGTTCTACCGGGAGGACTGCCGCTACCTCAAGGACGCCTGGCTGGAGCACCCCAAGGGCTACGAGCCCCTGTCCCTGCTCAAGAACGACTCGGATGAGGTCTTCGTGCGCGCCCACGGCAACTTCGCCATCCCCGCCTCCTTCTACCTGGCGCCCCCCGAGGACGAGACGGAGTACGCCACCTTCCGCCACTTCAACGCGGTGGACGCCAACCTCTGCTTCAACCAGCTCGCGTACATCCTGTCCATGGAGGGGTGCAAGGGCGGCCTGGTGCCGCTGGGGGATTTCGGGGTCGACCCCGAGCACATCAGGTGCCGCAAGGTGGCGGTGAACATGATGATCGCCAAGATCAACACCACCTTCGTGCGCCCCATCGACCCCTCGGAGTTCACCGGCTGGATCGCCATCCGCACCATCTACGAGCGCAAGGGCCTGCCCTTCATGGAGCTGGAGTTCGAGTTCTCCGACGCGGGCGCAGGCCTGGCGGTGGGGGAGTGCCGGGGCGTGGTCTTCGTCCAGAACTTCTGCGACGACCCCGACCACCCCCACGCCTGAGCCGGCTGAAGCGTGGGAGCGGGCGGCATCAGGCGGGCCCGTCCACGCCCAGCCCGGAGTCGGCCCCGCGCAGCCAGGCGGGAACCAGCGCGAAAACCAGGCCGACGGCCACGACAGGCACGCGCCCCCGGCGCGCATGGCGAAGGGGACGCCGCGGGCGTCCGACAGCCAGCCCAGGAGCATCCCGCCCAGCGGGAACATGCCCAGGCCCAGCATGGAGTAGAGGCTCACCACCCGGCCCCGCATGCCCGGCAGGCTGCGCGCCTGCAGCACCGTGTTGACGCAGGCGCCCAGCATCAGGTAGGAGCACCCCAGTCCCGCCGCCAGCAGGCAGGTGAGCCAGAAGGCGCGCGACCATGACATGCCCAGCAGGCAGGCAGCCCAGGGTCAGGATGACCACGACGATGACCCGCTTCTCCGGCAGCCTCCGGCCGATCAGGGTCACCAGGGGAGCGCCGGCCACGGCGCGCCCGCCCCGGTGCAGGAGAGGATGACGCCGTAGGCGCCCGCCCCCTTGCCCAGCACGTCCAGGGCCAGCGACGGGTAGAGCACCGTGCAGGAGTAGCCGAAGAAGGTGGCCAGGCCCAGCGCCGCCAGCACCGCCAGGATCCAGCCCCGCCCCCACGCGTAGCGCAGCCCCGCGCGGATGTGCCCGCCCATGCTCCCCCCGGCCTCGGCGCGGGGGGAAAGCTCGTGTGCACCAGCAGCACCATGACGACGATGACGGCGAAGCTGGCCGCGTTGAGGTAGAAGGCGGCGGCCACCGACAGCGCGCTAACCACCAGGCCGCCCAGGGCCGGGCCGATGACCCGCCCCAGGTTGTACTGGGCGGAGGAGAGGGCTATCGCGTTGAGCATCTCGTCGGGTTCCACCAGGTCGGGCAGGAGGGTGTTGCCGGCCGGCAGGCAGAAGGTGTAGGCGGTCCCGGTGAGGAAGACGAACGACAGGATCACCGGCATGCGCGCCGCGTCCAGGCTCGAGCATATCCCCAGGACCAGCGAGGCGACCATCATCACCCCGAAGCCGGCCAGCACCAGCCGCTTGCGGTCCCGGGTGTCGGCCAGGTACCCGGCGGGCAGGATGAACAGGAAGACCGGGAGGAAGTTGGCCAGGTTGACCAGGCCCACCCAGGCGTCGGACCCGGTGATGCTTGTTGACGTACCAGAGCAGGGCGGTGGACTGCAGCCAGGTCCCGACGTTGGAGATGAACGAGCCGCTCCAGAACAGGAGGTAGTCCCGGTGCCGCAGGGACGCGAAGACGCCTTGCTTCTCGCTCATGTCGAGATTATACACCGGTGAGCCGCGTTGTCGTCCCGAGCGCAGCGCGCGCCTCGTGGAGGTTTACGCCAGGTTACCCAAAGGTTATATAATAGACCGGGGAATGCCGAGGCGCGTATTCGCGCGGAGTAAGGAGGGGTGAGCATGGCCGACGATTTCTTCGACGGGATCTACCAGGTGGACACCGAATCGGGAGGGGAGCCCATCAAGTTCCCCATCTTCTACCACGACGCGCGGTCCTTCACCGCCATCTTCGCGGCCAACTGGTTCAAGCTGCGCAAGATGCTGCCGGACTGGCGCTACTTCCCGGCCCAGGTGCTGCCGGGGGTGGGGGCGGTGGCCTTCACTGCCTTCGAGTACTACGACACCGACATCCGCCCCTACAACGAGTTCGCCATCGCCATCATCCTCAACTCCCCGCACCTGGCGCCGGTGCCCGGCTACAACCTGCTGCGCCAGTACTTCCTCAACACCTTCGAGGCCTACATCTACCACCTGCCGGTGACTACCAACGTGGCCCTGCGCGCCGGCATCGATTTCTACAACTACCCCAAGTTCATCGCGGGCATCGACTTCACCGACACCGCCGACGAGGTCGCCTGCGACCTCACCCACGAGGGCAAGCGCATCTGCAAGCTCACCTCGAAGAAGCTCCCCGCCACCCGCAGCTACGAGGCCAAGTTCATGTGCCGCCTCTACCAGGACCGCCAGCCCCAGGGGGCGGAGTTCAAGGTGAACGTGCGGGAGGGCACCGACAGGTGGCTGCCCTCAACTCGGTCCGCCTGGAACTGGGGGACCACGACATCGCCCGCGACTTCCGCTCGGTGCTGCTGTCCACGCGGCCCATCCTCCACCTGTACTGGCCGACCATCCAGTGCTGCCTCTACGGGCCGGACCACGTCGCGCTGCCCCTGGCTTACTACGGGATGCGGCAGGCGGGCGCCTTCGGCAAGCCGGAGAGCGGCGCCAAGCCGTCCGCCCGGGTCGAGCACCACAACTGGTAGGCGGTTCTCATGGACCTGGGAAAGGGCCCGAGCGAGCGGGCCGCGAGATTGCTGCGGGACTTCCCCATGCTGGAGGCGCTGCGCGCGCACGACCGCGCCTACGTTGACGGGCTGGTGCAGATGGTGCAGGACTGCGCCGAGTTCAACCGGCGCTACGCCCGCCCCGCCGCCCTGGAGATAGACCGCGATCGCCCGCGACGACCACGACTACTTCGCCTGGGACGTGGCTCGGGCCGCCTGCCGCTACGGTCTCTACTCGCTGCTCATACCCCGCAGGCTGGGGGGCAGGGGCGGCCTGGCGGTGGCCGCCTCCCTGGCCCTGGAGGAGCTCTGCTCCACCTGCGGGGGCATCGCCAACATCTTCGGCGCCCACGCCCTGGGCATCGCCCCCCTGCTCACCTCGGGGTCACTGGCCTGGTGGGACACCCACCTGGCCGAGACGGCCCGGGCGGAGAAGGCGGGCGACCCCCTCATCTGGGCTTACGCCATCACCGAGCCCTCGGCCGGCACCGACGTGGAGGAGCCGCATTTCCTCGACGGGGCCAGACTGACCATGGAGGCCAGGCCGGTGGACGGCGGCTACGTCCTCAACGGCCGCAAGTGCTTCATCTCCAACGGGGCGGTGGCGCGCTACCTCACCCTCACCGCCTGCACCGACAAGCGCCGGCCCCTGGAGACCTGGACGCTCTTCCTCATCGACAGGGAGATGCCCGGCTTCTCCGTGGTGCGCAACGAGGTGAAGATGGGGCAGCGCGCCTGCCCCGCCACCGAGCTGCTCTTCGAGGACGTCTTCGTGCCGCGGGAGAACGTGCTGGGCCACGAGGGGGACGGCATGGACCTGGGCGCCCTGCTGGTGCTGGCAGCCTCCCGCGCCCCGGTGGGGGCCATCGCCACCGGCATCGCGCGCGGGGCCTTGGAGAACTGCCGGCCTGGGCGCGCACCCCACGGGGCGGGCGCCGGCCCCTGGACGAGCAGCGCATCGCCATGGCCTGCGCCGACATGCACATCGACCTGGAGAAGGCGCGCTGGTCCTACATGAACGCCGCCCTGGCCTTCGACCGCTCCCTGGGCAAGGTGCTCTCCAGCCCCCTCACCCAGGCCGTGCTGACCATCCCCGAGTCCATCCGCACCAGCGCGCCTTACCAGAAGCTGATGAAGTCCCGCCTGGGCAAAGGCGTGGTCTTCGCCATCATGCGCGCCATCACCTCGGACGAGGCGGTCACCCACTCACTGGCCATGGCCTCCCTGGCCAAGGTGGTGGGAGGGGACACCGCCATGGCCGTCACCTCCCGCTGCCTCGAGCTGATGGGCACCGCGCCGTGCGAGGAGCGGGCCTGGGTGGAGAAGGCCTTCCGCGACGCCAAGCTGACCCAGATCTACGAGGGGACCAATCAGCTCAACCGGCTGACCATGTTCGCGGCGGAGATCGAGGGGGCGCTGGGAGTGAAGCTGCCCGAGCCCCTGCGCCTGGGGGTGGTCTAGATGAACGGGAGAGAGCGCCGCTTGAGCGAGGAGCAGGCCCTGCTGGTGCGCATGACCGAGGAGTTCGCCCGGGCCGAGATAACCCCCGCGCGCCGCGGAGATGGACGAGCACCCGGAGAATAATGACATATTGAAGATAATCGCCGAGACGGCGGAGTTCGGGATGCTCGCCGCCGTGCTCCCCGAGGAGCGGGGGGGCCAGGGGCTGGACCTCTACTCCTTCCTGCTGGCCCTTCAGGAGATCGCGCGGGAGAGCGCGGCGGTGGCCGCCGTGGGGCTCTCGCACAACCTGGCCTGCAAGGCACTGGAGCTGGCGGAGCTGGAACTGCCGGAGTCGGGGCCGGGCCGCACCGACCTCTACTGCCTGGGCCTGCCGGCCCGCCTCGAGGTGGGGGGAGCGGGCAGCGTGGTCTCCGGCGGCTGCGATTTTCTGCCCGGCCTGCCGCTGGCCAGCCGGGCGGTGCTGGCGGGCGCGGAAGGCGAGGTGGTGTCGGTCGCGCTGGAGGGGAAGGGAGTGACAGTGGCTTGCGAGTTCACCCACGGCCTGCGCGCCGCCCGGCCCGGCGCGCTGGAGCTGGACGCGCGCCGGCGTCGAACAGCGGGGCAGGCTGGGGGAAGACGCCTCGGAATACCTGCTGGCGGCCCTGTGCCTGGGGACGGCCGCCATCTCCACCGGGATCAGCGGCCAAGGGCGCCGAGGTCTCCCGGGCCTACGCGCGCGAGCGCTACCAGGGCGGCGACATCATCATCGAGCACCAGCAACTGCGCCTGATGCTGGGCGGCATGCGCGCGGTGGAGGAGACGGGGCTGGCGCTGCTCGGCGGGGCGTGCGGGGAGGGCGGGGACCAGCCCTTCACTCCCCGCGGCCCTGGCGGCCAAGGCGCTGATCTGCGAGAGGGCCCGCGAGGCCGCCTCCGACGCGGTGCAGCTGCACGGCGGCTACGGCTACATGCGCGACTACGGCATGGAGCGCCTGATGCGCGACGCCTCCTACTGCTGCGTCTGGCCCTTCTCCGGCCAGGAAGCCCTGCTGCGGCTGGCCGGTGACTGACGCGGCCCCCCTGTCGTCGCAGCCGCAGCCTGTCATCGCGAACGAAGTGAAGCGATCTTCTTACGGCCGGGGTGCTCCTGAAGCTTCTGGTAGAATGTTTAACCATGAAGAGCGGCAGGGATAAGAGCAAGAAGGTTCATGGACCAGGAGCTCATCTTCGAGCAGGTGGGCCGGCTGCCGCGCGCCCTGGTCATATTGATCTGCCTGGGGGGCGTGGTCGGGGTGGCCCTCTGCGACTTCTGGACCGAGCAGGAAGCCAGCCTGTTCATCTTCTACACCGTGCCCATCAGCATCGCCGCCTGGAACCTGGGGATGCGCTTCAGCTTCCTCGTCTCCTTCCTCTCCACGGCGGCCTGGGTGGTGACCGAATTATTACATAACCCGCGAGGGGGCCACCTGGACCCTGCCGTACTGGAACGCCTGCGTGCTCCTGGTCTTCTTCATGGTGTTCGCCCTGCTGATGGCCAGGCTCCGGCACACCATGCACCGGGAGAAGACGATGTCGCGCACCGACCCCCTCACCGGCGCCTGCAACCTCCGCTGCTTCTACGAGCGGGCGGAGCCAGGAACTGGAGAGGTCGTCGCCGTTACGGCCACCCCTTCAGCCTGGCCTACCTGGACCTGGACAACTTCAAGCAGGTCAACGACACCTTCGGCCACGAGCCCGGGCGACCGGGTGCTGAAGCGGTGACCTCGGCCATCATGGGCAACGTGCGCGGAGAGCGACATCGTGGCCCGCCTGGGGGGCGACGAGTTCGCGGTGCTCTTCCCGGAAACGGGCCGCAGGACTCCGGACGCTGACGGAGCAAGCTGATGGAGCTGGCCAAGACCTCCATCCCCGACGAGTACGCAGGGCATCCGTACCTTCAGCATCGGCCTGGTCACCTTCGAGGAGGCCGCCGACTCGTCGAGGAGGCGGTCGATGGTGGCCGATAGCCTCATGTACGAGGTCAAGACCTCCACCAAGAACGACGTCGCCTACGCCGTCTACCCGGATGCCGCGAGTGCTTGAAGCCGCCTCCCTCCTTATCTAACATTAGGTTAAACAAGTCTGTCGGGGACGAAGAGGGAGGAGATGCTCATGGATTCGAGGTTTGAGGCTGGAAGGCGAAAGGGTTTCCGCGCGGTTCTTGCCATCTCCGTCCTGACGGCGCTGGCGTCACTGCTGATATTGACGGCATTCCTACCGCAGAGCCCGGCCGTGCCGGAGCAGGCGGCGGGAGCGCAACCGGGACCAGACGGTAAGGCATGGCGGCGAGGCTGGATACCCACGCCGCCCGGGGATTATCAGAAATGCGAGATAGACACCACGGACCGGCAGTACCAGGCGGCGGTGGACCTCTCCTCACAGCTGCCGCCGGTGGGGGACCAGCTCACCCAGAACTGCTGCGTGGCCTGGTCCATCGGCTACTACTACAAGACCTGGCAGGAGAAACAGGAGCATACCACCTGGAACCTCACCAATCCCTTCTACCAGTACAGCCCGACCTTCATCTACAACCAACGGGAGGACAAGACCGGGGACAATGGCATGTCCTTCGACGACGCTTTCGGCATCATGTACGACGATGGCTGGACCGACCTGAGCCAGGTGCCCTACACGCAGACCGACGATCAAACTGTACCCGACACACTGCGCACCAGGCGGCCCTGCCCTACCGCATCGCCAGCGGCTGGTCATACTTCTGCACACCGCGCTCGAAGCCGCCGCTCACCGGCTATCACCACCCCCAACGACATCACCCGCTCAAGGCCCAGCTGGACGCGGGCGAGCCCTTCGTCATCGGCTCCATGATCTACAGCGACTTCCCCGACGACCAGGGCAACCCCGCCAGCGCCTATTACGACAAGGCGCCGGGCCGATGACCGCCGAGCTACGGCCACGCCATGTCCATCGTCGGCTACGACGACAACGCCAACCCCGGCGGGGCCGACGCCGACCACAGGGGCGGCTTCAAGGCGGTCAACTCCTGGGGGCCGACCTGGAACGGCACCAGCGCCGGCTTCGTCTACCTCAGCTACGACTTCATGAAGCGCTACGTCATGGAGGCCTGGCGGATGGACGACCTGGCCCGCCGGACACCCCCCACGTCGACTCGGTCACCCCCGACCACGGGGGCACCGGCACCACGGTGACCATCGACGGCTACAACTTCGGCACCTACCGCCGTTCCGCCAACGTCGTCGTCAGCGGCTACCGGCGCCCCGTCACCAGCTGGAACGACTCGCGCATCGTGGTGACCACGCCACCCCCACCACCACCGGCGACCTGATCGTCTTCGACTGGGACGTACGCCGCCTCCAACTTCACGCGCGTTCTGGGCCCCGCCCACCCTCAACAACCTCGCCCCGCGGTGGGCGCGGTAGGCGACACTCGTCACCCTCACCGGCAGCAACTTCGGCGCCACCCGGGAGACGGGCTGTTACGTCGTCCTTCGGCACGGCCCAGGCGACCACCTATACGGCCATGGACCGACACCAACATCATGTGCGACGTGCCCGCCGCGCGCCTCCGGCCAGGCCCAGGTCACGGTGACCACCCCGGGCGGCACCACCCTGGACAGACCTTCTCGGTCACCCCCACGCTGGACTCCATGGGCCCCTCGGAGGGGCCGGCGGGCACCGAGGTGACCCTCACCGGCTCGGGCTTCGGCACCTCCCGCGGCGACATCCTACGTGGAGGTCGGGGCGGTGCAGGCCACCCAGTACAACGCGTGGTCGGAGGACGAGATCAAGTGCCTGGTGCCCGCGGACACCCCGGGTCTCAAGCCGGTGCGGGTGCACACGGCGGCGGCGATTCCGTGCCCTTCGACTTCACCCTGACCCCGCCGTCGGCCTCCTGGTACCTGGCGGAGGGCTGCACCGGGGGCGACTTCGAGACCTGGGTGCTGGTGCAGAACCCCAACGGCGCCGCGGTCACCGTGGACCTCACCCTGATGACCTCGAGCGGCGAGCAGAAGCCCGCCGGCCTGCAGGACGTGACCATCCCGGGCGATCCCGCCACGACCTTCAACCTCAACTCCTACGTCACCGACTACAACGTCTCCACCCGGGTCGAGGCCGGCGGCAACGTGGTCTGCGAGCGGGCCATGTACGGCAACGGGCGGCACTGGGCCCACGAGTCCATCGGGGCCACCTCCACCTCCTCCACCTGGTACCTGGCCGAGGGCTGCACCGAGGGGGACATCGAGACCTGGGTGCTGGTGCAGAACCCCAACGACACCGCGGTCACCGTGGACCTCGAGCTGCAGAGTCCCACCGGGGGAGGCGCCGGCATCGCCGGACGTGACCATCCCGCGCCAGGTCCCGCCAGTCCTTCAACCTGGGCGACTACCCTGACCTCCTGGGACGTCTCCACCCTGGTCGACTCGGCCGGGGGCAACGTGGTCTGCGAGCGGGCCATGTACGGCAACGGCCGCACCTGGGCCCACGACTCGATCGGGGGCCAGGCCGCCGCGACCGCCTGGTACCTGGCCGAGGGGTGCACCGCCGGCGACTTCGAGACCTGGGTGCTGGTGCAGAACCCGGGCGACGGCAGCGCCGGTCAGCGTGGACCTGCAACTCCAGACCGACCAGGGCAAGCTGACCCCGCCGGCCTGCAGGACGTGATCATCGCCCCGCGGACCCGGCAGTCCTTCAACCTCGGGCCAGTACGCTGACCACCTACAACGTCTCCACCAAGGTCACCTCGGACGGCGGCGGTGGTATGCGAGCGGGCCATGTACGGCAACGACCGGCAGCTGGGCCCACGAGTCCATCGGGGCGACCGCCCCCGCCGCCGACCTGGTACCTGGCCGAGGGGTGCACCGACGGGGGCATGGAGACCTGGGTGCTGGTGCAGAACCCCAACGCCGCCGCGGTCACCGTCGACCTCACCCTGATGACCGACAGCGGGCGCCGGTGGACCCGCCGGGCCTGGAGGACGTGGCCATCCCCGCAGACTCCCGCGTCTCCTTCCACCTCGGCTACTACGTCATCGACCTACAACGTCTCCACCAAGGTGCGAGTCCATCGGGGGGCCGGTGGTCTGCGAGCGGGCCATGTACGGCGGCGGGCGGCACCTGGGCCCACGACTCCGTCGGCTACGCCCCGTAGATCGGCAATGGGATCAGGCCTTGACATTGACGCTGCTACAATTTCAAGGCCTGACCCCATCGGGGACTTGACGTCAGACGGTCTCGGCTTCCTCCTCATCCTCCTTGCCGGGCGCGTTGAAGAACCAGTCGTCTTCCTGCTCGACGTCCTCTGCTGCTCCCCTTGCGGAGAGCCTGCTGCTCGTAATGAAAATCGGAGCGCCTGGCCTTGTTCCGCTCCGGAACTCCAGCGTTGCGGAAGGAATCCTCTCTTCTCTGCATATCACTCCCTCGGGTCGCCCATGTAAATTATTTATTCGGCAGATTCCGGGACGACCTGAAGCAAAGCCGGCAAGTAAAAAGAGAGCGGCAGGCTAGATGCCCAGCTTGAGCCGCGCGCCCACCAGGCCCGACACGATGCGGCCGGTGATGATGGCCGACGGCGCGCCTCCCGGGGTCATGGCCCAGTGCCCCACCTGGTAGAGGTTCTTCACCGGGGTGAGAAAGCCGTGCATGGGCATGAAGTGGCGGAAGAAACCCTTGCCCGGGTGGTAGGACCAGCCCACCGTGGTGCCGCCCTGGTTCAGGGTGTAACGCTGGTGGGTGTGGGGCGTGGCGATCATCTTCACCTCGATACGCTGCGAGGAGAGCCCGGGGATGACCCGCTCCGCCCGCTCGATGAGCAGGGCCGCCGACTCCTCCTTGAGCTTCTTGTAGGCGGCGGTCTTCTTCCCGTCCGCGATCTTCCACTCGCCGGTATCCGGCGAGGCCAGGGAGTGGATGACGACGGCGCTCTTGCCGGGCGGCGCCAGGGAGGCGTCGTGCAGGGAGGGGAGGGATATCTCCATGAAGGAATACCGGTAGAAGGCGGGGATACCCGGGTCCTTCGCCCCTCCGGCTCGTCCTCGGGGAAGACCAGCAGGTGGTGGAAGCCCAGGGGCTCGAGCTCCTCCGGCGGGATGTCCACCCCCAGGAAGACGGTGAGGGCCGACTCGGCCAGCTCCGCCGATTCCACGCGCCGGCAGCCACTCCGTCGGGCACGGCGGAGGGCGGCAGCATCGGCGTGTAGGTGCGCCGGGCGTCCCCGTCGTTGATGACGAAGGGGGCGCGGAAGACGCGGCCGTCGGCCAGGCGCACGCCGCAAGCCCGCTTCCCCTCGAGCAGGATCTCCTCCACCAGGGCCCGGTACTCGATGCGGCCGCCCCGCTCCTCGATGGAGCCGGCCAGGACGTCGGGCATGGCCTGCACGCCGCCCTCGGAATAGTAGTAATCGAGGAAATAGCTGAAGAAGGAGAGCCCGAAGGAGGCCGGGGTGCCGCGGTAGGAGACCATGCCCAGGATGCGCTTGAGCTCGGGGTCGGTCAGCCTCTCGTCGAAGTACTCCTCCATGGGGGTGTTGACGTACTTGAAGAAGCGGGGGAAGACCTTCAGCCACTTGCCGTGCTTCCTGATCCAGCCGGGGTAGGCTCTGACCATGTCGGCCTCATGCTCATGAACATGGGGTTGGGCATGGCCGAGAAGGCCTCCACCGCGCGGCTGAACTCGCAGGCGTCGCGGCCGATCTCCCGCAGGGCCGCCGCGTCGGCCGGGAAACGCCGCGCCAGCGCCTCGTAGAGCCCGGCGATGTCGGGGACGCCGGTCATGGAGGCCCGGAAATCGCCCATGCACAGGGCGTAGTCGCTCTTCTCGAAGCGGATGCGGTCAAGCAACCCCAATTGCTTGTACATGTTCAGGAGCATGCCGGCGTCCTCGCATCCCTGGATGCCCCCGTCGAAGGCGTACCCCTTGTACTTGAAGGTGGTGAAGTAGCCGCCGGGCTGGCGGTGCTGCTCGAAGACGAGCACCTTTACGCCCTGCTTGGCCAGGTAGGCCCCGGCGGCCAGGCCGCCCAGGCCGGCGCCGATGATGATGGCGTCAGCGTCGTGGTCCCCGTCGTATCTCCTTGATCTCATGTGCCTTCCGCCTCCCAAACTGTGGATAGTGAAACTGACTTTACGGTATCAGGATACTATCTGATAAGGTCGATGTAAAGCGCCGGACGGGGTCCCCGGGTCATTGACGGGGCTGCGCACCCGTGCTATAAATGTTAAAAATTAGCAATGCTAAGTAAATCCCTGAAAGGACCTCCCGGCGAAGATGGAGCAGAACGGCGGCACGAGCCTACAGCCCCAGGCCAACGGCGGCCAGGGCATGGTGCGCAAGTGGGCACCGCTCTTCGTCCTGTCCCTGTCGCTGGCCATCATCCTCATCGACATGACCCTGCTCAACGTGTCGCTGTCCTACATCATCAACGACCTCGACACCACCATCCAGAAGATCCAGTGGGTGATCACCGCCTACTCCCTGACCATCGCCACCCTGATGATCACCGGCGGCAGGATGGGAGATATCTACGGGCGCAAGAAGATGTTCATGCTGGGCGCCTTGATCTTCGCGGTGGGCTCCTACATCTGTTCCATCAGCCAGAACGTACCCACCATGATCCTGGGGGAGTCGGTGATCGAGGGCATCGGCGCGGCCTTGATGATGCCCGCCACCATGTCCCTGCTGATGTCCACCTACCGGGGGCGCGACCGCTCCCTGGCCTTCGGGATCTGGGGCGGCGTCGCCGGCGCCTCCACCGCCATCGGCCCGCTGCTGGGAGGGTGGATGACCACCAACTACAGCTGGCGCTGGGCCTTCCGCATCAACGTCTTCGTGGCGGCGGTCCTGCTGGCCGGCTCCATCCTGATCAAGGAATCCAGGGACCGGGAGGAGAACCCCCGGCTGGACTGGGTGGGAGTGATCCTCTCGTCCAGCGGCCTGTTCCTGCTGGTCTGGGGGATCATCGAGTCCTCCACCTACGGGTGGGTCAAGGCCAACGAGCCCTTCACCCTCTTCGGTTGGACCTTCGGGACCATCTCCATCTGCTTCTACTCCATGGTCCTGGGGGTGGCCATCCTGGTAGGGTTCTTCCTGTGGGAAAGGCGGGAGGAGAGGGCCTGCCGCACCCCGCTGGTCTCCACCAGGCTCTTCCGCAACTACCAGTTCGTGTCGGGCGCCTCCATCACCGGCATCGTGGCCATGGGCCAGGCCGGGCTGATCTTCTCCCTGCCCGTCTTCCTCCAGGCGGTGCGGGGTTACGACGCCTTCCACACCGGGCTGGCCTTGCTGCCCCTGTCCATCGCGGCCCTGGTCGCCGCGCCCCTGGCCGGGGTGATAGGCAACCGCACCGGGCCCAAGCTGCCGGTGCAGGCGGGGCTGCTGTGCCTGCTCGCCGGCTACCTCTCGCAGATATTCATCTGGAACGTCGACTCCACCGCCTCGAGCTTCATCCCCAGCCTGGTCCTGGTGGGCGCGGGCATCGGCGTGATGATGGGGCAGCTCAACAACCTCACCCTCTCCGCGGTCTCGGTGGAACAGGCGGGCGAGGGCGCGGGGGTCAACAACACCTTTCGCCAGCTGGGCATGACCCTGGGCACCGCCATCATCGGCGCGGTCATCATCGCCTCGATATCTTCCGGTATGATCAGCGGGGTCAAGGAGAGTACGGTCATCCCGGACGCCTTCAAGAACGGGGTGGAGACGGAGGTGAAGGAGCAGGTGTCCAACATCGAGTTCGGCGGGGGCGCCGACCTCTCCGACCTCATCCCGCAGGACATCAGGGACGAGATAGTGAGCATCGGCCACGAGTCGGTGACGCGGGCCAACCGCATCGCCATCGCCTTCGCCGCCGGCTTCACGTTGCTGGCCTTCCTGGCCTCTTTCCTCCTGCCTAAGAAGCCCCTGGTCGACCAGGGGGAGAGCCTCGCCGTCCAGCCCGGCGCCCGACCCGACCCCGACCCCGCCGGCGAGGGTGTAATTGGGGTCGGAGGCTCTTGAACTCCTGCACCACCAGGATTCTCGCGACGGTACGCCGTGCGTCTGCGATGACGTTCCAGTCGAGGGCGAAGGAGACGGCGCGGGACACCGCGGCCATCTTCTCGGGTGACAACACGGTCACGCGTTCCTTCAGGCAGGACCGGGGATGGTGAGGATGTCGTCCAGGTTGACCACGCAGCGCGCGGGCATGCCGTCCTCCTTCCCCAGGGGCACCTCCACCGGGATGCCGCGGACGGTGCGGGTTATCAGCCCCACGGACACCGAGGTGCGCACGCGGTAGGCGGCGTCCCGGGACAGGAGCAGCACCGGACGCCGGCCTGCCGGCGCGGGCAGGTCGGCCCACCAGACCTCTCCCCGGCGCAAGCTACCACTCCTCCGCCGGCAGCATCCTGCTTCGCCAGCTTCACCTGGGCAGCCGCCGCTTCCGGCTCTTCCGGCACCCGCTCGTAACCCTCGAGGTAGGCCCGGTCGAGCTCCTCCTCCTCGGCCTTCCTCAGGTACTCGCGGCAGGATTCCCGGATGAGTTCGGCCCGGGCCAGGCGCCTTTCCGAGCACAGCCGGTCGAGGCTTTCGAGCAGCTCGGGGTCCATGGGGACCTGGATGACCTTCTTCGCCACGCTTTCCTCACCTCCACAACATCTTCCACATATATTATACACATATATGTAGATAAAGGGAGGAAGAGGCCGGTCACTTCGGCTACAATATAAGCAACCGGGAGGTGGCATGACGGAGCGCAGGCACGAACTGGACTGGCTGAGGGTACTGGCGGTGCTGCTGCTCATCTACTTCCACAGCGCCCGCGTCTTCGACGACTGGGACTTCTACGTCAAGAACAGCACCCTGAGCCAGGCCTTCAGCGCCTTCGTCTCCTGGATGGACCTCTGGTTCATGCCGCTCTTCTTCCTCATCGCCGGGGCGGCCTCCTGGTTCGCCCTGTCCCGGCGGAGCGGCAGGGAATACGCGAAGGAACGGTCCCTGCGCCTGATGGTCCCCTTCGCCTTCGGGATGGTGGTGCTCATCCCGCCCCAGGTGTGGTGCGTCTGCCTCCAGAGCCCCACCCTGCCCCACGGCTACTGGAGCTTCCTCGACTTCTACTTCACCTCGCCGCCGCTGACCGAGGTGGTCGCCGGCAAGGTCGGCGACGCCCAGATCATGGGCTACACCCTGGAGACCGGCCAGCTCTGGTTCATCCTCTACCTCTTCGTCTTCTCCATGGCCTGCCTGCCGCTGTTCCTCTGGCTCAAGGGCGAGAAGGGGAGGCGCTTCGTCGACCGCCTGGTCCGTTCCTTCCGCCACCGCGGCGCCTTCTTCCTCCTCTCCCTGCCCATCGTGGCCTACGACATCTGGCCGGACATGGACCAGAGCGCTCTACCGGCTCTTCCACGTCTTCCCCTTCGTCTACGGCTTCGTGCTCTACTCCGACAAGCGGCTGGCGGCCTACTTCGACAGGTACCGCAGCACCGCCCTGGCCATGGCGACGGCCTTCTCCTGCGCTTACGCCGCCATCTACCTGTCGGGCAGCATCCCCGCCCACTACGACGGGATAGGATATCTCTGCATCGCGACCATGCGCGCCTTCGCCACCTGGTTCTGGCTCATCGCCATCGTGGGCTACGGCCGCAAGTACCTGAACTTCACCAACGGGGCGCTGGATTACGCCAGCCGGGGGTCCTACCCCTTCTACATCCTGCACCAGACGGTCATCGTCCTCCTCGCCTACGAGGTGGTGCAGTGGGACGCGGGCGCCGCCTGGAAGTACCTCTTCCTCACCACCGCGTCGCTGGGGGTCACCCTGCTGGCCTACGACGTGCTGGTGCGCCGCACCCGCGTCACGCGCTTCCTCTTCGGCATGAAGTGAAATGGGGTCAGGTCTCTAATCTTGAATTTCCAGCCATTATTTACCAGTTGCGTGGTCCTCGCATGATTACCATTATCTGGAAGGAAATTCAAGATTAGAGACCTGACCCCATCTTATGTCCGGATGAGCAGCACCGGGACCTCGGTGTGGGTGAGTACCCCCTTGACCGCCCCGGCCCGCCCGCGCCCGCGGCGCCGCGGCATGTGCTACAATAACCGGCGGAGGTGACGAATGGATAGAGAGAGCCGTTTCTCCCGCGTCTTTTATTCGGTATTCATCTTCATCTACGTGATGATCATCGGGCTGTTCTGGTACTTCGGAACGGAGACCCGTACCGTGTTGTCCACCTCGGACAAGCTCTTCGCCACGGCCATCTTCTCGGTGCTCATCGCGCTCATGGGTTACGTGATGCTCAGGCAGAGCAGAAAAGCCTAGGGCAAGCCACCCGGCCCGCGTGCCGCAACAGGCCCTTGAACCCTAATCCGACACTACCACCGTCTAAACCGACCATGGAAGGTATGGAACGTCTGGAACGCAAGGAAGGTAAGGAACGCACGGAACGCAGGCGCCCGGCCCCGAAGAAGGCGGGAGGCGCCGGAACAGCCGTCGCCGTGGTCGCGGGCGCCGCCGCCCTCGCCGTCCTGCTGGTGCTGTTGCTGGGCGGGGGGTCCGTCGAACCCGTCAAGACGCTCTACCCGCCCCGCGGCGTCGACGTCTCCGAGCACCAGGGCCGGGTAGACTGGGGCAAGGTGAGGAAGGATGGGTACACCTTCGCTTTCGTCAAGGCGACCGAGGGGAAGGACCACGTCGACTCCTGGTTCGACGAGAACTGGGCGGGCGCGGCGGTATCCGGCCTGGCGAGGGGCGCCTATCACTTCTATCTCTTCGGCCGGACCGGGATGGAGCAGGCGGAGAACTTCATGTCCGTGGTGCCGGTTGACCCCGCCGCCCTGCCGCCGGTGGTGGACGTGGAGATGGGGGGGAGCAACGGGAGCGACCCGGACGTGGAGGCGGTCCGCTCCGAACTGGGCGCGTTCATCGACGAGCTGGAGAAGCGTTACGGGCGAGTGCCCATCATCTACACCAACCAGGTGACCTACACCAGGCTGATCATGGGATACTTCCCGCGCTGCCCCATCTGGATGGCCGCCCCGGACGGCGCGCCGGTCCTTGAGGACGGCCGGGCCTGGGCCTTCTGGCAGTACACCTTCGAGGGAGCGGTGGAAGGGGTCGCCGGACCGGTGGACCTCAACGTCTACAACAGCGGCGACGAGGGCATCACGGAGATGGTCCTGGCGGAGCAGGCCGCCGTCTAAATTTGGGGTCAGGCCCCAAATTTAATTAACGTGAGTAAGTAAAAATGGGGCCTGACCCCAAATTTAATTAAGCAGGTGGGCATGGAGGAGGAGCGCGCGAAGCGCGAGAAGAGGGGCATGGCGAGGTGGGAGACGGCCACCGTCGCGATGCTGGTGCTGGCGCTGCTGGTCTCGGCGGCGGTCCTCGGCTACCTCCAACATATCGGCTACATCTGGTTCAGCGAGCCCAGCCGCGAGGAGTACCCGGTGCGGGGCATCGACGTCTCCGAGCACCAGGGCTCCATCGACTGGCAGGGCGTGCGGCAGGCGGGGTACGACTTCGCCTTCATCAAGGCCACGGAAGGGCTGGACCACGTGGACTCCGCCTTCCACGACAACTGGGAAGGGGCCGGCGAGGCCGGGATGACGCGCGGCGCCTACCACTTCTTCACCTTCCGCCGCACCGGGGCGGAACAGGCGGCCAACTTCATCGCCAGGGTGCCGGCGGAGGCGGGGTGCCTGCCCCCGGCGGTGGACATCGAGCTGGAGGGGAACAGCGCGGACGTGCCCGACCGCGACTCCTTCCGGCGGGAGCTCGACGTCTTCCTGGCGGAGCTGGAAGGGCACTACGGCCGCAAGCCCATCCTCTACGTCAACGACGAGTCCTACCAGCGCTTCATCATGGGCGCCTACCCGGATTACCCGGTCTGGGTCGCCGACGTCCACCGTTCCCCCGGGCTGCCCGGCGGTCGGCCCTGGCTGTTCTGGCAGTACGAGCAGGGCGGCCGCGTGGACGGCATCGCCGGTGACGTGGACCTCAACGTCTTCAACGGCACCCCGGAGGAGTTCCGGCGCTTCGTGGCGGGGGACTGACCCCCGGGAGCGCCGGTGAGCCTCCCGCACCCTTTCCCGCGGCCCGCGGTGGAAAACCCCGGCGGGCTGTGAAACAATAGGCCTATGTGCACCACTCGCCCGGACGAGGAAAGGAGAGCGCCATGACCATCTTGAACCCCAAGAAACTCGACTGGGAATTTCCCGACCCGAAAGACAAGAAGCTGATGCTCGACACCGTCGGTTTCTTCGAGGACAAGGGGCGCGGCAAGACCAAGAAGGACGACCACGAGCGCGTCTGGTACCAGGATTTCCTGGACTACCAGAAGGGCGAAGGGCTCTTCTCCACCCTGCTCACCCCGTCCGGCTACGGCGGACCGGGAGCCCGCTGGGACACCTGGCGCAACTGCGCCTGCAACGAGATCCTGGCCTTCTACGGGCTGGCCTACTGGTACACCTGGCAGGTCTCCATCCTCGGCCTCGGCCCCATCTGGATGGGCCAGAACGAGGCGGTGAAGAAGCGCACGGCCGAGCTGCTGAAGCAGGGCGGCATCTTCGCCTTCGGCCTCTCGGAGAAGGAACACGGGGCCGACCTCTATTCATCGGAGATGTCCCTGGCTCCCCAGGGGGACGGCAAGTACCTGGCCAACGGGCGCAAGTACTACATCGGCAACGCCAACGAGGCCGCGCTGGTCTCCACCTTCGGCAAGTTCACCGACTCCGGCGATTACGTCTTCTTCGTGGTGGGCGACCGTAACGCCAAGTTCGAGGTGGTCAAGAACGTGGTGGCCACCCAGAACTTCGTGGCCGAGTACGCCCTCACCGACTATCCCATCACCGACGCCGAGATCCTCACCCGCGGGCGGGATGCCTGGGACTCCGCCCTGAATACGGTCAACGTGGGCAAGTTCAACCTGGGATGGGCCTCCATCGGCATCTGCACCCACGCCTTCTACGAGGCCATCGACCACGCCTCCAACCGGGTGCTCTACGGCAAGCACGTCACCGATTTTCCCCACATACGCCAGCTCTTCGTCGATGCCTTTACCCGCCTGGCGGCCATGAGCATCTTCGCCATGCGGGCCATCGACTACATGCGCGCCGCCTCCCCGGAGGACCGGCGCTACCTCCTCTACAACCCCATGGTCAAGATGAAGGTCACCACCCAGGGCGAGGAGGTCATCAACCTGCTGTGGGACGTCATCGCGGCCAAGGGCTTCGAGAAGGAGAACTACTTCGAGATGGCCGCCCGCGACATCCGCGCCCTGCCCAAGCTGGAGGGGACGGTGCACGTCAACATGGCCCTGATCATGAAGTTCATGCCCAATTTCTTCTTCAACCCCGACAAGTTCCCGGTGGTGCCCAGGCGGGACGACGCCGCGGACGACGCCTTCCTCTTCAACCAGGGGCCCACCAAGGGCCTGGGGGGCATCCGCGCCCACGACTTCAATATCGCCTACGACAGCGTGCGCCTGCCCAACGTGAGCATCTTCCGCGAGCAGATCGAGGTGTTCAAGGGGATGCTGACGGCGGCGGGGCCGAACGAGGGCCAGCAGAAGGACATCGACTTCCTGCTCACCCTGGGCGAGATCTTCACCCTGGTGGCCTACGGACAGCTGATCATCGAGAACTGCGCCATCCTCGGGATCGAGGACGCTCTGCTCGACCAGATCTTCGACTTCATGGTGCGTGACTTCTCCACCTACGCCCTGCAGATCTACGAAAAGACCAGCTCGACGCCGGAGCAGATGGACGCCTGCCTGAAGATGATCCGCAAGCCGGTGGTGGACGCCGCCCGCTTCGAGCACATCTTCAACGATTACGTCTTCACGCTGAAGGGCGCCTACACCTGGAATGACTGACCGGCCCTTATGTCATTGCGAGGAGCGCAGCCCCGAAGTCAATTGCGGGAGAGCATGAGCTATTGCGACTTAGATTGCTTCGCTTCGCTCGCAATGACATTGCTGAAGAGAGAGGGACAGGATGAAGGAGTTCAACGGAAAGATCGTGGCGGTCACCGGCGCGGCCTCCGGTATCGGCCGGGAGACCGCCCTGGCCTTCGCCCGGCGCGGCGCGCACCTCGCTGTATGCGATATCGACGAGGCAGGCCTGCTCGAGGTCCGGCGGGAACTGGAGGGGCTGGGCTGCCTGGTCCACTCCGAGACGGTGGACGTCTCCCGGGCGGAGGAGGTCGAGCGCTTCTGCGACAGCGTCTACGACAGGTTCGGCCGGACGGACGTGCTGGTGAACAACGCGGGCATCGCCGTCGGGGGGCCGGTGGAGTCCATCTCCCTGGAAGGCTGGCAGCGCATCGTCGGGCGTCAACCTGTGGGGCGTCATCCACGGCTGCCACTTCTTCTACCCGCGCATGATCGCCCAGGGGGGAGGCAGCATCGTCAATATCGCCTCCTGCGCCGCGTACGCGCCGAACCTCGGCCTCGGGGCCTACGCCTGCACCAAGCACGGCGTGCTGGGCCTCTCGGAGACGATGCGGATCGAAGGGGGCATGCGCGGCGTCAACGTCTCCACCATCTGCCCCGGGGTGGTCAACACCCCCATCTACTCGAGCGTCGAATACAGCGACGACAGCGGCAGGGTCGCACCGGAGGAGGTCACCGGTACGTCCGCAGGTTCGCCGACAGGTTCGGGTGCCATCCGGCGAAGGTCGCCGCGGCCGTGATCGACGCGGTGGAACGCAACCGGGGGGTGGTCCCGGTGGGACCGGGGGCCCGGCAGATGGACATCGCCCGCCGCATCAGCCGTGAGCTATACAACCGCGTCTCAGCGCCTTCGCCCGGCTGGCCGAGCGCCTGGTCATCGACCTGAGTGCGAAGTCAGCGGAAGGAGGGCGTGATGAACAAGGTCATCCTGCTCTGCGCCAGCCCGCGCAAGAAAGGCAACACCGCGCAGCTGCTCGAGGAGTGCGCGAAGGTCATCCGCGAGAACGGGGTGGAGGCGGAGACCGTCTCCCTCGCGGGCATGCAGGTGCTCTCCTGCGTCGCCTGCGGCAGGTGCGAGAAGCTGTCCGCCTGCGCGCAGGAGGACGGCCTGAACGACATCATCGAGAAAGTGCGCTCAGCCCAGGGGTTCATCGTCGGCACCCCCGTCTACTTCGGCACCGCCCGCGGTGACCTGATGAGCGCCCTGCAGCGCATGGGCATGGTCTCCAAGGCCTCCGACGGATACCTCTCGCGCAAGGTGGGAGGGCCGGTCGCCGTGGCCCGGCGGGGCGGCCATACCGCCACCCTCCAGGAGCTGCTGATGTTCTACCTCATCAACGACATGATCGTGGCCGGCTCCACCTACTGGAACATGGTCTTCGGCGCCAAGCCCGGCGAGGCCATGCAGGACGAAGAAGGGTTGAAGACCGTCCGGCGCTTCGCCGAAAACGTGGCCTGGCTGGTCGAAAAGCTGTACGCATAGGGAAGGAGGAAGTCATGCCCACCATCTACCTGGACGGACCGCCCGTGACGGACCTGGACCGCAAGCGCCGGGTGGTCAAGGAGATCACCGAGGTGGCCTCGCGCTACTACAACATACCGGAGGCGGCCATGGTGGTGATCATCAAGGAGAACCCGCCGGAGAACGTGGGGCTGGCCGGCGAGCTGCTGGCCGACCGGCAACGCGGCGGCTGAATTCGGGGTCAGACCCCTTAATTTGGGATCAGGCCCCATTCTAGATAACTGGAGCAGCGAATAACGTTATCTAAAAAAGGGGTCTGACCCCAAATTCAGTTGGCGTGACCCGGACCGGGGTGGCGTCAGAGCTCTTCCACCACGGGCATGCTCATGTAGAGCACCGGCATCTCCCCGTCCTCGGTGCAGCGGAAGGGGACGTACTCGTCGCCCGCGCCGATACGCCGGGCGGTGGTGTCCACGTCCACCCACCCTCGCCGGAGAGCCAGGCCTGCGACCAGATGTGGCCGCTCCCGTCGGGCCCCGCCAGCCAGCCGGAGAGCTGGCGGGCGGGCAGGCCGGAGGCGCGGCACAGGGTGACGAAGACGTCCGAGGCGTCCCAGCAGCGCCCGTAGCCCTGGGAGAGCACCTGCATGGTCCCGTAGCGCGTGCCGGTGCCGCCGCCGTACTCGATGTGGCCGCGCACCCAGTCGAACAGGGCCTCCAGCGTCTCCGCCTCGCCGTCCGCCCCCGCGGTTATCTCCCGGGCCAGGGCCCGCACCTCCGGGTCGTCCGCCGGCCAGAAGGGCGTGGCCTCCAGGCAGTATTCCCGCTGCGCGGCATCGAGGGATGAACCGTCCCCGTCCGTCAGGCTGGTCGAGCCCACCACGAGCTCGCCCTCGCAGGTGACGTAGGGTATCCCCAGCACCTCGGGCAGGCCCGCCGCGTCGAACTTACATTCCAGCAAGCCGTCGTCTTCGCTCTCTCTCCCGCGGCCGGGGCTTGAAGGAGTATTCCGCCTCCAGGCGGTCACCGGACCCCACCAGGAAGGTGAGGCTGTCCGACGGCACGGCGCTGTCTATGGCGCCCTGCATCCGGGGGTCCGCCGCGCCGCTGCCATCGTACGCGAGCAGGTAGTTGAAGAGCTGGTTGGCCTGCATGTAGATCGATGGTCTCCAGGCAGGCCAGCTGGTAGGAGACGCGGTACCCGGTCCCGGCGGGGGTGGCCGTTCCCCCCTCATCCCCGGAAGCGCCGGAGCCGCCGGAAGAACCGCAGCCGGAAGCGGCCAGCGCCGCCGCCAGGAGCAGTACGATGCACGGAAAGATGCAGCGCGACTTCTTCACGTCTTCTCCTCTCTCGTCAGGCGGGGCAGGATGAAGGGGACGGCCTCCCGGTACGACACGGTACTCCTCGCCGAAGCGCGCCGCCAGTTCCTTCTCCTCCACCAGCTTGATGTAGAGGAGCAGCGCGGCCGCCCACAGGGCGAAGAGGGCCAGCGCCGCGTAAGACCCCAGGATCAACGCTATTCCCAGGTAATATATCATCGCCCCCAGGTTGATGGGGTTGCGGCAGAGCGCGAAGGGCCCGCCGGTGACCAGGTCCCGCGTGGGGACCAGGGGAAGCGAGCTGCCCCGGCCCTGCCTGTACACGCAGGCGACCGCCCAGCCCCAGAAGGCCAGCCCCGCCACCGCCAGGTTGATGCCGGCGATGAGGGTGGCGGGCCAGGCGGCGAAGCCCTCCAGGCCCAGCGCCCGGTCGAGCAGCCACGCCAGGGCCACCACCACCGCGGGCGCCAGCAGCCCGAAGCAGGCGAAGTCGGCGGCCAGCCCCGCGGCGACCCGCGCCGCCGGGCGCTCCCGCTCCCCCCACGCCAGGTACTTTCGTACGGTCCTGCTCTCCCCGGTCATGCCTCCATTCTAAGCCATGCCGCGCCCCCCTTGACAGCCGCGCCCCGGGTGGTAACATGGAAACAGAGAAACGCATAAGCGTTTTCAAGTTTCCAGGGGACGGCGAGGTACATGGTGGAGCGGGAACCCGGCGACCGGGCCCAGGAGATCCTGGACGAGGCCGAGAGGATGGCGGTGCGTCACGGCTACCGCCGCTTCAACCTGGACGCCCTGGCCCGCCGCCTGCGGATGAGCAAGAAGACCATCTACGCCTGCTATCCCTCCAAGGAAGAGCTCTTCTTCGCCGCGCTGAACCGCCGGGCCAGCCGGCTGGTCCGGAGACTCAAGGAAGTGCTCAAGTCGGAGAAGAGCGCGCGGGACAAGCTCTACCTGGCCAGCGACCTGGTGGCGCGGGACCTCTCCGAGCTGGACGTCTCCCTCATGCGCGACCTGGAGGAGCTCTTCCCCGACTTCTACGTGGTCTCGCAGGGGTACTTCCGGCAGCTTACCAGGTACATCTCGGCCATCCTGGAGGAGGGGGCGCGGCGCGGCGAGTTCCGGGAGGGCATCAGCCCGGTGCTGCTCACCCGGCTCTTCCAGGGCATCGGGGACTACCTGGGCGACCGCGAGTTCCTGGACCGCAACCGGTTGAACATGGAGAAGGTCTACTCGGGGACCATGGACCTGCTGATGCAGGGGATATTGAAGTGAGGCTTTCGGCGAGGCGCGAGACGGGCAAGGAGTGGTGAAGGATGGAAGACGATTACCGTAAACTGGAGGAAGCTTACAAGGCCTGGGCGGAGGAGAGCGCCCGCTGGGATGACCGCGAGCCCGAATACACCACCGACGCGGGCATCCCGGTCAAGGACCTCTACACGCCCCTGGACGTCAAGGACCGCGACTACCTGCGCGACGTGGGCTTCCCCGGCCAGCCTCCCTTCGCCCGGGGCATCTACCCCAACATGTACAGGGGGAAGCTCTGGACCATCCGCCTCTTCTCCGGCTTCGGCACGCCGGAGGAGACCAACGCGCGCTGGAAGCTCCTCTACCGGGAGGGGGAGACCGGCTTCTCCGCCGCCTGCGACAACCTGACCACCCTGGCGCTGGACCCCGACCACTTCCCCGGCATCGAGGCGGAGGTGGGCAAGGAGGGGGTGCCCCTCTACTCCATCAAGGGCATGGAGGCGCTCATCGACGGGCTGCCCATCGAGGAGATGAGCGTGGCCCTGGTGGTCACGCCCATGGCCGCTCCCGCCATCACCTCCTGCTACCTCAACCTGGCCGACAGGGCGGGCATCTCCCGCGCGAAGCTGCAGGGCACCACCCAGAGCGACCTGGTCACCTCCTGCCTGGCCATCATGCCCTGGGGCGGGGTGGCGCCGGAGCACATGCTCAAGCTCACCTGCGACCTCATCGAGTACACCATCTGCCGCAAGGAGGTGCCCCGCTGGAACCCCGTCAACTTCACCACCTACAACTACCGCGAGGGGGGCATCGACGCGGTGCAGGAGATCGCCCTGGGCCTGGCCGCCGCGGTGGCCCACATCGAGGAACTGCTCCGCCGCGGCTGGAAGATCGACGACTTCGTCCACCGGCTGGCCTTCCACCTCGCCGCCCACAAGGACTTCTTCGAGGAGATCGCCAAGTACCGGGCGGCCCGCAAGCTGTGGTGGCGCCTGCTATCCGAGAGGTACCAGCCGGAGAACCCCCGCGCCTACCACCTCCGCTTCCACGTGCAGACGGCGGGCAGCTCCCTCACGGCGCAGCAGCCGCTGGTCAACGTGGTCCGCACTTCCTTCCAGGCGCTGGAGGCCATGCTGGGCGGGTGCCAGAGCCTCCACACCAACTCCTTCGACGAGGCCATCTGCCTCCCCTCCGACGAGGCGGTGACCCTGGCGGTCCGCACCCAGCAGGTGCTGCGCGAGGAGACCGGGGTGGGCTCGGTGGTGGACCCCCTGGCCGGCTCCTACTACGTCGAGTACCTGACGGAGCGGCTGGAGGAGATGATCTGGGACTACTTCCTGAAGATAGAGGAACACGGCGGCATCATCCGCGCCCTGGACTCCGGCTGGGTCCACGCGGAGATGGCCGAGGCCTTCCACAAGCGCCGCCGCGCCCAGGAGTCGGGCCGCGACAGGATCGTGGGCGTCAACTGCTTCACGGTGGAGGAAGCGGAGGAGTGCGCCCCGTCCTTCCGCATCAACCCCGAAGCGGGCAAGATCGAACTGGAGCGCCTGCGCAAGCTGCGCGCCGAACGGGACAACGCGCTGGTGGACAGGCTCCGCGACGAATTGCGCGGGGTCTGCGAGCGCGGCGAGAACGTGCTGCCGGTGGTGATGCAGCTGACGGCGGCGGGGGCCAGCCTGGGGGAGATAGCCAACGTCTACCGCGAGGTCTGGGGCGTCTGGCAGGCCCCGGTGGCGGTGTAGGGGAGGTGGGCAGGATGAACGGAAGCGACACGCAGCGCAGGGTCAGGGTACTGCTCTTCAAGCCGGGCCTGGACGGCCACTGGCGCGGCATCATGTCGGTGTCCCGCGCCCTGGTGGAGGCGGGCATGGAGGTCATCTTCGAGGGGCACAAGACCCTGGAGGGCATCGTGGAGACGGCCATCCAGGAGGACGTGGACGTCATCGGCATCTCGGTGCTCTCCGGCTCCCACCTGGAGTGGACGCGCATGCTCATGGACGCGCTGGAGCAGGAGGGGGGCAAGGGCGACTACCTGGTGCTGGTGGGCGGGGTCTTCCCGCCCGAGGACCGCGCGCCCATGCTGGAGATGGGGGCGGACGGCGTCTTCGGCCCCGGCACCGACACCGCCGACATCGTCGCCTTCATCCGCGACCGCGTCGACACCCTCAAGCCGGCGGGACCGGCGTCCGATTAAGCTCATGTAACAGCAGGGCGACCCTCAGACCAGAAGGAGGTATTCATGGCTGGCACCTTTTCCAGGAGCTGGACGCTGCTGAAGGAGAGCTTCGCGGTGCTCAAGGACAACGCCGGGCTCATCGTCTTCCCGGTCATCTCCGGCATCTGCACCCTGATCGTGTCGGCGGCCTTCTTCGTGCCGGGCTTCTTGCTCTTCGGCAGCTCGGGCGAGAGCGAGAGCGTCAACCCCCTCATCTACGTGCTGCTGTTCCTCTTCTACCTGGTCAGCTACACGGTGATCATCTTCTTCAACGCCGCCCTGATCTTCTGCGTGCGCAACATCCTGCACGGCCAGCCCACCACCTTCTCGGAGGGGATGGGCATGGCCTGGCGCAACATCGGCAAGATCGTGGGCTGGGCGGCCGTCTCCGCCACGGTGGGGATGGTCCTGCTCCGCCATCCGGGAGAACGCCGGATGGGTGGGCGCGCTCCTCTCCGGGCTGGCCGGCATGGCCTGGAACCTGCTCACCTTCTTCGTCGTGCCGGTCCTGGTCTTCGAGGGGCTGGGGCCCATCGGGGCCATCAAGCGCTCGGGCAGCATCTTCAAGCAGACCTGGGGCGAGAGCGTGGTCGGGCAGTTCTCCATCGCGCGCCATCTTCGGCCTGCTGTCCATCCTGGGGATAGCGCCCATCGCCATCGGCATCGCCCTCACAGCCGGCGGCGGGTCGGGCCTGCTGGTGGTGGGCGGGGTGCTGATCGCCGCCGTCTACTGGCTGATACTGGCGGTGGTCGGCGCCAGCCTCATCGGGCATCTACCGCACCGCCCTCTACGACTACGCCACCACCGGCCAGGTCTCCGCGGCCTTCAGCCAGCAGGCCATCGTCGGCGCCTTCGGGCCCAAGCCGCAGCGGAAGCTCTTCGGCGCCTGAGTCTCAGTAACGGGGAGCGTCGAGAGTCGAAGCAAGGGCTTAGACGTTGAAGCTGACGTCAACGTCAAGCCCTGACCCCACTGTATGACGGCTTACGACCTGATCATCACCAGCATCATCTTGAAGGGCTCGGCGGCGAAGAGGGCGTGGGGCCTCCCGGCGGGCATGATGATCATCTCGCCCCGCCCCACCCGGTGCGGCTCGCCCTCGATGGTTATCTCCGCCGTGCCGTCCAGCACGTGCACCAGGGCGTCGAAGGGGGCTGTGTGCTCGCTCAGGCCCTGCCCCCTGTCGAAGGCGAAGACGGTCACCGTGCCGGTCTTGCCCCGCACGACCTCCCGGCTGACCACCGACCCTTCCTGGTAATCGGCCAGCCCGCCCGGGTCCAGTACCTGGCCCGCCAGCCGGTTGGCCTCGCGCTCCTTCTCCTCCGGTCCCATGTCCCTGCCCCTTTCTCGAGGAATTCCCCGGCGATGGTATAATCTTGTAGTTCCAGTGTAAAGGAGAAGCGAGGAGCGTCAAATGATCAGCATCGATTTCGACAAGTGCGACAACTGCAACCTCTGCTTCCAGGCCTGCATGGCCGAGTCCATCGGCAAGGGCCCGGAGGTGAAGAAGGAGGCGGAGGTCCTCTGCATAGAGTGCGGCCACTGCTACTCCGTGTGCCCCCGGGACGCCATCACCGTCCTGGGATACGAGGACGTGGAGACGCGCCCGCTGCCGGAGGAGAGCCCGGTATCCGGCGAGGCCATGATGGCCCTGCTGCGCGGCCGCCGCTCCGCCCGCGGCTTCCGCAAAGGGGTGGAGGTGCCCGAGGAGGACCTGCGCGCCATCATCGAGGCCGCCTCCATCGCCCCCTCCGCCCACAACAGCCGCCCCTTGAAGGTTTACGTCTACCGCGACCCCGAGACCATCGAGAAGATGCGCCGCCGCACCCTGGACTACTACCGCCGGCTGGCGAAGATCTTCAAGTCGCGCGCCTTCGCCGTGATGTGGAAGCTCTCCGGCCAGGACCCCGAGGAGCACGAGATCCTCTCCTACGCCTTCGACCAGGTGACCACGGACCACGACGGCAAGGACATCCTCTTCTACGACGCCCCCTGCCTGCTGGTCATCACCGCCCCGCGCCTCAACTCCATGGCCCAGGGCGATGCCTGGCTGGCCTCGGAGAACGCGCTGCTCTACGCCGAGTCCATCGGCGTGGCCACCTGCTTCAGCGGCTTCCTGATCATGGCGGTCAACTGGGACCTGCGCCTGCGCCTGATCATGCGCATCCCCGCAAAGGAGCGGGTGGTGGGCGCGTTGATGGTGGGCTACGCCAAGCGCGAGTGGAAGCGCGAGGCCCCGCGCAAGACCCTCCCCACGGCCTGGCGTTAGGCGCCGCGCATCAGGGTAGCCCGTACCCGTCCCCGCTCGCGAGAGATTTCCCGCCGTTCACCAGAAATACCTGTATTTACCGAGGTAGACAGTCGAGTAACATAGTGAGCTTGAAAAGCTATGTCCAACGTGCGATTTCGGCATATTTCACGAAAAGAGGGAGGGAGCATGATGGAGATCGACCGAGAAGACTGAGAAGAAGGCAGCTGGGCATCCTCTGGGAGATCACCATCCTGCTGGTGGTGGTGTTCATCGCCTTCGGCCTGGTGACCTACTTCGTCTTCCGCGCCTCGGAGAACCGCCTCATCGACAAGAGCATCGACAAGCTCAAGCAGACCGAGGCGGAGAACATCTCCTCCAGCTACACGTACGTGATGAACCTGCTCACGCCCGGAACTGGAGCAGAAGGGGATTGAGTCCGGCACCACCGAAGTGATCGATGCCGTGCTCAACGGCAAGGTCTCCGATATCCAGGTCTACGTGAGCGGCAAACTCGGCGAGATGGTGGATTCGGGCATGCTGGGGCATGACCAAGAACATCTTCATCTTCGAGAGCTGGCCGGTCACCAAGGAACCGTTCGTCTTCGCCTCGAGCGACGTATCGCTGGTGACCACGTGGGAAGTCCCCGACTACCTGAGCCAGGCCATCAATGCGGGCGATTCCTACATCTGGATGGAGGACGGCATCCCCGAGCTGGGCCTGGAGGGGGAATACCTGATGGTGGTGGTCCAGCGGAATTTCCCCGAGTACGGCCTGCTCTCCGGGTTCGTGGGCATCAAGCCCATGCACGACGAGATCGCCGCCATCAACGAATTCTACTCGCGAGGACAAGCAGACCACCAACCTCATCCTGCTGCTGCTGGTCATCGGGAGCATCGTGGTCATCGCGCTGATCACCTTCCTGGTCCTCTCCTACCTCATCCGCACGCGCATCACCGAGCCCATCGAGGAGCTCTCCACCGCGGCCGAGCAGGTGATGGAAGGCGACTTCGACGTGCACATCACCATCCGCGGGGGCGAGGAGTTCGAGCAGCTGAAGCGGGCCTTCAAGGCCATGGTGGAGGAGTGGGGCAGGCTGATGTCCCGCGCCTCGGGGGAGGGAGAGGGCGGCTCGGGGCCCGACGATAAGCCGCCCCCACCTAGCGGCGAGCGAGCGCCTCTTTCAACTCGCGGCCGGGGGGTACTTCCCGTACTTCCCGGCCGCCTCCACCATCCAGCGCAGGCGCTCCGAGGATATCCCGGGGTGCGAGTTGGTGGGCGCCAGGATGTACCCGCCGCCCGCCCCGGCGTCGCGGATGGCCTCCTTGACCGCCTCCTCCAGCTCTTCCCGGGAGGCGTCCACCAGGATGTGGGTGATGTCCAGGTTGCCCAGCACGCACATGCGGTCGCCCACCATCCGCTTGACCTCGGCCAGCTCCACCCCGGCGGTGGGCTCCAGGGCGTGCACCCCGTCGAAGCCGCAGTCGGCGAACCAGGGGAGCAGCGGGTAGACCATCCCGTCGGTGTGGACGACTATCTTCAGCCCCAGGGAGTGGGCGGTGGAAGTGATGCGCCGGAAGGCGTCGCCGAAGAACTCCTCCATCATGCGCGGGTTGAGCATGGGGCCGGAGCGGTAGGCCATGTCGTCGGAGTAGACGCAGCCGGGCACCCCCGCCGCCGCCCAGGCCTCCAGCATCATGCAGTAGAGGTCGGCGTAGAAGCGGATGTAGCGGCGCAGGAAGTCCTTCTCCTTGCGCAAGGCCACCACGAAGCGCTCGAAGCCGAAGGGCTGCCAGCAGTTCTCGAAGAGGCCGTAGAGGAAGCTGGCCATGATGAAGATGCGGTCCCCGAAGTCGCGCTGGATGTCGGAGTAGGCCCGGTAGGCCCGCTCCGGCAGACGCAGGAGGTCCCGCTTGTCCCAGGCGCGCCAGTCCTCGGGGCTCTTGAGCGCCCCGCCCTTGTACATGGGGGTGCCCAGGTTGCCCCGGCCGTCCTGCACCACGTCGTAGACGCGCCCGTAGATGTCGGTCGCGGTGCGCGAGTCGGTGAATCGCCAGATGGGCACGTGCATCACCCAGGCCGCGTCGTAGCCCAGCTTCACCGCCGCTTCCACGCGGTCGTGGGAGAAGTGGTCCATCTCCCGGTCCATGACATGGGTCCGGTTGATCAGCGGCGCGAGGTGGTCGATGGCGTGGGCGGTGTGCCGGTTGGAGAAGAGGAATCCCAGGGGCACCGGCTTGCGGCCGAGGATCTCGTAGATGTTGGCGTACTCCTCCATCACGTCCATCACCGGGACGCGGTCCGGTTCGCGCAGCTCCAGCGCCGCGGTCACACGTTCATGTACGGCCGGCATGTGGAACCCCCTTAAATCGGAAGAACGGCTTGTATTAAGTATAATGTATGTAGGCCTGACCTGGCAGCTACGGCAAAGGGGGGAGAGATGTTCTGCGAGTTCTGCGGCAAGGAGATGGATTACACCGACAGGTTCTGCGCGTACTGCGGCAAGGAGATGAGCGACGCCCCGGCCCCCGAGCCGCCCGCGCCCCCTCCCGCTCCCGCCCCGGCCCCCGAGCCGCCCGCACCGGAGGAAGCGGCCCCGCCGCCGCGTACCGTGGTGGTACCCACCGCTCCCGCGCCGGCCCCGTCGCCGCGTACGATAATGACCCCCAGGGCCGGCGAGCCCGAACCCGCGCCCGGGCCGGAGGCCGCGCCCGAACCCGCACCCGGGACGGAGGCCCCCTCGCCGTTCCCGGTGGAACCGCTGCCTGCGGCCGAGCCGAAGAAGGGCAGGAAG
>CAWFDJ010000015.1:0-83106 GCA_963814495.1 uncultured bacterium
ACTTCTCCCAGGTGGTCCCCGAGGGCTCATGACCCGACTTATCCACTAAGCCCGGCACCTGCTTACCTATACAAAAACAGGGGAAAATCTAATATAATCTTCGATGTCTGACCGGCTCGACATGCCGCCTCTTGCAGTGTTCAAGGATAAGGAGGATGAGAAATGGCGGACGGCACGAAATACGTATACGATTTCTCCGAGGGCAACACCACCATGAAGACCCTGCTGGGCGGCAAGGGCGCCAACCTGGCCGAGATGACCGGCCTGGGCCTGCCGGTGCCCCCCGGCTTCACCATCACCACCGAGGCCTGCAACTACTATTCCGCCAAGCGCGAGTACCCCAAGGGCCTGAACAAGGAGATCGACGCCCACCTGGCCGCGCTGGAGAAGCAGATGGGCAAGAAGCTCGGCGACGACAAGGACCCGCTGCTGGTCTCGGTCCGCTCCGGCGCCGCCCTGTCCATGCCGGGCATGATGGACACCGTGCTCAACCTGGGCCTGAACGACCGCTCGGTGCAGGGCCTGATCAAGCGCACCGGCAACCCCCGCTTCGCCTACGACGCCTACCGCCGCTTCATCCAGATGTTCTCGGGCATCGTCATGGAGATCGACAGGGAGCACTTCGAGGAGGCGCTCACCGCCATGAAGCAGGCGCGCAAGGTCAAGCAGGACATCGACCTGAAGGCCGCCGACTGGCAGGAACTGGTCAAACAGTTCAAGGCCATCGTGCGCAAGCAGTCGGGCCGGGAGTTCCCCACCAAGCCGCGGGAGCAGCTGGACCTGGCCATCAAGGCCGTCTTCCAGCTCCTGGATGAACCCCCGCGCCATCGTCTACCGCAGGATCAACAACATCCCCACGAGCCTGGGCACCGCCGTCAACGTGCAGACCATGGTCTTCGGCAACATGGGCAAGAACTCCGCCACCGGGGTGTGCTTCACCCGCGACCCCAACACCGGCGAGAACCGCAAGTTCGGCGAGTACCTCACCAACGCCCAGGGCGAGGACGTGGTGGCGGGCATCCGCACCCCCAAGGGCCTGATCGAGATGCGCAAGGAGCTTCCCAAGCTGCACAAGGAGCTCACCGCCATCATGAGCAAGCTGGAGAAGCACTACCGCGACATGCAGGACATCGAGTTCACCATGGAGAAGGGCAAGCTGTTCATGCTGCAGACCCGCACCGGCAAGCGCTCCGCCGCGCGCCGCCGTGAAGATCGCGGTGGACATGGTGGCCGAGGGCCTCATCGACAAGGAGGAAGCCGTCGGGCGCGTACAGCCCGACCAGCTGGACATGCTCCTCCACCCGCGCCTCGACCCCGGCGCCAAGTACGACGTGGCGGCCACCGGGCCTGACCGCCGGCCCCGGCGCGGCCGTGGGCGAGGTGGTCTTCGACGCCGACACCGCCGAAGGCGATGGGCAAGCGGGGCGAGAAGGTCATCCTGGTGCGCAAGGAGACCACCCCCGACGACATGCACGGCATCGTCACGGCCCAGGGCATCCTCACCAGCCGAGGCGGCATGACCAGCCACGCCGCGGTGGTGGCCCGGGGCATGGGCAAGCCCTGCGTCTGCGGGGCCGAGGCATCTCAGGATCAATGACGCAGCGAGTGCACCTTCGAGGTGGGCGGCAAGACGGTCAAGGAGGGCGACTGCATCACCATCGACGGCACCACCGGCCGGATCATCCTGCAGGAAGAGAAGCTCATCGAGTCCGCGCTGGACGACGAGAACTTGGAGCACGATCCTCAAGTGGGCCGACGAGATACGCCGCCTCAACGTGCGCACCAACGCCGACACCCCCAAGGACGCCAGGCGGGCCCGCCAGTTCGGGGCCGAGGGCATCGGGCTCTGCCGCACCGAGCACATGCTCCTGGTCGGAGCCCGGCCTCTCCATGATCCGCCGCTTCATCCTGGCGGAGAAGGAGAAGGACCGCGACGCGGCCCTGGCCGAGCTCCTCCCCTTCATGCGCGAGGACTTCAAGGGCATCTTCAAGGCCATGGACGGCCTGCCGGTGACGGTGCGCCTGCTCGACCCGCCGCTGCACGAGTTCCTCCCCGACCTGATGAGCCTGCGCGAGGAGATGCTCGTCCAGTACATCGAGGGCAACAACGCTCGGCCGCGCGGAGGCCGAGAAGCTCTTCGCCAAGGTCCAGGCGGAGCACGAGCAGAACCCCATGCTGGGCCTGCGCGGCTGCCGCCTGGGCATCACCTACGAGGGCATCACCAGCATGCAGGTGCGCGCCATCATCGAGGCGGCCTGCGAGCTGAAGAAGCAGCGCAAGAACCCCATCCCCGAGATCATGGTGCCCGCTGGTGGGCTTCCGGTCCGAGCTGGCCACCGAGAAGCGCAAGATCGCCTCGGAGGCGCGCAAGGTCATGAAGGAGCAGGGGGTCACGGTGCCCCTGATGATCGGCACCATGATCGAGCTGCCCCGCGCCGCGCTCACCGCCGGCGAGATCGCCAAGGAAGCGGAGTTCTTCTCCTTCGGCACCAACGACCTCACCCAGACCACCATGGGCTTCAGCCGCGACGACGCCGGCAAGTTCATCCGCTACTACCTGGAGCACGGCATCCTCCCCAGCGACCCCTTCGAGAGCCTCGATCAGGAGGGCGTCGGCAAGCTGGTGAAGATGGCGGCGATGGACGGGCGCAAGCCCAGGCCCAAGCTGAAGCTGGGCATCTGCGGCGAGCACGGCGGCGACCCCCGCAGCATCTATCTTCTGCCACGAGGTGGGCCTGGACTACGTGAGCTGCTCGCCCTTCCGGGTGCCCATCGCCCGCCTGGCCGCCGCCCACGCGCAGCTGGGCAAGACCGACGACGCCACCAAATAAACAACATATTGTAGAAAGATAGGCGGGGGGCGCTGCGACGCGCCCCCCGCTATCTTTCGGATACCCTGAAAAACTGGTATAATCCCGCTTAGTGATAAACCAGATATCTCTGGTCGGGCAGGAAGGGCTAATACCGGTTCGGTGGACACCCGAAGGGTAGAGGCTTATGACAAAGGGGGAAAACGATGAAAAGCACCGGCACGACAGGTAGGTCCATCAAAGTATTCATCGCTCTGATCCTGGTAGCCGCCTCGCTCTCCATCTTCAGCGGAGCGCCGCTGGCGGCGGGCGAGTACGAATGGGAATGGCAGAACCCGCTGCCCCAGGGGAACACCCTCTACGCGGTGGACTCACTTGACGCTTCGAATGTCTGGGCGGTGGGCGAGTACGGGACCATCCTCCATTACAACGGCGCCACCTGGAGCCCCATGGAGAGCGGCGTCACCACCACCCTGAGGGGTGTTTCCGCCTACGACAGTTCCCACGTCTGGGCGGTGGGCGACTCAGGGGTCATCCTCTTTTACAACGGCGTCTCCTGGCAGGCCCAGACCAGCGGCGTCTCTTCCACGCTGAGAGGCGTGTCCGCCTACGACACCACCCATATCTGGGCGGTGGGCGACGGCGGCGTCATCCGTTTCAACAACGGCGCCTCCGCTATCTGGAGCAACCAGGCCAGCAGCGTCACCGTCACCCTGACCAGCGTTTCGGCCTACGACGCCTCCAACGTCTGGGTGGCGGGCGCCGGAGGCACCATCCTCTTCTACGATGGCACCTCCTGGAACTCGCCGGAGAGGGGGACCGGATACACCGACAACCTCGCCGGCATATCCGCCGCGGACACGCGGCCGAAATGTAAGGTCTCGGCATCGTACCGGGTCGGGCGGCACGATAAACCCGGACACCGACAACCAGTGGGTGTTCTCGGGGGGGACCGCGGTGGTCGACATCATCCCCAACACAGGCTACTATATCTCATCCATCAGCGATAACGGGGTGCCGAAACCGCTGGCCGACCCCTACGTCGTCAACAACGTCACGGTCAACCATAACGTGATGGTGGGGTTTTCGGCGTACCCTGCCACATACACCATCGACGCCTTCGTCTCCGGGGACAACGGCACCGCGGAGCCGGTCTCCCAGACGGTCTACTCGGGTAGCTCCGCTGTCATCGACTTCACCCCCGATACCGGCTACCGCGTAGGATCGATTACCGACAACAGCGTGACGATGCCCGTCACCAACCCCTACACCATCAGCGCCGTCACCGCTGCCCATACCGTGGTGGTGACCTTCACGGATGAAGCTCCGCCTACGGACACTTATGAGGTCACAGCCTCCGTCACGGGGGGCAACGGCACCGTCGACCCCTTCTACCAGCTGATAGACAGCGGCGCGGACGCCACCATCGACATCGACGCGGAAGCCGGCTCCCACATCGACTCCGTCACCGACAACGGGGTGCCGCAGACCATCACCGACCCCGACGTGATGACTTACGTCATCAGCGGGGTGACGGAAGGCCACGACGTCGAGGTCACCTTCGTCCAGGCAACAATCGCCGACTACGAGGTCCTGGCGGCTGTGTCCGGAGGGAACGGGACGGTGTCCCCGGCGTCGCAGGACATCGTCAGCGGCGAGGACGCCACCATCGACATCACCCCCGACCCCGGCTACCACATCCTGAGGATCACCGACAACGGCGAGCGCCAGGGCCATAACCAACCCCTACGCCATCGACAACGTCATCGCCGACCACGCCGTGACGGTGACCTTCGCCCAAGACAGCCACGTCTGGACGGTGGGAGCCGACGGCAGGGTCCTCTTCTACGACGGCAACCCCAACTGGCCGTGGACCGACGACAACAAGTGGCACAACCAGGTGAGCGGCACCTTCGACTACCTGAGGGGCGTATCCGCACTGGACGCGGGCAACGCCTGGGCCGTGGGGCCGGCGGGCGACATCATCAACTGGAACGGGTCCGATTGGAACCCCCAGGCCAGCGGGACCACCAACCAGCTCTGGGGCATCTCCGCCCTCGACGACCACCCACGTCTGGGCGGTGGGGGAATACGGCACCATCCTCTTCTACAACGGCACATCCTGGGCCGCCCAGTCCAGCGGTTCCACCAGCCAGTTGAACGGCGTCTCCGCCCTCGACACCACCCACGTCTGGGCGGTGGGGGCCGGCGGCACCATCCTCTTCTACGACGGCAGTCATCCTGGGCCGCCCAGACCAGCGGCACCTCCAACGACCTGTACGGCGTATCCGCCCTCGACACCACCCACGTCTGGGCGGTGGGTGACGCCGGCACCATTCTCTTCTACGACGGCACATCCTGGGCCGCCCAGGCCGGCGGCACCTCCAACGACTTGTACGGAGTATCCGCCCTCGAGACGTCGATTTCGTCTGGGCGGTGGGTGACGCCGGCACCATCCGTTTCTTCAACGGCACCTCCTGGGCGACCCAGGAGAGCGGGACCACCAACGGCCTGTCCGGCGTATCCGCTCTCGACGCGGTCCGGACCTACACCGTCGCCGCCACGGTCTGCGGGGGGCACGGCTCGGCGTCGCCCGCCTCCCAGCAGGTGGCCACGGACGGGACGGCCACCGTCACCTTCACCCCCGACACCGGGTACCACGTCGCCTCGGTCTCCGACAACGGGGTGCCGGTGACACCGACCCCTTCCACCTCGTACGTCTTCAACAGACGTCACGACCGACCATAACATCGTGGTGATCTACGCCCTCAACGCGGACGACCTACACTGTCGACGCCACGGTCTCCGGGGGGAACGGCACGGCGCTGCCCGTCTCCCAGTCGGTGTACGAGGGAACCAGCGCCACCATCGCCATCACGCCCGAACAACGGCTATCACCTCGCTTCCATCACCGACAACGGGGCGCCGCAGAACATCGCCAATCCCTACGTCATCAACAACGTCACCGAAGCCCACAACGTGGTGGTGACCTTCGCGTCCGGGGCCCAGACCTTCACGGTCACCGCCTCGGCGCCCGAGGGACACGGCACGGTGACGCCGGCCATCCAGCAGATCAAGCCAGGCCGCCAACGCCACCATCACCATCACCCCCGACGCCGGTTATCACGTCTCCTCCATCACCGACAACGGGGGGGCGAAGACGGTAGCCAAGCCCTACGTCATAACCAAGGTGGTCGCCGCCCACGACGTGGTAGTGACCTTTGCCCCCGACAGCCACATCTGGGCGGTGGGGGACGGCGGCAAGATCCTCTTCTACAGCGACAGCGGCGCCAATCCCACCTGGGTCGCTCAGACCAGCGGCATCACCAGCGCGCTCAACGGGGTGTCGGCCCTGGACTCCAGCCACGTCTGGGCGGTGGGGGACGGCGGGGCGGTCCGCTTCTACAACGGCACATCCTGGGCCTGCCCAGACCAGCGGCACCACCACCAACCTCAATGCCGTGACCACCCTGGACGTCAACTACGTCTGGGCGGCGGGAGTCTACGGCACCAACGGCAACGTCCGCTATTACAACAACATCTCCTGGAGCAAGCAGGAATCCGGAACGGCCAATGCCCTGTCGGGCGTGTCAGCCGTCGACGCCAACCACATCTGGGCGGTGGGCGCCGGGGGTACCATCCTCTTCGGCAGTTCCGACATCCCGACCTACGAGGTCGCCGCCACGGTCTCCGGGGGCAACGGCACCGTGTCGCCCGATTACCAGTGGCCGGCCCAGGGTGGGACCGCTACCATCAAGATAGAGCCCGATGACGGGTACCACCTCGCCTCCATCCTCGACAACGGGGTGGAGCAGGCCCTGACCGAGCCCTACGTCATCCACAACGTGGCCGAGATCCACAACGTGGTGGTGACCTTCGCCATGGACTCCCTGACCTACACGGTAACCGCTTCGGCTCCGGGAGGGCACGGCATCGTCAGCCCCACCACCCAGTGGCCGGCGGAGGGAGGTTCCGCCACCGTCACCATCACCCCGGACCCCGGATACCACGTCTCCTCTATCACCGACAACGAGGTGGAGCAGCCCTTGACCTCGACCTACACCATCAACAACGTGCTGATAGACCATACCGTGGTGGTGACCTTCGCGGCGGGCTCCCAGACCAACACCGTCACCGCCTCGGTCTCCGGGGGAACGGCTCGGTGTCCCCCTCCACCCAGCAGATAAACTACGGAGACGGCGCCACCGTCAACATCACCCCCAACGGCGGCTACCACACCGCCTCGGTGACGGACAACGGGACTCCGGTGACCCCCACCCCCACCACCTCCTACACCATCGACAGCGTCACCGCGGCCCACACCGTGGTGGTGACCTTCGCCGCAGGCTCCCAGACCAACACCGTCACCGCCTCGGTCTCCGGGGGGAACGGCTCGGTGTCACCCTCCACCCAGCAGATAAACTACGGAGACAGCGCCACCGTCAACATCACCCCCAACGGCGGCTACCACACCGCCTCGGTGACGGACAACGGGACCCCGGTGACCCCCACCCCCACCACCTCCTACGCCATCGACAGCGTCACCGCCGCCCACACCGTGGTGGTGACCTTTGCCGCGGGCTCCCAGACCAACACCGTCAACGCCTCGGTGTCCGGGGGTAACGGCTCGGTTGACCCAACCTCCCAGCAGATCAACTACGGAGACGGCGCCACCGTCAACATCACCCCCAACGGCGGCTACCACACCGCCTCGGTGACCGACAACGGGACCCCGGTGACCCCCACCCCCACCACTTCCTACACCATCGACAGCGTCACCGAGAACCACACCGTGGTGGTGACCTTCGTGGTGAACCTGCCGTTCTACGACGTAAACGCTTCGGTCTCCGGGGGCAACGGCTCGGTTAACCCCGCCTCCCAGCAAGTAGAGCAGGGGAGTCCCGCCACCGTCACCATCACCCCCAACGGCGGCTATCACACCGCCTCGGTGACGGACAACGGGGCCCCGGTGACCCCCACCCCCACCACCTCCTACGTCATCAATAACGTGACCGCCGCCCACACCGTGGTGGTCGTCTTCGCCATCAACACCTACGATATCAGCGCGCACGCGGGCGAGGGCGGCTCTATCAGCCCCTCGGGCAATGTCAGCGTGAAGCATGGCGCCGACCAGGGGTTCACCATCACGCCTTCCGCGGGATACCACATAGACGAGGTTCTCGTGGATTCCGTCTCCCAGGGGGCCGTCACCAGTTACACCTTCTCAGGACGTCATCGCCGCTCACACCATCAGCGCGTCCTTCGAGGAGGACACGTCCCCCTTGGCCGTCTGGTACCTGGCGGAAGGCTCGACCAATTGGGGGTTCGACTGTTACGTGAGCATCGAGAACCCCAACGCCACCGCGGTAAACGTCAAGCTGACCTACATGACCCTGTCCGGCCCGGTCACCGGTCCCACCGTCAGCATGATGCCCAGGTCCCAGGCCACCGTCTACCCCTCCTCGACCGTGGGGGCGGCCGACTTCTCCACTAAGGTGGAATGCCTGGAGGGCAAGCTTATCAGCGTGGACCGCACCATGTACTGGACCGGGGCGGGAGCCCCCTGCCCGGAGGCCCACTGCGCCACCGGGGTCACCGCCCCCGCCACCACCTGGTATATGCCGGAGGGGTCGAGTAACTGGGGATTCGAGTGCTGGGTGCTCATCCAGAACCCCAACGCCCAGGCCGCCAACTGCACCGTCACCTGGATGATCGAGGGGGCGTCCCCGGCATCCAACGTCTTCATCGTTCCCGCCAACTCCCGCTCCTCCTACAACATGGCCGATTCCATCGGGGCCCGGGATGCCTCCATCAAGGTGACCTCGGACAGGCCGGTGATAGCCGAGCGGGCCATGTACCGAAATAACCGCAGGGAAGGCCACGACTCCGGGGGCACCACCACCGCCGCTTCCGATTATTACCTGGCCGAGGGCTGCACCGGGTTCGGGTTCACCACCTACATCCTGGTCCAGAACCCGCAGTCCACGCCCACCGACGTGACTGTCACCTACCAGGCCCCCACCGGCCCGGTTACCGGCCCCAGCTTCAAGATGCCTGCGAACTCGAGAAAGACCATCAACGTCAACGACACCACGGCCATCCCCGGACCTGACCCGTCCTTCTCCACTCACGTACAGGGCAGCCAGCCGATCATCGCCGAGCGGGCCATGTACTGGAACGGGGGAGCCGACTGGGGCCAGGTCTGCCACGACTCCATAGGGCTGGACCAGCCGCACACCTCCTGGTACCTGGCGGACGGTCAGACCTCGGACGGGGCGGAGACCTGGACCCTGGTCCAGAACCCCAACGAAACGGCCGTGACCGTCCAGGTCGACCTACATGACCCGGACGGCAACGGCAACGTGACCAAGACCGAGAACATCCCCGCGGGTTCCCGTATGAGCTTCAACATGGCCAGCCACTCGGGCATCAACGGCCGCGCCGCCATCATGGTCGCCTCTACCACCGCCGGCAAGAAGATCATGGTAGAGCGGGCCATGTACTGGTTCAACAAGGGCGCCGGCACCGACACCGTCGGGGGCTATTCGGACTGACGCCGGCCGGCCACGGAAGGAAGAGACCGGGGGAGCCGGCGCTTTCCCGGTCTCCCGTGGCCATGCCCGGACGCGCCGCTGCGGTGTGCTATAATGTAGCGGGTCTGACCCCCCAACATCCACCGCGCTAAGGCCTCGGACCCCATTAGTCCCGGCCCGTGTCCCAGTCATCGCTCGAAGGAGGAAGAGGATGTACCTGCTGGCCGTCAACGGCAGTCCCCTGAAGAAGGGCAACACCGCCCACCTGCTGGAACTGGTGCTCCAGGCGGCGCGGGACGAGGGCGTGGAGACCCGCCTGCTGCACGTCTCAGACGCCCTGAAGGACCAGAAGCGCCCCTACTGCATCGCCTGCTCCAGCCCCTGCAAGGAGGCCTGCCACCAGGAGGACCCGGGCCTGCGCGACGCCACCGACCTGCTGGAGGGGTGCGCCGGCCTGGTGCTGGGCAGCCCTGTCTACTTCGGCACCGTGAGCGGGCAGCTCAAGTCCTTCTGGGACAAGACCCGCGCCGCGCGCAGCCGCCGTTCCCTGGTGGGCAAGCCGGGGGCAGGCGTCAGCGTGGGGGCGGCCCGCTTCGGCGGTCAGGAGACCACCCTGCGCGCCCTGCACGACATGATGATCATCCACGGCATGTACCTGGTGGGCGACGGGACGGCGGAGGACGACGCCGGCCACCACGGGGTCTGCGCCCAGCGCCCGGCGGAGGACGACGCCTTCGCGGCCGAGCGCGCCCGCATCCTGGGGAAGCGCCTGGCGCGGGAGATCAAGGCCGGCACGCCGTGACCATCCGCGAAGAGATCGAGGCGCGGGAGAACGAGGACCTCTCCCCCTACGCCGCCCGCAGCGCGGAGAGCCGCGGGCGGGAGCGTCCGGAGGACCCCGACCCCATCCGCACCTGCTACATGCGCGACCGCGACCGCATCATCCACTGCAAGTCCTTCCGCCGCCTCAAGCACAAGACCCAGGTCTTCCTGGCTCCGGAGGACGACCACTACCGCACCCGCCTCACCCACACCCTGGAGGTGAGCCAGATCTCGCGCACCATCGCGCGGGCCCTGCGCCTCAACGAGGACCTCACCGAGGCCGTGGCCCTCGGGCACGACCTGGGCCACACCCCCTTCGGGCACATGGGGGAGGACGCCTTCCGCGACCTGGTGGAGCCGCCCTTCCGCCACAACCGCCAGAGCCTGCGCATGGTGGAGGTGCTGGAGTACGAGGGGAAGGGCCTCAACCTGACCCTGGAGGTGCGCGACGGCATCCTCAACCACACCGGGGATGGCGTACCGTTCACGCTGGAGGGGAAGATCGTGCGCACCGCCGACCGCATCGCCTACGTCAACCACGACCTGGACGACGCGCTGCGGGCCGGCATCATCTCGGAGGATGGAGCTGCCCGCTTCCACCATGTCGAGATACTGGGCCGCTACCACTCCCGGCGCATCAACACCCTGGTCACCGACATGATCGAGTCGAGCCTGGACTCGGGTGATATCCGGCAGAGCCCGGAGGTGGCCGCGGCCATGAACGAGCTGCGAAAATTCCTCTTCGACCAGGTCTACATAGGCTCGGTGGCCAAGATGGAACGAGGACAAGGCCATCAAGATGCTGCGCGACCTCTTCGATTACTACATGGCAGAACCCGGAGAAGATGCCGCCCGAGTTCATCTACGACTCCGACCCGCTTCAGGTGCGGGTCATCGACTACGTGGCGGGTATGACCGACACCTACGCCCAGCGCAAGTACGAGGAGTGCTTCGTACCCAGGGCGTGGAAGGGCGACGGCGTCAAGGGATAGGGGACGTATGGCAGCGGGAAGGATACGCGATTCCGACATCGACGAGCTCAGGGAGCGCGCCGACATCGCCGAGGTCATCTCCGACCACGTCCAGTTGAAGAAGGCCGGCAAGTACCTGAAGGGCCTCTGCCCCTTCCACGACGAGAAGACCCCCTCGTTCATGGTCGACCCCATCAAGCAGCTCTACCACTGCTTCGGGTGCAGCGAGGGGGGCAACGTCTACACCTTCCTGATGAAGAAGGAGGGGCTGGAGTTCCGGGAGGCGGTGGAGCGCCTGGCCCAGCGCACCGGCTTCCAGCTCCACTACGAGGGCGTCGACCCGGAGCAGCGCAAGCAGGAGGGGCGCCGGGAGCGCCTGGTGCGCCTGCACCGCTTCGCCGCCGACGCCTATTCCACCTATCTCTATTCAGGCAACGGGGCCAAGGCCAGGCAGTACCTCAAGGCGCGGGGGCTGGAGGAGGACGTCTGGAAGGAGTTCGACCTGGGCTACGCCCCCCCGCAGTGGGACTTCCTCTACCGCCAGGCGGTGCAGGGGGGCTTCACGCCCCAGGAGATAGGGGAGTCCGGCCTGTTCGTCCGGGGCGAGAAGGGGGTCTACGACAGGTTCCGCGGCCGCGTCATCTTCCCCATCGAGAGCCAGCGGGACGAGGTCGTCGGCCTGGGGGGGCGCATCATCGACCAGGGGGAGCCCAAGTACATGAACTCCCCGGAGACCTCCATCTACATCAAGAGCAAGAACCTCTACTCCCTCAACCGGGCCCGCCGGGAGATCGTCAAGGTGGGCTTCGCGGTCATCGTGGAGGGGTATACCGACGTCATCTTCCTCTGGCAGGCCGGCGTCCGCAACGCCGTGGCCACCCTGGGGACGGCCCTGGGGGAGGAGCACTTCCGGCTGCTCTCCCGTCTCACCGACCGGGTCATCCTGGCATTCGACGCCGATTCGGCCGGCCTGGACGCCAGCGAGCGCGGATTGGCCTATTTCGATAGTTTCAATCTAGACTTCAGGGTTTTACGCCTTCCCGAGGGAAAGGACCCGGCCGATTACGTCAAGGAGGCCGGATACGAGGGATTCATGCAGCTGGTAGAGGAGAGCCGCAGTATCGTGGAGTTCGGCCTGGAGAAGACCCTGGCCTCCTTCGACCCCTCCGACCTGGCCTCCAGGCAGAAGGGAATAGCCAAATCTATAGACCTCTTAATGAGCTTGAATGTTGAACTGTCGGTCGACTTACTCTTGAAAAAGATAGCCGACTGGGCCGGTACGGACGTCCGGATGGTGCAGGATTACTACAACCGCGCCCACCGCGGGAAGGCCGGAAAGGCCGGAGGAAAGGCCCGGAGCGGGTGGCCATGGCCGAACTGGATGCCGACGTGCGGACCGAGAGGGACCTGCTGGGAATAATGCTACAGAATCCGCAGGTTATTGACGAATATTACACCTGGTTGGACGAAGAACTGTTCAACCAGCCCTCCAGCCGGCAGATAGTGCGGGCTATCGCCATGATGTACGAGGAAGAAAGGGGGCCTGACCAGGCGGGAGGAGACGAGAAGTACCTGCACGAGCTGATGGGGCGGCTGGAGAGCCAGGAGAGCAGGAACCTCGCCATCTCCCTGATGTTTAAGGATGAAGCGGCGGAGGAGGACGGGGAAGAGGGGTTCCACCTCCAGTTAAGAGAGTTGTTCGCCAAGCTGAAGGACTTTTACCTCGAACGTCAAATTAGGGAGTTGAAGAAGGAATTGGATGACCTCACCTCCCGCAAAGAGCGCGATCACGCCTTGGAAGAAGGCATCTCCCGGGAGATCTACGAACTCGAATTGCTCAGGCAGGACAATAAGAAGGACAAATAGGCTGACAAACAGGGAATGAATAATTATAATAAATAGTCCTGATTCACGATAAGAGGGGCGAATCCCGTATGGTTGACTGGAAGGAAATCGATTACGACGAGGTGAAGGAGCTGCTCTCCCGGGGGCAGAGCCGCGGTGTCATCACCCAGGAAGAGATCGTTGACGCCCTGGACGAGCTGGACCTCACCCCCGAACAGATCGACAACATCTACGCCCTCATCAACGAACTGGGCATCGAGATCGTGGAAGGGCCCTCCGCCGAATCCCTCCGCACCATGGAGATGGAGGCCGACGATTTCGAGGAGGAAGAGGAGGAAGAGGAGAAGGAAGCCGAGGAGGAAGTGGACATCGCCCTGCGCGTGCCCACCAACGACCCGGTGCGCATGTACCTGAAGGAGATCGGCAAGGTCCCCCTGCTCACGGCGGCCAAGGAAGTGGACCTGGCCAAGCGCATCGAGGCGGGGGAGCTGGCCAGCTGGCGCCTGGAGGAGACCGACGACGGCGAGCTGTCGCGCGAGGAGGTCGCGCCGGCTGAAGCGCCAGGAGCGGGACGGGCAGGAGGCCAAGCGCAAGCTGGTGGAGGCCAACCTGCGCCTGGTGGTGTCCATCGCCAAGCGCTACGTGGGGCGGGGCATGCTCTTCCTCGACCTCATCCAGGAGGGCAACCTCGGCCTGATCCGGGCGGTGGAGAAGTTCGACTACCGCAAGGGATACAAGTTCTCGACCTACGCCACCTGGTGGATCCGCCAGGCCATCACCCGGGCCATCGCCGACCAGGCGCGCACCATCCGCATCCCCGTGCACATGGTGGAGACCATCAACAAGCTCATCCGGGTGCAGCGCCAGCTGCTGCAGGAACTGGGCCGCGAGCCCTCGCCGGAGGAGATAGCCGAGCAGATGGAGCTCACCCCGGAGAAGGTGCGGGAGATCCTCAAGGTCTCGCAGGAGCCGGTCTCCCTGGAGACCCCCATCGGCGAGGAGGAGGACTCCCACCTGGGCGACTTCATCGAGGACTCCGACGCGGTGGTGCCCATCGACGCCGCCTCCTTCATCCTGCTGCAGGAGCAGCTGGAGAGCGTGCTGGATACCCTGAACGACCGCGAGAAGCAGGTCATCCGCCTGCGCTTCGGGCTGATCGACGGGCACCCCCACACCCTGGAGGAAGTGGGCCGGGAGTTCGGGGTGACCCGTGAGCGCATCCGCCAGATCGAGTCCAAGACGCTGTCCAAGCTGCGCCACCCCTCGCGCAGCCAGAAGCTCAAGGACTACCTCGAATAGATCACGCTCTTCCTCGGAGCCTGACAGAGGGTCAGTACTGCTGCGTGGCGATGCCGTACTGGTAGTAGGCCGCCATGATCAGGAAGAGGTAGCCCAGGTGCACCAGCATGTCGGCCAGCTCGGTGGTGCGCACCATCCCCACCATGCGCAGCTGCGCCGTCAGGATGGTCTGCATGACGATGACCGCCAGCGCCAGCGATAGGTACAGCCAGGGCCGGCCCATGTGCCCCCGCCCCAGGGTGACCGCCAGGAAGGACACCAGCATCAGGGCCAGCAGCTGCACCGCCAGTGAGAAGATGTCGGAGATGCGCACGGCCAGGTCCCCGCTGGAGAACGCCAGGGGCACTATCACCACGGCCACGGTGGCCACCGCCAGGATGATCATGGAGGGCAGCACCCGCAGGAAGGCGTCGCGGTCGAACGCGAAACCCATGGAGCGGTAGCCCAGGTAGAGCATGACGATGACCACCAGGATGGGGATGAACACCAGCATGTAGATGAAGAAGATGGTCCCCTCCGCGAAGACCTCCCGGCCGGCGTAGGCGTTGATGGTCTCCATGGTCACGGCGGCGGCGGCCAGCAGCATGGCCAGGGTGATGATGGACCACAGCCGGAACTGGATGGTCCCCCGGTCCAGCTTGCGCAGGAGCGGCAGCAGCATGGAGAGGAGGATGAGGACGAGGAGGAGCCGGCAGGTGTAGATGGGGCCGCCCAGGGCTTCCCCGGTCCAGATGCTCACCACGAACATCACCACCGAGACGGCGAATACGATTATCGCCGCCGCCAGCATCACCCGAAAATACTTCAACGTCCCCTCCCGTCTATCCGGTTAGATTATATTATCACAGCCTTGGCCCTCCCATGATATAGGCACATGTGCGTAAAGAAGGGGCGGGCCTCGAAGCCCGCCCCTCGCATGCGTCGAAGCGCTCTATTTCTTACCGCCCAGGCCCTTCTTCATCAGCGAGCCCGCTGCCAGCATGCCCCCGGCCGCCGCCGCCCCGAAGGCCGCCTTGCGCAGCCAGGGGGTGAAGTAAGTGACCTTGGAGAAGAGCTTGACGTACTCGTCGCGGGTGTCTTCCAGGATGTACCCAACCGCCAGGTTGGCCGAGGCGCAGGCGTTCTCCATGCCCGCGCTGATGAAGGTGCGGGTGTAGTCGCCGCACAGGTAGAGGTTGGACAGGGGCGAGCGCTGCACCGGGCGGTACTTGTCCGCTCCCGGCTGCTGGGCGAAGACGCCCTGGCGCTTCTTGACCACCGTCCACTTGGTCACCCCGGCCTCGGCGCACGCGGGCACCAGGAACTTGAGCTCCTCCAGGGTCATGTTGAAGATGCGCTCGTCCGCCAGGGGCATGAGGTGGTGGGAGGGGGTGAGCACCAGCTCGATCATGGAGCCGGTGGCGCCCTCCGCGAAGCGCGGCACGATGTGGTTGAGGTCGGCGAAGCAGTTGAAGATGCCGTCCATCTGGGCGGCGATGTAGGTCATGTCGGTGACGTACCTGTCGAACCAGATCTGCACCGACACCGAGGGGGCGTCGTCGATGTAGTGGAGGTTGCGGAAGTACTGGTAGTCGAAGGCCTCCTCGGGCAGGACGCGGCGCAGGTCGTAGAAGGCCATGGCGCTCAGGTAGATGTCCGCCTCCAGCTTCTCCCCGTCCGCGAGCTCGATGCCGGCGACCTTGGCGCCCTTGATGTCCAGGCCGCTGACCTTCTTGCCCATCGAGCACCTTGCCGCCCCGCTCCTCGATGTAGCGGCGGGCGGGCTCCACGTAGATCTCCCCCAGGCCGCCGTTGGCGAAGCCGATGCCGGGGTGCTTGAAGAACTCCGTGCACTGCACGGAGCGGATCCAGTAGATGAGGGCCTTGGCGCTCACCCGGTTCAGCTCGAGGAAGGTCAGCCCGGCCCCGAAGGGGCGGAAGTGGTCGATGGCGGTGGAGGTCATGCCGTGCCGGCGGAACCACTCCAGCAGGGAGATGTCGTCGGCCTTCTCCAGCTGCAGGTCGGACATGAGGCTGGCGGAGCCATGGCGTAGGCCATGGACAGCTGGTCCAGCTTGGACATGGTGGAGAAGCTGAAGGCGGAGAGGATGCTGGCCAGGCCTCCCCCCATGGGCAGGTCGCCCCGGACTCCCTCGCGGTTGTAGATGGACATCCCGTGCGTCCAGTGCAGGGGCTCGGCCCCCACCTTCCGCATGAAGGAGATGCAGTTGATGTAGTGGGGGAAGAAGACGTGCAGGGCGTTGTCGATGGTGTCGCCGTCGGCGTCCAGCCAGGAGGAGGCGCGCCCCCCCAGCATGTCGGTGGCTTCCAGCACGGTCACGTCGTAACCGTGGTCCACCAGGTTGCAGGCGGCGCACAGTCCGGACATGCCGCCTCCCATTACCAGTACTCGCATGGTGTTCCTCCTTTGATGATCAGACCCGGAGCCAGCCGGGCATGAAGGTGTACGCGTAACGCAGCAGCCACTTCTCGTAGAGGGGCATCAGGTCCAGGCCGGCGCGGCCGGCGTAGTGCAGGCCCCAGGGGTGGGTCTTCTCGACGAGCTTGCGGTTGAGGTAGCTCAGCTGCCACAGGGCGTTCATCTTCCTGAACTGCTTCTGGGCGGCCTCCCTGTCGGTGAGGGCCAGGGCGGCTATCTTGCCGGAGATCAGCGCGCCGTGCACCCCGAAGAGGAGCACCGGGTCCTGCATGCCGGCCAGGGTGCCGGTGAGGATGTAGCGGTCGTGGAAGAGCCGGGGGTTGTTGATGGCGCCCATGGGCAGCACCCCCACTTCCAGGTCCATCCACTCCAGGAACTCGATGCCCTCGTCGTGCGCCAGCTGCCGGCGGAACCAGCGCTTGGACTCCTGCGAGAGCGGCTTGCCGCGCTGGAAGAGCAGGGCCCCGCCCATCCCGTTGATGGTGGAGAAGAAGGCGTAGTCCTGGGTGTACCTGTCCATGTAGATGATCACCGGGGGCCCGCCGTAGTTCTCCATGGTGCCGAAGGCCATGTGCCCGTAGACCTGGACGTAGGGCACCCCGATGGCCTCGTAGGTGTCCTTGAACAGGCCGGTGGCCAGGATGGTGTCGGGCGGCAGGTCGGCGAAGTCCTTCTTCGTCTTGACGGGGGTGTTGAAGGTGAACTTGACCCCCGCCTCCTTGGCCAGGTTGTAGAGGAAGGACGTCCAGCGAGGCCTGGCGCATGCCCCGCTCCACCAGCACCGAGGGGACGTTGGCGGGGAACTTGACGTCGTAGCGCTTGCCGAAGCAGTAGATGGTGGTGCGGTTCATGGGGATGGTGGCCGGGCTGATGTCGAAGCCGAGGTAGCGCGTGAGCTTGTCCAGCTCCATGGGGGTGCCGTCCACCATCACGTAGGTCATCTCGCCCGTCTCCATGTCCCGGGCCGGACCCCCCACGCCGTCGCGGCGCTCGATGACGTCGACCTCCCAGCCCTCCCGGGCCAGGGTGATGGCGGCGGTGAGCCCGGAAAGCCCCGCGCCGACGATGGTGACCTTCTTCATCGCATCTCCCTCCCTCAAGGTGTTCGCGATCCGGTGTCACTGCGGAGTCACTGAAGATATTATCACAAGGAGTGAGCGGCCGCTAACCTGCCGGACCGAGTTGCCGGTGCTTACTGGCTGGAGTAGGGGACGCCCAGGTACTCGGCTATCCGCTGGTGGCGCAGGAGGGCGTCCTCGCTCAGCCTGTACCGGCGGCCGCCTCCCTCCTGGAAAGGTAAGACCTTCCCGTCTGAGAAGACGAAAAGAGGCACTGCGCGTTGACGAAGGACCGTCCCCAGGTAGCGGAGCTCCTCCACCATGCCCAGGGGGTAGCACACCGGCTTGCGGAGTATCAGCAGGGGCAGCATGCACTTGATCATGACGACTCCCCGCCGCCGGTCGATGACGGCCACGTTGATCTTCCTGAACTGGAGGAGGCCGACGGCCAGGAAAAAAGGGATGTACAGGAGCGGAAGATATGCGATGATGTCGACGTCGTGGGGCCTGGCGAGGCCGAACGTGATGTAGAGTATCATACAGGAAGCCCCCAGCATGACGGCCGACTGGATGTAGGCCATCAACGGGCTGACCCGTACCACCATGCGCTCCTGCGTGTCCTCGACTATCTGGATGCCCAGGTTGATGTTCCTCACCAGCCTGCCCCGCTGACGCTGTAGGGGATGCCGATGGCCTCCGCGACGCGCTCGTGCAGCCTGGTGACCGTCTCGCTCGGGCCGTTCCCGTCGCCGTAGTGGAGTTCTCTGAGGTCCGAAAGGGGGTACCGGCGCGGCAGCAGCAGGCCGAACACGTAGGCCTTGGCGCGGTTGGCCCGCACCACCAGGCGCCCGCTCGCTACCCAGGCCATCTCGATCATCGCCGTCCGCCCCCTCGCGCCCGGCCGTCTCCCCGGCGGCCTTGACCCTGATGCTGCCGCTGCTTCGAAACCAGGCCTTTAAGGTATAATACTCCCTATGGAAGAAGGCAAACGCAAGAAATATACCATCTACGTCATCTACGCGCTCATCCTGGTGGGCATCGTCCTGGCCATCCAGCTGTTCAACACCTACCCGTCCGACAAGATCACCTACGACGACTTCCTCGGGCGCCTGGACGCCGGGCAGATCAAGACCGTCACCATCACCCAGACCGGCATCAGCGGCACCTTCACCGAGGGGGAGGACGGCAAGGAGGTCCGGTTCACCACCGACCGCATACCCGAGGCCGACGCCAACCAGCTCATCAACCAGCTGGAGGAGAAGGGGGTGGAGTTCTCGGGCAAGGTCGAGAGCACCTTCCTGCGGGACGTCTTCATCTCCTGGATCCTGCCCCTGGGGTTCATCGTGCTCATCTACTTCCTGCTCATCCGGCGCCTCTTCCGCAAGGGCGGAGCCGGGGGCATGGGGGCCCTCTCCTTCGGGCAGAGCAAGGTCAAGATCTACGACCGCTCCCGCGAGCGGATCACCTTCGAGGAGGTGGCGGGCCTGGACGAGGCCAAGCAGGAACTGGTGGAGATCATCGACTTTCTGAAGAACCCCGCCAAGTACCGGAAGCTGGGCGCCCGCATCCCCAAGGGGGTGCTGCTGGTCGGCCCGCCCGGCACCGGCAAGACCCTGCTGGCCAAGGCGGTGGCGGGCGAGGCGGACGTGCCCTTCTTCTCCATCAGCGGCTCCCAGTTCATGGAGATGTTCGTGGGGGTGGGGGCGGCGCGCGTGCGCGACGTCTTCGAGCAGGCCAAGGAGAAGGCGCCGTGCATCGTCTTCATCGACGAGATCGACACCATCGGCAAGGTGCGGGGCGGCGTGGCCTCCTCGGGCGGGACGGAGGAGCGCGAGCAGACCCTCAACCAGCTGCTGTCGGAGATGGACGGCTTCGAGCCCCAGACCGGGGTGATCATCCTGGCCGCCACCAACCGGCCGGAGGTGCTGGACCCCTCCATCCTGCGCCCGGGCAGGTTCGACAGGCAGATCGCGGTGGACCGCCCGGACATCAAGGGGCGGGAGGCCATCCTCAAGGTGCACGCGCGCAACGTCAAGCTGGCCCCCGACGTGGACCTGAAGCTGATCGCCGCGCGCACCCCCGGCTTCGCCGGTTCCGACCTGGCCAACGTGGTCAACGAGTCCGCCCTGATGGCCGCCCGGCGCGACCGCGAGCAGGTGCTGATGGTGGACTTCGAGGAAGCCCTCGACCGGGTCATCGGCGGGCTGGAGCTGAAGAGCCGCATCATGAGCGAGAAGGAGCGGCGGGTGGTGGCCTTCCACGAGGTGGGGCACGCGCTGGCCGCGTCCCTGCTGGAGCACGCCGACCCGGTGCACCGCATCACGGTCATCCCCCGCGGCATCGGCTCCCTGGGTATGACCATGCAGCTGCCGGAGGAGGACCGCTACATCATCACCCGCTCCGAGCTGGAGGACCGCCTGGCCGTGCTGATGGGGGGCAGGGCGGCGGAGGAGATCGTCTTCGGGGAGCTCTCCACCGGGGCCCAGAACGACCTGGAGAAGGCCACCATGCTGGCCCACCGCATGATCGAGAACTTCGGCATGAGCGACGTCCTGGGGCCCATCTCCCTGGGCAACGAACGGGGCGCCAAGCTCCTGGGCGGGGAGTTCGGCTTCGGCTCGGAGCGCGACTTCTCGGACTCGACGGCCGAGATCGTCGACCAGGAGATCAAGAAGATACTCTCCGACAACTACGTACGCGTCAAGGAGCTGCTGGAGGGGAGGAAGGACTCCCTCGAGGGCATCGCCGAGGTGCTGCTGGAGAAGGAGACCCTGGAGGGCGACGAGTTCCGCTCCCTCATGGAGAAGTACCACATCCCGGTGGACGAGGACTGACGCGACCTGGTCCGTGCGCGCCGCCGCGCCGGCTGTAAAACCCCCGCATCTTCCTGATACAATATTCATGCCGTGGGGATGTAGCTCAGTGGGAGAGCGCCTGCCTTGCAAGCAGGAAGTCGGCGGTTCGAATCCGCTCATCTCCACCATTTTTTAACGGTGCCAGGCACCGTTTCAGGCGGGAGGCGGGTTTGAGCGAGTACGACGTGGTGATCATCGGGGCCGGCCCGGCCGGCCTGGCGGCGGGGGTCTACAGCGCCCGCAAGGCCCTCAAGACCCTGGTGGTCAGCCAGGACGTGGGCGGGCAGGCCGCCTGGTCCTGGGAGGTGGAGAACTACCTGGGGTACCAGCTGATCAGCGGCGCCGAGCTGGTCGAACACTTCTACGAGCACATCCGCTCCTTCGACGTGGAGCTGCGGGAGAAGGTGGAGGTGACCTCGCTTATTCAGGTAGACGGCGCCTTCACCGTGTCCGGCGGCGGCGAGGAGTTCCGCGCCCCGGCGGTCATCGTGGCCTCGGGCAAGGTGCCGAGGATGCTGGGCGTACCGGGGGAGACGGAGTACCGCGGGCGCGGCGTCGCCTACTGCGCCACCTGCGACGGGCCCCTCTTCGCCCGCAAGGACGTGGCCGTGGTGGGGAGCGGCAACGCCGGCCTGGACGCGGCCCTGCAGCTCTCCCGCATCGCCAACCGCGTGTACGTCATCAACACCGAGCGTAAGTGCACGGGGGACGAGTCCACCCGGCAGCTGGTCCTCGGGGCGGAGAACATCACCATCCTGCACCGCACCGGCGTCAAGGAGATCCGGGGCGAGAGGTTCGTCAAGTCGCTGCTGGTGGAGGGGCTGGACGGCCAGGGGGAGGAGGAACTGCCGGTGTCCGGCGTGTTCATCGAGATCGGCTCGATACCTTCCACGGGGTTCCTGCGGGACCTGGTGGAGCTGAACGAGGCGGGCGAGATCGTCATCGACTCCAACAACCGCACCGGCGTCCCCGGCCTCTTCGCGGCGGGCGACGTCACCAACGTCATCGAGAAGCAGATCATCATCGCGGCGGGGGAGGGGGCCAAGGCCGCCCTCGCCGCCTACGCCTACCTGCACACCGCTAACGGTGCCTGGCACCCTATCAGGCGGGGATGGGCTCCAGGTTGCCCCTGACCTTGCCCAGGGCGCCGCGCATCAGGCGCGAGACCTGCATCTGGGAGGTGCCCAGGCTGCTGGCGATCATGGCCTGGGTCCAGCCTTCGTAGAAGTATTGCTCCAGGATGTAGCGCTCCCTGGCGGACAGGCCGACCATGGCCTCGTCCAGGATGACCCGCAGCTCCATGCCCTCCAGGTCCCCGTTCTCCTCTCCCAGGCTCTGCCCCAGGGTGGGCGAGGCACCTTCCGCGTCGGGCAGCAGGCTGCGGTCGAGTGAGACCGTCAGCACCCCGTCGGTGATGGCCAGCGCCTCGACCATCTCCTCCTCGGTGCACTCGAGCAGCTCGGCCAGCTCGGCGGCGCGCATCCTCTCGCTGCTGCCGGGGTCCCTGCGTTCCAGGGACTTGATGGAGTTCCGCAGCTCGTAGACGTTGCGAGGCAGGCGGATGCTCTCCCCCTGGTCCCGGTAGAACCGCTTGAGCTCGCCGTCGATGGTGGGGTAGGCGAAGGTGGAGAAGGCGGCCCCCTTGCCGGGGTCGAAACGGCGCATGGCCTTGAGCAGCCCCACCGCCGCTATCTGGTAGGCCTCCTGGAAAGGGTAGCGGCTGGAGGAGTAGCGGTGGGCGAAGAAGGCCAGGAGGTTCTCGTAGCGGAAGAAGAGGGCGTCCCGCGCGGCGAGGTCGTCCTCCTCGCGGAAGCGCCGGAAGAGCTCCCGCTCCTCCTCGCCCATTCCCTTGCAGACTATCGCGTCGCGCATGTCATCACCACCTCACTTTACCTTCTGAATACCTGTATAACCCAGGGGAGCTTACCAACCAATGACGCATATCATAGAGAGGCAAGCAGGCTACCGTCCCCTCCCGATGTTCTATAATGTTGAATAATGTTTCAAATACGGACGTGACGCTTAACAGCAGACTACCCGAGGGAAGGTGGACGCCATGGGACTTGCCGATTTCGTGAAGGCGGCGCGGGGAGACGAGCCGGCCGACCTGCTGCTCAAGGACTGCCGGTTGGTTAACGTGTTCAGCGGTACCGTCGACCGGGTCGACCTGGCCATCCGCGACGGCCTGGTCCTGGGCTGGGGGGACTACGAGGCGCGCGAGACGCTGGACCTCGAGGGCCTCTACGTGGCCCCCGGCCTCATCGACGGGCACATCCACGTGGAGTCGTCCATGGTCAACCTGCGCGAGTACAACCGCGCGGTGGTCCCCCGCGGCACCACCACCATCGTCACCGACTACCACGAGATCGCCAACGTCCTGGGGCGGGAGGGCATCCTCTACATGATCGAGGCGGAGGCCGGGCTGCCCCTGGAGGTGCTGGTGATGCTGCCGTCGTGCGTGCCCGCCACCCCCATGGAGACCGCCGGGGCGGAGCTGGGGCCCGAGGACCTGAAGGAGCCTCCTGTCTCGCCCCGAGGTCATCGGCCTGGGTGAGATGATGAACTTCCCCGGCGTGGTCAACGGCTTCCCCGACGTGCTGGCCAAGATCGAGAGCATGGGCGACCGCCCGGTGGACGGCCACGCCCCCGGCCTCTCCGGCCCGGCCTTGAACGCCTACAGCGGCGCCGGCATCACCTCGGACCACGAATGCGTGACCCTCGAGGAGGCGCGGGAGAAACTGGCGCGCGGCATGTACGTCATGATGCGCGAGGGCTCCACCGCCAAGAACCTGGAGGCCCTGCTGCCGGCGGCGACGCCCGAGGCCAGCCGCCGCTGCCTGCTGGTCTCCGACGACCGCCACCCGGCCGACCTGCTGGAGGAGGGGCACATCGACGCCATCCTGCGCAAGGCGGTGGGCCTGGGCCTCGACCCGGTGACCGCGCTGCGCATGGCCACCCTCAACACCGCGGAGCGCTTCGGGCTCCACCGGACCGGGGCGCTGGCACCGGGCTACCGCGCCGACCTGGTGGTCCTCTCCGACCTGGAGGGCTTCCGCGCGCTCAAGGTGATGAAGCGGGGGGCCTGGGTGGCGGAAGGCGGCGCCCTGCTGCAGGAAGACCTGCCGGCCCCGCCGCCCCTGCGCTCCACCGTCACCGTCGCCTGGGACAAGACCCCCGGCATCGCGGTGAAGGCGGAGGGCGGGAGCATGCGCGTCATCGGCCTGGTCCCCGACCAGATCGTCACCGACGACCTGGTGGAGGAGGCCACGGTGGAGGACGGCCTGGCGGTGCCGGATACCGCCCGCGACCTCCTCAAGATCTGCGTCTTCGAGCGGCACCGGGGCACCGGCAACGTGGGCGTCGGGTTCGTCAAGGGCTTCGGGATGAAGCGGGGCGCCCTGGCGTCCACCGTGGCCCACGACTCTCACAACATCGTGGTGGTGGGCGTCTCCGACGAGGAGATCGTCACCGCGGTGCGCGCCATCGAGTCCCTGGGGGGAGGCCAGGTGGTGGTGGAGGGGAACAACATCGTCGCCGGGCTGCCCCTGCCCATCGCCGGCCTGATGTCCGACAAGCCCCTCAAGGAGGTGGCGGAGGGCGTGGAGCGCCTGAAGGAAGCGGCGCGCTCCCTGGGGTGCGGGGTGGCGGAGCCCTTCATGGCCCTGTCGTTCCTGGCCCTGCCGGTCATACCCTCGCTGAAGATGACCGACAAGGGGCTCTTCGACGTGAACGCCTTCGCCCACGTCCCCCTCTTCAAGTAGCCCGGGGTGTGAACCCTGGGACACGCGGCTGGAAAAGGGTAAAGAATCGAGACCCGGCCGAGGGTAAAGGTTCGTTCAGCGGCGGCGCTTCTTCTTCTTCTTCTCCGGCGGGGGTATGGGCAGGTAGTAGCGGAGCGACGCCATCACGTAACGCCCGATGTTGGCCAGTATCACCAGGGCGACGAACCCCGCGGCGATGCCCTTGGCCACCCGCCGCCTGCCCAGGACGTCCGTCACCTTGAACACGTATTGCCTGGCCTGGCCGACGGCTTCCTCCACTTCCGTGGAGATCAGGGACATGTGGGACATCTGCCCCTTGGCGGTGTTGACGGAGTCTCCCATGTCCCGGACGGCGTCGTCGATCTGCCCGATGGCCTCGTTGATGCCCTTGAGGGTCTGGTCGAGCTTGCCGGACATCCCTGGCTCCCTTCGCGTCAGATGACGGGCTCTTCGCGCGGCTCGCCCGGACCGCGCAGCCCTTCCGCCGGGTAGTTGCCCATGTCCAGGACCACCTTGAGCACCTCGTCCCGCGACGGCGTACTTGAAGGCCTGCACCCCGTTCTCCAGGGGGTAGCGGCGGTCGATGAGCGACTGCACGTCCACCAGCCCGCGCATCAGCGTGCGGATGGCCGGCTCGAAGGGGCCGCAGCGCGAGCCCACCACGGTCACCTCGTCCACCACCAGGCTGGCGACGTCGAGGACTATCTTGTTGACGTAGGTGCTCTTCTGGACGATGGTGCCCCCCGGGCGCACCAGGCGCCGGGCCAGTTCGAAACCGTCCGGGTGGCCGGTGCACTCCACCATTACGTCGAAGGGCCCTTCGTCCGATCTCGCTGGCCAGGATGGTGCGGATGCCGCTGACGGTCGAGTATCTTGAGCTTGCGGGGGAACTTGCCGGCCAGCAGCAGGTCGCAGCCCGTCAGCCTCATGACCTGGGCCATGATCTGGCCCAGCTTTCCGGCCCCCAGGATCAGGACGCGGTCGTCGGGGGATATGTGGACCTGCTCCAGCACGCGCAGGCAGGCCGCCACCGGTTCCACGAAAACGGCGGTGTACTGGGGCAGGAAGTCCGGCAGGACGTGGATGTTCTCCTCCGGCAGCACCAGGTACTCGGCGAAGGCCCCGTCGCGCCCGGAGATGCCCAGGGTGGTCCGCTCGGGGCAGTGGTGGGGCCGTCCCTCGTCGCATTGCAGGCAGCACCCGCAGGCGCAGTTGATCTCGCCCACCACGCGCTTGCCCACCAGCCCGGGGGTCTCCGATTCCTCCACCACGCCCACGAACTCGTGGCCGAGGACCCCCTCGAACTCCATGTATCCCTTGACGATCTCCAGGTCGGTGTTGCAGATGCCGGCCGCCAGGACCTTGATCAGCGCCTCCCCGGGCGCGGGGCGGGGCACCGGCAGATCGTCCCGCAGGCTCAGGCTTCCGTCATAATATAGGCCCAGCATCTTCCATCTCCTCCATCTCGCGTTTTATTCGCTATTATACAACAACGCGACCTCGCGGTGGCGGTGGGGCCGTCCCGCGGCCGCCCGGGCTTTTCGATAGGGTGTCATCTGTCCCCACCCTTCCCTCTTATGATATACTTTTCACTGTTTTAACGCCTGAAACAGCCATTGGAAAGGAACGGAAAAGGAGGGAGCACCGGATGGAGATCAAGAAAGTATTCGTGGTAGGTTCCGGCCTCATGGGCGGAGGCATCGCCCAGGTCTGCGCCACCGCCGGTTACCAGGTCAAGCTGCATGACGTGAAAGAGGAGTTCGTGGAGAAAGGCCTGGAGAACATCAAGTTCTCGCTGGGCAAGTTCCTCTCCAAGGAGAAGATAACCCAGGAGCAGCACGACAACGCCCTGGCCAATATCACCACCACCACCAAGCTGGAGGACGCCGCCGACTGCGATTTCACCTGCGAGGCGGTCTTCGAGAACCTCGACGTGAAGAAGGAAGTGTTCGGGAAGCTGGACGAGGTCTGCCCGCCCCACACCGTGCTGGCCTCCAACACCTCCGCCATCCCCATCTCCTCCATCGCCGCCGGGACCAAGCGCCCGGAGCAGGTCATCGGGACCCACTTCTTCAGCCCGGTGCCCCTGATGCGCCTCTGCGAGATCATCCGCGGGCTGCAGACCTCGGACGAGACCCTGGACATCGCCGTCAAGTGGGCCCAGTCCGTGGGCAAGCAGACCGTGGTGGTCCAGAAAGACCACGCCGGCTTCATCTGCAACCGCCTCTACCTGGCCATGAGCGCGGAAGCCATGCGCATGCTGGAGGCCGGGGTGGCCACCCCCGAGGACATCGACAAGGCCATGAAGCTCGGCTTCAACATGCCCATGGGCCCGCTGGAGCTCTCCGACATGACCGGCATCGATATCGGCACCAACGCCATGCAGGCCATCTACAACGACACCGGCGACCCCAAGTACTTCCCGGCTCCCCTGGCCCGCCGCATGATCGCGTCCGGGCTGCTGGGCCGCAAGACCAAGAAGGGGTTCTACGACTATTCCAGCGGCGAGCAGACCAGCTACTGGAAGCTGTAAGGAACGGGAAAGACCGCGAGGGAGGCTTGTCAAGTGCCGTTCGAACACCTGCTCACCGAGAAGAGAGAGCGACTGGGGATCATCACCCTGAACCAGCCCGACCGCATGAATGCCCTCAACCAGCAGGTCATGCAGGAGCTGTGGCAGGCCATCAGCCTGTTCGAGGCGGACCGGGAGGTGGCGGTCCTCTGCGTCACCGGCACCGGCACCCGCGCCTTCTGCGCCGGGATGGAGGCGGGGTCCCTCACCGGGGCGGAGCCCCTGGCCGCCCTGCGCCTGGCCAAGCAGGGGCAGACCCTGGTCAACCGGATCGAGGAGCTGAGCAAGCCCACCCTGGCGGCGGTGAACGGGCTGGCCCTGGGGGCGGGTTTCGAGCTGGTCCTGGCCTGCGACCTGGTGGCGGCGGTGCCCGAGGCGGCCTTCGGCTTTCCCGAGGTGCGCCTGGGGATGATCCCGGCCTGGGGCGGCACCTGGCGCCTGGCCGAGGTCACCGGGCGGCGCAAGGTGAAGGAGCTGGTCTACACGGGCGAGCTGCTCCCGGCCGGGCAGGCCCTGGAGCTCGGGGTGATCAACGCCGTGGTCCCGGCCGGCGAGCTGATGGAGAAGATCGCGGCATGGGCGGAGAAGATGGCGGCGGGAGGGCGCCTGGCCCTCTGGCAGGCCAAGAAGGTGCTGGACCGGGAGGGCGGGATGAGCCCGGAGCGGGCCCAGGACCTGGAGGCGGAGTGCTTCGCCACCTGCTTCACCACCACCGAGATGAGCGAGCGGGTGAAGGCCTACGCCGACCGCCACGCCGCCACGCCTCTCCCCGAGGACCCCGGAACAGAACCGGAAGAGAAAGTGGAAGAGGAGCCGCCGGAGGAGGAGCAGTCCACCGACGACTTCTTCGATTGACGGTTTGCCGGCGCGGGCCGGCATCCATGGACGCAGCACGGAGGTAGTAGATGGAACACGTACTGATCGAGAAGGAAGATGATATCGCGATAATCCGGCTCAACCGGCCGGACGCCAAGAACGCGCTCAACCTCCAGGTCATCGCGGAGCTGGGCGAGGCCGCCGACATCGTGGCCCGGGACCCCGAGGTCAAGGGGGTCATCGTCACCGGCGGCGAGGGGGACTTCGCGGCCGGCGGCGACATCAAGGAGATGGCCACCAAGTACGCGCCGGACATGCTCACCGCCTACGGCGCCGACCTCTCCGGCTTCGAGAAGCTGGAGCGCATCCCCAAGCCGGTCATCGCCGCGGTCAGCGGCTACGCCCTGGGCGGCGGCACCGAACTGGCCCTGGTCTGCGACATGATCGTCGCCACCGAGACGGCCGTCTTCGGGCTGCCGGAGATCACCCTGGGCATCATCCCCGGGGCGGGCGGCACCCAGCGCCTGCCGCGCCTGGTGGGCCCGAACAAGGCCAAGGAGATGATCTTCACCGGCTACTTCTACAAGGCGGACGAGGCCCTGGCCATGGGCCTGGTCAACAAGGTGGTGCCGGTGGACAAGATGATGGAAGAGGCCAAGGCGCTGCTGCGCAAGTGCACCCGCCAGGGCGGGGTGGCCCTGGCCTGCGCCAAGGCCTGCGTGAACGAGGGCATGAACACCGACCTCAACTCGGGGCTGGCCTACGAGCGCAAGTGCTTCTCCCTGCTGTTCTCCACCGAGGACCAGAAGGAAGGCATGGGCGCCTTCGTGGAGAAGCGCAAGCCCCAGTTCAAGGGCAGGTAAATACGGGACGGAAGTAGTATCGAGACGCACCATGGGAGGGAAGGATTTTGTTGGATTACAGCCTGAGTGACGAGCAGCGAGCCATCCAGCAGGTGGCGCACGAATTCGCCGAGAAGGAGATCCGCCCCGTCGCGGCGGAGTACGACGAGAGTGAGCATTTTCCCGAGGAGTTCATCCAGCGGGCCTTCCGGGCCGGCCTCACTTACCCCTACGTGCCGGAGGAGTACGGGGGACAGGGCATGGACTTCCTCACGGCCTGCATCGTGGGCGAGGAGATAGCCTGGGGGTGCTGCGGCTTCGCCACCATCCTCAACGCCAACAACCTCGGGAGCACCCCCATCCTGCTGGCGGGGACCGAGGAGCAGAAGGAGAAGTGGTTCGGCGAGCTGACCTCCCGCCCCACCCTGGCCGCCATGGCCCTGACCGAGCCCGAGGCCGGGTCGGACGCCGCCAGCGTCAAGACCACCGCCGTGCGCGAGGGTGACGAGTACGTCCTCAACGGGACCAAGTGCTTCATCTCCAACGGCGGCCTGGCCGACGTGACCACGGTGTTCGCCTCCACCGACCGCTCCGCCGGGACCCGCGGGCTCTCCTGCTTCATCGTCCCCAAGGGCGAGGGCATCTCGCCGGGCAAGAAGGAGAAGAAGATGGGCGTGCGCGCCTCCGCCACCTACGAGGTCGTCCTGGACAACTGCCGCATCCCCGCCGGGAACCTGCTGGGCGAGGAAGGCCGGGGCTTCAAGATCGCCATGCAGACCCTGGACAAGGCGCGGGTCTCCGTGGGCGCCGGCTCGGTGGGCATCGCCCGCGCCGCCATGGAAGACGCCATCGATTACGCCAAGGAGCGCGTCCAGTTCGGCAAGCCGGTGGCCGAGTTCCAGGCGGTCCAGTTCATGCTGGCGGACATGGCCATCGAGATCGAGGCCGCCCGCCAGCTGTACATGAAGGCGGCCTGGCTGGAGACGCAGCACCTGCCCTTCACCCGCGAGGCGGCCATGTGCCAAGACCTTCTGCTCGGACATGGCCATGCGCGTGACCACCAACGCGGTGCAGGTGTTCGGGGGTTACGGCTACATGCGGGAATACCCGGCCGAGAAGTACATGCGCGACGCCAAGATCAACCAGATCTGGGACGGCACCAACCAGATCCAGCGGATGGTCATCGGGCGCATGCTGGTATCGTAGATCGTAGTTGAGTCACGGTAAGAGGAGGATTAAAGAGATGGATTTTGCACTCAGCGCGGAACAGCAGGCATGGTTCAAGGAAGTCAAGGAGTTCGCGGCCAAGGAGATCGCTCCCAACACCGAGGAGCATGACCGCGACAGCTCCTTCTACTGGGAGGGCTGGAAGAAGATGGCCGACATGGGCCTGTTCGGCCTGCCCTACCCGGAGGAGTACGGCGGATCGGATGCCTCCGCCCTGGACACCGCCATCGCCCACGACGCCTTCGGGTCGGGCGGCGGCGACGCCGGGATCGCCCTGGCCTGGGGCGCCAACGCCATCATCGGCGCCATGCCCATCTACATCTGCGGAACGGATGAGCAGAAGAAGAAGTTCCTCCCGGGCATCTGCTCGGGCGAGCTGGTCTCCTGCTTCGGGCTGACCGAGCCGGACGCCGGGTCCGACGCCGCCTCGGTGCAGACCACCGCGGTGAAGAAGGGCGACGAGTACATCCTCAACGGCACCAAGATGTTCATCACCAACGGCCCCATCGCCGACCTCTCCGTGGTCATCGCGGTGACCGACAAGTCCAAGGGCGCCAACGGCGGCATCTCCGCCTTCATCGTGGAGAAGGGCTTCGAGGGGTTCGCGGTGGGCAAGCACCTGGACAAGATGGGCAACCGCACCTCGCCCACCTCGGAGCTGATCTTCAGCGACTGCCGGGTGCCGGCGGAGAACCTGCTCGGCGCGGAGGGCTACGGCTTCTACCAGGTGGCCAAGGCCACGCTGGAGTGGGAGCGCGCCATCATGGTGGCCCCGGCCGTCGGCGGCATGGAGGCCAACATCGAGCGCTGCATCCAGTACTGCAAGGAGCGCGTGCAGTTCGGCCAGCCCATCGGCCGCTTCCAGGCCGTCGCCCACAAGCTGGCGGACATGAAGTGCTACCTGGACACCTGCCGCATGCTGGTCTACCGGGTGGCCTGGATGAAGGACCAGGGGCTGGATGCCATGATGGAGGCCTCGGTGTGCAAGCTCTTCGTCACCGAGTCGGCCTTCAAGGTGGCCAACGAGGCCGTGCAGATCTTCGGCGGCTACGGCTACACCCGCGAGTACCCGGTGGAGCGCACCCTGCGCGACACCAAGCTGGGGACCATCGGCGGGGGCACCTCGGAGATCCAGAGGGGCATCATCAGCCGCATGATGATCGGCAAGTTCTCTTAAGCGACACGCCGACATCGCGATGAAACGGGGGGCCGGCCAGTCCGGCCCCCTTCTTTCGCGCCCTGACCTTGACGATGGCGCCCGGCGCCGGTTTGCGCTAACATCGATGCGAGCAGAGGCATCGGGGGTAGCGAGGGGGCTGACGATGAAGGCGAGAAGGATCATCGGCATGGTACTGGGCACCATCGGGGTCCTCTCCCTGCTCTTCGCCCTCTTTCTGCAGGTCTGGCTCATCGACAGGCTGACGCAGGCTGCCGGGCGGTATCGACATCACCCTGGAATGCGAGACCGTCATGACCTGGTATTACGACCCCTCCACCCTGCGGCCCGTGCCGGAGGGCTCCACCCTCGACCTGGGGGTGCTCATCGACCGCCGGATCTTCTCCATGGACGACCAGTACGACGACTCCACCGGGATCATCTGGGAGCAGGTCACCCTGGACGATGCAGGGACAGCCCACCTGGGCTGGGAGTCCGCCTACGCCCTGGACCGGTCGAGCTTCGCCAACGTCGCGGACGAGCGCGCCTACTCCTGCACCCCGGACAACGTGGCCGACCGGTCGGGCTGCTACTACCCGCTCTTTCCCCGCGATACCTCCCCCGACCGTGACTATACGCTGTGGAAGGAGGAGGTGGCGGGGCCGGTCATCGCCACCTGCGTGGGAGAGGAAGATTACGACGGCATGGAGGCCCTCATCTTCACCTGGGCGGTGACGCCGGAGGAGAAGCGCGAGGCCAACCCGGCCATCGTCGACAGCCTGGGGCTGCCGCGGGAGGTATCCTTCGGGCAGCTGCAGGAGCAGCTGGCCGCCGCCGGGGTGGACTTCGCGGGGATGATGGAACGCCTGGCGGCCGGCTGGCCGACCCGCAGGAGCTGGAGACCCTGGAACGGGTGATCGAACACGGCCCTGCCCGTCAGGTACTACCTGAGCGGTGAGACGGAAGTGGCGGTGCAGCCCCGGCTCGGGGTGCTGGTGGACATGCGGCGGGACACCGAGCGCCATCAGCCTGGAGGTGGACCCGGCCCCGCTCCTGGATATATTCTTCATAATGTCAAAATATGAATCCGACCCGGTGATCGGGGAGGGGCTGGAGCGGCTGACCGCCATGCAGGCCGGCATGAGCGAGCCCCAGGTCATCTTCGAGTTCACCTTCGGCACGTCGCAGGTGTCGGTGGAAGAAGCCGTCCACCTGGTCCGGGACGCCCTGGACAAGACCAGGTGGCTGGACGCCTCGCCCTGGATCTTCCTGGTGCTGGGCTTGATCCTGCTGGTCCCGGGTATCCTGCTCTACGTTAAGTCACGTAACGTAAATAACATGCTGTAGAAAAACCATCGAACGATCCGGGCCTGACCCCGGATTGCCTGCCGGCTTAGAGGGGGAGGTTGACGTAGAAGACGGTGCCGGAGCCGTGGACGCTCTGGGCGCTGATGCTGCCGCCCATCGCCTCGGCCAGCTGCTTGCAGATGGCCAGCCCCAGGCCGCTCCCGCCGAACTGCTGGGAGCGTGAGCGCTCCACGCGGAAGAACCTGTCGAAGATGTGCTCCAGGTCCTGGGGGGGTATGCCCGCCCCGGTGTCCTTCACCTCGAAGACCATGCGCCCCGGGCTGCCGGTGCCGGCCGAGACCGAGACCCGGCCGCCCTCCCCGGTGAACTTGAGGGCGTTGTCCACCAGGTTGATGAGCACCTGCTCCAGCCGGTCCCGGTCCACGGTCATGGTGGGGAGCGAGGGCGGCGCCTCCACGGTCAGCTCCACGCCCTTGGCCCCGGCGGCGGGAGCGAAGCGCTCCCGCAACTCCGAGAGCAACTGCGGCACGTCCAGGGGGGCGGGGTGCAGGGGCACTTCCCCCGCGTCCAGGCGCGAGAGGACCAGCAGGTCGCGGAGGATGCGCCCGGAGCGCTGGGACTCCGCGTTGATGATCTCCAGGTAGTGGTTACGCTGCTCGTCGCCCTGCACCACCTCGTCCAGCAGGGCCTGGGAGAAACCCTCGATGCTGGTCAGGGGGGTGCGGAGCTCGTGGCTGACGTTGGCGACGAAGTCCCGCTGCAGTTCGATGCCCTCCTGGACCCTCCCGGTCATGTAGTTGAAGGTGTCGGAGAGCTCGGCGATCTCCCGGTCCCCCCGCACCTCCACCCGCTTGTCCAGGTGGCCGTGGGCGATGTCCCGCGCCGCCAGGGTCAGGTCCCTCACCGGCCGGGAGATCTTGCGGGCCAGGGCCAGGCCGAGCAGGACCGAGATGATCAGGGCGATGGCCGAGGCGATGGCCAGGTAGGCGTAGAGGTTGCGGTTGAGGCCCTGGTCCAGATCCTGGTTCCGCTTGACCAGGTAGACGGCGTCGTAATCGGAGCCCGCGCTGCGCAGGCGGGCCGCCGCCACCGTCACCGGGCCCAGCAGCTCCAGGTCCAGCTCGGTCACCTTGGAGTCGCCCTCGAGGCGCGCGGCCTCCGGTATGCTGATGGAAAAGCGCTGGGGCAGGTTGAGGGGCCGGGGCTCCAGGATGCGCCCCTGCTCGTCGGCGAGGACGGGGATGGCCTTGATCAGGCTGCCCTCGGCCCTCATCAGGATCCGGACGCGCTCCTCGCCGTCCGCCGTCTTCTCGGCCGCAGGAAGTTGTCCAGCTCCCTGGCCATGATCTGGGCCTGCTCGGCCAGCTCGTCCCTCCGCTGCTGGGCGTCGCGGGAATTCCGCTTGAGGAGGAAGAGGCTGAAGACCAGGCTGATCAGCAGGATGCAGATGACCGGGATGATGAAGAAATACAGCCCCATGTGGAACCCGAGCGAGCGAGGCTTCTTCGCCATCATCCACCCACCCTCATTCGGAGAACTTGTAGCCGACGCCCCAGACGGTCAGGAGGTAGGCGGGCTGCGCCGGGTCCTTCTCCAGCTTCTCCCGCAGGTGGCGCAGGTGCACGTCCACCGTGCGGGTGTCGCCGGCGTAGTTGTAGCCCCAGACCCGCTCCAGCAGGCGCTCGCGCGTGAAGACGATGCCCCGGTTGACGGCCAGCAGGTAGAGGAGGTCGAACTCCTTGGTGGTGAGGGTGATCTCGTCGGAGCCCCGCGTCACCTTGCGGCGGGCGGGGTCGATGGTCAGGTCGTCGACCTTCAGCTGCTTGACGGCCTCGGCGGGCTGCTCGGCCTGGGAGCGGCGCAGCACCGCCTTGACCCTGGCCACCAGCTCCCGCGGGCTGAAGGGCTTGACCAGGTAGTCGTCGGCGCCGATCTCCAGCCCCACGATGCGGTCCACCTCCGCGTCCCGCGCCGTCAGCATGATGATGGGAACCTGGGAGAAGGCCCGCACCCGCCGGCACACCTCCCAGCCGTCTATCTCGGGGAGCATGATGTCCAGGACCAGCAGGTCGGGGCGTTCCTTGCCCAGGACCTCCAGGGCGGCGACGCCGTCCGACGCCTCCACCACCCGGAAGCCCTCCTGCTGCAGGTAGAGCCGGACCAGCTCGACGATGTTGGCTTCGTCGTCGACGACCAGGATCAGTTCACCGGACATGCGTCCCTCCTATTCCTCGAGCACGCAAGCGTCGCCCTCCAGGCTCCGGGCCTGCATGAGAGCCTGGGCCGCCCAGGCGCTCAGGGCGGTGTGGCTGGCGGAGAAGCGGTTGCTGGTGTTGAGGCAGGCGATGAGCAGGCGGGGCAGGGGGGCGTGGATGGTGTTGCCCTTGAAGTCGTAGTAGACGATCTCCTCCCTGGCCTGGGCGGGCTCCGGCAGGAAGCTCATCTTCCCCAGCTCGAAGAGGGAGGCGATGCGCCGGCAGCGCTGGGCGGTGGTCCGGGCGGGTGGTGAAGATGACGAACTCGTCCTCCATGGAGTGGCCCAGGAAATCGCGGCTCCCGCTCCCCTTCCTCCTCCTCTTCCTCCAGGACGGTGGAGATCAGCCGGGCCAGGTACTGCAGGAGGTGGCGGCCCTGGTTGAGTCCGTAGGCCCGGCGGTAATGCTCGAAGCCGTCCAGCAGGATGAAGATGGCGTAGAAAGGCTTGCCCGCCTGCAGCCACCGGTTGGACTCCTGCTCCACCACGTTGCCTCCCGGCAGCCCGGTCACGGGGCTGGAGGAGAGCTCGTCCTCCGAGCGGCGGATGCGCGACTTGATGCGGGCCAGCAGCTCCCGGTTGTTGAAGGGCTTGGTGATGTAGTCGTCGGCGCCCAGCTCGAAGCCGGTCACCTTGTCCTCCACGCTCTCGCGGGCGGTGAGGAAGATGATGGGGATGAGGCGGGTGCGGTTGCGCGAGCGCAGCTCCCGGCAGACCTCGAAGCCGTCCATGCACGGCATCATCACGTCCAGGATGATCAGGTCGGGCTGCTGGTTCTCGGCCAGCTCGATGGCGCCTCCCCCTCCTCGGCCGTGATCACCTCGTAGTTCTCGTCCTCGAGGTAGTAGCGGATGGCCTTGACGATATGGGGCTCGTCGTCCACCACCAGGATCTTCTTCTGCATCGCGTTTCCCCCGGGTTTGATTTCACCCTGTCGTTTTTGCGCACACTAATTATACCAACCTTTATCCGGGGCCGGGTCTTGAATCTTTACCGTGACGAGCTCCCCAGGGCACTCACCCGGACCCTCCTTCCGGGCCTGGCGAGCTCAGATGGAGGGCTTCCGGCTGGCTGAAGGTCTATGCATCCTTGCGCATGGGGCTGACTCGAGGGCCCGTCCAAAGGGCCCGGCCTCGCAGGGGGCTCAGACAGAGACGAAGCAGCGGCATGTGACCGTGTTGCTGCTGTCCGGGGGTCAGGGGGCCTTGACGCGGTTGTTGAGGTCCTCGGCGTAGTCGATGAGGGACTTGATGGTGGGATATTCCTCGCTGGCCAGGCAGAACTCCTCGGACCAGGGGTTGAGGCGCAGCTCGTCGCGCTCCTCCGGGGTGAAGCCCTCCAGCAGGTGGTGGTAGAGCCCGGTGCCGCGGAAGACCACCAGGGGGAAGAAGACCGCGTCGGTGATGCCCTCGCGCCGCACCAGTTCGAGCGTCTCCTCGACGCTGTCGCGGCTCTCTCCCGGCAGGCCCAGGATGAAGGTGAGGATGGGGCGGATGCCGTTCGCCTTCACCGCGCGCGCCGCCCCCAGGATCTCCTCCCGCGTGGTCCGCTTCTTGACCACGTCGCGCAGGATCCGGTCGTTCAGGGATTCCGCCCCGATGGCCACCGAGGCGAAGTTCAGCTCGCGCAGGCGGGCCAGCACCTGCGGGGTGAGGGAGTCGGCCCGCGTCTGGATGTTGTAGGAGTAGGGGACCCCCTCGATGGTGTCGAGCAGCTCGAACAGCCGCTTGCGGTTGAGGGCGAAGGTGGCGTCGCCGAAGTAGAAGGAGCGGTCCCCCTCGGTGAAGTTCTCGTAGCAGAAGTCCACCACCTCGCGGACGTAGCCCGGCGAGTGGAAGCGGGTCTGGCGCTTCCAGATGGCCGGGTCGAGGCAGAAGGTGCACTCCTCCGGGCAGCCGCGCGAGGTGAGGATGCCGGCGCCCGGGATGTAGTCGTCGAAGGGGTTGAGGCGCTTGAGCAGGCGGTGGCGGAGGCCGATGCGGAACTCTTCTGACACCTTGTAGATATGTGGGAACCTGTCGATCTCGCGCTCCCGCGGGCGGTCGGGATTGTGGTGGATATCACCGCCTGAGCGCCAGCTCAGTCCGGCCACGCCGGCCAGGGCGTCCCCACCCCGCTCGAGCGCCTCCAGCGTCTCCTTCAGGGTCCACTCGCCCTCGCCCCGCACCACGCAGTCGGCGGCGCCGTCCTCCAGTATCTCCTGGGGGTGCATGGTGGAATAGACCCCCCCGGTGACGATGCGGGCTTCCGGCAGGATCTCCCGCACCTGCTTGACCATCTGCCGCGCGTGCAGGGCGATGTAGTAGATGGAGAGGGGGAAGAGCACCACGTCGGGCCGGTAGTCCAGCAGGGCGTCGCGCAGGTAGGCGCGGGCCTGGTCCATGCGCGAGGCGTCGGAGATGGGGCAGTCCGTCTCGGACTCCGCCTCGCCGGGGGTGCGGTCCAGGTAGAGCTGCTCCTCGGAGAAGATGTCCGCCATCAGGTTGATCACCCGCAGGTCGTCGCCGGGGGGCAGGTTGGCCTTGAGGAAGGAGGTCACGTACATGGCCCCGTAATCGGGGACCAGCAGGGCCTTGTTGCGCAGGGAGGCGAAGCGTCGCTGCCACAGGGGGAAGGGCCTGGTCTCCAGCAGGCCGTAACCCCACGAATCCCCGATGACCGCTATCCTCATACCTTACAGCCCTTCAGTGTGATGTCATCGCGAGCGGAGCGAAGCGATCTGTTATGATTGCTTCGTCGCTTCGCTCCTCGCAATGACAGGAGCAGCTCTAGCCCATGATGCGCTCGAAGCAGAGCAGGGACGACTGGCAGGCTCCCTCGACGGCCAGGCCGCGGCCCAGGTAGGTGTCGCCGCAGAAGTAGAGGCCGCTGACGCCCGGCGCTTCCACGTCCGGCTTGAAGTTGCCGGTGAGCCCGGGCTTGCGGGCCAGGCCGTCGCACCCGGTGGTGTAGTAGGGGTAGGCGAACTCCACCTCGTCCTCCTCGAACTCGAAGATCTCCTTGATGTCTTCCCAGTGCATTTCCATCTTGTCCATCAGGTTGAACTTGTCCTCGATCTCGTAGGGCTCGCAGACGCTGTCGGTGATGAGCAGGTGGTGCCCCGCCGGCGCGATGCCCTCCGCGTAGGCGGTGGGGGAGTAGGCCTGGAAGGGGTAGCCGGCGCGCGGGGTGCTGAGGGCCGAGACGAAGTTGGGAGTCTCGTAGAGCGGGCGCTTGGTGGCGACCATGAAGCCGAACAGCCCGGTGCGCTCGGCCTCGATGTCCTGGACGCGCTTGATCCACCACTCGGGCAGCACCGCCCGCTCCGGGTCGAAGTCGAGCACGGTGTTCGAGGTACCAGATGGGCAGGGCCAGCACCACCAGGGGAGCGGTGACGGTGGTGCCGGTGTGGAACTTCCACTCGCTGCCCAGGGGGTTGCCGATGTCGGTGCGCATGCGGATGCCCGAGGCCTGCTTGCCGTCGAAGAGGACCCGGTCCACCATGGTGTCCAGCTTGAGGGTGCCGCCCAGCTCCACGAACTTGTCCATCAGGGGCTCGCTGATGCCGGCCATGCCCCGGTTGGGGACGGCGGCGGTGAGGACCCGCTTCGACTTGATCAGGGCCACCTTGGCGATGAACAGGCACTCGCCCGCCGACTGGGAGTTGGCGTCGGGGATGGTGGTCATGATCATGGTCATGTTCTCCCACAGCTCACGCAAGGTGGGGGGGAGGTTCATGTGGTCAAGCCACTGGGTGACGGAACGGTTGTCCCAGGCGGCGAAGTCGGGCTCCTCCATGGCGGCGATCTGCATCATCAGGCCGATGAAGGAGTTCTTCTCCTCCTCGTTCAGCTGGATGAACTCGTTCATGTCGACCCTCTTGTTGTCGACCAGGAGGTCGAGGGTCTTGGTCCAGGAGCCCCACTCTATCTCCACGCCCACGCTGGCGGCCATCTCGTGACAGGACCCGTACTTGCCCATCTCGATGATGTGCAGGCCGTTCTCGATGATCCAGCCGTTGTCCTGCTGGTAGGACTGCAGCCTGCCGCCGGGACGGGGCCACCTGTCCACCAGCAGGGTCTTCTTGCCGGCCTGCTGCAGCATGGCGGCCTGGCCGAGGCCGGCTACGCCGGCGCCTACCACGATCGCGTCAAAGTCACTCATCTACGTCTCCTCCTTCGATAACGTTGCCGTCTCCCTGCTTGTCTTGTGTCGGGCCGGCGCTCAACCTCCCGCGAGGCGCGATATCAGGAGTATCTCCTCGCCCTCCACGAGCTTCTCGCCCGGCCGGCAGAAGGGTCCTCCCCGGCGCGAGGCCTGGACCAGCCTGGTGAAGCTGTTCCGGCCCTCGGGCAGGAAGTTGACGGGGAAGCGGTCCCGGTAGGCCTCGGCTACCTCCCGGATGAGGTCCTCAACCGTGGCGCCCTCGGGCACCTCCATCGACCCTTCCTTCTCACCGATGTAGCGGCGGAGGAGGCCTACGAAAACGACCCGCACCTGCAAGGTCTTACCTCCACGCTCGACACAAAACACAAATCATTATACCAGAGAGCCTGGATTTATGAAGCTGAGGCCGCCGGGGCCACCCGGTTGCTATAATGTTGGAAGAAGGGGGAAGAAAGTGGAGCCTGAAAAATTCGATTTCGACAACATGACGCCCACCCAGTTGAGGCGCTACCTCAAGGACAAGTACGTCATCGTCGTCTCCAACCGGGGGCCGGTGGAGTTCCGCCGGGACGAGACGGGGGAGATACGGCCGTTCAGGGGAGCGGGCGGCATCGTCACCGCCATGAGCACGGCCCTGCTGGCCACCGACGCCGTGTGGATATCCCCCGCCCGCACTCCGGAGGACGTGGAGATGTCCCGCTCGTGCGGCGGCGCCAGGTTGGGCATGCCCGTCGACGACCCTCAGTACTGCGTCAAGTTCATCCTGCCCGACCCCGAGCAGTTCCGCCTCTACTACGACGTCATCAGCAACACCCTGCTCTGGTTCATGCAACACTACATGTGGAACATCCACGACGAGCCCGACATCGACCAGGATACCTACTACGCCTGGAGCGAGGGCTACCGCAAGGTCAACCAGCTCTTCGCGGAGGAGGTGGCGGCGGAGATCGAGTCGACGGACAAGAAGCCCCTGGTCTTCCTGCAGGACTATCACCTCTACCTGTGCGCCCGCTACATCCGCGAGAAGGTCCCCGACGCCTTGATCCACCACTTCACCCACAGCCCCTGGGTCCAGTCCGACTACTTCCAGTACCTGCCGGTGCGCATGCGCCGTGAGCTGCTGCAGGGCCTGCTCTCCTGCGACGTGGTGGGGTTCCACACCCCGCGCTACGCCGCCAACTTCCTCCAGTGCTGCCAGGACGGAGACGCGGCGCAGGTCTCGCTGAACATGCGCAAGCGGAGCGTCTCCTTCGACGGCCGGGAGGTGCTGGTGCGCAGCTACCCCATCAGCATCGACCACGAGGCGCTGGAGCGCACCGCCGCCCGGGAGGACGTGAGCGCCTACCGCGGCAGGCTCAAGGAGATGCTCAAGGGCCGCAAGATGATCCTGCGCGTCGACCGCATCGAGCTGTCCAAGAACATCGTGCGCGGCATGGACGCCTACGAGGCGTTCCTGCGGGAGTTCCCGGTGTGGCAGGAGCAGGTCGTCTTCGTGGTGGTGCTCTACGACTCGCGCCAGACCCTCCCCGCCTACCGCGAGTACAAGGCGGCCATCGAGGAGAGCGCGCGCCGCATCAACGAGGAGTACGGGAGCGACACCTGGCAGCCCGTCTACCTGGAGATCGAGGACAACTACCCGCGTTCCGTGGCGGCCCTGATGGAGTTCGACGTGCTGATGGTCAACCCGGTGTCGGACGGCATGAACCTGGTGGCCAAGGAAGGGGCGGTGCTCAACCGCAAGGACGGCGTGATCCTGCTGTCCATGAAGGCCGGGGCCTACGCCGAGATGAAGGGCGCGGTGCTGCCCCTGAACCCCCTGGACATCTGGGAGACGGCCCAGCAGCTGGACAAGGGCCTCTCCATACAGGCCGGGAAGAGGCGGCAGATGGCCGCGCAGGCCAGGCAGATCGTCATGGAGAACACCTCCTTCAAGTGGCTGCTGAAGCAGATCCAGAACCTGCGCCGGGTGGAGAAGGCCAAGGAGGAAAAGGCCGCCCCGGCCAGGACCGCGCTGGAGCTCCCCCCTGGATCCGCCAGGTCTGACCGCATGGCGAAGCAGCTGAGGATACTGGAGGTCTGCAACCAGGACAGGTTCCTGGCCAGCCCGTACATGCTGCCGCTCCTGGAGGCGCTGGTCCGCAAGGGGCACGTGGTGGAGGCGGCCTGCCGGGTGACCGACGGCGCCGGCGTGCTGGAGGAACGGGGGGTAGCCGTGCACGACCTGCCCTTCACCCGCAGCCTCACCCCCCTGCAGGACGCGCGGGTCTACCGGAAGCTCAAGGCCCTGATCGGGGAGGGGCGCTACGACCTCGTGCACACCCACACCCCCAAGGACGGCATCCTCGGCCGGCGCGCCGCCTGGAAGGCGGGGGTGCCGGCGGTGGTGCACACCTGCAACGGCTTCTACTTCTCGGAGACGTCCTCCCGCGCCCGGCGCCGGCTGGTGCTGCGGGCGGAGCGATACGCGGCCCGCCGCTGCCACCACCTGGTCTTCGTCAGCGGGGAAGACATGGCGCTGGCGGTGAAGCTGGGCATCGCGAAGCCGGGGAAGCTGAGCTACATCCCCGACGGCGTGGACGAGGGGCGCTTCCGCCCGGGGGAAGAGCCGGGGCTCAGGGAGGAACTGGGCATCCCCCCCGGCGCCCGGGTGGTGGGATACGTCGGCGAGATGACTCAGGAGAAGGACCAGGCGAGCGCTGCTGGAAGCCCTGCGCCTGCTGGGCGAGGGGCACGGCGACCTCCACGCGGTCCTGGTGGGAGACTCCGTCAAGCAGCCGGAAGCCATGCGGGAGCTGAAGAAGCGGGCGGAAGAGATGGGCCTGGGGGAGCGGGTGGCCTTCCCGGGCTACCGGCGCGACGTGGAACGGTTCTACCGCATCTTCGACGTCTATGCCCACCCTTCGCTGCGGGAGGGCTTCGGCGTGCCCCTCATCGAGGCCATGGCCACGGGCGTGCCGGTGGTGGCCTGCCGCGTCAGGGGGCCGCGGGAGATCGTCAGGGACGGCATCAACGGCACCCTGGTCGAGCCGGGAGACGCAGCGGAACTGGCCGCGGCCGTCGCCTTCTACCTGGAGGAGCCGGAGGCTGTGAGGAACCATACAGCCCGCGCGCGGGAGGATGTCCAGAAGAGTTACAGGCTGAAGAAAATGCACAACGACCTGATAGCGCTGTATGCCAGGCTGACCCGCGCGGCGGGTGGCATGGAACAGCCCGGGGCGTAAGCCCGGGAAACAAGGCGGGCCGGTCAGCCCTTCAGGACGTGGCGGGTATCCACCACGGGGATGCCGGCCTTTTTCAATAGCCCGTGGTCGACTTCGGGGTGGGCGGTGAGTATCAGCGCGATGTCGTACTTTTCCAGGGTGGAAGCGTTGAAGGGCGCGCTCTTGAGGACCTTGCCCCCCACGGTGACCTCGGGGACGTAAGGGTCGTGGTAGGAGACCCTGGCCCCTTCCTCCATCAAGAGTTGCATGACCTTCAGCGAAGGCGAGTTCCGGATGTCCGACACCGCCGGCTTGTAGGAGGCCCCCAGCACCAGGGCGCGGGCGCCCTTCAGGCTCGCGGACCGTTCGTTCAGCGCGCGCCGGGCCAGGTTGACGACGAAGTAGGGCATGGAGATGTTGACCTTGCCGGCCAGTTCGATGAACTCGGTCTGGAAATCGAACTCCCGGGCCTTGTAGGCCAGGTAGAAGGGATCGACAGGGATGCAGTGCCCGCCCAGCCCCGGCCCCGGCTGGAAGGGGTGGAAGCCGAAGGGCTTGGTGGAGGCCGCCGCGATGACCTCCCAGATGTCCAGCCCCATGCGCTCGCTGAGCATCCACAGTTCGTTGACCAGGGCGATGTTCACCGCCCGGTAGATGTTCTCCAGCACCTTGGCCATCTCCGCCGCCGCCGGCGAGCTCATGGGCACGACCTCCTCCACGAACTTCCCGTAGAAGGCGGCGCCCAGGGAGGTGCAGCACTTGCGCTCGCCCCCCACCAGCTTGGGGGTGTTGGACAGCTTCCAGTCGGGGTTGCCGGGGTCGATGCGCTCAGGTGAGAAGGCCAGGTGGAACCCGCGGCAGAGCTCCGCGCCGGAGGCGGCCAGGATGGGCAGCACCTCCTCGTGGGTGGTGCCGGGGAACGAGGTGGACTCCAGGATGACCAGGCGCTCACGCCGGCGTCGCGGGACAGTCCTTCCGCGATCATCCGGGCCGCCGAGCGGATGTGGTCGAGCACCGGCTCGCGGTTGGGAGTGAGGGGGGTGGGCACGCAGATGCAGAAGACGTCCGACTCCTCGATGTCGGCGGGCCGGGTGGTGACGCGCAGGGCGCCCCGCTTCATCAGCTCCTTCAGTTCCCCGCCGTCTACGTCCCGGGTCTCCGGCCGGCCCTCCCGCAGGTCCTTGACCAGTCCCTGGTTCATGTCGATCCCGGTCACGGTGTAGCCGGCCCGGGCCGCCGCGACGGCCAGGGGCATCCCCACGTATCCCAGGCCGACCACGGCCAGCCGGGCCTCGCCGCCCTCCATCCTCTGCCTCAGTTGCGACTTCATGCTCCTCCTTTACCTGGGGTTCACACCCCCGGGCTACTACTTCCGGCCGTACTGGTCGTAGAAGACGATCTCGTCCAGCGGCTTGCGCCCGCGCTCGTCGGGGATCCTGACGGGATAGCCCAGGGGGGTCATGGCCACCAGGCGGATGTCGTCCGGCACCCCCAGGATGGGCTTGAAGACGCTCTCCTCGAAGGCGCCGATCCAGCAGGTCCCCAGCCCCTGGCTCCCAGGCCTCCAGCATCAGGTGCTCCAGGCCGATGCCTATGTCCACCAGGTAGTAGTCCTGGCTCCGACGTGTGCCCGGACAGCTCGGGGTCGGCGCAGGCCGCGATGAGCACGGGCGCCTGGGCCACTCCCTTCTGGCAGGGGTTGCCCTCCAGCTTCTCGGAGACGGCCTGGCGGATGGCGGGGTCCCTGACCACCACGAAGCTCCAGCACTGCCGGTTGGCCCAGGAGGGGGCGAGGCGCGCCGCCTCCAGCACGGCCTGCAGTTTCTCCTCTTCCACCGGCTTGTCCTCGAACTTACGGATGCTGCGGCGGTCCTCGAACAACTTCATGACCACTTGCGGTTCCCCCTTCCCGACGACTATCATGATGAATCCCGTAACCTGATTCTACTACAGGATCGACCCGGGGCATAAACGGCGCTTGGAATTTGAGATGGCGGGGTTTATGTTTAAAGGCGACGGGATGAAAAGGAGGCAGACCCGCCATGCTGACCAGGGTCCCGGTACAACCCAAGGATATTGACGCCTACCGCCCCATCGTGGGGGACGAGGTCGTCGACGCGCTGCGCGCGCGGGCGGAGGAGTTCGAGGGCGCGCGGGTCCTGCACATCAACAGCACCGCCTACGGCGGGGGGGTGGCGGAGATACTCTACACCCTGGTCCCCCTGATGAGCAGCCTGGGCCTGGACGCGGAATGGCAGATAATCGAGGCCGACGCCGACTTCTTCGAGGTCACCAAGTTCTTCCACAACGCCCTGCAGGGGATGGAGATCCCCACCACCCGCCAGATGACCGAGAAGTACCTGCGCACGGTGGAGGAGAACGTCCTCCGTTTCGAGGGCGAGTACGACTTCGTCGTCGTGCACGACCCCCAGCCCTGCGCCATGCTGAGCATGCTCGAGGAGATGGGGGAGAGGCGCGGCAAGTGGATCTGGCGCTGCCACATCGACACCACCGTGGCCCAGGAGGACGCCTGGGGCTTCCTCCGCCCCTTCATCGACAGCTACGACGCGGCCGTCTTCACCAAGGACGACTACATCAAGACCCCGCTCCGGGTGGGGCGCCTCGCCTTCATCCCGCCCTCCATCGACCCCCTGAGCCCCAAGAACCAGATCCCCTCGGAGTCGGTGGTGGACGAGATCGTCGGGGGCTACGGGGTGGACCGCGGGCCGGCCCATCATCCTCCAGGTCTCGCGTTTCGACCCCTGGAAGGACCCCCTGGGAGTGGTGGACACCTACCACATGGTCAAGGAGGAATACCCCGGGACGCAGCTGGTCTTCCTGGCTTCCATGGCCTCGGACGACCCGGAGGGCTGGCACTACTACGAGAAGACCAACAAGTACAAGGGCGACGACCCCGACGTCCACCTCCTCTCCAACCTGCAGGGCGTGGGCAACCTCGAGGTCAGCGCCTTCCAGGCCGCCGCCTCGGTGGTGCTGCAGAAGTCGCTGCGGGAGGGGTTCGGGCTCACCGTCACCGAGGCCATGTGGAAGGGCAAGCCGGTGGTGGCGGGGCGGGTGGGTGGCATCCTGCTGCAGATAGACGACGGGGTCGACGGCTTCCTGGTGGACGACTTCCGCGAGTGCGCCGACTGCGTCAAGGAGCTGCTGGCCGACCCCGCCCGCCGGGAACGCGTCGGGGAGAACGCCCACCGCAAGGTGCTGGGGCGCTTCCTCTCCACCCGCCACGTCGGCGACTACCTGGACCTCTTCCACGCCCTCCAATAGAGCCCCCGCGAAGCGCGTTTCCCGCGTCTAACAGGTGCCAAGGCGGCGCTTGACGAATAAAAGCGCATAAATGAGAATAGGTAGCCGGCGCCGGTTACCACCGTGGACAGGAAAGAAGTGGCTGAAGCAGTAGCACAGGTCAAGGAGAAGAGGGAACTCGTCCCGGACTTCATCGACTGGGTCTGGAGGGGGCGGGAACGGCTGCTCTTAAAGTTCCCACGCTCAAGCGCCTTCATCTATAAGTACGGCGTCTATCTCCTCATCGGCTTCTTCTTCCTGCTCTACAGCGCCATATCCGTCTCCAAGCACATGAACTTCCAGTCCCACGGCTGGGACCTGGGCATCTTCGACCAGACCATCTGGCAGTACTCCCGCTTCGAGCTGGGTTACAGCACGGTGCGGCTGGTACCGGTGCTGCTGGCCGACCACTGGCACCCCTCCCTGTTCCTCTTCGCCCCCTCCTTCTGGGTCTGGGACGACGTGCGCATGCTCCTCATCGTGCAGGCCGCCATCGTCGCCCTGGGGGCCGCGCCCGTCTACTGGATAGCCCGGGACAGGCTGCAAGGGCGCTTCGCCCAGCTCTGCGCGGTCTTCTCCTACCTGTTCTTCTGGGGCCTGCTGGAGCTGATCTTCTTCGACTTCCACCCCCACTGCCTGTACCCGCCCCTCATCGCCCTGATGTACTATTTCGTCGACAGGGACAACATGTCCGCCTTCTTCCTGACCCTGCCGTTCCTGCTGATAATCCAGGAGCAGGTGGTGCTGACAGGCGCCTTCATCGGTATCTGGCTGTTCCTCTTCCGCAAGAAGAGGGTCGAGGGGGTCATCACCTTCATCATCTCCTTCACCTGGTTCTACGTGGTGTCGCAGAGGATCATCCCGGGCCTGGCGGTGGGAGGGGTCTACGCCTATAACAAGTACTACGAGTACCTGGGCGGCGGCGACCTGGTCCAGGCCTTCAAGTACCTGCTGCTCCACCCCTGGACGGCGGCCAAGCTGCTGTTCTGGCCCTACCACAAGACCAAGCTCATCCTGGCCCTGCTGCTCCCGTTCCTCTTCCTGCCGCTGATGGGGCCGTTCATCATCATCATGGTCCCCGACCTCCTGCAGCGCCTCTACTCCAGCCACTTCCCGCACTGGGAGCTGATCCGCCACTACAACGCGGTCTACGCGGCGGTGCTGGTCATCGCCTCCATGGAGGCGATACCGCGCCTGCTCCGCATCCTGAAGAAGCGCTACGCGGAGAGGGGGATCGAGTTCCGCAAGCTGGTCTTCGCGACCTTCCTGGTCATCGCGCTGCTGCAGGTCCCCTTGACCTTCTCGCGCAGCTTCAAGACGGTGCTGGACCTCGACTTCTGGACCCGCGACGCGCGGGAGGAAGCGGGGTACGAAGCCCTGGGGATCATCCCCGCCGACGCCTCCGTCTGCGCCCAGGACATCGCCGTGCCCCACCTGGCCCACCGCGAATACATCTACCAGTACGGCTGCTACGTCTTCCGGCAGGACCAGGTGGTGCTGAACCGGGACAAGCAGTACGACGGCAACACCTTCAACGCGGAGTACGTGGTGCTCAACAAGTACTACGACTGCTTCCCCTTCCCGGGGCAGAAGGAGCTGGCCGGCTCGGTCATGGACCTCTACCGGGACGAGCGCTACGACTGCGTCAACTTCGGGGAGGGCTGGCTGGTCTTCAAGCTCAAGCCGGAGTACGACATCGACGCCAACATCTGAGGGCCTGTTCCTTCGCCGCACTGACCTGGCTCATGGGACCGGGCCCCGAAAACCGCGAGAATACAGTACAAGGACGCGTTTGCGGCCGTACTGTAATGTGATGATAAGATGGGATAGCGGTTCTCAGGCGAGAGGACGGTAGTGGACAGAAGGGATTTCCTCAAGCAGAGCGGCAAGGTGGCGGTGGGCCTGGGCGGGCTCTACATAGCGGGCAGCCTGGCTTCCTGCACCCGTAGCACCGGTACGGGGACGGGCGGCGAGCAGGCCTCCGAGCCGGGAGAGGTCAAGCCCCCCGCCGAGGTGGCCTCCTACGACTGCGACCTGGCCGTGGCCCACGGCTCCGACCCGGCGGCGCAGCTGCGCGCGGCCCTGGACGCGGTGGGCGGCGTCAAACGTTTCGACCTCGCCGGCAAGAAGGTGGTCATCAAGCCCAACGCCGCCTTCGCCAACGCCCCGGAGGCGGCCACCACCACCCTGCCGGAGCTGGTGGGGGAGATGGCGCGCATCTGCCTGGAGGCCGGCGCCGCCTCGGTGCTGGTCTACGACCACCTGCTCACCGACCTCCCCGACCAGACCCTGGAGGTCAACGGCATCGCCCCGGCGGCCCGCGCGGCGGGAGCCTCGGTGAAGGCCTACGCCACCTCCAAGCCGGGACCGGGGCGCACCATCACCATCCCCGGGGCCACCGCCATCGTCAACCCGGCGGTGCTCAACGAGGTGCTGGACGCCGACTTCTTCATCAACATGCCCAAGGCCAAGCACCACTCCGGCGCCCTGCTCTCCCTCTCCATGAAGAACCTCATCGGCACCCTGGTGAACATGGGGAGCATGCACAACGTGGACCTGCACCGCGCCATCGGGGAGTTGAGCACCGCCGTCAAGCCGGGCCTGATCGTGATGGACGCCACCAGCATCCTGCTGAACAAGGGCCCGGGAGGCCCGGGCAAGACCGCCGCGCCGGGCGAGGTCATCGTGGGGCGCGACCCGGTGGCGGTGGACAGCTACGCGGCCACCCTCTTCGGCAAGACGGCCGCGGACATCCCGTCCATCGCCTACGCGGCCGAGATCGGGGTGGGCACCACCGACTACGCCTCCCTGGGCATGCGGAGGATCGAGCTGTGAAAGAGGACAAGGCTGTGAAAGAGGACAAGGCCGTGAAGGAGGGGAAGCGCAGGGGCATGCGGGTCATGCGGCTCTCGGCCCAGCTGACCTTCCTGGCCCTGTTCGTGGCGGCCGCCTGGGCCGCCTCCTACCCGCCCTCCGAGCTCTACGCGGACAACCTCTTCCTGCGGGCCGACCCGCTCAACGCCATCCTCAACCACACCTTCGTCTACAGCCTGACCCTGTTCCTGCCCGCCCTGGTCCTGCTGGCGCTGACCGCCTTTTCCGGGCGCTTCTTCTGCGCCTGGATCTGCCCCCTGGGCACCTGCTTCGACGTCCTGCCCTCGGCCGGCCGGCACGGCAAGCGCACCTTGAAGAAGATCAGGCCGCGCACCCTCACCGGCAAGGTCCCGGAGCCGGGGGCGCGGCGGGTGCGCCTCAAGTACGGGTTCCTGGCCCTGCTGGCCATCCTCTACGTCGCCAACATCGGGCTGATCTGGCTGTTCGACCCGTTGGTCATCGCCAACCGGGCGGCCCTGTTCATCATCGGCGGCACCATCCCGCTCATCTTCATCGGCCTGGTGGTGCTGGCCATGGCCTTCAAGCCCCGCTACTGGTGCCAGGAGCTCTGCCCCACCGGCGCCCTCTTCAGCGCGGCGTCCGCCCTGGGAAAGTGGCTGCCGGAGGGGGTGTCGCCGCTGGCCGTCCACAAGGACGAGGAAGCCTGCACGCACTGCGGCAAGTGCGCCGTGGCCTGCCCCTTCGAGATAACCGCCGTGGCCGACTCGCGCAAGACCGGGCGCCTGGCCCTGGCCGACTGCGCCCTCTGCGGCGACTGCGTCGCGGCCTGCCCCTGTGACGGGGCCCTCACGCTGACCTCCTTCGGCCATGCCGTCTATTCTTCCGGGCGCGCCGGCACCTGCGAGCTGCCGGCGGAGGAGGAGGTGGCGCTCCATGGGTAAGCTCTACGTCTCCCGCCGGGAGTTCCTGGGCATGGCCGGCGTCGGGGCGGGCACCGCGGCCCTCTACGCCGTCCTCGGCAACCGGGAGCCCCTCCCGCCCCTGCGCCCGCCGGGGATAGAGGGCGAGACCGAGTTCGCCACCCGCTGCCTGCGCTGCCAGGAATGCGTGAAGGCCTGCCTGACCCAGTGCCTGGAGCCGGCCGGCAACGAGTACGGGGCCTCCAAGCTGTGGACCCCCCGCTTCAACCCGGAGCTGGCCCGCTGCGAGTACGAGCTGTGCGGCCGGGCCTGCGCCCACGCCTGCCCCGCCGGCCTGATGGAGCTGGTGCCCGACGCCGAGGTCAAGCTGGGGGAGGCGCGCATCACCAACAAGCACTGCATCGTGTGGAACCAGGGCAAGGACTGCCTGATCTGTTACGAGCGCTGCCGCTACCAGGCCATCGGCGTGGACGACCAGCGCCGCCCCTACATGATCCCGGAGAACTGCACGGGATGCGGTGCCTGCCAGAACACCTGCATCGCCGAGCCCACCAAGGCCATCATCGTCTACCCTGTCGGCAGCGCTTCCACGGAGGGCGGAGGCGGGGGAGGCGGCAAGAAGCGCTAGGACGGCGGCGAAGGCCGGGACGCCCGGATTTCCTTCTCCATGAAACGCACCCGGAAAGGGAGTTGCGGGAAACCCTTCGAGTCCTTCAGCCGGAAGCCGAGTCCTTCGTACCACCCCTTCAGGCCTTCGTCGGCGTCGATCACCGCTATGGAGATGCGCCCGCCTCCCGAAGCACTGACGTGATCGAAGGCGAAGCGCACCAGCGCCCGGCCGTAGCCCCTGCCGCGCAGGTCCGGCAACACCGCCAGCCTCTCCAAGTAGTAAAGGCCCTCACCGGCCGGCTCCACCGCCACGAAGCCGGCCTGGCTGCCGCCGTCGAAAAGGCCGAAGAACCTGGCTCCCCTGCCGCGCAGCGCCTCCAGGCCGTCCATGGTCGAGAAGGCGGGATGGGAGGGGGTGTTCTCGGGCGTCAGCGCGAACCGCGCGGCAACGGTGGAGAAGGCCTCGCGGATAACCGCGACGCTTTCGGCCAGGCCCTCCTCGCCCGGGAGCTCCCGGATATCCATGGGGCCGGGGTCAGTCCTTGCGGGCGATGAGGTGGATGAAGCGGGCCATGTGCAGGAAGGCCTGCTCTTTCCCCAACCGCTCCTCCAGGTCCGCCATGGCGGAGAAACAATCAGGCTGGTCGAAGTCGGAGCATTCCAGGTAGTCGCAGAGGGCCCGCAGGCCGTACTCTCCCTCCGCTGTGTAGCCCAGCGGCTCCATCAGGCCGAGCAGCTCCCGGGTGGAGTAGAGGTAGCCGGTGCCGCGGTTGAGGTCGGTGGGAAAGGTCTCCCGCTCGAAGGCGGACACGGCGGCGGTCATGTCCCTCTCGGCCAGCAGCAGGCGGGCGACCTCACCGAATCGGTTGAGGAAGACCAGGGAGAGGAGGCCGCGCGGGCGCAGGACCCGGGTGATGACGGTAAAGGCGCGCAGCGGGTCGTCCATGTACTCGATGGTCTCGTGGCAGATGACCAGGTCGAAGGGGTCGGCCTGGTGGCTCTCCAGGTCCTCGACGCGCTGGTTCATGAAGGAGAGGCCGGCGCAGGCCTGGGGCATCTCCTGTTCGGCCCGGGCATGCACGGTGTCGAGCAGGCAGGTGGAGGGCTCCAGCAGGGTCACGCGGTGGCCGGCGGCGGCCAGGCGCAGGCTGACCTCGCCCATCCAGCAGCCCACGTCGAGCACGTCCAGGGGCCCATCCTTCAGCCGGGTCAGGCCCTCCAGGTGCGCGGAGAGATACCTCCAGGCCACCTCGTGCTGGACCCGCCCCACCGGCGACTCCTCCCGCTCGATGATGCCCCTTGCCTTCCGGTCCAGTGCTTCCGCCATGCCGTCCCCCTTCTCCACGCCGGTACCCTTAGATGATTATACCCGCCCGCCGCGGTTATGGCGCCCCGGGGCATGGGTATATAACCGTTAGGAGGCATGACAGGGGGTGATAAGCATGGACCGCAAGGAGTTGCTCACGCGCGTGAGGGACGAGGCGGGGCTTTCCGACTTGAAGCAGGCCGATAAGGCGGTGAGGGTCATCGTGGGGCTGCTCAAGACGATGCTGCCGGGGGAGATCGAGGACGCCATCGCCGAGAGGCTGGCCCCGGACCTGCGCACCGGCTGGGAGACGGTAACGCCTTACCCCGCCGACATCCTCGAGCGGGAGGACATGTACTTCGAGGGCAGTGAAGGGCCGGAGATGGCCCAGGCCCCCACCATCACCGACGGCTAGAACCGTTACATGATGTAAATAATGTCAGCCGGCGTCCTCGCCGGCGCGGTAGGCTATGACCTCGAGGTCCGTCAGGGTGATCAGGCCTTCTGAGACCATCTCCTCGATCATGGGAAGGGCGGCGCGGATGCGCTCCTCCCCGTCGACCACCTCCACGACCACCGGGAGGTCCTCCGAGAGCCTGAGGATGGCCGCTGTATGGATGCGGCTGCTCTTCCCGAACCCTCGATGCCGCGCAGCACCGTGGCTCCCGCCAGTCCCTGTTCCCGCAGCTTCTCCACCAGGGCCTGGTAGAGGGGCCGGTGGTGGTAGTGGTCGGACTCGCCGATGTAGATGCTCAGCAGCTTAGCGTTTCCCTCGATCTTCATGCCGCACACCCCCGTCTCTCTAGATCCGATTGCCCAGGACTATCCCGGCGTACGTCGCCGCCAGGCACCCGAAGAGGCTTACCCCCATGTTGGCCGCGGCGATGAGATAGGCCCCGCCGCGCAGCAGCTCGACGGTCTCGTAGCTGAAGGTGGAGAAGGTGGTGAAGGCGCCGAGGAAGCCGACGGTGAAGAATATCCTCAAGTCGGGGTTCCAGGAGAACTTCTCCAGCGCCAGGACCAGGAAGAAGCCGATGACGAACGACCCGATGAGGTTCACCACCAGCGTACCGTACGGGAACCTGCCCGTCGTGGCGTCGGAGACCCAGCCGCTCAGGGCATAGCGGGCCATCGCCCCGAGCATGCCCCCCAGCCCCACCAGGATGTATCTGTTCATGTAACCGCCTCCTTCGCACAGTCTCCGGCCTTTCTTCCCGTAGTCCATGCTGATGCTACCATGTTGTTCCAAAGTCCACTATTGACATTAGTACAACTAGTGGCGTAATAATATTATTGTACTGTTGTCATCTAAGGAAAGAGGTGAGGAGAATGCTTCATCACGAGAGAATGGGAGGATGCGGCTGCGGCGGCACCCACCGCGGCCCCTTCCAGCACCTGCACGGCGAGGGCGGCGGCTTCGGCACGGGCATGCCGCGGCGTTTCATGCGCCCGGTGGCGCTGCTGCTCCTGGCCGAGCAGCCCATGCACGGCTACGAGCTGATGGGCCGGCTGAAGGAGTTCGGCATGGGGCAGGGCATGATGGACCCGTCCATCCTCTACCGCATGCTGCGCCACCTGGAGAGCGAGGGGATGGCCGAGAGCACCCTGGACGACAGCGGCTCCGGTCCGGCCCGCAAGGTCTACAACCTGACCCCGGAGGGGCGCGAGATGCTGGACTTCATGGCGGCGGACCTGGACGAGATCACCGGCTTCCTCAGCCGTTTCAAGGAACGCTTCAACAAGCTGGGCTAGGCCGGGGGAACCCGCGGGGCTCAAGGGCCGTTTGAAGCCGAACTTGCGGGTGACCTTCCACCACATGCTCAAGGTCTTGCGGTGGGAGAAGATGATGCTGCGGGAGACGTTCTTCAAGATGTCCATGATGGGCTTGTGGCCCGCGTTGAAGAGCAGGGGGGACCAGGTGAACCGGCGCTTGATCTGCCGCTTGGAGAACCCCGGCAGGTCCAGCGTGGGCTTGCGCCGCTCCAGCTCTCTGTCGATCTCCCCGTCCAGCAGGCCCTGCTCCATGCAGACGTCGTGCAGCCGGGTGCCCGGGTAGGGGAAGAAGATGCTCAGCAGGAACCAGTCGGGCCGGCAGGCGCGGTTGAGGAGCACCGTATCCCGGAAGTCGCGCGGGGTCTCGCCCGGTATGCCGATGAGGTTGTAGAACCCTATCTTCAGGCCGTACTCCCTGGCGGTGCGGACGGCGGTGACCACGTCCTGGTTGGAGTAGTTGCGCTTGAGGACCTCCCGCCTGACCCGCTCGCTCCCCGACTCCAGGCCGATGTTGAGGAACTCGAAATTGGCCCGCTTGAGCGCGGCGAACAGCTCCGGGTAATCGATGTTGGGGGCCAGCCTCAGGTTGGAGCCGTACCGGATGGGCACCTCGAACTGGCCGTTGATCTTCTCGAGCTCGGAGCAGAGCTCCAGGGCCCACTCGCGGTCGACCCCCAGGGTCTCCACCTCCAGGTAGGAGTCCTCCATCAGGTAGAGGACGCGCTTCATCTCCAGGATCTCCTCCGCGATGTTGGCCGGGGAGCGCAGTCGCACGTACTTCCCCTCGGCCATCTTGCGCAGGGCGTGGTTGCAGCAGTAAGTGCATTGGAAGGGGCATCCCCGCCCGGCCAGGAAGGAGGGGCGGGAGATGGGGTTGGCCACCCACGGCAGCCACATCTCGCGGTCGGGGAAGGGCAGGGCGGCGAGGTCTTCCATGAAAGGGCGGCAGGCGTTCCTCTCCACCCGGTCTCCCTGCTTGATCCAGAGGTTGGCGATGCCCCCGGGGGACTTCCCGCTCTCGAGCTGCTCGGCCAGCTCCAGCGTGGGGTACTCGCCCTCGCCGACGCACACGACGTCGTAGGCCGAGGTGATGCACTCCTCGGGGCGAAGGGTGGCGTGGGGGCCGCCCACGGCCAGGCAGATATCCGGGTGGCGCCGCTTCACGCGTTCCGCCAGCCCGGCGAGGAAGTGGTAGACGGAGTAGACGGAGGTGAAGCAGACCAGCCCCGGGTCGAAGTCCCGGATGGCCTCGAAGATGACGTCCTCCGACTCGAGGGTGGGCATCACCAGCCTGGTACGGTGCCCGTGCTGCTTGAGCACGGCGGAGACGTAGGAGACGCCGAAATGCATCTTCTCGTAACCCAGTATCGGCTTCTCGGCGGAGAAGTAGTCCTCTTCGGCGTGGACGAACAGTACGTTCATGCTCCCTCTCTTTCTCACCTCTGCAAACGGCATCAATATATTACCAGACGCTGGCAAGTCTCAGGGCCTGTCCGGGACGGCAGGGGTATAATCCAGCTATGACGGTTGAATTGTCCCGGGAACAAGCTCGCCTGCTCAGAACGGAGGGGCAGCACCTGCATGCGTCCACCGAACGGGCGTCCCTCCTCGAAGTGGTTGAGTCGGTCCTGGGTATCAACGCGCAGCGGTCCCCGGCCATGCTGCTCTCACTGCGGGCGCGCATACGCGGGCTGAAGCCGGTGGACGTGCTCAAGGCCATCGACCCCGACCGGGACCTGGTGCGGACCTGGGCCGCGCGGGGGACCATCCACCTGATGAGAGCGGATGACGTCGCCTGGATGGTTCCCCTGCTGGGCCCGAGGTTTATCGAGACCGGCAGGAGAAGGAGGATCGAACTGGGATTGAGCGAGGACCTGCTCGCCAGGGGGCTCAAGGAGATACGCGCCATCCTCGGCCGTTCCGGGCCGCTGACGCGCCGGGAGCTTATGGACAGGCTCTCGGAGCGGGGAATCGAGCTGAACGAGAGGACCCAGGCCCCCTATCATCTCATCCATTACGCCGCCATGCGCGGGCTGGTGTGCATCGGCCCGGAACGGGAGAACGGCGAATCCACCTACGTGCTGCTCGAGAAATGGTCCGGCAAGGTGAGGCAGGGAACGAAGGCGCAGAGCCTGGCCAGGCTGGCCGGGCGCTACCTTCAGGGGTACGGGCCGGCCGGTATCGATGATTTCGCCTACTGGACGGGGCTCACCATGGCCGATGCCCGGGCCGCGTTCAAGGTGTTCTCGGGCGACGCTGGATTGGCGGAAGCGCTGGTCGGGGGCAGGAGCCTGTTCCTTCCGCCGGGATACCAGCGCATACCGGGTAAAGCCGCCCCTCGTGAGCGCGTCGTGAGACTCCTCCCCGCCTTCGATTCATACCTCCTCGGGTATGGCGACCGCGGGTTACTGATCGACCAGGCCAGAAGGGGAGAGATATACCATGGCGGCCAGGTGGTTCCCGCCGTCGTGGTCGACGGGGAGATCGCCGGAACGTGGAGGTACGAGCGGCGCGGCCGGCGGCTGGTGTTGGACGCCCGGCCCTTCAGCTCCTTCACCGGCGAGATCCGTAAATCGATCTCGGAGGAGGCTGAGGACATCGGGCGCTTCCTCGGCTATCCCGTCTCCCTGAGCATCCAGGCGGGACCGGGCCGGAACGCGGGAGCGGTTTTATCCCCGGGCGCCCAGATTGTATAATACTGGTGACGCGCCTGGTAATGCCGATCGGGAGGATCCATGCAAGCTGATCTGGAGCACCTGCTCAAGGGACTGGTGGACGGCTATTCCTACCTGGAGTTCTTCGGGATGCCGCTCGGCAGGAGCTTCGACAACGTCCTGCACCTGCGGGCCATCGAGCGGACGGAGACCGGCTTCCTCCTGGACTACTCCGAGGGCAGCACCTTCCTGAAGATCGAGATCATCGAGCCGGAACGGTTCGTGATGAAGAAGAAGGCGGGCGGCGCCCGCGAACGGACCATCGACATCTACGCCCAGAAGGTCGTCATCGATTGGGTCCTGGTCCCCCGGGAACGCTGGAGCGCTTCGGAGAAGAACAACTGGACCATGGAGAAGGTGGAGAAGGGCGGAGACACGGTCACCGTGGAGTCGTCCCTGTTCACGGTGGAAGACGGGAAGCGCGTCGACAAGACCATGGAAACACAGGCCCCCGCGGTCAAGGTCTTCACCTATTCCGCTTGAGCCCCCCGGCGTCACGTGTCACCGGGTGACGCCGCCCCGCTCCATCAGGAGCTTCGAGATCTCCTCGTACCTCAGGTCTGCCGAGATGTTCAGCGGGGTCCATCCGAGGTCGTCCCGCGCGTTGACGTCGGCCCCCTTGTCGAGCAGGAGCTTCGCCGCCTTGGTGTTGTTGGAGAAGGCCGCGAGGTGCAGCGGGGTCCAGCCCCGGCCGTCCCGCGCGTTGACGTCGGCTCCCAGGTTGACGAGGAGCTGCACCGTCATGATGCGGTCGTTCTCCACGGCGAGGTGCAGCGGGGTCTTACCGTCGGCGTCCCGCGCGTTCAGGTCGGCGCCCTGGTTGACGAGGCTCTGTATCCTCGCGCTGTTGCCCTCGATGGCCTTCACCAGCATCTCCTCGTTCAGCTCCTCCCGGGACGGCTGATCCCCGCATCCCCACGAGAGGGCGGCGGTGAGGGCCAGCAGTATTAACAGCGCGGTCAGGGCCAGCAGCGCGGCCGGGGTGATCCTGCGCAAAGTGCCTCCTTTCTACAGCTCCTGGCTCGATTCTACCATTATGAGAAAGGTCATGCCGCCCGGGCCGGGGGCGGGGATGGAGAAACCAAGGCCGGTGGGGTGTTAGAATCATAGTAACGGCAGAGGCATACGGGGACTGCGGAGGAGCGGCAAGGAGAAGGGCATGGAAGAGATCCAGGTCTGCGAGGGCTGTGGCGTACCCCTGGCGGTGAGCGCGGAATGCAAGTGGGAGGAGAACGGGGTCATCTCCTCCCGGACTTCGCGCCGGGCCCGCTGGGTCTTCATCGAAACGGACAACTTCGACCCGCTCTTCCACGGCATCGAGGAACTCATCGGGGCGCCCATCGAGCACATCGTCATCGCCAGCCGCTGCCGGGAGACCCGCAAGTACATGTCCAGGGTCTTGCCACAGGAATACCTCCGGAGGATCCGGGTCATGCTGGAGGGGGGGGAGGTCTCGCCGGAAGAGAGAAGGTCGCTGCTGGACATGTCCAGGACGGCCGCGCTGATCACCTTCAACCTGGCCAGGGTCTACGGCTACGGCGACGTGACGCTGGGCCGGCTGTGGGACACCGGCGACGACCGCCCGTGGCGCACCTGCGTCACCCGCTGGCCCTACTCCCTTCCCCTGGAGGCGGGGGAGAGCCTGGGCAGTTGCGAGGCTTTCGAGGACCGCGACTTGTGGGCGAGGTACCCGCGGATCGGCGAGGACACCTATGAGCTGGAGTTCTACGAGGCCGATCACCCCATCGAGCTGAGGGAGAAAGCGAAAAAGAAGTTCTATGAATTTAAGCCCGGCGACCTGGTCTACGAGAGGTGCCCGCGCTGCGAGATCCCCGTCGAGGTCGGCAGGTTCGAATGGGACCTGGACCGGGGCATCATCAGCGACCCGGCAACCGGCAGGCGCATGGCCCTCCTGGGCTCCTTCGCTCTCGACTCCATCTTCGACGACCTGCGGGAGGAACTGGGGGAAGAGATATCCGAGACCATCATCGAAGCGCAGAGGAAGTACATCAAGCGCGCGTGGGGCGGGGAAAGCTGGAACCGGGGAGAGGAGGACTTCAGGAAGATGATCGCATTGCGCGGCACCGGGCTCCTTACGGATTTCAGTGGAGACCGGCAGCGCGTCGCGGTCCGCATCCACAATTCCTGCCTGCCCACGTTCATGGTGGGGCGCATCCAGGCCATGGTGGAGATGGCCTACCGGGCGGAGTCGTCTACTTACGCCTGGGAGATGCATGACGACGGAGACCTCACCGTCACCATCATCCCTGTGATACCGTTGAGCCCCCGCTACTCGACGCTCGAGTGCTTACCCAGGAGCAGCGCCATCTCCGTGTTGCCCAGCTTGGCCGCCTCGAACATGGGGGTGTTCCCGGAGTCGTTGCGCGCGTTGGCGTCGGCCCCCCTTTCCAGGAGGAGCCGTGCCTTGCCCAGGTCGCCGGTGATGGCCGCGATGTGCAGCAGGGAGGTGCCCTTGAGGTCCCGCGCGTTGACGTCGGCTCCCCTGTCGACGAGGAAGGCCATCATCCCGGCCTGCCCGTCCAGGGTCGCCATGTACAGCGGGGTCCAACCCGCGGTGGTGCGCGCGTCGACGTCCGCCCCCGCGTCGAGGAGGAGCGCCGCCATCTCCAGGTTGAGGTTGCTCACCGCCAGGTGCAGGGGGGTCCTGCCGTCATGCTCGCACGCGTTGAGGTCGACCCCCTCTTTCAGGAGCTTGCGGACCTTCCTGGTATTCCCTTTTCTTATGGCGGAGAACAACCTGTCGCTCATGCCACGCTCCGGTGCCCGATTGCCTTCTCCGGTATTCTAACACGCGCCGGTGACGCCGCCGCCAAGGTATAATGGTGATACCGCCGGGCATGCCGGCAGGGCATCACGAGGAGGTCGAGGATTGGCGCTTCCCGACGAAAGAGAGGCATACGAGCGGCTGCTCGCGCTGAAGGCCGTGGTCGCCAACGTGCTGGCCATGCCCCGCAGGGACCTGCTGAGCCAGGTCATGCTGAAGTGGTCGTACGAGAACAAGGTGAAGTTCGAAGGGAGACGCGGAGAGGCAGCAGAGGGACAAGGTCGAGGGGCTGAAGTGCTCGGGGGTCTACGACTTCACCACGCCCGGGGAAAGGGAGCTGCTCTCCATGAACTCGTGCAACCTGGACGAGGGTTCCTACAGCGAGACCGCCTGCAAGCTGGAATGTGTCGCGGTGCTGCTGTGGGCGCTGAGCCTGATGGCCGAGATGCCGGGTATCGACAGGGAGGCCGACCAGAAGCTGCTCAAGCGGATACCCGACGACGGGTCCGCTCCACCGGCGGCCATGAAGCTGCGCGACCCGGAGGAGATCGCGGCGGCGAGGGACGACGTCGAGAGGTGGCACTGGAGGTCCAGGACCTGGTTCCTGGTGGAGAGGGAAGCCGAGTACCGCCCGGACAAGATCGGACTCAAGCTGGGGTGGCGGTCGTTCGACGACATGGTCAGGGCGGTATCGCGGCAATACTTCGAGGGGGGCCTCCTCCGCGAGATAAAGGACGACGACTTCGTGGTCAAGGGCGTCCCCGTTCCGGGACCTCCGGTACGAAGCGTGGCGGGACGTCGAGGCCAGGATCGACCAGAGGCACCGGGCGCTGAACTGGCTGTGCGGGTACGCGCCGGAGAACCGGTGGGACGACACCCCCACGGGCCAGTGATCCGCGCGGGAGGATACTCCCGCGCCGCCTGCCCGGGCCCGGCCTAGCGCCTGCGGCGGCGTTTCAGGCCGCGCCCCAGGGACAGCAGGCCGACCATGCCGCCCAGGGCCAGCGCGGCGGTGCCGGCGCCCGACCCGCAGGCGGCCGCCACGGTGAAGCCGTCGGCCAGTACCGCCGCTCCCCCGTCCTGGTTGACCACCACCACGTCGTAGGCCCCCGGCTCCACGCCGAAGAGCCCGATGGTACAGGTGATCTCGCTTCCGGAGACCACGTTGACGTTGTAAGCCTCGAGTACGGCTCCGCCCTTGACGAAGCGCACGGCCGCGCCGGGCTTGAAGCCGCTCCCCGTCACCCTGGTCTCCAGGGACAGGGTGAACTGGATGCCGGAAGCGGGATCGATGGAGGCGACTTCGATGGGATAGGCGGCCATGAAGCCCATGGCGTTGGAGGCGCCCTCCGCCGTCTCCACGGTGACTCCGCAACCGCCGCTCAGGCCAGCCGGCACCGTCACCACGACCTCGCCGTCCGACCAGGAGGCGTAGGAGGCGGCTTCCACCGTCCCGAAGAGCACCCGGGAAGCCCCGCGCTCCGCGCCGAAGTCGCACCCGGTGACGGTCACGCTGTCCCCGGCTGTTCCCGAGGCGGGAGCCAGCCCTGTGATATCGGGCCGGGCATTTCCCCCGTTGACGGTGCGCGCGAGGAGGGAGTTGTTGATGTTGTTCTGCCCTCCGGCCAGGGCGTGGGCGGCGTCCGCGGAGGAGACGCAGTAGAGACCGTAGCTGGAAGAGCAGTAGAGGCTCTGCCAGGTGCTCCCCGCGTCGGTCGTCTTCAGCACGCAGCCCCCGGTCACGGAAGAGGTGGTCAGGCCGGAGATCCAGACGCAGGAGCCGTCCCCGCCGGCGTCCAGGCCGAAGAAATCGGTGGAGCCCGCGGAGGTGTAGACGGTGGCCCAGCTGGAACCGCCGTCGGTGGTGCGCAGGACCGCCCCCCGGCCCGACGCCCATACGGTGCCGGCATCGAGGGCCTTGACGTTCAACATCACCGGGGTCCCCGCCGGCGCCTGCTCCTGCCAGTTCGCCCCACCGTCGGTGGTCTTGATGATGGAGCCGGCCGAAGAGCCCCCCACCGCCCAGGCGGTCGCGGCGTCCACCGCGGAGATGCGGGCGAGGATGCCGCCGGTATAGGGGCGCTTATAGAGGTTGACCCAGGTGGCCCCGCCGTCCGACGTCCGGAAGACGTAGCTGGTGAGGGTGGCGTCGATGAGGATGGCCCAGGCGTTGTCGGCGTCCACCGCGCAGATGTCCGGCACGCCCTCGTACATGGACGATGAGCCGTAGACGACGTTCCAGTTGGCCCCGCCGTCGGTGGTCTTCAGCAGGACCCGGTAACCTGAAGCCCAGGCCGTGTCGGCGTCGACCACCGAGATGGAGGAGAGCGCCTGGCCGGGCCACGTGCCGGTGAGGGTCTTCTGGGTCACCCAGGTGGCCCCGCCGTCGGTGGTCTTCAGGATGACCCCGCCACCCCCCGGGATGGTCCCCACCGCCCAGGCGGTATCGGCGTCCAGCGCCTCGATGTCTATGATGTTGGAGACCCCGGAGAGGTTGGTCTCGGTCCAGTCCCCGTTGGCGGCCACGGCGGCGGAGCCTCCCTGCAGGGCCGGCAGGGCCGACATGAACAGGACCGATACGGCCAGCAACGACAGGCAGGCGACGAGCTTCTTCATCCCATGGTCCTCCATTCCTCATCTTCGAAAAGCACGCATGCAAGAATACGGGAAACGTTGTAACCTGAAAATAGAAACCCCCCGTCCAGTTTATATCCGCCCACGCCCGTACCGTCAAGCACGCCCATGGAATCGTTGCATGTTACGTTCCTGTATCGCTGAAACGGCGGCTTTCCTGGGCTTCACCGAGAGCCCACCGGTGATATACTCAGAATGCCGGAAGGGCGCTGGAAACTAGAATAGAGGGAGGCGAGCAAAGATGAGAAGAAATCTTTACATCGCGTCGGCACTGGTCCTGGTCATGCTGCTTTTCGCCATGGCTGGTTGCGGCGGCGGAACCGCCACGCAGACGGACTCGACTGCCGTGGGGCTTCAAGAACAGGCGAAGGCGGAGATGCAGCAGGGTAACCTCACCCTGGCGGCCGGCCTTTACGAGCAGGCGGAGGAGGCCTACCGTTCAGGGGGCGACGCGGCGGGAGCTCGCGAGTGCCGCGACGCCATCCAGGATATGAGCATGATCGAGATGACCTACACCCTGAGCGAGGACCAGCTGCGCCAGGACCTCGCTGCCGCGTTTCCCGGCGTCCCCGAGAGCGAGCGGGAGGCCTGGATCACCTCGGGTGAACTGGAGCACCTGGTCATCGACGGTGAGCCCATGTACTTCAGCGACGTTATCGCCAACATCAAGTACCGGGACGTGGAACTCTTCCGGCAGGATGCCAGGTTGCTGGCGGGCTACGAGGCAGGCTACAACCTGCTGAAGGGAGCGGCGGACGTACAGCCGGGCCCGTCCTGGCAGCCTTACACCGACCCCCTCACCTGCCTGGGAAGCCACGTGGTGGAGATACCCCGGGACAAGCTTCCCGCCACCGGCCTGCTCAAGATATGGTTCCCGCTCCCCCTGATGACCGGCCCTCAGCCTTCGGTCAGGGTGACCTCCATCGAGCCCGCTACCTACGTCGCGGGAACCCCCTCCACCGACGGAGACATCGGGGTGCTGTACATGGAGGTGCCCCTGGATGGGCTCACCGGCGACCTATCCCTCCGCGTGGGGTTCGAGTTCGACCACTACGCGCAGCGCTTCGCCGTCGACCCCGCGCGGGTCGAGGCGTACGACCAGGAGAGCGCCCTCTACCGGGAGTACACGGCATCGGATGCCAACATCGCGTTGACCCCGGAGATCGTGGAGACGGCCCGCCAGGTGGTGGGGGAGGAGACCAATCCCTACCTGGGGGCGAAGAAGATCTACGACTACATGATGGAGAACATCGTATACAGCCTGATGCCCCACGCCGCGCTGCGGCCGCTGGGGATTCCGGAATCGGTGTACGTACACGAGCACCGCTGCGGCGATTGCGGCGCCCAGAGCATGTACTTCTCCGCGCTCTGCCGGGCGTCGGGCATACCAGCGCGCGCCACCGGAGGGTGGCAGCTCTTCTCGGGCCACTTCGGCAACCATTTCTGGGCGGAGTTCTACGTCCCGGGTTACGGCTGGGTGCCGGTGGACCCGACAGCGGCGGAGTTCGCGGACTACGTCCCCGGCCTGAGCGGGGAGGAGGTCAAGGCCTTCCACGACCTCAACTTCGCGAACATGGACAACATGCGCTGCGTCATCCAGCACGACGTGGACGAGCCGTTCACGCCGCCGGCCGCGGAGCCCACCGTCTTCTCCATGGCGTTCCAGGCCCCGGCCTTCAACTGCGGCACCATGCAGGAACTGCCGGACCTGGTGCTCAACGAGTACTGCTCGCTCGAGTCGCAGATAACGGGCGAGTGAGGGTTTCTTCCGGGCCCGGAACAAGGAACCGCCGGCCGTTTCAGGGGCGCCTTCTCTTGTAGCGCCTGGTCGAGCCCGGGGCGACCAGCTCCAGCTTGACCTCCAGGTAGTTGTCCTCGTTGACCTCCCGGTCCAGCTCGGGGTAGTCGGGGATGCGGATGTCGTCGATGGCCTTGAACACGTCCGCGAGGTCGCCCTCGCCCTCGCGCCTGGTCCCCAGGTCCTGGTAGAGGCGCTTGAGGGCTTCCAGTTCGTACCTGGCGATGGTCAGCAGCAGCTTGCGCGCCTGCGCCGCCCGGAGCTCGCCGGCGTCGTTCGTCTCTGCCATGCCCGGCCCCCTTTCTTCTAGTCCGGACCGCCGGCCAACGGTGCTGTCAGGATGAAGAGGTACCTGTCGAACCAGGCCTGCTCTTCCTCAAGCTTGCGCCGCTTGTGCGTGAGCGTGCTCAGGATATGCTCTTCCCCCGGGAACAGGTACAGCTCCACCGGGGCCTGGCCGTGCAGCTGGAGGCCGCGGTAGGTCACCCAGGTCATGGCGGTGGGCACGTTGACGTCCTCGTCTCCCGCGAAGATGATGGTGGGCGTGACCACCTTGCCGGCGTCGTAGAAGGGCATCAGGGCGGGGTCCTTGAAGGTGTCGGGGTCCTCGATGGGGTCGGACCCGAAGTAGTAGCGTACGAGCTTGTCGCCCCGGGCCGTGCAGGGCCCCCACAGGGAGACCCATTCGGCGCCGCCCGCCCCGCAGGAGGCCGCCTTGAAACGGCCGTCGGTGGCGATGAGGCCGTTGGAGAGCAGGCTCCCGTTGGACCAGCCCTGGGTCCCCAGGCGCTCCTCGTCCACCATGCCCAGCCCCACCAGCCTGTCGATGGCCTTCTCGATGTCCTGCGAGCGGGTACTCGTAGAACCTGCGATCGGCTATGGAGCCCCCGAAATCGGCGCTGGTACGCCCGTAGTTGCAGCTCCCGTGGTAGTTGGGGGAGAGGACGAAGGCGCCCTTCTGGGTGAAGACGCGGTAGGGGTTGGTCCAGTTGTAGAAGGAGACCGGCCAGCGGTCCCGGTCGCAGGAGAAGGGCCCCCCGTGGATCATCAGCACCAGGGGGTACTTCTTGCCGGGCTGGTAGCCCGCCGGGTAGTAGAGCATGCCCTCCACCTCTTCCCCCAGGGCCCCCTCCCAGGTGATGGCCTCCGCCGGGGCGCAGCCCTTCTCCTCGAACCCGGGGTTGAGCCGGGTGAGCCGCACGGGGCTCCCGACCTTCGCGCCGTCCAGGGCAGCGACGTAGAGCTGCGGCGGCTCGGAGGCCGTGGAGTAGTCGTAGCAGCGGTCTTTCCGTCGTAGGATACCGTTATGGAGAAGATGTTGCCCTGGTGCTCCGCGTCGAGCATCTCCCGCCTCCAGGCGTCCCCCTCGCGGACGTAGCGGGCCGCCCGGGGGTGGCACCCGTCGGCCAGGATGGCGACGAACCCGTCCCGGGTGGGGCTGAGCATGGGGGCGAAGTAGCCGGTGGGCGCCATGGAGTCCAGGCCGCGGCCCCAGTCCAGGTCGACCAGGCTCTCCTCATTCGTGCCGACGTCCAGCGCGCGCACCAGGCAGGTGACGGGTATGGCGGCCTCGTCCTCGTTGTGGTTGTCCACGACGTACAGGGTCCCGGAGTCGGGGGACCACCGGGCCTCGTTCACCTCCCGGGTCTCCGCGAAGACGCTCCTCGCCTCGCCCGTCTCCAGGTCGAGCAGGTAGTTGTAGAAGGGGATGTCGCCGGTGAAGTTGTAGAAGCCGTTGGCCTCGGTCCTGACCAGGAAGGCGTACCTGCCGTCCGGGGAGGTGGAGAGATGGGTCATGTTGTCGGGATAGCCGGTGAGCCTCTCGGCTTCTCCCCCCTCCAGCCCCACCTGGTAGAGGTTGACAGGGAACTCGGCGTAATCGCTGACGTGCAGCGTGTCGTCGGCCGAACCGGCGCTTTCCGCGTCCCGTTCCACAGCGTAGAAGACGATACGGTCGGAGCCCCTCCAGTCGAAATCCCCGACTCCTCCCGCGCGCCGGGTCACCGGCCGCGGCTGCCATGCTCCCGCCCCGGCGGCCCATACCTGGAGGGAACCGCCCGCCGTGCCCTCTCCCGGCAGGGAGGCGTCGCTCAACCAGGCCAGCGTCTTACCGTCGGGAGACCACTGCGGCGCCGACGGGGAGGACTCCCGGTAATCGGTGACCTGCCAGGTGTCTTTGCTTGCGAGGTCGGTGATGAAGAGGTTGCCGGACTCCAGCTCACGGCCCTCTTCGTGCCCGGCCATCACCCAGGCCAGGAGGCTCCCGTCCGGCGAGACGATGAAACTCGAGATGTACTGGGTGAGCAGGAGATCGTCCAGGGTGTACTGCCGTTCGACGGGGATGGCCGACACCGCCTGCATCGACGGGTCCCGGTACTCCACCGCCGGCTTTTCTTCCCCGCCGCATCCGGATACCATGATGGCCGACAACAGCATCACCGCCGCCATGGAAAGAACCAGGTTCCTCTTCATCCCGCATGCCCCCTTCCCGGTCTGGTCCGCCTGGTTTGATTGTACCGCCACGGGGGCGCATTTCCCACACGGAACGCCGGCGAGAGCGGAAACTGTCTTGCTTGGCGGTATAATGGCGGCAAGAGGGACGGCACGGGCAGAAGGTTCGGAAGACCGGCGAATCGGGGGAGCGAGATGGACGAGAGAAGATATCTCATCAAGGCTTATGCGCTCAAGGCCGTTTCGGCGTCGTTCGAAGTGCTGGCAAGGCCGCTGTGGAACCGCAACTCGCCGGAGGTCGGCAGGGAAGTCCTCGATGTGGCCTACGACACCGCCAACCGCCGCAAGCAGTCCCTGGACGTCTTCGTCCCCAAGGGCGACCCACCCTATCCCGTCCTCACCTATATCCACGGCAGCGCCTGGCATCTATTGGACAAGAAGAGCTACCGCTGGTTGTCAAAGCGTTATGCGGACCGGGGCTACCTGGTCTTCAACATCAACCACAGACTGGCACCGGCCAGCAAGTGCGAAGAGCAGATCAGGGATGTCGGCAAGGCCGTTCGCTGGGTCTACGACCATGCGGCGGAGTTCGGCGGGGACAATACCAGGATCTTCATGGGTGGGGATTCGGGGGGCGCGCACCACTCCGCCCTCTACGCCGGCATCTCCAACAAACCGGAACTCCTGCGCGACCTGGGGATAGAGAGGGGCATCCCGCCGGAGTGCCTCAAGGGCCTGGTCCTCTTCTACGGCGTTGCCGAATTCGATTCCGCGAAGCACGCCCTCTTTCCCATGCGGGAGATGATAGGTTACGGCTTTATCGGCTATGTCCCCGGCGAGGAGTCCGAGGAGTTCCGGCGGTTGGCGTTGCTGGCCTCCCCCGGCTCCCACATCGACAAGGATTTCCCTCCCGCCTACATCGCGGCCGGCGAACTGGACCCCATCTGCCAGGAGTCCCTGATCCTCGACGTCCTCCTCACCCGGGAAGGCGTCCCCCACCAAACGCACATCTTCCCCAAGAGCAGGAAGTTCCTCAACTGGCTCCCCCTATTGGGGAACCACGGCTTCATCAGTTTCCCGTTCTCCTCCATGAAGCGCGTCGCCATACGTGAATCCATGGAGTTCCTGGACAGCCTGAATTGACAAGGCCGGGCGGAGCGCGCGGCTTGCCTGGAGAAGAATGGCGGCAGAGCAAAGGGCCCCGGTCGCCCGGGACCCTCGTGGTCGGCAGGTGCTAGCCAGCCGGTGGCAGGGCGAATTTATATCGAGCCCGATCATCACCCGTCAATAGCTCCACCACCGAATAGCCAATATCCTCAGCCTGTAATACTATCGCGGGGGCCTCTTCCAGGAGTATTTCTGCGACAAGGCTGCGGTCGTTATCCACTATCATCGCATCGAGATAAGGTCCTTGATGGAATACAGAACAGTCGAAGAATTGTTTTGCGTCGAACTCGATGAAAAAGCCCCTCTTGAGCGCCATCCTTAGAACACCTGCTCTGAACATTGATTCGACGCCCCTCTCTTCTTGGTAGCAAAAAACGTCCTTTACATTGATATCGACGTTTCCTTCCCAAAACAAAAGGATCCCGGTTACCCGGGGCCCTTCTGGTGGTGGTTTCTACGCTACCGGAGGAATGGTTAACTTCAATTGAACCCTCTTGTCATGTTCCTCCACGACTTCAACCCATAAGCCTATCTCCTGCGCTTGGGACATCAGGTAGGCGGCGTCATCCTTGGCCACGTCGATTTCGAGCCGGGGGAATCCGTCCTTGATCTTAGTGTCCCAGTCGACTTTGAGCACTCCCGCTATGCCGCCGAGGGCGTCAGCGTCATCCCTTACGAAATAACCTCTCTCAAACGCCGCCTCTAAGACCTCGATTCTATCCATATCCTCTACGCCCCCCTCTCGTTACTATAGTATGACCATTCTACTTATGAGAGGTGACGATTCGCCTTCCTCTTCTCGCACAGAAAAGCCCCGGTGTGAACCGGGGTTCTGACGTCTAAGTACCCTAATTCTTCATCTGCCGCTCGTCGTCGTAGGCCAGATACATCAAGAGCATTTCCCCGACGAATACCTCAACATCCATGTCCTCTGGCATGTCGTCCATGTTCTGCCCCTTCCCCTAAGCGGCTTCACAGCTCCCATCGAGAAATTTCTATGCCCCGGTGATATTTTCCTGCCTTGGCGGGCATGAGGTGGCCCCTACGCCAGGGGAGTGGAGCAAAGAAAAGCCCCGGTGTGAACCGATAACGGAGGATGATCTTGAAGGGAGATCAAGATGTAGAAATCATTGATAGGATCGTATATATCTCTAAATACAATATTGGAGTTCGATACCAATTAATCCTCATACTGGCGTGGATTGGCCTCAATGAAATCGTTTATTCGTCTGGCAACTTCCATGCCCTGGTCTTCCTGGATGAAGTGACTCGCCTCGGGGAGTCGTACATGTGGTTGTCCTGCGGCACCCGGAATGTTGTTTATCAGGCGGTCCTGGGTTGCCTTATCCCCGAGCGTGCCGGGATCGTTACTTGCCCAGATGGTCAAGAAGGGCTTTTCATATGCGGTCAAACCTTGCCATGCTTTGCCGTTGACTCCTGAAAGATCATTAACTAGTGACGGGAAGACGCGTGGCCCTGCCATGTAAATCCGGCTAGGGAACGGAGCATCATAAGCGGCTTCTACTTCAGATGGTACTTCGAAGTAGGTCAAGGCCTCGACCACTTCTGCCGGGTGAAACGACTCAGCGGTCATCGCATAGACCATCCAATCCGCGAAAGTCGTCTTTGGGTCACCGGGGATCAAGCGGTTGCCCTCTTCATCGTAGAAGGGAGGCTGCTGCGGTGGAATAGCGGAAAATGGCAAGACTAGGTCGGTATTGATCTCCTCTGGATTTTCGACTGGTGGATAAGGCTGCATTCCAAGGGGAACAAATGGAAGGGTGCCATCGCTGACAACGATGCGGTCAAACCATTCCGGGTTCTCCCCCGCGACGTGAAGCCCTATCAGGCTACCCCGAATCCTGACAGTATAAAGTAATGTTTTCGAGATCCAGATATCTTATGAACTTCTCGAGCCTGTTAATGTGCTCCGTATAGCTGTAATACTCGATATCTATCGGCTTGTCAGACCGTTCCCATGCCGATGTGATCCATGGCGATCACCCGGTGGCCGCCATCCACCAGCACTGGTATCATCTTGCGGTACAGGTATGACCAGCTTGGCTCGCCATGCAGCAGGAGGATTGGGTCGGTATCGGCGGGACCTTCATCCACATAGCCCTGGCGAAGGCCTTCTATCTCCACATACTTCGCTTCATATGGAAAGTCGGGCAGGTCTTCGAAGCAAGCATCGGGGGTACGTACAAATTGGACGCCATCCTCTGTGGTCATGATCTCCGGTTCGGAATAGCATTCCTGGGCCGTGCCATCCTGATCCGTTGTTCCATCATCTCCACCTCCACAGCCAATGGTCGTTGATGCGCATAGAATAAGGGCGAATATGGCTATCCATAGTAACCTGTTAAGAGTTTTAGTTCTCACCAGCAAGGGTATTATCTTTGACTTGATCTCTTCAATCGTCACGACTGGCTCTCCTCGGCAACCGCAGCGAACCAATAAATCATCAACTTGTAATTTATTATACCAAACGCTCTTTTGAGATAACAGCTGTTAGTGCAGATAAGAAAGCCGGGCATGCAGCCCGGCTCCATGTGCTGGTGGGCGTTGCGGGATTTGAACTATTTACTGCACTCATCGACTGGAAGGAAAGGATCCTCCTAGACGGAATCTGATGAGAGGCTCTTGTGTCAGCCAAGGATAGCGGATATTGCGCCCTTGAGATTCTCGAGGTCCTCTGTTGCGACCTTCCAGGTCAGCTTGAGATCGATGCCGAAGTACTGGTGGATGATGATGTCCCGCATGCCCGCCATGTTCCTCCAGGGTATCTCTGGATGCGCTTCCCTGGTTTCGGCGGGTATGTTCTTCGCAGCCTCGTCGATGATCTCGATCCTCCTTATCACTGCGTCCTGCAATTGGACAGATCCCAGGAAGTCGTCCAGGGTCTTGCCATTGACGTAGCTCTCGATAAGGTCGATGCTCTCGAGGATGTGCCGGAGAAAGACATGGGCATCTTTCTTCATAACAGCGCTTTCTGCTCGCTCAAGATGCCCTCCCTCAAGAGGGGATGCAGGGAATCGTAAGTGAGGATATCCACCTTTCTGTGCAGCAGCTCTTCGAGGTCCAGCTTGAATCCCGCCAGGTCGAGCAGGCTCTTTTCTCCCTTGAACTCTACCAGGAGATCGATGTCGCTTTGCGTGGTGGAGCCACCTCTTGCGGTAGAGCCGAAGACCGCGGCCTTCTCGACTTCATATTCCATCAATAAGGGCATTATCTTTGATCTGATCTCTTCAATTGTCATGACCGGTTCTCCTCGACAACCACGGCCAAATAATAAATCATCAACTTGTAAATATTATACCTCACGCTCTTTCAAGATAACAGCTTTTGTACAGGAAAGAAGCCGGGCATGCAGCCCGGCTTCTTGTGTTGGTGGGCGTTGAGGGATTTGAACCCACGACCCCTTGCTTGTAAGGCAAGTGCTCTCCCACTGAGCTAAACGCCCGAGTCAAAGGCTATTATAGCATTGACCGGCGTCAGGCGGGGCGCTGGTCCGCGGGCTCGAAATCGTGCAGGCTGAACTCGAAGCAGGCGCCGCCGTCGTTGTAGGCCCGTGATCTCTCCCCCGTAGGTGTCCACTATCCGCTTGACGATGGACAGCCCCAGGCCCCTGCCCCCGTCCTCGCCCCGGATGAAGGGGAGGAACAGGGTGTTCGACCAGGTAGTCGGGGATGCCGGCGCCGTTGTCCCTCACCAGGTAGCGGTGGTCGCCGGTGCGAACACCGACACCTCGGGGGATGCCGCGTCGACGTGCTCCACGGCGTTCCTCATCAGGTTCGAGAAGACCTGGTAGACGTGGACGCGGTTGGCCCTGTACCCTTCCCAGGTCGTTGGCGCTGAAGACCACCTGGACGTCCGCCTGCCCGGTCTCGGAGACGATCTCCCGCACCACCTCGTTCACGTCGACATCCTCGGTGTCCCTGGCCCGCTCTCCCACCTCGGCCATGCCCAGCAGGTCGTCGAGGATGCCGGTGACCTTTTCGATGTTCTTGTCGATGGTCTCAATGACCCTGGCCGCGACGGGATCACCCGGGCTCCGGCTACCCCAGGCTCGGACTTGAGGAATTCCACCGCCACCTTGACCGTGGCCAGCGGCCCCTTGAGGTCGTGGGAGACGGTGTGGTCGTAGGCCCGGAGTTCCTGGTTCATCGGCTCGATCTCGGCTTCCCGCTTCCTCCGCTCGGTGATGTCCCGGATGATGGCGGTGATAGAAGAAGGCGCCACCCGCTCTCCAGGAGGGGTGGCCGAGGTCTCCAGGGGGAACTCCTCGCCGCTCTTGCGCAACCCGAAAGCCTCGGCCCGTCGCGTGAACACCTCCGGGCCAGCTCGGCGAGGGACGCCCTGAGCCTGCCGGTGTAGTCCTCGATCATGCCGGTCGGTATGAGCATGCGGAGGGACCGGCCGAGCAGTTCGTCCTCCGTCGTACCCGAACAGGACTCCGCCCCCTCGTTCCAGGAGGTGATGAGCCCCTCGCTGTCGCAGGTGATGATGGCGTCGATGGCCGACTGGGTGACCTTGCGGAACCTCTGCTCGCTCTCCCGCAGGGCCTCCTCCGCCTGATGGTGCTGCAGCGCCACCGCGGCCTGGTAGATAAAGGCCTCCACCAGGTCCGGGTTCTCGAGCTCGGCCCCCTCGCGCGTAGCGATGACGACGCCCCCCAGGACGTCGTACCTGCGCTTGATGGCCATGGCGTATAGCTTGCCCAGGCGGTAGGTCTTCGCGAAGGAAGCCCAGGTATCTTTCAGCGGGCTGTGGCGCAGCAGCTCGGGCAAGCCCCCGGGAAAACAGATCAATCCACCGCCGAAGAGCCTCTTCTGAATCGTCGCGTCGACCGCGAATTCCATCGCCAGTGGCTTCCAGTCCAGCTCGCGCATGGACGAGGCCAGATCTTCCTTCCTGCCCAGGAGCGCGCGGGGTTGCAACACCTCCCGGGATTCGTCGTAAGAGCCGATGAAGACGAAAGAATCGCCCACCAGTTCCTGGAGCTGTTTCGCGATGAGCCGGTAGATGTCTTCCTCGGGCGAGAGGTCCACGAAGGCAATGGCGGTTTCCGAGAGGAAGGCCATGTCCCGCAGGTGCCTCCTCGATCTCTCCTGCGCCTGCCTGCCTTCGGTTATGTCGCTGAATATTCCGAGGGCACCGGTGAAGCCGCCCCGCTGGTCGAACCGGGGGTTGGCGGTGAGGCGGAGGATACGCCGGGTTCCATCCGGCCGGACGATCTCGGGTTCGTAGGTGCTCTTCTCGCCAAGTTTGCGTAACTCGGTCTGCTGCAGTATCTTTGCGAAGGCGGCTGCGTCGGTGAATTCCTTCAGGTTGCGGCCTACCAGGCCCCCGTCCGGGACGCCGAAGATGAGGTGCGCGGCCTGGTTGGCGAAGAGAAAATACTCTCCCTCGTCCACCAGGGAGATCCCCACCGCCTGGTTTTCCACCAGGTCCCGATAGTGCTCCAGGTCGTGTACGCGTTCCTCGATCTCCTCCGCCAGCATGGAGACGCCCCGGGCGATGCCGTCGATCTCGTCCAGTTCCGCGGTGATCGGCAGCTTCACCTCGAAGTCGCCGGAGGCGACGCGAAAGATGGCGTCGGAGATCTCGTGCAGGCGGGAGGCCGGGTCTCGAGGTGCTTCCTGCTTTCGTGGTTCCTCGCCGGTGTTCATGTCTTCAGCCATTCCTCGGCTTCTCGGAGGTCGCCGAAGAGCTTGAGATCCCCCTCCGGCTTGTTGATGCCCAGGAAGAAGGAGGCGGCGATCCTCTGAACCGGATTGTGAAAGACCAGTGCGGCTTTGTCTATACCCAGGACCCGGGGGGCCTGCGCGAGGTATTTGCGGGTCTGTCGCTTGACTATGACGCCATTACCCAGATCGAGGAGGGCTCGCTTTACCTCGCGGTCCCGGGCAAGGGCCTTTCGGAGGGCCTCGAGGCCCTCCCTCGCGTCCTCCAGCGAGACCTCCGGCTTGGTGACCCGGCCCATAAGGGTTCCGTCCTCGAGCCAGAAGTCGGCTGCGCCGGTGGAGATGATGAATTCACCCATGATGCCGCTCTTCGGTCGATGTGAAAGATGCCCAACTTATGACGCACTCTAAATGTTATCACGCGGGCGCGGACCTGACCATATGCCGGTGGCTGCCGGGGGGTGCGGCGGGGTACGGCGTGAGGCGTCAACTGCCCCCTTTCCCGGCGCGCCTCTTGCGGAGGAAGTGCAGGACGACGAGGATGATGGGCACCATGGCCGCGAAAGACCCGATGAAGGCGACGTAGCCGAGATAGGGGAAGACCATCTCCACCTTGCCCTCGACGCGGTCGATGGGCACCAACAGGTGGTCCGGCAAGTCGAAAGCGTCTCCCTGGGTAGTGTAATAGGTGGTGCCCTCGATATCACTTACCTCGATGATGCGGTGCATGTTGGGGCCGAGCCTGGGGTCGTCGAAGATGATGACGTCGCCCACGGCGTACGCGTCCTGCGGGCGCGTGACGACGATGCTCCCGGTCTTGATGGTCGGCTGCATGGAGCCGGAACCCACGATGCGGGCCTTGGTGCCCGAGCTGAAGGTGGAGGCCAGCAGGACCAGGTCCAGGAGGAGGATGAAGGCCAGCAGCGCCCACGCCAGCGTGACCGTCGCGTAATAGGCGGCCCGGTGCTTCTCGCGCATGGACTTGAAGCTGACCGTCCTGTCGAGTTCCTTGTGCATGAGTACAGTATATCCGCAGATGGCCTTGGGGTAGAACGATGTTGAGGAAGGAGGTAACCATGGAAAAACCACTTCCGCGTTTCCGCGAGAAGGCAAGGGAGATCCTGGAGGGACGCTCTGAGCTCGCAAGCGAGGACGACTACCGCGAGCTGCTCTGCGGCGACTGCCCCTTCTACCACCACGGGGAGGAGGAGAACGAGGAGTGCGGCTCCTTCCTCCTGCTCAAGGCGCTGCTGGAGCGGGGGGCTTTCGACCTGGAGAAGGCGCTCGATGCCCTGGAGTGAGGGATATCTCGCTGGTTCTAGGCGAAGAGGTGTTCCTCAAGCAGCCTGGAGACCCCGTGCGCCTACAATGCGCGCACCGACGACCTCTACGAGGTCTCAGCGGAGGCGCTGGAGTTCCTGTGCCTCTGCGACGGCTCGCGAACGGTGGGGGAGCTCGCGCCCGACTGGAGGAATTCCTCTCCTTCTGCCTGGAGGAGGGGGTGCTGGAGATGCTCGAGTCGCCGGCGGGGCGGGAAGTACTGGTGGGGGAGAACGCCCTGCCGTCCCTGCGCTACCTGATGGTGGAAGTCACCGACCGCTGCAACCTCAAGTGCCGCCACTGCTACCTGGGGGATGCCGGCAACGCCGATCTGGGCTGGGAGAGGCTTGTGGGGGCAGTGGAGGAGTTCGGCGGGATGGGGGGCCTGCGCTTGATGGTCACGGGCGGGGAGCCGTTGCTCTACCCGCGCTTCGACGAGCTCAACCGGATGCTGGCCGGCCGCCCCTATCGCCGCGTGCTCATCACCAACGGGACGTTGATGGGGATGGTCGATTACGCGGCCCTCAACTTCGACGAGATCCAGTTCACCCTGGACGGGCTTACGGACGGGCACGATTTCCTGCGCGGCCCCGGCAACTTCGCGCACACCACCCGGGCACTGGCGGCAGGCGCTGGACACCGGGATGGACGTCTCGGTGGCCACGGTGATGCACGCGCGCAACCTGGGCGAGCTTGCCGGACTGGGCTCCCGCCTCGAGGAGATGGGCGTGACGTCCTGGACCCTGGAGTTCCCGGTGCCCGAGGGACGCTTGCGGGACGAGCCGGGGATGATGCCCGAGCTCGCGGCGGCCGTACCACTCATGGGAATGGAGTGGGGCTCGGGCATGCACGAGGGCGCGGCGGGTTAGGCCTGCGGGGCGCATCTGGCAAGCGTCCTTCCCACCGGCCGGCTGGTCAAGTGCGACTACTACGCCGATCTTACCGGAGGAGACGTGGCAGACGGGTTGCGCCGGGCCTGGGAGGCCCTTCCCAAGGCAAGGGTTAAGGGGAGCTGCGCCGTATGCGAAGTCCTGGACGAATGCGGCGGCGGCTGCCGCTATCGTGCCCAGCTTCTCGCGGGGGAGGAAGGTCCGGACCCGGTGATGTGCCTGCCGCGGCAGGGCCGCCCCGTCTGACAACGCCGGGCTTCGCCCGATGATTGATGTCATTTCGAATCAGCGATGTAGACTTCTTCTTTTTGGGAATAATATTGTTAGATGGAGAAAGGCAGGTATCGGTTCAACGCTAGGAGGTGTTGAGATGACGATCAAGAAGATCAGCCGCAAGACCGGCGGCACCTGCAAATGCAACAAGAGCTGCGGCTGATCCTCGCCGAGCCATGCCAGGTGGGGGCGTTCGAGCCCCCTATTTTTTTGTCCGAGGGCAGAGGTGACGAAGGAAGCGGAAGAACGGGTTGGCTGGACGACAAGTTGATACCGGTGGACGAGGATGACCGGCCGGTGGGCGAGGAGGAAGAACTCGTCTGCCATCGGGTGACGGCATCCTGCACCGCGCCTTCACCATCCTCATAAGCAATGCGCAGGGTGAGGTGCTTCTCCAGAGGCGGAGCGGCAGCAAACTGCTCTGGCCTCTCTGCTGGGAGACCACCTGCTCCGGCCATCCCCGCGTGGGCGAGGACCTCGGGGGGGCGGCCGGAAGCGGCTGGGGGAAGAGCTGGGGTTTCGAGCCGCCTGCAGGACGTAGGGAGATTCGTTTATCAGGTTGCGTACGAGGATGCCGGGCTCGAGTGGGAGGTCTGCCACCTGCTGGTGGGCAGCCACGACGGCGCGATCAGGCCCGAGCCCGGGGAGGTGGCGGAGGTCCGCCGTGTCGCCCTTGATAACCTGCAGGCCGAGATCAACGCAGGCCGGGAGAAGTACGCCCCCTGGCTCGAGCCGGCGCTCGATATGTGGGTGAAGGTAGTAGAATAGAGGGGCGTAGGATCGCGGCAGCGGCATGACGAAAGGAGCGGGATGGAGACCGGGGAGATAATCGCGCGTTTCATATCCGTCTGGGAGCATCCGCTGGAGCAGGGGCGTGCCTTGCGGGAGCGGGGCGAACGCCCCCTCGCCTTCTTCTGCAGCTACGCCCCCGAGGAGATCATGCATGCCGCCGGGTTCACGCCGGTGCGGCTGATGGGGGCCCCGCGGAGCATCTCCGCCGCCGACGCCCATCTGCAGGCCTACTGCTGCTCGGTGGCCCGCACCGACCTGGACATGGCCCTGGAGGGCGAGCTGGACTGGCTGGAGGGCGCGGTCTTCGTGCAGACCTGCGACACCATGATGCGCCTGTCGGACGTCTGGCGGCTCAATACCTCCTTTCCTTTCCACGCCGACCTCTCCCTGCCGGTGCGCATGGGGGAGGAGGTCTCCCTGCCCTTCTTAAAGCGGGAGCTGACGGGCTTCCGCCGGGCGGTGGAGGAGTACACCGGGCAGCCCGTAACGGAAGAGGCACTGCGGGAGAGCGTCGCCGTCTACAACCGCAACCGCCAGCTGGTGGAAGAGGTCTATCGCCTGCGCCGGGAACGCCCCGGCCTCTTGAGCGGCCTGCAAGGGACGGCCTGTGCGGTGGCGGGCCTGTGGATGCGCAAGGAGGAACACAACCACCTGCTGGAGTCAGCTGCTGGAGAGCCTCGGCGAGGAGACGCCGAGCCGGGCAAGGGATGGACGCCCCTCTTCGTCAGCGGCAGCGTCTGCACCACCCCCGACCTCTTCGACCTGGCGCGGGAACTGAAGGCCGATTTTATAGACGACGACCTCTGCTGCGGCCATCGTTATTACGAGGGCCGGGTGGAGCTTAGAGGACGGCGGGGGCGATGTCGCTGCGTCATGGAAGCGCTAGCCGAACGGCTCTCCGGCCGTGTCAACTGCCCGGCCAAGCACTCCTTAACCGAGGACCGGGCCGACTTCCTGGCGGAGCGGGCACAGCGTTGCGGGGCGCAGGGGGTGGTCTTCTTCCTCCAGAACTTCTGCGAGCCCTATCTCTTCGACCATCCCTTCCTCAAGCAGCGGCTCAACGACGAGGGCATCCCCTCCCTGCTGCTCGAGAGCGACCTGCAGTCCTTCTCGCGCGGGCAGTTGCGCACGCGCCTGCAGGCTTTCCTGGAGACCATCCGCGGCATATAGGACATGGGGAGAGTAAAGGAGGTGGACATGGGAGACGCGGAAAAGGCGGAGAAGGAGCGGCGCAAGATCAAGTCGACGGACGCCATGCGGGACCTCATGACCCGCTACTATATCGAGGCCAAGACGGCGGGGGAGAAGGGCCGCAAGGTGGCCTGGATCACCAGCGGCGGGCCGGTGGAGCCCCTCTACTGCTTCGACGTCATCCCCGTCTACCCCGAGAACCACGGCGTCATGTGCGGCGCCTCCCACATGGCGGTGGCGCTGGCGGAGATCGCCGAGGAGCGCGGCTTCTCCCGCGACATCTGCTCCTATGCCCGCTGCGACTTCGGCTCGGCCTACACCCAGGGCGGCCCCATCGGCGGCCTGCCCCGGCCCGACTTCCTGGTCTGCTGCAACAACATCTGCAACACCGTGGTCAAGTGGTACGAGGAGCTGGCCCGCTACTTCGACGTGCCCCTGTTCATCTTCGACACCCCCTTCGTGCGGGGCGGCATCAAGGACTACGCCATCGACTACGAGATAGCCCAGATGAAGGAGTACTTCGCCTTCCTGGAGCGCGCCACCGGCCTGGCCTTCGACGAGGAGAGGTTCCTGGAGGTGGCGGCCAAGTCGCTGGGCGCCATCTCCCTGTGGAAGGAGGTCCTCTCCTGCGCGGAGACCGTGCCTTCCCCCATGACCTGCTTCGACGCCTTCATCCTGATGGCGCCGGTGGTGACCCTGCGCGGCACCGACGAGGTCATCACCTTCTACGAGGGGCTGCTTGCGGAGATGCGGCAGCGGGTGGAGGAGGGCATCGCCATCATCCCCGGGGAGAAGCGGCGGCTGCTGTGGGACAACATCCCCATCTGGTACGAGATGCGCAACCTGGGCCGCCTGTTCATGGAGGAGCGGACCTGCCTGGTGGCGGACACCTACACCAACGCCTGGACCTTCGACAGGGTGGACATCGAGCGCCCCCTGGAGAGCCTGGCCGAGGCCTACGCCTCCGTCTACCTCAACATCGACCTGGAGCAGATGCTGGAGCAGGTGGTGGCGCTGGCCGCGCGCTTCAAGGTGGACGGGATGATCATGCACTCCAACCGGAGCTGCAAGCCCTACTCGCTGGGCCAGTACGACCTGGCGCGCATGTTCACGAAGGAGACGGGGCTGCCGGCGCTGATCATCGAGGCCGACCACACCGACTCGCGCGTCTACGACCGGGGCGGCGTGGAGACGCGCATCCACCACTTCCTCGACCTCACTCTAAATTTGGGGTCAGGCCCCAAATTTAGAGTAACTCGGTCGAGATCGAGATCTAGACCGATTTATCTAAATTTGGGGCCTGACCCCAATTTGCGTAGGCGGCGAGGGCGCGCAAGGCGGTGGCGAGGTCGTCGAAGACCAGGGCGCCGGCGACGGCCAGTTCCTTCTTCACCTGCGCGTGGAAGCGCACCATCTCCAGGTCGTCCGGTGCGCGGTTGTAGAGGTTGAAGGCGCAGGGCTTACCGGCGGACCGCCCCGCCTCCATCGAGCATCTTCAGGCAGGCCCGCGCCCCTTCCTCCCCCAGCAGGTGGGCCCCGAAGTTCAGGGCCAGGTCGAAGAGGAAGATGTCGGTGGCGGTGTCCGCGGCGACGATGCCCGCTATCCTCTCGAAGACCGCGGGAGGGGTCAGGGGGGTGCCGATGTCCAGCGGGTTGGCCACCACCGCGCCCACCGGCGGCAGGGTCTGCCTCAGGGCGTCTTCCGTCTCCCCGGCCAGGGGCGGCAGCTCCAGGCCGTAGCGCTCCGCCAGGTCGGCGGCGTGGCTGCAGATGGCGCCCCCTCCCCCCAGCACCAGCACGCGCCGCGCCGGCCTTCCCCTCCAGCCTGTAGAAGCACTGGGCGACGGCGGCCATCTCCTCCATGCCCTCGACGGCGATGACCCCGCACTGGCGGAAGAGGTCGTCCCAGATGGCGGCGGAGCCGGCCAGGGAGCCGGTGTGGCTGGCCACCGCCCGCCGCGCCACCTCGCCCCGCCCCACCTTCCAGAGGATGACCGGCTTGCGCCCGCGCGTTTCTTTCAACACCCGGTAGAGCGCCCGGCCGTCCCGGGTCCCCTCGATGTACCCGCAGATGATGCGGGTGCCGTCGTCCGAGAGGAAGTGCTCGAGCAGGTCGACCTCGTTTACGTCCGACGCGTTGCCGTAGCTGACGATGGCGCTGAACTCCATGCCCAGGCGACAGGGCCAGGCGGCCGAAATGGGCGCCGAAGCCGCCGCTCTGCGAGATGAAGGCGAGGGGCCCCGGCGTGTGCGAGAAGTCGTAGCCGGGCAGCAGGGTCAGGCCGGTGCGGGGGTTGTAGATGCCGAAGCAGTTGGGCCCGATGATGCGGAACCCTCCCTCGCGGGCCAGGCGCAGGGCCTCGCGCTCCAGTTCCTCTCCCTCCGGCCCCGCCTCGCGGAAGCCGGCGGCCATGATCACCACCGCCTTGATGCCCAGCCCCACGCACTCGCGCAGTGTGTCCATGCACTGGTAGGCGGGTACGGTGAAGTAGACCAGTTCGGGCACCTCGGGCAGGGCGGTGATGTCGGGGTAGGCGGGCAGGCCCATGATCTCGCGGTCCCTGGAGTGGATGGGATAGATCCTTCCCTTGAAGCCCATGGTCAGCAGGGAAGCGAGGAAGAGGGAGCCGAATTTGAAAGGTTTGCCCGAGGCGCCCACCAGGGCCAGGCTGGTCGAGTCGAGGATCTCCTTCAGGCTCGCGGTCTTCTTGGGCATCTGCTCTTCCATACGTTCCTCCATATGTCCCGGGGGAGGGTATTATAGCACGGTGAACCTCGTGCGAACCGTGTTATACTGCGAGTATGGCGGGAAAGATCGAGCACCTGGCGGAGATGACCACGCGGGAGCTGGATGCGCTGGACAAGGGGCGCACCATCTGCGTCCTCGCCCTGAGCCCCCTGGAGGTACACGGCCCCCACCTGCCCCTGGGCACCGACGTCTTCGTGGCGGAGGAAGTGCGCGACCGGGCCGTCGAGAAGCTTGGGGCCGCGCACCCGGAATACGACTACCTCTACGCCCCCTCCTACTACCTGGGAAGCGACACCATCCCCGGCTCGGTGGCCTTCGACTCGCGCGCCGTCAACCTGACCTTGCGGGGCTTGGGCGAGTTCCTGGCCTCGCGCGGCTTCCGCTACCTGCTGGTCTTCGACAACCACGGCGGGCCCCGCCACCAGATAGCCATCGCCAAGGCCGCCAACCGCCTCTACCGCAAGGAGTCCTTCCTGCTCATCGCGCCCTTCCTGGTCTTCTACCGGCGCATGGTGGAGAACGACCCCGCCCTGCTGGAACGGATCCAGGCCGGCCCCGGCTCCTGCGGGGACGTGGACGACTGCCACGCCGGGTTGAACGAGACCTCGCTGGTGCTGGCTTCCAGCTCCGGAGAGGGTGCGGGCCGGGTGGGACGGCCTGGAGAGGACCGCCATCCGCAAGGGGAGGTGGCCCGGGGTGCTGCTGGGGTCACTGGCCAGGCTGGTGAGGTCCCTGGGCGCCGGGGAGGTAGCCGGCGACCTGGCGCTGGTGGGCACCATGCTCAGCTGGACCACCGAGAAGGACCCGCCCACCTACATCGGCGAGCCCCGCGCCGCCTCACCCGAGGCGGGGGAGAGGATGCTCGACGCCTTCGCCGATCAGGCGCTGGACTGCTTCGAGGACTGCCTTGAGGGAGCGCCGCCCCCGGCCCACCCCCTCGGGTGGAGCCTGCGCTTCCTGGAGCCCAGCCGCGGGTAGCGCCCACCACGCGAGATCACCGGAAAGGAAAAGAGCGGGGAGTCGCCTCCCCGCTCTTCGAACACGATACCGTCTCTACAGGGGGCTGTACCCGATGACGTCGTGGCCGCCGGTCCAGCCCTTGAAGTCGAAGTACATGGGCCGCTCTGCCAGGATGGGCAGCTCGGAGGTGACGATTATGGATATGTCTGAGCCCGCCGCCACCTCGTTGTTGACGAAGACCGTGTAGCGCTGGGTAGCGCCAACGGTGTAGGTCCGGTTGACCGTTTCGCCCGTGCCCAGGATGTAGGTGACCTGGACGTCGGTCTCCGCGTCGTTCGGGTTGAGCAGGCACAGCCACTCCTGGAAGCCGTCCTGGTTGGTGCCCTCGGCGAAGAACCAGCCCTCGGTGAGGCGGTTGCTGCCGATGACGTCGTGGCCGCCCGTCCAGGCCCCGCCGTAGTTGAAGTACATGGGCCGCTCCACCACCGTCGGCCTGTCCGAGACCACGGAGATGGAGACGTCCTTCTCCGGCCCGATGGCGTCGTTGACCTTGACGGTGTAGCGGGAATGGGCGGCGACGTTGTAGTCCCGGGTCACCGGGGACTCGCCGGCGATGAAGTAGGTGACCGAGGCCGTGGTCCCCTCCGCGCCGGGGTTGCCGATGCACAGCCACTCGTCGAAGCCGGCCCGCGTGGTGCCCTCGGCGAAGTACCAGTGGGACTCGGGCTTGGTGGCGCCCATGGTGATGTGTCCGCCGGTCCAGGCCCCACCGTAGGCGAAGTACATGGGCCGCTCGGCCACCACCGGGGGCCCGCTGGACACCACCTTGATGGAGACGTCCTGGTCCGGCCCGAGCTCCTGGTTGACGTCGATGGTGTAGCGCGACCCCGGGGGAATCGCGTATTCCAGTTCCGTGGTCTCGCCGGTGGCGGTCATGTAGGTGACCGTGACGTTGGCGTCGGTGTTGACGTCCGGGTTCATGATGCACAGCCACTCGTCGAAGCCGGCCCGCGTGGTGCCCTCGGCGAAGTACCACTCGTTGGAGGGGGCGTTGGCGCCGATGACGTCGTGGCCGCCCGTCCAGGCCCCGCGGTAGTTGAAGTACATGGGCCGCTCGCAGATGACCCGGCCGGACGAGGCGACTCTCAGGGATACATTGCGGTCGGGGACCTCCCCGTTCACGCTGAGGGTGAAGCGCTGGTGGGCCGGTACGCCGTAGACCTTGGAGAAGTTGTCCTCCAGGTTCTCGAGGTAGTAGGTCATCTTGACGTCCACCGCCACGTCGTTGGGATTGAGCACGCAGAGGAACTCCTCGAAACCGGGGCCGGTGTAGCCCTCCGCGAAGTACCACTCCAGGTCGGTGAGGGTCAGGTCGAAGGCCACCTCGTTGCAATAGACGCCGTATTCGCTATCGTCGGTGACGAGGACGCTGACGGGCCCTTGCGTAGCGACGGCGGGTATCTTGGAGAGGATGTAGTCGTCCCTCCACTCCGGGTAGTAGGAGGTGCTTCCAGGCGTGGAATAACCGTAACCGTAGTACACCACCGACTTCTTCTGATCGTCGTCGAAGTTGATGCCGTTGATGTCGATGATGTCGTACGGCCATCCCTCGGTGGTGGAGAGCGAGTTGATGGTGGGGTAGAGGGGGTAGAACCAGATGTCGGTGTTGCTGTCCTTGCTGAAGGCGTGGACCCTGATGGGGCCGTCCGTGGGCTTCTGGTCCTCGTAGTTGTACAAGGGGGTGCTGAAGGTTATCTTGGTCGGGTCCACTCGTGTATCGGGGCCGGCAAGCTCCTGGTCCACCCAGTTCCCCGAGCCGGCCGGGGTCTCCACCAGTACGTGCATGTAGAGGACGCCCGAGTCGCCGAAGTCGGTGCCGTTGACGGTGATCTGTCTCGCCCGGGTATCCGGGGTCTGGGGGTAGCCCCGGTCCTTGTCTATCGAGTAGATCTGGGGAACGGGGGAGAGATAGCCGTAGTAGATGTCGAGGTCCGGGTTCTGGCCCGCGTAGCACATGTGGATCGCTGTACCCGTCGCTGGCGTAGGCGGCCACCGCCCGGGAGGCCACCTGGCTGGTGACATCGGTGTAGTTGTCCACCAGCCAGGTGCTGGTGGTGTTGTCGTAACGGATCAGGCCGGGGTAGTAGTCCCTTCCCATCGTGTACCCCTGGTAGGCGATGGCAAAGTCGCCGTTGGGGCTGACGTTGAAGACCGGGTCGTACTCGTCGTCGGTGGTATCGGTGAGCATGCTCGTGGAGAAAGAGCCCTCTTCCGACATCACGGCGGAGTAGATGTTGTAGTTGGGGATGTCACCGCTGCTGTCCCATCCCTGGTAGGCGATGCTTGGCTTGTCTCCCATAAGCTGTATGGAGGGATTCAGCTGGTTCTGGTTCTCACCGGAGATGTTCACCCCCGAGAACCAGTCCGGATTGGGGGTGTAGAAGACCATGTAGAAGACCTTCCAGTAGTTGTCGTCCTGCATGACGAAGGCCATGTGGCAGAAATTGCCGTCGCCGCTCAGGGTGATGGAGGGCGACTTGACCCCCACCGCCATCTCGACCTCTTTCACCATCTCCCAGGTTCCTCCGGTATTGTTATAGACCTGGATGATGGAGCGACGCTCCAGCGCGTCGTAACTCTCGCAGGCGATCAAGGCGTCGCGGGCCGGCCGGGATGCTTGATTGTCCCAGTCCGCGCCCCCGTTGGTGGTGTGCAGGATCATGGCGTTATAGCCCACCGCCCAGGCATTGTTGACGCCCGACGCGTCCATCCCCGTAAAGCTCGGTGATGTAGCCGGTGTCCTGCTCGTCCCAGGTCGTCCCGGCGTCGCCGGTGTGGTAGATGGTGGGGCTCAGGCCCGCGGCGTAGGCATCGGTGGCGCTTACCGCCGAGATTCCCCGGAAGTGGCCTTCCATGCTGGAATCCTGCGGTGTCCAGGTCGTCCCGGCGTCGTTGGTGAAGACGATGGCCCCGTTCTCTGCCCACCGCCCAGGCGGTATTGGCGTCGAAGGCGCTGATGCCGTTGAGCACTTCGTTGGTCTGGGAGGCCTGAGT
>CAWFDJ010000016.1:0-165600 GCA_963814495.1 uncultured bacterium
AGCGGCTACCACATGCCCGCGGCGTTCCTCCTCAAGGGGCCGCTGGACATATCCGCGCTCGACAAGAGCTTCGATGCGCTGATCGAGCGGCACCAGGGTTTGAGGACCGTCTTCCGGGACGAGGGCGGCGAGCCCTATTCGGTCGTCCTGGCGCCCGTCCCGGTCGGCCTCTCGGCCGAAGAGGCCGGGCAGGACGGGTTGGAGGAACTCCTCGACCGCCTGGTGCGCCTCCCCTTCGACCTGGAGGCCGGCGCGCTGTTCCGGGCCCACCTGCTGAAGACGGGCAAGGACCGGCACCGTCCTGCTGATCAACCAGCATCACATCACCGGCGACGCGTGGTCGGCGGGGATCCTCTTCGAGGAGCTCTCCCGCTGCTACGAGACGTTCTCTCGCGGAGAAGAAGCCGGGCTGCAACCGATCACGGTGAGCTACTCCGACTTTGCCGCCTGGCAGAAGAGTTGGCTCGAGGGTGACGTGCTCCGCGGGCGGCTCGACTACTGGCGGAAGGCTCTCGAAGGCGCCCCGGTGTTGAAGCTGCCGGCCGCGGGCCCGCGCGGGGAGCGGGCGGTGCGCCGCGGCAGGCAGTTCGCCTTCCGGCTGGGCGGGGAGGTCACGGCCAGGCTGAAGAGGCTGTCCCGGCAGGCGGGAGCCTCGCCTTACATGGCCCTGCTCGCGGCGTTCTCGTATCTTCTCGGGCGCTACGCCGGGGAGGAGGACGTCGTGGTGGGCACCGTGGTGGCGGGGAGGACCGAGGAAGCGCTGGAGAAGATAGTGGGCTTCTTCGTCAACACCCTGCTCCTCCGCATCGACCTCTCGCGCGACCCGTCCTACGGCGAGCTCCTGGAGCGGGTGAGGAGGACGGCCCTCGAGGCCTATGCCCACCAGGAGCTGCCCTACGAGAAACTGGTCGCCGGGTTGCGGCCGGAACGCGGCGCCGGGGGCGACACGCTCCTTAAAGCCCTGCTCGTCTACCAGAACACCCCGGTGGCGCACCTGGAGCTCGAGGGCCTGGAGGTCCAGCCGCTGGAGCTTGAACTCGGGGCCGTCCGTTCCGACCTCGACCTGTATGCCTGGGAGGAAGGCGGGGCTCTCGAGCTGTGCCTGGTCTACGACGAAGACCTGTTCGACGGGGAGTTCATCTCCCGGATGGCGGGGCGTTTCGCGGCCCTGGCCGAGGCGGTTTCGCAGGATCCCGGATCGCCGCTCTCCGGCATCTCCCTCCGCGAGGTGTCGGAGACGCCGCGGCCCATGCTTCCGCCCGCCTTCGCCGGGGTGGAGAGGGCGCCGTTGTCCTATCACCAGGAGAGGCTCTGGTTCATCGACAGCTTCGAGGAAGGAAACGTGTACGAGGGCAGGCCCGTCTATCACAACCTGCCTCTCGTGGTCGGGTTCGACGGACCTGTCGACGCTCGCTTGCTCGAGGAAAGCCTCCGCCTGGTCGTCAGGGCTCACGCCGCGCTCAGGACGCGCATCGTCACGGAAGCCGGCGAGGCCTGGCAGTCGGTGGCGAAGGAGACGGCGCTTGAGATGGAAGTGATCGACTTGGAGGAGAGTGACCCGGCCGGGTTGCTCGAGAGGTGCCTCGAGTCCTCCTCGCACCCCGTTCTCCGCCGCGGAGGAACCTCGCCTGCGCGCCGCCCTGGTGCGGGGCCGGGGCGGCGAGAGCGCCTTCGTCCTCACGGCGCACCACATCCTCACCGACCGGAGGTCCATGGGTATCATCGCCGGGGAGCTCGCGCGCTGCTACGGGGCGCTGGCGGCTGGCAACCGCCCCGCCCTACCGCCGGAGACGCTCCCTTACGCGGACTACAGCATGTGGCAGAGGGGGGTGCCCGGATCGGGCTGGGAACCGCTCCTCTTTGACTGGAAGTGGAGGTTGCGGGGAGAGCTGCCCGTCCTGACCCTGCCCGAGGACCGCCCGCGCCCCGCTATCCACACCTACTCCGCCGGCACCCTGGATATAAGCCCCCCGGCCCCGGGTTGGGCAGGCGCCTCGACTGGACCTCTCCCGGAGCAAGGGAACGGACCTCCCGGCCATCCTGCTGTCGGGCCTCGCGGTCACCCTCCTGCTCTACTCGGGCCAGGATGAACTGGTGATCGGGATCTCCGGCGCGGGGCGCCCGGAAGAAGCCGCCGGTTCGGTCGGGCCCTTCGACAACCTGCTGCCCGTAAGAATAAGGCCGGGCGGGAATGGTACCTTCCCGGCCCTGCTGAAGGAGACGAAAGGCATCCTGGATGAAGCCCACAAAGGCCGGCGGCGCGCTGCCGTTCGACCTCCTGGTGGAGAAGCTGAACCCGGCAGTCGACATGAGCCCGGACAGCTCTGTTTGACGCGCTGTTCGAGTTTCTCCGCAAGCCGGAACCGTTGAGCTTCGGGGACGTCTTCGCAGAGGTCCACCGGACCAACCTGGGGCTTGGCAAGTACGACCTCAACCTGCTGCTGGAGGCGGACCGGGGGCGTATCGGCGGGACGGCGGCCTTCAATGCCGACATCTACGACGGTCGACCGTGGAAGGGATGATGGGCCGTTTCGTGACGGTGCTCGACAACCTTGCCGCCGGCTGCCCGACGTCTCCCTGGAGGAGGTCACCCTGCTCACTCCCGAAGAGCGACGTCAGCAGACGGAAGAGTGGAACGACACCGCCGTCTCCTTCCCGGAACACCAGACCATCCACGGGCTCTTCGCCGAGCAGGTCGAGAGGACGCCCGACCGCACCGCCGTGGTCTGCGGGGACACCCGGGTCTCGTATCGCGAGCTCGACGAGCGGGCCAACCGGCTCGCCCGGTACCTGCGGGGAATGGGGAGTAGGACCCGGACAGGCTCGTCGCGCTGTGCCTGGAACGTTCGGTCGAGGCCGTCGTCGTCATGCTCGCGGTGCTGAAGGCAGGAGGGGCCTACCTGCCCATCGAACCCTCCTTCCCCCGGGAGCGGATAGACTTCATCATTGAGGACTCCGGGGTGGAACTGCTGGTGACTACGGGACCTTTGGGGGAGAGGATGCGGGGGCGGGTGGCGTCGGTGGTCCTGCTGGACGCCGACCGGGACGCCATCGGCTTGATGCCGGCGACCGCGCCGGAGAGCGGCGGGACGGCGCCCGGCGACCTCGCCTACTGCATCTACACCTCGGGTTCGACCGGGCGTCCCAAGGGAGTTCTCGTCGAGCACCGCAATGTGGTCCGCCTGCTGAAGAACGATGGACTGCCCTTCGAGTTCTCCCGGGATGACGTCTGGACCATGTTCCACTCGTACGGTTTTGATTTCTCGGTCTGGGAGATGTACGGCGCCCTGCTGCACGGGAGGCCGGCTCGTGGTCGTCCCCTCTGAGGCGACGCGGGACGCGTCTCTCCTGTATCGACCTCATGGCGGAGGAGGGCGTGACCGTACTCAACCAGGTCCCGTCCGCCTTCTACGCGCTCTCCCGCGGGGCCCTGGAGAGCCGCGAGGCGCGGCTGCAGTTGCGCTACGTGATCTTCGGGGGAGAGGCCCTCGACTTCACGCTGCTCGAGGGCTGGCGCCGAGGTTACCCGGACGTGCGGCTGGTGAACATGTACGGCATCACCGAGACCTGTGTCCACGTGACCTTCAAGGAGGTGCTCGAAGGGGACATCGCAGCCGGAACGGGCAACATCGGCAGGCCGCTGCCGGACACCACCGTGTACGTCGTGGATAAGCACCTGGGTCTGCTGCCCGCCGGGCTCGCCGGCGAAATCTGCGTGGGCGGCGGCGGCGTGGCGCGCGGATACCTGGGGAGGGATGACCTGACGGCGAACAGGTTCGTCCCCGATCCGCACCGTCCCGGTGGCAGGCTGTACCGCTCGGGGGACATCGGCCGCTTCCTGCCCGACGGGGAGTTCGAATACCTCGGGCGCATCGACGACCAGGTACAGATACGCGGCTTCCGGATCGAGCCGGGCGAGGTCGCCGTCCGCCTGATCGGAGCATCCCGGGAGTCGAGAGGGCGGCCGTGCGGACCTGGGAGCGCGGCGGGATGCGGCGTCCGCTGGAGTACCGGACATGGTCATGGCCGCCTACTACGTCCCCTCCCGGACGCCGGCGGAAGGGGAAGAGGAAGAGAGCCCCACCCCGGAGGAGCTCAAGTCGTTCCTGGCGGAGAGGCTGCCCGCCTACATGGTCCCGTCCTTCGTGGTCGGGATGGACTCGCTGCCCCTGACCACGGGAGGTAAAGGTGGACCGCAAGGCCCTCCCCGACCCGCGCACCGCCGCTTCCGCGGCCACGACGGCGCCGGTCCCCCGGGACCCCGTCGAGCTGCGCCTCAAGGAGATCTGGGAGGGACTCATCGGGGCCCGCATCGACTCCATCGAGTCGGACTTCTTCCTCTCGGTGGCCACTCCCTCCTCGCCGTCAAGCTGGTAGCCGGGATCAACAAGGCCTTCGGCACCGCCCATGCCGTATCCTGGGCCTTCATCAACCAGACCATCGAGAAGCAGGCCTGCTCCCTGAGGGAGGAAGGCAGGTCCACGCCTTCCGCCCCTCGGTGGCCTTCAACAGGGAAGGCGTCCGCCCCCCGCTCTTCTTCGTGCACCCCGGGCAGGCGGGAGCGGAAGCGTACGTCGGCCTGGCCACCCTGCTGGACAAGGCCCTGCCGTTCTATGCCGTCGAATCCCGCAACCTCTACGAAGGGGCGGTGCCCCGACTCGAGACCATCGAGAGTCTCTGCGGGGCATATCTGGAAGACGTCCTCGCGGTATGCGGGAAGGGGCCGTGCAGCCTGGGCGGCTGGTCCTTCGGCGGCCTGGTGGCCTTCGAGATGGCGCGCCGTATGCGGGAGCTGGGGGTCGAAGTGGAGGACCTCTTCCTGCTGGGGACGCGGCCTTTCCCCGGGGGCGCGCGAGGGATGCACTGGTGGAGCTGGCGGGCAGTGGGGAAGCCCCGGACCTCCTGGCCGACGACCCCTTCTACGCGCGGCTGCCCGAGGCGTACCGCGCCAGGCTGGTGGAGGTGATGCGGCTGGAGTTCCGGGCTATGGCGGAGTACGAGGCCGCGCCCTTCCCGGGGCGCGCGGTCCTTGTCCTGCCGGCGGAGGAGCACCCTATGAGGGCCGATTCCGGCTCGTGGTCAGCGTACGTCCGGGACCTGGAGACCTGCACGGTGCCGGGGGGCCATCTCAGCATGATGGAGGGCAGGGGCTTAAGGAGATCGCGCGGATCGTCAGCGGCGGGTCCCGTCACGGGAGGATGACAGCGGCCAGTTGCCCGGGAGGATGTTGTCTAATCACTTAAATAATGAAATAATATCCCTTGGTTTCACAGTGGCCGTTGAGAGAAGGGGGTTGAGATGAAAGTCCTGCGTATCGAGGCAATGAAGTTCCATGCCGGAGCCTGGGACGAGGTCGGCCCGGTGCTCAAAAAGATCGCCGGTCTGAGCAAGGGAACGGGGTTCCCCAAGGTCAAGAGTACGCCACCATCGCCGGCGGGGACACCATGCACACCCTGTACATGTTCTCGGAGTTCCCCAGCCTGGCCGCCATGGAGCAGGTGGAGGCCAAGGCGTCCGCGAAGAAGGGGATGCTGGAAGCCATGAAAAACTGGCTGAGATAGTGGACAGCTCCGAAGTCCTCCTGCTGAAAGAACTCTCCGACAAGGAACTCGGCCTGTAGGCGCCCTGCTTCCAGGCAAGCACTCTAACCGTTCCGAGCCCCGCGCCGAATCCGGCCCGCGGGGTTCGTCCTTTAAGGGAGCGCAATGGTGATGCCAGGAATCGATGAGGTCGACGTCTATCTCGTCGATCTGATGCCGGGGGCGTAAACGCCCCGCTACGAAGCGCTGTTCTCGCGGGAGGAGCAGGAGCGCGCGGCGGGTTTCCGCTTCCCCGCGGACAGGCGGCGGTACCTGTGCATGCACGGCATCCTCAGGACGCTCCTCTCCCCTTACCTGGATAAGACCGCCGAGAGCATCGTCTTCCACTCTAACGAGTACGGCAAACCGTTCGTGCCGGACGGCATAGAGTTCAACATGAGCTATTCCGCTGGCAGGGGGCTGGTGGGGGTGGCCTGCCTCCCCATCGGGGTGGATATTGAGATGGTGGACCCCGGCAAGGTGACGCAGGAGATGATCGAGGAGGTGTTCAGCGACGGCGAACGCAAGTCCTTCTTCGAGGACGCCCCAACCGCGCTGGTCCGTTCCTTCTTCCCGGGGATGGGTGAGGAGGAGTCGGTCGTCAAGGCCATGGGTACCGGCGTCTCCTTTCCCTTGCGGCGCGTCGAGTCCAGGCTCGACCGGGAGGGCTACGCGGCATCCATCGATGAATTCGAGTACTACACGTGCAGCCTCGAGGAATGCGGCACCGGCTACGAGGCCGCGCTCACCATAGCTGGCGCGATCCCACCTGCCGAAGATCAACCTCATGTGAGGGTCCGCCCCGTCCCGACTTTTCCGGAGGCTTCATAACTGAGAGAATGGGGCCGCGATAGCCTACAGGAGTAACCCAAACTGTAGCCCACAGGAGGACAGACCAGGTAACCCCAGGCGAATTGGCTCTCAAAAGCACAGGTCAGCAACTTGCGGTCTGACCAGCAATTACATGGTTAAGCGACTCCAGCACTTGAAAATTGTTGGGGGCAACGCCTGCGTGCTCAGATGTTCAGGCCGAACTCGCGCGCCAGGCGCGTGGCCTCCTGCCGCTCCTCCACGCTCAGGCGCCGGTCCATCCCGGGGTGGAGGGAGGCCCGGTATTCCGGGCGGTACTGGAACATCAGGTTGTAGTAGACGTCCGGCAGGTGCCGGCTCACCCAGCGCATGATGGGGACGGCGCAGCATTCCAGGTGCCCGGGCAGGACCAGGTGGCGCAGCATCACCTCGCCGCCCGCGTCGGCCGCGAGGAAGTTGCGGGACACCACCTCGAAGTAACCCTCCACGCCGGACAGCTCGGCCGCGCAGGCGTCGTTGCCGTAACGGAAGTCGGCCAGCCAGACGTCGGTCACCCCCTCCAGCAGGTCCATGGCCTCGCGCGAGGTGTACATGTTGGAGTTCCAGACCAGCGGCAGGCCGTCGGCCCGCTCGTCCAGCTCGCGCACGATGGCCAGGACGGTGTGGAGGTGGGGGTCGGGGTTGCCCCCCACGAAGTTGGCGTTGCGCGACCCCTGCCCGACGGCCTCCTCCAGCAGGCGGGCCAGGTGGCGGGCGTCGGCGGTCAGGCCCGACTCGGGGTGCATGGCGATCTCCCAGTTCTGGCAGTAGGCGCAGGCGAAGGTGCAGCCCGAGAAGAAGATGGTGTGGGAGGGGACCAGCTCCGGCTCCTCCCCCATGTGCAGGAACTGGGAGGTGTAGCGGGAGGCGTAGGGCACGCCGCAGAAGCCCTTCTCCCCGCGCACCCGGTCCGCCCCGCAGCGCCGCTCGCAGAAGCGGCAGCTCTGAGAGCATCCTCTCGGCCAGCTCGAGCTTGAGGTCCAGCAGGGACGGCTTGACCACCGCGGGGACCTCGCCGCTGCGCCAGGCCTCGCGGAAGGCCTCCATGCCCCGCGCGTGCGCCTCCGCCAGCTCTTCGTCCGAGCGCCCGTCCAACTCGTAAGGCCGGCGGGGATGCCCCGCGCGAAGCGGTGGCGCGCCGGCCTCTCCCCTTCCAGGATGGAGAAGTATTCCTCGAGCATCAAGCGGCCTTTCCTTGCCTTGGGCCCGACCTTCCCTTATCTTAACCTATATGGAGAAGCGGGACGCAAGGGCGGACGGGGAGGATGAGCCATTGACCGCGTACGTACTGGCCCTCGGGGTCGTCACCATCGTCGCCATCCAGATGGCCGGGGCGGTCCTCTACATCACCGGGAGCCTCGCTCCCGAGGGCCTGCTCAAGGTGTTCGCGCGCTACCTGAAGCGGGGCGAGGAAGAGGCCATGGTGGAGTACTTCCCGCCCTTCGAGATCCTGACCCGCCTGCTCAGGATAAGGCGGCGGCTCTACTACGCCATCGTGGGGATGCTCGCGGCCGGGGCCGCGGCGAGCGTCGCCGGCGGCATCCTCGATCCCGCCACGCTCGCCTACGTGATACCGGGGTTCCTGGTGCTGGCGCTGAACGCCCTCATCGCGGCGGGGGTGCTGTCGGTGTGGATACGCCAGCTGCGCAGGATGCCCGACGTGGACTGAGGGGTCAGGCCGCTTCTCCGGGCTCCTCCCGGGGTTCCTTCCCCAGGGCCTTTCTCAGGCTGTCCAGGAGCATGTGGACCAGTTCCCACATGCGCTTCCAGTTGATGACGACGGCCCCTATCATCCAGGCGACGTAGAACCATCCCACGATGGGCGAGGCTATGAAGGCGAAGATGGGGTGGAGGGCCAGCACCGGCAGCTCGAACCAGGTGACGATGTCGCGCTGGGGCCAGGCCAGGCTGACGGCGGCGGCCACCGCCACGTAGATGGTGGCCCAGGCCCACATCCACGGGACGTTCACCGCGAAGACGATGAGGTAGAAGCCGGCCACGTCCAGGACCAGGTCGATGGCCAGGTCCGCGTCGCCGATGGCGGTGTGCGCCCCGTTGGGGTCGGTGCGCGCCAGCCGCCCGTCGAAGATGTCGGTGGTCCATCCCACCAGGACCAGCATCAGCCCGATGCCCAGGGCGGCTTCCCCGTACAACAGGCCCAGCAGGAACACCGCGGCGGCGATGGGCAGGCGCGACAGGGTCAGGATGTCGGCTATCCTCTTCTGTCTCGACAGTGCAACGGTCTCAGCCAGCGGCATTACCTACCTCCATGTCTTACTCTTCGACGCATCTCCGGACAAGCCTTGAAAACAACCCGGCAACACACTTTATTATATACCCCTTATCGGCAGTTATGCGGTCACGGGCTGGTGGCCAGAGCGATGCGGGCCACCGAGGGCAAGGTCATCCTGGACATGGACTCTTCATAGTCTCCGGTGCATGGAAGCCAGGAAGGTTCAGCTTACAACGGGCACTTCAAATCCGTCTGCTATCACCCGCTTTTCGTCTTCAACCAGCACGGCGATTGTGAAGGGGCAGCCTTACGCCCCGGCAACGTCCACTCCGCCGACGGGTGGCGGGACCTGCTGGAGCCGATAGTGGACAGGTACAAGGACTCAGGCAAGAAGCTCTACTTCCGTGCGATGCGGCCTTCGCCTCACCCGGGTGTACGAATACCTGGAAGGCCAGGGCATCCTCTACGCCATGAGGCTCAAGGAAATCCCCGGCTAGACAAGAGATAGAGCACATGACGAGAAGGCCGGTGGGCCGAGCCGCCGCCAAGCCCCAGGTCTTCTACACGACTTCCCTACAGAGCCGCTTCCTGGGACCGCTCCCGCGCTGTCAACAGACTTATTATAGCTTTATTATTCCCAACGGAGATTTATGGATGATATTGGTACAGTAGACATGTTCCGGGCCCGGAGGAAACGCCCGGGCCAGCGAGAAGAATGGAACGGAACGGGTTCGCCTGACGATTGCGCAAGGAGGTTCGGGAGATGAGGGAAAAACTGCGTCCTTTAGCGTTGTGCATCGCTTTTTTACTGCTGGCCGCCCTGGTCGCCGGGGGCTGCGGCGAGCAGGAGGGTGAAACGGGCGGGGATGGGCAGCAGGCCGTCTTCGACGCGAGCCGCATGCCCGGCATCGGCAGCGTGTACGAGTACTTCGTCAACGAGCTCCTCCCCGACGGGTCCCAGGGCATCCCGGTCACCTTCTCCCTGGAGGGCTCGTGGGACCTCACTTCCGGGCCCACCGACGCCACCGCCAGGGTGTCCCTGGTGTCCCCCGAGGGCTCGCCCGGTTCGGAGATGTTCCCCGACGCCAACCTCTGCTTCAGGAGCGAGGCCTTGGACGACACCGTCTACATCTATTACCTGCAGGACAACATGGCCAGAAGGCTCATGGGGAGTTACGCCGCCTCCGGGGAGGGGGAGGGCTCCTGGGACAGGTACGACCCGCCCAAGACCATCCTGCGCTTCCCCGTGGAACTGCCCACCACCGATCCCGTGCCGGAGGACGTGACCTACATCACCAGTGGGGGCTTCTCCGAGGTCATCCGCTGCCTCTCCGCGGTGCGCTGGATCGACACCGTCAAGGTGCCCGCCGGCGAGTTCCCGGATACGGCCATGATCCAGTACTTCGACGTCCATGCCACGGAGACCGGCAATTACAGCGAGACCTCTTACGCCTGGTACGCGCCGGACGTGGGCCAGGTCGCCTTCGTGCGCAGCTTCCCCAACGAGGCCCAGCCGGCCTTCAACCGGGCCGTGGACCTGCGGCGGCTGGCCTCCTACCAGGCCGTGAAGTAGGGGGTGTCCGGCAATGCGGGACATCCCCGAGGACCTGCGCGGCGCCGTCGATTTCCACGGGCACCTCTGCCCCGGCCTGGTCATCGGCTACCGGGCCACCCGCGCGGCCCTGGCCCGCCTGGGCATACAGCGGGCCCGGGACGAGGAACTGGTCTGCCTGGTGGAGAACAGCTCCTGCTCGGTCGACGCGGTGCAATACCTCTCCGGCTGCACCTTCGGCAAGGGCAACCTGTTCTTCCGCGACTACGGCAAGCAGGTCTTCACCTTCGCCCGGCGCGACGCGGCCGGGCGGGCGGTACGGGTGAGCCTGAAGCCGGTGGGGCCGGGGCCGGCGGCCGAGGCGCCCCCCGACCCGGCGCGGGCGCGGGAAGACAAGATCGACCAGTTCCTCTCCCTGCCCGAGGAGGAGATGTTCAAGGTGGAGGAGGTGCCCCTGGAACTGCCGGAGGAGGCGCGCATCCTCCCCTCCATACTCTGCGACAACTGCGGCGAGCCGGTGATGTCCACCCGCGTGGTGGAGGCGGGCGGCCGCAAGCTGTGCATCCCCTGCAGGGAAGGCCGCCGCTAGCCTCCGTCATCGCGAGCGGCTTGTCATTGTGAGGAACGGAGTGACGAAGCAGTCTGAAAAGATCGCGTCGCTGCGCTCGCGATGACAATGAAGCTGCGCTCGCGATGACAACAGCGGCTTACTGGTTGTCGAACTCGGGCTTACGCTTCTGCACGAAGGACAGCGGCCCCTCCAGGAAGTCGTGGGTCGCGAGCAGGGTGTTGAAGAGCTGGCTCTCCATGCGCAGCCCCTCGGTCAGGGGCGTCCCCAGGCCGCGGATGGTGGCTTCCTTGTCGGTGCGGATGGCCCCCTGGGGGAAGCTGCAGATGGTCTCGGCCATCTCCATGACGCGTTCCATCAGCTTCTCCGCGGGGACGATCTCGTTGACCAGGCCGATGCGCCAGGCTTCCTCGCAGTCTATGAGCTTGCCGGTGATGATCAGGTCCAGCGCCCGCCCCAGGCCGACGATGCGCGGCAGGCGCTGGGTGCCGCCGTCGCCCAGCCCCACGTTCCAGCGCCGCTCCAGGCACCCGAAGGTGGCGTGTTCCGCCGCGATGCGGATGTCCGCCGCCACCGCCAGCTCGATGCCGCCGGCCAGGCACGCCCCGTTGACGGCGCAGAGGATGGGCTTGAAGATGTCGATGCCGCGGGTGAAGCCGCCGAAACCCGGTCCGTCGTAGGCGCGCTGCCTCAGGTAGGAAGGGGAGCCGACGATCTTGGGGTAGTAGGCCCCCAGGTCGGCGCCGGCGCAGAAGGCCAGTTCCCCCGCCCCGGTGAGGACGGCCACGAAGAGCTCCTCGTCCGACTTGAACTCGTGCCACGCTTCGACCAGGAGGTCCTCCGTCTCCGCGTCGATGCAGTTACGCCGGTCCGGCCGGTTGATGGTGATGACGTAGACGTGTCCCTTCCTCTCCGTGAGCACCTTGGACATCTCATTCCCCCTTCTCTCTTCTGGTTCGCTTTACGGCGGCGGCGTGGGCCCGCTCCTCCAGCGCGTCGTCCAGCGGCTTAAGCCCGACCTCCCCGTGGCGCCGCTCCAGGCCCAGGCGGATGAGCTCGTCCGCCAGCCACGGGTTCTTGGGCAGCACCGACCCGTGCAGGTAGGTGCCGAAGGCGTTGGCCGCGCGGCACCCCTCGAACCCGTCCTCCCCGTTGTTGCCGTAGCCCTTCTCCACCCGCGCCAGCGGCCGGGCGCCCGGGCCCAGGTAGGTGCGGCCCGAGTGGTTCTCGAAGCCCACCAGGGTGCGCGCCTTTCCCTCCCGGTCCTCCCATTCCGCCACCACGTTGCCGATGAAGCGCGTGTCTCCCCCCACCGTCCAGGCGTCGAAGACCTCTATGCCCGGCAGCTCCTCGCCGGTGTAGGTGCGGAAGTACTTCCCGAAGAGCTGGTAACCGCCGCAGATGGTCAGGAAGCACGCCCCCGCCTCCACCGCGGCATGCACCTGCTCCCGCTTCACCTGTTGCAGGTCCTCGCAGACCAGTATCTGCTCGCGGTCCTGCCCCCCGCCCATGAAGTAAAGGTCGTGGCGGTCGGGGTCGACGGCCTCCCCGATGCTCACCGCTTCCACCTCCACCCCGATGCCGCGCCAGCGGCACCGCTGCGCCAGGGTGATGACGTTGCCGCGGTCCCCGTAGATGTTCATCAGCTCCGGGTAGAGATGGCAGATGCGCAGGACCTGTCCGCTCACGCTCATTCCTCCCAGTATCCCTTGACGTAACCCAGGTCGGTCATCACCTTGCGCAGGGCCAGGGTGGCGGTGTAAGTGGTGAGGGCGTAGAGGGTGCCGCCGGGGGGCACCCGCTCCAGGCACTGGCGCAAGGCGCGCTTCAAGTCCCCTTCCACGCTCAGGCTGCCGGCGGGCAGGCCCGCGTACTTCATGCGCAGGGCCATGTCCTCCGCCCGCACGCCCGAGGCGGCCACCGACGCCGCCTGGGGCACCAGCTCCTCGAAATCGACGTCCCAGATCCAGGAGACGTCGCGCCCGTCGGCGATGAGGTCGTTCAGGGCCAGCAGCAGCACCTTGCCGTCCCGGCCGTCTGAGGTGACCGTGCGGATGACCTCGTTGAAGCCGGTGGGGTTCTTGGAGAGGACGAGGAAGACCCGGCGCCCCTCCGCCTCGATCCACTCCGCCCGCCCGAAGACGGTGGTGTAACCCTCGATGGCCTTCACCGCGCCGGCCCGCTCCAGCCCGAGGACGCGCGCCGCCCCCGCCGCCGCCAGCACGTTGTAGACGTTGTAGAGGCCGGGCAGCTTGACGTCGAGCCGCAGGGGCTCGCCCCAGCCCCCCAGGCTGAAGGCGGTCCCCTCCACCCCGCGCAGCTCCAGCCCGCGGGCGGCGAAGTCGATGGGCGGGCGGGCCAGCCCGCAGGAGTCGCAGCGGTAGTCGCCCATGTGCCCGAAGTAGATGCTCGCGAAGCGCAGGGGCTCGCCGCAGGCCCGGCAGTTCTTGGAGTCGGCGGCGTGCTGCATGGAGCCGCGCCCCGCCTTCTCGTCATCGATGCCGTAGTAGAGGACCTCGAGCGACGTCCCCTCGCCCAGCGTGGACACCAGGGGGTCGTCGGCGTTGAGCAGCAGGGTGCCCTCCTCCAGCTCGCGCAGTCCCCGGTTCATCTTGGCCGCCAGGCTCTCCAGCTCACCGTACCTGTCGAGCTGGTCCCGGAAGAGGTTGGTCACCACCACCAGGCGCGGCCGCAGCCGTCGGCCCATGTCCGGCAGGGTCGCCTCGTCCACCTCGAAGAGGCCGATGTCGCCGCGCGGGTGGCCGGCGCGGGAGGAGGCGTCCGCCAGCGAGGTGGTCACCCCGTAGATGAGGTTGGCCCCGTGGCGGTTGTGGATGGGGGTCAGTCCCGAGGCGCGCAGGATGCCGGCGATGAGGTTGGAGGTGGTGGTCTTGCCGTTGGTCCCGGTGACCAGCACGCAGCCCCGCTCCAGCTCGCCGGCCAGGCGGTCCGGCAGGTCCGGCCGGATGCGCAGGGCCACCCTCCCCGGCAGGGTGGTACCCGCCCCCCTTCCCAGCTTGCGTGAGGTGAACCCTACAGCTTTGGAGGCGTTCACCGCCAGTATCTTCCTGGCCTCCAACCCTCTCCTCCCCTCGCGTTTCCTTACATGGTAAACCGTTCGCCATCACCTGTAAAAGCCGGGGGGTGCCGCATGTGCTATAATCACCTTGCAATATCATTACACTGTAAAATTTGAGGGCAGGCCATGATCGACGGCGTGTACATCAAGCGGCTGGTGCGCCACTGCGACGAGCGCGGCTTCTTCATGGAGGTGCTGCGCGACGACGACGATCTCCTCGAGCGCTTCGGCCAGACCTCCTACACCATGTCCTACCCGGGCATCATCAAGGCTTTCCACTGGCACCGCCGCCAGGACGACCTGTGGTTCGTGGCCACCGGCAGCGCCCTGGTGGTGCTGCACGACCTGAGGGAGGACTCCCCCACCCACGGCGTCACCCAGTCCCTGGTCTCCGGCGAGCAGGACCCCGCGCTCATCGTCATCCCCGCGGGCGTGGCCCACGGGTACAAGGTGCTGGGGGACCGGCCGTTGGGCCTCTTCTATCACACCACCGAGTCGTACGACGGCACGGACCCGGACGAGGAGCGCATCCCCTACGACGACCCCGCCATCGGTTTCGACTGGGACGAGCTGTAGCCGACCGGCAAGCTGAAAATCAAGAAGGCCTCCGATGGGGCTCGCGCCCTCTCCGAGGCCTCTTGAGTCAAGTAACCTGTGACCTTGCCGTCCGAGACAAGCCGTTCCAGTCGAGCGGAAGGCTCAGGCGTATCCCTGGCTATTTCTTCTTCGCGGCTGCCTTCTTCGCCGGCTTCTTGGCGACCTTCTTCGCGGCTGCCTTCTTCGCCGGCTTCTTGGCGACCTTCTTCGCGGCTGCCTTCTTCGCCGGCTTCTTGGCGACCTTCTTCGCGGCTGCCTTCTTCGCCGGCTTCTTGGCGACCTTCTTCGCGGCTGCCTTCTTCGCCGGCTTCTTGGCGACCTTCTTCGCGGCTGCCTTCTTCGCCGGCTTCTTGGCGGCGACCTTCTTCGCGGCGACCTTCTTCGCCGGCTTCTTCGCCGCAGCCTTCTTGGCGGCGGGCTTCTTGGCGGCGGGCTTCTTGGCCGCTGCCTTCTTCGCGGGCTTCTTCGCTGTTGCCATACTGCCTCTCCTTTCTAACGACGGTTACACATATTCTTTCTTCTATTTACTGCTTTTTCCTTTGTCCCCCTTTCTAAATATTTGAGCACATTTTCAGGCGCTTGCGCCCCCGGGGAGGCGCCGTTTTCCCAATACCTTGAAACCCTCTTAACAAGCCGTCTCTACACATTGTAACATTATTACGCGGACTCTACCCCTTGATGGCCCCGAACTTTCTTTCCCGATCGCGGTACGCTGTGAGCGCCTCTTCCAGGTCGCCCCGGTTGAAATCGGGCCAGAGCACGTCGGTGAAATACATCTCCGCATAGGCGCATTGCCACAACATGAAATTGGAGAGGCGCTTCTCTCCACCCGTCCTGATCAACAGGTCGACGTCGGGCAGTTCCGGGACGTAGAGGTTGCCGCGGATGGTGTCCTCGTCCGCGTCCTCCGGCGCCGTCTCGCCCGCGGCCACGCCTTCGGCCACCTTGAGCGCGGCATCGAAGATCTCGCGGCGCCCCCCGTAATTGAAGGCGATGCACAACAGCAGCCCGCGGTTGGCGCTGGTGGCCTCCGCGGCCAGGTCGAACCAGCGGAGCACGTCGTCGGGAAGGTCCTCGCGCAGACCGAGATGGAGCATGCGCACGCTTAGCGAGTTGAATTCCTCCAGCCGCCGCTGGAGCACGTCCTTGCTCATGTTCACCAGGAAGGTGACCTCGTCCGGCGGGCGTCTCCAGTTCTCCGTCGAGAAGGCGAACATGGTCAGCGCGCCGATGCCCATGCCCGCGCAGGCCCGCACCGTTTCCATGATGGCTTCCTCGCCCACGCGGTGTCCCTCGATGCGCGGCAACCCGCGCTGTTCGGCCCAGCGCCCGTTGCCGTCCATGATCACACCGATGTGCCCGGGGAAATCCTCGCTCATGGATCCCATCCCTTCTACCCTAGCAGCCAGCCATGGAATAACTATAGAAAATATGCGGCGCCCTGTCCACACCTCGCGGCGCTTTCTTTCGACGGCGACGCGAATTGGAATATAATGATGGAGCCGGATAAGGCGGGCGCGTGCCCCGACGTGAACAACGGAACGAGGATGTCTCGTCGATGAATGAAGATAACCTGAACGAACCACCGGACGCTCCGACCGACAGGCATCCAGCACCCCCCCAGCTACTTCACCAGTAAGCTGGAGCAGCGCCTGCTGGAGAAGGAGATAGAGATACCGCAGCCCCTTTACGCCCTCATGGACAAACCCTTCGACGACTTCAGCGAGGAGGACCGGGTGACCTACGACAACCGCTTCCGCGCCCTTACCCACGTCTTCCTGGAGGCCCTGTGCGAGGTGTTCATCTCCATGGGAAGCCCCTACCAGGGTTGGGACGAAAGATCGGGCAGGCTCGAGCCGACCCCCATGAAACTCCTCGCCCGGCTGGTGCTGACGGAAGAGGAGCGGCTGCAGGAGATGGCGGACGAGGCCATCGCCCGGGTGATGCGGGATACCCCGCCGGCCGGCACGCCGATGGGGCAGAAGGAACGCTGGTGGAACCGGAAGACCCCGTGGGGCACGCCACGCGACATGGACAAAGGAGAGTGAAGATGGACAGGGAACAGGAACTGCGCGAAGAGATCTGCGAGATCGGCAGGCGGGTCTGGGCGCGGGGGATGGCCTCCGCCAACTCCGGCAACATCTCCGCCAGGCTGAACGAGGTGGAGGTGCTGATAACCCCCACCCTGGTGAGCAAGGGCTTCATGTGCTCGGAGCAGATCCTCGCCGTCGACCTGGACGGCCAGGTGCTGCGAGGCGAGGGCTACCCCACCAGCGAGACCCCCATGCACCTTTCCATCTATCGAGAGAAACCTTCGATCGGGGCGATCGTCCATTCCCACCCTCCCCGCGCCACCGCCTTCGCCATCGCCGGCATCCCCCTGGACCTGCACCTGGTGCCCGAGGCTGTCATCTTCCTGGGCGAGGTGCCGCTGGTGCCCTTCCAGTTCCCCGGCTCCAAGGAGCTGGCGGAGTCCATCCTGCCCTACCTCAAGGACTACGACGCGGTGCTGCTGGAGAACCACGGGGCCCTGGCCTGGGGGTCGGACCTGACCCAGGCTTACCACCGCATGGAGACGGTGGAGTTCTGCGCCGAGATCACCTTCACCGCCAGGTTGCTGGGCGGTGCCCGCGAGCTTCCGGCGGAAGCCAGGGAGAACCTCCTGAACGTCCGCAGGATGATGAAAGGCGGTTAATCGCCGGGGGCGATTAATGCTAGAATAGTCCAAATGAACGATTTGGACGGATACAGGGACGAGGAACTGATAGCGGCATTCCTGGAGGGAGACCAGCTGGCCTTCGAGGAACTGGTGCGCCGTTACCAGACCCAGGTGTTCAACCTGGCCTACCGCATCCTGGGCGACCGCACCGACGCCCTCGACGTCAGCCAGGAGGTCTTCATCCTCCTCTTCCGCAAGCTCGGCACCTTCCGCAGCGAGTCCCGCTTCTCCACCTGGCTCTACCGGGTGGCCACCAACGCCTGCCGCGACTACACCCGCAAGAAGCGCTACCACCTCTCCCTTTCCAGCCGGGCCGACGAGGATATGCCCGAGTGGGAGGAGATGCTCCCGGGCGACGAGGAGAACCCCGACGACCTGCTGATCAGCGCGGAGCTGCAGGGGCGCGTGCGGGCGGCCATCCGGGAGCTGCCCCTCAAGTTCCGCGAGGTGGTCTTCCTCCACGACATCGAGGGGTACAACTACAACGAGATAGCGGAGATATTGGGCATATCCCTGGGGACCGTCAAGTCCCGGCTCAACCGGGCCCGCCACCGGCTGGCCCACGAATTACGCGGACTTGCGGAACCAATGGAAAAAGCGGATACATCTAACACGGTGGAAGAGGGAATACCCGTCCTCGATGAGGGCAACTCGCGGGACGGGACCACGAGGAAGGATAACCTGCCTTGAACTGCAGGAAGTGCGAAGCTGACCTTTCCGCTTACATCGACGGGGAACTCGACCCCCGCGCCTCGCGTGAGGTCGCCGGTCATCTCGCGGCCTGCGCCGGTTGCCGGGAGAAGGAAGCCGGGCTGGAGCGGGTCGCCGGCACGCTCGCGGCCCTGCCGCGCGCCGGCCTGAGCGCGACGGAGCAACGCCGGCTGATGGAGGGGCTGCGCCGGCGGATGAAGGACGCCGAGGCGGAAGAGCGCCGGGAACGGGCCAGCCTGTTCCCCCGCCTCGCCACCGCCGCGGCCATCCTGGTGACGGTGGTGGTGGTGACCATCGCCCTGATGACCACCCCCACTTCTCGCAAGGAGGCCGAACCCACCGGGACCCCCGTGGCCGACGCCGGCGGCCAGGCCCCGCAGGACGGCCTGGTGGCGGAGGGTTCCGGCAACAACGGCGCGGTGGCGAGCGGAGCGGCCGTGTCCGCCGAAGTCCCCAGCGTCACCAGCCTGGCCACGGCCTCCCTGCTGCCCACCCCCCGCATGGTCAAGTCCTCCAACGACTACGACAAGAGCCAGGTCGCGGAGTACTCCGCGGACCTGGGTACCCGCCTCGACTTCTATTCCGATCTCTGGTACCGCCCCGCCTCCTACTCCGGGGCGTCCGTGAAGATGTCCGGCGCCGACCAGTCCGCCGTGCAGGAGCACTACGTGAGCGAACTCACCGGCCTGGCCGCGGAGTGGGGGGAAGACCCCGAGTCGCTCAACAAGTGCCTCTCCCTGGCCGCGTCCCAGATACCCCCCGGAAAGTTCGCCGTGCCCTGCTTCGTGGAGAAGGCTTTCTTCCAGGGTCAGCCCGTGTGGATCATCTCGTACAGCGTCCCGGAGGACGCCCAGCTCTTCACCAATCCGGAGGTGGCCTCCCTGGTCAGCCTGGCCAAGCAGCTCTTCGCTTCCGGCAGCCTCCAGGACAGCGCGCTGATGGAGATGCTGACCGCCACCATCTCCCCGGGAGACCGTACGTCAACGTCAGCACGGCGCCGCGGAGCGCGGGGGGCACCTCCGCCGACCTCGACCTGCAGGCGCTCATCGCCAGCCTGGCGGAGAACAACAACCTGGCGACCTACCTCCGCCAGCTGTCCGAGCTGGATTCCGAGAAGCTGCTCAGCCTGATCTCCGGCGTGACCTCCTACCCCATCCAGATCAGCTCCGACCTGCTGGACACGCTCACCTGGCGTGTCTGGGTGATCAACCCCGAAAGCGAGCAGATCCTCTTCCACCCCTCCCGCTGAACATTGCCTAAAGCTGGGGTCAGCGGACCCCGTTTGAAGAAGCCGCCCTGAAAGGCGGCCGCTCTTTGGACGTCTCTGCGTCGGCAGGCTAGAAGCAGAAGAGTTGGCAGGGGTCGACCTGTTCCCTCAGGCAGGCCAGCTCTTCCTCGGTGGGCTTGTCCGTCTCGTGCACGTCGTCCGCCACCAGCAGCTCGAATCCGGTGAACTCCTGGATGACCTCGACGGTCACCCCGGGGTGGTAGGACAGCAGCTTCATGCGGCAGCTCTCCTCGTCGAAGCCCATGATGCCCAGGTGGGAGAGGACCCGCCAGGGCCCCTTGCCCAGCAGGCCCGCCCGCTCCCGCCCGCCCGGCCCGTCCAGGAAGCCGGGGGTGGTGACGTAGTCGACCTTCTCCGGGAAGCGCTGGGGCAGGTGCAGCCCCATGAAGATGACCCGCTCGCAGAGGGAGGCTATGTCGTTGGCGCCGCCCGACCCGGTCAGGCGCACCGAGGGCTTGTCGTAGGGACCGATGACGGTGGCGTTGATGTTGCCGTACATGTCGATCTGCGCCCCCCCCAGGAAGCCCACGTCGGCGTAGCCGGCCCGGGAATACCCGAAGACCGAGGACATGGAGAGGATGATGGACGCCTTGTAGAGGGTCCAGGGGTCCGCCACCGACCAGGGCAGCTGGCGCGGGTCGGGGTCCACCGCGCCGCACTCGTAGATGGGCATCATCTGGGGCGCGTGCAGCTTCTTGGCCAGCATCGCCCCCACCAGGGGAAGGCCGGTGCCCACGAAGACGCTCTCGCCGTCCTTGAGCAGGCGGGCGGCGCAGCAGGCGAGGAGTTCTCTCGGAGTGTACTGGATGTCGCTCATCTTCATCCCCCCCTTATATGGCCTTCTTGGCCACTTCTTCGTAGGTCCAGTCCCGTCCGCCGCCGATGCCCCAGGAACCCAGGTTGTAGTAGGCGGCGTCGCAGGCCAGCTGCTCCAGCTGCTTGACGTAGTCGAGGACGTTCATGCTCTCTTCCTGGGCCGCCAGGGCGATCATCTCGTTGAGGTCCCTGGTGCCGTAGATGTAGGTTTCGATCCATTGCTTGGTGCTCTCGGCCGTCTTCCACTCCACCCGGATCACCCGCTCCTGCAGCCGCCGGTCGAAGTAGTACATGCCCGGCATGTCCCCCGGCCAGGCCCCGTAGGGCACCTCGCACACGGCGTCCACGCAGAAGTGGGGGATGATCACCTGGGCGGGGTTGGCGCGGATGTCGTCGGTGTCCACGATGCGCTCGCAGGTGACGATGACCTTGCGCGCCGCCGCGATGATGGCGGTGTCGTTGACCGAGGCGCCCCAGATGCGCCCGTTGCCGAACCTGTCGGCGTGGTGCACGTGGAAGATGGCCACGTCCGGGTAGATGGCGGGCACCAGGCAGACCGGCTCGCCCGTCCAGGGGTCCTCGTCCACCTTGATGTAGGGGTTGGTCTTGATGATGTCCGTGCCCAGCATGCTCTTGCTAGGCCACGTAGTTGACGCCCTGCTCGGCCGCGCGCAGGGCCAGGGCCAGGCCGCCGTGGCTCCATTCCGAGAAGACCTTGAAGGTCCCGCCCTCCACGCCGCGGCGCAGGGTGGAGAAGAGGCCGCGCATCTCCACTCCCACGTAGGCTATGTGTGCCCCTTCCATGCCGTCCGGACTCGTGCCAGATGGTGTTGAGGCCCCCGGGGGTGAAGATGCCCACCAGGTCCTTCTTCTTCTGCCGCCCTATCTCCCAGTAGGCCCCCAGGGGGCCGCGGGCGTAGGCGAAACCGGTCTCGATGATGGAGTCCCCGTCTTCCACGAACTGCGCGACGGCGTCGGACAGGGGCATGACCTTGTCCCTCTCGGCCCGGGACTTGGTGAGTTTCCACTCCCTGGCCGCCTGGTGATCGAAGAGTCGATCGTTGGCGTGGGACATGCTGGACACCTCCTTGGATACTAGTGCTGTTCCCCTCCTGCAATCATCCTGACTATGTGATCCGGCCGCGCGGCCGGAGACCTTGCGTGGTAAGGCCGGGGAAGCGTTTGCGGGTGGAGAAGGATGGTGGGATCTGGCTCGAACGGTAGTCCATCTGAACCTCGTTTTTCCTACGGTTCCCCGAGCGTCTCGACTATTAATTATTATCAGAGTGGGCCGGCTGATGTCCACTTGCGCCGGGCGCCGCGAAGCGACCCCGCGTCGGCTTTTCCGGCGCCGCCGGCCATGACCCCGCTCATGTGAGGGAGGGGCCGAAAGGCCTATATTCAGACCATGGTCGGTTATAATGTATGGATAACCGAAAGGAACGTGAAATGCACGAACTATCCGTGGTAGAGAGCATCCTGGACATCAGCCTGAGGCACGCCGACAGCAACGGCGCCAAGCGCATCGTCAAGATCAACCTGGTACTGGGCGAACTCACCGGCATCGTGGACCAGTGCGTCACCTTCTACTGGGACATGCTGGCCAAGGACACCATCGCTTCCGCGGCCGAGATCAGCTTCCGCAAGGTGCCGGTGGTGGCCCGCTGCACCGCCTGCGGCAAGGAGTTCACCCCCGAGGAGCACGACCTCACCTGCCCGGCCTGCGGCGAGAGCCGGGCCGAGCTGGTCAGCGGGCGCGAGTTCCAGGTGGAGTCCATCGAGATAGAGTAGGGGGCGGGCCGGCATGGAGATAGACGTTTTCGAGGGCATATTCGACAAGAACGAGGACGTGGCGCGCCGCAACCAGGCGGGCTTCTGCAGAGGCGGGAGTGTACGTGGTCAACCTGATGGCCTCACCCGGGGCCGGCAAGACCTCGCTGGTCATGCAGACCATCCGCGCCTTGAAGGACCGCCTGGCCATCGCGGTCATCGAGGGCGACATCGCCTCCCGGGTGGACGCGGACAAGCTCAAGGAACTGGACATACCGGTGGTGCAGATCAACACCGGCGGCGCCTGCCACCTGGACGCCAACATGATCTCCCTGGCCCTGCCCCACTTCGACCTGCCCTCGCTGGACCTGCTCATCGTGGAGAACGTGGGCAACCTGGTCTGCCCGGCCGAGTTCCGCCTGGGGGAGAGCCTCAAGGTGATGATCCTCTCGGTGGCCGAGGGAGACGACAAGCCCCAGAAGTACCCGCTGATGTTCAGCGAGGCCCACGTGCTGATCATCAACAAGATCGATCTCATCGGCATGGGCGAGTTCGACCTGGAAACGGTGCGCTCGACCGTCAGGAAGATGAACCCGGGCGTGACCATCTTCGAGGTGAGCGCCCGCACCGGCGAGGGCATCGAGGCCTGGACCGATTACCTCTACAACGTCATCGCGAGCGCGGCGAAGCGGTCTTAGGAACCGTCGCGAGCGCGGCGCAATATGTCATCGCGAGCGCAGCGAAGCGATCTTCTGCTCAAGGAAAGGGGGGCGTAACGGGTGACCTCGGCGGACTGGGGCTGGGTCGGAGGCATCGCGGGCGTCGCCATCGGGCTGGCGGGCGGCATCATCGGGCACTTACTTCTCCCTCAAGAACACCAAGACGCCGAAGGAACGCGCCCTGATGATCAGGTTCGTCGCTGTGTTCTGGGCCGCCGGGCTGGCCGCGCTGGCCCTGATGCTCCTGGCGGCCTTCGACGTCCTGCCCGAGGCGGTCTACTGGGTGGTGTGGATCACCTTCATGTGCCTGCTGGGGCCGGCCATCACCCTGGGGAACCGGCGCCTGGCCCGGGCCCGCGCCGAGGACGGGCCGGCACAGGGCCCGCCGGAAGGCTGAAGGGCGCCGCTCCTTCGGCCCCAACGCGCCGTTTTTGTCTCCGCCGCGGCTTATACTGCGGACAGGTGATGAAGATGGAGAAGAAAAAATACAAGAAAGCACGGGAGGAACTCGACGACTCCTTCGCCGCGGCGGAGACGGCGGCGGATTACCTCCAGGAGATCATGCGCATCTGGACCGAGCACGGCTTCCTGGCCGGCGAATGGCACTGCGTCCTGAAGAACGAAGAAGCGGTGTGAGAAAGGCTCGGCGTCAATCCTTCAAGATCGCTTCGCTGCGCTCGCGATGACATGTTGCGCTGCGCTCGCGATGACATATCGCGCGGCGCTCGCGGTGACACCTATCCCTTGTACAGCGGCGACATCTGCCGCAGCTTCTCGATGATGGGCGGCAGCTCGGCGATGAGGTAGTCCACGTCCTCCATGGTGTTGTCGCGCCCCAGGGTGAAGCGCATGGAGCCGTGCGCCTCCTCGTGGGGCAGCCCCAGGGCGATGAGCACGTGGGACGGTTCCAGCGACTCGGAGGAGCAGGCCGAGCCGGTGGAGGTGGCCACGCCCAGGAAGTCCAGGTTGAGGCAGATGGACTCGCCCTCGATGTACTTGAAGCGGAAGTGGACGTTGTTGGGCAGCCGCAGGGTGGGGTGGCCGTTGAGGCAGGCGTCGGGGATGCTCTCCTCGATGCCCCGGATGAGCCGGTCCCTCAAGGGGAGCAGGTGGGCCGTGCGCTCCTCCCGCTCCAGCATCGCCAGTTCCATGGCCTTGCCGAAGCCGATGATGCCGGGGGTGTTCTCGGTGCCCGCCCGCCGCTTGTGCTCCTGGGCCCCCCCGTGGATGAAGGGGTGGATCCTGGTGCCCTTGCGTACGTAGAGGCAGCCGATGCCCTTGGGCCCGTAGAGCTTGTGGGCGGAGACGGAGAGCAGGTCCACCCCCAGGCCGTCCACGTCCACCTCCAGGGCCCCCGCCGTCTGCACCGCGTCCACGTGCAGGGGGACCCCGGCTTCCCGGGTGACGGCGGAGATCTCGCGGATGGGCTCGACGGTGCCGATCTCGTTGTTGGCGTGCATCACCGAGACGATGGCGGTGCGCTGGTTGATGGCCCGCTTCACCTCGTCCGGGTCCACCAGCCCCTGCCCGTCCACCGGCAGGATGGTCAGGTCGTAACCGTGCTTCTCCAGGTAATGGCACGACTCCAGCACCGCGTGGTGCTCGATGGCGGTGGTGACGATGTGGTTGCGCCCCTCCCCGCACTTGAAGGCCACTCCCTTGAGGGCGTGGTTGTCCGCCTCGGTGCCGCCGCTGGTGAAGACGATCTCCTCCGGCCGCGCGCCCAGCGCCCGCGCCACCTGCTCCCGCGCCCCCTCGATGGCCTCGCGCACCTCGATGCCGGCCTCGTAGACGCTGGAGGGGTTGCCGTAATACTCGCTGAAGTAGGGCAGCATCGCCTCCACCACCGCCGGGTGGGTGGGCGTGGTCGCCGCGTGGTCCATGTATATCCTTCTCATCGTCCCATCGACCTCCATGTAGTCCTAAATATAATACATCGCGCCGGAACTCTTCGCCCATCTCCTTCTGCAGCTTGACCAGGTCCTCCAGGGTGGTCTCCTCCAGCACCCCGCTCATGGCCTCGTAGAGGCGCCCCCACACCACGCGGGTGGCGCAGGCCGGCGACCTGTCGCAGGAGCCTTCCTCCTCCACGCACTGCATCAGCTGGAACGACCCGGCGGTGGCGCGGACTATCTCCATCACCGTTATCTGCTCGGGGGAGCGGTTGAGGTAGTAGCCGCCCTTGGGGCCCCGCACGCTGCGCAGCAGGCCGCCGGTGCGCAGGCTGTTGACCACGTGCTCCAGGTACCGCTCGCTGATGGCCTGCCGCTCCGCGATCTCCTTCAGCAGCACCGGCTCGCCCTCTCCCTGGTGGAGCGCGACGTCCAGCATGGCCCGCAGGCCGTACCGCGGCTTGGTGGGGATGCGAAAGCTCATCCTGTCTCCCTTTTACTTATATCCGATAGGGTAAATATATTTATCCAGCCGAACGGTGTCAAGCCGGGGTCATCGAGCTGACGGCTGGCGGTTGGCGAGGACCTTGATGCGGTCGATGAGCAGCACCGGCACGATGGAGCAGAGCGCCACCACCAGCCAGGCGGTGGCGGTGAGCCCGGTGGTGCCGAAGGCGCGCATGAACGGCGGCACGGTCACCACTACGAACTGCAGCACGAATGAGGCGAGCAGGGCCAGGGGCAGCATCCGGTTGTCGGCGAACTTCATGCGGAAGAAGGAGACGTGCTCGGAGCGGCAGTTGTAGGCGTGCAGCAGCTGCGCGAAGACCAGGGTGCAGAAGACGGCGGTCTGCACGGCCTCCAGGCCCGGCTCCCGCAAGGCCTCCTCGCTGAAGGCGAAGTAGTCGGCGTAGAGCCAGTAGCGCGTGAGGAAGAAGGCCGTCAGCGCTCCCGCCGCGAGGAGGCTTCCCTGCCAGAGCAGCGTGAGCATCTTGCGCCCGGAGAGCACCCGCTCGCCCGGGTCGCGCGGAACCCTGGTCATGATGCCGGGCGTGGGGGTATCCACCCCCAGGGCCATGGCCGGGAACCCGTCGGTCACCAGGTTGATCCACAGCACCTGCACCGCGCGCAGGGGCGCCTCGCCCACGAAGAGCATGGCCGTGAACATGGTCACCACCTCGCTGATATTGCAGGACAGCAGGAAGTAGATGAACTTCTTGAGGTTCTCGAAGATGACCCGCCCCTCGTTGCACGGCCCGCACGATGGTGGCGAAGTTGTCGTCGGCCAGCACTATGTCCGCCGCTTCCTTGCTGACGTCGGTGCCGGTGATGCCCATGGCCACCCCGATGTCGGCGTGCTTGAGCGCGGGGGCGTCGTTGACCCCGTCCCCGGTCATGGCCACCACCGCGCCCCCCTCCTTCCAGGCGTGACTATCTTGACCTTGTCGGCCGGGGAGACGCGGGCATAGACCCCGATGTTCTTCACCCTGCCGGCCAGTTCCTCCTCGGAGACCCGGCTCAGCTCGTGGCCGGGCATGACCTCCCTCTCCGCCGAGAGGATGCCCAGTTCCCGGGCGATGGCCGAGGCGGTGACGGCATGGTCGCCGGTGATCATCACCACCTCGATGTGGGCCGACCGGCAGGCCTCCAGGGCCGGCAGGACCTCGGGGCGCGGGCGGGTCGATCATCCCCACCAGGCCGGCGAAGACCTCCTGCGTCTCCAGGGCGGCGTCCTCCAGGTCGTCGGGCATGCGGTCCAGCGGCCGGTAGGAGAAGGCCATGGTGCGCAGGCCGCGGGCGGCCATCTCCTCCGCCCCGCCCAGCACCAGCGAGTCTGATCTCGTGGGTGAGGGGGGCGGCGCCCCCCGGCATGAGGATGCGGTCGCAGCGGGAGGCGATGACCTCGGGGGCGCCCTTGGAGAGCAGCACGTAGGGGGAACCCCCCAGGGAGAAGTCCTCGTCCGCCAGCCCCCGGTCCTCCACCCGGTGGATGGTGCTCATCATCTTGCGGTCGCTCTCGAAGGGTATCTCGGCCACGCGGGGGAACAGGCCGGCCACCCGGTCGCGGTCGAAGCCGAGGGAGTCGGCCATCTTCAGCAGGCCCACCTCGGTGCCCTCCCCCACGAATCCGCCCTCCTGCCACCAGGCGTCGTTGCAGAGGGAGGAGATGACCAGGACCGACCCGGCGGTGACGATGGCGTCCTCCCGGCCCCCTTCCGCCTCCAGGTCGATGTGCTCCACCTCGGGCAGCCAGACCTGGCGCGCGGTCATCTCGCTGCGGGTCAGCGTCCCGGTCTTGTCGGTGCAGATGACGCTGGTGGACCCCAGCGTCTCCACCGCGGCCAGCCGGCGGACGATGGCCTTCTCCCCCGCCATCCTGCGCACCCCCAGGGAGAGGGCCACGGTGACGATGGCCGCCAGGCCCTCGGGGATGGCCGCCACCGCCAGGCTGACGCTGAAGAGGAAGAGGGTGGTCCACTCCTCCCCCTCGATGAGGCCCAGGGCGAAGATGACGGCGCAGATGGCCAGGCAGAACAGGGCGATGCGCTTGCCGGTGACGTCCAGTTCCTCCTGCAGGGGCGTCTTGGCCTCCTCCGCCTCCTCCAGCAGGGTGGCGATGGCCCCCATCTGGGTGCGGCGGCCGGTCTCCACCACCACCGCCTCGCCCCGTCCCTTCTCCACGAAGGTCCCCTGGAAGAGCATGTTCTCCTGGTCCCCCGGGCCCAGGCCGGCCTGCTCCAGGGCGGCGACCCGCTTGGCGCTGGCCTCCGCCTCGCCGGTGAGGGACGCCTCGTTCACGCGCAGCGAGGCCACGGAGAGGAGGCGCGCGTCGGCGGCGATGTGGTCGCCCTTCCTCGATCAGCATGATGTCCCCGGGCACCAGTTTCTCCGCCGCCACCATCTCCACCTTGCCGGCCCGCCGCACCCGCACGGTGGGCGAGCTCAGGCGCTTCAGGGCCATCAACGCCTGCTCCGCCCGGTACTCCTGCACGAACCCCAGGACGGCGTTGGCCACCACGATGGCCAGGATCACCGCCATGTCGATGTATTCCTTGAGCAGCGCGCCGGAGACCAGCGCCGCGACGAGCAGCACGTAGATCATGAAGTCCTTGAACTGGTTGAGGAAGATGGTAAAGGGGTGGGTGGCCTTGGCCTCCCCCAGGACGTTGGGCCCGTATTTCTGCAGGCAGTCCCGGGCGACGGCCGGGTCCAGCCCCTGCTCCGCGCTCACCTCGAGGGCGGAGAGGGCTTCCGGTGCCGACATGTTGTACCACGCGCGATCTTCCCGTGTCATGCAGAACATTATACCGTTTCTCCGCCTGCCTGGCGCCGCATAAATTGAATGCCAGGCACCGCATCTGCTATCTTTATTACCTAGGGATTCAGCGAGGATGGGAGCTAGATGCCGGAGATCGTGTACGTATCGCTAAAATACGCCACCATTCTCCTGCTGTACCTGTTCATCATCGTGGTGGTACGCTCGCTCTACATCGACCTCCTGCCGCAGGAGCGGCGGGTCAAGGCCACCAGCGCCAGGCAGCCGCGCCTGAAGAAGGCGGCCACGCCCTGGCTCAAGGTGGTGTCGGAGGGGAAGACGGCGTCGAAACGTTACAACCTGGAGGCCGAGACGGTGATCGGAAGGGATTTGGGTTGCCAGATCTGCCTGGACGACGAGTTCGTCTCCCAGCTCCACGCCCGCGTGGCGAACAACCAGGGGCACTACATCCTGGAGGACCTGGGCAGCACCAACGGCACCTACGTAAACGAGCGCAGGATCAATTACCCGGTGGACCTGCGCCACGGGGACCGCGTCAAGATCGGCGGCACCGTGATGGAGTTCAGGAGGTAGCCCATGCGGTACGCGGCACTGACTGACGCCGGGCAAGGTACGGGAGATCAACGAGGACAACTACTACGCCGACGGCTCCATCTTCATCGTGGCCGACGGCATGGGCGGACACCAGGCGGGAGAGGTGGCCAGCACCCTGGCCATCGAGACCTTCCTGGTCCGCTTCGCCGGCCGGGCGGAGGAGGCCGACATCCCGCGCGCCATGCAGGAGGCCATGCGGGAGGCCAACACCGCCATCTTCCGGGAGGCCGGCACGGCCAGCGACCGGGAGGGCATGGGCACCACCTTCACCGCCTGCGTCTTCCAGGACGGCATGATGTACCTGGGCCACGTGGGAGACAGCCGCGCCTACATCTGGGCCGACGGCGGGCTGGAACAGCTCACCGAGGACCATTCCCTGGTGGCGGAGCTGGTGCGCAGCGGCCGCATCACCCCGGAGCAGGCCCTCCGCCACCCCCAGCGCAACATCATCACCCGGGCCCTGGGCATCGACGACGAGGTGCGGGTGGACATCTTCGAGGCGCAGGTGCCGGGCCGGGGCTGGCTGCTGCTGTGCTCAGACGGCCTCAACGGCATGATCTCCGACGAGCACATCTCCGGCATCCTCTCGAGCGGCGGGGACCCGGACGCTCTGGCCGGCAGGCTGGTGGAGGCGGCCCTGGAGAAGGGCGGCGGCGACAACGTCACCGTGGTCCTGGCCGACCTCTCCACCTACGACCCCGCGGCGGACCGGCCGGCTCCCGCCCGCGCGGAGGAAGCCGGAAGGCCGGGGAAGCCGGGGAAGGCCGCCGGGGCCGCCGGTTCTTAAGGCCGCTGCTCTGGCTGGCGCTTTTCCTGTTCATAGCCGTCGTCGTGACGGCCCTGTTCTTCTTCCCCCTGATGAAGAACCGCAGCTACTTCGTGGGCGTGGACGAGCAGGGGACCATCACCCTGTACCGGGGGTTCCCCTGGAAGCCCCTGGGCATCAGCCTGAAGGACGTCTACCAGACCTCCTACGAGTCCATCGACAACCTCCCGGAGGAGAAGCAGGAGGACCTGCGCAACCCGGTCACCAAGGACCTGACGGGAGCGGAGCTGGACTTCAAGTCCTATACCAACGAGGCCAGGACCCACCGGCGGGTCCCCGACCTGATGGGACTGACCTGGGAGAAGGCGAAATCGGAGGCCTTCCGGAACATGCTCAGGCTGGAGTCCGAGGACCTGGGCGAACCGGACCCCGCGGCCGTCATAATCGGGCAGCGTCCCGCTTCCGGGGAACTGGTCGAACTGGACAGCGTCATATTCGTGAGCCTGCAGCCACCCGCGCAGGGGAGCAGCGAAGAAGACGCCCCGGAGCCAGCGACCGCGCCGGATTCCTCATCGACGCCCTGGGGCGAGGTGGGGAAGTGAGAGAAGCGTGAACCGATTTGCGTAACCTGGTCTACCGGCTGGGGCTGGACAACCGCCGGCGCAACCGCGAGTTCCTGCTGCTGCTGGGCATCCTGGTCATCTCCACGCTGGGGACCCTCAGCGTGGAGCTGGCGCGGGACGGCCGGTTCTCCTGGCAGTTCCTGGCCTACCCGCTGGGCCTGTTCGGCATCTTCTTCGCCGCCCACCTGTGCGTGCGTATCTTCCTGCCCGAGGCGGACTACCTGGTGCTCCCGCTCACCGCGGCCCTCTCGTCCCTGGGGCTGGTGATGCTCGACCGCCTCGACCCCGACCTGGCGCGCCTGCAGTTCGTCTGGATCGCGGTCGGAGCGGCCTGCTTCATGCTGTTGATCCTGGTCTTGCGGGACGTCAAGGCGCTCGCGGACTACAAGTACATCATCGCCCTGACCGGGCTGCTCCTGCTCTTCTCCACCTTCATCTTCGGGACCGAGGTCAACGGGGCCCGCCTGTGGCTGGTGGTGGGCCCGCTGCGCTTCCAGCCCTCCGAGCTGGCCAAGATCCTGCTGGCCATCTTCTTCGCCGCCTACCTGGCGGACAAGCGGGAGATGCTCACCGAGGCGGGCAGGAAGGTGGGGGGCTTCGAGGTGCCCCACCTCAAGCACCTGGGGCCGCTGCTGCTGATGTGGGCGCTCTCGCTGCTGATGCTGATCTTCCAGAAGGACCTGGGCTCCTCGCTGCTCTTCTTCGGCATCTTCCTGGCCCTGATCTACGTGGCCACCTCCCGCGTCTCCTTCGTGGTCATCGGGCTGCTGCTCTTCCTGGTGGGGGCGACCTGCTGCTACTTCGCCTTCGCCCACGTCGAACAGCGGGTGAAGATCTGGGTGGACCCGCTGAACCCGGCGACCATCGACGGCCCCAGTTACCAGCCGGCCCAGTCGCTCTTCGCCATCGCCTCGGGGGGCGTGGCCGGCACCGGGCTGGGCCGCGGCCACCCCGATTTCATCCCCGACGTCACCACCGACTTCATCTTCGCGGCCTACGCCGAGGAGCTGGGCATGCTGGGGGCGGTGTCCATCCTCCTGGCCTATCTCATGCTGGCCTGGCGGGGGCTGCGCATCGCCCTGCACCGGGAGGACGACTTCGGCAAGCTCCTGGCGGTGGGGCTCACCGCCATCGTGGCCCTGCAGTCCTTCGTGATCATCGGGGGGGTGACCCGGCTCATCCCGCTGACCGGCATCACCCTGCCCTTCGTAAGCTACGGCGGCAGTTCCGTCCTCACCAATTTCCTGCTGGTGGGGCTGCTGGTCATCCTCTCCAACCGCGGGGAGGAGGCGCCGGAGCATGGATAAGAACATCCGGAGGCTGGGCATCTTCTACGCCGTGCTCATCGGGGCCCTGGTGCTCAACCTGACCTGGCTGCAGGTGATGCACAACAACGAGCTGACCGCCAATCCCGACAACCGCCGGAGGCTGGTGGAGGAGTACGGCGTCAAGCGGGGGCGCATCCTCACCTCCGACGGGGTGCTGCTGGCCGAGAGCCTGGAGGGGACGGGGGATATCAAGTACACGCGCCACTATCCCCAGGGCGTCCTCTACGACCACGTCACCGGCTACGACAGCCCCCAGTTCGGCCGCACCGGGCATCGAGTCCCAGTACAACGACTACCTGCTGGCCAAGGACAAGGTCCTCACCGAGCTGCAGCGGCTGACGCGCACGCGCAAGGAGGGCTACGACGTCACCCTGACCGTCGACAGCATGGTACAGGAGGCGGCCGCGGCGGCCCTGGGCGAGCGCAAGGGGGCGGTGGTGGCGGTCAACCCTCGCACCGGGGCGGTGCTGGCCATGGTCTCCTGGCCCGACTACGACCCCAACCTGCTGATGGGGCAGGAGATGGTGGGTTCGCAGACCTCGGGGGAGCTGGCCATGGAGGAATACGCCGCCGACCCCTCCATCCCCCTTGCTCAACCGGGTGACCCAGGGCACTCTACCGCCCCGGCTCCACCTTCAAGGTGGTCACGGCGGCGGCGGCCATCGACGGGGCGGGCATCCCCACCTCCCGGGTCTACAACTGCCCGGGGGAGATGATCATCGGCGGCTCCAAGGTCTACAACTACGACGGCAACAGCTTCGGGGAGATCGACATGGAGACCGCCATGATCCACTCGGTCAACACCTACTTCGCCCAGCTGGCGGTGGAGACGGGCGGGCAGACGCTGGTGGAGTACGCGGAGGCGGGGGGCATGAACCGGCTCATCCCCCTGGACCTGCCCGAGGTGAGCCAGGTCTTCCATCCCCCAGGCCTGGCAGATGGACGACGCGCAGCTCGCGGCCACCGGTTACGGGCAGGGCAGCGAACTGGTGACCCCGCTGCAGATGTGCATGTTCGGGTGCGCCGTGGCCAACGGCGGCGGCATCATGTACCCGCACCTCCTGAAGGACGTGCGCGACCGGGAGAACATCGTCGAGCAGTTCGAGACCAGGGAGTGGTCCCGGATGATGTCCGCTTCCTCCGCCTCCACCCTGCTTCAGATGATGCGCGACGTGGTGACCGAGGGGACCGGGAGGGCCGCGCCATCCCCGGCCATTCGGTGGCCGGCAAGACCGGAACGGCGGAGGTGGAGGGGCAGAAGGACTACACCTGGTTCCTGGGCATCGCCGACGTCCAGAACCCGCAGATCGTGGTGGCCGTGGTGGTGGAGGCCAGCGGCGGCTCCGGCGGGTCGGTGGCCGCGCCCATCGCCAGGCAGGTCATGGAGGCCGCTTTGCAGTAGAATATGTAGGACCGATCGCCTTGTCTTTGCGAGGAGCTTGCGACGAAGCAATCAAAAGGTCGCTGCGCTCGCGACGACCGGGCGGCCTTGTCCGCTGAGCGACGGGAGTGATGGAGCTGAACGACAACGGGAACGCGGACGGCATCTTCGCCGGCAGGATCATCAAGAACCGGTACCGCCTGGACGAGCAGGCCGGCTCTACCAGCGTGTGCGCGGTCTACCGCGGGTACGACCTGCTGGAGTCGTCGCCCGTGGCCATCAAGGTGCTCGACCCCGCGCCGGGGGAACTGGCGGAGGTGCGCAACCCCTTCCTGGCGGCCGCGCGGCGCTCCGCCCGCCTGAGCTTCCCCTCCCTGGTGACGGTGTACGATTTCGGCCTGGAGGAACGTACGGCCTTCGCGGTGGAGGAGCCGGTGGAGGGGGAGACCCTGGACGCCAAGTTCTCCGACGGCCGCAAGATGAACGTCCAGGGCTTCCTGAGCTTCGCCTACCAGGTGACCGAGACGGTGGAGCAGCTCCACGCCGCCGGAAGCGTGCACGGCAACATCCGGCCGGAGAACATCTACATCCTGCCGGCGTCCAAGGTCAAGCTGGCCAACGCCGGTTACCCCTACGTCGACCCCGCCAGCGGCCAGGTGGTGGTGCCCTTCCCCAAGGACGCCAACCGCGAGGCCGACCTCAAGTCCCTGGGGTTCCTCTTCTACAGGTGCCTGACCGGGAGGGAGCTCGACCCGGCCCTGCTGGAGGGGGACTCGCCCACGCCCCGGCTGGACCTGGGCGAGGAGGTGCCCGCCAAGGTGACCCAGATACTGGAGAAGACCCTGTCCCGCGGGGAGAACGCCCGCTTCGCCAGTGCCGGGGACCTGCGGAAGGAACTGGGAGTGGCCCTGCAGCGGGAGAACCCCATGGCCGCCCTGCCCGGGGCGGCGCCCCCGGAGGAGGAGCCTCCCCCGCCGCCCCGCGGATTCCTGCACAGGTTCTCCCGGACCCAGATCATCGTCGGGGCGGTAGTGCTGACGGTGCTGGCGGTGGTGCTGGTGATGGAGGTGCTCGCCCTGCTGGGACCCAGGAACCGGGTGGACACCCCCAACCTGGTGGACAGGAACGTCGAGGAAGCGCGCAAGGAGGCCGAGAGCGACGGCCTGGAGATGGTGGTGACCAGGGAGGAGTACCGTTCCGACATCAAGGCCGGGCGCGTGGTCTCCCAGAACCCGCCGGCCGGCAAGCGCATCAACGAGGGGGACACCATCTCGGTGGTGGTGAGCACGGGGCCGCTGCAGGTGCCCAACCTGAGCCTGCTGCCCGTCGAGGACGCCACCGCCCTGCTCAGGTCACGCGGCCTGGAGGTGGGGGACATCTACTACGAAGTCACCTCGGAGTACCGTCCGGGCATCGTCCTCGACAGCGACCCCCCCTTCGGCACGGAGGTCTCCGGCGGCGACCGGGTCGACCTGGTGGTGAGCAAGTCGCCCTAGGGCGCCCGGGGCCGCGGGCCGCGGGCCGCGCCGGGAGCGCTTCACGGGAATGGCGCGTCATAACATAGTACGATACCGGCCTTGAAGGATAAGAAAAGGCCGGGAAGAAATATTGAAAGGGACTTATCCCGACAAGGAAAGGCGAGACCCGTATGCTGGGAAGCGTGTTCAATAACCGTTACAGCCTCAAGGAGAAGATAGGCTCGGGGGGCATGTCCGACGTCTACCTGGCGGACGACCTGACCCTCAACCGGCCGGTGGCGGTGAAGATCCTCCACCCCGAATTCGCCCGGGACCCCTCCTACATCCAGCGTTTCCGGTACGAGGCGCAGTCGGCGGCCAACCTCAACCACCCCAACATCGTCAGCGTCTACGACTGGGGCAACGAGGGTGACGTCTACTACATCGTCATGGAGTACGTGGAGGGGCGCGACCTCAAGGAGCTGTTGAGGGAGCAGGGCCGGCTGGGACCGGAGCGGGCGGCGGAGATCACCGCGGAGATAGCGGCGGCCCTGCAGTTCGCCCACCGCCACAACCTGGTGCACCGGGACATCAAGCCGCACAACGTCATCATCACCCCCACCGGCCAGGTGAAGGTGATGGACTTCGGCATCGCCCGCGCCGCCTCCGGTACGGGCATGACCCAGACCGGCGTGGTCATGGGCACCGCCCAGTACCTCTCCCCCGAGCAGGCCCAGGGCCTGCCGGTGGACGGCCGCTCGGACATCTACTCGCTGGGCATCGTCATCTACGAGATGCTCACCGGCCGGGTCCCCTTCGACGACGAGAACCCCCTGACCGTGGCCTATCGCCAGGTGCGGGACGACCCGGTGCCCCCTTCCGTGATGGACCCCTCCATCCCGGCCACCATGAACTCCATCGTCATGAAGGCGCTGGCCAAGAACCCCGCCAACCGCTACCAGACCGCCCAGGAGCTCAAGGCCGACCTCCTGCGCTTCCTGGAGGGCATCCCGGTCACCGCCACGCCGGTAATGCCGGTGGCCGCGAGCGCGGTGGCCCCGATGTCCGACATCTCGGCGCCGGTCATGCCCACCGCCGCCATGCCCACCGCGCCGCAGATGCCTCAGGAAGGCAGGAAGACCCCCGCCTGGGTCTGGGGCCTGGTCGCCGGCCTGGGAGTGCTGGCGCTCATCGGCATCATCCTCCTCATCGTCACGACCGGCCGCAAGAGCATGGTCGACGTCCCCAGGATCATCGGCATGAGCGAGGCCGAGGCCAAGAGCGCCCTGGAGGCGGAGGGGCTCAAGCTGGAGATCAAGTCCGAACAGTACATCACGGAGGAGGGGGTCCAGCCGGACCAGGTCGTCTCCCAGGACCCGGAGAACGGCACCCGTATCGAGAAGGGCAGCTCGGTGGCGGTGGTCGTCACCCGGGAGCTGCGGGTGCCGCAGCTGGTGGGGATGTCCTACGGGGACGCCGCCAGCCAGCTGAACAAGGTGGGGCTGAAGGCCGACAGGAAGCAGAGGCCCACCAAGAAGCAGGAAGAGGTGGACGTGGTGCTCACCCAGTCCCCCGGCAACGGCACCCTGACCACCCCGGGCTCCTCCGTCACCCTGGAGGTGGGGGCCCTGCTGGAGAAGGTGTCGGTGCCCGGCGTCAAGGGCAAGACCGCCGCCGAGGCGGAGACCCTCATCACCGGGAAGGGCCTGCTGGTGAACAAGGTGGAACAGCCCTCCGAGACGGTCAAGATAGGGATGGTCATCGAACAGGACCCGGCCTCCGGGACCACCGTCTACCAGGGGGACACCGTCACCATCTACGTGAGCACCGGGATGGAGGTGCCCGAGCTGGTCGGGCTGACCGAGTCCGCCGCCAAGGGCATGCTGACCTCCAAGGGCCTGACCTGGAGCGTCGTCTACCAGACGGTCGCCAACCCCGCCGACCCGCGAACTGGGCAAGGTCATCGCCCAGAACCCGGCGGACGGGACCATGGTGGAGCCGGGCAGCGAGGTCGCCATCACCGTCAAGAAACTCCCCTAATGGGGTCAGGTCTCGAATCTTGAATTTCCTGCCAGATAATGGTAATCGATAGGCTTGCTCCGCTACTTGCAGAAATATGGGTGGAAATTCACGCAATAGAGACCTGACCCCATTCAGTGGTGCTGGTCGTCGTCCTGGACGGAGCCGGTGACCAGGAAGCGCACGTGCTCGCCGATGTCCACGGCGTGGTCGGCGATGCGCTCCACGAAGCGGGAGATCATCACCACCCGGATGACCGTCTCCAGGTCCTCGCAGCTCTCCTGGTTGAAGCCGGTGAAGAAGGCCCGGTTGATGTCGTCCACCTTCTCGTCCATCACGGATAGCTCGTCGGAGATGGCCAGGTCCTTGGCCTTGAAGGCCTCCATGGCGCGGGCCAGGATCTCGCGAGGCGATGCGGAACATCTCGTCCATGTTCTCCCTGATCCAGGGGGAGAGGGTCCGGCCTTCCAGGTTCTTGATGGCCTTGGAGATGTTGACGCAGAGGTCGGCCACCCGCTCCAGGTGCTGGGCCAGCCGCATGATCACGATGATGTTGCGCAGGTCGATGGCGACCGGGGCCTGGCGGGCGATGAGCTCGAAGCCGTTCTCCTCCACCCGCTCGCGGTAGTCGTCGACGATGTCGTCGGAGGCGATGATGCGCCCGGCCGCGGCGATGTCCAGGGCGGCGAAGGCCTGGCGGGTCTCCTCGATCATCTCCAGGCAGCGGTTGGACATGCGCAGCAGGTCCAGGTAGAGCTCGTCCAGCTGCTGGTGGAAGGTCTTTCTCAGCCCGTTCTCCTCGATTGCCATCAGCACCCCTATCCGAATCTGCCCGGTGATGTACCGTTCCGTCCGTTCGTCCGTGGGATTGGTGAAGATCTGGTTGGTGTCACCATGCTCTATCAGCCGTCCCGGTTCCCCCTGCTCCTGCACCAGCATGAACGCGGTGTAGTCGCTCACCCGCGCCGCCTGCTGCATATTATGGGTAACTATAACCATTGTGAAGTTCTTTTTCAACTCCGCCATGAGGTCCTCGATCTTCTGGGTGGAGACCGGGTCGATGGCCGAGCAGGGCTCGTCGAAGAGGATCACCTCCGGCTGCACCGCGATGACCCGGGCGATGCACAGCCGCTGCTGCTGCCCGCCGGAGAGGTTCTGGCCCGACTCCTTGAGGATGTTCTTGACCTCGTCCCACAGGGCGGCCCGCTTCAGGCTGTCCTCCACGATGGCGTCCAGCTTGCCCTTGTCCTTGAGGCCGGTGAGCTTGGGCCCGTAGGCCACGTTCTCGTAGATGCTCTTGGGGAAGGGGTTGGGGCGCTGGAAGACCATGCCCACCCGCCGGCGCAGGTCGATGACGTCGTAGCCGGGCTGGTAGATGTTCTCCCCGTCCAGGGCCACCGAGCCCTCCACCCGGCAGGTGTCGATGATGTCGTTCATGCGGTTGAGGCAGCGCACCAGGGTGCTCTTGCCGCAGCCGGAGGGGCCGATCAGCGCGGTGATCTTGCGGGCCGGGACGCTCAGGGTGATGTCTTCCAGCGCCTTGAAGGGCCCGTAGAAGAGATTGAGGCCCTCGGCCGCCATCTTGATCCCGTTGCTCTCGCTCATATCGTCAACCTCCCAGGGACTTCTTCTTGCTGTAGTACTTGGCCAGGCGCCGCGCCCCGAAGTTGACCAGCAGGATCAGGACGAGCAGCAGCGCCGCCTCCCCGCTGATGAACTCGCGGGTGTTGTCGATGAGGGACTCGGTCTGCGTGTAGTAGATGTTGGCGGCCATGGGGGCGGCGGGGTCGAAGGGACTCACCGGCAGGAAGCGCACGAACATGCCCACGGTGTAGATGATGGCCGCCGACTCCCCCATGATGCGGCCGATGGGCAGGATGGTGCCGGTGATGACGGCCGGCATGGCCGTGGGCAGCACCACCTGCTTGACGGTGGTCCAGCGGCTGGCCCCCAGGCTCATGGAGGCCTCCCGGTAGGTGCGCGGCACCTGGCGAAGGGCTTCCTCGGTGGAGCGCAGCAGCACCGGCATGTTCAAGAGGGCCAGGGTGCAGGCCCCGGCCAGCAGGCAGATGTTCCAGCGGAAGTTGATGACGAACAGGGTCATGCCGAAGATGCCGAAGACGATGGAGGGCAGGGTGCCCAGGCTGTCCAGGCTGAAGCGGATGAAGTTGGTGACCTTCCCCTCCTTGGCGAACTCCGCCATGTAGATGGCCGCCCCCAGGGAGATGGGGAGGGAGATGAGCCAGGGTCAAGCCCCAGCAGGTAGAGGGTGGAGACGATCATGGGGAAGATGCCGCCCCCGTCGCCCCGCACGTTGGGCTTGCCGAAGAGGAAGGACGGCTTGAACAGCATGGCCGCCCCGCGCCAGAACACCGACAGGACGATGGCGAGCAGGACGGCCAGGCCGATCAGGCCGATGGCCCAGAAGACGACGGTGGCGACGCGGTCGGCCCGCTTGGCTTTCACCGGGTGCCCCCCTTCTCCCGCCCCACCAGGCGCACCACCATCACCAGCAGCATGGCCAGCACCAGCAGCACCAGGGCCTGGAAGAAGAGGGCGGAACGGTGCACCCCGGTGGCCTCGCCCATCTCGGTGACGATGCGCGAGGGGATGGTGGAGGTGTTGGCGAAGAGCGAGTAGGTCAGCTGCTTGGAGTTGCCGATGACCATCTGCACCGCCATGGTCTCGCCGATGGCCCGCCCCATGCCCAGGACCACCGCCACGATGATGCCCTTGCGGCCGGCGGGCAGCAGCACCCTGCGGATGGTCTGCCAGCGCGTGGCCCCCATGGAGAGGGAGGCCTCCTTCAGCTCGATGGGCAGGTTGTGCAGGGTCTCGGCGGACAGCGCGGTGATGGTGGGCAGCACCATGATGGCCAGCACGATGGAGGCCGCCATGATGCCGTAGCCCCCGGTGCCGGTCAGCTCGGCCAGCCAGGGCACCAGCACCACCATGCCCAGCCAGCCGATGATCACCGAGGGGATGCCCGCCAGCATCTCCACCCCCCGCCGGATGACGTCGCCTACCTGTTTCGGGGCGATCTGGTCGATGAAGATGGCGGTGCCGATGCCCAGCGGGGCGCCCAGCAGCAGGCCGCCCAGGGTGGTGAGGATGGAGCCGTTGAGGAAGGCCAGGAAGCCGTACTGCCCGGCGTCGGGGTTCCAGTTGGTGGAGAAGAGGTTGGACAGCCCGGCCTCGGTGATGGCGGGGAGGCTCTCCTTGAAGATGAACAGGATGATCAGGACGATGCCCAGCACCGAGAAGGAGGCGCAGGTGAACATGACGTACTTGACCAGGCCTTCGCGCTGTTGCTTCATGCCTCCCGCCTCACCGTCCCCATATCTCCACCGGCAGGTCGGTGACCGGGATGTATTCCTGGGCCACCACCTCCTGCTGGAAACCCTCGCTCAGGATGAAGTCCAGGTAGTCCCGGGTACGGCCCTCCGGCTCGCCTGAGGTGAACATGTGCAGGTACCTGGCCAGCGGGTAGGTCCCGTTTATGGCCGGCTCCACCTCGGGCGGCACGCCGTCGTACCTCGACGGCCTTGACCGACGTCGTTGACGTAGCCGTAGGAGACGTAACCGACGGCGTTGGGGGTGGCGCCCACCGTCTCGCGCACGATGCCGTTGGAGTTGCACTCGATGGCCGAGTCGATGCAGGGCTGCTTGCCCAGGGCCTTCTCGTCGAACATCTGGCGCGTGCCCGAAGCCTGGTCCCGCACCACCACCACGATGGGCTTGTCCTCCCCGCCCACCTCCGACCAGTTGGTGACGGCCCCGGTGAAGATGCCCCTGACCTGGTCCTTGCTCAGGTCGTCGACAGGGTTGCCGGGATGGACCACGATGGCGATGATGTCCAGGGCTATCTTGAAGTCCACGAAGGTGCCGTCGTCCTCTCCCGGCTTCAGCTCGCGCGAGGTGCAGGCGATGCTGACGATGCCCTGCTTGAGCTGGGCCACGCCCACGCTGGACCCCCCGCCCTGCACCATCACCCTCTCCCCCGGTTGGCTCCTCCATGAACAGGTCGGCCCCTTCCTGGGCGATGGGGAGCACGGTGGTGGAGCCGGAGACCCGCACCATGTTCTTGCGCATGATGTCGCAGCCTGAAGGGACGATCAGCAACGCCGCCGCCGCCAGCAGCAGCGGCCGCGGCGGGCAGGGCGCGCGCGGCCCGGGAACGCCTGACGTCTACCTTCCTCAAGTCAACTCCGATCGACCTTGGTGTGATGGTTCGATTAAAACAAGCCAGGTTTAAGCCTGGTTAAAGAGAAGGTTAAGGTTTGGTAAAGACATGGGTTCAGTGGTGCTGGTCGTCGTCCTGGACGGAGCCGGTGACCAGGAAGCGCACGTGCTCGCCGATGTCCACGGCGTGGTCGGCGATGCGCTCCACGAAGCGGGAGATCATCACCACCCGGATGACCGTCTCCAGGTCCTCGCAGCTCTCCTGGTTGAAGCCGGTGAAGAAGGCCCGGTTGATGTCGTCCACCTTCTCGTCCATCACGGATAGCTCGTCGGAGATGGCCAGGTCCTTGGCCTTGAAGGCCTCCATGGCGCGGGCCAGGATCTCCGAGGCGATGCGGAACATCTCGTCCATGTTCTCCCTGATCCAGGGGGAGAGGGTGCGGCCTTCCAGGTTCTTGATGGCCTTGGAGATGTTGACGCAGAGGTCGGCCACCCGCTCCAGGTGCTGGGCCAGCCGCATGATCACGATGATGTTGCGCAGGTCGATGGCGACCGGGGCCTGGCGGGCGATGAGCTCGAAGCCGTTCTCCTCCACCCGCTCGCGGTAGTCGTCGACTATGTCGTCGGAGGCGATGATGCGCCCGGCCGCGGCGATGTCCAGGGCGGCGAAGGCCTGGCGGGTCTCCTCGATCATCTCCAGGCAGCGGTTGGACATGCGCAGCAGGTCCAGGTAGAGCTCGTCCAGCTGCTGGTGGAAGGTCCTGCGGACGTCCGTCTTCATGTTTGTCGTCATTCTCCATCTACTCTCCCTCCATCCATGTCTCCGTTCTAGCCGAAACGCCCGGTGATATAGCGCTCGGTGCGCTCGTCCCGCGGGTTGGTGAAGATGCTCTCGGTGGCGCCGCACTCCACCAGCCGTCCCGGTTCCCCCTGGTCCTCGATCATCAGGAAGGCGGTGTAGTCGCTGGCCCGCGCCGCCTGCTGCATGTTGTGGGTGACGATGACGATGGTGTAGCTCTCCTTCAGCTCCTCCAGCAGGTCCTCGATGCGCTGGGTGGCGATGGGGTCCAGGGCCGAGCAGGGCTCGTCCAGCAGGATCACCTCCGGCTGGATGGCCAGCACCCGGGCGATGCACAACCGCTGCTGCTGCCCGCCGGAGAGCTCCAGGGCGGAGTTCTTCAGCTTGTCCTTCACCTCGTCCCACAGGGCGGCCCGCTTGAGGCTCCGCTCCGCCAGGCCGTCCAGTTCGTCCTTGCCCTTGACGCCGTCCACCCGCAGGCCGTAGACCACGTTCTCGTAGATGCTCTTGGGGAAGGGGTTGGGCCGCTGGAAGACCATGCCCACCCGCCGGCGCAGGTCGATGACGTCGTAGTCCGGGGAGACGATGTCGCTCGCCGTCCATCAGCACCTCGCCCTCCACCCGGCACCCCTCCACCAGGTCGTTCATGCGGTTGAGGCAGCGCAGCAGGGAGCTCTTGCCGCAGCCGGAGGGGCCGATGAGCGAGGTGATGCGGCGGCAGGGGATGTCCAGGTCGGATGTCCTCGAGCACCTTGAAGTCCCCGTAGTACATGTTCAGGCCGTTTATCTTCATCTTGTGGTCAGGCTCTTGCACCGGTCTCACCGATACCTTTCTTCTTCTGGTAATATTTACCAAGCGCCCGGGCCGAGAAGTTGATGATCAGCACCATCAGCAGGAGGAAGGCGGCGCTTCCGCTCACCACCCTCGGATAGTCGGGGATGATCGCCTCCGACTGGGTGTACCAGATGTTCGAGGCCAGGGGCGCGGCGTTGCTGAAGGGGTTGAAGGAGGGGACCTTGCGGGTGATGAGCATCATCACGTAGATGAGCGAGGCCGACTCGCCCATGATCCTGCCCACGGTGAGCACGGTGCCGGCCAGGATGCCGGGCATGGCCGAGGGCAGCACCACCTGGCGGACGGTGTACCAGCGGCCGGCCCCCAGGCTGTGCGAGGCCTCGCGGTAGGTGTGGGGCACGCTGAGCATGGCCTCCTCCGCGCTGCGCATGAGCACCGGCAGGTTGAGCAGGGCCAGGGTGCAGGCCCCGGCCAGCAGGCAGGTCCCCCACCCCAGGTACATGGAGAAGAGGACCATGCCGAAGAGGCCGAAGACGATGGAGGGCAGGGAGGCCAGGCTGTCCGCGCAGAAGCGGACGAACCCGGTGAGCCTGCTCCCCTTGCGCGAGAACTCCGCCAGGTAGATGGCCGCCCCCAGGGAGATGCGGCAGGACGATGACCAGGGTCCAGACCGCCAGGTAGACCGAGGAGACGATCATGGGGAAGATGCCTCCCCCCTCCCGCATGGCCTCCGGCTTCCCCAGGAAGAACGAGGGCTTGAGGGCGGTGGCCAGCCCCTGGGCGAAGATCTCCCCCAGGATGTAGAGGAGGATGCCCATGGACAGCAGCCCCACCGCCCAGAAGGCGGCGGTGGCGGCGCGGTCGGTGGTCCGCTTGTCGATCATCGTCCCTTCCTCTCCCTGGTCACCAGCTTCATGCCCAGGATGATCAGCATGGCCAGCAGCAGCAGCACCAGCCCCTGGGCGAAGAGGGCCGAGCGGAACAGCCCGGAGGACTCCCCCATGTCGGTGATGATGCGCGAGGGGATGGTGCTGGTGCGCTGGAAGGGGCCCCAGGCGATCTGGCGGGCGTTGCCGATGACCATCTGCACCGCCATGGTCTCCCCGATGGCCCGCCCCATCCCCAGGACCACCGCCACCAGGATGCCCCGGCGCGCCGCCGGCAGCAGCACCCGGTAGATGGTCTGCCAGCGCGTGGCCCCCACGGCCAGGCTGGCCTCGCGGTGCTCGCGCGGCAGGGCCCGCAAGCGCCTCCACCGAGAGGAAGGTGACGGTGGGCAGGATCATCACCCCCAGGACCAGGCTGGCCGCCAGGATGCCGTCGCCGCCCGTGCCCGATATCCTGGCCAGGAAGGGCACCAGCCGGGTCATCCCGAACAGCCCGATGACCACCGAGGGGATGCCGGCCAGCAGCTCGACGCCGCGGCTGATCACCCTGCCCATGGACCGGGGGGCCACCTGGTCGATGAAGACGGCGGTGCCCACCCCCAGGGGCGCGCCGATGAGCACTCCTCCCAGGGTGGTCATGACCGTGCCGTTGAGGAAGGCCAGCATGCCGTACTTGCCGGCGGCCGGGTCGGAGACGTTGGGGGCCCATTCCAGGCCGAAGAGGTTGGCCGGGCCCAGTTCCCGGAAGGCCGGCAGGCTCTCCTTGAGGATGAAGAAGAAGATGAGCGCGATGCCCAGGAAGCTCGCGAAGGAACAGGCCAGCATGATCCACTTGGCGAAGCCGTCGGTCTTCTTCATCTCGCGCCCTCGGTCTCTTCAACCGTGAAGAGGGGGGATACGGGAAGGCCGAGCCTTCCCGTATCCGGCGGCCGGCCGGTCGATCGGAAGGTGGCCGGCCGCGTGAAGCGTTTTGCTCACGACGCCCTTCACTGCGCCTGCTTTATCGGTATGTACTCCGTGGCCACCACTTCGTCCTGGAACCCGTCGGACAGGACGTAATCGATATAACCCTTGGCCGCCCCCTCGGCCGCCCCCTTGGTGACCAGGTACAGGTAGCGGGAGAGGGTGTAGCTCTTGTCCTTGGCGGTCTGCACCGACGGAGCGACCCCGTTGTACTTGAGGACCTTGACCTTGTCGTTGACGTAGCCGGAGGACAGGTAGCCGATGGCTCCCGGCTTGGAGGCCACGGTCTCGCGCACGATGCCGTTGGAGTTGCACTCGATGGCCGAGGCCGTCGGTTCCACCGGCGCGTCCTTCTTGCTCCCCATGGCCTTCTCGTCGAACATCTCGCGGGTGCCCGAGGCCTGGTCCCGCACCACCACGATGATCTCGGCGTCGGCGCCGCCCACGTCCTTCCAGTTGGTGATCCTGCCGGTGAAGATGTCCCTGACCTGTTCGGTGGTGAGGCCGTCCACGCTGACCTTGGGGTTGACCACGATGTCGATGACGTCCAGGGCGATCTTCACCGGCACCAGGGACCCGTCGGCGTTCTCCTCCTGCTTGATGTCGCGGGAGCTCATGCCGATGTCCACCACGCCCTCCTTGACCTGGGTGATGCCCACGCTGGAGCCGCCTCCCTGCACCTCCACCAGCGCGTCGGGGTTGGCGTCCATGAACATGGCCGCCGCCTCCTGCGCCAGGGGCAGCACCGTGGTGGAGCCGGAGACCTTGACGGTCCCGGAGTACCCGGAACCCGATCGGAGCTCCCGCTGCCGCCGCACCCCGCGAAGGCCAGCGCCGACGCCAGCAGCAGGACCAGGCAGGCGCTTCCCAGAAAGCCCGCGGTTCTCGTTACCTTGCCCGTTCTCATTCCTTCTCCTTTCCTCGATGCGTACTCAGTTCCAACCCTCATTGAAACAGCGGCATCTTGAGAACGGGTTTTCTCCAGGGAAAACTTGGGTAAGGACCAGGTTAATTTCGGGTTAAACGCCCGCGGCGATGCGGGTCAGGTCTGAGACCTGGCCCCGATCTTGAATCATTCGGCGCGCAGGGGCAGGGTGATGGTGAAGGTGGAGCCGGCGCCCTCCGTGCTGGTCAGGCCCACCGAGCCGCCGTGCAGCTCGGCCACGTGCTTGACGATGGACAGCCCCAGGCCGGTGCCGCCGGTCTCCCGGGAGCGGGCCTGGTCCACCCGGTAGAAGCGCTCGAAGACCCTCTCCCGGTCCTTGGCGGGGATGCCGATGCCGTCGTCGGTGACCGCTATCCGGACCTGCTCGTCGCCGGCCTCGGCGGTGATCTCCACCTTGCCGCCGGGGCGGTTGTACTTGACCGCGTTGTCCAGCAGGTTGGCGCAGGCCGTCTTGATCAGGGCGCGGTCCCCGCGCATCAACGGGCCCTTGCCCGCGTGGTCGAAGGCCACCTCCACCTCGTACCGCTCCGCCATCAGCCGCTTCTCCTCCAGCACCTGCCCGATCAGCTCGTCCAGGGAGAAGTAGTCGTACTGCGGGGCCAGTTCCGCCGCCTCCAGGCGGGACAGCGTCAGGAGGTCCTCCACCAGGCCGGCCAGCCGGCCCGACTCCTCGTAGATGTCGGAAAGGAAACGGCGGGCCCGCTCCCGGTCCTCGAGCGCCCCCGCCTGCAGGGCCTCCACCACCGCCCGCAGGTTGGCCACCGGGGTGCGCAGTTCGTGGGAGACGTTGGCCACGAAGTCGCGGCGCATCCGCTCCACCCCGCGGGTGGCGGTGAGGTCCTCGAGCACGCAGACCACCCAGCCGACCTCGCGCTCCACCCCGCGGATGGGGCTGGTGCGGACCCGCAGGATCCGCTTGCGCGGCACGGTTATCTCCACTTCCGCCTCGGCGTCCTCCCCGTAGCGGCTCGCCTCCACCGCCCTGTCGATGGCGGAGGACGGGTGGATCTCCACCAGCGAACGCCCCAGGGCGAAGGCGCGGGAGGCTCCGAGGATCCGCTCGGCCGCGTGATTGATCAACTCCACCTTCCCGTCCACGCCCAGCACCAGGATGCCGGCGTTGACGTTCTCCAGGATGGTCTCCAGCTTCTCCTTCTCGCCGCGCAGCAATCCGTACTGCTCCTTGACCCGGGAGCCGATGGCGTCCAGGTCCAGGGCCAGCCCCTGCAGGTCGGAGAGGTGGGGTTGGGGCATGGCCTCCAGTCCCCTGCTCCAGCACCACCTGCCCGGCCGCCTCGCCCATCTCCTTCAGGTCGGAGGCGAGGGTCCGCTCGATCCACGCCGTCACCACCAGCAGGATCACCACCAGCAGGACCGCGGTGATCAGCAGGTCCACCCAGGCCGGCAGGATGACGTGCATCAGGGCCGCCAGGACCAGGGCCAGGAACAGCGCCAGCGCGAAGCGGAAGAACAGCAGCCGCTTGAGGCTCTGCACGGCCTACCCCTCCCCCGGTTCGTCCAGCTTGTACCCCACTCCCCGCACCGTCACGATGTAGCGGGGGTGGGCGGGGTCGCGCTCGATCTTCTCCCGCAGGTGGCGGATGTGCACGTCCAGGGTCTTGGTGGGGCCGTAGAACCCCCCTCCCCAGACCTGGGTGATGAAGTACTCGCGGGGCAGGGCCTTGCGGGGGTGGCGCAGCAGCAGCTCCAGGATGCCGTATTCCAGTGGGGTCAGGTTGAGGGCCCTCCCCCCGAACGACGCCTCGTGGCTCTCGGCGTCCAGGGCGATCTCGCCCCATTCGAGGCGCGCCGCCGCGGCCTCCCGGGGCGGCGCCCCGGTGCGGCGCAGCACCGCCTTGATGCGCGCGATCAGCTCACGCGTGTTGAAGGGCTTGGTCACGTAGTCGTCCGCCCCCAGTTCCAGGCCCAGCACCTTGTCCAGGTCGGAGTCCTTGGCGGTGAGCATGAGGATGGGGACGGATGAATCCTGCCGCACGCGCCGGCAGACCTCCAGGCCGTCCATGCCCGGGAGCATCAGGTCGAGCAGGATAAGGTCGGCCCCTGAGGCCTGGAACGCGGCGAGGCCCGCCGGTCCGTCAAAGGCGGTCTCCACCCCGTAGCCCTCCCTCTCCAGGGAGTAGGCCAGGGCTTCCGCCAGGGGGCGCTCGTCCTCCACTATCAGTATCTTCTTCATGTTGCCACCTGAGATATTTATAACACAGCCTTACAGGGAAACCCATATTGTACGATGAAACATCTAAAGATAGAATGTCTAAGTGTTACGGCCCCCGGTACGGCCCCCGAGGAGATGAAAGAGGTTGAAGATGTTGAAGACCGGAAGGTATTTCGCGATCGCGTTCGTCGCGGCGCTGCTGGCCCTGCTCTGCCTGGGCGGCATCGCCCTGGCCCAGGATACGCCGCCGGAGGAGCAGCCGCCGGCGACCGGCACCACCACCCCCGAGACCCAGACGCCTACCCAGACGGAGCAGACCCCCCTGATGGTCTACTTCTTCAAGGACGGGGAACTGGTGGGGGTGGCCCGGGAGATCCCCGGCGGCGGGCAGATGGTGGAGTTCACCGTCAACGACCTGCTCAAGGGGCCCAGCGAGGAGGAGAAGGCCGAGGGCTTCACCACTTACCTCCCCGAGGGGCTCAAGCTGCTCTACTCGACCAAGAGCATGACCGGCAACGCTTTCTCGGTCAACCTCTCCAGCGAGCTGATGTCCCTGAAGGACACGCCCGAGCAGGCCAAGATGGCCATGCAGCAGCTGGTCCAGACCCTGAAGGAGGCGGCCCACACCGAGGAGATCAAGGTGACGGTGGACGTCGACGAAGCCAACCGCGGGGCCGACGCCTTCGAGGCCCTGGGGGTGAGCTCCAAGGACGTGGGGGTCGGCGCTTCCTCGAGCAGCGGGGAGGAGAGCAACCTCCTCTGGCTCTGGATCCTGATCATCCTGGGCGTGACCCTGGTGATCCTGGCGGTCCTCGTTCCCATGTATTTCTCCAACCGCAAGGCCGAGGCCACCCTGGAGCAGGAGATCGAGGAAGACAAGGCCAAGCGCGATGCCAAGAAGAAATAGCCGCCGGCTCCTCCCGGCCTTTCCGGCCGTCGCCCTGCTGTCCGCGCTGCTCGCGTTGTCCCTGCTGGTAACGGCCGGCTGCGGGGGCGGGAACGGCGGCGGCTCCGATAAGGGGAACATCGAGCTGCCCCAGTCCGCCCTGCTGATGCGCATCGCGGACTCCGTCGACACCAGCCGCATGGTGGATACCATCACCTACCTCTCCTCGCCCGAGCTCAAGGGCAGGCCGGCGGGCTCCCCCCAGAACGGGGAGGTGGCCGCGTACCTGGAGGGCGAGTTCCGCGACCTGGGGCTCGAGCCCTTCTCCGCCCTGGGCCTCACCGGGCTGCGCCAGGACTTCCCGGTGCCGTCCTCCCGCTGCTTCCTGGAGAACCAACCCGCCGTCGAGGAGGCCCTGACCATATCCAACGTCATCGGGGTCATACCGGGCACCGCCCAGCCGGACCGCTTCGTCATCGTGGCCGCCAACTTCGACGGGCTGGGCGTGGACGCGGAGACCGGCGATTATTACCCGGGCGCCGACTTCAACGCCTCGGGGGCGGCCGCGGTGCTGGAACTGGCCCGGGCGATGGTCTCAGCCGGGGAAAAGCCCCTGGTCACCCTGGTCTTCGCGGAGCTCAACGCCGAGGAGTGCGGCTACTTCGGCTCGCGCGCCCTGGCCGAGGCCTGCGAGATGGAGGGCATGAAGGAGGCAGTGAAGGTCATCGACCTGGAAGGCCTGGCGGCCGGCAGCGGTGACTACATGGACGTCTGGGACCAGAACTACGTCAAGAACCGGCCCGTCGTGGACGCCGTCGACGACGCCTCCGCCTTCCTGGGGGTGGCCCTGGAGATCAACGGGACCGGCGCCGGCTCCGCCTCGTCCATCTTCTTCATCTACCACATGGCCTGCGTGACCTGCGACTGGTCGTGGTTCGAGCGGACCGACCACCCCGACTTCCACAAGACCACCGATACCGTCGACCGCATCAACCAGGTGGGGTTGAGCGAGTCCACCCGGGTAGCGGGGGTGGCCGCCTGGCTCCTGGGCATCCGCGAAGCCGACTGATACATCAACGTGTACAACGGGGTCACTCCCTGAGGGAGCGGCTTGCCCTAAGAGCCGGCCTTCTCCGCCATCTCGCGGGCGAAGGCGCGGGCTTTCTCCAGGCGCGACTCGTCGGGCTGCCCCATGGTCTCCGGCCGGCGCTCCCCGAAGGAGCGCATCATCTCGTCGTCGCTCTTGAGCAGCAAGCCGGCGATGCCCTCGGCCAGCTCACCCTGGCAGTCGAACAGGCCGGCCAGGGCGGCCCCGGACGCCGCTTCCCTGCACTTGTCCAGCCACTCCCCGACCCCCTCCTGGTCCTCGGGGGCGGCATGGGTGATGAAGAGCGCCACCTTCTTCCCCGCCGCCCTGGCGGCGAGGAACTCCTTCGCGCTGTTCTCCGGCCCGAAGGCGATGATGGGGAACCCGATGAAGGAGAGGTCGTACCCGTCCAGGCTCTCCACCTCCGATAGCTCCCTGAGCTCCTTCTCCCCGGGGATCTCCCCGTAGATGGCCTCGGCGACCTTGCGCGTGTTGCCCGATTGCGAGACGTATGCGACTAGTGTCTTCACGGCTGCTCCTCCTTTCAGACGGCCCGGCGATACCGATAAGACGATTCTATCACCAGCCGGGTCTGGAGGCCGTACCCGTCCAGGGTCAACTCAGGGTGTAGACGATGGTGGAGGGGTCCGGCTGCTCCCACCCGACTTCCGGCTTCCTCCCCTCCACGAACTGGTGGACGGCCTGCAGGTGCCCGGCCAGCAAGTGCCCGTTGAAGGGGTTCTCCACCGTCACCCGCCAGGTCCCGCCGGAGACGGAGCACTCCACCGGGTTGCCCTGCCCCCGCGCGGCGATGCTGCCCAGCAGGGAGTTGCAGAGCCCTTCCTTGTCCACGGCCGAGCCGTTGCACCCGGACGCCAGGTACCCCTCGCTCAGGGTGCGCAGGGAGACGGAGCGCTGGGCGTCGATGACCAGGGGGTAGATGTCGTCCCCCAGTTCCCTCGCCAGCTCGCGGATGACCACGTTGGGAGTGTAGGCGTCCAGGAAGACCATGCGCATGTTGCGCTCCGTGTCGATGATGAGGCCGTCGTTCTCGCGCCACTCCAGGCTGCCCAGCTCCACCGGCGTCTTGCACCTGGGGCAGCGCTCGAACTCGTGCCGGCCCTGCTTGATGGGCTGGAGGGAGAAGTCGAGGCGGGCCGCGATCTCCGGCTTGGCTTCCGCCGGCTCGATGCGGATGACGTCGTCCCCGTTCACCGATTTCCAGGTATAGCCGAAGGGCTGGCGCTCCAGGCATTCGAAGGAACCGCAGATGACCGCGGCCATCAGCTCGCGGTCGAAGGGGTTGCGGATGATGGCCTCACCGTAATCGCCGGCCTTGTACCCGATGGCCTCCGCGTAGCCCATGCCCGTGCCCACGGCGACCAGGCAGAAGGCCTTCACCATGAAGCGCTTGCCCCCCGGCAGGTGCCGTACCAGCTTGGCGGGGCCGATGAGGTTGGACTGGATGACCCTGGTCGCGACGTTCCGTTCCGCCTCGAAGAAGAGGTGGCGCAGGGACACCCCCAGCTCCTGCTCGATGTTGGTCATGATCCGGGGCAGGGAGTCCGCCTCGAGGAGCAGGACGCGGAAGCTGGGGTTGAGGCGGATACAGATGGTGCCGTCGGGCCTCCAGCGTATCAGCTTGGAATACACGGCCGCGAAGCCGCATTTACCGCACTTCCTGATCTTCATCGGATGCCTCCTTTTGCTTCCCCGCTTTGCCCGATGCCGGATCCGGCTTGCTCTGTATTATACCTTTTCCGTGCGGCGGAATGAAGGTCGCCGGAGTAGTCGGCCGGGGGCCGCTAGATGTGGAAGTGCTCCACGCGGCGGCCTTCCGTCTCCCGCATGCGCTCGATCCACACGAAGGGGTGGTGGATCTCGTCGTAGGTGGGCAGGTTCTCCTCGTTCTTCCAGGCCAGGTTGAGGAACTCCACCCCCTCCTTCTCGGCCACCTCGCGGCAGAACAGCTCGCCGATCCGGTACTGCTGCAGCTTGAGGTCGAAGCCCAGCACCTTCTCGATGAAGCGCTCGGCCCCGGTCTTGGAATCGCGGCGCCGGGCGAAGGTCTCCTTCATCTCCTGGTAGGTGGGGAGGATCTCCTTGCCCACGCCGTCCATGACGAAGTTGCTGTACCCCTCCACCAGGGACATGAAGGCCTGGATGCGGGCCAGGATCTCCCGCTGCTCGGGGTTGTGCACCACCGAGAGGAGGCCCCCCTTGTTGATGATCTCGTTGAGCCGGGCCGAGTCCTTCAGCTCCGCGGGGGAGAGGCCGGGGAAGAGGCGGTTGCCCATCTCGTTCATGCGCACGGTCACGCTGGCGAAGTACTCCTCCATCATGCGGCGCATGAACCCCCGCAGCCACGGGAAGGCGGCGAACTCGAAGGCGTGGGTGACCTCGTGCAGGGTGATCCACAGGCGGAACTCCGCGGGTGAGAGACGCATGCGCTCCTCCGCCTTGAGCATGTTGGGGTAGACGATGTAGAGCTTGCCGGCGCCCTCCAGCTTGGGCAGGCCCAGGTCGAACTGGCCCAGGACGTTGCGGGACAGGTAGCCCATGACCAGGCCGATCTGCACGGTGAGCGCCCCCTTGGTGAAGTGCCGCGACACCCTGGCCGAGCGCTTGCGCCGGCTCTCCATCTTCTCCAGGGTCGCCGCGTAGCTGCGCGAGAAGGGCTCGAAGATGAGCTTGAAGCTCTCCAGGTTGGCGTGGATCCAGGCGGGGCGGTCCAGCACGAAGAGGTGCCCCAGGGGGTCCGCGGGGGTGAGGCCGGTGAAGCCCTCCACCAGCTCGCCCGAGCGCTCGGACATCTCCTGGAAGGAGGCCTCCACCTCCCGGCCCGCCGGTGGGGCGGCCGGCCCGCCGGACAGCGACACGATGCCGGCGATGGACTCGGACTGGTCCCAGTCTATGAAGTCCGTCCCGGTGGGGCGGAAGGCGTCACGCAGCGAGCGGATGAGGGGCATGCGCCCGGCCCATCTCTCCACGAACTCGTTGACGCCCCGGATACTCGCGTCCCAGGCGTTGTCGTTCTCCTTCTTCATGCTTCGATTATAGGGACTGGGGGTGGATAAATGTAGGGGCGGGGTCAGCTCTTCAGCCCCTGCGCCCGCAGGTCCTCGAGGGCCTCCTCGAGGTAGGCGCCCCGACAGCGCCCCGCCCGGACCTCCTCGATCAGTTCCTCCTCGGTTGAGAAGTCGCGCTCGAAGACGGTCAGGCACTTGCCCACGGCGTTCTTGACGTGGGCGTCACTCCCGCCCACCGAGACCAGCCCCAGGCGCGCCGCCTTCTCCGCCGCCTGGTCGTTGAGGTCCCGCTTGCAGCCGGCGTTGTGGGTCTCCACCGCGTCCAGGCGGGCCAGGACCTCCTCCGAGGTGCTCCCCTTGTACTTGCGGTGGTGGCCCCAGTAGCCCCGGGTGGGGTGGGCGCCGATGATGACGCCCCCTTCCTCGCGTACCATGGCGTAGAGCTTCTCGAAGTCCATGTCCGGCTCCACCGGCGAGGAGACGCCGAAGACCAGCATGTCCCCTTGCGGCGTGTAGACCTCCACGCCCCGGAAGACCACCAGGGCGTGCTCGTGCGCCATGTCGTAGACTATCTGGGCCCCGCGGTGCACGGTATGCTCGGTCACCCCCACCCCGTCCAGGCCCAGCCCCATGGCGGCGGGGATGAGCTCTTCCGGTGAGAGCGCGCTGCAGCGGGATGAGCGGTTGGTGTGTATGTGCAGGTCTACTATCATCTTGCTGTTCCGTTACTATCGTGGCAACCGGCGCTTAGTTTAGCATAGAATAGGGACACAGGGAAAGGAACGCCGCATGCTCATAGCCATGGTCCACGGTTACTTTCTGCACGGCACGGGGAGCAACCTCTACGTGCAGAACCTCTGCCGGGAGTTCTGCCGCCTGGGCCACGAGGTCCACCTCTTCTGCCAGGAGAGCGCGCCCGGCGATTTCGACTTCGTGGCGCGCGCCTACGAGTTCCCCGCGGACAACCTCGAGCCCTCAAAGGTCCTCGACCGGGAGACGCCCTACGCGGGCAAGTGCGTGGCCTTCCGCCCCGACCTGGGCGGGCTGCTGCCCGTGTACGTCTACGACGATTACGAGGGATACACGGTGAAGGAGTATCCCGACCTCACCCGGGACGAGCTGGAGGGTTACCTGGAGCGCAACCGCCTGGCGCTGACCCACGTCTTTCAAGGGCGCCGGCCCGCCCTGGTGCTCTCGCAGCACACCATCATGCAGCCGGTGTACGCGGCGCGCGCCCTGCGCGGGGCGGGGACGGGCGGGACGCGCCACTTCATGACCGTGCACGGCAGCTGCCTCAACTTCTCGGTGCGGCGCTCAGAGACGCTCCAGGAGTACGCGCGCGAGGCGGTGGGGGCGGTGGACCGCGTCATCTGCGTGAGCGAGGCGGGGCGCCGGGAGTTCGTCGAGTTCTTCTCCGCTGTTGAGGGCGTCGAGACGCGGTCGCGGGTCATCCCGGTGGGGGTGGACATGGAGAAGTTCGTCCCCCTGGAGATGCGGGAGGAGAAGCAAGCGCGCATCGACAGGCTGCTGGAGGGCCTGGAGTCCGCGGGCGCGGGCGGGGCGGGAGCGGCACGCGGGAGATGGAGGTGGACCCGGGGGCGGCCGAGGAGCTCTCCGCGGTGGACTGGGCGCGCGACCCCATCGTCGTCTACAACGGCAAGTTCCTGTGGACCAAGGGGGTGCAGGTGCTCCTGGCGGCGGCCCCCCTGATACTGGGGCGCCACCCCCGCGCCCGCTTCGTCCTGGTGGGCTTCGGCTCCCAGCGCCACTGGCTGGAGGAGATCGTCCACGCCCTGGACTCGGGCGACCTGGACCGCCTCCGCCTGCTGCTGCTGCGCCCCTGGGAGCTCTACCCCGAGATAGACCCCGACGCCTCCCGGTATCTCGAGGGGCTGGTGGAGGCGCTGGAGGACGAGACCTTCCGCGAGGATTATCTCAAGGCCGCGTCCGGGCGCCTGTGCGAGCGGGTCATCTTCACCGGCTACCTCTCCCACGACCTCCTGAAGGACCTGCTGCCCTGCGCCGAGGTGGTCACGGCCCCCTCGGTCTTCCCCGAGGCCTTCGGCCTGGTGGCGGTGGAGGCGCTGGCCTGCGGGGTCATCCCCCTGCTGGCCAACCACTCCGGCTTCTCCCAGGTCATCCGGGACGTGGTGGACGAGTTCGCCGGCACCTTCGACGAGGTGAGGTTCAAGCCCCTCTTCCTCGACGAGGACCTGGCCCTCAACCTGGCCAACAACATCAACACCTTCCTGGAATATTACGGAGAGATGTACGCGCAGGAGCGCCGCTCCATCCGCCGGCGCGCCCGGGCCCTGGCCGAGACCAAGTACGCCTGGCCCTCCATCGCCGCCGCCTACCTGGAGCTGGCCGGCAGGAGGTGACGGCGGGGCCTTATGCCCGCCCTTTACCCCTTCATGCCTGGTTAACTTGGCGCCGGGCCATCTGCTATGCTGGATGGGGAAGAGAGGCTTTTTCTTTTAAAGGAGTGGTGGAGATGAAGGCCTTGCGCGTGTCGATCATCGTGACCCTGGCCCTGGCGACGCTGGCGTTCTTCCCGGTTGCCGCGCAGGCCGCGGTGCCCGACAAGCCCACGGCCGTCTCGCCCAACTGGGGGGCCCTGGACGTGCCGGTCAACCCCGCCCTGTCAGGCTCCGCTTACTCCGGCACCGGGACCCACACTGAGACGCAGTGGCAGGTGGACGACTGCTACGAGTTTACTTCCCCCGACTGGTACCGCACCTCCTCAGGCCGAGGTCCAGACGGTGGTCAACGCGGCCAACGGCACCTTCGCCGACTCCCTGGCCGGCAGGACCAGCCTGGACGAGAACGAGCAATACTACTGGAGGTTCCGCTACTCCAACGACAGCGGACAGCTGGAGCGAATGGTCCGACTACCGCTTCTTCATCACCACCACCACCACCTGGTACCTGGCGGAGGGGAGCACCGCCGGGGGCATGGAGACCTGGGTGCTGGTGCAGAACCCGGGCGACACCGACGCGGTGGTGGACATCGACTTCCAGACCGGCGAGGGGCCGGTGGCGGGGCCGCAGGGCGACGTCATCCCCCCCAACAGCCGCCGCTCCTACTCCGTGGGCTCCTACGTGACCACCTACGACGTCTCGACCAAGGTGACCGCCACCTCCGGCACGGTCATCTGCGAGCGCGCCATGTACGGGCCGGGGCGGGCCTGGGGCCACGACTCCATCGGGGTCACCACCCCCCGCATCAACTGGTACCTGGCGGAGGGGGCCACGGCGGGCGGCATGGAGACCTGGGTGCTGGTGCAGAACCCCAACGCCTCGGCGGTGACCGTGGACCTCACCCTGCAGACGGAGGCCGGCGCCCTGTCGCCGCCGGCGCTGCAGGACGTGGACATCCCCGCCGCCAGCCGCCGCTCCTTCAACCTCGGCCTGTACGTGGAGACCTATAACGTCTCCACCAAGGTCGCCTCCAGCGGCGCTGTCATCTGCGAGCGCGCCATGTACGGCAACGGGCGCGCCTGGGGGCACGACTCCATCGGCGCCCCTTCCTATACCTTCATGTGGCTGTTCGCGGAGGGGTGCACCGGCGCGGGCTTCGAGACCTGGGTGCTGGTGCAGAACCCCATGAGCTACCAGCAGGAAGTGGCCCTGTTCTTCTCCGACGAGGTCGGCCCCATCGCCGTCTACCCCCGGTTCAACGTCCCGGCCAACTCGCCGGATGTCGGTGAACGTCGGGGACTACGTGCAGTCCTACAACGTGGCCGTCACCGCGGTCACCTGGAACGAGGCCGGCGGCACAATCGACACCGGCGGCAAGATCATCTGCGAGCGGGCCATGTACGACAGCGGCCGCACCTGGGGGACCGACTCCATCGGCATTCCGGGCATTGCGGCGCCGTTCTGGGCCCTGCCCGAGGGGAGCACCGCCGGGGGCATGGAGACCTGGGTGCTGGTGCTCAACCCCAGCTCGTCCGAGGCCGCTACCGTCAGCCTGGTGTTCATGACCGACGCCGGCATCGTCATCCCGCCGGAGCTGCAGGGCGTGGCCCTGCCGGCCTTCTCGCGCCGCTCCTTCAACGTCGGCGACTACGTGCAGACCTTCGACGTCTCCACCCTGGTGGACGCGGCCGACCCGGTGGTGTGCGAGCGCGCCATGTACGGCCCCGGCCGGGCCTGGGCCCACGACTCCATCGGCTACATCCTGGGCTGGGGGGGTATCTCGTCCGCGTCGCGGGCTACTCCGCGGCCGGCCTGGGCGGCGAAGGCGCCACGCAGGTCGACCCGGCCGCCTGGCTCGACGGCTTCCGCGCCGCCGCCCGCTAAATTTGGGGTCAGACCCCAAATTTAGTCCGGCCACACAGCCTTGCGCGGCGCTTGGCTTGCTGCTATGATCTAATCAGCCGGGTGGGCGAGAAGAGCGCGAGTTCTTCCACCCGGCTTTTCGTTTTCCGTGGGAAGGCCCGTTGCTCGTTCCGTCACAGAGGAGGTAAAACGCATGCACAAGTCCGCTGGCCCGTTCGTACGTTTTCTCGTCCCGATAACCGTCATCTTGATGGCCCTGTCGTGCCTGGCGCTGACGCGGGCGTCTCCATCGCCGCGCCCGCCGCCCCGACATTGATCTCGCCCGAGACGACTCGGTCGACCGTACCCGTCAATCCCGCCCTGCAGGCATCCGCCTATTCCGGCTACCCGGCTCACCAGGCCACCCAGTGGCAGATCGACGACATGCAGCGATTTCTCCACGCCGGAGTGGACCCGCGTCTTCCTCCGGCCGGAGACGCAGGTCCAGGTCAACGCGGCCAACGGGACCTTCGCCAACGAATGCGCCGGCAGGTCCAGCCTCGAGACGAACATGAGCTACTTCGGTGGAGGGTGCGCTACCAGGACACCAACAGCGACATGGAGCCCCTGGAGCGCTACCGGCTTCTTCGTCACCGCCACCGACACCTGGTACCTGGCGGAGGGATGCACCGCCGGCGGTTTCGAGACCTGGGTGCTGGTGCAGAACCCGGCGGATGAACGATGCCAGTCGTCAACATCCAGTTCCAGACGGACACCGGGACCGGTCTCGCCCCCCGCGCTGCAGAACCTGACCATCCCGGCCTAACAGCCGCCGCTCCTTCAACGTGGGAGTCTACGTGACCACTTACAACGTTTCCACCAAGGTCACCGCCACCCAGGGGACCATCGCCTGCGAGCGCGCCATGTACGGCCACGGGCGGGCCTGGGGGCACGACTCCATCGGGGTCACCGCCCCCTCGAGCACCTGGTACCTGGCGGAGGGGTGCACCGCCGGCGGCATGGAGACCTGGGTGCTGGTACAGAACCCCAACGCCACCGCGGTCACCGTGGACCTGTCCTTCATGACCTCCACGGGCTCCGGTCCCCGGTCCTCAGGATTACACGGTACCCGGCATATTCCCGGACGTCCTTCAACGCTCGGGGACTATGTCAGCGACTACAACGTCTCTACTCAGGTCATTTCCTCCGGAGGAGACGTCATCTGCGAGCGGGCCATGTACGGCAACGGGCGGGCCTGGGGCGCACGACTCCATCGGCGTCACCCAGGCCGGCCTGCGGGTGGGTCTTCGCGGAAGGGTGCACCGCGGGCGGCATGGAGACCTGGATACTGGTGCAGAACACCCAGTTGAAGACGCCAGGACGTAAGGGCTTACGTGATGGACGATCCAGGACGGTGCTGGGGTACATCCCGATGACCGTCGGCGCCCGGCTCGCGTTCCTCGCTCAACGTCGGCGACTACGTGCGAGTCGTACAGCGTCTCCTTCATCGTCGTCACCGTGGACGCTGCCGGGGAATACGACGATACCGGCGAGATCGTCTGCGAGCGGGCCATGTACGGCAACACGCGCGAGTGGGGACACGACTCCATCGGCGCCGCCTTCCCCTGCCCGGTCTGGACCCTTCCCGAGGGCTGCACCGCGGGCGGCTTCGAGACCTGGGTGCTGGTGCCTGAATCCCATAGACGAAGCCCAGTACGTGGACGTGTCCTTCATGACCGACGAGCGGGCAGGTCGAGCCGCCGGACTGCAGGACATGTACCATGGAAGCCTTCTCGCGCAAGTCCATCAACGTGGGGGCTTACGTCAACACTTACGACGTCTCCACCGTCGTCGTAGGCGGACGACTCGTCGTCTGCGAGCGGTCCATGTACGGCTACGGCCACGCCTGGGCGCACAACTCCATCGGTTACCCCATGGGATTACGGGGACCCGCTGTCGATGACGTCGGTGTCCGCGTCTTCCGGCTCAGCCGGTTATCTCCGCGGCGAACTGCGACGGCTACTGGACGGGGTCCCGCGCCTCTACCCGCGCTGAACCTCACGCCGACTAAATTTGGGGTCTGACCCTAAATTCAGTAACTCGACGAGGTCGTAGACGGGCAGGCCGCCGGACGCGCGGGAGGTGTCGCCCAGGTTGGCCTCGCAGAAGGGGCAGCAGGTGACCAGGGCCTCGGCCCCGGTGTCCGCGGCCTCCTCCAGGCGCGCCGCCGCCAGTTCCGCCGCGAAGGAGCCGTGGGCGGTGCGCACGCCGCCGCCCGCCCCGCAGCAGAGGGAGTTCTCGCGGACGCGCTCCATCTCCACCAGCTCCAGGCCGGGGATGGCCTCGAGGACGCGCCGGGGCGCGTCGAAGACGCCGCCGTGGCGCCCCAGGTGGCAGGGGTCGTGGTAGGTGACCCGCATCTTCACCTCGGGCGGCTCCAGCTTCCCCTCCTCCAGCATCCTCACGAGGAACTCGGAGAGGTGCAGCACTTCCGCGTCCAGCGCCCCCAGCTTGGGGTACTCGTGCCGGATGATCCCGTAGCACCCGGCGCAGGCGGTGATGATGGTCGACGCGCCGCAGCGCGCGAAGGTCTCCAGGTTGCGCCGGGCCAGGTCCTCGTAGAGCCCGCGCTCCCCCACCCGCAGGGCGGTGGAGCCGCAGCAGGCCTCGTCCTTGCCGAGGATGCCGAAGTCCACGCCCATCCTCTGCAGCAGCTCCGCCGTGGCCACCGCCACCGGCTGGGCCGCGGCCACGTAGGCGGCGGTGCATCCCGGGTAGTAGAGGACCTCCGCCTGCTCCCGCGGCAGGGTCTTCAGGCGCAGGCGCTTGGCCCAGCGGTCGCGCGACTGGCGCGGCTGCATCCAGGGGTTGTCGTAGTTGATCACGCTCTTGAGCAGCGCCTCCTGCGCCTCCAGGGGGCCCAGTCCTTCCCGCACCGCCAGGCGCCTCACCTCCATCAGCAGCTCGGTCACCTGGATGCCCATGGGGCAGCGCGACTTGCAGGAGTAGCACTGCGAGCAGTAGTAGAGCACCTCCGGCCGGAGGACCTCCTCCTTCCGGCCCAGTTGCAGCAGGCGCACCAGCTGGCGGGGGGTCACTTCCCAGGCCCGGGCGGTGGGGCAGGAGCCCACGCAGGTGCCGCACTGCATGCAGGAGAAGAGCTTCTTCCCCGCCTCGGTCTCGCACAGCAACTCGCCGAAGAAGCCCGGCTCGCTGCCGTCCAGCTTCAAGGTGTGGTCGTCCATCATCCATCTCCCGGAGTCAGCGCGTCGATCTGGTCCAGCAGGACGTCGTCGCCCAGGTTGAGCACCTGCAGGGCGCCCGAGAGGCACTGCACCACGCAGAGTCCGCAGCCCTTGCACAGCACCTCGTTCACCTTGACCAGGCCCTCCTCCTCTTCCGAAAGGGTCAGCGCTCCGTAGGGGCAGGCTTCTACGCAGAAGCCGCAGCCGCGGCACAGCTCCGTCTCGGCCACCACCACCGCCGCCTCCACCTCGACCTCCCCCGCGGCCAGCAGGGCCAGCGCTTCCGCCGCCCCGGCCGAGGCCTGGGCCACCGCGTCGGGGATGTCCTTGGGCCCCTGGCAGCACCCCGCCACGAAGACGCCGGCGGCGGAGGTCTCCACCGGGCGCAGCTTGGGGTGGGCCTCCAGGAAGAAGCCGTCCGAGTCCCGCGCCACCGCGAAGAGGCGCGCCAGTCCCTCCGACTCACGGCGCGGCTCCACCGCGGTGCCCAGCACCACCAGGTCCACGTCCACCTGCACCGGCCGGCCCAGCAGGGTGTCCTCGGCGTAGACGCGCAGGCGGTCGCCGGCCCGCACCACCTCCGAGCACTTGCCGCGGGTGAAGACCACCCCGTCCTCCCGCACGCGCTGGTAGAACTCCTGGTAACCCTTGCCGAAGGCCATCACGTCGATGTAGAACTCGTACACCTGCGCGCCGGTCTTCTCCCGCGCCAGGTGGGCCTGTTTCATGTTGTACATGCAGCAGATGCGCGAGCAGTAGGGGTGCTGGTTCTCGTCCCGGCTGCCGATGCAGTGGAGGAAGGCGATGGCCCGCGGCTCGCTCCCGTCCTTCTTCAGGATGCGCCCCCCGGTGGGGCCGTTGGAGCTGGAGAGGCGCTCGAACTCCAGGCCGGAGATGACGTCGGGGTAGCGGCCGTAGCCGTACTGGGGCATGGCCGCGGCGTCGAAGAGGTCGTACCCGGTGGCCAGCACCACCGCCCCCACCTCCAGGTCCAGGAACTCCTCCTCCTGGTCGAAGTCGATGGCGCCGGGCGCGCACGCCTCCAGGCACTTCTGGTTGCACTTGCCCTTGGTGAAGTGGAGGCAGCTCTCCGGGTCCACCACCGCCGAGAGCGGCACCGCCTGGGGGAAGGGGATGTGGATGGCGGAGCGGGCGGCCAGCCCCGCCTCGAATTCCGAGGGGACCTTGCGGACGGCGCAGACCGCCGAGCACTCGCCGCAGCCGGTGCAGGCCCTGGCGTCCACGTAGCGCGGGCGGCGGCGCACCAGCACCTTGAAGTTGCCCACGTACCCCTCCACCTTCACCACCTCGCTCGAGGTGAGGATGTCGATGTTGCTGCGGCGCGCCGCCTCCACCATCTTGGGGGTGAGGATGCAGGCCGAGCAGTCCAGGGTGGGGAAGGTCTTGTCCAGCTGGGCCATGTGCCCGCCGATGGAGGCGTCCTTTTCCACCAGCCAGACCTGGTAGCCCGCCTTGGCCAGGGTGAGGGAGGCCTGGATGCCGGCGATGCCCCCGCCCACCACCAGGGCGGCCGGGGTGACCAGCGTCCGCCGCCGCCTTAAGGGCCGCAGGCGCGCCGCCTTGGCCACCGCCGCCCTGACCAGGTCGGCGGCCTTGCGGGTGGCCTCGCCCCGGTCGTCGTGCACCCACGAGCACTGCTCGCGGATGTTGGCCACCTCCAGGCAGTAGGGATTGATGCCCGCGTCCTCCAGGGCGGCGCGGAAGGTGGGTTCGTGCATGCGCGGGGAGCAGGCGGCCACCACCACCTTCTCGATGCCTTCCTCGCGGATGTCCCGCTTGATGAGGCCCTGCCCCGCGTCGGAGCACATGTAGTCGTAGGTGCGGGCCACGCGCACGCCGGGCAGCTCGCGGGCCAGGCGAGCCAGTTCCTCGCAGTCCACGCTCGCCGCGATGTTGGTGCCGCAGTGGCAGATGTAGACGCCGATGTCCTTCTTCATCCCAGCCGCCCCCGGTGGCCCGGTCCGGCCGGGCCTCCTCCACGATCATCACAACCGTCGAGACAAAACGGAAAGAACCGTCGATTGTAGTCACTGGTGCGGCGAGTCAACTGCGTAAGTTAGTAGATACTAAGTATTATCCGCATTCCCTCCCGCGCTTGTCAATCGAGTGTGCGCCGTGCCGCCGGAAAGAGTCGCCCGGCGCGTTGTCCGGTGATTTCGGCCTGTGATATCATAGGCCCGGACCATGGAAGGAGGAGGGGATAGATGGCTAGACCGCTCGACGGGATAAGGGTCCTGGACCTCACCCAGCTGCTGCCCGGGCCCTACTGCACCGGCATACTGGCGGACCTCGGCGCCGAGGTCATCAAGATCGAGCCGAGGGGGGGCGATTTCGGGCGCCTCCTGGCAGGCATGTTCGACCAGGTCAACCGGGGAAAGAAGAGCATCACCCTCAACCTCAAGGACCAGCGGGCCCAGCGCGTCTTCCATCGCCTGGCCTCGACGGCCGACGTGGTGGTGGAGGGCTTCCGCCCCGGCACCACCGACCGCCTGGGCGTGGGCTACGAGGCCTGCCGGGAGACCAACCCTCGCCTCATCTACTGCTCCATCTCCGGCTTCGGCCAGGACGGCCCCTATCGCGACCGGCCGGGCCACGACATCAACTACATGTCCCTCGGCGGGGCGCTCAGCCTGCTCAAGGGGCGTGACGGCCACCCCGTCAACCCCGGCCTGGAGATGGCCGACGTCACCGCGGGCCTGGAGGCGGCCGTGGCCATCCTCGCCGCCCTGCTGGCGCGGGGCAACACCGGACGGGGCCAGTTCCTGGACATCTCCATGCTCGACTGCGTGGTCTCCATCCTCCCCATGCACGCCAACACCTGCCTTTCCCTGGGAATGGTGCCGCCCACCAACCTGACCGACATGTGCTCCCATTACCGCGTCTTCGACACCGCCGACGGCGAATACCTGGTCATGGGGATCGTGCACGAGGACTGGTTCTGGACCAACCTGGCGGACGCGCTGGACGGCTTCGAGGACGTGCGGGACCTCAAGCACGCGCAGCGCATGGAGCGCCGCGACGAGCTCATCCGGCGCATGTCCGAGGCCTTCCGCACCCGGACCCTGGCCGAGTGGCTCGAGCACCTGGAAGGCCGGGACATCCCCTACTCCACCATCAACGACGTCGCCCAGGCCCTGGAGGACCCGCAGGTGCTGCACCGCGGGATGAAGGTGACCATCCCCGGCCCCGGCGGCGACGTCACCTGCGTCGGCACCCCCTACAAGCTGTCCGATACCCCGGTCACCTTCGACGCCCCCGCCCCCGGATTGGGCGAGCAAACCGATTCCATCCTGGCCGAATCCGGGTTCTCACCAGCGGAAATAACCGATCTGCGCGAGGCCGGCGTGATTTAGGGGGATTTGGGGAATTTTGTAGATTTCTCTTGATTTATGCCCCCCGTTTGTTAATTATATAGTCCATGAAGATTTCCAAGGGGATTTCGGCGCCAGGGTGGAAGGAGACGACATGATCAAGATCCTGGGTTTGGCGGGCAGCCCCCGCCAGAGCGGCAACACCGCCCACCTCCTGCAGGAGGCCTTGAACGGGGCGGAAGAGGCGGGCGCCGCCGTGGAGAAGGTCTTCCTCTGCAAGAGGAACATCTTCCCCTGCACCGGGTGCGAGAGTTGCGTCAAAGACCGGCGAGTGCATCCTGGACGACAGCATGGACCAGCTCTACAAGAAGGTGCTTGCGGCCAACGGCCTGGTCATCGCCGCCCCCATCTATTTCAATTCCGTGAACGCCCAGACCAAGGCCTTCATCGACCGTTTCCAGTGCATCTGGGAGCGGAAGAACGTCCTCGGCTTAGACAGTCACCGACCCGGAGACCCGTGACTCGCGCCGCGGCCTCTTCCTCTCGGCGGCCGGGCTGGACAACCCCCGCGCCTTCGAGGGGGCCATCAAGGTACTGGACATCTTCTTCGAGACGGTGGACATCACCTACTACGAGCGCCTGCTCTTCTTCAAGATGAGCGACAAGGGAGCGGTGCAGCGGCACCCCTCGGCCCTGGGCGACGCCTTCCGGGCCGGCGGCCACCTGGTGGAGGAGATCTCCCGCCACTTCTCCGGCGAGGCCGAATAGGGAGAACGGCCTACCGCGCGGAGGCCGACATGATGGCGGTGCAGCGCGCGCAGTCCTTGCGCTCGCACTCTCCCCAGCAGGAGACGCAGAACCACTCGCCGCACAGGGGGCAGTAATCGAACCGGGACCAGTGCCCGCAGATGTCGCAGCTTCCCGTCATACGCATTCACCTCCTTTCACGATCTTCTCATAAGATCCCATTGAAGCAGGCGTTTCTTCAGAAAAGGTTGAGGGCGGGTTAAATCCCGGTGAATCTTTTATGATGCCGGTGCTTGGAGCTCAAGGGCCGGCTGAAATATAATACAGGTTACTGGAGGCGGCAATGGACAGGATACCGGTCTGCGGCGAATGCGGCATTCCACTGATGGTCAGCGGCGAGTTGCGCTGGGAGGGCAACGGCGTCATCTATTCCAACAGCTCGCCCCGCAACCGCTGGGTCTTCTACGAATCCGAGAACATCGACCCCCTCTTCCGGGGCGTCAGGGAGCTCATCGGTGCCCCCATCGACCACATCGTCATCGAGAGCCGGCGCCGCGAATCGCGCAGGTACCTCGAGAGGACCTTTCCGCCGGAAGTGCGCCGGCTGCTCTACGACCAGCTCGACGAGTCCGGAAAGCAGGTCCGGATGACGCCGGAGGAGCGGGCCACCAGGTTCGAGGTCTCCAGGAACATCACCGTCAGCGTGCACGACGTGGCCCGGGTCTTCGGTTACGGGGACCTGGCCCCCGGCAGCCTCTGGGAGGCCGGCGACGACCACCCCTGGCGCTCCACCATGGTGCGCCACCCCTATTCCGTCCTCTTCCAGGCAGCCGAGAGCCTGGGCTCCTGCGAGGCCTTCGAGGGCCGCGACCTGTGGGTGGAATACGAGCAGGCCGGCGAGGACCTCTACCGCATGGACTCCTTCCCCCACGAACACCCCCTCGAGCTGAAGGAGCGGCTGAAGCGGCGGCACTACGACTTCAAGCCGGGTGACATCGTCTACGAACGCTGCGCCTGCGGCATCCCCCTGGAGATAACCAGGTACGGGTGGGACCTGGACAAGGGCATCATCGTCGATCCCGACACCGGCCGGCGCATGGCCGTCTTCGGCCCCTACTCCCTCGATTCCGTCTTCGACGACCTGGAGGAAGAGCTGGGCGAGGCCGTCCCGGAGACCATCATCGAAGCCCAGCGGCTCTACATCAGGCAGGCCTGGAGCGAGGACGTATGGAAACGGGGGGCGGCCGACTTCAAGCGGCTGCTGGCCCTGCGCGGGCTGGGCTACCTCGCCGGCTTCGAGGGAGACCGCGGCTACCTCACGGTACACATCACCAACTCCTGCCTGCACCTGCTGATGGTGGGGATCGTCCAGGCCCTGATGGAGCTGGTCTACAAGTCGGAGCGGTCCACCAGCTCCTGGGAGTTGAGCGGCGAAGGCGACCTCGAGGTCACCGTCCGCCCGTGACGGCGGGTATAATGAATCCCTCATGGCCCCTTTACCTTGGGGCCGGGTCTCGATTCTTTACCTTTTATGATCGTCCCGAGAGGCGGAGGGGAGGTGTGAGATGAGCGCGGAAGTAAGGCTGACGCAGTGGTCCAGCAAGGCGGGCTGAGCTGCCAAGCTGGGTCCGGAGGACCTCAAGGACATCCTTAAATCGCTGCCTCCCGAGCGGCGCGAGGAGTTGCTGGTGGGGCTGGAGACGCCCGACGACGCGGCCGTCTTCCGCCTGCAGCGACGAGCTGGCCCTGGTGCAGACGGTGGACTTCTTCACCCCCATCGTGGACGACCCCTACCTCTTCGGGCAGATAGCCGCGGCCAACGCCCTCTCGGACATCTTCGCCATGGGGGGAAAGCCCCTGACCGCCATGAACATCCTCTGCCACCCCTGCAAGCTGGGGAGCGAGGTGGCGGTGGAGATCCTGCGGGGCGGCGCGGACAAGGTCCGGGAGGCGGGCGCGGTGATCGTGGGCGGCCACACCGTGGACGACGAGGAGCCCAAGTACGGGCTGGCGGTCACCGGGGTGGTACACCCCGGGCGCATCCTCACCGCCGCGGGGGCTCAGCCGGGCGACCTGCTGGTGCTCACCAAGCCCATCGGCACCGGCATCCTGGCCACCGCGCTCAAGGGGGACTTCCTCGAGGCGGAGGGGATGGCGGAGGCCGTGGAGGGCATGCGCGCGCTCAACGCCGCGGCTTCCGGAGGTGGCGCTGGAGGCGGGCGCCCGCGCCTGCACCGACGTGACCGGCTTCGGCCTGTTGGGGCACCTGCTCGACATGCTGGCGGGCGGCGGGGTGAGCTGCGTCCTCGAAGGCGGGGACGTGCCCCTTTACCCCCGGGTGATGGAGATGGCGGAGATGGGGATGGTCCCGGCCGGCGCCTACAACAACCGCGCCTTCTACGGGGACAGGGTCTCGGCGGACGGCCTGGACGAGCTGGTCCTGGCGGTGCTGTGCGACCCCCAGACCTCCGGCGGCCTGCTGCTGGCCGTGCCGCCGGAGCGGGTGGAGGAGGCCCTGGCCGGCCTGGAGGAACGCAATCCCGGCGGTGGGCGGGTCATCGGGCGCTTCACCGAACCCGGCCCCATCCCCTTGACGATAGAGTGACGGTGCCAGGCACCATCACTTTTTCGTCACTTTTTCCGTCACTCTCTGCCGCGGCTCATGGTCAGGCCATTTTCAATGGGATTATGCTAAAATTTATATACTTTCATTTTTGAGGAGGAGCGCATGGATAGACGGCAATACGGTGGACGCGCGGGGGCTGGCCTGTCCCCAGCCGGTGGTCATGACCAAGCAGGCCCTGCGGGAGGCCGCCGGTCCCCTTACGGTGCTGGTGGACAACCCCACGGCCCGGGACAACGTCACCCGCTTCGCCCGCTCGCAGGGGTGCGAGGTGGAGGCGCGGGAGGAGGACTTCGGCTTCAGCCTGGAGGTCACCCCGGGGCGCCGGGGAGGCCGCGGCGACCGGGGAGAGCGGCGCGCATCTCTTCGTCCTCTCCTCGGACTTCATGGGCAAGGTCGACAACGACCTGGGGCACCTGCTCGTCAAGGCCTTCCTCAACACCCTGGCGGACCGGGACGACCTCCCCTCCCACCTCGTCCTCTTCAACAGCGGGGTGGTCCTGGCCTGCGGGGAAGCGGAGACGGTGGCCCCGCTCAAGCGGCTGGAGGGCCGGGGCGTGTCCATCCTGGCCTGCGGCACCTGCCTGGACTTCTTCGGTCTCAAGGAGGAACTGCGGGCGGGCATGGTCAGCAACATGTACGAGATAGTGGACGCGCTGGCGGGAGCCGGCAAGTGCATAACGATTTAATACGATGTCATTGCGAGCAAGCGAAGAACGATCCATGAGATTGCTTCGTCGCAAGCTCCTCGCAATGACATGGAAGGTAGGAGGCGGATGGATAAGAAAGACTACTTGAGGAGCCTCTCGTCGGTGAACGACCTGCTGCAGGCGTTCACCAGCACGCAGGGGGCGTCGGGCGGCATCCCCCGGACCATCGCGGTGGAGTCCATCCGCGTGGTGGTGGACGGCGTGCGCGAGGCCATCCAGGCGGCCAGGGACGAGGCCGAATTGAAGGACATCAAGACCGACGTCGACGACCTGCTGCCCCTGGTGGAGGAGGAAGTGCGCGAGCGCCTCCAGTCCCACCTGCGCCGGGTGGTCAACGCCACCGGCGTGGTCCTCCACACCAACCTGGGCCGCTCCATCCTGCCGCCCGAGGCGCTGGAGAGCATCCGGGCGGCGGCCGGCGCCTACTCCAACCTCGAGCTGGACCTGGAGACGGGGGAGCGCGGCAGCCGGCACGCCCACGTGGAGCAGCTGCTCTGCGAGCTCACCGGGGCGGAGGCGGCCATGGCCGTCAACAACAACGCCGGCGCGGTGCTGCTGGCGCTCACCGCCCACGCGCGCGGGCGCGAGGTGGTGGTCAGCCGCGGACAGCTCATCGAGATCGGCGGCTCCTTCCGCATCCCCGAGGTGATGGAGCAGAGCGGGGCCCGCCTGGTGGAGGTAGGCGCCACCAACCGCACGCGCATCTCCGACTTCCGCGCGGCTGTCGGCGAGGAGACGGCCATGCTCATGCGCGCCCACCCCAGCAACTACCGCATCGTCGGTTTCACCGAGGAGACGCCCCTTGCGGAGATGAGCGCCCTGGCCCAGGAACGGGGGTTGATCCTCCTGGACGACCTGGGCTCGGGGGTCCTCATCGACCTCTCCAGGTTCGGCCTGCCGCCGGAACCCACTCCCACGCAGTCCCTGAAGGAGGGCGCCGACCTGGTCACCTTCTCGGGGGACAAGCTGCTGGGCGGCCCCCAGGCGGGCATCGTGGTGGGGCGGGAAGACCTGGTGCGCGCCATGTCCCGCCACCCCCTGGCCCGGGCCCTGCGCATAGACAAGCTCACCCTGGCGGCCCTGGAGGCCGTCCTCCGCCTCTACCTCGAACCGGAGGAAGTGGCGGGGCGGGTCCCCACCCTGGCCATGCTCACCCTGCCGCCGGAGGAACTGAAGCGCCGCGCCCGCAAACTGGCCAAGGGCATCGGCGCCGCTTCGGACGCGTTCGAGGTGGAGGTGGTGGAGGACTCCTCCCAGGCGGGAGGGGGCTCCCTGCCCGCCACCCTCATCCCCACCTGGGTCGCCTCGGTCACCTCGCCGTCCTTCACCGCCAACCAGCTGGAGGAGCGGCTGCGCGCCGCGGATCCCCCGGTCATCGTCAGGATCCGCGAGGACCGGGTCCTCCTGGACCCGCGCACCCTGGCGGAGGACGACTACGAGCTGATCCGCGCGCGCCTTCGCCCGCATCGCCGCCGGCCCGGAGGAATAACAGTTGCAGGGCCTGATCATCGGCACCGCCGGCCATATCGACCACGGCAAGACCCAGCTGATCAAGGCCCTCACCGGCACCGACACCGACCGCCTCAAGGAGGAGAAGGAGCGGGGCATCTCCATCGAGCTGGGCTTCGCCGAGTTCCCCCTGCCCGACGGCACGCCGGCCGGGGTGGTGGACGTCCCCGGGCACGAGCACTTCGTCAAGAACATGCTGGCCGGGGCCACCGGTTTCGACCTGGTGCTGCTGGTGGTGGCGGCGGACGACGGGGTGATGCCCCAGACCCGCGAGCACCTGGCCATCATCGACCTGCTGCAGGTGCGCGAGGGGCTGGTGGTCGTCACCAAGGCCGACCTGGCGGACTGAGGAGATGGTCGAGCTGGTGCGGGAAGAGGTGGGCGAGCTGCTGGCCGGCACCACCCTGGAGGAGGCGGAGGTCATCACCACCTCCACCGTCACCGGGCAGGGCCTGGACGAGCTCAAGGCAGGCGCTGATGCGCGCGGCCGGGCGGGTGCGGGCGCGCCGGGGCGACGGGCCCTTCCGCCTGCCGGTGGACCGGGTCTTCACCCTGAAGGGCATCGGCACGGTGGTCACCGGGACGCTGTGGGAGGGTTCCGTCTCCGACGGGGACGAGGCCGTCCTCGAGCCGCAGGGCCGGGCGGTGCGCGTGCGCAACGTGCAGGTGCACGGGAAGGAAGTGGAGGCGGCGCTGGCCGGACAGCGCGTAGCGCTCAACCTGCCGGGCATCGCCGTCGAGGAGATCGACCGCGGCGACGTGGTGGTGAGCGCGGGGTACCTCTCCCCCACCTTCATGGTCGACGCCCGCCTGCACCTGCTGGAGAGCGCCCCGCGCCCCCTGAAGAACCGCTCCCGCATCCGCTTCCACCACGCCACCCGCGAAGTGCTCGGACGGGTGGTCCTGCTGCGGGAGGCGCGGGAAGGACAGGAGGTACAGGAACTGGCCCCGGGGGCCAGCGCTTACGTCCAGTTCCGCCTGGAGGCCCCGGTGGTGGTCAAGTACGGGGACCGTTTCATCCTGCGCAGCTACTCCCCCGTCACCACCATCGGCGGCGGGCAGGTGCTCGACTCCCATCCCCCGAAGCACCGCCGGGTCGACCAGGGCCTGCTCGAGGCGCTGGCCGTGCGGGAGCGGGGGGAGGTCTCGGGGGTGCTCCAGTCCGTCTTCGACGGGCGGGGGGTGCCGCTCGACCTGGAGAGCCTGGAGCGCCTGAGCGAGATGGACCCGCAAGCTGTCCGCGCCACGGCGGAGGAGATGCTGCGGGAGGGGACCTGGCGCGGCATACCTTCCGAGCGCAAGGCCAAGCTGATGCCCGTCAAAGATGTACGACGCTTACGCGGAGAAGATCACGGGGCTGCTGAAGTCCTTTCACCAGGCCAATCCCAGGGAAGCAGGCATGGAGAAGGAGACCCTGCGCACCCGTCTCTCGCGCACCCTGCCCGCGGGTGATTTCGACGCCATGCTCAAGCTGCTGGCAGGAGGGGGGCGCCGTGACCGTCAAGGAGGGCAGGGTGTCCATCCGGGGCGAGGGCCGGGCGCTCACTTCCGACGAGGAGCCGGGAGAAGCAGGCCGTTCTTGCCGATATCGAGGCGGGCGGCTTCGCGCCCCCCTTCCTCAAGGAGTTGGCCGAGGCGCACCGCCTGGACGCCCGCAAGGCGCGGGACTTCATCGGCATGCTGATGGAGGAAGGGGCCATCGAGCAGGTGACGCAGGATTACTACCTGGCCCGCGGCAGGCTGGCCGAAGCGGAGGAGGGCATCCGCGCCTTCCTGGCCGCACACGGCCGCCTGGAGGTCAAGGACCTCAAGGAGATGTACGGCCTGACGCGCAAGTACTCCATCCCCCTGCTCGAGCACTTCGACAGGTCCCGGGTGACGCGGCGCGACGGCGATTACCGCGTGTTATGGTGATTACGGCTGTTTTTAGGTAATATCGTTTACGGAGATGCATTCGTCCTGGTGGGCGGCCCGGTCTTCAAAACCGGTGCGGCGTCGTAAAGGGCGTCGGGTAAGTTCGATTCTTACGCATCTCCGCCACTTTTTGGGTCAAGTCCTGTGAAGTGGCCCCAGGTCTTGGGAACGCTCTGCCCGCAACTGGCAGTCGTCAACTTCAAAGTGGACCTGACCCCAGTTCGCTCACGTCCCGGACTACCGCGGGTAGCCGATGGAGTCGGTGGCCCAGGTGCGGCCGTTCCCGTACATCGAGCGCTCGCAGATGACCCCGCCGCCCGAGGATACGACCTCCGTCGAGACGTTGTAGTCGGTCACGTAGTCGTTGACCTTGAAGGTGACCCGGGAAAAGCCGGGGATGTTCACGTCCTGCGGTCCGGCTACGTACCCCGAACCTGTCATGAAACCGAGGTCCACGGTCACGGCTCCGCTGTTGGGGTTCTGCACCAGCACGAAGGTCTCCATGCCCCCGTCGGTGGAACCCTCCGCCAGGAACCAGACGTCGGAGGCGGCAGCGGTGGTCCCGATGGAGTCGTGGGCCCAGGCGCGGCCGTTGCCGTAGACCGAGCGTTCGGCGATGACCGGGATGCTGCCGGAGACCGCCGGTGGACACGTTGAAGTCGGTGACGTAGTCGTTGACCTTGAAGGTGACCCGGGAATAGGCGGGTATGGTCACGTCCTGCGGGCCGGGCACCACCCCGGCGCCGGTCATGAAGTCCAGGTCGACCAGGGCAGCGGACGAGTAAGGGTTCTGCACCAGCACGAAGGTCTCCATGCCGCCGTCGGTGGAGCCCTCCGCCAGGAACCAGAGGTCGGAGGGGACGGTGACCCCGATGGAGTCGTGGGCCCAGGTGCGCCCGTTGCCGTAGACGGAGCGCTCGCAGATGACGTCATCCGTGGCTTCCACTACGGTGGAGACGTTGTAGTCGGTGACGTAGTCGTTGACCTTGAAGGACGCGCGGGATTGGGCCGGGAGGGTGTAGACCGGCGGCCCGGGCTCCGCGCCCGCGCTGGTCATGAAGTCCATGTACACGTCCACCGGGTAGGCGTTGGGGTTCTGCACCAGCACGAAGGTCTCCATGCCGCCGTCGGTGGAGCCCTCCGCCAGGAACCAGAGGTCGCTCGGGTCGGTGACCCCGATGGAGTCGTGGGCCCAGGCGCGCTCGTTCCCGTAGACCGAACGCTCGCAGATGACGTTGCCCCCGGCCGGGGTGACCTTGGTGGACACGTCGAAGTCGGTGACGTAGTCGTTGGCCTTGATGGTGACGCGGGAGTTCGCCGGGACGAGGACGTCGTTCAGGGCTCCGGGAGCCACGACCCCGCTTCCGGTCATGAAGGTGACGTCAACCGTGACGTCGTCGGCGTTGGGGTTCTGCACCAGCACGAAGGTCTCCATGCCGCCGTCGGTGGAGCCCTCCGCCAGGTACCAGGGGGCGCCGTTGTAGACCTCCTCTGTGTAGAGGATGCCGTCGACGAAGCCCGGCCCGCCGCCGATGCCGTCCCAGGCGACGCGGGGGTTGCCCAGCGGGTCCACCGCGATCACCGGGTACGACTCCGAGCACTCCGAGAGCATCACCGGCGCGGACCAGCCGCCCCCCCGGTTGGCCGAGTACCAGACGTCAAGCCCGCTTGCGCCGTTGCTCCACACCCAGACCACCTGGGGATAGCCGTCCTCGCCCACGGCTATCTCGGGCATGTGGTTGGTGTCGCTTGAGGGGTCGAGGTTGAGCGGGGTGGTCCAGCCGCTGCCGGGGTCGGTGGTGTAGAAGGTCCCTTGGTGCGTGCCGTCGAACCCGCTCCAGACGACGTGCGGGTGCCCGGCCGGGTCCACCGCCATCCGCGCGTGATCAAAGTCCGTTATGCCGGCGGCCACGTTCACGGGGGCGGACCAGCCGGTCCCGGGGTTGGCGACGTAGTGGATCCCCTGGGGGGAGGAGCTCACCTCCCACATCACGTGCAGGCCGTCCAGGTCGTCGACGACCAGGGTCGGGTAATAGCCGATGACGGTGCCGGAGATGCTCACCGGGGGGGTCCAGAGCCGGAGGGCGCGGCGGTGGAGTAGAAGACCCGGGGGGACCCGTCGCTGCCGTACCAGACCACGTGGAGGTTCCCCGTCGAGTCCACCCCGATCTTGGGGCGCTGGTTGTCCGTGGTCCCCGACGACAGGTCCAGCGGCACCGACCAGCCTCCTCCGATGTCCCTGGTGAAGTAGGTCCTGATCACCGCGGAGTAGGTGCCCTTGAAGACGACGTAGGCCCCGTCCCCGTCCACGGCGATGTCGGGGGCGGCGTTGTCCACGGAGGGGCCGGCCGAGGAGAGGTTGACCGGGGCCGACCATCCCGCCTCACCCAGGGTGGAGTAGAGGACGTGCACGCTGGAGACGGAGTACTCGCACCAGACCACGTGGGGGCTGCCGTCCGGCCCCAGGACCATCTTGTAGTCGTCGGGGTCCTCGTCGGTGCCGGTCGAGACGATGGCCGGCTCGGACCAGCCCGAGCCCAGGTTCTCGGAGTAATAGAGGTCCAGACCGTGCCCGCCTGGCCCTTCCAGAGGACGTGGGTGCCCCCCTGGCCGTCCACGGCGATCTGCGGTGACTGGTTGCTGGTGATGGTGTCGGAGGAGATGTTCACCGGCTCCGACCACCCGGGCGACGCGACCGCGCTCGAACCGCCCAGCATCATCCCCGCCGACGCCAGCATCATCACCGCTGTCAACAGGGCCAGCCTCGTCTTGATCCTTGTTCTACCTCGCACTTCTCCGACCTCCTTCAGTGTCATGGCGGCAACCGCCCGGATGTCTTTCAAGACTAGATTATCACGAGCGCCCCCGCTTCTGCAGAGCAGGATCAAAGGTCTATCCTGGTGGCGTACAGCTGGAGGTGGGCATCCATGCCCGGGGTGGTGTGGGCGGCGCCCTGCGCGTCGACGATGAGCAGCTCGTACCCGTGCCCCTCCGCCCACTCCACCGCCTGGGGATAACCCATGACGAAGAGCGCGGTGGAGAGGATGTCCGTCTCGGCCCCGCCCGTCTCGCTGGAGGAGGGGATGAGCACCGAGTCGCTGATGGACGCGGGTAGCCGGCCGGCCGGTGGAAGGGTCGAAGATGTGGTGGTAGCGCACTCCCCCGTACTCGAAGTAGCGCTGGTAGTCGCCTGACGACGATAGGCAGGTGTCGCCCTCGAGGGTCAGCTGGCCCAGGTACGAGCCCGGGTCGCGCGCGTTGATGACGGCGATGCGCCAGTCCGGCCCGCCGGCCTCGCGCGGCTTCTCCCCGATGGTCAGGGTGGTGCTGACCATGTCCACGAACCCGCTGGTGATGCCCTCCTGCTTGAGGACCTTGACGGCCGCGTCCGCCGCGTAGCCCTTGGCGACGCCCCCCAGGTCGATGATCATCCCTTCCCTCGCCAGGTAGACGGTCCTGTCGGCCTCGTTCAGGACCATGTATTCGTCCGCCGCAGCGCGACAGGGCTTCCTCTATCTCCGCGTCCGAGGGGGGCCCCAGGCCGCGCTCGCGCCTGCCCACCACGTCCCAGAGGTCGATGACCGGCCCCAGGGTGACGTCGAAGCTGCCGCCGGTCTCGGCGTGAAAACGCTGGGAGAGGGCCAGCACCGCGAAGAGGTCGTCGGAGACCCTCACCGGGGCGGCGTGGGCGTCGCGGTTGACCGCGGCCAGCTCGCTGGCGGGGTCGTGGCGGTTGAACACCCCGTCCAGCCGGCGCACCTCCGCGAAGGCGGCGTCCGCGGCGTCCTCCACCACCCGCGCGTCCCGGCCGTACAGGACCATCTTGATGGAGTCGTCGAGGATGTACTCGGTGCGGCTGTAGGGCTCCTCCAGGTAGCCCGAGCCCTTCCCCAGCCAGGCGAAGAGCAGGATGACCAGGGGCACCGCCACCAGCAGCCCCACGATGATCAGCAGGGTCTCCCGGCGGTTCTTCCTGACCAGTTCCTTCTTGTCCATAGACGTCAGTATAACACGGGGTCAGCCCCGGATTTCAACGCGGGAGGTAAAGAATCGAGACCCGGCCGAGGGTAAAGGTTTATGGGGGGGCGGGAAGGAAAAGGGGCCGGGAGAACCCGGCCCCTTTCGATCGATGGAGATTACGACGCGGCTACCGCTCCGAACCTCTCCGGCTTGAACACCTTGTCCAGCAGTGGCACGAAGGCGTTGCCGATGAGGATGGAGAAGGCCACCGCTCCGGTAGGACCTCCGTAGGTCCGTATGAGCACTATGCAGATGCCGATGAGCAGGCCGAAGACGATCTGCCCGTACGCGGTCATGGGGCTGGTCACCCAGTCCGTGGCCATGAAGAAGGCCCCCAGCATCACGCCGCCCGCCAGGATGGCGTAGATGCCGTCCTTGCCCAGTACGTAGGAGAGCACCAGCACGGTGGCGATGATGGTGGTGGGGATGATCCAGCGGATGGTCCCCTTGTAGAGCAGGTAAGCGCCGCCCAGCAGCACCCAGAAGGCCCCCACTTCCACCAGCGCGCCGCCCGAGTCGTTGCCGAACAGCAGGGCCAGGTAGGACGGGTGGGGCATGTCCGCGAAGGTGCCGTGCTTGAGCAGGGCCAGCGGGGTGCCTCCCGTCGCGCCGTCGAAGTAGCCGGGGATGACCCCCAGGTAGTGGGTCCAGGATGCGATGATGCCCGAGCAGAGCAGGACGAAGACGAAGCCGAAGAGCGCCGGGTTGAAGATGTTGCGCCCCAGGCCGCCCGTGAGTTCCTTGACGATGACCACGGCGATGAACACCGCGATGACCAGCGTGAACCACGGGGTGAGGGGAGGCATCACCAGCGCCACCAGTACTCCGGTGAGCAGGGCGCTCAAGTCCATCACCGTCGGTTCCTTCTTCATCAGCTTACGTATCACCCAGTCGAACGCCACGGCCGCGGTCGCGCAGATGGCCAGGTTGATCAGGGCGTTGACCTTGAAGACCACCAGAGCCGCGATGGCCGCCGGAATAAGGGCGATGAGCACGTCGCGCATGTTGGTGGAGATGTCCCCCTTGGCCCGCAGATGGGGTGGAGGTGTAACTACCAGGTTATTAGTTGCCATATCCCTTCACCTCCTCTAACTGTTCTTCTTCTTTAAGGCCGCTATCTCGGCCTTGGCTTTCCGGACATATTGCACGTGCGGGATGTAGGCGGGGCAGGCTGAAGGAGCAGCAGCCGCACTCGAAGCAGTCCAGCGCGCCCCACATCTCCGCCTTGTCCCACTGTTCCCGCCGGGTGGACTGGGCGATGAAGTTGGGCATGAGGAACATGGGGCAGACCTCCACGCACTTGGAGCAGCGCACGCACTCGCGCTCATCGCCCAGGTCCACCAGGTCGCCCGCCAGCACCACCACGCCGGAGGTCCCCTTGACCACCACGGCGTTCATCTCGGTCTGGGCCCAGCCGGTCATGGGGCCGCCCATGATCAGCTTCTCAGGGCGTGCCCACGAAGCCGCCGGCCGCCTCGATCAGGGTGGAGATGGGGGTGCCGATCTTCGCCAGGAAGTTGGAGGGGTTCTTGATGCCCGGGCCGGTGATGGTGAGCACCCGCTCGTACAGGGGCTTGCCGGTCTCGGCCGCTTCCTTCAGGGCGATGGCGGTGCCCACGTTCTGCACCAGGCAGCCCACTTCCGAGGGGAGCTTGCCCGGGGGCACCTTGCGCCCGGTGAGCGCGAAGATGAGCATCTTCTCGGCTCCCTCGGGGTACTTGACCTCGAGTATCTCCACCGAGAGGCCCGCTTCTCCCTTGACGGCTGCTGAAAGGGCGTCGGCCGCGTCCATCTTGTTGGCCTCCACCCCGATGATGCCCTTGTCGGCCCCCACCGCTTTGACCAGGAGCTTGAGGCCCGCGACCAGGTCGGCGGCGCGCTCCAGCATCAGCCGGTGGTCGCAGGTGAGGAAGGGCTCGCACTCGCAGGCGTTGATGATGACCACGTCCACCCGCTTGTCCTTGGGCGGGGCCAGCTTGACGTGGGTGGGGAAGGCGGCGCCGCCCATGCCCACCAGGCCGGCGTCCTTGGCCACGGTGCCGCAGTTCCTCGGCCGATAGCGCTCCCGCGTCGCGGGAGGCTCCCCGCGAAGGCGGGCTGGGACGCGTCCGGGGTGATGATCACGCTCTTGACCTTGGCGCCGGTGAAGTTGGCCACGTCCTCGATGGCCTTGACCGTACCCGCGACCGAGGAGTGTACCGGGGCCGAGACGAAGGCGTCGGTGGACCCGATCAGCTGGCCGACCGCCACCTTGTCGCCCACGTTCACCACCGGTGAGTTGGGGGCCCCGATGTGCTGCTGCAGGGGGATGACCACCTCGGCCGGCACGGGGGCCTCGACGATGGCCTTGCCCGCCGCCAGTTCCTTGTTGTAGGGGGGATGGATGCCGCCCCTGAAGGTCTTCAGATTACCGCCGTGTTCAGACATCTCAGCCCTCCTTCCTTTCCATCCGCTCGTTTCGTTTGTTGATCACGTAGCTGACGCCGGCCGCCGCGACCAGGCCCACCAGGCCGATGCCGCCCCAGGCGGCGCCGGGCTTGACGAGGTACTCGAAGGCGGTGACGCCGGCCGGTACCGTGGGCTTGGCCGGCAGGCCGTAGCTCTCCGGCTCGTCCTCCAGCACGTAGATGTAATGGAGGCCGGAAAGCTCGTCTACGCCGTAGACCCGGGCGCCGCTCACGCCGTACTTGGTCTTGAGCTCGTTGACCCTCGCCGCGGCCATCTCCTTCATCGCTTCCAGGTCCCCGAAGTGAAGGGCGCCGGAGGTGCAGGTGGATACGCAGGCCGGCTTGTTGCGCAGCCAGGCCTCGTTGACCAGGCCGCCCTTGTCGTCCTTCTTGTCCAGCAGGGCCTGGAAGTCGGCCAGGGGCTTGCGCATGTCCTCACCCTGGAAGGCCTCCGTGGTGTTGGAGATGCGGTCGAAGCAGAGGCGGCAGCGGAAGATGCCCTTCTCCTTCTCCTTGTAGCGGCAGGCGGAGAAGGGGCAGGTGGCCACGCAGTAGTTGCAGCCGATGCACTTGTCGGTGTCGGTCATGACCACGTAGGCCTCCTCGTCGCCGTCCGAGACCTTGTACTTCTTGGTGGCCCCTGAGGGGCAGACCTTGACGCAGGTGGCGTCGGTGCAGTGCATGCACTGGTACTTGGTGAAATGCCACCACAGGTCGTCCGCCGACTTGGCGTCCTCCGGCTCGTTGAAGAGGATGCGCATCCAGCACTCGCTGGTCAGCTCCAGCGGGTTCTCGTAGGTGCCGTTGTTGTAGGTCTCGGTGATCTCATTCTGGTTCCAGCTCTTGCAGGCGACCTGGCAGGCCCGGCAGCCGGTGCACTTGCTGGCATCGAACATTATCGCCTTAGCCATCTCAGCTCACCTTCCTTACGTTGACCAGGAACGCTTTGTACTCCGGGATGGTGGTGTTGCCGTCGCCCACGTGCGGGGTGAGCTGGTTGGCCGCGTAGCTGCGCTTGGCCACCTTACCCTGCTCGCCGCGCTCCCGCCCGCCGGGGAACATCCCGGTGAAGCCGAAGTGCCAGACCATGCCGACCACGTGCACGTCCCTGGTGCCGCCGTTGCCGTCGCCCACGTTGATGGGCTGCAGGCGGGGGGTGACCACCGCCACGCCCTGCACCTTGCCGCGCAGGCTGCTTACTTCAACGACAGTCGCCCTTGCTGATGCCCAGCTCGTCCGCCAGGGACTTGGAGAGCTCCACGAACATCTCCGGCATGGCCTCGCCCAGCCAGGAGAGGCTGCGGGTCATCTGGCCCGCCTGCCAGTGCTCGGTGACGCGGTAGGTGGTGCCGATGTAGGGATAGTCGGTGGAGCCGACCTCCGCGAATCCGTACTTCTCCGGGTCGCCGCCCTTCTCCGGGTCGGTGGAGGGGTACTTCAGCACCGCGGCCGGGTTGTTCTGCTGCTTGCTGAGCGCGTTGTGCACGGGGCTCTCGGCCGGCTCGTAGTGCTCGGGGAAGGGTCCCTCGTTGGCCTTGTTGGTGAAGAGCAGGCCGAGCTGGCTCTCCTTCCAGTCCATCATCAGGAAGGGTCCGTTGTTCACGCCGGAAGCAGGTCGCCGGGGGCGTGTTGGGCGCGTCGGCGGTGCCTGCTACGAAGTCGGGCACGTCGTTGTTGACCCACTTGGCGCCGTCCCAGCTCACCAGGGCCTTGTCCTTGGCCCAGGGCTCACCGTTGTAGTCGGCCGAGCAGCGGTTGTAGATGACGCGGCGGTTGACAGGCCAGCACCAGGCCCAGTAGGGATAGAGCTGCAGGCCCGGCTGGTCCGGGTAGATCTTGTTGGGGTCGGTCTGGTACTGCCACTTGAGCTTGTTGCGGGAGACGGTGCCCTTGTCGACGCCCGCCGCCTTGGCGACGGTCTCGAGCAGGGCGTCGCCTTCCTTGACGTAGAGGCCGCGAGTAGATCCAGTTGCAGCAGGCGGTGCTCCCGTCGGCCAGCAGGGTGGCGAAGGAGACCAGGGTGCTGGCACGCGCCTTGTCCCAGAAGTCCTTGGTGCCCTTGACGTCCTTGGGATAGGTGAACCCGTTCAGCTCCAGGTCGATGTTGTCTACGACGATCTCGCCGTGCTCGTCCCGCTCGTAGTCCCAGAACATCCCGGTGATGGCCTCGCGCGCCGGAGCGCTCTTGTCGTCCTCGTAGAGGGCCTTCAGGCGGGTGGCGAGCTGGTCGGCTATCCACAGGTCGCTCTCGGCCTCGCCCGGGGGGCTCACCGCCTTGTAGCGGTACTGGGCCAGGCGGCCGGAGTTGGACACCGAGCCCTCCTTCTCGATGGAGGAGGCGGCGGGCAGGGCGTAGACCTTGGTGGGGATGTTCTTGACGTCGGCCCCGGGGCGCCGCCAGAAGTTCATCATCTCGGTGTCCCAGAGGTCGATGGCCACCAGCCAGTCCAGCTTGTCCAGGGCGGCGCACTCCAGGTTGGCGTTGGGCCCGCCCACCGGCGGGTTCTGCCCCCAGCTGATGCAGCCCTTGATGATGCCCTGGTACATGTCCTCGAAGAGGGGGATGTGGGAGTAGTCCTTGGACCCGTCGCGCTTGGGCATGCAGGTCGTAGGCGGCCGCCAGGCCCTTTTCCGCGACCACGCCGGGCCACCAGCACTTCAGCATGCTGGCCAGGAACTTGGGCCGGTTGACCCAGTAGCCGCCGATCTTCTCCGGGCGAGGAGGCGGCGTTGTAGGTGTCCAGGTCCTTCTCCTTGGAGGTGGGGCAGGGCATGTAGCCGGGGATGATGTGGTAGAGCAGGGCGGCGTCGGTGGAACCCTGCACGTTGGACTCGCCGCGCAGCGCGTTGATGCCGCCGCCCGGCAGGCCGGTGTTGCCCAGCAGCAGCTGGAGCACGGCGAAGGTGCGGATCTTCTCCACCCCGACGGTGGACTGGGTGAGGCCCATGGCGTACATGAGGTTGCCCGACTTGCCCGGCATGTAGGTCTGCTTGACGTAGGCCTCGGCCAGTTCCTTGAACTTGGCCTGGGGGATGCCGCAGACCTTCTCCACCATGGCCGGGGTGTAGCGGGAGTAGTGCTCCTCCAGCTTGGCGAAGGCGCTCTGGGAATAGAGCGGGTGCTCCCGGTTGACCTTGCAGGTGCTGGGATCCCCGTTCTCCATGCCGGTGGGCTTGCCCCGGAAGTTGGTCATGTCATCGACGTCGATGAGGGGCATGCGCAGGGCGCCCGTCTTGGCGGCCTGGTCCTTGTACTGGACCATCCAGGTGCTCTTGTCGTAGGCGGCGCCCATGGTCTTGCCGTCCTGGCGGCCGCTGAACAGCCCGGTGGCGGAGTCGAAGCTGAAGCCGTCCACCACCAGCAGGGGCCCGTTGGTGTAGTTCTGCACGTACTCCCATTGTATGTAGTTGTTCTGGATGGCGTAATTGATGAGGCCGCCGAAGAAGGCGATGTCGGTGCCGGGACGGATGAAGGAGAAGGCATCGGCCTTGGCGGCGGAACGGGTGAACCGGGGGTCTACCACCACCAGCTTGGCTCCCCGTTTGTCGCGGGCGTCCTGGATCCACTTCCAGGAGATGGGATGGTTCTCGGCGCAGTTGCAGCCGCAGACCATGAAGGCGTCGGCGTTACGCAGGTCGGACCAGTGGTTGGTCATGGCGCCCCGCCCGTATGTGGCCCCCAGACTGGAGACCGTGGCGGAGTGTCATATTCGGGCCTGGTGTTCGAGGTAGACGATGCCGAGTGCCCGGGCCAGCTTGGTTTCCAGCGCCAGTTCCTCGTTGTCCAGCGCGGCCCCGCCCAGGTTGGCGATGCCGGTGCACCGGTTGACGGTGACCCCGTCCTTGTCCGTCGTCGTGAAGTTGGCGTCCCGGGTCTCCTTGATGAGTTTGGCGATGTCGTCCAGCGCCTCCTCCCAGGAGATCTCCTTCCATTCGGTGGCGTTGGGCTCGCGGACGCGGACCTTCTTCAAGCGCCACTCGCTGGTGGACGTCTGGAGGATGGCCTGCCCCTTGGAACAGAGTGAACCCCGGTTGATCGTGCTGTCGGCGAGGCCCTCCATGGCCACCACCTTGCCGTCCTGGACGCTCACGATGGCTGAGCACCCGACGCCACAGTAAGGGCATACCGTGGTGGTCTCGGTCGCGCTGCTGATGCGAAGCGTCTCCCCCGCGGCGATAGCCGAGGCCTCAAAGCCCAGGCTGATCAGCGCGACGGAGCCTATCCCCGCACCGGAGAGCTTCAGGAAACCTCTTCGCGTAATTTCCATGCTTTCCTCCCACTTTCCTCAGTTTCCTTCAAAACCTGCTTGACTGCGTTTCTCGATGCTGCGACTGTATTTCGACCCGGCCGGCCCCGCGGCCGCCCGGTAAATGATTTTCTTAAACTTTCCGGGGAAACTCGCTTCCCCGGCGTCAGGCCAAGTTCACAACTCCATATGTTTTCAAAGAACGCCTCGGAATAAAATCCTTATTATTATAGTATCGGTTTTTCCCTTAAGGCAAGATGGAACAGCAATGGTTTCGTAACGATCTCGATCATGAGAAAACCGTCCGACAGGCCCGGTCATACCCTTCCTTCTGCGCCGCCTCGTCCAGGTAGGAGGTGAACAGGTCCTCCAGGGGGAGGACGATCTCCTCCGGTTGCCCCTTGCGGTCGGTTATCTTGATGTAGCGCTTGCAGCTGTCGCAGACGTAGACGCGCCGGGCGCGGTCTTCTCCCGCGAAGAGGTACTTCAGCTTTTCCTGCTGCGCCGCGCCGCAGAAGAGGCAGAGCATGCGGGGGGTGCCCCAGCGGCTGCCGCAGAGGGAACACTCCAGCACGCGCAAGCCGTCCTCGTCTCGGTTGAAGCCCATCACCGGCGGCGCCCCGCATACGGGGCAGGCGGCGTGGGGGAACTGGTCCAGGTCGATGCGGGGATGCAGTTCCAGGGCCAGCTTGCGGAAGACAGCGGCGAAAGTGGCGTGCAGGAGCAGGCTGAGCACGCTGTAGTCCACGTCGAACTCCTCGGCCATGGCCTTGAGAGAATCCTCCCGCCCCTCCAGCCAGGCGCGCCCCAGCTCCTCCACTTCTTCCGGGCTCAGTTCCCGGTTCTTCAGGAATTCGCGTTCCCGCGTTCCGGTGGAGCTGCTCTTGCGGGCGACTATTCCCTTGATCTCCTGGAAAAGCTGGTTGAAGGTCTCGTAGCCGACCTCGATCGACTCCGGGTCCAGCAGGGGCAATCCTTCCCCCAGCCGTGCCCTGATCTGGACCTCGTCAAGCTCCGGCGAGGACACTTCCAGGCGGCCCAGGTATTTCTTCTGGGCCCCGAATATGTCGCGGTACAGCTTCATGGTCCTGGTGATCCGGTCGCTCAAGGCTTCGTACTCCTTGATGCGCCGGTTGATCAGCACCTTGGTCGTCTTCGGCTGCTTCAGGTTGAACTCTCCTATGTCGATCGACCTCCCGTCTCAGTCAGCTTCCTGCTTGAGCGCTGCCACTCTCCGCCTGCGCAGGCCGAGCATGGCGAAGAGGATGGACCCTTCGTAGAGTATAAACATGGGCGCCGACACCATCAGCATGGTGATGGGGTTCCAGTCCGGGGTGATGAAGGCGGCGAAGATCAGGATGGCGATGATGGCGATGCGCCAGTTCTTGTGCAGCTTCTGGGGCGTGACGATGCCCAGGCGCACCGCCAGCCAGACCACCAGCGGGGTCTCGAAGGTTATGCCCAGGGCCAGCAGGAGCAGGGTGACCAGGCTGATGTATTCCATGGCCGTGAGCATGGGCTGCAGGTGCGTGCCCGCCTGCCCCACCAGCCAGTTGAGCCCGGCCGGCAGTATATAGTAATAGGCGAAGATCGTGCCCCCGAGGAAGAAGAGGACGATGACGGCCAGCGAGACGTACATGATCTTCTTCTCCTTCTTCCTCAGGGCGGGGGCCACGAAGGCGAAGATCTCGAATATGATCACCGGCAGGGCCAGGACCAGCCCGGCGTAGATGGCTATCTTGAAGCGGACCATGAAGGGGTCCAGCACGCTCAGGTAGTGCAGTTCCAGGGGGATGGAGGCGCGCTCGGCCGGCTGCTTGAGGATGTCCAGGATCTGCCAGGAGAAGATGTAGCAGACGGAGACGGCCACCGTCAGGGAGAGGAAGGCGACGATGATGCGCCTGCGCAGTTCCTCCAGGTGTTCGAAGAGGGTCATCTTCTTATCGGCCAACCGTAACCCCCTTCAGGGAATGTAAGGTGGGGCAGGTTCCGGCAAGGGAGCGGGAGAGCGGGGCGGGGCGCCCCGGTTATTCCTCGTCCTTCTTCTCTTCCTTCTTCTCTTCCTTCTTCTTGCTCTCTTCTTTCTCGCTGCCGTCGACGCCGTCCCGGATGGCCTTGGTCAGCTCCGTGCTGCCCTCGCGGAACTCGCGCAGGGCCTTGCCCATGGAGCGCCCGATCTTGGGCAGCTGGGCGGGGCCGAAGATGATCAGGGCGATGAGCAGGATTATACCCAGTTCCGGCAGGCCGAAGCTCTGAAAAATCGCCAGCATCTTTCCGCATACCTCCTTAGTTTCATTCCGTCCGTGCCCAATATAGTAGACCGCCGTTCGCGCATAAGTCAAACGACGCTGACGGTGCTGGCATCTTCGGTATTTTAGCGACACGGACGTCACTGGCGGTGTCGGACGGTGTCCGGCACCGCTTACGGGATGATGCTGGAGATGTAGATGGAGAAGGTGTTGGAGTAGAGCACCACCTTGCCCTGGTACATGGCGGCGACCCGGTAGCGGAAGGTGTAGCCGGTGTAGACGCCCTCGGTGTCCAGGTGGCCCTGGTGGGTGCTGACGTAGGGCACCGGGACGGCCATGTCCGTGCCCGTGGGCGGATAGGTCGGGTCGCGGGTGCCGGAGGTGCGGCAGACCATCCACTGGTCCACCTGCAGGTCGCCCTCGCTGTACCACTTGAGCTGCACCCCCATGCCCGAGGAGGTGTCCATCACCTGGTAGCCGGTGAGGGTGATGGTGGGCGGCACCGGCGGTGGGGGTGGCTCGGGCTCGGGCTCGGCCTGGGTGCGCATGGTCACCGCGTTGCTGTAGAACCTCTCCCCGTCGACCAGCATGGCGACGCGGTAGTAATAGGTCGTGCCCCTTTCGATGGCACCGTCGAGGTAGTGGAGGGTGGCGGGGTCCTTCACCGCCTTCAGGAGGTTGGCCGGCGCGGTGGGCTGCTTGACGCTGGTGGAACGGAGGACCTCGAAGCCCTGGGGCTCGGCCCCGCTGACCTTCCAGTTGAGCAGGACGCCCTGGTCGGTGTCCTTCGCCGTCAGCTCGACGGTGCCCGGCTCCACCGGCGGCGGGGGCGGCTCGACGGTTATCTCGGGCAGCACGCCGGGGTCCAGGCCCGCCCGCTGGTCGATTCAAGGTTGTAGCGGAGCCAGTCCAGGTCCAGCCCCTCCAGGGAGATGGGTGCCACGGCGCCGGGCGTGCCGGCCGCGTAGACGTCTTCGTCGGCAGTACTGGCTGCCCTGGCCGAGGACCAGCTCGCCGCCTCCCCTGGCGATGCCCGTGTCGTGCTGGGTCGCCAGGACCAGCAGGCCCCTCTCGCCGCGGCGCTCGACGTCGAAGGCGGTGCCCCGGGCCGAGCAGCCCACCTCCCCCACGTCCATCGAGTAGAGCAGGGGCCGCTCCACGCGGCTGTAGGCCTTGCCCGCGTTGAGCGCGAGGGCCAGGGAATCGCTGCCCAGCGAGGTTATCTCCACCTCGCTCGAGTAGTCCAGGCGGAAGAGGGCCGCCTCTCCCACCCGCACTTCCGCCCGGTCGGCGGTGGTGCGCACGGCCTGCCCCTCGCCCAGCTCGACAGTGCCCGAAGCCTGCTCCCAGGCGCCTTCCGCGTTCCTCACCTCGACGCTCCCCGGGGTACTGAGGGTGAGGGCCAGCAGCTGTGCCGGCCCGGGCGGCGCCTCGGGCCCCGGCTTGCCGAAGTACCAGAAGGAGGTGGTGACCAGCAGGGCCAGGACGACGAAGGCCACCGCTCCCACGTAAGCGTAGCGCCTCCGCTCGGGCAGCACCGGCCGGAGGAGGTCCTCCAGGCGGGGGCGCTCCCGGCGGGGGGCCTGGCGGGTGAGGGCCTCCCGCTCCTGCAGCAGCCGCAGCTTGATCTCCGCCTGCCGGCCGGGGTCGGGCCTTATCTCCACGCGGCTCACCGACTCCAGGCCGCGCGCCAGCCCCAGCACCCCCTTGAGCTCGGGGTCGAGCTGGGCAAGGGGGCTCACCTGGTTCTTCTCCAGGTATTCGCCCACCAGCGCCGCCCGCGTCGATTCGCGCATCCTAAAAACCTTCCTCCAGGGTAAGTCCGCTCTCGGCCACCAGCTGCTTCAGGGCCTTGAGGCTCCTGTACAGTTTCATGGTGACCGTCTTCTTGTTCTGTCCCAGCACCTCCACCATCTCGTCCAGGGACAGCTCCTCGTAGAACTTGAGGGTGAGCATGTGCTGGTACTGCTCGGGCAGCCGGGAGATCAGCTCCATCAGCCGGGCCGCCCTGTCGATCTGCTCCACCTGCTCGACGGCGCCGTCAGGCACCGACATCACCCCCTCCATGGCCTCGAAGCACACCTGCTTGTGCCGGCCGGCGTGCCGGAAGTGGTCGGTGATGAGGTTGGTGGCGATGCGGTAGAGCCAGGCCGAGAAGGAGACGTCCTTCCACTCGAAACGGTCCAGGGACTTCATGGCCTTCTCGAAGGTGAGCGCGGCGATGTCCTCCGCGTCGGTGGGGTTGCCCACCCGTTTCGCCGCGTAAGCGTAGATCACCGGGAAGTAATGGTCGTAGAGCTCCCCGAACGCCGTCGGGGAGATGCGCGCCCGCTCCACCAGCTCCCGCTCCAGGTCCGGGTCGAGGCGCATCACCGCCAGCAGCAGCAGCAGTCCGATCACTCAGCCAAGCCTTTCCGCAGTATAACGTCCCTTCAAGAGCGCCTGCAGCATCTTCGGGTTCCGCTTTTTTTCCCATGGCGGCCGTGTGGCCCGCGGCCTTAAGGACAGGATAACACAAGCGCTTCCCGTCTTTCGATCCATGCATCTTCCCCTCCTTTCGGCCATGTTCTCTCCTCTCTGCCCTTATCAACGAACCGGAGGGGGTTCTATCTACATCTAATCCGGGGTCAGGCCCTGACAAGGCTGTCGGCGAGATTCAAGGATTTGGGCCTGGCCCCAACCCCGGATGGAAGGGAAAACGCCGGACGGAGTGGAAGAAGAACAGGGTCTGGATCTCGAGTACCGGAGGGTGAGACTTGGCTGGTAAGAAAGGCGGATACCGGCAACGAGCGGCGGCGGCGCTGTCCGTCCTGCTCTGCTGCTGCCTGCTGGCGGCGGCCCTCGCGGGCTGCGGCGGCAAGTCCTCCTACGAGGAGAAGCGGGAGCAGGTGGAGGCGGCGGCCGCGCAGTTCCTCGACGCCTGCGGCAACCAGGACGCGGCGGCCATCCCCGCCCTGCTCAGCCCGGGCTACCGGGAGGCCAACGGCCTGGGAGACACCCTGAGCGCGGCCGCCCTGCAGCAGGCCACGGAGTCCTTCGTCGCCTACAGCTTCGACCCGGTCAACGACATCGTGGTGGAGGACGGGCGGGCCCTGGTGACCGTGTTCATCGACTACGGCACCTTCGGCTCCAGGGAGGAGACGCTGGTGCTGGTGCGGGAGGGCGACGCCTGGCTGGTGGACAGCTTCACCGCCATGGACTGGGACCAGCCGCCGCCGCCGCCAGCCGAGGAGAGCGTGGTGGAGACCGACGTGCCCGAAGAGGACGTGGAGAAGGCCCTGCGGGACTTCCTCGAGGCCTGCCTCGACGGCGACACCGACTACATCTTCAAGCACCTGAGCGACGCCTACAAGGAGGAATACCGCCTGACCAAGGCCTGGACCGCCTCGGAGTTCGCCGGCATCTTCGGCACGGCGCGCGGCTACGACTTCGAGCCGGAGGAGATCGAGATGATCGGCGGCGACCGCGCCCAGGTGGACGTGACCATCGATTTCGGCAGCCGCGGCAACCTGGAGAGCGAGACCTCCCTGGTCTCCCTGGTGCTCGACTCGAGGACCTGGAAGGTGGACGTCTTCCCCTTCTTCATCTACTGAGCCGCCGCGCGGCGCAACCCCTTTCCCCTTTAGCAGCGTCTTAATGGTTGAACGACAGGACGCGCGCCGAGACGACGGGGGGTTGACCATGAGGGGATATCACAGAGTGCTGGCACCGGTACTGGCCTTGCTCATAGCGGCGGCGGCCCTGGGCGGCGCTGCCGGGATGCGGCAACGGAGGCGGCGGCCTGACACGCGGCGGGCTCGCTGCCCACCTTCCGGTCGGCCGGGGAATTCGTCGAAGCGTTCCTGAACGGCCGGGAGATGGGCGGCTACGGGGACATGCGCCTCTACGACATGGCCGTGCCGTCTTCGGCCGGAGCCGAGGAGACCGGCCGGAGTCCCGGAACACTCCGGCACCAACGTCCAGGTGGAGGGGGTGGACGAGGCCGACATCGTCAAGAACGACGGCGAGTACATCTACACCGTCTCGGGCAGCACGGTGGTCATCCTGCGGGCCTGGCCCCCCGAGGAGACCGGGGTGGTCTCGCGCATCGAGTACGAGGGCGAATACCAGCCGGGAGAGCTGTTCCTCGCGGGCGACCGCCTGGCGGTCATCGGCTCGCGCTACGACTACGAGGATAACGGGCTCGGGGAGTACGGGGGCATCGTGCCCTACCAGGGCCTGACCTTCGTCGACGTCTACGACGTCTCCGACCGCCGGGACCCGGCGCTCGTGCGGTCCATCGAGTACGAGGGGAGCTACTCCACCGCCCGCATGATCGGTTCCGACGTCCACGTGGTGCTGGCCTCCTACCCGTACTACTACCTTTACGACGAGGAGGTGGAAGGCCTCGAACCCTCGGACATCATCCCGAAATACAGCGACACCCCGGGCGGCCGGGAGCCGTCCGCCTCCGCCCCGGCCTGCGGCTACGAAGACGTGGCGTACACCGACCCCGACGCCTTCACCTCCTTCCTCTCCATCCTCTCCTTCTCCCTCGCGGGAGGGGCGGAAGGCCTCGAGAAGCAGGTCATCGCGGGCACCTCGGAGAACGTCTACGCCTCACCGGACAACCTCTACGTGGCCAGCACCGAGTACCCCATGTACTGGTATGACGAGAGCCCCGCGCCCCGGCGCGACCACGAGGAGCGGACGGTGGTCTACAAGTTCGCGCTGGACGGCCCCCGCGCCGTCTTCGAGGCCTCGGCCGAGGTGCCCGGGACCGTCCTCAACCAGTTCTCCATGGACGAGTACGACGGTTACTTCCGCATCGCCACCACCCTGGGCCACGTCAGCCGGGAGGGTTCCGGGACCGCCAACAACGTCTACGTCCTCGACCCCGGCCTCGAGATGGCCGGCAGCCTGGAGGGGCTGGCCCCGGGCGAGACCATCTACTCGGCCCGCTTCGCGGGCAAACGGGCCTACCTGGTGACCTTCAAGAAGGTCGACCCCTTCTTCGTGCTGGACCTCTCCGACCCCGCCGACCCGCGGGTGCTGGGGGCCCTGAAGATACCCGGGCTACTCCGACTACCTCCACCCCTACGACGAGAACCACGTCATCGGCGTGGGCAAGAACACCGTGGAGGCGGAACCGGGCGAGGGCAACTTCGCCTGGTACCAGGGGATGAAGATCGCCCTCTTCGACGTCACCGACGTCTCCCACCCGCAGGAGATGTACAAGGTGGAGATAGGCGACCGGGGCACCGACTCCTACGCCCTCCACGACCACCGGGCCTTCCTCTTCGACAGGGAGAAGAACCTGCTGGTGCTGCCGGTGCTGCTGGCCGAGCTCACCGGCGAGCAGAAGGCTTCCGGAGACGCGCAGGCCAACGATTACGGCACTTACGTCTACCAGGGCGCCTACGTCTACGACATCTCCCTGGAAGAGGGGTTTGACCTCGAGGGGCGCGTAACCCACCTCGACGACCCGTCGGGGCTCGAGCGGGGCTATTACTACTACGGCGCCGACGATTCCATCATGCGGAGCCTGTACATCGGCGACTACCTCTACACCGTCTCCGGCGCCATGGTCAAGGTGAACCGGCTGGAAGGCCTGGGAGAGGTGGCCGCCGTCAGGCTGGGTGAATAACAGCGGGGGAACGGCGCGCTAGCGGGTGTCCTGCCCGCCCGCCGCCGTAGCTTGAGGGTCGAGGTAGCAGCGCGCGGTGGCGGTGACGCAGAACCCGTTCCTCCCCAGCGGCACGAAGAGGGTGGAGGCCCGCTTGCGCACGGTGACGGTGACGGTGAGCCGGCCGGCCACCGGGGCCACCATGCACCCCGCGAGCTCGGCGCCGTTCAGCCCGGCATATCGCGCGGCCGCGCCCGCGGGGTCGTTCCCCACCCCGAAGAGGGGCGAGAGTTCCAGGCCGGCCGCCTTGGCCGCGGCGTCGGCCGCCGTCTGCGCCTCGCCCCGCGCCCGCAGGAAGACCATCATGTCGAAGAGGACCAGCCCCAGCGCCAGCGTCATGACGGCCAGCACCACCACTATCACGGCGACCGAGCCGCCCTCGCCCCGGCGGGACGCGCGCCTCCCTTCCCGCCCCTCCATCTCACTCGATCCTGTCGTTCTCGACGCGCATGGTGGACTCTCCCCTGACGGTGATGTCCTGCGGGAAGAACCTGGAGAGCAGGGGCAGGTAGAGGGGCACCCGGTAGGAGACGCGCACGGTGACGGGCTGTCCCCGCTTGCGGGAGGGGCAGTCCACCGCCACCTCCATGCAGCCCCGGGTCCATCCCCTCGGCCGCGCTCAAGGCCGCCCCCGCTATCAGGGCGGAGCTTGAGGTCTCCACCCCCTTGCGGGCCGCCTCCCGGGCCGCCCCGGTGACGATGATCTGGGCCCGGAGCACCATCACGCTCTGGGCCAGCAGCAGGAAGAAGATGAGCAGGAAGGGGAAGACCAGGGCGAACTCCACCGTGGACTGCCCGGCCTCAGAACCGATGCGGCGCTTTAGCGTCATCCGTCGCGGCATCTCCTTACCTCCCATATTATCTATACTTAACTATGTTATATAATTATGTATAATACTAGTCACGTAGTCTGGAAGAGTCAAGGGTTTCAGTTGCGACACGCTCGAACGGCAGGGTCAGGCGGGGAAGAGGGGTTTGGCGCGCATGGGGAGGAAGGGGACGCGCCGCGCGGTGGGGCGGGAGCTCAGGAAGCCGGCACGGTCCATGTAGTTGAGGACCAGGGGGACCAGGCTGGAGCCGGGGAACAGCCCCAGGGCCCCCGCGGCGCACAGGACCTCGTCGAAGCGGGTGACCATGTCCCGGCGGACGGTGGTCCCGTTGAAGAGCACCGGCACCGGCTCGCCGGTGTGGATGACGAAGGGGCCGCCCTCGCTGGCGGTCGAGTGGTCGCCGGTGATGACCTTGAGGGTGCCGGAGTCGGTCACCAGTTCGGGCACCTCGATGAGGGCCCGGTCCAGTTCCTCCAGGGCGCGCATCTTGCGCCAGGGGTCTCCGGTGTGGGCCGCCTCGTCCGGCTCCTTGGTGTGCACCACCACCAGGTCGCAGCCGTCCACCAGCAGCTGCCAGGCCTCCTTCAGCTTCTCCCGCAGGTCTTCCCGGGCGGACTGGGCCTGCAGGGTGCGGCTCTCCATGCCCAGGGTCAGGGCCAGGCCCGCGTAGAGCGGCCCCGAGGCCACCAGGGCGGCCCGCAGGCCCCAGCGGCGCTCGAAGGGCTCCACCTCCCGGTAGGCGGAGGCCCACTTGGTGACGAAGGCCGCCTCCTCCCCCATGCGCCCGAGGCGCGCCCGGGCCTCCCGCAGGAACCCGTTGACGGCGGCGGCGGTGCGGCGGGCGGCGGGCGGGTCCTCCGCTTCCTCCAGCGCCGACACCTCCAGGATGGGGAGGTGGGCGAAGAAGGGGTCGGAGTCGGTGACGTCCCGGGACGCCTCCCCCCGCAGGACGACCAGCACCTCCTCGTTGCGCAGGTGGTGCAGCTCGAAGAGGATGCCCTCGCAGCGGATGCCCTGCAGCCCGTCCGTCCAGGCCTCGCACTGCTCGCCGGGGTACTTGAACTCCTGCACCACGTGCAGGGCGCCGCCGGACTCCTTCGCCGGCACGATGTTGCCCATGAGCGTCACCGTGCCGCGCTGCGGCTCCAGGTCCATCGCCTGCGCGTGCATGAGCGCCCGGCCGGGATACTCCTCCTCCCGGTAGCCCAGCATGCTCCAGTGCGCCAGGTCGCTCCCCGTACAGGCCCCCGGGTAGACGGGGTAATGCAGGCCGCACATCCCCTCCCGCGCCAGCTGGTCCAGGGTGGGGGTCCTGGCCGCCTGCAGGGGGGTGCGCCAGTCCAGCGCCTTGCAGGAGCGGTCGCCCAGGCCGTCCAGGATGACCAGCAGCGCCCGCGCGCTCATCTCGTGCCTCCCTTCGCGGCCAGGAGGACCTCAGCCGTCTCCCGGGCGTCGAACTCCCTTCCCTCCAGGTGACCGTCGATGAAGCGGAAGGTCACCGGCAGCAGGTAGTCCCGCAGGTAGTGTTCGAGGCCCGGCGGCAGGGCGGCGGGGCCCTCCGCCGGTCCCGGGCCGGGACGGCCCTCGTTGCCGGAGAGGACGCATCCCCTCTGGCGCCCCCCCTCCGGCCATTCGCCGGTGAGGCGGGCCAGCTCCTCCTCGTCGTCCAGGTGGCGCAGGGGCTGGGCCAGCTCCACCCCGTAGCGGCCGGCCATCTCCACGTAGGCGTCCAGGGCCGGGGGGCTCTGGTTGTACTTGACCCGTCCCCGGTGCGATTCGCGTTCGCCCGTGACGATGGTGGGGACCCCGAGCCGCGCGGCCAGCAGCACCCTCACCGCGTGCAGGTACATGTGGCACCCCACGCAGACGAAGGGGTTCCCGAAGGCCCGCTGGAGCGCGGTCAAGGGCCGGCCGTTGACCTCCGCCCACCAGCGCGGCGAGCCCAGGACCACCGGCTCGAGGAGGGCCGCCCGCCCCGCCAGCCTTTCCCGCAACAGGTCCACGTTGTCGAGAAGCACCGCGGGGTCGCCGAACTCGGTGCCGGTGTAGACGATGGTGGGCAACATCGTCCCGGCGAAAGGGCCGGCCAGGGCGGCCGCGACGGAGTCCCGCCCGGCTATCTCGACGATGGCGGAGGAGGGTGGGTCCACAAGCCCCGGCACGGCCGCGCCGGCGGCCGGCAGCCGCTCCTCCAGGTCCTCAAAACACCGCAAGGCTTCACTCCGCTCCATCTTCCTCCTCCCGCTCAATCCCATCATAACCCAACACCGGGCCGATGGGCACCACGTCCCATTCAGGATTGCACGGGATGGAGATGGGTCGCAGGTGGATCGGCCCATGCATGGAGAAGGGGGCCTCGCCCGGTGAGGTGGGCGGAGCCGCCGCTTACGAGTCGCCGGGGTGCTTGAGGAGGGAGCGCTCGACCAGGGTGAACAGGGTGGCGGTGGCCTGCTCGGGCTTGAAACTCTCGTCCAGGGCCATCCCGTAGGCCACCATCTGGGCCATGCCGATGAGGGAGTAGGCCACCGTCTCGACGTCGTCCATCTTGAACAGCTGCCCCTGCTGCATGCCGGTCCTCAGGTCTTCCTTGACCGGGTCGGCCATTATCTTGTAGATCTCCCGCAGCTGCTGGGCCAGGGCGGGGTTGCCCACCGTCTGCCCGATCAGCACGTTGAGGAGGTCGTTCTTTTCGAAGTAGAGGCCGGCGAACTCCGAGCCCCTGATGAACAGGCGCTTGAAGAAGTCCGTCTCGTCCTGCAGCCTCAGCTCCAGCCGCTCGATGATGTCGTCCACCAGCTTGCGGACCACCTCGAGCAGCAGCTCCTCCTTGTTGTGGAAATAGATGTAGAAGGTGCCCTTGGCGATGCCGGTGGCCTGGACGATGTCGTCGATGGTGGTGCCGTTGAACCCCTTGGCCTCCAGGATGAGCGAGGCGTTGCGGATGATCTGCTCGCGCCGGGACACCTCACGCTCGGCGGCTTCCGGCTCCACTACCGGCTCCTGGCCGGGCGTCGACTCCACCACGCCGATGATGCCGGCGATGTCCTTGATGGGCATCCCGTACTTGCTGCGGAGGTGCTCGATCATCTTCAGCCGCTCGAAGTGCTGGAGGGTGTAGACGTCACCCTTCTCCCCCTGCTCGGGCGGGGGCAGCAGCTTGTTCTTGTGATACCGGGATATCTTGGACGCGAGTATCTCGCCGCCCGTCTCCTGCTCGAACGCGCGCTGCAACTCCTCCAACCCGATGAAGACCCGTTCTTCGGGTATCCCGCCGTCCTTCGAGGTATTCGCCTTCACGGTCGCCTTTTTCCCATTTCCGGTCGCCCAAAACCTTGACGAGGCACTTGGATCCGACGCTCGTTCACGGTTATGACTGTCTAGTCAGTCATGATATTATTACTTTACGGGAAAGCTGTCAACTACCCCTGCTCGAGTATTTTTCCTCAGAAACCGCTGGTAGTCGCGTTGATAGACCATGTTTAAGGGGCTCACCGGCTGGGTATACAGTAATTAGGAGGTCCAGGGATAATGAACCGGTCCGTACTGGTCGTAGACGACGATCAACTGCTGTTGCGGCTGCTGGAGATCAACCTGAACAAGGTGGGCTGCCAGGTGCTCATGGCCCTGGACGGGCCCACCGCCCTGCGCATCGCCTCGGAGGAGGCGCCCGCCCTCATCCTCCTCGACCTGATGATGCCGCGCATGGACGGCTGGGAGGTCATGCGCCAGCTCAAGGACTCCGAGAGCACGCGGGATATCCCGGTGATCATCGTCACCGGCAAGGTCGACCCCGGCACCCGTTCCAGGATACTGGAGCTGGGCGCCAGGCGACTTCGTGGCCAAGCCCTTCGACGTCATCGGGTTGCGCAAGATGATCAGGGAGATGCTCGACTCCAGCAACTGATCTTACTTGCTCCCTTCCCGGCCGGCTTCCCGGTGTTATAATTATCCTTGTTCGTTTGAGAAACGCGGAAGGGTGACCGAGTCGGCCGAAGGTGATCGCCTGCTAAGCGATTGTGCGCTAACCCCGCACCGTGGGTTCGAATCCCACCCCTTCCGCCAGTATTTTCTTCCGGCTTGCGAGCCGGTATCAGCCATACCGAGGGGATCCGGAACCGGATGAGCGAAAGGAGAAGGACGGTGGGCAAAAAGGAGAAAGCGGCCAAGGCGGCCCGCAAGGCGGTGCTGGCGGCCCGCGAGGCGCAGAAGGAGTCGAAGATGAAGAAGCTCGTGCACCTGGGCTTGAAGCTGGGCGCGGTGGGCGCGGTGCTGGCCGGGGGAGGCGCGGTGGTGGCCATGGTGCTCCTCAAGGAGAAAGGGACGCCCGGCTCGGGCAACGTCGTGCAGCGGGACGAGGAGCCCAACGGCATCTCGGCCATGATGGGCCAGCTGATGGAGGTGTACATGTCGGAGCCGGCCAAGCGGGCGGTGGCCGACAAGATGAACGTGAGCGTCGCCATCCAGGACCTCACCGCCCCGGATATCGCCACCACCCTCACCTTCAAGGGCTCGGACATCACCGTCTCCAACGGGGTAGCCCCCGACGCCGACATCTACATCGGCACCGAGCTGGGCCTGCTGCTGTCGCTCTCCGGCGCCGGCCAGGGGCTGGACATGCTCAAGTGGCTGGGCACCGAGGACGGCAAGAACCTGGTCAACGCCTTCAAGGAAGGGCGCTTCAAGGTGAAGGGGATAGTACTCAACGCTCCCCAGATGCTGAAGCTCCAGGCGCTGCTGGCGCCGGACCCGGACTGACAGAGAGCGAACGCGGAGGGCGGGCCGGCGGGCCCGCCCTTTTTTCTCGCCTGGTACCAGGCGATGACCCGCCAGGCGTACTCCAGGATGAGGATGCCGTCGACGGCGACCCCCACCGACAGCAGGAAGATGACCGGGCTGGGCAGGTTGAGCGCGAAGAAGTCGCGGGCGAAGGGGACCACCAGCGTCAGGGCCGTGCACACGGCCATGGCCAGCACCAGCCAGCCGCGCCAGGACCGCAAGGGGCGGGCCAGGGCCGACAGCACGAACAGGCTCATGATCGAGACGGCCAGGGTGGCCGCGGTCTTGGCCTGGGGCGGGACGTCGCCTACGTAGGCGGGGTACTCCACCCGGGCCAGCGTGTAGGACAACATGATGACGGCGGCGGTGACGATGCCGGAGGGCACCGCGAACCACAGCACCCGCTTGACGAAACCCGGGCGGTAGCGTTCCTTGGAGGGGCTGAAGGAGAGGACGAAGGCCGGGATGCCGATGGTGAAGCTGGAGACCAGGGTGAGGTGGCGCGGCAGGAAGGGGTACTTCCAGCCGAGGATGCCGATGACCAGCGCCAGGATGGTGGCGTAGACGGTCTTGTTGAGGAAGAGCCGGGCCACCCTCTCCATGTTGGCGATGACCCTGCGCCCCTCCGCCACCACTCCCGGCATGTGGGAGAACTTGCCGTCCAGCAGCACCAGCTGGGCCACCGACTTGGTGGCCGGCGCCCCCGAGCCCATGGCGATGCCGATGTCCGCGTCCTTCAGGGCCAGCACGTCGTTGACCCCGTCGCCGGTCATGGCCACGGTGTGGCCCTCCGACTGCAGGGCCTTGACCATGTCCTGCTTCTGGTGGGGGACCACCCGCCCGAAGACGGTGTGCTCGTTCGAGTATCGCGGCCAGTTCGTCCTGGTCGTCGGGGAGGGTGCGCGCGTCCACCGGCAGGCCGGCCCCGGCCACGCCGGCCCGCTCCGCCACGGCGGCCACGGTGGCGGGGTTGTCGCCCGAGATGACCTTGACGGTCACGTCCTGGCCGGCGAAGTAGCGCATGGTCTCGGGGGCGTCGCCGCGCACCTTCTCCTCCAGGGTCAGCAGGGCGGCCGGCTCGATGCCCGCGGGCAGTTCCTGTTCGGTGAGCACGCCCGGCGCCCGCGCCAGCAGCAGCACGCGCTCGCCCCCCGCGGCCAGGTCGCCCGCCCTCTCCATGATCTGGCGGTGTTCCGACGCCGCGCCCAGGATTATCTCGGGCGCCCCCAGGACCCAGGTCCCCTTCCCTTCGAAGCTGTCCGAGCTCCACTTGCGGGCGGAGGAGAAGGGCACGGAGGCCGTCAGGCGCCAGGCCCCGCCGGGCGGGGGCGGGAAGGCGGCCGCGATGGCCTCGAGGGTGTCGTTGCGCACCGGCGTCTCCGACCCGAGCGCGCCCAGGGCGGCGGCGAGGTCCTCCTGCCCGTCCAGCGCCTCCATGCGGCCGAAGACCAGCGACCCCTCGGTGAGGGTGCCGGTCTTGTCGACGCAGACGATGTCCACCCGCGCCAGCCCCTCCACCGCGGGCAGTTCCTGCACCAGCACCTTGCGGCCGGCCAGGGTGATGGCCGCCACCGCGAAGGCCACGCTGGTCAGGAGGACCAGCCCCTCGGGGACCATGCCCACCAGCCCTGCCACCACCCCGGGGATGGCCTCCTTGAGGTTGTCCACCGTCAGGTCGTTGAGGGTGCCGGCCGCCTTGAGCTGGCTGTAGAGGAGCAGCAGGCCCACCGGGACCATCACGTAGGTGATGTAACGCAAGATCATGTTGATGCCGTCCCTCAACTCCGAGGACGCCAGCTTGAACTGCCTGGCCTCGGAGGCGAGCTTGCGCGCGTAGGAGTCCGGCCCCACCCGGGTGGTCCGGCAGCGCCCGGCGCCGGCCACCACGAAGCTGCCCGAGAGCACCTCGTCCCCCTCCTTCTTCACCACCGGCACCGACTCGCCGGTGAGCATGGACTCGTCCACCTCCAGGCCTTCCGCGGAGAGGACCTCCCCGTCCGCCACCACCTGGTCCCCGATGCGCAGTTCCATCAGGTCGTCGGTGACCACTTCCTCCGGGAGTATATCCACGGGCTGCCCGTCCCGGACGACCCGGGTGCGGGGCGCCGAGAGGAGGGAGAGGCGGTCCAGGTTCCCTTGGCATACAGCTCCTGGGCGATGCCGATGGCCGAGTTGAACACCAGGACCATCCCGAAGAGGCCGTCGCGCAGCTTGGCGCCGGAGAGCATCAGGGCCACGAAGAGGACGCCCAGGATGGCGTTGAAACGGTTGAAGACGTTGGCCCGGACGATGTGCCAGAGCGAGCGGCTGGTCTTCTGGGGGTCGATGTTGACCTTGCCCTCGCGGACGCGCTCCTCCACTTCCTGAGCGGTGAGGCCGTTGAGGCTGTCGTAGCCGTTGTCTTGCGCCGCCATGTCTTGCATATCTACTCCTGGGCAAGCCGGGATACGATACTCAATAAGGCAAACTAGCCAGAAGCCCGGCACATAGAAGCGGACCCAGCCGTCCTTATTTGACTCAGGTCTTTTTATTGTTCTGACCGGTCAGTATAATAATGACGAGCGAGAGGAGGCACGGATATGACCAGGAAACGATGAAGAAGGACCCGGCCGACCGCCGTTCCGGGGGTCGTGTCTGCATGCCAAGATATGGTCTTGGAGGTGAGGCTGATGAAGATGACATATCCGGATAAGCGCGTCTTTCTCCTGCCTGGCGGCGGCGCTGCTGGTCACCATGCTGGCCCTGGCCTGCTGCTCGTGCGGGAACGGCACGGGCGCGAAGTCGCTGGACCCCGCCACGGTCGAGAAGATAGACGCGGCGGTGGCGAAGGCGATGGAGAAGTAAGATCCCCGGGGGCGCTGGTGGGCGTGTGGAAGGGAGACGGGACCACCCTGGTCAAGGCCTACGGGCTGGCCCGCACCGACCCGGAGGAGGCCATGCGGGCGGGCATGGGCTTCCGCGCCGGCAGCGTCACCAAGACCTTCACCGGCAACCTGGCCCTGCAGCTGGTGGACCAGGGCAGGCTCTCACTGGATGACCCGGTCTCCAGGTATGTCGAAGGCGTTCCCGACGGCGACCGGATAACCGTGCGCATGCTCCTCAACCACTCCTCGGGCCTCTTCAACTACGGGGCGGACAAGGCGCTGAACGAGACCATCACGGCCGACCCCCACAAGGTCTGGACGCCCGCGGAACTGGTGGCCGTGGCCGTCTCCAACCCGCCCTACTTCCCGCCCGGCGAGGGCTGCACGTACTCCAACACCAACTACGTCCTCCTGGGCATGATCATCGAGAAGGTCACCGGCCGCGCCTTCGAGGACGACTGGCCGCGGGCATAACCGGGCCGCTGGGCCTCCGGGCACGCCGACCGCCACGAGTTCCAGGAGTCAGACCATGGCGACCGCGGGAGCATACGACCCGGGGCGAATATAGAGATGGTGGCGACCTTGAACACGGGGAGCGCTCTCTACTTGATCATGCGCGTCCTGCTGCGGAAAAAGGGTGTGACCTGGAGGCCCTGGCCGACCAGCTTCTCGACTACCATGCACGGGCCCTGGCCCTGCCGGGATTCGATATCGACCGGGCCCTGCGGGAGATCATCGGCAAGGGGGGCGCTAAGCCCGTCGTTAAACCTCGGCCTAAGCGAAGCCCGGGCGCGTCAGCGTACGTCCCGGCCGCGTAGTTCGTCACCGCCTTCAGCTCGCTTGTACACGAGCGCCGGGAAGAAAGACCTGGGCTCGAAGCCGAAGTAGTAACGGGTCCACAGGGTGAGCGAGGCGAGCCTGGTCCTTGAGCATCTCGAGCCGGCTCATCTTGATCGGGTACTTCCTGCGCATCTCGACCGCTTCGGCGTAGTCGGCGCACCTGATCCAGGTGCCGCCCTCCGGCCCGGGGACCACGATGCCCCCCTCCAGCAGGGCGCGGTAGCGCTCGCCCGTCTCCTTCAGGGTGGGGCCGCAGACGATGCTGCAGTGGCCGCAGGTGACCAGGTTGGGGTCGCGCAGGTCCTTGTAGCCGAAGACCTCGTCGCCGATGCGCTTGAGCATCCGGCTCTTCTCCAGCTGGTCCTCGGGCCACTGGTCCAGGGGCGGGAACTTGGCGATCTCCTCCTCCGGCCAGAGCAGGCTGCCGATCTGGCGGATCTGGTCGTAGCGGGGGGTGGAGTCGCCCGCGCGCCGGCCCTGCTCGAGCAGGTCCCGGCGGAGCTTGATCCGCCCCCCCTCCGGCTTGCGCCCGATCCAGTCCTCGATCCAGTGCCAGCCCCAGGTGGACCAGGTCTTGTCGCGGCTGATGGCGTGCAGGCCGAAGCAGGAGGCGTTGCACAGGTCGATGCCGCGCCGCTTGCCCCGCGGGTGGAGTTCCCCGTTCAGCAGTACGTATTCCTCCCCGTCCTCCTCGATCATACAGGCGGTGCAGGCGCGCGCGCACAGCTTGCACTTGGCGCAGTAGTCGTCGATGAAATAACGGGGCGGCAGGGCGGGGTCGCTGGCCAGCACCGCGTCGGTCATCACCGTACACAGGTACACCGCCGCTCCATATTCCTTCGTCATGACGTTGCCCGACCAGCCCTGGGCGGCGATGCCCGACGCGATGGCCCCGAAGCGGTGGGAGAAGCTGGGGTGGGTGGCGAAGTGGTCGAGGGAACGGCGGTAGGTGTTGTTGGTGGGGACCACCGCGGCCCGGTGCCCGAGGGACTTTATATACTCGGCCGTTTCCGCCGCGATGCGGAAGACACGCTGGCCCCCCTGGAGCTGGTCCACGTTGTGCAGGGTGGGCGTCTCCTTGCCCAGGAACTTGTAGATGGCGTCCACGTCCATGGGTATGGCCAGCGATACGATGGAGCGCGCGCCCGGCATGGTGTAATCGAGGTCGAGGGAGGGGGGCCCGTAGAGGCGCTCCGGCCCGGCCACGCCCACCACCTCCACGCCGCGCGAGCGCACGAAGTCCTTGATGCTGTTCCTCGAGCCCCGTCCTGGCTGGCCTCCCTGGTTTGAGTCATGTCAATCCCTCCTGTTCTCCGCGGCTACCTTCTTGTAGAGGTCGCGCGGTTTCTCCGGCGGCTCCTCGCGCTCCAGGCGGTGCAGCTTCAGCGCCTCCTGGTCGCAGGTGATGGTGCAGACGCCGCAGCCGATGCACTTGTCGGGGTCCACCACCGACCGGCCTTCGTCCTCATCGATGGAGAGCGCCCCGAAGAAAGCAGCGGTCCACGCAGATGCCGCAGGCCACGCAGTCCTCGCTCGCTACCGGGACGAAGTTGGACGGGGCCAACGCGTCCGGGTTGTCCCAGCGCGTCCGGCCCCGTACCTGGGAGCAGCAGCAGTCGCAGCAGAGGCAGATGACCGAGTGGCGGGGGTCGGAGTAGTTGTCGGTCATGGCCACCAGGCCCAGGTCCTGCATCTCGTCCAGGTACTGCCTGGCCTGCTGGGTGGTGACCTTGCGGCCCAGCCCCCTGGTCTGGAAGTAGAGGGCGGAGAGCTCGGTCATGATGCAGGCGCCCACCGGATACTTGTCCTTGCACTCCCGGACGTCCATCTTCTCGGTGCGGGTGCGGCAGGGGCAGGGCACCAGCGAGATGTTCTCGCAGGCGTCGATGATGCGGTGCGCCTCTTCGGAGTCCAGCACCTTCTGCTCGTATTCGATGGCCCGCATCACCGGGATCACCCGCATCAGCGGGGTGCCCGCCTCGGAGCTCTCGTAGTACTTGTAGAAGCCGCCCTTGATGAAGTAGTCCCGGTAGAGCCGGGAGGCCTCGAGGTCGTCGGGTCCCACCTCCTCCGAGAACTGGTGGGCGTTGACCAGCAGGGGCACGGTGGGCATGGCGTAGGCGCCGCCGATGCCGACGATGCCGCCCCGGGCGGCCGCCCCGTCGAGGATGCGCCGCACTTCTTCCTCGTCGCGCCCCGCCGCTTCCGCCACCTGCGCCGCGGTGAGGAAATACTTCGGGCTAAGGGAGATGGGCGGGTTGAAGTGCCGTACCAGCTCCGCCTCCTCCGGGGTATAGAGGAGCTCCAGGTACTCCAGGAAGGCCGGCGAGAAGTCGCCTCCTTCCCTGGGTGCCCCCAAGGGGTTCTGGTCTATCAGTTCGGCGATCTCCCGGTAACAGAATCCCATCGGCAGCTCCTTTCCCTCGAGAGAGCTCCGCGGCTCCAGGTATTCGCCGTATTCGGCATAGACCGGATTCATCGGGCGAAGTCCGTGTCGTAGAGGACGTAATTCATCGGCGAGGAGAGGCCGGAGCGCTTGCCCACTTCCTCGATCCCCTCGAGGATAGCGTCCATGTGGTCCAGGGTGAAGGAGAAGGCCATCTCGTGATCCTCCGACCCGCGCCAGCGCGCGGCCAGACCAGCCACCACATCCGGCCGCCGGGGCATCGAGCTCCCGAGGGGGACGGCGTAGAGGGCGGCGTATGCCCCCGGTTCGACGATGTCCTCCGCCTGGCCCATGACGAACTTGACCGCCGTCTCGTCGTCCTTGACCCAGCCCATAGCGCACTGCGACTGCGGGATCTTCTCCGGCGGATCGAACCTGCCCATGCCGAAGGCCGGCAGGATCATGATGCAGCCCTCGTCCTCGCCGCTCACCAGTCACCGGCAAGCCCATGCGCCCCGCCGCCGAGAGGGCCTGGCAATAGGTGAGCTTGCGCCCGAGGTCGCGCCCCGGCCTCAAGGCCTTCTCGCTCTCGCTCTCCGCGAGAGTCAGCAGGCACACCCCCACCGGCCTGACCGTCAGGCGCAGAGTGTCCGCGAGTCGCTTCGGCTTGAGCCTGCCATTCCATGCGGCGCTCCTTTCCTCCGGGTTACAGGAAGTGCTTATTATACTGACTAGTCAGTATAATATAAGGCGCGGGCGGGGTTGTCAACCGACCGTGCCGAGGCGCTTCTCCATACGGGTGTAGCCGGAGATGCCGAAGACCTTGCGGTAGAAGGGGAGCCGGCGGTGTTTGACCTTCACGTAACCCACGCTCTCGTAGAGCTTCCTGGCCCGCGGGTTCTCGTCCACCACGTCGAGCGTCACCGAAGTGTAGCCCTGCCGCCGGGCTTCCGCCTCTGTCTCCCCCAGCAGGCGGCTGCCGATGCCCTGCCCCGCGGCATCCCGCGTCCACGGCCAGCACGTCCAGGAGAAAGGCCCCCTTGTGGGATCCCGCGTTGAGCAGGGCCCCCAGGAAGCCGCGGCGCAGGCCTTCGACCAGACCGTATTCCTTGAGGAAATGCTTGAGCCCCAGCTTGAAGAGGCAGCGCCCCCCGAAGTCCAGCAGGGCGAAGCCCCTGAGCTCCCCGCCTCGCGCGCGGTGATGCAGGCGCCGGGGTCGGAAAAACCCCCGCGGATGATCCGCGCCAGGCTGTGCGGGGTGCCGAAGGCCGGTCTTCACCTCCACGAAGCCCGCGAAGAAGAGGCGGGCGATGGCCCCCGCGTCTTCCGGCGTGCAGTCTTTACGATATTCCATGGTCCCGATCGTTCCCTTCGTTCAGCGCCAGTCGATGATCAGCTTGTGCGGGTCATCCTCGTCCACCAGCACCGCCACCTGCGCCCCCGCCTGCAGGGCGGGCAGGTTCACCGGGTTGACGTATTCCCGGTGGGTGACCCCGTAGGTGGGTTTGCCCTCCACATTGACCTGCAGCTCCATCTCCATCTGGGGCATGTTGTTCATCTCGCCGCCGGTGGCGCCGGAGGAGATGACCGTGGCCACGCCGCGCAGGCCGTCTTGACGCATCCTTACGGCCTTGCGGCCCGAGCGCGCGACGAAGTAGATCATGCCCGCGTAGACCACCAGGGTCAGGCCGATGAACCAGGCCCCCATGACGTACCAGAAGAACTTGAGGGAGTGGCCGTCGTCGGTCTGCGCAGCCGGGTCGGTCTCCAGCGCCGACCCAGATGAAGATGGCTCCCAGGATGATGAAGGGGACGCCGTCCAGACCGCCCAGGGTTTCATCCGCCACATCTTCGCCTCCTCCTTCCGGCCGCCGTGATCACTTCTATCAGTATAAACGCTTGAACACCCGGCATATCGACAGGGCCAGCCAGAAGGGCAGGTCCTGGTCCTTCCCTTCTGGATCTTCAGGTCCCACAGTACCGTCCGGGCGCTGCCCTTCCCGGAACCAGGCCAGGGCCCGCGCCATCTCCGGCCGGTCCGCGGAGAAGCCGAGGCAGCGAGAGGCTGTCCAGGGCGGATATGAGGTCCGTGTAGCAGAAGGGGAAGGTGAACTTGAGCCAGTAATCGGGGCTGCCCCGGTCCGGGTAGTTGTCCTTTCTGAGACAGGCTGGACAGGAGCAGTTCCCCCGCCTGCCTCGCGGCCTCGCTCCGGCGTTTCCGGGGATGGGCGGCGAAGGCGCGCAGCACCACCCCGGTGGCCAGCCAGGAGAAGGGCCTGGCGGGATCGGTCTCCAGGGGAGCGGCGCGCATGGAGATGACGTCGAGATTGCGCCCCCGCGTGCGCAGGGGGATGGCCCAGCCCCCGTCGTCCTGGCGCGCGGAGAGGAGCCACGCGAAGCCCTCGTCGACGCGCGGGTCGCGCGCGTAACCGGCCTTGATGAGCAGCTCCATGATGCCCGCGGAGTAGTTGGGCGTGTACTGGTTGCCGTAGATGCCCCGGAAGTCGCCCCCGGGCGTCTGGAAGGAGAAGAGGAACTCCGCGGCCCGCGTCACGGCTTCGTGCTTCCTGTCGAAGCCGTATTGCTCCACCAGGAAGCCGAGCTGGCGGAAGGTCTCGTACTGGTTGTAGTCCTGTTGAGAGCGTATGCGCTCCTGGCCGCCCGGGTACTTCCAGGCGCCGTCCTCCCGCTGGCGGCGGAGTATCTTCTGCGCCGCGGGCAGGTCCCACAACTGCCTCACCGGCCCGGCCTTCTCTCCCAGCAGGTCCCGGCGGGTAAAGTATTCTACAGCCGGGTTGCCGCACTCCAGGAGGGCCGGAAGGGGATCGCGGCGCAGCCCGGATATCATGACCCCAGCAGCCGCCGGCCGGTGTCCGCGCCCAGCGCGCGGGCTCGCGCCTCCTCGCCCTCCGCAGGGGGCCCTTCAAGCCCTCCTCCTGTATGAAGAACTTGGCGGCGGCGGAGACGGGTTTCAACCCGCGTGCTTCGAGGGCCTCGTGGATCATCTCGGCGCCCCGGCAGTTCCAGTCATCGTGCTTGCTCCCGTCTTCCTTGGGCTTGCCCCCGGTGCCGAAGGCCTGGAAGGGCTTGCCGCCCCAGGCGTCCTCCTTGATCTCGCGATTGATGAACCGCTTGATGTCGCCGGTCATCCGGCCCATGCGGGTCCCGGACCCCACCGCGATGAAGTCGTACCCGCTCCCGACCTTGCGCGCGTCAGAGGAGACCGTCTCCACCTCCAGCCCCGCCTCCTCCAACCCGCTGGCGATGCTCTCGGCTATCTTCTTACAGTTCCCGTACTTGGTGTGGTAGACGACCAGTCCCTTCATGGCGCACCTCCCATCCGTCCGGCTACTCTACATAAGAACATCGTGAGGCGCGGGAGGTAAAGATTCAAGACCCGGCCGGGGGTAAAGGTTAAGGGCTATAATGGGGGCATGTTAAAGAGCGTTTCGCGGAGCTGGCGGCGGGCAGGGATTGCCACGACCTGCGCTGCCTCAACCGGTTCTCGCAGGAGGAGAAGGAGCGGCTCTACTCGCTGCTGGTGCCGGACCGCGCTTGCGAGATGTTCGGGATCGACAGGAGCACCTTCTTAAACCCGGCGGGCGAGGTGGCCCTCAACGTGGAGGCGGACCCGCGCACCCCCTACGCCCTGGTCGAGCTGCGGGACCAGCCGGGCGACAAGGACTGCATCTTCTACCTGGAGCTGGAGGACACCGCCTTCGGCAAGCTCGAGGTGAGCTTCCTGATCATCAACGACCCGCGCGCGCCCCGCTTCGAGACCGACCTGGACGAGCAGGGCCGCCGCACCAAGTTCGCCACCGTCCGGCGCAACCTGCCCGAGGAAGTGCGGGCCATGCGGGCCGGCCTGGCGCCGGCCCAGGTGCGCAAGGGGCTGCACCTGCTCGAGGACTTCCTGGCGCTGGTGATGGACTTCGCGGAATGCATGGGCCAGGACATGATCATCTCGGAGCCGCTCACCTACAACGCCGCCATCACCTTCGAGCGGCACGGCTGGAACTACATGCGCGGGCGGCGCCGGATGGAGCAGATCGACGAGGGCTTCCGGCCGGGCGGGGAGCTCTTCGCGCAACTCGACGGGTCGACCCCCTTCCGGCAGCCGGGCATGGACCGGACCGTGCTGGGCCGGAGCTGGGCCGTCCACGACGGCATCCTGGGCGAGCCCTGGCGGGGGGTGGAGATGTACATGACGCCGCAAGTCCGGCGGCGTGGACACCTTCCCCGGCGGCCCCTACCGTTGACCCGTCCGCTCACTCCCAGCGGAAGAAGCGCACCGCCACCAGGAAGCAGACCACCCCCATGCCCACCAGCACCAGCAGGTCCAGCCAGACGTCGGCCAGGCTGGCGGCGTCGATCATCACCCCGCGCATGGCGTCGCCCAGGTAGTAGAGGGGCAGGCAATGGGCGATGACCTTGAGGGCGGTGGGCACCCACTCGATGGAGAAGAACAGCCCGCTTAAGAACATCATGGGCATGGAGATGGCGTTGCCGGCCAGCATGGCGCTGCGGGAGGTCTTGGTCAGCGAGGAGATCATGAAGCCCAGGGAGACGAAGGACATGGATCCGACGATCGACCACCGCGGCGATGTTGAGCCAGCTGCCGTTGACCTTGATCTGGAAGACCAGCCACCCCACCAGCACCAGGACGACCGCCTGGACCAGCGCCATCACCACCACCGTGGCCATGCCGCTCCCCAGGAACCTGGGCAGGGAGATGGGCGACACCTTCACCCGCCGCAGGATGCCCTTCTCCCGGCGCACCGCCACCATCTCGGAGAAGCCCATCAGCCCGCCGAACATCAGCACCAGGGACACCACGCCCGGCACCATGAAGTCGACGTAGCGGAAGTCCTTGACGTTCTCCTCCCTCTCCTCCGCCACGGTGACCAGTTCGGGAAGGCCGACCATACTCCTTGCCGATCCTGTCGATGATGCCCTGCAGGGTGGAGGAGGTTATCTGCGCCGCGGTGACGTCCGACTGGTTGACGATCATGACCAGCTCGCCCGTCTCCCCCCGCATCACCTGCTCGCTCGAACCCCTCCGGGATGATCAGCACGGCGTTGCGGTCGTCGTCCCGCATGCGGGCCCGCTCGTCCTCCTCCGTGCCCTCCGTCACCTCCAGGGCGTCGACGCCCGAGAAGGCCTCCACGATGGCCCGGCTGACGTCCGAGCCGTCGTTGTCCACCACCCCCACCGCCAGCTTGATGTTGCCGCTGGAGCCGAAGACGAAGCCCAGGATGAGCATGAGGGCGATGGGGAAGAGGAACATCCAGAAGATGGCCTCGCGCTCGCGCAGGGTCATCTTCAGCTCGTAGAGGAACATCCTGGCGAAGTTCTTCACTCCCTGAGCCTCCTCCCGGTCATCTTGAGGAAGACGTCCTCCAGGGTGGCCCGCTTGATGCTGACGTCCTCGGTCCGCGCGCCCCGCTCCTGGGCCAGGGCGAAGATGCCCTCCAGGGTGAGCTGGGGGGCGTCGGTGGAGACCTGGAAGGCCCCCTCCTCCAGGCTGACGGATTTGACCCCGGCGAGGCCCTCCACCACCGCGGCCTCCACCGGCTCGCTCAGGCGGAAGTAGACCACGCTCTCCGAGACGTTTGAGTCGATGAGCTGGTCGGGGGTGCCCCGGGCGATGATGCGCCCGTTGTCCATCACCGCCACGCGGTCGCAGAGGCTCTCGGCCTCCTCGATGTAGTGGGTGGTGACGACCACCGTCTTGCCGCTCTCGCGCAGGTGGCCCACGATGTCCCAGATGTGGCGGCGGGCCTGGGGGTCGAGGCCGGTGGTGGGCTCGTCCAGGAAGACCACGCGCGGGTCGTTGAGAAGGGCCAGGGCGATGGAGAGGCGCTTGTGCTGCCCGCCGGAGAGGTCGTCGACCATGGCGGTGGCCTTGTCGGTCAGCTCCACCAGTTCCAGCAGCTCGTCGAGGTCCATGGTCCGGGGGTAGAAGGTGTGGAAGTAGTCGAGGGTCTCCCGCACCTTGAGGCGCTCGAAGAAGACGGTGGTCTGCAGCTGCACGCCGATGATGCGCTTGATGGCCGCGGGGTCGCGCAGGGCGTCCACCCCCAGCACGCTTATCTCGCCTGAGTCCGGCCGCCGCAGGGTCTCCACCATCTCCAGGGTGGTGGTCTTGCCGGCGCCGTTGGGGCCCGAGGATGCCGAAGACCTCACCCTCCTCCACTTGCAGGTCGATGCCGTCCACGGCCTTGACGTCGCCGTAGTACTTCTTCAGCCCGGTTATCTCGATGGCGTACATCACTCGATTATAGCGCCTGCAGGCACGGGGCGGCGGCGATGGTAGAATGAAGGTATCGGATGACCGCGGGCACTGAGGAGGGTTGAGCATGGCTTTTAAAGAGTCGTGTGGCCGGGCGTTTAAGACGGTTCCGATCCGGCCGACCTGGTGCTGGGCAACGCCAGGATATTCACCTCTGACAGCGGTAACCCCCGGGCGAGCGCGCTGGCGGTAAGGGGCGGGCGCATCGTCTACGTGGGGAACGACGCGGGGGCGGCCGTCCACGTGGGCCCGGACACGCGGGTGGTGAACGCCGCCGCAGAGGTGGTAACTCCCGGCTTCATCGACAACCACTGCCACGTGGTGTGGATCGGCGGCATGATGGCCTTCATGACCAAACGGCTGATGGAGGCGGAAAACCTGGACGAGATGCTCCAGATGGTCTCGGACCAGGCCGCCGCCAACCCCGAACTGCCCTACGTCTCCGGGGTGGGTTGGAGGTTCGACTACGCTCCGGGGGGCTATCCCGACCGCGAGGTGATGGACCGGGTGGTCAAGGACCGGCCGGTGCTGCTGATGTCCATCTGCGGCCAGTGCGGGTGGATCAACACCCGCGCCGCGGAACTGCTGGCCGAGCGGAACCCCGCGGCCCTGCGCCGCCTCGCGCCGCGCATGGACGCTTCCGGTAGCCGCATCAGCGGGCTGGACCACTTCCACTCCTTCTCCCCCCTCGACTTCTTCAGCGCCGAGGAGATGGACCCGGTCTTCCGGACGGTGGTGCCGGAAGCCATCGCCGGGGTGATGGATGAGGCCGTCTCGGTGGGGGTCACCGCCATGGACGACGTCCAGTTCTACCGCCCCTTTGTCCCCTACGTACTCGACTACCGCAAGCGCGGCATCTTCGACAAGGTACGGCTGCGCGGCTCCCTCTACGTGGACCCCCACGACCTCGAGGACGAGGCGAGGCTGCGGGAGGACCTGGCCTGGTGGAAGGAGCTGGAGAAGGAGTCCGACCAGCGCCTGGCGCTGGGCCGCTCCGTCAAGTTTTACATCGACGGCACCATCGGCAACCGCACCTCCTTCCAGTTGAAGCCGTACAACGATGACCCGTCTGATTTCGGGCGCCCCGACTCGACCCGGGAGGACTTCGACAGGGTCGTCGGTCTGGTGGACGGGATGCGGCTGCAGGCCTGCACCCACGCCTGCGGCGACGCCGGCATCCGCCGGGTGGTGGACTCGGTGGAACGGGCGCGGGAGCGCAACGGGGAGTGGGACGCCCGCCATCGCCTGGAGCACTGCGAGTTCCCCACTCCCCCGACCGGGAGAGGATGGCGCGGATGGACATGCAAGCGGCCATGCAGCCAGCCCACTTCTTCGGTGACGAGGTCCTCGAGAACTTCCTGGGCCACCAGAGGATGCAGGGCTTCTGCCCCTGGCGCAGCCTGCAGGAGGCGGGGGTGTGCGTCTCCTTCGGCAGCGACTGGTGCAACAGCCCCCTTAACCCCGTGTACGGCCTGCTGCTCGCCGCCACGCGCATGAACTACAAGGGCAAGGCCGACTGGAGCCCGCAGGAGAAGATCAGCCTGGAGGACGGCATCCGCCACTGGACCATCGACTCGGCCTACGCCCTCAAGCTGGAGGACGAAATCGGCTCGCTCGAGGCGGGTAAACGCGCCGACTTCGTGGTGTGGAACCAGAGCCCGCTTAAGCTCGCCTCCTGGTGGTTCATGCTCACCCACGACATCGAGCTGGGCAAGCTGGAGGGCTTCGTGGACCTCACCGTGGTGGGCGGCGAGACCGTCTATGAGAAGCGGGGCTAGCCCATCGCTTCGACCCTGGCTATCTTCTCGCTCTCCGGGGGATGGATGTCTAAGAATGCGGAGGAAAAGGCGGAGGGGCCGACCAACCGCTTCTGCGGCTGGGTCATCTCCTCATAAAGCGATAATCTCGCCGGTCTATGCATGACTCGTAGAGCCGCTTATCGATGGTGATCCAATCAGTTCCATTGATACCTCTCTTGTTCCTGCTGTTCGCACCGACCGGAAACGCCGAGGCGGCTTTAATCCATCGATTCTGTGCCATCGAAATGGACTTGATCTCATCAACGGCCTCAGTTAGGTCCTGATCCTGGCTGAATATCAAAGCGACGTCATAGAGCGACGCCCGCGCCATCTTTACCACATCCAGGGCAAGGCGGACATCGATTCCTTTCTCCTGCCCTATTCTAATAGACACTTCTCCACATCTCGGGCATCTGAAGGTCCTGTTCCTGTACCTCAGGGTCCTGGAAAAAGTCTCAATACCGCTGTTCTTCATCGTAGCGAGCTTAGCAGTCCAGAAGCGATTACGGTCATGGTCTTCCGTTATATCCGGAATCCCCGTATAGAAGAATATCCTGTCGAGATTCCACCCTTTGATGCTGCGATATCGCGTCGGCCAGCTTCATAGGATCATAGTTAGGGTAGCTGTAATCGAATGCTTCCTTCGCCGCATAGAAAAGGTTCTGGCCATCGAGGAAAGCAAATGCTCTTTTCTCTTCCGGTTCAGAAGGCATGATCTCTCCAAAAAATAACCCCGCCGAAGGCCTTTCGGCATCTTCAGCGGGGAGCAGTTCCTAACATCATATTCTCTCTGGCCTCTATGTTTGTCAAGGATCCCCCACAGGGCCCCTTCCCGATCTTACTCTTAATACATTCAGTTCACCGACTTGTTCATTGTACATTTTGTTAAGGACAAATCAGCGGGCGCTGAGGACTTTCCGCGCTCACATCAGGCCCCGCCTGGCGAACCACATGAAGAGGGGCCGGTCCCAGCCGCGCCGGGTGAGAAAAGCCAGTTCGCGGTAGAGCAGGTTCGGGGTGAAGCGGGCGTTGAGCCAGGTGATGTAGTTGCCCGCCCCCACCACGGCGTAGAGGCGGTTGCGGTCCACGGCGCGCAGGGCGCGGCGCACCAGTTCCTCCGGGGTTATGGAGGTGTTACGCATGGCCGTGGTGATCAGTTCCATCTCGTAGTCGACGTCGAAGTCGAGCAGGTCCCCCGCCGCCTCGATGGTGTGGTCGATGATGCCCGTCTTCACCACCGGCGGGCAGACCACGGTGACCCCGATGTTGAAGGGGGCCAGCTCGCCGTAGAGGGTCTGGGAGAGGGAGACCACCGCCGCCTTGGTGACGTTGTAGGGCCCGACGCGGGGGACCGAGTAGAGGCCGGCGGCGCTGGAGACGTTGACGATGTAGCCGCCCCCGGCCGCCTTCATACGGGGGATGTGGGCGTGGCAGCCGTGGACGGCCCCCAGGAGGTTGACGCCGATGATCTTCTCCCAGCCCTCGATGGGCACCTCCCCCACCGAGCCGCCGCCCCCCAGGCCGGCGTTGTTGACCAGCATGCCCACCCTGCCCCAGAGGCTCCAGAAGTGCTCGGCCGCCGCCTCCACCTGCGCCAGGTCGCTCACGTCGCAGGGGAAGGCCTCGCCCGAGCCGCCGGCCTGTTCCACCAGCTCGAGGGTGCGTGCGGCACCTTCCGATGTCCACGTCCAGCAGCCCCACCTTGCAGCCCCGCGCCGTCAGCGCCAGGGCGAAGGCCCGGCCCAGCCCGGAGCCGGCGCCGGTGATCACCGCGGTCTTCTCGTACTTGTGAGCCATGCGTCTCCTCCTCCCGCGAGGGCGGCCCCGCCTCACTTCCTCAGCTTCAGGAGATACCCCTTGCGCCCGGCGATGCCGTCGAGGATGCCGTGGAGCACCTTCGCCCTGCCCTTGGGGTCCAGGCCCTCCGCCGAGCGCCGCGCCTTCTCCAGGGCCTTCCTGATCTCACCCGGCTCCATGACCGTCGCGGCTATGCAGTAGTAGCTCTTGGAGCGCCCGTCGTTGAAGTCGCGCAGCATCTCCTCGAGCAACGCTTCCCTGGCCTGCTGCTCCTTCTCGAACCGGACCACGCCGTTTCCCCTTATGAAGGCGATGTCCCTCTCCTGGGCCTGATAGCACTTGAAGGAATCGTGACGCTTGCCGTATTCCCGGTGCTTTCTCCACTTCTCGCAAGTCGCGTTGTCGTCGCACTCCCAGCAGAACTCCACCCCCTTGCGCTTGACGGCGCAGTTGATGATGGAGCAGGCGGCGCCCATGCGGTATTCGCTCTTGCATCCCTCGCAGGGGCTTTCACCTCCCGAGTGATAGGAGGGGCAGAGCCGGCAGCCCAGGCCGCATACGCCTACCAGCGGGTACCTGATCCACGGAAACTGGTCCTTTATCATGTATCAAGTCTACCGTAACCCGGGCGAGCCTGCTCGTCCTCGACCGCCCGCGATGTATAAAAGAATCCGGCCTTCGGGGTGAAGGCCGGATCCGCTTCTCGGTCTCGCGTTCTACTGGGACTGGCCGGGCGGGGTGCCCGAGGGCGCCTGCATGGTCCCTTCGGCGATCCTGATCATGGTGCCGCTTGAGCCCTGCATCCCCGCGCCGACGGCTATCGACATGGTGGTGTCGTTCACCTTGAAGGTGAAGACCGTCTGCGAGCTGCCGTCAGGGCCGGCCGTGCCGGTGGTCTCGGCAAAACCGTCCATGCCCGAGAGTTGCCCGCGGTACCATTCGGTCACCACGTCCACCGCGTCGGTGGTGGTGTACATCACCATGGACATGCCGCCGGACGGGGGGTCCGCCGGACGGGGGCGTGCCGCCCTGCATGTTACCACCTGACGGTGGAGTCCCGCCGGACGGGGGCGTACCGCCTCCGGGCCCGCCCGCCTGCATGGTCTGCTTCTCGGCGCCCGGGTAGATGGGCACGCCGGTCAGGTCGGGCTCGCTCACCGTCCCGCCCTGCATGCCGCCCTGCACCCCCTGCTGCGTCGATTCCGCGGCCTGCTGCCCCGAGTCGCCCGCCTGGCCGGAAGAACCGCCGCATCCCGCGAGCAGCGCCATGCCGGCCAGCAGAACGGTCGCCGCCAATACTCCTATTGTCCGCTTCATTCATTACCTCCTGTATCACTCGTGTCTCTCGTGTCTATCCCTTCCAGCTTGCCGTCCTGCATATGGTAAGCCCAGTCCGCGACGTCCAGGATGCTCTCGTCGTGCGTGATGATGATCACGCACTTACCGTCGCGATGGGCCAGATTGACCAGGATGTCCACCACGTTCCGGCCCGTGGCGGTGTCCAGGTTGCCGGTGGGTTCGTCCGCCAGGATGACGTCCGGGTCGTTGGCCAGAGCCCGGGCGATGGCCACGCGCTGCTTCTCGCCGCCGCTCATCTTGTTGGCCCGGGCCTTCTGCAGCCTCCCGTCGATGCCCACCCGCTCCAGCAGCTCTTCCGCCCGGCGGCGCTGCTCCGCCGCCGGCACTCCTTCCAGGTCCATGGGGAGCATCACGTTCTCCAGGGCTGTCAGCGCGGTGATCAGGTTGAAGAACTGGAAGACGAAGCCGATGCTCTCGCGCCGGTAGGTGATGAGGTCGGCCGAGCTCGCGCAGATGTCCTCCCCGAACACCTGGATCTCGCCCGAGTCGGGCTTCTCCAGGGAGCCCAGCAGGTAGAGCAGGGTGGTCTTGCCGGAGCCGGAGGGCCCCACGATCACCGTCACCTCTCCCTTGCGGGCCTTGAAGCTCACGCCGTCCACCGCTTTGACGTCGCCCGACTTGGCCTTGAAGGTCTTGCTGACGTCCACTATCTCCAAAAGGTCCTGCATATCCATACCTCCTATTCCATGCTCAGTACCCGGGCGGGCCGCAACCGCGTTATCCACACCACCGGCACGGCCATCCCCAGCAGGCTTAAGAAGAAGAGGATGAGGATGCCGTAGAGGAAGAGGCCCCCGCGGTAGACCACGTTGAGGTCGGTGTCGGTGTTGGAGGTGTCCGCTGTGATGTAGAGGCTGCCGCCGTCGCCGGCCATGCCGGGAGGCCCACCCACCATCATGCCGCCGGGTCCCCCCTGGGTGCCGTTGGTCGCCACCTGGGTCTCCGTCTGCGCCTGGGCGGTGTCGTTCCCGCTCATCAGCCAGTCGCCCAGCTTCTGCCCGACGATGGCGGTGACCCCGGTGGCCAGGACGATGGACACCAGGCAGATGCACACCACCTCCACGGCGAACTGTACGATGACCTGCCGGTCGGTGGCGCCGATGGCCTTGAGCACACCCAGCTCCCGGGTGCGGCCGCCCACGATGATGGCCATGGCCAGGATGATGATGAGGGCGCAGGCGCCCAGGGCGCCCAGCAAGCCGATGGTCGATGTCTTGGCCGTCTTCTGCAGGGGGTCGGCGATGGTGCTGTAGTCCTCGTAGTCGGTCGAGAACTCGTACTTCGTCGTCGCCCCCGGTGTCCGCAGTGAAGGCCGCCTGCAGCTCGTCGGTGGAGTCGACGCTGTCGAAGTAGTAGGAGCCCAGCGAGACGTACCCCTCCGCGCCGGCCAGTTCCTGCACCACCGAGAGGGGGGCGTAGAAGGTGTTGCCGGCCGGGTTGAAGGCGGCGAACTCGCTGTTCTCGGCCTGCTCCTCCGACTGCACGGTCTGGTAGATGCCCACGATGGTCAGGTCCACCTCGGCCGCCTTGCCGCTCAAGCCGCTGATGGTGGCGGTGACGGTGTCGCCCAGCGCCAGCTCGTTGGTCTCGGCCATGTTCTCCTCGATGATCACCACCGGGTTGGCCTCCAGGTAGTCCTTGTAGGTGTAGAAGGAGCCTTCCACCAGGACCTTGTCCCCGGTGAGGAAGTCGGCGGCGGAGGCACCGTTGGTGTTGCCCTCGAAGGTGAAGGAGGAGGAGGATATGCTCGGGCCGCCCTCTCCTCCGCGCATCTCGTTGCGCATTCCCAGCATGGACTGCATGGCCGTGTTCTCGATGTCGTCCAGCGCGACGGACTGGGTCAGCACCTTGTCGTAGGTGGCCACGGCCGGGTCGCCGGCCAGGAGGTCGGCGGTCTCCTCCGGCACCAGGAACAGGGTGCGCTGGGCCTGTATCTGCTCCTCGGTCATGGTGCGCGACTGCGACATGCCGCTCGCTCTCGTCCATGGAGCGCAGCTCCTCGAAGTAGCTCATCTGGTAGTCGGAGCTGACGGCTGATCTCGCCGTAGTTGCCGACGCTCTGCTTGACCTCCTCGATCTGGCTGTCGGCCGCCAGCTTCACCGCCAGCATGGACAGGGAGAAGGTGAGGCAGATGAAGAGCAGGAGCACCACCACCAGGTTGCGCAGGGGGTGGCGGTAGAAGTTCCGGAAGCCTCGCTTGATGGAACGCATCTTGCCCGACCCCCTTACCCGGCGAAGCCGGCCAGGCTGATCTCCACGCTCTCGGCCGTTTCGGTGTCGTAGATGATCAGGGTGGCGCCGTCCAGGGTGAAGTCCGCGTTGGCGTCGATGCTCAGGGGGTTGAGGTCGTAGAAGAGGAAGACCTCGTCCACGCTCTCCCCGTCCCGCAGCACGTAGCTGACCTGCTGCAGGGTGGAGGTGTCGAGGAGGCTGGCCGAGATGGTGTTGGTCTTGACGTACCCGCCGTAGGTGGTGGTGTTGCCGTAATAGTCGTCGTAGGAGGAGGCGTCGATGGCCGTCGAGTAGAGCCGGAAGGAGAAGCCGGAGAGGTCGGCCAGCTCACCGGACGCGTTGGTGACGGCCAGGTCGATCTGGAGGAAGTCGCCGTCCAGCTCGCGGGTGTTCCCGCTGACCACCTCGGAGTTGCTGTCGGACCGGGTCACGCCGGTGATGGTGAAGTTGACGTCCTCCAGGGTGACCCCTTCCTGGTGCGAACCGGCGGCCGCGGTGGTGGTCTTTTGGTGCTGGTGGTGCCGCTGCTCGAAGTCGTGCGGTGTTCGTGGTGGTGCCGGTGGTCGCGGTGGAGGTCTGGCTGACCGACTCCGCGGTGGTCCCCGGCGGCAGCTTGGTGCTGCCGGTCGATTCCGAGGAACCGGAGTCGCCGCCGCAGGACACCGCCGCCAGCGCCACGGCCGCCAGCACCAGCAGGACGGGCACCAGCTTCAGCGCCCGCACCCAGGCCGCTCTTTTCGTGTTCGGTCTCATCCGTCGCTCCTTTCCATCGCGTATCGCGTTTCTTACTCCTTCAGGCTAACAACGGGGGTTTAGGCCTTTATGGGTGAATGATGTGGAAAATGTTAAATCTCGGCCTCGGAAAGAAGTAAAGAATCGGGACCGTGCCGGGGGTAACGGTTTCAGGCGAGGGGGAGGGTGAAGGTGATGACGGCGCCCTTGCCGGGCTCGCTCTCCACGCCGATGCTCCCGCCCTGCGCCTCCACCAGCCCCTTGGCGATGGAGAGGCCCAGGCCGCTGCCGCCGGTGTCCCGGGTCCGCGACTTGTCGGTGCGGTAGAAGCGCTCGAAGACGTTGGGGAGTTCCTCCGCCGGGATGCCCGGGCCGGTATCGGACACCGAGAAGCCGACTTCCTTCCCGGCCGCCCTGGCCCGCAGGGTGACGGTGCCCCCTTCCGGCGTGTACTGCAGGGCGTTGCGCAGCAGGTTGCCCAGGACCTGCGAGAGCCTGCAGCTGGTCGGCCATGACCGCGGGGAGGTCCGGCACGGTGTCCAGCTCCAGGGCCACCCCCTTCTCCGTAGAAGTCCCGCTCCAGGCCGGCGGCGGCCGCGCGCAGGGCTTCCACCGGGTCCACCGGCATCAGGTCGAGCTCCACCTGCCCGGCGTCCACCAGGGCCAGCTGCCGCAGGTCCTCCACCAGGCGGGTGAGCAGGTGGTTGTTGCGGATGAGCACCTCCAGCACCTCCGGGTCGAGCCGGATGACCCCGTCCTCCAGGGCCTCCAGGTTGCCCCGCTGGGCCGCCAGGGGGTTGCGCAGCTCGTGGGAGATGTCGGCGATCATGTTCTTGCGCAGCTGTTCGTTGCGCTCGAGGCCCTCGGAGAGGGCGTTGAAGGCCGCGCCCAGCTCCTCCACCTCGTCGGTGCCGCGCACCTCCACCCGCTCTGCCGTATTCCCCGTCGGCGATGCTCCGCGTGGCCTCGGTCAGCTCGGAGATGGGGTGGGAGATGCGGTTGGCGAAATACCAGCTCAGCAGGAAGGCGAGCAGCACCCCCAGCAGCCCGGTGAGGATGTAGCTGTAGTTGACCACGTCGATCCGCTCCCGCTTGGCGTCCTCCCATTCCGGGGGCATGCCGCCCATCGGCTCCGGCGGCGGCTCCATCCTGGGCATCTCCTCGAAGGCGTGCTCGAACTGCCGGCGCACCAGGTAGTTGGTGATCAGCGAGAAGGACAGGATGGTTATGAGGGTGACGGCCAGGATGACCAGGAACAGCTCCATCCTCAGGCTGAACAGCTTATTCGACTTCCTTGGCTTCGAACCGGTACCCGGCTCCGTAGACCGTTTCAATGAAACTCCATTCCTCCGCCGCTTCCTTCAGTTTCCTGCGGATGTTCTTGACGTGGGTGTCGACGTTGCGGTCGTAGCCGTCGTAATCGTCGCCCAGCGCCAGGGAGATGAGCTCCTCGCGCGAGTAGACCCGCCCCGGCTGAGCGGCCAGGACGGTGAGGATGCCCAGTTCCATGGGGGTGAGGGCGACCTCGCTCCCCCCGACGCTCACCCGGTGGCTCGCCGAGTCGATGACCAGCGGGCCCGCGGTGATGATGGCCCGCTCCTCCGCGGATATCTGGTGGCGGCGCAGTACCGCGCGGACCCTGGCCACCAGTTCCCGCGGGCTGAAGGGCTTGACCACGTAGTCGTCCGCCCCGAACTCCAGGCCGGCCAGCCGGTCGTCCTCCTCGGAAAGGGCCGAGAGGATGATGATGGGCACCGCCGAGTCCTTCCTCACCAGCCGGCAGAACTCCAGGCCGTCCAGGCCGGGCATGAGGATGTCCAGCACGATGAGGTCGGGCCGGTGCTCCCTCCACAGCTCCAGGGCCGCCTCGCCGTCGTAGGCCTCGAGGGTGGGGTAGCCCTCCTTCTCCAGGTAGGCCCGGACGAAGTCCACGATGTCGCGCTCGTCGTCGACGATGAGTATCTTCTCTTCCCGCATCGATTCTCCCTGGTCCTGGCGCATACTCTATTCTTACTCCATTTTCCATCAAGACATACAGATGTTAAGCATTTATGAAGAGAAGGGGCCCACGGAAACCCCCTTGAAAAATATTCGCCTAGTTCCCATGTTTAATTCCTTGTGTTTTTATGTATACTATATTTAGAGATGCATATATTAGTCCGGAGGGAGTGTTTGGTTTGGGGAAAATCGGCATCGTCACTGATAGCACCGCGTACCTCGACGAGGACTTCGTCAGGGATAACGACATCAAGGTGGTGCCCCTGAAGGTCATCTTCGGGAACGAGTCCTTCGACGAGGGCATAGACATCACCTACGAGGAGTTCTTCCGCCGGCTGAAGGAGGCCCCCGAGCTGCCCACCACTTCCTCGCCGTCGCTGGGGGAGTTCAAGAAGGCCTACGAGGAGATGGCTGAAAAGTACGACGAGATCATCTCCATCCACATCGCCGCGGGCATCAGCGGCACGGTGGACATGGCCCGCTCCGCCGCCAGCCAGGTGGAGGGATGCCGCATCGAGGTAGTGGACTCCCGCTCCATCTCCCTGGCCATCATGGTGATGATCCAGAACATGCTGGAGGGGATCAAGGAGGGGATGAGCTTCGACGACGTGCTCCAGCGGGTACAGAAAGTCATCAAGAACTTCAAGATATACTTCATCGTGGATACCCTCGAGTACCTGCGTAAGGGTGGGAGGATCGGGGGGGCCCAGGCCTTCATCGGCAGCATGCTCAAGTTCAAGCCCATCCTCACCCTGGACGGCACCATCGACGCCCTGGAGAGGGTCAGGGGCACCCAGAAGGCGATGGCCCGCGTCCTGGAGATAGCCCTCGGCGACCTGCACGGGCGCAAGGCCATCGTGGGGGTCTCCCACATCCGCAACCCGGAAGGCGGGCTGGAGCTGAAGGACAAGGCGGCCGAGGCGCTGGGTTACGACGTAAACGATCTCCTCTTCAACGAGACCGGCCCGGTCATCGGGACCCACACCGGCCCGGGGCTGCTGGCGCTGGGTTACGTGCCGAAGGAAGCGCTGGCTTAACACTGTATCTATTTCCTTGCATCCATGCTACACTGTGTGAGTATTGGTTTTTTCTGTAGGATCGAGAATCTTCCCGAGGGGACCGAACCCTCGGGATTTTTTTTGGAAAGGAGGTGAAAAATATGAGGATATACGTGGGAAATCTGAGTTACTCAGTGACTTCCGAGGATTTGCGGACGGCATTTGAGGAGTATGGTACGGTTGATTCGGCAGAGGTCGTAATGGATCGTGACACCAACAGGTCCAAGGGGTTCGGGTTCACGGAGCTGGCCAACGACGAGGAGGCCAAGGCAGCCATCGCCGGCTTGAACGGCAAGGATATGGACGGACGCTCTCTCAATGTCAGTGAAGCCCGGCCCAAGAGAACCGACTCGAGAAGTTCGTACCGCTACTAGAACCTGGTATCCCGGGGTCCTCACGATCCGGGAAACCGGTAGCGGGAATAGAGTGGAGATCGCGTATCTTCACTCTTTTCTTTGTGCCGCACCCTTTGTGCTACACTTTTTTCGAGGGATAGTTGCGCGGAAGAGGTGGGCGATGTTCTGCAACAGGTGCGGTACGGCCATCCGACCCGGAAAGGGCTTCTGCATGAACTGCGGGGCCCCGGCGCGGGGACGGGAACCTGCCGTCTCGCCGGTCGGCGCGGCGACCCCTTCCACCACCCCTCCCGGGCAGCCGGGAAAGCGGCCCCGCAAGTGGCTGGTGATCCTGGCCGCGGTCCTCTGCCCGCTGCTGGTATTGGGCGCGGTGCTGGGCGCCATGGCCATCTTCTCGTCGGAGGGCGGTGGGAGCGGGGGCGATGCGGAGGAGGGCGAGGCCGTCGATCTGGTGACCGGCCGCATCGAGACCGGCAGCCCGGTGGAAGTGGCCAGGCAGGTCGTCCCGGCCTCGGGCGGCACCCTGACGGTGGATGACGCGGGCAGCCCTTTGAAGGGCATGAGGCTGGAGGTGCCGGCCGGCTCCTACCCGGACGGCCGGGAGTTCACCATCTCCGAGTCGACCATCACCGGCAACACCTTCGGCGGCGACTTCGAACCCGTCCTGCCCTTCATCGACATAGACAACGGCGGCGATTACTCGGAGCAGTTCATGCTGCTCAAGCTGCCGCTGGTGGAGGACGGGGACCACCTCTACTCGGCCTTCTTCTACGACGAGGAGAGCGGGGAGCTGGAGGGCATCCCGGTGGCGTCGTCGGACTCCGGGGGCGTGACCCTGGCCACCCGCCACTTCGCCAGGAAGGCTTCCAGGCGCTCCAACCGCATCATCGTCCTGGACCACAGCCGGAGTACCCTGGAGCGGAGTACCAGGCGGGGCATCTGGGTGCGCTTCAAGCCGGAGAACGACGGGTGGGCCGTTCAAGAACTTCAGCAACTATGCTGCGAGGGAGGGCGTCTGCGCGGGTATGAGCGTCTCCGCCATGTGGTACTTCTCGGAGAAAAAGAAGCGGGGAGCGCGCCGCCTCTGTACACGCCGTACAACAACGGCACCCCCGGGTTCGACCTCGACGACGTTGAGGGCATCAAGCTGTCGACGGCGGTGCAGCTGGACGTGGACTGGGACAAGCTCGAGGAGTCCCTCAACGCCAGCATGAACTCGAGCGATACCCGCAACTACCTGGCCATCGCCGACGACTTCGACGGGACCGGCAAGCCGGTCTTCTGGTGTCTGCTGGGCGGCAAGCCGGGAACCGGGCACGTGGTGGTGGCGTACAAGATCAAGGGGGACCGCGTCTACGTCTACGACTCGAACTTCCCGGGCGAGGAGCGTTACATCACTTACGAGGACGGCAAGTTCCAGGCCCTACGAGGGTTTCCCAGCGACATCAATTACGTCGGCACCTGGTCCGTGGTGCCCAACAAGGTCGCGGACCGCTGGAAGGAGCTGGAGTCGGGCACCATCGGGGACGACCTCTTCCCCAAGTACGAGTTGTCGTTCGATTACACCGAATTCAGTGGGGGTGTCGAGCTGAGACCTGAGAGGAGATGTCAGCGAAGACGACCTCCTCCAGCACGTTCGAGGATCAGGGTCAAGGCAGACCGATGCCAGCAAGCCGGTCACGTTAGACCTCGACTGTTACTGTTTACAAGGGGACGGAACAGATACCGAGCAGCCGCAGACCGGCACTTACGCCCTGGATGTCGGGACGAACGGGCTGGGCCTGCTCATAGACGCAAAAGACACTGCGATACGAGTGGGCCGGTTGGAGACAGCGTGATCATCGAGCGCACCGGGGAGGAGGAGAAGAAGAAGCGGACGCCCACGGAACTCAGGAGGACCTACTACGGCACCGGGGAGCTGTACGAGGAGTACTACAGCTACTTCGACGAGAACGGCCAGGAGGTCTACGACGGCTCGTGGAAGAGCTACCTGGAATCGGGCATCCTGGCCCAGGATGCCACTTACGTGGACGGCAAGCTGGAGGGAACTTCGCGACCATCTACTTCGACAACGGCAAGCCGGACCGGACCTGGACCTACAAGGACGGCAAGCTGGAAGGCACCATGACCGGGTACCGGCGGGACGGCACCGTCGAACACACCTGCGAATACGTGGATGACTCGGTGGTGCCCGGAAGCGACAAGTGGTACTGACCCGGTGAAGGGAGGCCGACAATGGCGGACGAGGTCACCATCATCTCCTGCGGCACCTTGCGGGAGGACCTGGAGACACTGCGGGACGAGGGCGCGCTGGAGGGCGTGAGGCTGGTCTTCACCGAGCGCTGCCTGAAGGAGCGGCCCCGGGAGCTCGCGAAGCAGCTCACGGCGGAGCTGGAGGGGGCGCGGAGGGAGGGAGGCAAGGTGCTCGTCGTCTACGGCGACGCCTGCTTCTATGACGGTTCGGACCCGGAACGCGACATCGACCGCCTCATCGGGGAGACACTGGCGGGGTGCGAGAGGGTCAGGGAGCACAGCTGCATCGAGATGATGCTCTCCCCCGGCGACAAGGAAGCCCTGGGCGGCGGCCAGAAGGCCTACTGGCTGATGCCGGCCTGGATGGAGGACCGGGACGACGTCTACTTCCAGTGGGACCTGGGCAAGCGCAACCAGACCTTTCCCCAGAACGACGTGGCCCTGATGCTGGACAGCCGGGGACATTTCGCGCGCCTGATGGAGGAGAGCCCGGAGACCATCCTGGAGTTCTCCGACTGGATGGGGCTGGCCCTGGACGCGCGGGACATCACCCTCGACAGGTTCCGGGACCTGGTGCTCGCCGCGCTGGCGAAGCTGCGGGGCGGCGAGCCGGGGTAGCCGGACGCAACGCTACTCGACGCCGCCGCGCTGGCGGAGGAGGTCCGCCGTGGAAGCGTTCCCCTTCACCAGGGCCGCGGTGAGGGGGGTCGCGCCGTCGACGTCCCGGGCGTTGACGTCCGCCCCCCGGTCCAGCAGCAGCGTCGCGATGTCGTTGCTGCCCGCGCCGGCCGCGAAATGCAGGGCCGTGTTGCCCTTGTCGGTGCGCACGTTGACGTCCTCCCCCCGGTCGAGCAGGAGCGCGATGGAGCGCGCGGAGTTGTAGTTCGCCGCCACGTGCAGCGGGGTCCAGCCGTCCTTGTCCCGCGCGCTCACCTCGGCCCCGCGGTCGAGCAGGAGCTTCCCCACCGGGGATAAGTCCCATTCCGTGGACCAGTGCAGCGGGGTCCTGCCGTACTCGTCCCGCGCGTCCACCGCGGCGCCCCGGTCCAGCAGGAGCGACGCCGTGTCCAGGCCGCCGGTTTCCGCGGCCAGGGCCAGCGGGGTCCTCTGGTCGGAGAGCCGCGCGTCCACCTCGGCCCCCTGGTCCAGCAGGAGCGCCGCGATCTCCGGGTAGCCCTTCTTCGCCGCCCAGTGCAGCGGGGTCCATCTGGTGCTGTCTGGCGCGCCGGCGTCCGCCCCCGCATCGAGCGCCTGCTCCACTCCCTCGAGGTCTCCCGCCTGGACCGCCTCGAAGATATCGGGGGCCTTGGCGGAACCGTTCCCGCCAGCCTGGCTGCCACATCCGGTGGCGGCCAGCAGGAGCGTCAACGCCAGGACGGACAGGGCCATGGTTTTCTTCATGGTCTCCTCGCTTCCGGTGCCGGTTTTATAGATTTGGCGGAGAGGGGGGGATTTGAACCCCCGGGACCTTACGGCCCAACGGTTTTCGAGACCGCCCCATTCGGCCACTCTGGCACCTCTCCGCCGATTATTATATAGTGCGGAGGTGCGCTCAAGCCAGCGGCCGTCCCAACTCCCTGCCCATGCCGGAAGACGCCCCGGTGACGACGGCCTTGCGGCCCCTGAGAACGTACTTCTTCATGCTCGGCCTCCCCTCCTCCAGCTTGACCTCTCCATACACGCCTTAACTGTAAACGTCTTTGAAGTACTCGTTGCAGCCCGCCATGATGAAGGACATCCGGCCTCCCTCAATGCCGGCCGCTATGAGAAGGGACAGGACGGCCAGGACGCTGTCTTTAGTGAAGAAATAGAATGCCAGGCCGTTGAGTACATGGGCCGCGCTCCCTACCGCCCAGACGGGAAGAAACATGCAGAGGACTCGACGGTACTGCTGCCTGACTGATTCGACACTCTCCCGCATAGTGTCACCGGCTCTGTCTTCCGAATCCTTCCCGGCAAGGATGGCCAGCTGGGGGCTGAGGCAGATACGCACGATAAGAAGAGCGCTCAAGAGATTCACAATGAAGTAAGCGGCGTAGGAGGAGAAGATGAAGACCGGTGCCTCACTGCCGTAGTACAAGAACACCGGTATAAGACCGAGCGTGAAAGGGATCGCGAACACCATTGAATAGAGGTATTGAAAGAGCCAGAACCTGCAGGCAAGCCTGGTGTAATACCCCTTCGCGCCGCTCAGGCATTCTCTCCACAGCATGAACAGGTCACTCAGCGGTGAGCGCTCTTCCAGGCCATAAGCCAGGGCCGCGAGGCACCAGGACAAGAAGAAGATCGCGAAGCAGAGGATCTCTGCCGGCAGAAACAGCGCGAAGTTGAGCAAGGGATTCACCCGGTAACCCCCACTGAGGAGGTAGTTGGAGAAGGCCCACGGTAGCCCGGCGAAGGAGAGCCACAGCCATACGCGGGGCTGGCTGCGCCACGCGTCGAATGCCTTGCCCGTCAGGCCTGTTTGTTTACCCTGTTTCATAGCGACATGACGAAGGACAGGGGTTTCCGGCAGGAGCAGCGCATCGCTCAAACACCGACACCACGTATATCCTATCTCTTCCCGTCGAAGAAGCCGGCCAGCAGGGCGCGGCACTCCTCCTCGCAGATGCCGTCCACTACCTCCAGCCGGTGGGGCAGGCGGGGATCGCGCACCAGGTCGAAGACGGTGCCGGCGGCTCCCGCCTTGAAGTCGCGGACCCCGTAGACCAGGCGGCGCAAGCGCGCCTGGGCCAGGGCCCCCGCGCACATGGGGCAGGGCTCGAGGGTGACGTAGATGTCGCAGTCGTCCAGGCGCCAGCCGCCCAGGGATTCCGCCGCGGCGCGCAGGGCCAGCATCTCGGCGTGGGCCAGGGGGTCGCCGTCCTCCTCGCGGCGGTTGTGGCCGCGGGCGACGACTTCGCCGTCTCTTACGATCACGCAGCCCACCGGCACGTCGCCGTGCTCGATGGCCAGCTTCGCCTCCTCGATGGCGGCCAGCATCAGTTCCCGCTGCTCCATACGCGTCCTTTCGTGCGCTCCTACCGTTAATTCACTTTGGGGTCAGGCCCCAAATTTAGTCCTAGTCTGTCTATCGTAAAGTAAATTTGGGGCCTGACCCCAATTTTAGGAGAAGTAGGGTTTGAACTCGGCGGGGGTGGGCATGACCCGGAAGGTGGCGTGGGCTTCCGCCACCACCTTGCCCGCGGAGTCCTTCACCTTGGTGTCCACCGTCTTGTCCGCCTTGCCGGAGGCGAGGACCTCCTCCATGACCGCGGCGAACTCGTCCGCGGTGACCCGCGCCGTGCAGGTCAGTTCACCCCTGGGCATGGCGACGAAGCGGATGTTGAGCACGGTGTTGAGGATGATGTATTCGGAGGGGTCGAGATACTCGAGCAAGGCCGAGCCCGTCGCCGTCTCCGTCAGGCCGCAGATGGCGCCGGCGTGCACCAGCCCGAAGGCGTTCAGGTTCTCCCGCGAGTCCTCCAGGGCCATGACCACCCGGCCCTCTTCCTTCTCCACCGTGAGCATGCGCATCTGGCTGCGCTGGGCGTAGGGGCACCGCTGCTCCACCATGCCGACGAGATCTTCCCGCTCCATACCGGCCCACCTCCTGTTAAACGTCACAAGAACAACACCCAACAGTTGCATGAAAGTAACATTGCCCTGCTTTCACATATTATCACTGATAAACAGGGGTTTGAAGGGAGAACAGGCGCCTGAAAGGCGCTTTCCATGTTGACACTCTTCCGCCGGATTATTGTAGAATGAGTTAGGTTACCAGTGTGTTTACCAGCAAGGCAGTTGTTCCTGCCACAAGCAACCGCGACACCAAGACCACGAGTAATAGATGACGATGGGAGGGCTATATCCATGAGGAAGCGCGGGAGTCATCTCCGGGTCATCCTGGCATGCCTGTTGCTCCTCGCGGCCTTCACCGTCTTCAGCGGCTGCAACGAGGTCCTCTTCCAGGAACCGGTGGCCGGCACCGTCTGCCGCTACGACTTCACCTCCACCGCCGACGGGCTCAACCTTCCCTGCAGCGTCTACCTGCCCAGCGGCTACAGCGCCGCCAAGGCTTACCCGGTCTGGCTGGAGCTCCACTCGGTCTACGCCTATCCCATCGTCAACAACGACCCCAACAACCCCTTCTCCAACGAGATGAAGAAGCTGGCCGACGCCAAAGGGTGGATCATCCTGGCTCCCTGGGGCCGCAACCTGCACAGCATGTACATGGACGGCGTGAGCAAGGACTCCGGGGCCAACGCGGAACCGGACATCACCGACAACATGTCCTCCCTCACCAACTGGACCGCGTCCGGTGGCCACTGGACCACCCAGTCGGGCGGCTGCGTCCGCCAGTCCGACCAGACCGCCCTCTGGAAGGAACTGGTCCGCTCGGGCTCGAGCGGGGCCGACTATTCCATCCGGGTCAGGGCGCGCGAGATCGGCCGCACCGGCAACCTGAGCGCCTTCGGGGTCAACTTCCGGCACACCGCGACGGGCGAGTTCTACCACGTGGACCTGGCCACCGACACCTCTTCCGGCGTCGCCCACAAGTACGTGCGCATGTACCGCTACGCGCAGGGCCAGTGGAACCTGATGTACCAGATCGAGAACGACTGGAACCCCATCACCGCCGGCGAGACCTGGATCGACCTGAAGGTCAACGACTACGCCGGCTACATCGAGGTCTACGTCAACGACCAGATCATCAACATGCAGCCCAACTACGACTCCACCCCCTACGGCTACGGGAGGTTCGCTCCCGACCTGCCGGTGGCGGGCGAGGTGTCCCTGGCCAGTTTCGGCGGGGCCCACGAGTTCGACCAGTTCCGGGTACAGAACGAGTACGAGTACGGCGAGCGGGACATCATGGACTGCCTCAACCAGGCCGCCGAGAAGTACAACCTGGACGAGAACCGCGTCTACCTGGCCGGCCACTCCATGGGCGGCCTGGGCGCGTACACCATCGGCCTGCACCACCCCGGCGTCTTCGCCGCCGCCAGCGCCTCCGACGCCCTCTCCGACCTCGTCTACGACTACAACTTCTTAAAGGACTACTTCCCCCGCAACCCCGGCTCCCCCTATGCCGACGTCAACGACGGCCAGATCACCGACTACCTGCGCACCATCAACGGAGAGGAGCACAACCTCTCCGCCACCCTGGACAACGCGCTGATGAAGGACAACAGCGCCCGCTACATCCTGGAGAACGCGGCCAACCTCCCCCTCCACATCGTGCACGGGGGTAAGGACGGCACCATCCCCAATTCCTACGACCCGGTCACCGTGAGCTGGTGGGCCCCCTGGTTCTTCCTGTGGGGGCAGACCGCCGCCCCCGCCCCTTACTCGCCGTACACGCCCACCTACGCCAACGGCAAGGTCATCTACGACCTGCTGACGAGCTGGTCCGGCACGGGCGCCTATTCCGGCGACTACGTGACCGACCCCGATGCCGGGCACGGGTACATGGAACCCTACACCGACACCGGTGCGTACTTCACCGACAAGACGCTGGCGCGCTACCCCACCCAGGTGGCCTACAAGACCTACGACGACGCGGAGAACACCTCCTACTGGATGAAGATGAAACGCTACACCGGGGCCGGGAACGAGCCGGGGATGGCCCGGGTCAGCTTCAACAAGGCCGCCAACACGGTGAGCGCGCACGCGAAGAACGTGGAGCAGCTGTCGCTCGACTGCAGGCGCATGGAACTGGACGCCGGGGCCGGCAAGACCATCACCGTCAGCCTGGACACCAACCTTACCCCGGTGAACATGCCGGTCAACGACACGCTGGGAAAGACCACCCTGGTGCTGACCCACGCCTGGCCCAACCCGGCCGGCATCAAGGTGAGGCTGGACGGCACGCTGCTGGTGGCCGGCACCGGTTACACCTGGCAGGACCAGACCCTGACGGTGCCGAACATCTCGCTTGCCTCGGCGCGGACGCTGACCGTCGAGGCCCCCGCCAGCGTGGCTCCGAACCTGCTGGCCAACCCCTCCTTCGAGACGGCCAATGCCGACGGCACCCCGGCCAACTGGACCAGCGGCCTGGAAGCGGGCGGCACGGCTGTCTTCGAGCGCAACCTGATGCAGACGCACGCCGGCAGCGCTTCGGCCAGGGTGAAGAACCCCGCCCCCGGCGGCTCCCCCTACGTGAGCAGCTGGAACCAGGCGGCGAGCGGCATCACCGCGGGCAAGCAGTACGCGCTCTCCTGCTTCTACAAGACGCGCATGCTCAAGGGCGCCTCGGTGCGCATGGAGATCGCCTGGCTCAACTCGTCCGGCGGCACCATCTCCACCAGCACCTCATCGACGGTGTCCGACACGGGATACTCCAACCGGGACTGGGCCCAGCTCTACCTCAAGGCCCAGGCGCCCACCGGCGCGGTGTCGGCGCGGGTCAAGCTGGAGACGGTGGGGTCATCGGCCGGGGCCGGCTCGGGCAGCGTCTTCTTCGACTCAGCCTCGCTCTTCGCCCTCCCCTGACCTTTACCTGGGGTCAGGCCTTGAATGTTTACCTCTTCGCATAAAGGGTATCGCCCCCGCCTTGACGTATAAATTCATCGAGAGAAAGGCGGGTGGTACGCATGCCCCGTTTCAGTCACCATTTCCACGGCAGTGAGGTCACGCAGGAGGACCTGGACTGGCTGCAGGACAAGCTGCTCTTCGACCGCGTCCCCGTGCACCAGCGCTACCTGCGGTTCTTCGTGCTGCTGTTCCTCTCGGTGATCATCGCCACCTACGGCGTGCTGGGCGACTCCACCGCCACGGTCATCGGCGCAATGATCGTGGCGCCCCTGATGACCCCGATCATGGCCGTCTCCCTGAGCGTCGTCAGCGGCGACGAACGCAACATCGTCCGCTCCCTCCTGACCGTAGCGGTGGGTACGGGCATGGCCGTACTGCTGGCATACCTCTTGACCAAACTCGTACCGGGCCAGACCCTGGTGCTCGACAATTCCCAGATAACCTCCCGGGTCTCCCCCGGCCTCCTCGACCTGGTCATCGCCCTGGCCGCGGGCGCGGCGGGCGCCTTCGCCACCGGCCGCGAGGACGTCTCCGACGCCCTGCCCGGCGTGGCCATAGCGGTATCCCTGGTGCCGCCCCTTTCCGTGGTGGGCGTCTGCCTGGCCGACGGTCTGTACCCCGACGCCTTCGGCGCCTTCCTCCTCTTTCTCACCAACTTCCTGGCCATCGTCATGGCTGGGCTCCTGGTCTTCGCGGCCATGGGATACGGGGGAGCCGCCAGGGAAGCCGCCAGGAAGAAGGCGCGCCTCCGGGCCACCATCGTCATCGTCGTAGCCATCGTCATCGTCGCCGTCCCCCTGGGCATCGCCAGCCACCGAGTGGCGGTGAACGAATTCCTCAAGGACTCCGCCAGGGAAGCGGTGGACAATTGGTTGGACGGCACCAGCTTCGAGGTCTATTCCCTGCAGGCCGACGGCAAGGAGGTCGATCTGATAATCGCAGGCACCGGAGAACCCCCTCCGCTGGAAGCTCTTCTGCAGGAACTGGGCGGGAGAGAAAAAGGCGTGGAGGTCACGGTCCGGGTGATCCAGGAGCAGAAGCTCAACGGGTTCACCGACTAGCGGGTAATCTCTTATAGGGAGGCGCGCTCGAACCCTTCCGTCTCCGGCAGGTACAGCTTCAGCTCGCGGGTCTCGTCCAGCCGCAGGACCACCGCGCCGGTGCGGCAGTCCAGCACGTGCCCGGCATGCTTCCCGTCCTCCGAGATGAAGTGGAGGTGGTAACCCGCCGGGTCGATGGTCCCCACGTAGGAGGGGCTGTAGAAGCCGATCATGGTGCCGCGGACGCCTTCGAGCTCCCATACCGTCTGCTGTGCCACCACCTGTGAGAGGGGCGGGTACGGCGGCTGCGAGGCGGGGACGCTGCGTATCTTCAGGTAGGAAAAATCGCCGTCCACCCGCACCGCGTAGAAGAAGTTGGGCGTCGGCAGCAGGCCGGTGACGAACTGCTGCAGGCCGGCGTAGTCCAGCCCGGCTGCAGGGGCGCCGGACAGGTCGTTGTCGAAGAAGGTGACCAGAGCGAAGGGGGCCATCTGGGTGCCGCTCACTTCCACCGGTACACCGTCGGTGCGCACCTGGTAGAATTTACCATCTACCGCCACCATCTCGCCGTCCAACCCGGTGAAGGAGCCGATGCCGCAGTCGCCGCGCTGCTCCAGGTCGGAGTATTCCACCACTCCGCTCGAACACCCCGACGTTGAGGGCGCCGATGGTGGAGACCTGGTAGAGGATGTCGCGCTGCGGCGCCGGGGCAACCATTTCCGTCTCCGCCTGGTCGCCGCATGACACCCCGGCCAGCAGCATGGCGCACATCACCAGGCCAATCACCAGGACAGACGCGTAACGGCTCTGGTCCCCATCTGACTTCAGGTTCGTACTCGTTGTGAAATGCCGCTGGTTCCCGTTCTGCTTCATATCCGTGTCCTTTAAAAAGTGATGGTGCCTGGCACCGTCACATGCCGGCGAGGCGGGCGAAGAGGCGATCGAGGCCGACGACCCCCGCCACCAGGGCACCGCGCGCGGCCCGGTTCACGGGCGTGTCGTGCACCGGCCGGGTGAAGATGAGGCCCCGGTCACCCTTGCGGCGGAAGGGGTCCGGCCCCATGGCGTACTCCAATTCGTCGCGGGCCGCGTCCGCCCCCTCCATCTCCAGCAGGTCCCCCACCCACAGGGGGCGGTACTGCCCGCGGCAGGGGTAGCCGCGCCCGTACCAGATGGTGCAGCGGCGCGGCTCCATCAGGAACCTGTACAGCGTCATGGAGACCAGGCGCTCGGTGAAGGCCTCCTCCACCTCCCCCCGCTTGAGGTGAGTTCCAGAAGTTCCAGGGGTGGGCGCAGATGGTGGAGTCGTCGACGCGCTCGCCGTGCCACGCCGGCTCCATCCCGAACTCGCGCAGGGTCTCGTAGTTGGCCCCGTGGTCCGAGGTGATGGTGCCGGCTACGGCGGGGCTGATGCTTCCGTGATACAGGTCGAGCAGTTCCCACATGCGGGCCACCCGGGCGTAGGAGCCGGCGATCTCCGGCTGGACCGACGGGTCGGCGCAACCGCTCAAGCCCCGGTCGAGGAACTGGTGGTGGTTGGCGGAGGCCAGGACGCCGCGGTGGTCCGCGGCGCGCGTGACCTCCATGTGGTTATGGCTGTACTCCAGCAGCGCGGCCTCGCCGGACACGTCAGCCATCAACGTGTTCATGTTCAGCAGCATGGAGGACATGATGCCCGGCACTATCTGCCGCTGGTTCGAGCGCGCCGCGTCCAGCGCCTCCTCCAGGGTGGAGCAGGTCTCCATCATCAGGTTGTTCAGCTCGAAGGCCATCAGCCCCTCGCCCGCGTCGGTCATGCCCACCGCGTTGATGGCCGCGCAGAGGCCGTCCGAGTTCATCACCCCCATGCCGAAGAGCAGGGGCGAGCCCACGCACAGGTAGGGCTTACATCCCGCGATGCGCCGCAGGTAGATGGGCATCTTCCCCATGACCCAGCGGAAGAACTCCGGCAGGTCCATGTTCCAGGAGACGTAGACCTGGTCCGCCCGGGTAGCCGGCGGGACCGCCGCGAAGTTGGTGCAGCCGGAGAGCCGGATGGGGTTGCCCGGCCCGGCGGACAGGAGCCGGTCGCGCTCCCGCTCCAGGCCGGCCGACCTCGCCAGGCCCTCCATGCGCTCCAGCGCCTGGGGGTAGCTTCCTCGAGGGCGGCGCGGCGGCGGCGCAGCGCGTCCGCCGGCAGGGGGCGGGTGTTGGATATGAGGCGGCGGTATACGGGACCGAAGCTCGCGCCCACCTGCCTTCCGTAGTCGTAATGGCTCGCGGCTTCGATCACCAACATAAGGATGTCCTCCTTAAGGCTGTGGGCTTCCGGCCTTCTCAGGATTAGTGTAATTAAACCGTCCGGTAAAATAAAGCGCTTGATAATCAGCGTGTTATTGTGCATTCTAATTGCATAATTGCACGCTCTATCGACGGGGGGTCAGATGTTTTTCGACTGTTCGGAGGGAGGCTCATCGGATGTCAGGTAGGAGCAAGTGGTCAGTAGTGATAATCGCCTGCATGGCCATCTTCATCATCGTCCTCGATTCCTCGGCCATGAACGTCGCCATCAGCGCCCTGGTGGAGGACCTGCACACCACCTTGAGCTTCATCCAGGCCATCATCGCCATCTACGCATTGGTGATGGCCTCCTTCATGCTGCTCGGGAGCAAGCTCCAGGACATCCTCGGGCAGGAAACGGACCTTCATGATCGGCGTGCTCATCTACGGGTGCGGGACCATCACCGCCACCTTCAGCGTCAACGCCTGGATGCTGCTCATCGGCTGGGCGCTCCTGGAGGGCATCGGGGCCGCCTTGATGATGCCCGCCACCACCACCCTGGTCAGCTCGGAATACAAGGGCAAGGACCGGATGGTGGCTTTCGGCATCTGGGGGGGCATAGCGGCCACGGGCGCCGCCGTCGGCCCCATCGTCGGCGGTTTTTTCACCACCTATCTCTCCTGGAGGCTGGTCTTCGGTTCCGAGGTGCTCCTGGTGATAGCCATCATCCTCCTCCGGAACCGCCTGAGCGAGTCCCAGCCCAAGCTGGGCTGGAAGGACCTGGACAAGCTGGGGGCGGTGCTCTCCGTCTCCTCGCTGTTCCTGTTCGTCTTCGGCGTCCTGGTGTTGAGGACGCCGGGAGATGTGGCCGCTGGTCCCGCTGCTGATCATACCGGGCATAGCCCTCTTCGTGCTCTTCCTGTACCTGCAGGGGAGGAGGGCGCGGGGGGGGGAAGGAGCCGCTGTTCGACACCACGCTGCTTAAGAGCAGGGCATTCAACGTCGGCTCCCTGACCAACGCGGTCCAGCAGCTGGCCCTGGCCGGGGTGCTGTTCGTCGTCCCCGTCTTCCTGCAGCAGGCCACCGACCAAGGCCAGTGCGATGAAGACCGGATTGGCCCTGCTCCCCCTGTCCTTCAGCATCCTCGTCTTCTCCCTGCTCGGCGGCAAGTTCCTTAAGGTCCTGCGCCAGTCGAAATACGTGGCGGTCCTGGGGTTCGCCGTATCCGCGGTGGGCTTCTTCCTGTTGAGTAACGACTTCTCGAGGAGCACGAAGATCACCGATCTCATCCCGGGGTTCATCGTGCTGGGCTTCGGGACCGGGCTGCTGCTCTCCCAGCTGACCAACGTCACCATGTCCGCCGCCTCGAGCGAGCAGGAAGCCGAGGCGTCGGGGTTCCTCAACACCTCCAAGAACCTCGGCTACTCGCTGGGCACCGCCCTGATCGGGGTCCTGCTGATCATGGGGGTGTTCCACGGCCTGACCACTTCGCTGAGCACCTCCAGCCTGGCCACTGACATGACGGAGGAGCAGGTGGAGACGGCCCTGGTGGATTACGTACAGAACATGCAGACCTCTCCGCCGGAGGGCATCCCGGAGGACCAGGTGCCCGAGGCGACGGCGCTGGTGGACGACGCCCTGTCCACCGGGATGGAGATATCCTTCATGGTGCTGGCCGTCCTGATGCTGCTGGGCATGGCCGTCAGTTTCTTCATGCCGAAAGTTAAGACCGAAAGGGCCGCCGCCGAAGCCGGGCCTGAGGCCGAACTCGAGCCCGGGCTTGAGGCCGGGTCCGGAACGAAGCCGGCCTCAGGAACGGAACCGGAGACCGGCTGACGCTTCGGACCGTTCCTCCCGATTAGCCGAGCCGCCGCGTGGACGCCTGCAGCGCGGACGGCTTGGGGAGTTCGCCGTGGTAACCTTCTGCCACTTCTCCTCGACCAGTTCTTTCGCCGCCTGCTCATGGATGGGGGGGAACAGGCCGCCGAAGCGGATGAGGTTGTCCAGGTTATGGATGTAGTGTGGGTACCAGTCGTTCTCGCGGACGGAGCGGAAGAACACCGACCTTATCTTCTTGAACTCCTCCCTGGTCCAGCCCAGCTCCTGGTCGACGTTGCTGGCTGAAACGAGGGGGGCAATTGGTGTAATACACCTCTTTCCAGTCCAACTTTACCGTGCCCGACTTCCTTACTTTCGCAGCCATAACCTACCCCTTTCCTGAATGATCGTCGACGAGCCACAGGAGCGCTCGGATCGCATTCATAGGTCCACGGCGCCCCCGAGTTCTTCCAACCGTTCTTCTTCCGTTTGCCGAGGTAGACGCTCCCGGGCTCCTTGACCTCATCTCCCTCCATCCCATCGATGATGTTGTAGACATTGACGAAACCGGCCTGGGCGAGCGCATTGACCGCAAGGGCACTGCGCCCCCCGGACCGGCACATGACCAGAAGCTTGCCGGTTGCCGCGAACAGCTCCCTGGCCCGCGAGACGAAGTCAGGGTTGGGCCTTACTACGGGCTCGTCCTTGCCGGCGTCCCACTGGTAGCAGATGAAGAGGAGCGGGATATTCCTCGCCATCGCCGCATGGCCGACGAATATGTACTCCTCCGGGGTGCGGACGTCGAGGACGTTGACGCGCTCCGGCTCCGCGGCCCACATGGCGTACGCCCCCTGCGCCGTCACGTAGAGCCCCAGGCTTGTCCGCTTCTTCTCCGGTACCTCATGCTCGCTTCACGGACGGGTCTCCCTCCTCACCGGTCTTCTGGACTTCACTCACGGGCATACTCCTCTCATCACTGTTGATACCTCCCGCCGCTTCAGTCCCCAAGAAGTACCGAGCGTGACAGCATGCTTCCGGACATGTTCCGCGCCTTGAAGCCGTTCTGCAAAAGGATGCGCGTCACGTAATACGAGCGCTGACCGGAGCGGCAGAAGACGTGGATCTCGCGGTCGCGGGGCAGCTCGCCGAAGGTGTGCGCGGATCTCTTCCCACGGGATGTTGACCGCGCCCGGCATCGGGTCCTTGGCCAGCTCGTCCGGACGGCGCACGTCGAGGAGGAACGCGGAATCGTCGGGGCTCCAGTGGCTTAGGGGCATGTCACCACGGAGGACGTCGGCCGCGACCATTCCCGCGAAGTTGACTGGAGACTTGGCGCTGCCGAACTGGGGAGCGTAACAGATGTTCTCGGCTTCCTCGAGGTCGTAGACCGTCCCACCCATCTGGATGGCCACGGCGATGGCTAGACGACCAGCATGTCGAGGAGGTGATCGCCAGCGCCGAGAACGGGTAGGCCCAGATAACCATGAATACGATGATCATGTTCACACTGGCCCAGGCAACCCCGAACCAGCGGGCCCACTGCTGCTTAGCGAGGATGGCGATACCCGCAAATGTCCCGATCGCGCCCAGGATGAGGTAGAACCATCCCCAGAAAGTCAGGTTGGTGACGAGGATCTGATCGACGTTGTAATTCGCGTCTCTTACCGCCAGGTCATCCCCCAGATGAAGTCATAATACCCGTTATGATCATTATGATGGAAGCGAAAATCAACCAACCGTAGCCCTTATCTTCACCCATTTCTTCCTCCTTTTAATCGACGACCCACAATTCCCTGCTGAAGAGCCCTTTCACCTCCCCCCTGTATATCACTCCATCGGAGCCTTGACGGGCATCAGCCCGTTCTTGTCGAGCAGTTCGCGGATGAAGGCGTATCTATCCTCGCGATCTCATCCCACTTGAAGACGGACGTGCCCGCCCCCGGGGATGGTCAACAACCCGTTCCTGACGCCTGCCTGGTCCAGGGCATCGTGTAGCCGCACCGCGTGGCTATGGGAACGGGGTAGGTAGGCGTCGCCGTGGATGGTCAGGATCGGCGGCAGCCCGGCGGGAGGCGTGGGTGAGGGGCGAACCTGCCCTCGGCAAGCTCCTTGAAGTGGGGCACGGTCCCCGGCCAGGCCAAAGCGTAGCCCTTCCGGTTCGGGCCGTACAGGAGGTCGCTCGCATCCGTGACGCCCGACCACTCGATGACCGCCACCGCTTCAGAGCTCCTCGTTCCCCCGCTTCCCCTGCGCGCGTAATAGTGCCAGATCATCTCCTGGCGCTCCTCGTCGTTGCTGCCCGGCACCTCCCAATCGAAGCCCGCCGAGGCAGGCAGCATACCGGTGAGCAACGCCAGGTGCCCCCCCGCGGAGTGCCCGAACACCACTATCCTCTCCGCGTCGAACCCGTACTTGTCGGCGTTGCATATCACCCACCTCAGGGCGGCGCGGCAATCCTGCACGGCCGAGGGGGCGTTGGAGACGTGGGCCATGCGGTACTGGACGTTGGCGACGGCGAACCCCATCTCTATGAAGGGCAGGAAGAGCGGTGGCGAACTGCTCCCGCTCGCCGCTGATCCCGACCTCCACCGTGCAGATAGATGAGGGTCGGGACCGGTTCCCCGGGCCATTCCGGCAGCCACAGGTCGAGCTTGCGCACTGGTAGTTGTTGGCGACGGCGTAGGGACGATCGGGAATCATCCTGTAGCGGATGAGTATCCTGGTCAGGAGGTCGTCAACGGGAATGGCCTCGATTCCGGTAAGATCCCTGGTATTGAACTCTTCCACGGGCGGTTGCCTACCCCAGTATGGCCGCTTTCTGCGCGGCGAACTCCTCCTCCGAGAGGATCCCCTGCGCCTTCAGCTGCCCCAGGCGCTCGAGCTGGGCCAGCTTGTCGTCCATGTTGTCGGCGGGCGGGGGCGGGGGCGGGGGAGCCTGCTGCGCGTAGACCTGCTGTTCGGCCTGCGCGACGGCCTGCGCGTTCTTGCCCGCCTGCCGGCGGTCCACCGCGTTGCGGGTCGCCGTAGCGGTGCCGACCACCGCCGCCGTCCTGGCCATTCCTCTCATAAGTCCTGGCATCTTGTCTGTTCCTCCTTTCTATACGCCCAGCCCGGCGAGGGCGTCGTCGATGATGGGACCCGGTATGCGGAAGTCCAGGGCGACCCCCGCGCCGACTCCCTCCAGCGCCTTGCGCAGGCCGACGGCCCAGGCGTGCTCGATGGCCAGCGCCACCACGGCGGAGCCGGGCACCATGCCTTCGATGAGTATGTCGGAGTCCTCGGAGTCGAAGAGCCCCGCGTCCCCGTCTCGATGAAGCCGAGGGATTTCTTGACGTCCTGGTCGAGGTCCTCGATGTCCAGGCCCGAGACCGTGCCGTCCATTTCCTTCATGACCACCATGGCGTCGAGGACGCGGAGGTCCCCTCGCTTGCCAGCCGCTGCAGCTCGCTCAATACGCTGCCGTCGATCTTCGGGTCACCGAAGGCGACGACCAACGACACTTCCACTGGTCCATGTTCCATGCCATGCTCCTTTCTTGTTCCAGCTCATTATACGCATTATAATGACTTAAGTCATTATACCCAGTCAAGTAGTAAGGCAAACCAGCTGAATCCAGCCGTTGAGGTGCTGTTCCAAGCCCCAGGACAGCACTGAGCCAGGCAGCGGCTCAAGGCACGAGGATTCTACCGGGGCAGGTTTTCCTTCTTTCTCATGCCCTCGACTGTGATCGTGGTGAAATCCCTGCATGCCGCGACGAGGTCAGAACCTGCCATTCTCGACGCACCACTCATACATGACTCCCCGATAAAAGCGGATCCAGAGAGCAGCCATCGTTTCCACGCTCATATCGCTCCGCAGTTCGCCCTGTTCCTGCCCTTCCCTCACCAGTTTCTCTATCATTTGATATAAAGGACGCTTGGGAGAAGCCATCCCCGGTTTCTTCCTGGCGGGATCGATCTCACTGCTGTAGATGACCTTCAAGGTCTTTGCCCCTACATCGTTTACATATTCAAAGCCCGACGCGATCATCTCCGTCAAGATCCTGGTGGGGCTCTTGTGCCTCTTCGTGAGCTCCTTCACGGTATCCACGAGGAATTGGTCGATCTTCAGAACTCCTCCAGGAGCACCTGGTCCTTGGTCTTGAATTCGTCGTCGAAAGTACCTTTGGACACGCCGACCTGCTCCCAGATGTCGTCCACGCTTACCTTCGTGAACCCCTTTCTGGTGAAGAGATCGATCGCTGTATCATGCAATCTCTGCCGCGTCTCCATCCTCTGAAGTTCCCGCTTGGTCATCTGGGTCCCGGCCATCTATCCCTCACCTTTCCCGGTCACCGCCCGGCGGCTGAGGGCTCTTCTTAATGTGCTCTTCTCATTATACTCATTATAATGACTTGAGTCATTATAAGCATTCAAGTAACGGCGATGGGGCGTGGAGCGCGGGCCGGGCGCTATGGAAGATGGAGGGACTAGCGATCGCTGGACGGTAAGACTGGGTGACAGCCCCAGGGGGGCCGGAAGGAGCCGTAGCCCCGCCATGCATCCGGGGCCTCGCGAATCAACAGGCCTTCAAGCCGCGCTGTCACGGATCGGCGATAATGCCCCTCAATCCCAACCAGGCTTGCCGGTCAGCTCAGGCGACGCGGCGGCCTTCTCGCGCTGCTGCGTAAGTTTGCTGGCCGCCTCAACATCGAGGGCCGACTTGGTGGGGGTGAAAATCCAGTAGAGTATCACGCCCAGTATGGGCAGGAAGACGATGGCCGCGAGCCAAAGCCCAACTTTCCACCCACTGGTTGCGCGATGGAAGAGGTCATAGAGGGTGTAGATGTCCAGCGAAATGGTGGGATGCGGGATCGACAGCGGGCTCGAAGCCGAGCGCCAGAAGTGGAGGATCACAAGCCGTCGAACCTCCTTTATCCGGTCCGGCCGGCTACTTGCCTACCGGAGGCGGAGCCCCGGAAGGAGCCCCGCCTGATATCAGGTGAAAGCTACCCCAGGATGGCCGCCTTCTGCGCGGCGAACTCCTCCTCCGAGAGGATCCCCTGCGCCTTCAGCTGCCCCAGGCGCTCATAGAGCTGGGCCAGCTTGTCGTCCATGTTGTCGGCGGGCGGGGGCGGGGGCGGGGGAGCCTGCTGCGCGTAGACCTGCTGTTCGGCCTGCGCGACGGCCTCGCGTTCTTTCCCGCCTGCCGGCGGTCCCACCGCGTTGCGGGTCGCCGTAGCGGTGCCGACCACCGCCGCCGTCCTGGCCATTCCTCTCATAGTCCTGGCATCTTGTCTTTCTCCTTTTCTATACGCCCAGCTCGGCGAGGGCGTCGTCGATGATGGGGCGGTATCCGGAAGTACAGGGCGACTCCCACGCCGACTCCCTCCAGCGCCTGCGCAGGCCGGACGGCCCAGGCGTGCTCGATGGCCAGCGCCACCACGGCGGAGCCGGGCACCATGCCTTCGATGAGTATGTCGGAGTCCTCGGAGTCGAAGAGCCCCCGCGTCCCCCGTCTCGATGAAGCCGAGGGAGTTCCTTCACGTCCTGGTCGAGGTCCTCGATGTCCAGGCCCGAGACCGTACCGTCCATTTCCTTCATGACCACCATGGCGTCGAGGACACGGATGGTCCCCCTCGCTTGCCAGCCGCTGCAGCTCACTCAATACGCTGCCGTCGATCTTCGGGTCGCCGAAGGCGACGACCAACACCTCCACTGGTCCATGTTCCATGCCGCGCTCCCTCTTCAGTCCCGTTGTTCTTCTCCGGCCAATAAACCTAGTAGGACAGTCTTGCCCCGCTGCGTCGATCGTCAACAAAAAAGCAGGCCAGCCGTGAACCGGCCTGGCCTGCTGCTTCTTGTGGCACCACACCGTGGACGACGTAGAACCAGACTGATGAATGCGGAACAGGATATCCGCATCTCTCTGTGGTACGCTATACCTGTAAGAAAGGAGTCGTGATGGAAGTCGATTGGAGAAAGACCATTACCTCTGATCCCGAGGTATTAATGGGCAAGCCCGTGGTCAAGGGTACCCGGCTCTCAGTGAGTTCATCCTGGGCCTGTTGCCGAGGGCTGGACGGAAGGCAGGGTGCTTGAGGAATCCTCGAATCTTACTGCCGAGAGCATCCGGGCGGCATTCGCCTTCGCGACCGAATGCATGCGTGAGGAATCCCTTTATCCTCTGGACTCCAAAGCCGTGTGATGGACTTCCTTGCCAACGAGAACATTCCCCGGTCAGTACCAGGCTGCTCGAGGAGAGTGGTCATGACATCCTTCGTATCGCTGACGAAATGCCCGGCGCGACCGACCGGCAAGTACTCGAGCGGGCAATCGAAGAGAACCGCATCATCCTGACTTTTGACCGCGATTATGGAGAACTGATATTCCGGCACAAGGCGCGTAATGTCAACGGCATCGTCTACTTTCGCTTCGCTCCGACTTCACCGGATGAGGCCGGGGTGATCCTGTCAGGCATACTTCAAGAGCAAGGCATAACCTTGGCAGGGATGTTCACGGTGATAGAGCGAGATAGGATACGCCAGCGGGCGCTAGACGCAATAAATGATTGAGGCTCGCCTTGCGCATGGCCACGTAGCATTTATATCGCACGGTAATCGAAAGTGCACCAGGCACACTAAGAGCAGGCCAGAACGCATATCCTCTGACCTGCTCATCTTAGTGGCACCCCACAGTGGACGACGTTAGAACCAGAATCATGAATGCGGAACATGATTTTTACATCCCCCTACTGAGCCTTTCCTGTTAACTGCGAAGGTTACGAGGGTGAATTGGTTAGACGGCGGAGCCGACCCTTATTCCTATTACCTATTCGAGGAAACCAACCGACATCGAGCATGCGTCTAAGGGACTATAATGGGGCTGGACCGGTGAAGAGCCGGAAGGAACACCATGATGCTGTTGGGCAAAGAATAAGAAGAAGGGGATCCTGCCATGGAAGAGCAGCAGCTACCGAGCGTGCCGGAAAAGAAGCGTAGGAAGTATATCGTCATCATCGCCGCTTCCCTTATTGTGATAGCAGTAATCGCTACGGCGATAGCATTGTGGCCGGAGAAGAGCATCACGCCCACCAGCGACACCATAGTCGAAGAAGCACTCAACCATGAGGAGTTGATGTCCAGGGCTCTCGAGGCCGCACGTGAATACATGCCTACGGCAGCATCCCTTACCGTCTTCGACCGCCAGCGGGGCTGGCCGGGGCGGGAGGGGGCTTCGGCGTGAAGGATGCAGGCGGAGCCGACCTCGGCTTCGTGGCAGTTGACGCGCAAGGCAGACTTTCTTCGGTAGTAGTATTCAGCGGCGACAATATCTCCCTCGGAGAACAACTTGAGCCTCGAAGAGGCGGAGGATATCGCCGTAGGTATTATTGCAGGCAAGGGTATTGAACCTGAGCTTCTCCTGCTGGAAGAAGCAAATATCCACCACCCGAGCGAACATGTAACCGAGTACCAGTTCATGTGTCGTCCTCATATGGCGACGTGCCGGTCTACGATCAAGACGAACTGCTCTATCCGGTTATCTCCCGCAGGCGGATCGATAATGTTTTTTGGCCTGCACGGCTCGTTCGTTCTTCCCGACACGGAACCCACCGAAACGATGGTCACGGAGGAGGAAGCAACCACACTCGCGTTGGATGAGTTCAGGAAGTCGATGGGAGAATCGGACTCGGAGCAATACTACCAAGGGTCTACAAGCGGCACCGATTTCGTGGTGACAGAGCCAGTCAAATTGGTATATGTCCAGATGGATGACAGCATCACGCCTCTGGAGGATAGACGCATCAAGAATAATTGTAGGAGAAGATGATGAGAATACATGTGGGATAGTAGACACGCATAGGATATACGAGGTAAACGCTACTACGGGAGAAGTGATATTTTCCGGGAGAATCCATGTAAGGCTCTCCAAGAAAAAGAATAAAGCGGATGCTTGCACATCCGCTTGTATGCTGGCACCCATCGTGGAGACGTCAGGAGCCCGGACTTCTGATTCGGAGAAGGATATTTACATTCCCGTACTGAGTATTGCCAGTTGAAGGTATCTGCTTCGTTGAGAGATATAACGTTGCCTTGTTTAACGGTAATTTATGTAGAAGTGAGGAAAAGCAATCTCTCTTGCTATAATTGGATACAGCATCGGGCTGGCGTTCATGGGCGAAAAGGAGTAGTATTTAATGCTTGTGGTTTTCCAATCATTTGGCCTTCCAGAATTAGGGATTCTAATTCTTATTTTCCTGATAATCTTTGGAATTCCAATGGCTATTGCAGTTGTAGCCCTTCTAGCAGTAAAGAGTGGCTCAAAGGACAAAGGCCAGAGAAGCCATATGACACCACCGAACCCTCCTCCAACACAGCCATGGCAACAGGGTTATATTCAACCACCTCAGAAAAAGAATAAGCGGATGCTTGCACATCCGCTTGTATTGCTGGCACCCCACCGTAGGACGACGACTCGAATCAGACTGATGAATGCAGATCAGGATATCAGCATCCCAATTCTGCTGTTGCCAGCTAAAGAACCCCCTTAGCCTGAACTGAAAAGCAATACTACCTCACGGATGATAAAATGTTCATAAGGGAATAGGGCGACATATAGGCTGGTGAAAGCTTGATAGCCTTCATGGACGAGAGCAGAGTAAGAAATCTCTTCAAAAAGTGGCTGGAGCCTGACGAGGAGGGTCTTGCCATAGGAAAGGCATACAACAAGAACTGGTACACTTGTTATTACACCTGCCAGACCAGCCGAAGGATGCTGTTCATGCGTTGGAATCCTAGTGACAAGAAGTTCGTTGTCAAAGACAAGCCGTTCGATCAATACAGCAGCTTCATGCAGAGAAAGAGAATCATCGCAATCCCCTTTGACCACCCCTACCTGATTGGGAAGAAAGAACTGGGGATATATGAAAGACTGTTACAGGTTGCACGAACTGGGATTCCTCAGGGAGAGAGCCTAATAACTATGGCGAGAGTAAACAAAGGCTCCCTCAGCCACTTGCTTGTCATTAGTAATAATAGTCTTGTGATCTTCAGGATTGATAGAAAAAGTCTTGAGTCCTTAGCACGCAGGTGCATAATCTAGCAGATCTTAAAGAACTCTCATTTCTTAATGGCAAGAGGCGAGTAGTCATGGAGGTTCCGTTTGAGAAATGTCCAGGACTCACAGTGAAACTGAAGACCGCTGATGGTCAAACTGAGTCATATAGAATAAGGGACATATTAGGATGGGGTGGTATGCCTGCTTGATGAAGCTAGACCTTGTGGTTCGCATTATGGAGATACGATACATTATGAATAAGCAGGGGCTTTCACCCCTGCTTAGTTTGCTGGCACCCATCGTGGACGACGTTGAGAACCAGAATCATGGAAGAAGTGCAGGATATCAACATTCCTATGCTGCTTGTTGCCAGCTGAAAAGACCCCTTCAGCAGAGTTGACAAAGCAATGCTATCTTCATGGATGAGTAAAATGCCAATGAGGGAGAAGCCGTTTAAACTGCGCTAATAATTCGAATTAGGGCATGAGTGAAGAGGGCAGAAGCAATGCTTAAGTTCATGGATGAGGAGAGGGTCAAGAAGGGGATTCAAGAAACCCTGCAATCTGGTGAAACCCTCCAATCGGTCGGCAAGGCAATGAATAGAAGGTGGGGCTTCCGATACTATACTGGGTTTACCAATAATAGAGCGGTGCTTTTCCACATGGGTCGGAGCAGCACCTTATCGCAGCAGATTCATGCCCCTCTCTGGACTTGATAATTATGTAGAGGAGAAAGGTATTGAGTTACTGCCCTTTGATGCCCCCTTCATAGCTAGAAGAGGGCGTTAGTAATCTAGAGATTAGAGATGCTAAGCGAACATCTCGAACAAGGCGAGAGACTGATTAGCATGACTCGAGCCAATGGGGGCTTCCTGCATTATTGCTTAGGCTTTACTGGCCAACGGATAATCATGATAGAATCACCATCAAGGATGCAAACGAAAGGGCTTAATACAATAACTATAGAAGTATGAAAGATATTCATGCCACAGGGGTTTGGCCCTTAATAAGAGATGTAGTGATTGATGTACCTTTAGAATTGGTGGTTCGGAAAAGGAATGATAATTGAGTTCCAAAACGGAAACACAAAGAGATTCAGGTTCGTAAACAGTGGCTTTATTAGCATGTACAATCCAGCATGAGAGGAACTCAAAGCATAAAGCGGATGCTTGCACATCCGCTTTTATTGCTGGCACCCATCGTGGACGACGTTAGAACCAGACTGATGAATTCGGAGCAGGATTTCTTCATCCCCGATTCTGTGTATTGCCAGCTGAGCGCATCCCCAAGCCCAAGCAGGGAACCAAACCCCATTATGCGATATAATAATGCAAGCACAGGCATAAATGGATGTTAGACGGTTAGGAAGGGGCAGGAACGGAATTATTTCCTTCTGGTGTGGTTTATCCCACTCAGGCGACTTGTCCTTGTATTCATTGAGGAGAAAAAGAGGAGGGAGAAGACCGCAGAGAAAGCTAGTGGGAAGTGATGGAGAAAAGGGAGTATAAGGATTTCACCAATTCCCTGGAGGAGAACTAGATAATGCATGATGGAATCCCAAACAGAGGCTTTGTCGAAGCGGTGCGCCAGTCCGAGCAACTCCTCCTCGAGGGACGATAAAGAACTCTACCAATACTTTCACAATAGCTTTCTATCGAAACGACAGCAGTTTGCACCCCACCCTTCAGAGAAGCTTATTGCCTTTAATAATAGCACCCATCCCCATAGTCATTATCGTGTTTTTTGTGTTTATAGTATGATCATCGCTGATCTTGATAAGCTTTACATCGCAATCCTTCTTTGCCACCCCCATCATCGTCAATTGGCGCACTTATCCTGCTTGGACTCACATGATCCAGAAAAGCGATTGAGAGATTGCTGAAGCAAGATCTGGAACTGCTCGCCAAGGGCAATGTGATAATAGATTCTCTGAATTCATAGGATTAAAGAAAAAGCGGATGTTTGCACATCCGCTTTTATTGCTGGCACCCCATCGTGGACGACGTTAGAACCAGACTGATGGATATAGGGCATGATGTATACATTCCTATTCTGGGGTAGCCATCTGAAAAGGCCTAGAGGGATTGTTATCTCAGTCATGCGAATACTAAGCGGGAATTCTTTGTCTCAACAGAATCTTCACAAGGCTTCTGGACTTCAGTCAATTTTTTTGTTCGTACAAGACGCTCGCATCATTTAAAACTCTTTCTTCTCCTTCTCTCGCTCGCTCCCCTAAAACCTTAACGTCAAAACGCACCGCACCGGCTCCGGTGAAGGTCTTCGCCATTCTCCATCTTCCGCCCTCCCAAAAGCCACATACCATGCAGAAGGATAAGTACCATTTGCACTCGACATCGCCGATGTACTTGTCCAATAATAGGGATAGTCAGCCTTTCCACCATCGTTTATAATACCGGTACAACTGAACAGTGCATTTATTGCGGGTCCTACATTGGCAGAGTTTGTTGCATAGGGCGAACGGGTGTAATCTACAAGACTTTGAAGTTCTTTTGCGTTAGGTAACCGCCAATCGTTGTGTCCCAGATAATTTGCTTTATTCTGCGTTTGAGCATAAGCCAGTGCGTGTTCCCAATCCATACCCGAACCGTTGTCGGTTTGTTGCCACATCAAGCCGGTAGCCAAATCGGAAATAGTTCCGTCGCCATTGTTTTGGAATAAATTGACGCCATACGCAAGATTGCCACGTACACAACGAACAAAGATGCTTTGGGCCTAGCACTGATGCTATACGCTTTAATATGTCCTGTGCCAAAATTCACACCGAAGGCAAGTTCTGCGCCGGGAGTTTTCCTCGCTTATATTGCCCATTACTCCGGTATATTTGTCGCTGCTCCAGAAAATGGCATGGCTGAGTTCTTCCTCACTGCTGTAATTGATGGTAAAATATTCTGTATCAATATAAGGCCAGCCGATACTTCCATTCCATAAAGAGTATAGTTCCTTTATGGTTGGCAACTCGCCAGTCGTTGTAGCCACCGTAGTTTTGTTTGTTCAGATTGTCAACTACGGTTTGAGTTCTGCCCAGTAATAAGTGCCACTGTCATGGCTTTGCTGCCAGGTTAAGCCGGTAACTTCGTCTTTAACGGTAAGTCCATCGCTGCTTTTAGGTGTAAACAGGCGTTGTATGTGTGAACTGAGCATCTTGTCCTAAAAGTGCATCGGGCGTAGGAGCAGTGATACTGTTGCCGTTGCCGTCCAAGAAACCAGCTTGACTTGTGCCAACGATCGGATAGCTCGATTTACGTGGAGGTTTCGCGAAAAATCTGTGAATCTCATGGGTGTTGGAAGAGGTTGAAGCTCCGTATGCCTTACAAGGCCCATAATTAGTGTACCACATTACTAATGTAATTCGCCCATGAGCACGGGAGAGAAGCTGTTTCTTTTGCACCAATTTAGCGACCCATAGGTTACGATGTATTTCGTATTACGCCATTCCCCAACCTTGTTATTAATCCGGTTATTTGGCCACATAATCGACGAGCCATCATAACCATCCTGCAAATCACCCTTGCAGGTTTGGACGAATCGGCCTTCTAAGTCTTGCCCATTGTTATGCATTCAAGCCGTAACACAGGAAAAGAAAAAGCGGATGCTTGCACATCCGCTTTTATTGCTGGCACGCCCGGAGGGACTCGAACCCCCAACCTGCTGGTCCGTAGCCAACCGCTCTATCCAATTGAGCTACGGGCGCACATATCAGGAGGTTATTCTAGCACCGCGGCGGGGCACCGGCAACCGACGGCCGGGACCGGGGCGTCCGCCGCGCCGGAAGTGCCTAGTCCTGAAGTCAGCTTGGCTTTCTTCGCGTCGTACTGCTCCTGGGTGATGGCACCCTTCTCCTTCAACTGCTCGAGCTTGAAGAGCTGGTCCGTCTCATGGGAGGCCCGGGCGTATTCGACGTCCTCCTCCATCTTCTTCTGCCGCTCCAGGTCCTTCTCGGTCAGGCTGAAGGGGCGGGCGATCCAGTAGACGAACACCCCGAGGAACGGCAGGAAGATGATGAAGAAGAGCCAAAACGCCACCAACCAGCCGCTCATATCCCTCTGGAACAGGTCCATCAGGTGAACACCCACAGCATGATCAGGGGTATCCAGATCAGCATCAGAAAGAACCCGGCCCAGAAATTTTCCATTCCCAGCATCTCAACCTCCTCTATTCAGTCGAACAACCATTCCTTCCAACATCCGTACCAAACGTCGTCAATACGTCACGGGGCGGTCATACCTGACGGGACGCGCGACCCAGTACACGATCGACCCCGATGAACGGGAAGAAGATGATGAAGAAGAGCCACAGGACCAGCATCCACCAGGTCATGTAGCGACGGTGGAACAGGTCCCACAGGGTGTAGCCCCACATCATGATCAGGGGCATAAAGATTATCAGGAGCAAGAAGCCTGCCCAGAAATTGTCCATCGCCAGCATCCCGACCTCCTTTTTACAAACCCTGCCAACCTGACCGACCCGGTTAATTATAACCTATCAGGCATGTTTTCAAACGTAGGGTGGGCCGAGAGCTGGATTGCTTCGCTCGCAATGACACGGGGGCCTGCGCCCGCGATGACACAGGGACCTATTCGTCCTCGGCCTCGTCGCTCTCCGGGATCATCCCGGGCGACGGGGCCTCCTCCGTCCTGGTGATGACCGCGGGCTCCCAGCGTCTCTGCAGGGTCTGCACTATCTCCGCCCCGAAGAAGATGAAGATGCCCACAATGTACAGCCAGAGCACGATGCCGATGACGATGCCCATGGACCCGTACAAGGCCTGGGTGGAGGAGATCTTGGTGAAGTAGATGCCCAGCAGGTATTCGGCTAAGTCCAGCAGCAGGGCCATGGGCAGGGCCGCCCAGAGGATCTCCTTCCAGCCCGGCTTGTTCTTGGGGATGGTCCGGTAGAGCAGGGCGAAGATGAGCATGGTGGCCAACGGGCTGACGATGTGGCTGGCTACCACCATCAGGCTGGAGAGGATCGGCCCTGTATGCTCGTTCACCCAGGAGAACAGATGGGTGGTGATGAAGGTGATGCCAGCCCGATGATGGCCACCAGCATTATCATCACCATCAGGGCGACGGAGTAGACCTTCTTGGCGATGTAGCTGCGTTGTTTCATCCCCCAGGCGGCCTCGAAGCCCAGCTGGAAGGAGTAGGTGATGCGGCTCATCGACCAGAGCAGGCCGATGAACCCGATGATTCCCAGGGTGCCGCGCAGGCGTTGTATGCTCTCCACGGAGGCCTGGGTGGTCCCCTGCATATCCGGCAGGGCTCGCTTGATGGCGTCGATCACCGACTGCATGGTCCCCGGGTCGTATTGGAAGATGTAGCCGACGATGGCGAAGATGAACAGTACCAGGGGGAAGAGGCCCAGGAAGGCGGAGTAGGCGAAGTTGCCGGCGTGCAGGGTCATCTTGTCCTTTATGAAACCTTCCCCGGACTCGTAGAGGACGTCCAGCCACCCGAACCGCCCGCGGGCTATCTGCAGACGCTTGAAGAGCTCCTCGCCCCGGCTCATGTATTCCCCGGTGAGCTCTTCCTTCTTGCTTCATGGTTCTTCGTTCAGCAACGGTCCTTGAGCGGCATGTCTCGTGCCTGCCGTTCCCGTGTTCGGCCTGTCATACTCTACCATAAATACTGCGGGCGCACTACCGGCCGTGTTTCCGCCGGTCGGAGCGGGGTATGGGATACGTGTATGGCTTTCCAGGTACCCGGCTGGAGGGAGGTCGGCATGTCGGTAGTGGCTGTCACCGGTTGTTCTGGTTACATCGGGTCCCGCCTGATGCGCTTCCTCGAGGAGAGCGACAAGGTGTCCCGAGTGGTAGGGGTGGACATCCGGGAAGGTGCGTTCAAGTCCCCGAAGCTGGAGTTCCACCGGCTGGACGTGCGCGACCCTTCCCTGAGCGCCATCTTCGCCGGGAGCAAGGTGGAGGTGGTGGTGCACCTGGCCTTCATCGTCAACCCCCTGCACGACGACGCCGAGATGCACGACATCGACGTCAACGGCGCCCGCAACGTCATGGCGGCGACGGCGGCCTGCGGCGCCCGGCACCTGGTCATCGCCTCGTCCTCGACGGCCTTCGGCGCTTTCCCCGACAACCCCGAGTGGCTGACCGAGAAGGACCACCCCCGCCGCATGCGCAACTACACCTACGCCTCGGACAAGTACGAGGTGGAGATGGTGGCCCGCCTGTTCTCAGAGGACCACCCGGAGGTGAAGATAGCCGTGGTGCGGCCGTGCATCGTCTACGGGCCCAACGTCGACAACTACATCTCCCGCTTCGCCGTGCGCATGCCGCTGCTGCCCCGCGTCGGCGACGCCGACCCCGAGATGCAGTTCGTGCACGAGGACGACGTGGCCGAGGTCTTCTCGCGCGTCGTCGAGCTGGAGGCGGAGGGGTTCTTCCACGCGGCGGGCGAGGGCACCATCCGCGTCACCGAGATCGCCGCCTGGCCGGAAAGCCGGTGGTGAAGCTGCCCGGCCGGCTGCTCTACCCGGCCATGGACCTTGCTATGGAGGCTGCACGCCCCGCTGATCGAGGGGCCCTCGGGCCTGCTGGACACGCTCCGCTACCGCTGGACCATCTCCGACGAGGCCACCCGCGCCGCGCTGGGCCTGGGGCCCCGGCGTTCCAGCCGGGAGGTGGTGCAGCTGATGCTGGACACCCACGTGAAGTAGCCGGCGCTCTTCCTGTAACATGGGAGGGCAGTGGTCCGGCAGCCTGGACGAAGGGAGGTCCCCATGAAGGTCCTGGTGACTTATTACACGCAGACCGGCAACACGCGGCAGGTGGCGGAGGCCATCCACGAGGTCGTGACCTGTGAGAAGGCCATCGCGCCCATAAGCGAGCTCGCGGACCTGGAGGGGTACGACCTGGTCTTCTACGGTTTCCCCATCCAGGCCGGAAACCCCGCCAAGGACGCCGCCGAGTTCTTCAGCGGCAAGGCAGCGGGCAAGAAGGTCGCGCTGTTCATCACCCACGGGGCGCCCGAGGACGCGGAGCGCGTAGGCCCCTGGCTGGAGGGGGCGCGGGAGCTGGCCTCCTCGGCGGGCGCGGAACTCGTGGGCTTGTTCGACTGCCAGGGCGAGGCGTCGCAGCAGATAGTCGACTTCCTGCTCTCAAGCGACAACCCCGAGCTGCAGATGTACGGCCGGGAAGCGGCCGTCGCCAAGGGGCTCCCGGACGGGGCCCGCCTGGAGAAGGCCCGCGAATACGCCCGGGAGGTCCTGGCGCAACTCTAACGCCACCGGGTTTGCCGGAGAGGCCCTGTCTCGAATATAAAAAGCCCGGCGTCACCGGGCTGTCATACTGGCGGAAGGGGTGGGATTCGAACCCACGAGGCATGTCACCACACCCACACGATTTCCAGTCGTGCTCCTTAGGCCATACTCGGACACCCTTCCAATCGTGCACAGTGTAGTTTACCACAATCCTCGCCGCGAGGTTTCGCCAGCGGCGGCGGCTGGTGATATAATCAGCTTGCTGGCGGGCTGTTCTTCAAAGCGGGAGGTGAGGGCTTGATACCTTTCATCGAGAAGCGGCTGCGGACCCTGGTCCCGGTGTTCATCCAACCGGTGGAGGGACTGCCTCCCGTCGACCCCGACCAGGTGGTCTCCTTCGTCGACGAATACCTGGGCACGGGCATGCCGGAGTTCCGCCCCCTCTACTACACCTTCATCCTGGTGCTGGACGGGCTGTGCCTGCTGCGCCGCGGCAGGCCCCTCGCGCGCCTGGCGCCGGGCCAGGCCGTGGACTTCCTGGAGTCGGTCTACGCGAGCCGCCTGTCCGGGCTGCGGGCCATCCCTTCCCTGCTGGGCATGCCCATCTTCATGGCCCATTACGAGCGCGACGACATCCAGCCCCTGCTGGGCTTCGACGTCGATACCCTGAGGCAGGAAGCGGCGCAGCGGGGGGTGGAACGGTGATCGTCCGGCCGGAGCAGCTGGGCGGGGACGTGGGGCGCTCCGCCGACGTGGTCATCATCGGCTCGGGGGCGGGGGGCGGCGTGACCGCCAAGGAGCTGGCGCAGGCCGGCTACTCGGTCATCGTCCTGGAGGAGGGCGGCTACTACACCCGCGAGGACTTCGACTTCCGCCCGGCCCGCGCCTTCATGCGCTTCTACCGCGAGGCGGGCCAGACCATCACCCTGGGCCTGCCGGTGGTCCTGCTGCCCCAGGGAAAGACGGTGGGCGGCACCACCACCATCAACTCCGGCACCTGCCTGCGCATCCACCGCCACATCCTCAAGCGCTGGCACCTGGAGTCCGGCCTGACCGAGCTGGCCGAGACCGAGCTCAACCTGCTCTACGCGGCGGTGGAGGAGTACCTCTTCGTCAAGCGGGCGGAGCGGGACGTGGTGGGGCGCAACGCCCTGCTCTTCCTGGAGACGGCCTGGCGCCTGGGCTACTCCGGCGGCTACCTCCCCCGCAACGCCAAGGACTGCGAGGGGTACGGGGTGTGCGCCTTCGGGTGCCCCTCCGGGGCCAAGCAGAGCGTCAACGTCTCCTACATCCCGGACGCGGTGGCGGCGGGGGCCGACGTCTACACCCACTGCCGGGTGGACCGCATCGTGACGCAGGGGCGGGCGGGCGACCGGGGTGCGCGGCCACTTCGTCGACCCGGTGAGCGGGCGGCGGCGGGGTGCCATCGAGGTGGAGGCGCGCGTGACCGTGCTGGCGGGAGGGGCCATCCAGTCGCCCAACCTGCTGCTGCGCAACCGGCTGTGCGGGGGTTCCGGGCAGCTGGGCGCCAACCTCTCCATCCACCCCTGCACCGGCACCACCGCCGTCCTGGACGAGGTGCTGGGCAACCCCAAGGGCATCCCCCAGTCCACCTACGTGGACGAGTTCGCCCCCGACGGCATCATGCTGGAGGGCGGCACCATCTCCCCCGGCGTCTTCGCCTTCTCCATGCCCTGGGGCGGGCGGCGCCACGCCCGGGCCATGGCCGGCTACCCGCGCACCGGCATCTTCGGGGCCATGATCAGCGAGCACGACTCGGTGGGGCGGGTGCTTCCCGGCACCACGGCGTCCCGTCCCCTGGTCCTCTACAGGATGGGGCGGGAGGACATCGAGCGCCTGAAGCGGGCGGTGATCCTCTCGGCGGAGATCTGGTTCGCCGCCGGGGCCCGGCACGTGGAGACCATCTTCAACGGCTTCCGGGAGATGGGCCCGCGCGACCTCTCCCGCCTGGTGCACACGCGGGTGCGGCCGGCCGACATCTACGGGCTCTCCGCCTACCACCCCATGGGCACCTGCCGCATGGGAAGCGACCCGGACTGGTCGGTGGTCAGGCCCACCGGCGAGGCCTGGGAGGTGGAGGACCTCTTCGTCTGCGACGCCAGCATCCTGCCGACCTCGCTGGGGGTCAACCCGCAGCTGACGGTGATGGCCCTGGCCACCCGCATCGCCGGCTGCATCGACGACCGCCTGGAAGCGAAAAAGTGACGAAATAGTGATGGTGCCTGGCACCATCACATCTGACCGGTGAGTCATTATCTCTTGCCGATATCTTCCATTTCCTGGAATTCGGAGTATAATCTATATAAGGCAAGGCTGCTGTTCGCCCACAAAGAACTCTCACGAACCCTACTTCGATGGTGACGCGTATGTCGATGCGAGGAGGAGTCATGAGAAGGTCCCTTATCCCCCTGACCTTGGCGTGCGCGCTGTTGCTCGCCTTGAGCCTGCTCAGCGGCTGCTACCAGCCCGGCGGGCCGGTGCCGGAGGACCCCCACCCGGCGGCCGCCCGCGCCTGGACCACCGCCGAGGTGGACGCGGCCGTCCAGGTCACGCAGGAGTCGATCTACTCTCCCCTGCCGCGGACCAGCGGCACTCCCCCCTCCGAGATGGACTACGTCAAGTACCTCCGCTTCCGCCCGAAGGGCGACGTGGAGCCCGACGCCGTCCTGCTGCTCATGCCCGGCTTCATGTGCGGGGCCGACGTCTTCGACTACCTGGGCCGGCAGCTGGTGTACATGGCACAGCGGGAGGGGCGCGGCAACGTCGAGGTGTGGGCGGTGGAGTGGCGCTCCAACCGGCTGGAGGACCTCACCGGCCTGAACGCGGCGGAGGCCGCGGGCGACACCGACGTCGCCATCGACTACTACTACAACGGGGCCAGCCTCGACGGCCGCACCTTCCAAGGCTTCGTCAAGAGCGAAGAGGCCCCCTGGGTCTCCGAGGTGGGGATGGAGCTGGCCATGCGGGACATCTACACGGTGATCACCACCAACGTGCCCGACCCGGTGGAGCGGCGGGCCAAGGTCTTCGTGGGCGGCCACTCCCTGGGCGGCTTCCTCACCGCCGCCTTCGCCGGCTGGGACTTCGACGGCGACCCGGCCACCATCGAGGACGCCGGCTTCCGCAACTGCGCCGGCTTCGTGGCGCTGGACACGGTGATCAAGTCCATGAAGGAGATGCTCGACCCCATCCTCGACATGCTCCCGGCGGACCTCCACTCCGGCCTCGACACGATGGTGGAGGACTCCTACGCCGGCATGGTCGAGGGCATGCGCCAGGGGTACTTCCCGCGCATCCTGCCCATGCCCGCCATCACCCCCGAAGGCTTCATGCTCATGGAGCTGATGGGCATGGAGGCGGTGTGGGCGCCGGACCAGCAGTCCACCCTGATGCAGCGCGCCCCCTACTCCCTCGACGTCGACTTCCTCACCAAGCTGCTCCAGTCGCGGGACCTGGAGCACTACCTGATGCACATCCCGGGCATCCGGGACTACCGCTTCACCAACGAGGCGCTGCTGGGCGGGCTGCTGGACGACAACTTCATGCCCATCTCCATCATGCAGTCGAGCACCGGCTTCCTGAGCGGCGGGCCCGTGGTGGAGAAGGACTTCCCGCTCCCCAGCGACCTGGCCAACATCCCCGGGTCTGTCCGAGCTCATCGGGTCCCTGATAGCCCTGGAGAACATGTACATCCCCTGGGACGCCGGCCCCTCCATGTACGAGATGGGACAGGGGCCGCTGTACAGCTGGACCAACTTCGACGAGATCAGCGCGGGGACGGACACCACTTACACCGACACCACCGGGCAGGTCGCCTACACCGAGCAGGTCACCGAGGTCACGGACATCGCCGACTTCGCCCGCACCCTCTACTCCGGGCCCACCAACTTCTTCGACTGGTACTTCTCCATGCGCCTGATCGTGGACATGCTGGCGGTGAACTTCCCCTGGGGGCCGGAGTACGGCCTCGACTTCATCCACGGCGACCACGTGGGCGACCTTCCCAAGATCGAGGTGATCGCCCAGGACGGGGCCTTCACCATGATGACCAACCTCTACCCCAGCGACGACTACGTGATGTGCGAAGGCTACAACCACGTGGACGTGCTCACCGCGGCGGCGGACCGGCCGGGCCTGCGGCCCAGCGAGGTGCTGCCGCCCCTGCTGGACTTCCTCTTCGCCAACCTGGGCAACAACCCGCCGGCGCCCCCGGCCGGGGCGGGTTCCACCCGGGTGGAGACGCCGGACGTCGCCGACGTGACCACCGTGGCGGACCCGTCAGACCCCTACTACACGCTGCGCCTGTTCAACGCCGCCCTCGTGCGGGACCCCCTGAGCGTCGACACCTACCTGATGCGGGCGGGGTGCTACTACGGGCTGGCCGACTACTGGGCGGCAGCGGCCGACTGCACCACCGCCGTCCGCCTGGACGCCGGGCGGGCCGACGCCTACCTGCTGCGCGGCAGGTGCTACGAGAAACTGGGGGACGAACGGGGCGCTGACGCCGACTTCCGCAAGGTGCTCGAGCTCGACCCCGGCAACCCCGAGGCCCAGGCCGAGCTGCAGTAACGGTGCCTGGCACCGTGTATAATAGCCGCATGAAAGAAACTGCCGTGAGCCGAGGCCCGTCGCAGCGGGTACTCTCCATCGACATCCTGCGGGGGGGCGCCCTCATCGGCATGGTCATGGTCCACTTCATGATCTTCTTCGGCAACGACGGGGCCGTCGATTCCTGGCCCTACTTCCTCCTCAATCACATCCTGGGGGACTGGGGGGCCGCCTGCTTCCTGATGATGATGGGCATGAGCCAGGTGCTCAGCTGGCAGAAGCACGCCGAGCTGGACGAGATGCTCCTCTTCAAGCGGGCCCTCATCCGCGGCACCTACATCTTCCTGGTGGGCCTGCTGATGCTCGCCCTGGCCTGGGGGCCCTACCAGATATGGCAGTGGGACATCCTCACCCTGATGGGCGTCTGCACCGTCCTGGTCTTCCTCTGCCGCAAGCTGCCGTCGTGGCTCATCCTGTTACTGGTCGCGGCCATGGCCATCTGCATGCCCTGGCTGCGCGGGGGCCTCAACTTCGACGCGGTGTGGGGCGGGGACTTCATGCAGGTGCCGGTGATCTCCCGTTACTTCCCCGGCATCCTCATCGACCCGGTCAAGGACTACGAGGTGATCTGGAACTTCAAGGACATCGTGCAGGGCTTCTTCCTGGCCGGTTACTTCCCGGTGGTCCCCTGGTCGCTCTTCCCGCTGCTGGGCGTGGTGCTGGGCCGGCGCGTCGTCTCCGGCAAGATGCGCCGCGACCTGCCCTGGCTGGTGATGGCGGGCATCGGCCTCGCGGGCCTGGGCCTGGGACTGGCCTATGCCGGCACCTATCGGCCGGAGTCGTCCATCATCAACGGGTTCGTCACCCCCTTGAGCTTCTACCCCGACTCCTTCACCATGATCCTCTTCCAGACGGGCATGGCGCTGACCATCTTCGGCCTCCTCTTCTACTTCTTCGACGTCCGCAGGCGGACCAGGCACGAGGCGGGCCGGGTCATGACCATCCTCAACCGCACCAGCGGTTTCTCCCTCTACCTTCTACTTCATGCACTACATGCTCATCGGCTGGACCCTGGCGGTGGTCTGGTTCATCACCGGCAAGTACTACATCACCGACCTGATGGGCTCCATCCCCGCCCTGCTCTGCGGTATCGCGGGGGTGACGCTGCTGGAGGCCATCCTCTACTTCTGGGAGAAGCGGCGCGGCAAGTACAGCCTGGAGTGGTTCCTGGGCATGATCACCATCGCCCTGACCGGCAGCAAAGAGGAGAAGGCCCGCGCCGGGGCCCCGGCGAAAGACTGAGCCTTAAGGCCCGTTGGCCGCTTCGCGATGGGACCGGCCGTCGGTTTGCAACATACCACCCTCTGGGACGATAATTAACATGAATGGGCCATATTTCCGAAAAGACGGAGGTGTTCGGCATGTCCCTTATTTCCTGCAAACCCTTAAGAGCATTGGTCATCGTCCTGCTCTGCGCCCTGGTGGCCGCGCCCCTGGCCGCCTGGCGCCCGCCCCGGGCAGAAGCGGCGGCGGACACCAGGGGTTACAAGGCCGAGGCCACCATGGAGGAGTGCGAGGTCTGGTTCCTGGCGGAGGGCTACACCGGGGGCGATTTCGACACCTGGGTGCTGGTGCAGAACCCGGGCGAGGTGGACTCCGAAGTGACCTTGAAGTTTCAACTGCCCCCCGGAGCTTCCGCGGGGGACTACGTCTTCGACCTGCCCGCGGGCACCCGGCAGTCCATCCACCTGGACGAGCTGCCCGGACTGGAGGCCACCGACGTCTCCACCACGGTGGTGGCCACCGAGCCGGTGGTGGCCGAGCGGGCTATGTACTTCAACTACAACGGCAAGCCGGGAGGCCACGACTCGGTTGGCATCAAGTACCCGGCCAGCCTGTGGTACCTGGCCGAGGGGTACACCGGTGGGGACTTCGACACCTGGGTGCTGGTGCAGAACCCGGGAGCCGCGGATACCACCGTGACCCTGGACTTCCAACTCCCCCCGGGGGCTTCGGCCGAGCCCTACACCTTCGACCTGCCCGGGGGCACCCGCCGCTCCATCCACCTGGACGAACTTCCCGGCCTGGAAGCCACCGACGTCTCCACCAGGGTCTCCAGCCCCATCCCGGTGGTGGCGGAGCGGGCCATGTACTTCAACTACGATAACCGGATCACCGGCGGCTCCGACTCCTGCGGGCTGTCCACCTCCTCCGACAGGTGGTTCCTGGCCGAGGGCTACACCGGGGGCGATTTCGACACCTGGGTGCTGGTGCAGAACCCTGGCACCACGGACACCACCGTTACCCTGGACTTCCAGCTTCCGCCGGGCAACTCGGCGGATCCCTACGCCTTCAATCTGCCCGCCGGCACCCGCCAGTCCGTCCACCTGGACGACCTGCCCGGTCTGGGGGCTACCGACGTCTCCACCACCGTCACCGCCACCAAACCGGTGGTGGCGGAGCGGGCCATGTACTTCAACTACGAAGGTAGGGTGGACGGCCACGACTCCATCGGCGCCAGCGACCCCCAATGCGACTGGTACCTGGCGGAGGGCTACACCGGGGGCGAGTTCGACACCTGGGTGCTGGTGCAGAACCCCGGTGAGACGGAGAAGACGGTCACCCTCCACTTCCAGCTGCCTCCGGGCTCGGCCGCCGACGACTACACATTCAAGCTGCCGGCCGGCACCCGCCAGTCCGTCCACCTGGACCTGCTGCCGGGGCTGGAGTCCACCGACGTCTCCACCTGGGTGGACTCGGACGGCCCGGTGGTGGTGGAGCGGGCGGAGTACTTCAACTACGAGGGCAAGGGGGGCGGCCACTGCTCCATCGGCGCCCTCTACGAGTCGGTACTCATCTACTCCACCACCAAGGTGCTCGAGGCGGGCGACACCCAGTACCTGGTGAGCGACGACATCCCCGCGGACGGTAAGCGGGTCCTCGTCTTCAGTCAGACCACCCCCAACCTCTCAAACGTCGAACGGGGTGACGTGGTGGTCTTCGGGCCCTGCGCCCTCGTCCCCGGGGGGCTCATGGGCAGGGTGGACGAACTGTCTACCGGCGGCACGGTGGTGATGACCCTGGGCCCCGCCGGCCTGGAGGAGGCCATCGTGCGCGGCCGTATCAACTCGGCGGGCGCCGCGGCCGCCGCGGCCGCCGGCTACAAGGACATCAACCCGTTCCCCCTGCACTTCGAGGACACCATCACCGCCAACACCTCGGTGGGTTCGGCCCCCAACTACATTGATATAACGGGCTCGGTGCACGTCGACTTCACCATGGACTTCGCCATCGATATCGACTGCCAGCTGCCGGATTTCGACTGGGTGGCGCACAAGGGCTGGTTCGGGGTCACTTACTACACCCTGGACGTAACCCCGCCCTCGGTCGAACTGAAGAGCATGTCCTTCGGCGCCTCCTTCACTGAGGACATCGCGGTGGACATCACCACCCACGGGGACCTCACCATCAGCGAGCGCGAGGATATCCCGGGCACCGAGGTCTTCCTGCCCGAGACGGGCATCAACTTCGCCATCGGCCCGGTGCCGGTGAGCCTGTGGCCGTACGTCAAGCTCATCGTGGGGGTGGACGGGCAGGTCCACGCCGACCTCACCGCCGGCGTGACCCAGCACGGGGGCTTTTCGGCCGGCGTCGCCTACGACAGCGGCACCGGCTGGGGGGACCCCACCTCGAGCAGCGAGTTCTCCTACGAGTTCCGGACCCCCAACGACGACAACTCCTTCGTCCAGTCCAGCATCCAGGTAGGGATCGGCCCCCAGATCGGCATCCTCTTCTACCACGTGGCCGGCCCCTACATCAACGTCCTGCCCGGCCTCAAGCTGACCCTGGACACCGACGCAGGGCATCCTGGCAACATGCTCTGGGCCATCTACATAACCTTCGACGTGGAACTGGGGGTGCAGGTGGGCCTGGAAATAGAAGACCCCTTCGATTGGGGTTTCGAGTGGAGCTTCGAGCTCTTAGACGAATCCTGGACAGTCTTCGAGGAGGACTGGTTACTGGTGAACAAAGTGGTCATATACTCCCTCACTCCCACCGAGGGGAGTGCGGGGGACGAGGTGACCGTCGACGGCTGGGGCTTTGGGGGTTCTCGCCAGAACGACTCCCGCGTCCTCTTCGCTTCCACCCGGGCGCCCGACGGCGGCTATACGAAGTGGACGAACACCCAGATCAAGTGCAAGGTGCCGACGGGTGTCGGTGGGACCGTGACCGTGAAGGTCACCAGGATCTTTCATAGATGGGACATCGGGGGGGTGGCCATCACCATCTCCAAAAATTCCAACGGCTTGCCCTTCACGGTCACCGGCGGCGGGACCGGCGGGGCGGGCACCTGGGACCCGCAGACTTCGGGGACCACGGAACACGTCTACGGGGTCTCGGCCCTTGCGGCCAACGACGTCTGGGCGGTGACCACCGCCGGCAGCGCCCTGCACTACAACGGCTCGGCCTGGTCCAGCCAGGCCACCGGTACCACCCTCCTCTACGACATCTCCGCCGCGGCCTCCAACCGCGTCTGGGCAGTGGGATACCAGGGGCGCATCCGTTACTACAACGGCTCGTACTGGGCGGACCAGGCCATCGCCACCACCAACGACTTCCACGGCGTGTACGCGCTGGACCCCACCCACGTCTGGGCGGTGGGGGAAGGCGGCATGATCTACTTCAACAACGGCAGCGGGTGGTCGTCCCAATCCAGCGGCATTACCGAAGACCTCCACAGTGTCATGGCCGTCGACGCGAGCAACGTCTGGGCGGTGGGCAACAACGGGACCGTGCTCTTCAACGGCGGGGGCGGCTGGGGCCAGGTGGCGGGAGCGCCCGCCAACAGCCAGGTGGACGTGTGGACGCTGGGCGTCGACAACATCATATCCCTGTGTATAAACCTAAACTTCTACGACAGCGGGGTGTGGACTACTGAGTACTCCGGCCTGTCCGAGGGTCTGGAGTGTGTGGCCGCGCTTTCTGCGTCTCGCGTCTGGGCGGGCGGCTGGTACGGGTCCATCCGCTTCTGGGACGGCTCCGACTGGACTCCCCAGAGCGTGGCCGACGCCGGCGTGGACATCCAGGACATCGACATCCTCGACTCCACCCACATGTGGGCGGTGGGAACCGACGGGACCATCCTCTTCAACGACGGCACTTGAGCAAGCATAAGAAAAAGACCCCGGGGCTCACCCGGGGTCTTTTTCTTGAATTCAAACCCGGCCCTCGCGCACTGCCGCAGCCAGGGAGCGGCCCAGCCTGTAGGCCCGGCGCTTGTCCCACCGGTTGAGCTTGCGCAGGTTGAGCCGGCCCACGTAGAGCCGGCCGGTGACGCGCGCTCCGAAGATGCCCTTGGCCAGAGCGGCCATCTCGCGCGTCTGCCCGTCGCAAAAGATACGTGACCACGCGGGCACCGTGCCGGCGGTGGTCAGGGTGGCGGCGAAGCGCCGCTTGTCCGCGATGCGCGACTCCGGGACGCCCTTGACCCAGAGCACCCGGCCGGTGGCCCGCCCCAGGGTCCACACGCACCGCTCGTCGAAGGTCTTCATGATAGAGTTGGCGTGGCCGCTGGAGGCCGGGCAGGAGAGGATAAAGCCGTCCGCGGCGTCGATCTTTAAGAGCAGCTCCCGCACGTCGTCATGCTGGGCGCAGGCGGCGATGCGCGAGGTTAGGTCCGCGTGGCACCGCATGCAGAAGCGGCAGTTCCGGATATCGAGGTCGGCCAGGCAGACCACCTCCACCTCCATCCCACCGTCCGCCGCCCCGCGCGCCGCTTCTTCGTGCAGCGCGGCCAGGGCCCCGCTCTTCCTGGGATTACCGGTTATGGCCAACACCTTCATCTCGCGTCCCCCTTCCGTCCAGCACGCTCCCGCTAAGACCATTCTAAGCCCGCATTCTTCATTTGAAACCTGAAGGACTCTGTGCTTGTATTGCGTAATACTTCATCAGTACAGTGTTTCAGGGCAGTGCAGGACTTCATGGAGGGAAAATCCAGTGAAGCAGGAAGAGGGGCGAAAGGGCTCGATTCTGATGGCAGCATCAAGCTGGGATTCCAGGGGGCCAAGGTGACCACCGACGCCAGGATATGCGCCTGCTTGAAGCTGTCCTCAACCCGGCCTGCCTTCGGTATGAGCGTGCATGCAGCGGTCAATGCATGCCGGAATCGGGCGAAAACGCTCTTCGGGGAGGTTCTGCCTGCCGATCCGTGAATGGAGCGGCCGGTCGGCGGCCCGAAGCACGGACGAATGCAAGTACTGTGGTAGAATACCGATGGAGGGAAGGGTGTCAGGTTCATATGAACGTCGGGTGTTTTGTCGTGGCCGAGTGTTGTATGCTCCTTCCTGTATAGGGTTGTAGAAAGAGCAGTGTGTTGTTCATCACGGAGGTGGAAAGGACGATGAGAAAGGCCATCATCATCGCGTTGACACTGCTCTTGGTGCTGCCTCTCCTGTCCACCGGCTGCGCCGAAGGCACGAAGGGGCCTTCAGTCGACCTGGAAAAGGTGTCGGAGTTCGAAGGCGGGTTCCTGTACAAGTCAGATGGGATATACGTCTGCCAGCTGAACGGGAGCTACGAGGAGATGGGGCGCCAGTACGGCGGGCTGATGAAGACACAGATCAGGCAGTTTCACGACGAAGCGATGAAGGCGATCGTATCAAACGCGAAACCGACAGACGAAGCACTCAATGGGATACCGGAAAAACAGTACGAGAAGTACCCGGCAAGGATAAAGGGCATATTCACAGGGATGGAGGAGACGTCGGGTCTCAGCCTTGCCGAGCTCAAGTTCTGCGACTCGGTCGAAACTGTGGCTATGGCCGGCGAACTCAGCCGGGCCAACTGCTCGGCCGTCGTCGCATGGGGACCCTATACGGGTGGAGGGCCGCTCGTCTTCGGGAGGAACTTCGATTACCCTGACTACTTCAAGGAGTTCAACGATACCCTGACGGTCGTCGTCTACAACCCGAATGACGGGAGCAGGTCGACCGCGACGCTGGTCAATGCGGGACAGGTCTGTACCCTGAACTCGTTCAACGACAAGGGCCTGATGCTCGAGGTAAACGACGGCATGGGGTCGGGTGATCTGAGGAGCGTGGAGAACCGGGCGTCGAACCTGATCGAAGCACTGACGTTCCTGCTGGATGCCTCGGACTTCGTTTACCTCGATTCCGAACTGGAGAGCACGCTGCCGTATCACGCGTTCATCATCACCGCATCAGATTCGAGAAGAGGCGTTCACCTACGAGATGAGCACGTCAGAGGTCAAGCGGCGCGGCGGCCGGGACGGGCTGCTGGTGGCGACGAACCACTTCGTGAATACCGACTGGAACATCCAGTTGGAACAGCAGCCTGCCTGGTTCCAGCCCTTCGTGGCTGACTCTGAGGTCAGGAGCGACAACCTCACCGCCCTCGCGGAAGCGAACAAGGGCAAGCTAGACGTCGATACGATGAAGGGGATCATGGAAACGCCGCTCGATAAAGGCGGAGCGACATACTCCGGCACCATATACCAGTTCGTCGCCGAGCCGTCCGCGCGCGAGGTGTGGGTACGGGCACCGGGTTTCCAGGACTGGACACTGGTCGAGTACGGGGAGTTATTCGACTGAAGCAGGATATAACCGACTACAGCGTCTCGACCATGGTCGGGATCTATCCATTCAACGGGCCATTTGCTTCCACGCACACGTTCCACGGCTTTAACGTGCTGGAATCGCTCGCTAATGCCGCCTAATGCTTTATACGATGCCTCCACGGGTTCTTCACATTCGGATGATAGATTGGAGCTGTAAGAGCTGAAATGATCTATGTAGCGTATGCCCAGGGAAAGGATGGAGAAGATGGAGGATAAACAGCCACAGACCGAGTGGACGGGACGTATGGGAAAGCTCGGAGCCTGGTTCCTGGCCAGCCCCTGGCGCCGTTGGAGTGAGATCTTCATCGGCAGGAGCCGGGAAGCGCTGCTGGAAGAGGTCTTCGCCCGCCTGCGCGGCGACGAGGTGGTGCTGGACGCGGGGTGCGGCTCCGGCTACCTGAGCCTCCCCATAGCGCGCAGGCTCGACACCGGCAAGGTGCTCGGCCTGGACCTCTCGGAGGAGATGCTCTAAGGCCCTGGAGAAACGGGCCGCCAAAGCCGGCCTTTCCGGGCGCATCGAGCAGGGTCAAGGCGCCGGCCGACGCCTCCGGGCTCGATGATGCCTCGGTGGACTGGGTCGTCTGCAACAACGTCCTGCACGAGTTGCCCGACGTGGAGTCCTGCGTGGCGGAATGGGTGCGGGTGCTCAGGCCGGGCGGGCGCATGGCCCTCTCGGACTTCCGTGCCACCCGCCCCATCAAGCTGTTCATGAGCCGCCGGCACGGCGAGGAAGCCCACGGCCCCTTTTCCACCGGAGGACCTGGAAGCACTCGCTCAGGCAGGCCGGGCTGGAGGAACGTGAGAGTCACGCCCGTACCGGCACACCCTCCTGGCCGTGGCGACCCGCGCTTAACCGAAAAATAACAAATACCACAAGCCGTATTAACAAACCTGCTCCATGCTTTGGGTATGGAGAAAGAAAGGAGGCACGAGTAGAGATGAGAGAAGCTGCACGGCATACTGGTGGTGTTCCTGGCGGCGGCCCTGGCAACGCTGTCCCTGGCGGGGTGCGGGTCGGGGATCCGGGACGGGCACGGGTGGAGAGCCACCCGCGGTGACCGAACGGCGCACGGAAGGGGTCGCGCGTTCTTACCCCGTCGTCGACACCGGGCAGGTCAAGTGCTACGACAACGTGACGGAGATCGCCGCGCCCGCCGCGGGCCAGGCCTTCTACGGCCAGGACGCCCAGTACGATGGCAGCCAACCTTCATACACCAGGACAACGGCGACGGCACCGTCAGCGACCTCGTCACCGGCCTGACGTGGCAACAGGACCCCGGCGAGAAGAAGACCTACGCGGCCGGCCGTCGCCGGCAGCGCTCACGCCTGCGGGCTCGGCGGCTACAACGACTGGCGGCTGCCCACCATCAAGGAGCTCTACTCGCTCATCGACTTCTCCGGCACCGACCCCAACTTCATGAACGGTGACACCTCGGGGCTGACCCCTTTCATCGACACGGACTACTTCGCGTTCGAGTACGGTGACACCAGCGCCGGAGAACGCGTCATCGATTCCCAGTACGCCTCCAGCACCCTCTATGCAGCTAGCGCCAACAAGCTCTTCGGGGTCAACTTCGCCGACGGCCGCATCAAGGGCTACGATCTGAGCATGCCCGGCGGCCGGGAGAAGACCTTCTTCGTGCAGTGCGTGCGGGGCAATACGAGCTACGGAGTAAACTCCTTCGCCGACAACGGCGACGGCACGGTGACCGATCAGGCCACCGGGCTCGACGTGGTCGCAGGCCGACAGCGGGCAGGGCATGAACTGGCAGGAGGCGCTGGCCTGGGTGCAGCAGAAGAACTCCGAGAGCTACCTGGGCTACAGCGACTGGCGGCTGCCCGAACGCCAAGGAACTGCAGACCATCGTGGACTACACCCGGTCCCCCGACACCACCTCCTCGGCCGCCATCGACCCGGTCTTCTCCTGCACCTCCATCATCAACGAGGCCGGGCAGGCCGACTACCCCTTCTACTGGACCTCCACCACTCACGCCTCTCCGACGGAACGGGCGCCACCGCGGATTACGTCGCCTTCGGGCGGGCCCTGGGTTACATGAACGGGCAGTGGGTGGACGTGCACGGGGCCGGGGCGCAGCGCTCCGACCCCAAGGCAGGCGACCCCGCCCGACTTCCCCACCGGCCGCGGCCCGCAGGGCGACGCCATCCGCATCTACAACTACGTGCGCCTGGTGCGGGGCTGAGAACGGGGCCGCACAGGCATCCCCGTTCAACACAGCTGCCAGAATAGTTAGAAGAGCGCGCCTTTTTAAAAAAAAAAAAAAAAGAAGAATTCAGAGATACGCGCGGATATACCGCGAGAAAAAAAACCAGTTGCGCTTGCCCCTGACGAACTCCTCCGGCCCCTTCTTCGCGAGGATGCGCAGGTTCTTCAGGTGGGCGTCGTCGTGCACGGCGCGGAGGAAGTCGAGTTTCGAGCACCCCTCGAACTCGCCGCACTCCCAGCATCCCTCGAGCCCCCGCTTGCGGCAGCAGTTCCTGATCTTGCACTGAGGAGGCCCGCCGCCGTTGCGGCAGCCGCGCTTGCAGCGGAACTTGACCATGGCGCCCAGCACCTCGTAACAGGTGTCGTATCCGCCGTAGACCTTGCCGAAGCTGGTGCCGGCCACCCCGTCCGCGAAACGCTTGAACTTGGAGTCGCGCAACTCCTTGCGCAGGTCCCGCGCCAGGTCGGCCACCGCCCCCTTGTGGCCGAAGCAGTCGCCGCAGTAGAGCCCGCAGTAGGTGATCGACCCGGTGTTATCGACTTCGCTCACGCCCTCGCGCCCTCCTCTGCCCCGATGTCCGCCGGCTTGCCCGGGGTCACCTCCACGACCAGGGTGCCGTCGTCCGCCAGACGGTAGTCGCAGTCGGACCGGACGCCGGCCAGCGCCTCGAATATGCCTTTTAACAACCCTGCCACCATCAGGTACGGGCTGGCGTTCTCCACCTCCGCCCGCAGCCTGCCCTCGCCCATCTCGAAACGGACGATGTTCCCCATGCCGCGCAGCGCGAGCTGGCGGGCCAGGAACCTCCCGCCCCTCGAAGTCTCCCTCTCCTGCAGCTCCTCCCGGACGTATCGGCACTGCCCCTCCACGATGGCTCGGTCGACCTCCTCCCCCAGCTCGGCCTCGAGGGCGAGGAAGATGGATTCGATCTCGTTGGGGCCCATCAGCGCCATGTTGCGGCCGCTCTCGTTGTCGGTGATGGTCCCCTTCTCCAGGGACCAGCTGAACTTCTTGAGGTCGATGGGGAGGTCGCATTCGGGGCAGCGCTCCAGGCGACTCTTGCCCGGCTTGCGGGGGATCTTCCTGTACTCGTAGCAGCCGGAGCATTCCCTGTCGAACAGCTCGCCGCGCTTCACGGTGATGAGCTTGCCCCCGTCGTAGTCCTTGATCTGCAGGTCGGCGGGGAGGCGCTCGATGTAGTTGAAGATGGCGATGAGGTCGGCGCTGATGAGGGGCAGGCAGTAGATGTTCTCGCCGTATACCTTGATGAACTCGCCCCTCCTCAAGTCCCTCAGCTCGTAGTGCCCGTAACCCAGCAGCGCCCCCAGGCCGGCGGTCATCTCGTAGGCCTTGTGCCGGAGGAAGGTGCGGAGCAGCATGCCCCGCGGGCCGGAGATGAGGGTATCCAGGTAGTCCAGGGTGGCCTTGCGCTTGCTGTCGATGACGAGCCCCTCGACGGAGACGCCGATTATCTCGGCCACGTTGGCGAAGAGCCTGTCGAAACCCGACGGAGTCGTAGAAGAAGAGGCGGTGGTCCGGGTTGCGGGCCTGGGTGATGGTGCCGTCGCTGTTCCACACGTTCATCCGGGAGAACTCGAATAGGGACATTACAAGAGGGGCATCGCTTTTCGCTGAGCCATCCCTACCACTTTCTCGCGCCTGAGCCGCACTACTATTAATGATATATCGAACCGGCGGTCATGTATACGGCCCGTCACAGGTGTCGAGGCCCAGGCAGGAGGCGGCGGAGCGGGTGAGGGAAGGGAAGGCGATGAGCACGGCGGCCGTGGCGGCGCAGGCGGCGGCGCCCAGCGCCAGCGCGAAGGGGGTGGAGCGCCAGTCCGCCAGCCAGCCCAGCACCTGCCCGCCCAGGGGGAAGGCCCCCAGGTACATCAGGGTGTAGATGCTCACCATCCTCCCCCGCATGTCGTGCTCGGAGCGGGCCTGCAGCACCGTATTGGCCACCGAGCTGAGCATGAGGAAGAAACCGCCCACCCCGGCCGCGAAGACGCAGGAGAGCCAGAGGGCGCGAGAGAGAGCCAGCCCCGCCAGGGACGCTCCCAGCCCCAGGCAGCAGTACTTGAGGATATCTTTCTCGGCCAGGCGGCGGCTGAGCCAGGTGACCAGCGGCGCCCCCAGGGCCGCGCCCACCCCGGCCAGGGTGAGCAGCAGGCCGTAGGCGCCCGCCCCGCCCCCCAGCACGTCCTGGGCCAGGGCCGGGAAGAGCACCATGCTGGAGAAGCCGAAGAAGGAGGCGACGCCCAGGGCCGCCAGGACGGCCACCATCCACTTGCGGCTCCAGGCGTAGCGGAGGCCCTCGGAGATGTGGGCCAGCGCGTGGTGATGCTCCACCCGGCTGGGCTCCCCCGGGGACGGGCCAGCCACACCGCCCCGATGACGAAGAGGAAGCTCAGGGCATTGAGGTAGAAGGCGGCCTCCACCGACCAGCCGGCCAGGACCAGCGCCCCCAGGGCCGGGCCGATGACCCGCCCCAGGTTGAACTGGGCGGAGGAGAGGGCCAGGGCGTTGAGCATCTCCTCCGGCGGCACCAGGTCGGGCAGGATGGCCTGGATGGGCGGGAACCCGAAGGTGAAGGCGGTGCCGGCCACCGCCGCGATGGCCATGATCACCGGCAGGTAGGCCACCCCCAGGCTCATGCCGGCGCCCAGGGCCAGGGCGGAGAGCATCATCACCCCCTGGGTAGCCATGATCAGGCGGCGCCGGTCCAGGGTGTCGGTCACGTACCCGGCGTAGAGCGCGAAGAGCAGCACCGGGAGGTAGTTGGCCAGGTTGACAGCCCCCACCCACCCGTCCGAGCCGGTGTACTCCCTGATGTACCAGAAGAGGGCGGTGGTCTGGACCCAGTTGCCCACGTTGGAGATGAAGGCCCCGCTCCAGAAGAGCGCGTAGTCGCGGTGGCCCAGGGCCGCGAACATCCCCACCCGCGGGGAAAGTCGCGAGGATGACGCCACCGTTTCCTTCGTTTCTTCCAATCCTTCCGTCACTTCACTCCCCCTTCCCGCCGCCGCGATAAGTATATCACGGGGGACCGACCCGCATCCCGGTTTTTCTGGTTGACGGCGGCTTCAGAAAGGATATAATTGCTTTTAATGTACGGTCGTTCACGTCGAGGGGGGTAACATGGACGAAGCGGGTCT
>CAWFDJ010000017.1:0-86019 GCA_963814495.1 uncultured bacterium
TCGAAGAGGCCGCGGACGTCCTTCTCCACCTCCTCCTCCCAGCCGGAGTACTCCTCCAGGGGACGGGTGATCATGCGGGTCAGTACGCCGGCGTGGTCCTCCAGGATGGCCAGCAGCAGGTCCAGCTTTGAGGGAAAGTGGCGGTAGATGATGGGTTTGGTCACCCCGGACCGCTTGGCGATGGTGTCCATGAGCGCCTTCTGGTAGCCCAACTCCACGAAGGTCCGGCTAGCCGCCTCCAGGATGATCTTCTTCCTCTCCTCGGCAGGAAGGCGCTTCCTCGTCTTGACCTGCTCCTCTTTTGCCATTTGTCTCCTCCTCGTTGAACAATCTTCACTCATGGTAACATAATTGTTACTCACGCGCCAAGTTAAATAACAAAAGCGGGTAATGCCTGGCCAGGGCGGTCGATGCGCCGCTCACCAGCTCCTTACGACCGTTCACCGGCGTTCTGATACCGTTCGCACCCGATTTCTTACCGAAAAACCCTAAAGCAGGCAAGCAGAGCTGCCGAAACATATACATAACGGAGGTTGCATAATGAACGTGGAGATCGACGGAAACGATTTCGACCTGGAGGACCCGGGCATGAAGTCCGAGGCCATCCGCAAGTGGCTGAGGGGCAAGGCGGACACCAAGACCTTCAGCCTGAGCGAACTGGCCGACCCGGAGCGCGGGCCCGGCGAGCCGCCCTGCCGCCCGCTCCCGGCCATCCCCTGATAGCCTTGCTTCCCTCTCGGGGGTTGAGGCCCGCGCCCCAGGCGCGGGCCACTTTCTTTTTACCCTGAGACGCAGGAATACCTTCACAAGGGGTCCGGCCCCACGTGCAAGGTGGTAGAATTGAGGGGAGAGGACAGGAGGGGTGACCATGTACGAATTTCTGATGTCGGAAGAGCAGTTGAAGCTGCGGGACGAGGTGCGCGACTTCGTCAAGTGGGTGCCGCGCCAGCTCATCCTGGACATGGACGCGGACCAGGTGCGCTACCCCAAGGAGTACCTGGTCGAGGCGGCGCGCCGCAACCTGCTGGGCCTGCGCTTCCCCACCGAGTACGGCGGCCGCGGCCTGGGCTGGGCCGAGGAGGTCATCGCCATCGGGGAGGTCGGGGTGCTCTCGGTCTCGCTGGGATGCCTCTACTCGCTGGTCTCCATCGTGGGCGAGGCCATCAACGAGTTCGGCACCCCGGAGCAGAAGCAGAAGTACCTGGCGCCCACCCTGAAGGCCGCCCTGTGCACGGCCGAGGGGCTGACCGAGCCGCGCGGCGGCTCCGACTTCTTCGGTGCCACCACCCGGGCGGAGCGGCATGGCGATCATTACGTGCTCAACGGGCAGAAGCGCTTCATCGTGGGGGCGGAGGGGGCCGACTACTTCTTCGTCTACGCCAACACCAACCCCGGCGGCCCGCCGCGCGACTCCATCAGCGCCTTCCTGGTCGACCGGACCGATGCCGTGGAGGTGAAGCACGTCTACGGGCTGATGGGCACGCGGGGAGGCGGCACCGGGCGGGTCCTCTTCAAGGACGTCAAGGTACCGGCGGAGAACCTGGTGGGCGTGGAGAACGAGGCCTCGAGGATCTTCTACCGCATGATGATCCCCGAGCGCATGACCTCCTCGGCCGGCTGCATCGGGGGCTCGCGGGAATTGATCAAGCTGGCCGCCCGCTATTCCACCCGGCGCAAGGCCTTCGGCACGCCCATCAAGAATTTCGAGGCGGTGAGCTTCAAGATCGCCGAGAGCCTGACCATCCTGGACGCCATGACCTCCATGATCTACACCACCGCCCAGGCCGTCGACAGCGGGGTCCCCGCCGCGTACGCCCGGCGCCTGGTCTCGGAGACCAAGAAGTTCTCCACCGAGACCGCCTGGAACATCGTCAACCACGTCATGCAGGCCATGGGGGGCATCGGCTACACCAACGTCTACCCGGTGGAGCGGGCGCTGCGCGACTGCCGGCTGATCATGATCTGGACGGGCACCAACGAGATCATGAACCTCATCATCCAGCACGAGTTCTACAAGGAGCTGGAGAAGCCGTCCAACGTGCGCGACTACCGAGCAGGACGCCGAGAACGCCTTCGCCGAGGACGAGAAGATCTACGAATAGGCCGCGGTGGTCAGGCCTTCAGGGGCCGAGGCAGTAGAGGGCGCCGTCCGCGTCGCAGACGTAGAGGCATCCCCGCGTAGGGAACGGGCTGGGCGTATGGGCTGCCGCCCAGGTGCAGCGAGGTGACGGCGGTCCCACCGGCCAGGTTGAGCACCACCCCGTTGTAGGCGAAGGCGTACTGCCCCGTCACGCTCACCTGCATGGGGCTGGAGTAGTCGGTCTCGTAACTCCAGCGCAGGCTGCCGCTGGCCGCATCCAGGCACCAGATCACGCCCGTCGCCAGGCTCTCCTCGTCGCCGGTGCCGATGACCAGGCTGCTGCCGGAGATGGCGGGGGGTGAGGAGACCTTCTGCGGGACGTGGGTGCTCCAGACGGTCCCCCCGGCGGCCAGGTCCAGGCACCACAGCTGGTTGTCGGCGGTGCCGAAGTACACCCGCGTATCGGTGATCACGGGGCTGGTGGAGCACCTCCGCGCCCAACTGGGCCTTCCAGGCCACGGAACCGTTGGAAGCGTCCAGGCAGACCAGCGAACCGGTGTCGGTGCCGAAGCAGACCCTGCCCTGCCCGAGGGCGGGGGCGGTGATGCTCTTCGCCCCGGTCTCGACGTGGTTGAAGACCAGGTCGCCCTTGCGGTCCTCGAGGCAGTAGAGACCGGGGCCGTGCGAGACGTAGACCCTTCCCCCGTCCCCCAGGGGCGAGGAGAAAGCGCCGGGGCCCAGGTCCTTCTCCCACATCCGCAGCCCGTCCTGGCCGCCGCCGCCGCGGGCGTTGAGGCAGTAGAAGGTGCCCTTATCGGTGCCGACGAAGACCCTGGAATCGAAGATCAGCGGGGTCTGACCCCTGATGGGGCCGTTGGCCTGGTAGGTCCAGTCGACCTCGCCGTCGCCGGCGTCGTAGCAGTACACCACGCCGTCGACGTCGGCCACGCAGACGCGCCCCTCCGCCACCACCGCACCCCCCTCGAGCTTGCCGGTGTCCGCGTTCCACCGCAGCTGGAAGGGCGGGGTCATCGTCTCGGCGGAGTAACCCTGGCGGGCGGGGGCGCCGCCGTACATGGGCCAGTCGATGCCCGCCTGCTCCTCTTCCGTCTCCTTGAGCCCGCCGCCGCAGCCCGCCAGGAGCAGCGCGGCGGCCAGCAAGGCGACTAGAATGACTTTGATACGTTTGTTCATAATGACTATTATAGCGTTTAAGGGCATTGATAGCTGCGTTAAGCGCTTCAGTGGGGAAGTGCCAGGCCTTGATCATTTTCCATCCAGGTAGAGCGCGACATGGAAGACTCAGGCGCTGGGACACTTGTCTGGCGAACGCCCGACGCACAACGCATCTAGCTGGAAAAACGAGTTTGGAGGAGTGACCCCTGAAAGTTCGTTTTACCTGTTCGGGGGGGTAGATGCGGTCGCCGGCCAGGGGGGGCGAGGAGTTCCAGACCTCGGCCACCTTGAAACGCAGGTAGCTGTCGCCGTCGCGCTCGAGCTCCCCTTTGACCTGGAAGGAGACCGCCTTCATGGTCAGCACGCACATGGCCGCCCGGGCCGGCAGGGCCAGGTCGCGCAGGCCGCGGTTGTAGGGGCTGATGCGGATGAGGAAGGCGTCGCCGCCCAGGCCCGCCACCGCCAGGGTGGGGAAGATGCGCGGGTAGCCGTCGGGTCCCATGACCGCCAGGGCCTTGAGCGAGTTGGCCGCCACGAACTGCTGCTCCACCGTGCGGTGGATGATGCGCTCCGCCTTGCCGTTGCCCCGCGCCAGCAGGCGGCGCAGCTGCAGGGCGGCCAGGTCGGCCGCCACCCGCGGGTAGCTCGCGTGCTCCATCCCGCCCACCTCGCGCACGTCGACGGCCCCGGCGCTGCGCACCCCGGTGTAGGCGTTGTACTTGAGAAAATCGGACGAGTTGAGGGTGTCCACGTAAAGCCCGGTGGTCTCGAAGCCCGCGAAGTCGCCGGTGAGGGTGACCATCCTCAGCTTGAGGTCCACGGCGGCGGCGGCCACCTCGGGGCGCGCCTTCAGGTTGTCGCGGCTCTTCCACATCAGCCACTCCCCGAAGATGAGGCGGTCGCGCCGGTCGTCCGGGGAAGGCTGCAGGGTGATGACCACGGCCGCGTTGACGCCCCCGTCGGCGTCCCGGGTGGCCAGGAACTTGGCGATCATCCCTTCCGCGAAGATGTCCCTCGCCTGGGCCGGCAGTTCCATGCGCTCAGTCCTCCTTCTCCTTGCTCCCCTCGAGCCGGGTCGCCCCCGACCAGCGGGCGCAGGCCACTCCCTCCTCCAGGGCGGCGGCGTGCAGCCGCTCCATCCACTCCCCGGCGAGGAGTTCCTCGTCCGCCAGGCGGAAGCTGCGAGCCCAGGCGCTCGTACTTGCCTTCGCAGGTGTTGTTGAAGGCCAGCAGGTCGTAGCGCTCCACGTTGGGCAGCCTCTCCGCGATGAAGCGGGCGACGGCCCGGACGTTCTCCTCTGAATCAGTATAACCGGGAATGACCGGCGTGCGCACCCACATGGGCTTGCCCTCGGCGGCCAGCCACTCCGCGTTGGCCAGCACCCGGTCCAGCTCCACCCCTGTGTGTTCGCGGTGCAGGGCGGGGTCCATGGTCTTGAGGTCGTAGAGGACCAGGTCGGCCAGGGAGGCCAGTTCCCGCAGGCGCTCCGGCGCCACGCTGCCGCAGGTGTCCAGGGCCAGGTGCACCCCCTCCCGCCGGAGGCGGCGCATCAGGGCCAGGCTGAAATCGAACTGCACCGCCGGCTCGCCGCCGGAGAGGGTCACCCCTCCCCCCGACTTCTCGTAGAAGACGCGGTCGCGCAGGGCCTCGGCGGCCACGTCGTCCAGGGTCCGCACCTTGCCGATGACCTCCAGCGCGGCGGCCGGGCAGGCGTCCTCGCACTTGCCGCAGGCGTCGCAGGCGGCGCGGTCGATGGACATGCCCTCCGGGGTGAGGATGAGCGCCTTCACCGGGCAGGCGGCCAGGCAGTCCCGCGCCCCGATGCAGCGCACCGCGTACCACACCAGTTCCGGCCGGGCGGAGATGCCCTCGGGGTTGTGGCACCAGGGGCAGCGCATGGGGCAGCCCTTGAGGAAGACGGTGGTGCGGATGCCCGGGCCGTCCTCGGTGGAGTAGCGCTGGACGTTGAAGACGACCCCGGTGAGGGCCCCGTCTCCGTTCGCGCCGGCGCCGCCTTCAGAGGCGGTGGGATTCCCGGGCAATGATCTCATCCTGCATCGCTTTGCCGATCATCACGAAGTAGGCGTTGTACCCGGTGACCCTGACCATCAGGTTGCGGTAGGCCTCGGGGTCGGCCTGGGCGGCCTTGAGGGTGTCCGGGTTGAGCACGTTGATCTGCAGGGCCGTCCCTCCCTTCTCCCCGTAGGCGCGCAGGTAGGCCATGAGCTTTTCGATGTGCTCCTCGTCGCGCAGGAGCGAGGGGGAGAGGGAGATGGTGTGGGAGTCGCCGTTGGGGGCGGTCTCCAGGCCCAGCTTGCCCACGGACAGGGCCACCGCGGTGGGGCCCTTGCGGTCGGAGCCGTCCACCGGCCCGATGCCGTTGGAGAGGTGGGTGCCCCGCTTGCGCCCGTCCGGGGTGGCCGCGGTGGTGGGGGCGTAGGCGATCCAGTAGTTCCAGGACAGGTAGCCCGCCCTGTACTTGCGCCGGGTGTCCGGGGCGACGCGGCCCCAGAACATCCTGGTCCAGGTGCGGGAGAGCCAGCGCGCCACCTCGTCGGCGTAGTCGTCGTCGTTGCCGTACTTGGGGGCGCGGTTGAGCATGGTCTGGCGCAGGGTCTCGTAGCCTTCGTAGTCCTTGGCGAGGGCGTCGGCCAGGTCGGCCATCTTCACCCGCCCCTCCTCGTAGACCATCCGCTTCACCGCGGCCAGGGAGTCGGCCGCGGTGCCCAGGGCGATGCCCTCGACGGTGATGAAGTTGTAGCGGGCCCCGCCGTTGGTGACGTCGTGGCCGCTCTCGGCGCAGCCGCCCACCAGGGCCGAGAGGTACGGGGTGGGCTGGTAGCGGGCGCGCAGGGAATCGGAGAAGTCGGACAACTCCAGCATGCGGTCGAGCAGGGCCTTGAGCTGCTTCTCGAAGGCGAGGCGGAATTCCTCCCAGGTGGCGAAGGCGCGCAGGTCGCCGGTGTCGGGCCCGATGCGCTTGCCGGTGGCCAGGTCGCGTCCGCGGGAGAAGGTCATCTCCACCGCCTTGGCCAGGTTGACGTTGACGTCCACCGTGCCGGAACGGTCGTCCCCCTGCAGGGTGTTCTCCAGGCATCCCACCGGAGCGTAGTCCCACAGGCGGTCGGCCGGGAGGCCCTGCCAGGCCAGGCCGGCCATGGAGGCCTCGTCGAAGTTGAGCAGGAAGGGCGAGCCTTGCGCCCCGGCGATCATGGTGGCCACGCGGCGCAGCAGGTCGTCGGGGGTCTTACGGTGCAGGCGCACGTTGGGCTTGGGCTCCAGCAGGTTCATCTCCTCGATGACGTCCAGGATGAGCCAGGTGAGGTCGTTGGAGGCGTCCTCGCCGTCGGCGTCGATGCCCCCGATGGTGATGAGCTGGCCGAAGCCGGCGGTGATGCCCTGGTTCTCGCCGACGCGCCCCTGGTAGTCGTAGGCGTAGTCGTGCTTGACGAAGAAGCAGTCGAGGATCTCCCGGGCGTTCTCGCGGTTGAGCCTGCCCTCCTCGAGGTCGGCCTGGTAGTAAGGGTAGAGGTACTGGTCGATGCGGCCGGGTGAGAGGCCGGGGCCCGGGTAGCCCTCGCAGGTCATCACGAGCATGTGGGTGAGCCACTGGGACTGCACGGCCTCGTAGAAGGTCTCCGCCGGCTCCCAGGGGACCTTGCGGCAGATGCGGGCTATCTCGGTGAGCTCCTCGGCCCGCAGGCGGTCGGGCTCGCCGGCCGCCAGGCGCTCTGCCTCGTCGGCATAGCGCAGTGCCAGGTCGCGCGCGGCCTCGCAGCAGATGATGAGGGCCTCCAGGAAATCGCGGTGTTCCGGGTTGCGCGCCGTCTTCTTCATCTCCTCGTACTCGCGGACCAGGCCCGAAAAGCCCTTCCGAAGGACGCTGGGGTAGTCGGGGATGAGGTGCCCGGGTACGGCGCCGGCATTGCCCATGCCGGTGGAGTTGACCTCGTCGGCCATCTTACGCCAGGCCTTGAGGTCCTTCGCAAGGCCCTTGGCCTCGCGCTTGTTCAGGCAGTAGGAGAGGGCCGTGTTGAACTGTCCGCCCACGACGAGCTCGCCCTCTAGTATCTGCACCGGCAGGTGCTTGCGGACCACCTGCGCGAAGAAGAGGGCGCGCCGCATCACCAGGGACTGGTCCCAGAAATCCTCCGGCAGGCCCACCGGGCGGCCGAGCACCTTGAGGCCGGTGGCAAAGGTGTCCATGAAGGCGTAGATCTCCGGGTACCACACCCCAGAGGGCGGGCAGCCACACCTCGTCCCACGGCGTGCCGGTGGTGAAGGGCATGACCTCGTTGCGGAAATAGTCCCGCTTATCGAAGGAGAAATACTCGTCGCGCAGGCGCTTGACCCGGGGGGAGAGGGTTGAGGAAGGGTTCCACAACTCCTGTGGGGAGACGACCTCGGGCTTTTCCATGGTTATACCTCCTTAGTAACCATCTCTATTCTACCCCATGCCTCCCGGTTCTTCCTATGCGCTGGGTCAATGGGGTCAGACCCCATTAATGTTATACAACTTGTAGCGTGTGGATAAACCTGTTGATTATGTGGATAATGGGCGCTAACCGCCAAGTTATTTCCAGGACTGCCCCTGCATCATGGCGGTGACCACGCGTTCCGCCTCGGCCAGCTGGGGGTCTGCCTCGCCCACCACGGGGGCGACCACCAGGATGTCGGGGGTGATGCCCTCGTCGTTGATGCTGGTGCCGTCGGGGGTGTAGTAGAGGGCGATGGTGACCCGGATGGCCGTGCCGTCGGGCTGGCGCTTCAGCTGCTGGATCTCTCCCTTGCCGAAGGTGGTCTCCCCCACCAGCACCGCACGGTCGTTGTCGTGCAGGGCGGCCGATAAGATCTCCGAGGAGCTGGCGGTCCCGCGATTGGTCAGGATGACCACGGGGTAGTCCCAGACCACGTCGGGCGTGGCGTTGTAGGACTGGCTGGACCCGGCTACCCGTGCCCTTGGAGGAGACGATGTTCCCCCCGTTCAGGAAGAGGTCGGCGGACTTGATGGCGGGGTCCATGAGCCCGCCGGGGTTGGAGCGCAGGTCCAGGATGAGCCCCCGGGCCCCCTGGGACTTCAGGCTCTCCAGCGCCTCGCCGAGCAGGGTGGCGGCGTCCTGGGTCCAGTCGGTCAGGGATATGTACCCGATGTCGCCGGGCTTGAGCTCGGTGGTTATCACGGGCAGCTTGATCTCGGCCCGCACCAGGTCGAAGTAGATCACGCCGGGGGTGCCCGAGCGCTTGACGCCGATGACTACGTGGGTGCCCTCCTGGCCGCGGATCATCGCCACCACGTCGTTGATGTCCATGCCGGTCACTTCGGTGCCGTCCACCGAGAAGACGATATCGTTCTCCTGGATGCCCGCCGCCTCGGCCGGGGTTCCCTTGAGCACCTTCTCCACGCGGATCTCGTTGCGGGAGGCGGTCATGGAGACCCCGATGCCGAAGAACTTCCCGGCCAGCTGGACATCCAGGCTGTCCACCGCCTTCTTGTCCATGTAGGCGGAGAAGGGATCGTCCAGGGCGTCGATCATGGTGGTGATGCCGCGCTCGGTAAGCTCGTCCGAGGAGGCGCCCTCGTCCATCAGACCGGCTGATGCCGCGCGCCGCCGAGTCCACCAGGTAGTCCTCGTCCGGCTGCGTGTAGTAGTTGCGCATGATCACGTCGACGGCGTCGTTGAAGGACTGGTTGGACTCGAGCCAGGCTTCCTCCTCCGCGTAGTCCTGCCCGGTGCCGGACTCGATGCCGGACCCGACCGCCGCCTGGTTGCCGCCGTTGTCGTCGTCGTCCCGGTTGGAGAGGTAGGGGATGAGGAAACAGGAGGCGAGCACCAGGATGGAGACGATCACCGAGACGGCGATGATCACCTTGTCCTTGCGGGGCATGCGCGCCGGCATCCGCGGGACGGGGGAGCGGCGGTGGCGGTGGCGCCTGCTGAGTACTGCCTCCCCTCGACCATGGTCTTCCTCTTAGACTTCCAGGAAGCGGCGGAGGGCGACGAAGCTGCCGATGCCGCCGATGAGGATACCCGAGAGGATGATCACCGGGATGAGGATCCAGATGAGGGACTCGCTCATGGTCATGCGGAGGAAGGCCAGGTTCTCCTTCAAGGGGTTCCACAGCCAGGTCTTGACGACGAGCACCACCGCGATGGCCAGGAGCGACCCGCTCAAGCCCTCGAGCATCCCCTCCGTCAGGAAGGGCCAGCGGATGAACCAGTTGGTCGCGCCGACCAGCTTCATCACCCCGATCTCCCGCCTGCGCGCGAAGATGGCCACCTGGATGGTGACGGAGACCAGCAGGATGGCGATGAGGGCCAGGATGCCCACCGCCAGGAAGCCCACGTAGCGGAACTTCTCGTAGACGCTCTCCAGCTTGGCGATGACCGAGGAGGCCGTCTTGACCTGATCGATGCGCTCCTTGAAGGGGGCCTCGTTGGCGATGCGGTCGGCCACCAGCCCCACGTCCTTGGGGTCGCGGGTGATGACCACGAAGGAGGCGGGCAGCGGGTTCTCCTCCAGGAACTGCCAGAGCTCGGGGTTGTCGGGGTGCTGCGCCTTGAACTCCTCCAGCGCGTCGTTCTTGGACTTGTAGGTGACCTGGGTGGGGTCGACCTCGGGGATGGCCGCGGATAAAGGTGTCCATGGCCATGCGCTCCTGCTCGGCGGTGAGGTCGGAGAGGTAGATGTCCACCTCCTGCACCTTGCGCTCGGTGTTCTTGATGGTGTTGGAGAAGACGTTGACCCCCAGCACCACCAGGCCGAGCATGCCCAGGGACACCGCCACCACGGCGATGGCCGCGATGGCCAGCACCAGGTTCTTGCGCAGGGAGCCGAAGGTCTCCTCGAAGATGTATTTAATATTGATCATATCCGTACACGCCCCTGTCCTGGTCCACGATCAATCATATCCGTACACGCCCCTGTCCTGGTCCCGGATCACCCTGCCGTTCTCGAGGGCGATCACCCGCTTGCGAAAGGTGTTGACGATCTCCTTGTCGTGGGTGGCCATGATCACCGTGGTGCCCGCGGAGTTGATCTTCTCCAGCAGCTTGACCACCCCGTTGGCCAGGGAGGGGTCGACGTTCCCGGTGGGTTCGTCCGCCAGCAGGATGGGCGGGCGGTTGATGAAGGCGCGGGCGATGGAGACGCGCTGCTGCTCGCCGCCGGAGAGCTCGTCCGGGAAGGCGTCCAGCTTGTGCCCCAGGCCCACCAGCTTGAGCATCTCCGGCACCTGCTGGTCGATGAGGTGGCGGGATTTGCCGGTGACCTCCAGGGCGAAGGCCACGTTCTGGAAGATGGTCTTGTGGGGCAGGAGCTTGAAGTCCTGGAAGACGCAGCCGATCTTGCGGCGCAGGAAGGGGACCTTCCACTTGCGCAGCTCGTTGATGTTGGTGTCGGCGATGTAGATCTGGCCGCTGGTGGGCTCCTCCTCCTTGATGAGCAGCTTGGAGAAGGTGGACTTGCCGGAGCCCGACGGCCCCACCAGGAAGACGAACTCCCCCTTCTCGATGTCCACGGTGACGTCCTCCAGGGCGTAGATATTACCCTTGTAGATCTTGGTCACCCTGCGTAAACGGATCAAAGCTGATCAACTCCTCGCTCTGCTCATGACGTCCAACGCCACCTCGGCGATATGACGCCCGGTCAAACCGAAATGTTCCAGCACCGCCTCGGAGGTGCCGCTGGTGCCGAAGACGTCGGGGACCCCCACGCGATGCAGGGGCACCGGCATCTCCTCGCATATGAGTTCGGCCAAGGCGCCCCCCAATCCTCCGATGACCGAATGCTCCTCCACGCTCAGGGCCCGGCCGGTCTTGCCCAGCGAGGCCAGGACGGCCGCGGAGTCGAGGGGCTTCACCGTGGCCAGGTGGACCACCTCGGCCTCCACGCCCTCTGCCTCGAGCTGCTCCGCCGCCTCCAGGCACCGCCAGGTCATCAGGCCGCAGGTGAAGATGGAGATGTCTCTACCCTCCCGCAGGACGCGCGCCCGCCCGAACTCGAAGGTGAAGTCCTCTGAGAAGAGGACCGGCGCCTTGACCCGGCCCAGGCGGATGTAGACCGGCCCCGGCAATCCCGGCCGCGGCCTTGGCGGCCTCGCGCGCCTCGAAGTAGTCGGCGGGGACGATGATCTTCATGTTGGGGACCACCCGCATCAGCGCGATGTCCTCGATGGCCTGGTGGGAGGAGCCGTCCTCCCCCACCGAGACCCCCCCGTGGGTGGCGCAGATGTTGACGTTGAGGTTGGAGTGGGCGATGGTGTTGCGCACCTGGTCGTAGGCGCGCCCCGAGGCGAAGACGGCGAAGGTGGAGGCGAAGACGACCTTGCCGGCGGCGGCCAGGCCGGCCGCCGTGCCCATGAGGTTCTGCTCGGCCACCCCGCAGTCGAAGAAGCGCTCGGGGAACCGCTCCTTGAACTTGATGGTCTGGGTGGACTTGGCCAGGTCGGCGTCGAGGACCACCACCGCGGGGTCTTGCTCCCCCAGTTGCAGCAGCGCTTCGGCGTAGCCGTCCCGGGTGTGCCGGGTGCCCCGGTCCTCCATCAGCTCTCCTCGATCTCCTTCAGGGCCTGCTCCATCTGCTCGGGGGAGGGGGCCTTGCCGTGGAAGTCGACCACGTTCTCCATGAAGGAGACGCCCTTGCCCTTGACGGTGCGGGCGATGATGACGGCGGGGCCGGAGGCCTCGCCGGCGCGGTCCAGGGCGCGGCAGACCTCCAGCACGTCGTGGCCGTCGATGTCCTGCACCTCCCAGCCGAAGGCGCGCCACTTGGCCGCCACGTCGCCCAGGCTCATGACCTCGCCGCAGGCCCCGTCGATCTGCAGGCCGTTGAAGTCGAGGACCACGGTGAGGTTGTCCAGGCAGTAGTGGGAGGCGAGCATGGCCGACTCCCAGATCTGGCCCTCCTGGCTCTCGCCGTCGCCGATGACGCAGTAGACGTGGCGTTCGCCCCCGTCCAGGCGCAGGCCCAGGGCCATGCCGTTGGCCGCGGCCAGGCCCTGTCCCAGGGAGCCGGTGGAGATCTCCACGCCCGGGGTCCTCTTGGAGTCGGGGTGCCCCTGGAGCATGGAGCCCAGTTGACGCAGGGTCCACAGTTCCTCGCGGGGGAAGTAGCCGCAGCGGGCCAGCACCGCGTAGAGGGTGGGGGCGGCGTGCCCCTTGGAGAGGACGAAGCGGTCGCGCCCCTCCCAGCCGGGGTCGTCGGGCCGGTGGTTCATCTTGTAGAAATAGATGGAGACCAGGGCCTCCACGCAGGAGAGCGAGCCGCCGGGGTGGCCGCTCTGGGCCAGCCCGATCATGCGCACGACGTCCCAGCGGACCTCCTTGCAGATGCCCTCGAGCCGCGCGCGCAACTCGTCGTCCAGCGGCGGCGCCATTACCTTCTCCTCCATCTGTGCCTGCATGTCGAGTACCTCTCTCCCATCGCGTTAGATTATCCTTCCAGGTCGAGAACTGCGCCGCGGCCCTTGAGGAAGTCGCGCAGCCCGGCCAGGTCGCGGTTGATGACCCGGTCAGGCTCAAGCTCGGTGCCTGCTAATATTTCGACCGCGTGCGAAAATTCTCCTGCAAAAGAGGCGATGTGGGCGTCGCTCCCCACGGCGATGAAGGCCCCCCGGCGCTTCGCCTCCCCCGCGATGAGCAGGTCGTTCTCACGGCTGCCCTGCCGCGTGTAGACGTAGGAGGCGTTGTTGATCTCCAGCGCCTTGCCCTCCCGCTGCGCGGCTGCCACCACCCGTGCTCGACGTCGATGGGGAAGCCGGGGTTGCCGGGGTGGACGATGACGTCCACCAGGGGGTGGCGGATGGCGCCGACCAGGGCCCGGGTGTTCTCCTCCACCGTGTGTGCCCTGGTAGCCGCAGCCCGGGATGGAAACCGGCCTGCACCACGTCCAGCCGTACGAGGACCTCGTCGGGCAGGTCCAGGCCGCCCGCGTGCGTCGACGATGTTGGCCTCGGCCGAGCGGAGTATGACCACGCCCTCCATGCGCCGCGGGATGACCCGCATGTTCCAGAAGTGGAAGAGGTGGGCGCCGCCGCCCAGGGCCGGGCCGTGGTCGGCCAGGGCCACCGCCTCCAGGCCTTTCTCCGCGGCCGCCCGCGCTATCTCGGCCACCGTGGAGTAGGCGTGTCGAGCTGGCCACGGTGTGGACGTGCAGGTCCACCTTGATGGCGTAATCCGTTACTGCGTACATTCTTCCGTTACCTCGTTCATCCGCTGCGTTACCTCTCTTAAAGGCGAGCTGACCTCGCCCGTACGGGAGTATATTACACGGGGGTGGGGACAACCTCCAAGCGAAGCGGGCAACGATGGGAGTCCCTGCAGCTAGTTGGTGGCCTTCCAGTGGAGGTAACGGTCGACGAACTCGTCCAGGTCGCCGTCGAGCACCGCGTCCACGTTGCCCTCCTCCCAGCCGGAGCGGTGGTCCTTGGCCAGGCGGTAGGGGTGGAGGACGTAGGAGCGGATCTGGCTGCCGAAGCCGATGTCGCGGCGGGCCCCGCGCAGTTCCTTGATGTCCTCCTCGCGCTTCTCCCGCTCCCGCTCGAAGAGGCGCGCCTTGAGGATGCGCATGGCCGTCTCGCGGTTGGATATCTGGGAGCGCTCGTTCTGGCAGGTGGAGATGACCCCGGTGGGGATGTGGGTGATGCGCACCGCCGAATCGGTGACGTTGACGTGCTGCCCCCCCGCGCCGCTGGAACGGAAGGTGTCGATGCGCAGGTCCTTGGGGTCGATCTCTATCTCGATGTCGTCCTCGACCAGCGGGATGACGTCCAGGGAAGCGAAGGAGGTGTGGCGGCGGCGGGCCTGGTCGTAGGGGGAGATGCGCACCAGCCGGTGGACTCCCTTCTCGGAACTGAAGAGCCCGAAGGCGAAGCGGCCGTGCACGGTGAAGGTGGCGTTCTTGATGCCCCCTCCGTCACCCGGCTGCAGCTCGTTCAGGTCGACCTTGAAGCCGCGGCGCTCCGCCCAGCGCATGAACATGCGCAGGAGCGTCTCCGCCCAGTCCTGCGACTCCAGGCCGCCCGCCCCCGGGTGGATGCTGACCACCGCGTCGCGGGTGTCGAACTCGCCGGAGAGCAGGCTCTCCTCCTCCAGGCGGTCCAGGCGCCGGCGCAGGGAACGGATGTTCTCGGGGATGAGCCGCTCCAGCTCGGGGTCCTCTTCCAGCTGGGCCAGTTCCAGGTATTCCTGCAGGTCGCGGTAGTCCCCGTCGATCTCCGTGTAGGTGTTGAGCGAATCCTGCAGGCCGGACTGCTCGGCCAGCAGGCCGCGGGCGCGCTCCTGGTTGTCCCAGAGTTCCTGGCTGGGAGGTCTCCTTCTCCAGCTCGGCCAGGCGCGCCTGTTTGCCCTCTACGTCAAAGGTACTCCTTTATCTTGTCGACGCTTGCGCCGAGTTCCGCTATCTCTTCTTTCCAGTCGTCGATCATCTCTCATCCTCCGTTCATGCTCAAAACAAGATTTTAGCACAGTGCGAAGGCGTTGCGGGGCGGCGGGGGCGCGTTGTAAGATATCAGCGGCTGCAACTTCTTATGGGGGGATTCCGTACCTGAGCGGAGAGGAGAGGTAGATGCGTCTTATACCCGACAAGGTCCAGCTCGCCCTGGACCGCAAGCTCACCCTGGCCGACCTGCACCGCCGCGTCGCCGACCTGCGGGGCGACGGCAGTTTTCTGAAGCTGCACGAGCCGCTCGCCTACACCGGCTTTCCCGCCAACGACTTCAGCTTACGCCGATTCGGCCGATTTCGTCGAGCGCATGGCTTCCGCCCTGCAAGGACATGGGGATAAAGAAGGGGGAGCGGGTGGGCATCAGCACCCACAACAACGTCGACCTGCCCCTGGGCATCTTCGCCATCATGCGCATGGGGGCCATCGCCGTGCCCATGAACTTCATGCTCAAGGGCAAGGAGATGGCTTACATCATGGAGAACTCGGGGGCGGAGACGCTCATCGTCGACCCCGAGGTCTTCTCCATCAACATCCGCGACCGCGAGCGCATGCCGGGCATCAAGCGCTGGATCATGGCGGGCGGGGCGGTGGACGTGCCCGACGGTTTCATCTCCCTGGATGCAGGCCATGCAGGCGGCTTCGCCCGACGGCCCGGCGCACAACCAGAAGCCCGACGACGTGGTGGCCATCTTCTACACCTCCGGCACCACCGGCTTCCCCAAGGGGGCCACCATGACCTCGGGCAACCTGCTCACCGCCCAGAAGATAGTCTCGGCGGTGCTGCCGGTGGGGAACAATTCCGCCCTGTTCTGCCTGCCGGCCTCCCACGTCTTCGGTTTCGGCTCCTACATCATCGGCACCTGCGCCGGGTTGAGGGGCTACTACATGCGGCATTTCTCGCCGCGCGAGGTGCTGGAGGCCATGGAGCGCGAGAAGATCGCCATCTTCGTGGGGGTCCCGGCCATGTACGCCATGATGCTGGACGAGGGCATCGACAAGTACGACCTCTCCAGCCTGAAGATGCTGGGCAGCGCGGCCGACGCCATGCCCAAGCAGCACGCGGACGCCTTCCGGAGCAAGGGGACCTTCCTGAAGCTGGGGCCCTTCCGCCAGAAGGCCTTCTTCGTGGAGATCTACGGCATGGTGGAGCTGGCCGGCACCGCCACCATGAAGATAGCCATCATGGGCATAGACTACCCCCAGGGCTGCGTGGGCTGGCCTCTGTACCCGGTGAGGATGCGCATCATCGACGAGTACGGCAAGAAGCTCCCCCGGGGCGAGGTGGGCGAGGTGTCCATCACCGGCCCCGGCATCTGCCAGGGCTACTGGGGCAACCCCGAGGCCACCGCCGAGCTCATCGAGGACGGCTGGCTGCGCACCGGGGACATGGGCTACCGCGACAAGTTGGGGAGGCTCAACTTCGTCGACCGCAAGAAGGACGTCATCAAGAGCGGCGGCTACTCCATCTTCTCGGTGGAGGTGGAGCGCGAGGTGCTCGAGCACCCGGCGGTGGAGGCGGTGGCGGTGGTGGGGGTGCCTCATCCCCTCAAGAAGCAGATGCCCATCGCGGTGATCAGCCTGGTCTCCGGGATGGATGCCACCGAGGAGGAGATCCAGGAGTGGTGCAGGGAGCATATCGCCGCCTACAAATGCCCGCGCGCCATCCGCATCGTCTCCCAGGAGGAGATGCCCTACGGCATGACCCTGAAGGTGCGCAAGCTGGAACTGCGCGACCGCTACGCCGACCTCTTCATGGGCGACAAGTAACGGGGCCAGGCCTGAAAGTGACTAGCCCATGGCGCCGGAGGAGATGATCTCCTCCGCTTCCGCCTCGCCCTTGCCCAGCAGTTCCGTAAGGAGCCAGCGGTTGTGCTGGCCCAGCGTGGGGGCGGGTCCGCGGGGCCGCATCTCGCTGGCGGTGGGCTTGATGGGCGAGCCGAAGATGGTGATGGTGCCCGCGCCCGGCTGTTCCACGTCCACCAGCATGCCGCGCTCGCGCGTGTGGGGGTTGGCGATGACCTGCCCGACGTCGTTGACAGGCGCCGCCGGGACCCCGGCCGGCTGCAGGACGGCCATGAGGTCGTCGGTGGAGAACCGCGTCGTCCACCCCTCGATGATCTCCTTGAGGGCGGGCTCGTTGACGTTGCGTACCAGCAGGTTGCTGAACCGCTCGTCCTGCGCCAGCTCCGGCCGGCCCATGGCCTCGCACAGCTTGGCGAAGGGCCCGTCCCCGGCGCAGATGATGAAGACGTGGGAGTCGGCGGTGGCGTAGAGGTCGAACGGCGTGACGTAGGCGTAGCGGTTGCCGGTCCTCTGGGGGACGTTGCCGGTCACGGTGTAGTCGACGAACTTGGCCTCGAGCAGGTTGATGGCCACGTCGTAGAGGGCGACGTCCAGGTACTCCCCTTCCCCGGTGATCTCGCGGGCGAAGAGGGCCGCGCAGATGCCGAAGGCCGCCGTGAACGCGGTGGATATGTCCACGATGAGGGTGCCGGCGCGCATGGGAGGCCGGTCGGGGTCACCGGTGGTGCTCATCATCCCGCTGACCGCCTGGATCACCGCGTCGTAACCGGGCTGGTCCGAGAGGGGGCCGTACTGGCCGTAGCCGGAGATGGAGCACATGACCAGCCTGGGGTTTATCTCCTTGAGCGTATCGTAGCCGAGGCCCAGGCGCGCCATGTTCCCGGGAATGAAGTTCTCCACCAGCACGTCGGAGACGGCCACCAGTTCCTTGAACAGCTCCACGCCGCGCGGCTGCTTGAGGTCCATGGTCACCCCCCGCTTGCCCCGGTTCAAGGTGACGAAGGCGGCGGAGATGCCCTCCTGGTAAGGCGGGAACATGCGGGCGTCATCCCCCCGGACCGGCCGCTCCACCTTGATGACCTCGGCGCCCATGTCGGCCAGGAAGAAGGAACACCCGGGGCCGGACACGGTGGTGGTGAAATCGATTACCCTGACGCCATCGAGCATGGACCTCATCTGCATCTCCTCCGTTCATGTCTTACGTACCTGGCTGCATACGTATGTTATTCACATAAAGGGGGCTCGCTAAACGGATGGGGTAACACGTGAGAGGTCCAGAATTTCGATTTACCCGGCCGGAGCGGATTACCAATATCTGGATGGAAATTACGTGAGCCTGACCCATCTTCATTGCCGCAGCAGAACTTGTACTTCTTGCCGGAGCCGCAGGGGCAGGGGGCGTTGCGGGGCACCTTGTCGGCGCTGGAGGCCTGGGCCGGCCTGGCCCTGGCGGGCTTGCCCGCCTCGTCTCCCCCCTCCACCACGCGCAGGCGGGGGCGCTCCTCCTCCCTGACCACCTTGACGCGGTACATGTAGCGGAGCAGTTCCTCCTTGAAGCTGAAGATCATCTCGTTGAAGAGCTCGAAGGCCTCCCGCTGGTACTCGATGAGGGGGTCGCGCTGGGCCATGGTGCGCAGGCCCACGCTCTCGCGCAGGTAGTCCATGGTGTAGAGGTGGTCGCGCCAGCGGTTGTCGATGACCCGCAGCATCACCAGCCGCTCGATCTCCCGGATGTCCCGCCCCGACGCGGCGAACTCCGCCTCCCGCGCGTCGTAGACCTCGTCGGCGTCCTCGATGAGGGCGTCCTTGAGGGCTTCCGGGGTGATGGTCTCCAGGTCCAGTTGGTCGGGTGAGAAGGTGACCGGGAACAGGCCGAAGACGTACTTGAACAACTCCTCCAGGTCCCATTCCTCGGGGTACTTGTCGGGGTCGATGAAGCGGTCCACCGTGGCCTCGATGACCTCGGGGATCATCTCGCGCACCTGGTCGTGGATGTCCTGCCCCTCCTGGATCTTCTGGCGCTCCCCGTAGATCAACTCGCGCTGCAGGTTCATCACGTCGTCGTACTTGAGCAGGTTCTTGCGCGCCTCGAAGTTGTTGGCCTCCACGTTCTTCTGGGCGGTCTCGATGGAGCGGGTGACGATGCGGTTCTCGATGGGCAGGTCCTCGGGCAGGTGGAAGCGTTCCATGATGGAGGCGATGGCGTTGGAGGCGAAGACGCGCATCAGGTCGTCCTCCAGGGAGAGGTAGAAACGCGAGAGCCCGGGGTCGCCCTGGCGGCCGGAGCGGCCGCGCAGCTGGTTGTCGATGCGCCGCGCCTCGTGCCGCTCGGTGCCCAGCACGTAGAGGCCGCCCGCCTCGATGACCCTGGCCTTCTCTTCCTCGCACGCGGCGGTGACCTCTTCCAGCTTGCGGTGCCAGTCCTCCTCGGTCAGGCCCTGCTCGGCCAGGATGCCCTTCCAGAGCTCCTCGTCCAGCTCGGTGCGGCCTGTCAGCTCGCGCTGGGCCATCATCTTGGGGTTGCCGCCCAGCATGATGTCGGTGCCGCGGCCGGCCATGTTGGTGGCGATGGTCACCGCGCCGTACCTGCCGGCCTGGGACACGATCTCCGCCTCCCGGTCGTGCTGCTTGGCGTTGAGCACCTCGTGGATGATGCCCCGCTTGCGCAGCAGGGAGGAGAGGCGTTCCGACTTCTCGATGGAGATGGTGCCCACCAGCACCGGCTGGCCCTTCTCGTGGGCCGCGACGATGTCCTCCACCACCGCGTTGAACTTGGCGGCCTCCGACTTGTAGATGACGTCGTTGGCGTCATCGCGCACCATGGGCAGGTTGGTGGGGACCTCCAGCACCTCCAGCTTGTAGATCTCGTGGAATTCGCCGGCCTCGGTGGCGGCGGTGCCGGTCATGCCCGCCAGCTTGTCGTACATGCGGAAGTAGTTCTGCAGGGTGACGGTGGCCAGGGTCTGGTTCTCGTTGCGCACCCGCAGGTTCTCCTTGGCCTCCACCGCCTGGTGCAGCCCGTCGCTCCAGCGGCGGCCGGGCATCAGGCGGCCGGTGAACTCGTCCACGATGAGGACCTCGCCGTCCTTCACCACGTACTCGACGTCCTTGTGGTAGAGCTCCTTGGCCTTGAGGGCGTTGGTCAGGTGGTGCACCAGGGAGGTGTTGACGTGGTCGTAGAGGTTGTCCACCCCGATGATCTGCTCGACCTTGTGGATGCCCTCCTCGTTGATGGCGACGCTGTAGGACTTCTCCTCCACCTCGTAGTCCTCGTCCTTCTTGAGGCGGGGCACCACCTGGGCGAACTGGCGGTAGAGCTTGGCCGACTCCTCCGCCGCCCCGGAGATTATCAGGGGGGTGCGCGCCTCGTCGATGAGGATGGAGTCGACCTCGTCCACGATGGCGTAGAAGTAGCCGCGCTGCACCAGGCCGGCCGGGTCGACCTCCAGGTTGTCGCGGAGGTAGTCGAAGCCGAACTCGTTGTTGGTGCCGTAGGTGACGTCGCAGGCGTAGGCGCGCCGGCGCTGGTCCTTGGGCATCTGGGACTGGATGATGCCCACGCTCAAGCCCAGCCATTTGTAGACGGTGCCCATCCACTCGCTGTCGCGCTTGGCCAGGTAGTCGTTGACCGTGACCACGTGCACGCCCTTGCCCGGCAGCGCGTTGAGGTAGACGGGGAGGGTGGCCACCAGGGTCTTGCCCTCGCCGGTCTTCATCTCGGCGATCTTGCCCTCGTGCAGCACCATGCCGCCCATCAGCTGGACGTCGAAGTGGCGCTGCCCCAGGGTGCGCAGGGCGGCCTCCCGCACCACCGCGAAGGCCTCGGCCAGCAGGTCGTCGAGGGGCTCGCCCCGTTCCAGCCTGCCCCTGAACTCGCCGGTCCTGGCCTTCAGCTGCTCGTCGGTGAGCGCCTGGATGTCGGGTTCCAGTGAGTTGATGGTGATGGCGGCTTCCTCCAGGCGTTCTATGCGTTTGCGGTCGCCGACGCGCAGGGCCTTGCCCAGGATCTTGAACATCTAGTCCTGCCGTTCCTCCTCGCGGAAGATATCCTCGAAGCTGGTCTCCAGGTCTTCCAGCACCTTGGCGCGCTCCCGCCGCTCACGCCGGGGCTCGTCGCGGTACTCGTCGCCGCGGCGCTTCTCCAGGACCTGCCCGAGGGTGCGCAGGACCACCGAGTCGTAACGGCGCCCGCGCTCCGGCGACAGTTCCTGCAGGGCCTCGGCCTGGGTCAGCCGCTTCTCCCCCTGGCTGACCAGGAGGTCGTAGGCGCTGACCACGTTGATGACCTTGGACCCCGCGGGCACCTTGCGCACCCCGCCGTCCTCGTCGGAGAGGGGCTCGTGGTGGGAGAAGCGGACGATCTCGGCCACCTTGCGGAAGCGGGGGATGGAGGCCAGCACCTCCGCCCCCTCCCGGGCGTGGCGGTCGACGTCGGCGCCGGACGCCGGCGGAGATGAAGCCCACGTCGTGCAGGACCGCGGCGTAACGCAGGTCGCGCACGGCGTCCTCGGGCTGCCCCATGCTGCGCGCCACCTCCACCGAGAGGTTGGAGACCCGGCTGGAGTGGCCGGGCACGCCCCGGTCCTGGTCCACCGCGTCGCCGATGATGCGCATGGTGTCGAAGAAGCGCTGGTCCAGCGCCTTGTCCCGGTTGCACTCGGCCCGCACCAGCATCAGCGGCAGGAAGAAGATAAGGAAGTTGAACCAGGGCAGGCGCGGGAAGTAGAAGGCCATCAGCCCGCCCGAGGCCACCAGGGCCAGGTAGACCGGGTAGGTCTGGCGGACCTGGTGGGGCAGGATGACCCGCCAGGAGCCCGACTTGACCAGCCCCGTCTCGATGGACGAGGAGATCATCTCCCCCGCGTAGTAGACCACCGCCATGCACAGGTAGGCCAGGGGGAACATCAGGGCCCTGTACATCACCACCGGGTTGCAGTAGGTGTCGGGGATGGAGCCGTAATGGTCCGGGCCGGGATACTGGTTCCAGAGCTTGTCGAGCTGGCCGAGCCCCATCCGGTCCAGCACCTGATGCCAGTGGAACTGGCTGATGAGGGCGAAGACCACCCCGGCCAGGGCCAGGATGATGGTGCGCTGGAAGATGTAGTAGAAATCGCCGGAGCTGATCCGGGAGGTGCGGGAGGGTATCAGCCGCCCGATGATGCTGCCGATGAAGAAGATGACCAGGGCCTCGGGCACCGGCCGGATGGCCATGACGCAGAGGGCCACGGCGATGCCCAGCCGCACCGGGCGGCCCCAGGGGTAGCGGATGTGCCAGGCCTCGAAGAAGGCCAGGATGGCGACGAGGCCCAGGGTGCGCCAGGGGTCCAGCTTGGAGAGGGACATCTGGGTCACCGAATATATCAGGATGACCGCGCAGACCGCCGCCGTGACGATGCGCGCCACCTTCAGCTTGGAATCTTCCATCAGGCACCACCCCCCTCACCGGTGGAAGGCCCCTCGGGGGGGCGCGGCTCCCGCGGAGGCGGGGGCGGCGGGGCCTGGGGCAGGGGCGCGGTGTCCCGCGGGGCGGCGCCCTCCGCCTCGAGCCGCTGCCCGGTCTCCCCGGCATCCCCGGCTCCCCGGCATCCCCGGCCTCGGCGCGCTCCAGGCGCGCCCGCCGCTTCATCCGGTCCTCCATGAGCTTCTGGCGGCGCTTGTTCATGCGCCCCTTGCGCACGGGGAAGAGCTCTTCCTCCGCCCGCTGCTTCGGCTCCGGCGCGGCCTCGTCCGCGTCCGGCGCCTCCAGCGGCGCGGCGGGCGCGGCGATGATGCGGTACTCCTCCAGGGTGGCCAGGAAGACGCGGACCAGCTCCGGGTCGAACTGCACCCCGGCGTTCTGCTGCAACTCGGCCGCGGCGGCCTCCGGCGCCCTTGGCCTCCCGCCAGGGGCGGGCGTTGAGCATGGCGTCGTAGGCGTCGGCGACGGCCAGGATGCGCGCGTTCAGGGGGATGGTGTCTCCGGAGATGCCGTCCAGGTAGCCGCCACCGTCGTAGTACTCGTGGTGGTGGAGGACGGCCCCCGCCGTCTCCGCCAGGTAGGGCACCTCCTCCAGCCAGTTCCCGCCCACCAGGGCGTGCTGGGTGACCCGCTCGAACTCGTCCCCGGTGAGGGCCCCCTTCTGCAGGAGGATCTCGCGGGGGACCGCGGTCTTGCCCAGGTCGTGCAGGAGGGCCGCGTAGCGCAGCTTCTGCTGGTCGTAAAGGGGCATCTTCAGCGCCTGGGCCATCATCTGGGCGTAGTAGGCGACCCTCTCGCCGTGCCCGTCCAGGTAGGGTTCGCGCCCCTCCAGGTACCTGACCAGGCGCAACGTGGCCTGGTCGTAGGTGCGCAGGATGTCCAGGTTCCTGCCGCTGAAGTACCAGGCCACCCCGAGCACGGTGAGGAAGAAGACGGAGGCGATGAAGCCGCGGAAGGCTTCGGCCACCGTGCCGGCGATGAACGGCCCGACGTAGAACGCCGGCGCGGCCTTGGCCTCGGCGATGGTCACCCTGGCCACGTTGCCCGTATTCACGTCCAGGTAGACCGCGTTGAAGGCGTTCTGCGCGTAGATGATGCCCAGGGCCATGCCCAGCAGGGCGTAGATGATCTGGTTGGGGAGGAGCTTGAGGGCGTCCCCCTTGAGGTAATCGACAGGGCTCAAGCCGTGCTCCCAGTAGTTGGCGAGGGCCGTGAGCGCCGTGTTCACCGCCCAGAACACCAGGACGGCGACGATCAGCCAGGGTATGGACTTCAGGGTCTCGCCCAGCTCGAAGGCGCGGGTGGAGCCGTCGAGCAGGTGGTAGAAGAAGGATGCGGCGGCCAGCGCCAGGGCGTACTGGATGCCGTTGAAGGCCATGGCCCAGGGGGACTTCTTGTGCCTTCAGGTCCGTAAGGGAGAGGGCCCCGGCCAGGGCCACCAGCATGGCCGAGGGGGTGTTCAGGGCCAGCATGGCCGCGACCAGCACCATGATGCCGTAGGTGGAGCTGCCGCGCGTGTGCATCTTCTCTCCCAGGGATTCGCATACGACCATGAGGATGCCCAGGAAGAAAACGGAGATCCAGTAGATGTGCTGGTGGACCGAGAAGAGCTGGTAGCAGCAGGATGCCGACGACGGCCAGGCCGGCCGCGGCGGTCAAGGTCTTATTGCGACTGTCCACTCTTCTCCTTCCTCTCGCCGGCCTCCGCCGGACTGCCCGCGGGCCCTCGTGAGCCGCCCGCCGGACGGCGGGACGGGCGCGGCCCTAGAACCGGAAGGTGGCCCCCCGCCTGATCACCTCGTCGAAGACGGTCCGGGCCAGGTCCATCAGCTTGCGCATGCCGCCCTCCTTAACGTCCCGGCTCGATGAGGCCGTAGTTGCCGTCCTTGCGCCGGTAGACCACGTTGGTCTGGTCGGTCTCGGCGTTGATGAAGACGAAGAAATCGTGCCCCACCAGGTCCATCTGCAAGGCGGCTTCCTCCGGGATCATCGGCTTCAGGGGGAAGCTCTTGGTCTTGACTATCTTCGCCTCGATGGTGTCCTCTTCCTCTTCCACCTCCACCACCTCGGGCGGGAGGGGCTGCTTGGCGTGGTTGTGCTTGGAGTTGTGGCTGCGGTCGATCTGCTTGCGCCGGAGCTTCTTGACCTGTACCTCCAGCTTCTCGTAGACCAGGTCGATGGCCTGGTACATGTCGGTGGAGGCCTCCTTGGCGCGGATGACCGGCCCGTTGGTGAAGATGGTCACCTCCACGCACTGGTTGTTGCTGATCTTGGGGTTCTTCTCCACGGACAGCTCGATCTCCGTCTTCAGGATCTTGTCCAGGTAGCGGCTGAGTTTGCCGATCTTCTCCTCGGCGTAGCTGCGCAGCGAATCGGTGATCTCGATGTTCTTCCCCTTGACGATCAGTTGCATGTCCCGCGCTCCTTTTCTTCCTTATTGAAAAAGCCCACTGAAGTCCGTGCGGACCTCCTGGGCTGCCTCAACCTGCATATCTTCCGGCCGCAAAAACAACCACGCTATTTTAACAGAGTAATGTGCAAACATGAAACTCAACTTAGACTATCACAAACCACCCGGGGTGCCAACCCGGGGTGCCGTCACCCGCTCTTGAGGAGACTCCAAGCCGGCTGACCTGGTCTTTGACCCCACACTCGCCTGCTGAACGGTCCGCAACGGGCTCTCAGATTTTTTAGCGAGGTAACCCGTCACTACTACGCTTCTCCGGCTTTTCGGCCGGGCAGGACTTACCCCTAAGCCGCACCATGCTCACCAACCAAATGTTGGCTTACGTGGGTCGTTTCGCCTGCGACTGGCATCGACTTTCAACCACAGACCCGGGATGAAGCCTCCATCTCGATGATAAGTCACCGGGGTGGGGGTGGGCAAGCAGAGGGGCCGGGCGATGGCGGCGGCGGGGAGGTCACGGGCCAGGTCGCGGGCCAGGACGCAGGCGGTCACCCTGCCCGCTCCGGCCCGCTTCAGGGCCAGGGCGCATTCCGAGAGGGTGGCCCCGGTGGTGAAGACGTCGTCCACCAGGAGGACGCCCCCGGCGACGGGTCGCCCCGGGACCGCCTCCATGCAGCCCCGCAGGTTGGCCAGGCGCGCGGCGTGGGCCAGGCCGGTCTGCGGGGGGGCGGCCCGGTTCCGGCGGAGCAGCGGGCGGCAGTCGCAGCCCAGGTGGAGGGCGAGTTCCTCGGCCAGCAGGCGGGCCTGGTTGTAGCCCCGCTCCCGCTCGCGGCGCGGGTGCATGGGGACGAAGGTGACCGCCTCGACCCCTTCCTGCCGGCGCTCCTCCCGCAGCCGGGCGAAGAGCAGGGCCGCCAGCAGGGGGGCCAGGCCGCGCCCGTTACCGTACTTGAGGCGGTGGATGACGGAGCGCAGGGGGTCGCGGTAGGCGGCCAGGGCCACGGTGGCGTCCATGGCCGGGGGGCGCCGGCGGCATTCGCGGCAGCTTCCCACCGGGGTGAGGGTGGGGCAGGCGCAGCGGGCAGCAGCGCGAGGGGGGCAGGAGCGGGAGCCGGCGCAGGCATTCCGGGCAGACCATCTCCCCCTCGACGCGGCCGCATCCCGCGCAGGAGACCGGGAAGAGCAGCTCCTTGAGGTAGCGATAATATACATGTTCTATATTATATACTTGTTGATGACAATATGGGGGCAGGGACAAGTCCGGGTGGATACCAGGGAGCTTCACCTCCGCGACGGAGACGCCCTCGCTCGACTCCTTCTACGACTGGGTGGATGAGTCAGGACGCCCGGGCCGAGTTCAACCACCCCGGCGCCTACGGCAACAATTTCGACGACCTGGCCTACGCGGAAAGCGTGGGCGGCAACTTCCTCTGCCAGGAGACCAACAACGGCATCTTCGCCTACTACGTTAACAACGCCTCCGAGCAGTTCTTCCCTTACTACGTCACCGCCCTGGACCAGGGCTGGAGGACGGCGCCAACCGCCAACCAGGACAACCACGTCCTCACCGACACCGGCATCCGCACCGTGGTGGTGGCGCCGGAGCTCTCGCGGACGGCGATCATGCAGGCGCTGGAGGAGCGGCGCGCCTATTCCTCGGACGATCCCGACATGCGGGTCACCTTCCTCTGCAACGGCTCCTGGATGGGCTCGCGGGTGGAAGTGGCCGGACGGCAGCGCGGCCTTCGAGGTGGCGGTGGAGGACGACGAACCCATCACCCGGCTGGAGCTGGTGACCTCGCGGCGGCGCGGTGGCGGCGAGCGCCGACGGACGACGGCACCTGGGGCGACGGGACGGCCGCATGGGCCCCGGTACTGGAGGTGGAGGCGCCTTCCTGGTACCTGCTGCGGGTCGACCGAGGACGACGTGCGACGCGGACGAGCGGAACTCGGACGGTGTCCAACTGGCGTTCACCGCCCCGGTCTGGGTGGAACCGGTCTCCTTCGTTCCTACTTCGCAGAAGGGTACACCGGCGACGGCTTCCAGGAGTACCTGTGCCTGGGCAACCCCGCGGATAGCGCCGGTCGAGGCGCGGGTGGCCTTCCTCTCTCTCCGGCTCGGAGGAGTGCGCAGCGGGACTATACGCTGCCGGCGCGTTCGCGGACCACGGTGGACGTCAACGCGGAGGTGGGACCTGGGCGAGAGGTATCCATGACTGGTGACTTCAGCATGCTGGAGTTCGTGGCCGAGCGGCCCATGTACTTCTCCTACGACGGGAAGGTTGGACCGGCGGAAGCGACGTGCTGGGGGCGCCATCCGCCCTCCGGGACGTGGTACTTCGCGGAGGGCTACACCGGCGAAGGTTTTGACGAGTGGCTGTGCGTGCTCAACCCGGGAGACGCAGCCGCCGCCCTGACCTTCCGTTTCCAGACGCAGGAGGAGGGGGAGGTGACGGTGGAGGGCTACGGCGTGCCGGCCCGTTCCCGCGCCACCTTCAAGGTCGACGACCTGCTGGGGGACGGGGTACCAGGCCTCCCTCACGCTCGCGGCGGACGCCGGCGTGGTGGCGGAGCGCGCCATGTACTTCTCCTACCAGGGCGCCGGGGGGCTGGGGTGGACGGGCGGGCACTGCGTGATGGGGGCGCCCACCCTCGCCACCGGGTACTGTCCTGGCGGAGGGGACCACGCGAGCAGGCTTCGAGGAGTGGCTGCGCCCTGCAGAACCCCGGGGCATCGCCCATCAGCGATGCATCGCCGGTTACCGTTTCGGAGCGGGGCAGGGCGACCCGTTGCAGCGGCACTACCGAGGTGGGGGCGGGGTCGCGCCTCACCGTCTACGTGCCCGGCGAGGTGGGGGCGGAGAAGGACGTGTCGGTCGAGCTCGACTGCGGCTCGCCCTTCCTGGCGGAGCGCTCCATGTACTTCTCCTACCAGGGGACGGGTGGGCGGCCGGGGGAGGGCATTGCCTCGGCGGGAGCCGCGACGCCCGCCGAGCGGTGGTTCTTCGCCGAGGGATACACGGGTGAATGGTTCGACGAGTGGCTGTGCCTGAAGAACCCGGGGGACGACGGGGTGTCCAGTGGAGCGTCACCTACTATACCGAGACGGGGTCCCGCCAGTCACCCGCGCGCACATCCTGGCGCCGCTCTCGCGCTACACGGTCCGCGTCGACGAGGATCGTCGGGGAGGGGCTGTCCGTGTCGATGGCGGTGGAGGCGGGGGCGCCGATCATCGCGGAGCGGGCCATGTACTTCCGGTTCCGGGGAGAGTTGGACGGCGGCCACGTCGCTGCAGGTTACCAGCCGGCGGCGCCCTGAGGTAAAGATTCGAGACCCGGCCGAGGGTAAAGGTTATTCCAGGATGTTCTTGAACTCGTCGATGACCGAGCCGGGGATGATGCGCACGCCGGGGTGGATGACCGTGCCCTCCCCGATGGTGGTGCGGTGGCCGATGACCGTGCCGGCCATCAGGGCCACCTTCTCGCCGATGCGCGCGTCGAAGCCCACGACGGAGTCGACCAGGTTGGCGTCCTTGCCGATGTAGCCCTGTCCCCACTTGATGCCCCGGTAGAGCATGGCGCCCTCGTCGATCTCGGTGTCGTCGCCGATGATCAGCGGGCCGTAGAGGCGGGCCCCCCGGTGCACGCGGCAGTGCGAGCCGATGCACACCGGCCCCACCATCAGCACGTCCTCGTCGATCTCGGTGTCGTCGCCCACCCAGATGTCCTTGGCGATCTGGGAGCCGGGGATATCCACCCTGACCTTACCGTCCAGGACGTCGAAGTTGCCGCGGCGGTACTCCTCGATGGAACCGACGTCGTTCCAGTAGTCCTCGTGGAAGTAACCGTAGAAGGTGCGGCCCTCCTCTATCCAGCGCGGGAAGAGCTGGCTGCCGAAGTCGTAGAAGGAGCCGGCGGGGATCATCTCCAGCACCTCCGGCGAGAACACGTAGATGCCCGAGTTGGCCAGGTGGCTGCGGGCCTCGTTGCGTGAGGGCTTCTCCTGGAAGCCGGTGATGCGCCCTTCCTCGTCGGTGAGGACCACCCCGTAGATGGAGGGGTCGTCCACCGGCGTGAGCACCAGGGTGGCGATGCCGCCCTTGGCGCGGTGGTACTCCGGCCAGGGCGGTGAGGTCGATGTCGGTGAGGGCGTCGCCGCTGATGACCAGGAAGTCGTCTCCGCCCAGCTCGCTCTCCAGCTTCTTGACGCCCCCCGCCGTGCCCAGCAGTTCCTCCTCGAAGGAGTAGGTCAGGTTGACGCCCCAGCGCGAGCCGTCCCCGAAGTGGCCGCGCATGGCCTCGGGGTAGTAGTGGATGTTGACGAAGAGCTCGGTGATGCCGTGGCTGGCCAGCAGCTCCAGGGTGTGCTCCATCACCGGCTTGTTGACGATGGGCACCATGGGCTTGGCGATCTCCTCGGTGAGGGGCTTGAGGCGGGTGCCCAGGCCGGCCGCCAGTATCATCGCCTTCACGCCGCCCCGCCCCCTTCCATGAGGCGGCGCAGGCTCTCCCGGTAGGGGGCCCGGGCCACGCCCGCCTCGGTGACGATGGCGGCGATGAGGTCCGGCCGGGGTGACGTCGAAGGCGGGGTTCCAGGCCGGCGCCTCCCGGGGGGTCAGCTGCCGCCCGCCGCAGGCGCGGACCTCCCCGGCCTCCCTCTCCTCGATGGGGATGTCCTCCCCGGTGGCGGTGGCCGGGTCGAGGGTGGAGAGGGGCGCGGCCACGTAGAAGGGGATGCCGTGACGGCCGGCCAGCACGGCCAGGGGGTAGGTGCCGATCTTGTTGGCGGTGTCGCCGTTGGCGGCGATGCGGTCGGCGCCGGTGATCACCGCGTCGGCCTCGCCCCGCGCCATCACCGAGGCGGCCATGTTGTCGCAGATGACCCGGTAGGGGATGCCCGCGCGCTCCATCTCCCAGGCGGTGAGGCGCGCGCCCTGCAGCAGGGGGCGGGTCTCGTCCACCCAGACCATGGCTATCTTCTGAGCGGCGTGGGCGGCCTTGATGACCCCCAGGGCGGTGCCGAAGGACAGGGTGGCCAGGCCGCCTGCGTTACAGTGTGTAATTATTCTACAGCCCGCGGGGAGCAGGGCGGCGCCCAGCTCGCCCATGCGCCGGTCCGCCAGGTCCTGTTCCCGGGCGACGGCCCCGGCCTCTTCCAGCAGGGCCCGCTGCAGGCCTTCAGGGTCTTCCCGCCACCGATCGACGACGGCGCGCACGCGCTCCAGCGCCCAGAACAGGTTGACGGCGGTGGGGCGGGTGGAGGCCAGCAGGTCGCAGGCGGCGAGGACCTTGTCCCGGTCGCCCGCGTGGCGCCGGGCGGCCAGGGCGGCCCCGTAGGCCGCGGCGATGCCGATGGCCGGGGCCCCCCTCACCTGGAGCGAGCGGATGGCCCGGGCCAGTTCCTCCTCGGTCTCGATGTGGATGTAGGTCTCCTCGGACGGCAGGAGGGTCTGGTCGAGGAGGACCACCTTGCCGTCCTCCCAGCCGACCGTGCGAAAGCCCCTGTCTTCCATGGCGGAGTGAGGCGGGCGCGGCCCCTAGGTACCCATCTCCCAGGAGTTGAGGTACTTCTCCTGCTCGCGCGTGAGGCCTTCGATCTCCACCCCCATGCTGGCGAGCTTGAGGGCGGCGATCTGCTCGTCGATCTCGATGGGCACGTCGTAGACGGACTTGCTCCAGGTCGGCGTGGCACCGGCTGACGAACTCCGCGCACAGCGCCTGGTTGGCGAAGCTCATGTCCATGACCGAGGCGGGATGCCCCTCCGCCGCGGCCAGGTTGACCAGGCGGCCGTCGGCCAGCAGGTAGATGCGGCGGCCGTCCTTCATGGTGTACTCCTCCACGTTCTCGCGCATGGTGCGCTTCTTGACGGCCAGCTTCTGCAGGGCGGGGATGTCGATCTCCACGTTGAAGTGGCCGGAGTTGGCCAGGATGGCCCCGTCCTTCATCTTGCGGAAATGCTCCGCGCGCAGCACGTGGATGTCGCCGGTGACGGTGAGGAAGAGGTCCCCGAAGGCCGCGGCCGACGCCATGCTGGAGACGTTGAAGCCGTCCATCACCGCTTCCAGGGCGCGCAGGGGGTCGACCTCCACCACGGTGACGATGGCGCCCATGCCCCGCGCCCGGCTGGCCACGCCCCGGCCGCACCAGCCGTAACCGCCCACCACGACCTGGCGCCCCGCCAGCAGCAGGTTGGTGGCGCGCATCACGCCGTCCAGGGTGCTCTGGCCGGTGCCGTAGCGGTTGTCGAAGAAGTGCTTGGTCATGGCGTTGTTCACGGCGATGATGGGGAAGAGCAGCACGCCCTTCTCGGCCATGCTGTTGAGGCGGATGACCCCGGTGGTGGTCTCCTCGGTGCCCGCGTAGACCTCCCCGGCCTGGGCCTTGCGGTCGGTGTGGAGGACGCTGACCAGGTCGGCGCCGTCGTCCATGGTGACCCGGGGGTGGTGGTCCAGGGCCGCGCTGATGTGCTGGTAATAGGTCTTGTTGTTCTCGCCCTTGATGGCGAAGACGGGGATCTTGTCGTTCTTGACCAGCGAGGACGCCACGTCGTCCTGGGTGCTCAGGGGGTTGGAGGCGCACAGGCAGACGTTGGCGCCCCCTTCCTTCAGGGTCTGCATGAGGTTGGCCGTCTCCGTGGTCACGTGCAGGCAGGCGGAGACGCGTAATCCCTTGAGGGGCTTCTCCTGAGCGAAGCGCTCGCGGATGAGGCGCAGCACCGGCATGTCCCGTTCCGCCCACTCGATGCGCAGTTTGCCCTCCTTGGCCAGGGCGAGGTCCTTGACGTCGTAATCCATCTTCCTCTCCTTGTTCTTCCGGTTGATTATCCAGGAAAGTATATCACTAGCGGGGCGGGGACCGAAATCCTGCCGGGGGTAAGGGTTGCAGCGGAACCAAGCGTACAAGAATCGAGACCCGGCCCCATCCCGAGAAGTCCAGGCGGCAGAAGCGAAGGCGTAGCGGCGTGGTACAAGAGGGGAAGCAAGCTCTCACTGCGGATCTGATCCGTGACCCCATGTCAGGAGGTCAGACGTGGGCACGCCAGTAGTCGAGGGTGTCTCCCAGGGTCTTGGTCAGGGGGATCTCCGCCTTCCAGCCGGTGAGGGCGTTGAACTTGCCCACGTCGGCCAGGAGCAGCTCCACGTCGGAGGGGCGCATGCGCTCGGGCACCGGCCGCACCTCGATCTTGACGTCGGTCATGGTCAGCAGCATGTCCAGCATCTCCTGGATGGTGACCGCCTTGCCCGAGCCGATGTTGTAGACCTCGCCCGGCTCCCCCTTCTCCAGGGACAGCCAGTAGGCCTTGACCACGTCGCGCACGTCGGTGAAGTCGCGGCGGGCGCTCAGGTTGCCCACCTCGATGACCGGCTCTTTCTTCCCCGCCTCGATCCAGGCGATCTGCCGGGCGAAGTTGGAGGTGACGAAGACGTGGCCGCGCCGCGGCCCCTCGTGGTTGAAGGCCCGGGTGCGCACGGTGAACAGGCCGTAGCTCCGGTGGTACTGGTAGGCCAGCATGTCCTGGGCCACCTTGCTCACCGCGTAGGGCGAGAGGGGGCGCAGGGGGTTGGTCTCCTTGATGGGGGCTTCGTCCTCGAAGACCAGGCCGTACTCCTCGGAGGAGCCGGCCACCTGGATGCGGATCTCCTTATCGATCTCGCGCATGGCCTCCAGCAGGTTGAGCTCGGAGATGATGTTGGTGGTAAGGGTCTCCTCCGGGGCGTTCCAGGAGGCGGGCACGTAACTCTGGGCCGCCAGGTGGAAGATGTAGTCGGGCTTGATGCCGGTGAGGCATCTTGCGCACGGCGACGGAGTCGCGCAGGTCGCAGTCGACCAGGTTGATGTCCGGGAGGATGCCCTCGACGTTCTCCATGCGGGAGCGCCAGCGTACCGTGCCGAAGACCTCCACGCCGCCCCGGGCCAGAGCGTACTCGGCCAGGTGGCTGCCGACGAAACCGGTGATTCCCGTGATCAGTATGCGCAACTTTCCTACCTCCATCTAGACTGAAACTCTCAATATATTAACCGCGCCCGCGCCAAAAATCAAAAGTGGAGCGAGTCGGCGGCTATCTCCCGTTCCGGCCAGACCCGGATGCCCAGCTTGAGCTCGTTGGAGTCCCCCACCACGACGCCCTCGCCCAGCACCGAGAGGTCGCGCACCTCGACGTTGCGGCCGAGGCGCACCCGGCGCCCCAGGATGCTCCCGTCCACCACGCTCTCCTCGCCCACGCTGACCCCCTCCAGCAGCACCGAGCGCTCCACCACGGCCTCCGGCGCGACGCAGCAGCCGTCGCCCAGGACGCTGTGGCCGCGGATGATGGCCCCCGCCCGGATGTGGCAGCCGCGCCCGATGACGGCGGGGCCCGAGACCAGCGACCCCGGCTCGATGACCGTGCCCTCCTCCACCCAGACCTGGGGAGCTATCTCCTCGCCCGCGAAGTCGAAGGGGATGAGGTGGTCGAGGATGTCCAGGTGGGCCTGGAGATACTTGGCGGGGGTGCCGATGTCCAGCCAGTAGGCGTCGGAGGGGTAGCCGTAGACGGGCTTGCCGTCGGCCAGCAGGCCCGGGAAGAACTGCCGCTCGAAGGAGTGGCGCTCGCGGGCGGGAACCCGCGAAAGCAGCCCCGGCTCGATGACGTAGGTGCCGGCGTTGATCAGGTTGGTGACGATCTCGTCGTCCGGGCCCGGCTTCTCCAGGAACTCCAGCACCCGCTGCTGGTCGTCCAGGGGCACCAGGCCGTAGGCGGAGGGGTCCTCCACCGGGGTGAGCGAGATGGTGGTGACCGACCCCTTGCCGTGGTGATGGTCGATCATGCGGGTGAGGTCGAGGTCGGTGAGGACGTCTCCGTTGAAGACCATGAAGGGCCCCTTGATGTGCTCCTCCACGTTCTTGACGGCGCCGCAGGTGTCCAGGGGGCTCTCCTCGGTGACGTAGGTGAGCTTGACCCCCAGCTCCTCCCCCTCGCCGAAGGCCTCCTCGAAGATGGAGGAGAGGTAGGAGGTGGAGAGGATGATGTCGGTGATGCCGTGCTTCCTGCACAGCTCGAACTGGAAGGTGAGGAAGGGCCGGTTCATCAGGGGGATGAGCGGCTTGGGTATGGTGTAGGTGATGGGGCGCAGCCGCGTCCCCTCGCCGCCGACCAGTATGACTGCCTGCATCTTGTACCTCCTGCGTATCAGATGTTCGCGCGCCAGTAGTCGAGGACGTCGGCCAGGGTGCGCTCGATGGGGATGGCCGGCTCCCAGCCGGTGACGGCGCGCATGCGCGAGTTGTCCCCCTCCAGCACCGGGACGTCCAGGGGGCGCATCCTCTCGGGGTCCTGTCTGACCTCGACGGGGCTGCTTCGCCAGCGACAGGAGCATGTCCAGGATCTCCCGCACCGACAGGGCCTTGCCGGAACAGACGTTGTAGACCTCGCCCGGCTCCCCCCGCTCCAGCAGGTGCCAGTAGGCGGCGGCCAGGTCGCGCACGTCGGAGAAGTCGCGGCGCGCCTCCAGGTTGCCCACCCGGATGACCGGCTCGCTGCGGCCCGCCTCGATCAGGGCGATCTGCCGGGCGAAGTCGGAGACCACGAACTCGGGGGCCTGGCCGGGGCCGGTCTGGTTGAAGCCGCGGGTGCGCACCGTCTTCAGCCCGTAGGCCTGGAAATAGAAGACCGCCAGGTAGTCCTGGATGACCTTGGAGAAGGCGTAAGGGGTGGCCGGTCTCAAGGGGTGGTCCTCCCGCAGGGGCAGGTCTTCCTCGGCCACCTTGCCGTACTCCTCGGAGGAGCAGGCCACGTGGACCCGCGCCTCCCCGCCCGCCTCGCGCACCGCCTCCAGCAGGTTGCGCTGCCCGCGCAGGGCGATGTCGTAGGTGAGCTCCCACTGTTCCCAGGACTGCTTGACCGAGCTCTGGGCCGCCAGGTGGAAGACGTAGTCGGGCTGGAACCCCAGTCACCAGGCCGCGCAGCAGGACTCCCCGTCGCGCACGTCGCAGACGCGGTAGTCACCCTGCATCCAGGGGGCGCCGGGGTCGGCGGGGCGCAGGCCCAGCCCCATCACCTCAGCTTTTACATCTTGTAATAAATAGTCGGTGAGGTGGAAGCCGACGAAACCGTCCGCCCCGGTGACCAGTACGCGCACGGTCAGCGGCCGCCCTTTTTGGACATCAGGTCGGCCAGCAATCCCAGGGTGAATATCTGCAGTGATGCCAGGAGCAGCACCACGGTGGAGGTGGTGATATGCCAGTCGTACCGGATAAGGTCGGCGACGATCTTGCCGCTCCCGCTAGGAAGAGCAGCATGGCCAGGGGCAGGAAGAGGCGCAGGGGGTTGAACCAGGTCACGGTGCGGAAGATGAGCATGAAGTAGTTGGCGGTGTCCTTGATGGGATGGAAGGTGGACTTGCCCTTGCGCGGGAAGTAGTCGATGGGCATGAAGTTCACGGTATGGCTGTCGGAGAGCATGGAAAGGGTGATGGTGCTCACCCAGGAATGGCCGGGCGGCAGCAGGTGCTGAATTTCAAGAAGACGTCCTTGCGGAAGGCGCGCATCCCCGAGTTCAGGTCGGGGATGCTGGTGCCCGGTCATGAAGCCGGCCAGCTTGCGGATGAACCATTTCGCCGGGACCCGCAGGAACTTCATGGTCCCCGCTTCCTTGATGCGCGCCCCCACCACCATGTCGTAACCCTCCAGCGCCTCTATCAGCTTGGGGATATCGGTCGAGGGGGTAGGTGCCGTCGCCGTCCGCCACCACCACTATGTCCCCCCTGGCGTGCGTGATCCCGGTGTTGCGGGCTGGCGCCGCCCCCCAGATTGTAGGGGTGGTTGACCAGGCGCACGCCCCGGTCGGCGTATCCTTCCACGATCTCCCGGGTGCGGTCGGTGGAACCGTCGTTGACCACGATGAGCTCCCACTCGTAGTCCGGTGGCGCTCCATGGTCTCGAGGACTGGTCTCGATGTCCTCGCCGATGGCTTCTTCTTCGTTGTAGGTCGGAATGACAATGCTGATCATGTGTTATCTCCAGTTGCTCGACTTCTCAATACGGCTTATACATTGATAACATCCAACGCTGAATCTTACAACCGGGCCGCGAAGCGACGGCGAAGCCGGAAGCCGGCCTACAGGGACGCATACAGGTCGATGAGCTCCCCGACCGGGTCGTCATCCTCGCCGGCCACCTCCCGCGGTCCGCCGGCCACCCTGTCACCGTTGAAGAAATCGGTGATGGCCGCGGCCAGCACCGCCGGCCGTCCCCCGTCAGTGTAGTGGGCCCGGTCGCCTCCCTCGATATCCAGGTGGATGGTGGACAGGATGTCGCAGCCCATGGACAGGGCCAGGCTGGCGGAATCGCTGGCGCAGTGGAGCTCCTTGAAGGGGAAGACCACCAGGTCCGAGGCGCGCAGGCAGGTGGCCAGCTCCTCGAAGGGCAGGAAGTAATCCTTGAGGATGATGCGGTTGGAGATGCCCGCCTCCCGGATGATCTCGTCGTACTTCTCCCAGCCCTCCCACGGCTGCCCCGCGATGACCAGGTTCATCTCGGGAAAATCGTCCTTGAGGATGTCCAGGGCCAGGAGCAGGTTGTCCAGGCCCTTGTACTCCCTGATGTTGCCGAAGAAGCACAGGAGCTTGTGCCGCTCTTCCACTCCCAGGCTCTCCCTGCTGGCTTCCCTGAAGGGCAGGTCGTAGTGGTCGCGCAGGCGGTTGTACCTGAAGGAGTGGTGGGGGGTGACGGAGACCTTTTCGGGGTCCCACCCCAGCGCGATCAGCGCCTCCCGGTTGTCTTCGGAATGGACCAGCAGGATGTCCGCGAGGGGAAGCACGGCGCTGTTGAGCAGCTTCTTGATCCTTCCCTTCTCGTGGGGATAGACGTTGTGCACGGTCAGGACCACCTTTTTCCTCCGGAGCCTGGCGATGCCCAGCATGACCAGGTAGATGGGGGCCAGGGGATACGACCACCACTGCGCGTGCACAACCTCCCCCTTGAACGTCAGCCCGGCCCATATCCAGGTCAGGGGGTTCTTCCAGGAAAGCAGCTTCCTTATCTTCAGGTTGGGATGGTCCAGCTCTATGGGGTAGAGGTCGTCGCATACCGTTCCGCCGGGGTAGAGCCGGTCGGGGTAGAGGTGCTTGAAATCGACGAACTCGACCCCGGTCTCCTGGGCCAGAGCCAGCGCCTGCTCGGCGCAGTAGGGGCTGATCCCCTTGAGCGGGGGCAGGGTACCGATCATGGTCACGGCATAGCCGCCGGTTACCGTCATCGAAGCCTCGATCCTTTCCTCACCCTTGAAAAATGCGGGCCAAGCCCCTAAGTCCCTGAATAACTCGTCTAAAAATTATACAGATTGAAGAGATTTCATGTCAATTTCACGTATAATCAACTGGATGGCTCATCGTTCCGGAGCATGAAGGGAGAGACGTGACCGGTAATCCCGCCATTAGAACCGAGAGCGCCGGCGCCTGCCCGCTATGCGCCGGCCCGGGTGACCGGTTCTACAGCGGGCGCAGCGACCACTGGCTGGGGATCCCGGGCAGTTGGGGCTTTTCGCGGTGCCGGGATTGCGGCCTCTTCTGGCTCGACCCACGCCCCCTGAAGGAGGACATCCCCCGGTGCTACCAGGGGGAACGCTACCACACCCACCGGGTGCGCCCCATGGACCGCGAGGCGCTGCGCAACCGGGCCAGGCTCGGTGTGATCAGGTACGCCCTGGGATACCGGGACCTTGCGGGATGGCAGGTACCGCTCTCCCGCCTGGCGCGGCTGACCCTCCTCCTTCCCTGTCTCGGGCGGCGGATGAAGTTCCGGGTGGGCGCGCGGATGCTCGAGCACGTCGAGGGCGGGAGGCTACTGGACATCGGCTGCGGGAACGGCAAATACCTGGAGATCATGGGGGAACTGGGCTGGCGGATATCGGGCGTCGACATAGACCGGGTAGCCGCCGAGACGGCCATGGGCTGCCTGGGCATCGACATCCACGTGGGCTCCATCGACACCGCAGCCTTTCCCCCGGAGCATTTCGACGCGGTGACCATGTCGCACGTCCTCGAGCACATCGCCTACCCCCTTTCGTTCCTGAAAGACGCTACGGGCTTGCTCCAGCCGGGCGGCAAGATAGTGCTGATCGTGCCCAATGCCCGCAGCCTCGGGGAGAGGCTCTTCGGCGAGGACTGCCTGAACATGGACCCGCCCCGCCACCTGGTGATGTTCGATCCTAAAACGCTGAGGAGGTGTGTCGAGGATACCGGCGTCCTCGAGATCGAGCAGCTGCGTGTGCTTACCCGGAGAAGCGGGGACATCTACGACCAGCGCAGGGCGGTGAGGAAGAACGGGAGGTTCCTGACGGTGGGAGAGCGCGCCGAAGCTGAGGGCCTGGGGGACATCGCCCTCAAGGCCTGCTTCATCGCCGCCGAGTTCCTGGGGAACCCCCTCTTCGGGCTGGGGGAAGAGATAGAGTGCGTGGCTGTGAAGAAGATGGGGTGAGGCGATGAGGATCACCTTCCTGGCCGCGGACCTCTCCGGCGGCAACATGATGAGGCCCTACCTGCTGGCACTGGCGCTCAAGGGGCGCCACGAGGTCCGCGTGGTGGGCCCCATCTTGGGGAAGGAGTCTGGCCGCCCCTGGCCGGCCAGGACGAGATCGAGATGACCGGTGTCAGGCTGGGAAGGTGGCCATTGGGATACCTGGACCTGTTGAAGCTCTTCAAGCACCTGGACTGCGACGTGCATCTTCGCCTCCAAGCCCCTGCTCTCCAGCCTGGGGGTGGGGGCCGCCTGCAAGCTCCTGAAAGGCAAGCCCCTGGTACTGGACGTCGATGACTGGGAGCGGGGCCTCATCGACGACAACTACCGGCTGCGGACGGCCGCGGGGCGGCTGCGGGGGGCGGCCTACTCCCTGCTGTACCCGCTGAACACCGACTCCTACCTGAACATCCTCCTCTCGGAGAAGCTGATCCCCCGGGCGGACGCGGTGACCGTCTCCAACCGTTTCCTGTTGTCGCTCTTCGGGGACCTGCTGGTCAACCACTGCCGGATCTCCCGCTCGTACAGCCCGGACCGCGGCGGGCGGGAAGGGATGAGGGCAGCCAGCGGGGTGAGGGAGGGCGAGCGGGTGGTCATGTTCTTCGGGACGCCACAACGGCACAAGGGCCTGGAGATGCTGATCGAAGCGGTGGCGGCCCTGGAGCGCGAGGACGTCGTCCTGGTGCTGGTGGGGATGAAGCAGGGTGACGCCCTGTGCGGGGAACTGGAGGCGATGGGCCGGCGCTTGCTGGGCCGGAGGTTCGTCGCCCTGGGCATGCAGCCCATGGACAGGACCAGCGAGGTGCTGAGCATGGCCGACCTGGTGGTCATCCCCCAGACGGCCGGGCCGGCCAGCCGGGGACAGATGCCGGCCAAGGTCTTCGACGCCATGGCCGAGGCCAAGCCGGTCATCGCCACGGCCTGCGGCGACCTCCCCGAGGTGCTCGACGGCTGCGGGGTGATCGTCGAGCCGGATGACCGGGAAGCCCTCACGGAAGCCATGCGCCGCCTTCTGGACGACCCGGAGGAAGCGGAGCGCCTGGGGCTAGAGGCCCATTCCCGCTGGGAGGAGAGGTACTGCCGGGAAGCCATCGCGGACGACCTGGACGAACTGGTCGAACGGGTCCTGAAAGAGCACCAGGCGGAGCGGCGCCGGCGCGGCAGGGGCAGGCGGGGATCCGAAGTGGGCACCGATGCCGGGCAGGAGCACTACCTGGACAGGTCCTACGATTCGCGCGGCCGCTTCGCCAGCTACTGGCACCAGGTGGACGAGGTCCTGGAGGCGGGACCCGGGAGGGTCCTGGAGGTGGGCACGGGCAACGGCTTCGTCGCCATGTACCTGAAGGCCAGGGGCTTAGACGTACTGACCGTCGACAGCGACGAGGACCTGCGCCCCGACGTGGTCGGGGACGTCAGGGACCTGGCGCTGCCCGACGGGTCCTTCGATTCGGTCCTCTGCTGCCAGGTATTGGAGCACCTGCCCTACGAGGATTTCCCCGGGGCCCTCTCCGAGATCTTCCGGGTGACCGGATCGCACGCGGTGATCTCCCTGCCGGACCACAGCTATTCCTACCGCCTCTTCCTGGAGGTCCCGCGTATCGGCGCCTTCGCCAGGGTCCTGTCCCTATCCCGTCCGACCAGGACGGACGAGCTGCCCGGCAGGTCTCATTACTGGGAGATAGGCATGGCCGGGTATCCGCTGAGGCGGATCAAGCGGGACATCGAGGGCGCCGGCTTCCGGATCAGGCGGACCTTCCGGGTTTTCGAGCACCCCTATCACCGTTTCTTCATCCTGGAGAAGCCGGCGGGAGAAGGGGCGCCGGCAGGCCCAGAGGACGAACGGAGATCCTGAAGTGAACCTGTCAGGCAGACGCTTAACGGACACGGCCAGGCGGATCATGCCGGAGAGGCTGTATGAAGAATGCCGGGGCCTCTGTCTCAGAGTATTCTATTTCGGCCTGAAACGCAGCTGCCCGATGTGCGGTTCCCGCCTGAGAAAGATGTTGCCCGGGGGCACGGACCTGCCTGCGTTTGAGGAACTTAAGATCGTCGGCTTCGGTTACCGACGTCACCGCAAGTGCCCCGTCTGTCTCTCGACCGACAGGGAGCGGAACGTCTATCTCTTCCTCACCAGGATGACCGCGGTCTTTACGGATAATCTAAGCATCCTGCATATCGCGCCGGAGAAGAACCTGCAGGAGCGACTGGTGCGGTCGGGGCGCTCCGAATATATCAGCGCCGACATCGATCCTTACGGTACCGCGATGAAGATGGACGTCAGGGATATCCCTTTTGAGGACGGCCGGTTCGACGTATTCATATGCAATCACGTGCTGGAACATGTCACGGAAGACCGTCTGGCCATGTCCGAGCTGTCCAGGGTGACCAGGCCGGGCGGATGGGGAATCATGCAGGTCCCCATCTCCCTCGCCCTTGACGCGACTCTGGAGGATATGGAAATTACCACCCCCCAGGGAAGTAAGTCGCTTTTCGGCCAGGAGGACCACGTCAGGATATATGCGAAGGACTACGTCCACCGGCTCGAACAGGCCGGCTTATCGGTGCGTGAATACCATATGTGGGAGTACCTGGAGCCGGAGGAAGTCCGCCGTTTCTGCCTGGTACCGGACGAGAGCATATTCTTCTGTCGCGTACCCCGGCACGAAGATCCTGGGTCCCGCGGGGAAGGACCGGCTGACGAAGGAGGACGCGCGAAAGGAGCGAGTTGAGGATAACCTTCCTTCTGCCCTCCCTGAAAATGGGTGGGGGTGTGAAGTCCACGCTCGAGCTGGCCAACCGCCTGCAGGCGAAGGGACACCGGGTAACGGTGGTCTATCCGGTAATACCCGGCAGCGGGGGATATCCTCTTACCGATGCCAGGAAGACCGCGCACCGGTGCCTGAGGGCAGGAAAGAACCTGTTGAGAAAGCCCGGGGTGGGATGGTTCCCGCTACAGGCCGGCCTGCTGCGGGTGCCCACCCTCGCCGCAAAGCATGTCCCCGACGCGGATATCGTCGTCGCCACCTGGTGGGAGAACGCTTACGACGTCAACCGATACGGGCGGGGCAAGGGGGAGAAGTTCTACTTCATCCGGCACTACGAAACCTGGGGCGGCCCGGAGAAGCTGGTGGATGCCACCTATACCCTGCCGTTGCGGCGCGTCACCACCTCCACCTGGCTCAAGGGGCTTATCGAGGATAAGTTCGGAGTCGAGGTGAAAGGCCCCCTGCCGAACGGCATCGATTCCGACGTCTTCTACCTGGAGAGAGACGGTTTCGAAGCTCACTCACCGAAGCGGGTGGGGATCATGAGCCGCTTGAACCAGTGGAAGGGAATCGATGACGGGCTGAAGGCCATTGCCATGGCGAGAAAGGAATGCCCGGGCTTCGCAGTAGTGGTCTTCGGCGAGGAGCCTGGCCATGATCCTGCGAGGATGATCAAAGAGATCGGCGGGGTCGAGTACCACCGCACGCCGCACGGCGCCCGCCTGAGGGAGATCTACAACTCCCTGGACATCTTCATCCTTCCCAGCCATTCGGAAGGTTTCGGCAACCCCCCCATGGAGGCGATGGCTTGCGGGGCGGCTTGCGTCACCACCCGGGTGGGAGCGGTGCCCGACTTCACCATCCCGGGGGTCACCGCCTGCGTGGTGGAGCCCGGAGAGCCGGCCGGCCTGGCGCGGGAAGTACTCGGCCTGCTCTCAGACGAGCCGAGACGGCAGGCCATGGCGGAAGCCGGTTACCGGCACATGCAGGGTTTCGGGTGGGACCGGACCGTCGATGAACTCGAGGCCATCTTCCTGGCAGCCTTGTGACAGCTCCGCCGGTCATGCCTCCCGCGCCGCGGCCGCTTTGCCGCTGCCCAGCAGCAGCTTGAGGTTCTCCCGCAGGTACTCGCGCATGAACAGCATCATCAGGGAGACGTACACGGCGGCCCCGAAGAGTATCAGCAAGGCCAGGAGGAGGGCCGATTCCCCCAGGGAAGGGCTGAGGACCCGGTACAGCAGGTAGGTCCCCGCCCCCATGACGGCATTGAAGGCCAGCGGCGCCCACAATACCCCGCAATAGCCCTTGAGCTCCAGGCCTATCTCCCTGTGCAGGATGCCCATGGAAAGCACGTAATTAAGCAGCATGACGGCCACCCAGGACCAGACCATGGCCTCCAGGCTGTGCCGCGCGGCGAACCAGAAGACCACCGTGTTGGTGACGGCCGTGAAGAGGGCGAGGGAGAAGCCGACGCCCGCCCGGCCGCGGGCGTAGATGATGGCCGAGGAGGGGTCGGAAAGGGTCCTGATCAGGCCCATGATCACCATCACCTGCAGCAGGGGCACCGCGGGAAGCCACTTGGAGCCGAAGATGAGGGGGATGAACACGGGGGCGGTGACGGAGATGCCGATGAGGACGGGAAAGACCAGCAGCGCCAGCAGCCTGCTGATCTCCCCGTAGCCGCGCCGCAGGACCTCCTTGTCGTCCTGCCTCATCGCGAACACCGGGAAGGCTACCCTGGTCACGATGGGCTTGATCCTGGTGATGGGGTTGACGATGAGGTTGTAGACCAGGGTGTAGATGCCCAGCTGCTCCGGCCCCAGGAAGCGGCCGATCCAGATGTAGTCGACGTTGCTCGAAAGGTAGGTGGTGATGCGGTCGCCCACCTGGAACAGGCCGAAGGAGAGGTATCGCTTCGCCTCCGAGGCCCGGAAATGCCAGCCCGGATGCCAGTGCCTCCAGCCCAGGACGAACAGCACGACGGTCCTGGCGGTGGTCTCGGCCAGGTAGCCGAACACCAGCGCGTAGACCCCGGCGTCGGCGAAGGCCAGGGAGATGGCGACGGCCGCGCCGAAGGTGGAGGAGACCATCTCCACCACCGCCAGGTGCTTGAACCGCAGCTCCTTCTGCATGAGCACCCCGAACTGCAGCCCGAAGGGGAATATCAGGAAGTTGAGGGATGACACCAGGATGGGGCCGTAGAGGGCCGGCTCGTGGAAGAAGGTCACCGCGAGGGGCGAGGACAGGGCCGAGAGGGCGCACAGCACCAGGCCGAAGAGGATGTTGAACCAGTAGAGGGTGGAGAGCTCGTCCCTGGTCGAATCCTGGTGGTAGATGATGGCGCTGCCCAGTCCCATGTCTATCATGTAGTTCGCGAGGTTGATGATGACCAGGGTCATGCCCATCAGGCCGAAATCGGCGGTGCTCAGCAAGCGGGCGAGGACCGCTATCTTCAGGTACTGCATGGTGGTGGAGACGGTGGTGGCGATGGTCGTCCACTTGACCCCGGAAGCGGCCCGGCTCTTGAGGGATGGTCTCCTGTCCGAACTCATTCCGGGCATCTGCTCCTCCATTCGAGGAAGGTGAGCAGCCGCGCCAGGGGAAAGGCCAGCCGGGCTTCCCCACGCCTTTGCCTGCCGATGGCCTCCTTGACGGCTGCCGCGTCGATCACCTCGTCCCGCATGGCGGGGGGGTCCGAGAGCAGCTGCTCCAGGCGTCCGGCGATGGGGCCGTACCGCCAGAACCTGTGCAGGTCCTGCCAGGGCCCGAGGTTCAGCATCCAGGGCGGGGTATTCCTCTTCACCGTTTTCAAGGCCACCGGCGCGTAGAGGTTATTGAACAGGAGGTCGGGGATGAAGTAGGTCAGCTTCAGCGCGCTGCCGGCCCGGACCGGCAGGAAGGTGGAGGCGTTGGGGATGCGCGCCAGGCGCGGGTCGAGCAGGGTCAGGGCCCGCCGCAGGAGGCGAGCGTCGAACCTCATCTCCGGCGGGGTGGTGAGCGCTATCTCGACGACGTCATTGTCCACCGCTACCCATCTCTCCGGGAGGTGTTGACGCAGGCTCTCGACAAAGACAAAGGTGGACCACCTGGAGATGTCCTTGAAGACGAACAGTTCCTGGACGTCTACGGGATCGACGATGGAGCCCGCGTTGTCTTCCACGAACGCCCGCAAGGCCCGCCGGGGATAATCGCGATACTCCTCGCGCAGGCGCGGCGCCAGGAAATCGAGTGCCTCCGGATGCAACAGCGCCTCTCCCATGAGGTCGCCCACCGCTTCCTCCATGGACCCGCAGCCTTTGAGGATGGTGGGCTTGAAACGTTTCCCCGGCAGGCGCCAGGTCACCCGGGGCAGGCAATAACCCTTCAGGATGGAGTCGAAGTTGAGGCCGTGCAGTACCACGCCTCCCGAGACCTCCTGCATGCGGGAGGTGAGGCCCACTATATGGGCGTGGTGATACTCCGCGGCGCCTTCCGCGGCGCGTGCGGCCTCGGGGAGGATCTCCAGGTAATGGAGGGGGCCCCTCTCCAGCAGGCGGTGGCGGCAGCCCCTGGCGCGAGCCACTTTGCCGCGCCAGCCGCGTCTCGTAGTTCAGGTAGTCGCAGGAGGTGTAGCAGATGGTCTCCTCCGGGAGGCAGGCCAGCAGGGTGCGTGAGTCCATGCCCCCGCTCAGGAGCAGGCCGACGGATTCGCAGTCGCCGTTGATACGGGCGCATGCCCTCTGCAGGGCGGCGGCCAGCCTCTCGGCGTTCTCCTCGAAATCCTCGGCCCCCCTCCGGTATGAGAACCTGCATTCCCAGTAGGTATGCCTTTCGACCGCCCCTCCACTGAAGGTCAGGACAGTGCCGGGGGGGACCTTCTCCAGGCCGGCCCACATGTTCGAGTCGAACAGCCTCGAGAAGACGAGGAACTCGGCCAGGCCCTCCGGGTTGAGTTCCAGTGCCTTCCCCGGGCCCAGGGCGGAGAAGGCCTCCGAGCCGCGTGGAGAAGGCGAGCGCTCCTTCCGTCTTCTGTATCTCAAGGGGCGCGACGACAGCCGGTCGGTGACCAGGCAGACGCTCCCTCTCCGGCCGTCGTAGACGGCGAGCGCGAAGGAGCCGTTCAGCTCCCGCGCGAAGCCTGGCGCCGTGCCCGCGGTAGAGCCCGGCGCAGGCGCGCAGGGCCTCCCCGGGGCGGGAAGGGGACAGGTCCCTCCCGCCGGCCTGGGTGATGTAGCCGTCCAGCAGGACGCATAGCCCGTCGTCCTCACGGGCGGCATGGGCCTCAGTCATCCCCGGCTTGATGCGAGACCGCCAGGCCGACAAAGCCGTCCTGCCTCTGCACGTCCAGGCGCTCCTGCCCGGTGAAGGAGAGGCTGCGGCAGACCGATGAGACGTCGACGTCTTCGGGCCGGGGGCCCAGGTATCCCGCTATTCCGCTCATCAGGCAACCTTTCGAGAAATCCAGGTTCAGCCGCGCGCTAGCAGGTCATCGTAGTAGGCCTCGTATTCATCGCACAGCTTATCATGGCTGAAACGCTCCCTGAGCCTGCCGGCGTCGGCCTTCAGGCAGGCGGACATCTCCCGCATCCTCTCCGGATGCAGGGCGAGGTCCCGCATGGCCTGCTTGACCTGCTGCCCGTCCTCCACGAAGATACAGCCGGCCTCCATCCCCTCGACGATCTCCTTCACGCCCCCGCAGGGATTGACTATCAACGGCTTGCCCAGCAGCAGGGCCTCCAGCGCCACCCTCCCGAAGGCCTCGCGGTTGAAGAGGGGCAGCAGTACCGCGTCGGCTTGCCGGTAGTGCTCGAGCATGTCCCGGATGGGCACCGGGTCGAGGAGGGCGAGGTTGTCCATCCCGCGCTTGAGCGCCTCCTCCCTCACCCACTCCGCCAGCGGCCCCCTGCCGATCATCACCAGTTCCAGCCGGCCGCCGTACCCTTCCCGGTTGAGCCCCTCGAGACTGGCGACGGCCTCCGGGACCCCCTTCTCCCGGGCTATCCTGCCCGGCATCAGGAACCTGACCCTCCGCCCCTCCGCTTCAGGGGCGGGGGCAGGCCCGCCTCCCGCGTCCTCCCCGTACCATTCCCGGGGGGGCAGGGAACGGTACATGACCTTCACGTTCATGGGGGGAACGCCCTCCTTCACCAGCGCCTCCCTGGCGTGCCGGCTGTTGGTGACGATGGACCCCTCCCTTCTCAGGCGCTTCAGGACGGCTTTCCTCTTCACGTCGAGCAGGAACCGCTTGAAGGAAGCGGTGGGAGCACTCCAGCTGTTCCCTGGACATGTCGTCGATGACCGTGAAGACCTTCCTGGCGGCGCCGAGGCGGCACCCGGACACGGCGATGACCGAATAGCGGTCCTGCACGTCGACGACGTCCGGCCGGTGCTGCCTGACGTAACCCTGGATCCTCAGGGCTATCAGCCGGTCCAGCAAGGGCGTCCTGGCGTTGTAGAAGCCCTCCGGGATGAGGTTGAGCACCCTGTCCAGGAGGCCCGTGGAGCCGTCTCTTCCTGACGTATTCGACCACCACTTCCACGCCGCGGGCTGCGCAGCTGCTCGGCGAGAAGGGACGAGGAGATGTTGCCACCCCCTTTGTATGCGGACCCCAGCATGGAGACGAAAAGGACTTTCATGCGCATAATTATAGGTCAAACGGCCCCTATGATATAATTGGCATCGCGCGAGACCCCCGGGACAACGAGACGGAACATTACATGAGGATAGGCTTCATCAGCTATGATTTCTTTCCCCCCCAGGGCGGACAAGGGGTAGAGGCTTACCAGCTCTACCGGCGGCTCATCGACCACCACGGAATGGACCTCGGCGTCGTTTCCGGCTGCGACAACCGGCTCGAAGGCCACGTCTGCCTGCCCGTCGGGACAGGGCCGGTGCCGGCCCCCCTGGGGTTCTCGCTCACGGTCAACCGGCGCCTGCCCGGGCTGGTCTCTTCCCAGGGATTCGACGCCTTGCAGGTGTACGGGGGCCCGGGCGGGGTGATGCTCCTGAGGAAAGCGGACGTGCCGGTGATCTACGTCGCCAACCACACCTACGCCCAGCAGGAGAGGTTCCTCAAGAAGAGGATTTACCGGGTCCTCGCGGCGGCCGAGAAGGTCGGGTATGCCAGGGCCGGGCACATCGTGGCCATATCCAGCACCACCGCGCGCAGCCTGGTCGACGATTACGGCGTCCCCGCGTCCAAGGTCACCGTCATCCCGGTGGGCGTGGACACCGCCTTCTTCAAGCCCCTCGACGTGGAGGAAGTGGAGCAGAGCATGCTGTTCGTCGGCCGCCTCTGCGAACGGAAGGGCATCCCCGTCCTCCTGGAGGCCGGCAGGCTCATCCGCGAGGAGATACCCGGCTTCAAGCTGTACATCATCGGTGAAGGGGAACTCCGCGGGGACCTCGAAGGCTATGCCGGCGAGCTGGGCCTGCAGGGGTAGCGTGAGCTTCCTCGGCAAGCTGGCGGACGAGGACCTGCCGCTCTGGTACAACCGGGCATCGGTCTTCTGCCTCCCCTCCCTCTTCGAAGGTTTCGGCATCGTGTGCCTGGAGGCGATGGCCTGCGGCACGCCCGTCCTGGCCAGCCGCGCTCCCGGGATCAGTCGACGTGATCCCGGAGGAACGGGGTGAGCTGATGTTCGAGCCGGGGAACGCGCGGGAGCTGGCCGGCAAGGCCGTGAGCCTCCTGGCCGACGCGGAGAGGAGGCGCTCCCTCGGCGATTCGCTCCGGAGGAGGGCGTGCGGAGATGTTCGATTGGGACATCATCGCCTCGAGGTTCGTCCGGGTCTACGAAGGGGAGCTGCATGTCTGAGCGGAGCGGGGCCTCCAGGCGCGAGGTCATCGCCCTCGCCGCGCTCTTCCTGGCCCTCTTCCTGGTCTACAACCACCTGACCTTCTTCGGCAACCGCTGGTTCCTCCACCCCGACGACAAGAGCGTCTACGTGTTCTCCAACGTCCTGGCGGATACGGGGCACCTCTGGTACGAGAGCCCCTACAACCAGGAGTTCGACACCAAGGTCGTTCGTCCCGGGCTTGAACGACTACGAGAGCGGGGGCGGGCAGGCCTACCGGCTGCAGGCCCCCTACTCGCCCGGCATCTTCTTCACGCTGGCACCCGCCACCCCCTTCGGCCTGAAGGGCCCCTTCGTGCTGCTGAGCCTGCTGGGGCTGATGGGCCTGTTCTTCTTCTACCTGACGGTGAGGAAGCTCTACGGGGTGGAGACGGCCCTGGTGGCCGCGGTCTTTCTGGGCTTCTCCTCGTCTTACGTCTACTGGAACAACATGCTGTTCTCGAACGTGCCGGCCCTGGCCTTCTTCCTGGGCGGCGTGTACTTCCTGGTGATGGTGGTGTCCCGCCCGGACCGGCTCCGCTATTACCTGCTGGCGGTGGCCTTCTTCTCCATGAGCGTCTGGATACGCTACGAGTTCGTCATCCTGGCCGCCCTGGCCATGCTCCTGCCCCTGTGGAACATACGCAAGCTGAAGGCGCGATACGTCGTGTACTCCCTGTCGCTCCTGGCCGGCCTCGCCGTCCTGGTGCTGGTGCTGAACAAGTACACCACCGGGACCTGGTTCGGGCTCCCGCAGAAAGCGGGGGCCACCGCCTCCGAATACGTGGTCAAGTACCCGGCCCGCTTCCGGGGCCTGGACGTCCTCTTCAAGAACGGGAACATGTACGTCTATTCCATAGCCCCGCTGCTCACCGTGGTGGGCGCGCTGGGGATGGTGTGGGCGGCCAGGAACGGGCGCAGGGTGTACGCGGTGTTCATGGCGGCCCTGGGGCTGCTGGTCTTCTATTATTACGGGAACAACACCCAGTTCTGGGGTTACGGCAGGTACTGGTTCGCCTCCAGCTATACCCGTTATTTCCTGCCCCTGTTCGTCGCGCTCTCGTTCTTCGCCGCGCTGTTCCTGGTGAGGTTCTTCCGGGACCTGGGGTGGAAGCGCTGGACGGCGCTGCTGCTCCTGGCCTTCCTGCTGGGGACCCACGTGGTCACGTCCTGGCGCATCCTCGACACCCAGGCGTACGGGCTCTCTTACACCGACACCTACATGGGGAGCAGGAAGGCGGTGGACGACCTCGCCGCATCCCTGCCCGAAGGGGCTGTGGTCGTGGACCTCTCGGCGGGCTGGTACGAGAAGATGATCGTCTCCCGGACGGTCTTCGTCCCCACCAGGATCAGCGAGGAGTCCCGCCCGGACTTAACCCGCGAGATCCTGGAGTCGCTGCTCGATTCGGGCGTGCCCCTCTACGTGATGGACAACCGGGAACGCAACGTGATGACCCTGGAGGACCTCAAGGGCCTGGACCAGCGGTTCGCGCTGGACCCGGTCTTCCACGCCATCAGCTTCCCCCTGGGCGGGAGGACTCCGGAAGTGTACGCGCTCAGATGGGGGGAGATATAGATGGCTGAAGAGCGGAGAGACACCTGGCCGGTCGTGAGGAAGTGGCTGAGGCCGCTCATCGCCCTGGCCGCCTGCGGCGTCCTGCTCCTGTTCCTGCTGCTCAATTACGCTCCCCGGGGAGCGGAGGTACGGTATTCCATCTCCATGGAGGGCGCGGAGCCGGCCCTGAAGTCCACCTACGCCCTGGGGCAGAACGATTACGCCAGGGACTTCACCATCCAGGGCACCAGGATGGCCGGGGACCAGGTGGCCTTCTACCTCAACGTGCCCTACCAGCAGTATGAACGGGCGCTGGTCAAGGTGGCCTACCGGGGCGACCCGGAGGAACTGCTGGTCAAGGTGGGCAACGGGACGGGGGAAACGGCCACCGAGCCCGTGAGCAACCGGCTCCTCAACGGCCTCGACTGGGCCAGGACCGGCGAAGGGGAACTCATGCTCCTGCAGAGGGAACCGCTCTTCTCCTCCGTAGAGGAGTTCATGGACTCACCTCGAGGGATCGGACGCAGACGGCGTGGTCACCTACAACTACTTCCTGCCCCCCGTCAACGCGTCCGAGCTGGTCCCGAGGGATGGCTGCTCCTTCGGGGACATCAACTCTGCGGGGGCCCCATTCCGCGCTGGTCTACGTGACCGGCGGCCGCCTGCGGCTGGGGTTCTCCAAGGTCGAAACGAACAGGTACGTGGACGCCGACCCCCTGGTGGTCAAGGTGTTCGACGGGGACCAGTGCATCTTCACCGAGACCATCCCGGATGACGGCGTGGGAGAGGCGAGCCTCGAGCCTTCCGAGCCCCTGGAGTGGGTGAGCTCCCCCGAGGGTCTGGCCGACGGCTTCTACCGCGTCACCTGGGAGTGCAACTCCGACGTCATCTTCACCGACCTCAGCACCTCGTGCGGCTACCTGTCCATCCTGGACCGCGTCTACCTGGCGCAGGGCCAGTACTACGGGCTGGAGCCCTCCGGCCCCGTCACCCTCTACACCGCCGCGCGCAAGCTGGACGCCGAGACCTGGCACGCCGAAGCCCTGCAGGACCTGCTGGTCGACGGCGAGCCGGTGGCCAGCATCGACGAGGTGGGACAGGCCGTCCCGGTGACGCTGGGGGAGGGAGTGAAGCAGGTCACCCTGGACGACCCGGACATGATCCTCACGGCCCCGGGGTCTTCCTTCTCCGTGTCCGCGGATTCCCTGCTGATACCGGTGCCCCAGCTGCAGAGCGTGCCGCTGGAGGACGTGTCTTACATCCTCGCCGACTATTCCTACCCCATGGAAACGGAGGAAGGGCACGAACAGCATCTCGAGTTCGACCTGCGGAGCATCGATTTCGACAACCACTCCTTCCAGCTGTTCGTGATAGCGCCGGGTCTGGCGGAGCAGGGGGAGGAGCTGGAGCTGATCTCCATCGAGCTGGAGCTGGTGAAGGAATGAAAGGGGGAGGCCGTCATGGATAAGGTCCGCAGGATCGTTTCCGACCTGGGCGCCGACATCTTCGTAGCGTCGCTGCTGGTCTACTCGGCCCTGCTCCTGTGCGAGGCCTTCAAGGCCGGCTTCGTCAACTACTTCTTCGACCTGGACACCATCGCCCTGATCGTGTTCGTCGTCGGTGCCGTAGCCGTCCTGGCGGCGAAGGCCCCCGCGGGCGGGAAGGCCGAAGGCGCCGGGGCCGGCCGGCGCGGGTGCGGATACCACCGGGGCCGTTGACGCCGACGTGGCTGACGGCCGGAGGACCGGGGAGATCACTGGAGGTCCAGGGAAGGCTGCAGGTGATTGAGGATGTCGAAGATGCCGCACCAGCCGCGGAACTCGCTCCAGGCCGGGCGTGGGGTTGCCCTGGTAGTCGAAGAGCCCGTAGTAGAGCCCCTCGTAGTCGGTGCCGGGCGGGTCGTCCAGGTCCTGGTATACCCAGATCTTCCTGCATCCCGAGGATACCAGTGACCCCAGCCCCTGCAGGCCGATGGCGGCGCGCTGCTCCTCCAGGCCGTCGGGCCTGAGCTCCTTGTCGGAGCCGTGCGGCCAGCCGATCTCGGTGACGCAGATCTCCTGTGTCGATGCCCTTGGCGTCCAGCAGGCCCCGCACCAGCCCGTAGGCATAACCCCACTGGTCGGGCTGGTAGTAGGGGTGCAGGCTGAAGGCGTCGCAGTAGTCCTGCATGCGGTGCTCTTCGTCGGTCATCAGGTCCATCAGCCAGAGGCCGTTGTCCGGCACCCCGCTGACGTCGCAGTTCATGGCCCCGCTGATGACCACGGCGTCCGGGTCGGCGGCATGGATCTCCTCGTAAGCCGCCTTGAGCATGTCGAGGTATTCCGTCTCCACCTGGGCGCCGAACTTGTAGGACTCGTAGGCCTGCATGGCCGCCGAATCGGCGTCCCACCCCGGCTCGTTGAGGATCTCGTAGTAGTCGGCCACGCCCGCGTAGCGGGCGGCCACCTGGCCCACCAGGCGGCGCCAGTCCTCCGGGTCCTTCGGCGGGCCGCTGCGGGCCTGCTTGCCGTAGGAGGGGTCCTGGGCCCAGCCCGGGGTGGGCAGGTTCACCAGCAGGAGGAGGTCGTCGCAGCCGTTCCGCTCGAGCGCCTCCACCTGGGCGTCGATGCCGCTCCAGTCGTAGCTCCCCTGCTTGGGCTCCACCCTGTCCCAGCGCAGCTCGATCTTGGGGTGGCGCAGGTAGCGCCACTCGCTCTCCGGCACCAGTCGTGAAGAACTCCCTGGCGTAGTCGTGGCTGAAGAGGCCCATCACGTAGCGGTCCGCGGAGGACGGCAGGCCCGCTCCGTCTCCGCCGCCGCCGCCGGGACCAGACGGCACCGCTCCCAGGAGCGCCACCAGCGCCAGGCAGACCATCCACTCTTCTGCTCTTCATGTATGCCATTCTACCCGACCATCGACAAGCCGGGCCAACCGGAGGGTGCCGGTGGCGTCTCACTCCGGCGGAACGATGCGGTAGAGGACGAAGGGTTCGTCGATGGCCACGCGCCGGTCCGGGCGCTGTACGTAAGCTGGTGCGGAGGTTCTCCTCCTGCCAGGTGATGCCGGTGACGTATTCCAGCCCCAGCCCACCGGCCAGTTCGGGCCGGTCGCCCGAGAGCCGGGGGCGCCATAACAGGTAGACCGGGCGCTCCGGGAAACCCAGGTCGGACAGGAGGTCGGGGAACTCCTCCTCCGCCAGCACGGAATCGCCGGTGAGCCAGGCGTTGGGCTGGCCCTCGAAGGCAGAGCAGCGGCGGCCCGAAGAGGTCGCCGGCATTGTAGTCCATGAGCACGGTGCCGTCTGCCGCCGCGTCGCTGCACGGCGGCCACCGCCGCCTGCTGGTTGCCGCCCTCCCCCAGCCCCAGGATGGGCCAGGAAGCCTTCAGGTTGAATGCCGCCAGGTAGAGGACGAGGATGGACACGGTGATGATGCCCAGCGGCCTCAGGGCGCGCAGCCACGCAGGCCGCCGGGGGGAGAAAGGCCAGCTCCCAGATGCGCTCCAGCGCGTAGGCCAGCATCAGCGCGGCCAGCGGGAAGATGACCGGGACGACGCGGCGCATCACCATGATCTGCAGCGGGTTGCAGCTCATGTCCCAGGCGTAGAGCAGGGTGCTGAAGAGGCCCATGGCCAGCAGCGGCGACCAGGACCTCCTGCCGCGGGCGGTGATGGCCCATCCGTACCCGGCGAAGACCAGCAGCAGCCCCGGGAAGCTGAAGTACCAGGCCCAGCGGATGAGGTTCTCGGTGCTGTAGGTGGACCCGCGTACGTAGTTGATGGCACCGTAACGGACGACGTCGTCGCCCTCGATGACCGGGCGCAGGAAATAGAGGAAGGCGAAGGCGGCGGCCAGGAGAGACCCATGCCAGGATGGTCCACAGGCGCCGGTGGCCGGCGACCCGGGATGCCGCCCCGCGCAGCCGGCGGGGGAAGATGAAGAAGACCGCTGCCGCAAGGCGGACAGGGCGGCCGCCAGCCAGCGATGGCCACCCCTTTGGCGCCCTCGAGGCCATAGTGGAAGATCGAGGTGAAATAGGGCTGCGAGGACCAGTACCCCAGCAGCGAAGCCAGGGTGAACCCCGCCAGCACCAGGAGGGTGAAGACGGTGTCGGCCCTCTCCCAGCCTCCGGATACCCTTCTCCAGAAGAGGACGGCCAGCAGGGGCGGCAGCACGATGTACATGTCGATGCGGGCCAGGAAGCACAGGAACAGCAGGGCCGCGGAGAGCGCCGCCAGCCTCGGCGAGCACCTGACGGGTTCCTCGTCCGGGCTCGCGAGGAGGGCCAGGCAGGCCGCGACGAACAGGGCCATGGTGAACATCTCCGAGGTCGCGTACTTGGAGAAATAGACCATCAGCGGGGAAAGGGCGGCCAGCAGGGCGGCCACCCACGCCCACCCCCTGCCCAGCATGCGCCGGCCCATCAGGAAGATGCCCCAGAGCGAGAGCAGCGCCATGCAGGTCATGGCGTAGAACATGCGGCCCGGCCCGAGGAAGAGCGAGAAGACGGCCATGAGGGACGGCCACAGGTAGTAGAACTGCGGCACCACCTGTCCCTCCTCGAAAGTCGGTGATGAAGTACTGCTTGTAGAGGTAGGCCTGGAAGGGGACCCGGGAGTCCTGGTTGGGGGTGAAGAGCAGGTCCCGCCGTTCCGGCGCCACCTCCGCCACGATATCCACCTGCGTGTGGATATCCCCCTCGCGCTCCATCAGGGCGGCGATGTCGGGGTAGCCCCCTCGTCGCTCCAGCCGAAGACCACCCGGCTCGGCGGCAGGAACAGCGCCAGGCCCAGCAGGGCCAGCAGGGCCAGCACCGCCCATTCGCGCCAGCTCACCCGGGCGAGCCATCCGGCGCGGCGGCGGGCGGCGAGCAGCAGCGCTCCGCAGAGCACCGCCCAGATGGGCAGGAGGGCGGCCAGACCGAAGTGCCCGGCCAGGCCGAGGAGCATGCCCGTGAGGGCCGTGATGCCACACCCGCAGGCCGCCGCCAGGAACACCCTCTCGGCCCCGCTTACCCGCCTGGTGCCGTCGAGCAGCAGGGAGACCGCCAGGTACCCCGGCAGGAAGAGGAACGCCAGCAGCGTCGCCAGTTTGAGGAGCAGCATCTACTCCCCCCGGCGGCGCAGGCGGCCCAGGGCCAGCACGAAGCAGGAAGCGCGCCGCGATGGCCGCGAGGATGAAGGGCGCCAGCAGCAGGCCGGCCGCCCCGGGGTGGCGGCGCCGGAAGAAGCGGAACATGCTGCGGTGGTGGTGGTAGAGCATGCGGGTGCTCTGCTGCGAGCTGGCGCGGGCGATGTGGTGGAGGATCTCCACTTGCGGGAAGTACCTTATCTCCCAGCCCGCCCGGCGCAGGCGCCAGCACAGGTCGACGTCCTCCACGTACATGAAGTAGCCCTCGTCGAAGCCGCCCGCCTCCTCGTAGGCGGAGCGCCGCAGCATCATGGCCGCCCCCGACACCCATTCCACGCCCATGTCGCGGTCGTGGCCGCAGTCCTTCATGTGGTAGGAGCGGGTGAAGGGGTTGTCCGGGAAGAGCTCTCCCAGGAAGGCGTGGCCCAGGCTCACCGGGAGGGAGGGGAAGTCGCGGCAGGAGTACTGGATGCTGCCGTCGCTGTTGAGCACGCGGGGGCCGGCCGCGCCCACGCCGGGGTTGGCCTCCATCCACTCGGCCATCTCGAGCGGCCCTCCCCGGTTGAACTCGATGTCGGAGTTGAGCACCATCACGTAGGGGGCGTCGCTGCCCAGGATGCCCAGGTTGCAGGCCTGGGAGTAGCCGCCGTTGAGGGCGTTTGACGATGAGGCGCGCCTCCGGGTACTCGGTCCTCCACCATCTCTTGAGAGCCGTCGGTGGAACCGTTGTCCACCACTATGACCTCCAGCTCCTCCGCCTCGGGCAGGGGACGGATGGAGTCGAGGGCCGCCTTGAGCTCGCCCCGGGTGTTGTAGTTGATGATGACCAGCGCCACCTTCATGCCGGCTCCCCCTCCGGCCTTTCGCGCCGGCCCCGCCCCGGCCCGCCCGCAACCTGTCCAGGATGCCCGCGGGGTAACCCACCATCTTGGCCAGGTCCATGTAGAAGATGAGGGCGGGGACGGCGGGAACGGCGGCGGCCCGCTCCGGCGCCGGGCGCCCCGCGAAGAAGGCGGGGATGCGCAGCCAGCTGCGGCCGGCGTAGGCCGCGGCCCCGGGCAGGGTCACCGCCCAGAACCACCACTTCCTGCCCAGCAGGGCTCCGCCGGCCAGCGCCCCAGGCGTAGACGGCGTAGCGGATGAGGTGGCGCCGGGGGTACATGCCGGAGCGCCCGTCCCCCCAGGCGTAACGGTAGTACTGGCGGAAGAAGGAGGCGGGGCCGGGGCGCATGCGCCAGTACACCACCGCTTCTTTCTTCACTGTGTAATTTATTCCCATGCGCCTCCAGGTGTGGTTGAAGTACATGTCCTCCCCGAAGGCCAGCCACTCCGGGTAGCCGCCCGCCGCCTCCCACACCCCGCGCCGGTAGGCGGTGGAGCGGGCGGAGGGGAGGAAGCGCGCCGGGTCGATCTCCTCCAGGCGCGGCAGGGTGACGCAGGCGCTGACCCGCTGGAAGAAGTCGACGGGCAGGGGCTGGTAGGCGCCCGCCACCACCTGCAGGGACCCGTCCGATTCCAGCGGCTCGACCAGCTCGGCCAGCCAGTCGGGGCGCAGCACGCATCCCCCGTCGGTGACCGCGATGACGTCGTAGGCGGCCAGCCGCACGGCGCGGTTGCGCCCGGCCGAGATGTTGCTGCCGGGGTAGCTCTCCAGCCGCAGGGTGAAAGGTGGTTTTACAGATTGTAGATATTCCCAGGTGCCGTCGTCGGACCCGCCGTCCACGATGACCACCTCGTCGGGCAGGCGGGTCTGGGCCTCAAGGCTCTCCCACCACTCCTCCAGGTGGCTCATCTCGTTGCGGAAGGTGACGATGAGCGATACCTTCATGCCGCCGCCTCCCGGTAGGCCTCCAGGGTGAGGCGGGCCGTCTCCTCCCAGGTGTGGAGGCCGGCCCGCGCGAGGCCCCGGCGGGCCATCTCCTCGCGCCGGGGCGCGTCGCCGCAGGCCTCCTGCAGGGCGTCGGCCAGGCCGGCGGTGTCGTAGGGGTCCACCAGCAGCGCCGCCCCTCCGGCCACCTCGGCGATGGCCGGGGTGTCGCTGGCTACCACCGGCACGCCCCGCGCCATGGCCTCCAGCACCGGCAGGCCGAACCCCTCCTCGATGGACGGGTAGACGAAGGCGCGCGCGCCCTTGTAGATGAGGTCCAGGTCGGGTGACGGGACGAACCCGGTGAACCTCACCCCCGGCAGGGACCGCGCCCTTGCCTCGAGCGCGTCGGTCCCCCAGCCCGGGGGGCCGGTGAGGACCAGGCCGGTCCCCGCGCCCGGGCCGGCGGAGAATATCTCGTAGGCGTCGAGCAGCCGTTCCAGGTTCTTGCGCGGCTCCCGCGTGCCCACGTAGAGGAGGTAGGCGTCGGGCAGGCCGTGCCGGCCCCTCGCCTCCTCCACCTCCTCCGGGGAGGTGCGCGGCGGCCGGTCCACCCCCAGGGGGATGGCCCTGACCCGGCCGTCGCCGGGGCGCAGGACCGCCTCCAGGTCGTCGGCGGTGGCGCGGGAGATGGCCAGCAGCAGGCGGGCGCGGCTCAAGACGATCTCCAGCCCGCGGCCGAGCAGGCGCCGCCAGCGTGGAGGGAAATATTCAGGGTACTTCATGACGAAGAGGTCGTAGACGGTGGCCACCATGGGGGCACGGGAGGCGGGCACCACCAGCTGGGTGGAGTGGAGCAGGTCGAAGGGGTCGAGATGGCGCTCGATGCGCGGCCGCCCCAGGTAGTTCCAGGCCAGCCCCAGGGCCGCGCGCCCCCCCGGGATGCGCGCCTGCTCGAGGCCCTCCGGCAGGCCCGGAAAGGCGCTGGCCCGGCCGGCCGCAGTGGAAGAACTGGTACGACCCCTCGCCGTCCAGCCGCGCCACCTCGGGCGCCAGGCGGGAGACGTAGGTGCCGATGCCGCCGGGCACCTTGTAGAGCAGCTGGTCGGCGAAGACGGCCACCCTCATCGACCCCGCTACCTCCCTGTAGATCTCCAGGACGCGGCGGGCCGCTTCCTCCCAGGTGAAGAGGGAGACGCGCTCCCTCCCCTTCTCCACCAGCTCGTCGCGGAGGGACGCGCTTGAGAGAAGCTCCTCGGTGCGGTCGGCGATCTCCACCGGGTCGCGCGGCTCGTCCAGGTAGACGGCGGCGTCCCCCACCACCTCGGGGATGGAGGAGCGGCGGGAGGTGACCACGGGCACGCCGCAGGCCATGGCCTCCAGCGGCGAGAGCCCGAACCCCTCGTAGAGGGAGGGGAAGACGAAGGCCTCGGCGCCGGAGAAGAGGGCCGGCAGGTTCTCGTCGGAGACGTAGCCGGTGAAGGTGATGGCCTCCTCCAGGCCCATCTCCTCCACCCGCCGCTCCAGCTTTGAGTATTCCTGGTTGTTCATCTGGCCCAGCCCCCCGCCGCCGATGATGGCCAGGCGGTGGGGCAGCCCGCGGCGGCGCAGGATGCCGAAGGCGTCGATGAGGGTGGCCAGGTTCTTGCGGGGGTGCAGGTTCCCCACGTAGGCGAGGTAGGGGGGCTCCAGGCCGAAGAGGCCGCGGATGTCCCGCGCCCGTTCCGGGTCCATGGTCTGGTAGAAGACGGGGTGCAGGCCGGGGTAGACCACCCTGAGCTTCTCCGCCTCCGCCAGCCCCAGTTCCTCCAGCTCGCGGGAGGTGAACTCGGAGTCGGTGAGCACCACCGAGGACCGCTTGATGAGGTCTTCCAGGGTGAGCGAGAAGCGCATGATGCCCTTGCTCTGCATCTCCGGGAAGCGCAGGAAGTTGACGTCGTGGATGGTGGAGACCAGGCGGGCTCGTTTTCAGGGGCGGCGCCTGGTAGTTGACGGCATGGAAGATGTCGAACCGTCCCAGCAGGCGCTCGGCCGGGGGGGAGGAGAACCGCGGCCACCAGGTGTAGTAGAGGAAGTTGGCCGGGAGGTTGAAGCCGCGCACCTCCATCCCCTCCACCTCGGGGACCATGCGGGCGAGCTTGTGCCCGCGGCGCAGGGAGATGGTGAACAGCCCCAGCCGCAGCTCCGGGTCGGCGGAACCCAGCGCCTTCAGGAGGTTCTCGGTGTAATGGCCTATGCCCGTCTTCTCGATGAGGAACGGGGTGCCGTCGATGAAGACCTTCATGGGGTTGAGTCGATACCCTCCGGCTGCTTGGTCCGCCCCACCGAGATCATCATGACCCCGGCCACGATGGCCGCCACCCCCAACCAGTTCCAGACGTTGATGTCGTAACTCTTGTCGATCTTCCAGTCGTAGAGCAGGACCACGATATAGGTGAGACTGACGAAGGGGTAGGCCACCCCCAGGGGCACGTCGGCCAGCACGATCAACCAGGACGCGGCCGAGGTCACGAAGAGCAGGAGGCCCAGCAGGACCTGCCAGTTGGTGGCGATTTCCTTCACCAGCTTGACCGGGTCTTCCTTGAGCATCTCGGTGAGTTTCTTATCGCCGCCGCCGAAACTCTCCTTGACGTCGACCATGCCCCGGCGCAGGCAGATCTGGCCGGTCATGGCCAGGGCCACGCTGAAGATGATGAGCATGTAGGTCATGATGGTGATATTCGTCGATGGTCTACCCGACGCTGACATCGCTCCTCCTTTACATCCGCCCCACCGAGATCATCAGGACCCCGGCCACGATAGCCCCCACCCCCGCCCAGTTCCAGGCGTTGATGGTGTAACTCTTGTCGATCTTCCAGTCGTAGAGCAGCACCGCGATGTAGGTGATGCTGACGAAGGGATAGGCCACCCCCAGGGGCACGTCGGCCAGGACCACCAGCCAGGACGCGGCCGAGGCCACGTAGAGGAAGAGGCCCAGCAGGACCTGCCAGTTGGTGACGACGCTCTTCAACACCTTCCCGGGGGCCCCTTTGACCATCGCGGCGAGCTTCTGGTCGCCGCCTTCGAAACCCTCTTTGACCTTGAGCATGCCCCGGCGCAGGCAGATCTGGCCGCAGATGCCCAGGCCCACGCTGACCAGGATGAGGACGTAAGTCGCGAATGTCGGATCCGTCGATGATGTCTCCGCCGCCAGCATGGTTCCTCCTTCTTGCGCATGGCAAACCCGTTTTCGGGTTCCCGCGTATTATAGCAAACGGCGGTGACGGCGGACTACTGCCCGGGGGCCGGGGCGCCGGGAGCCTCCGGGGCCTCCAGCATGTGGCGGGCGACGATGGCGTCGATGCGCAGCCCGTAGAAGAGCATCCCGGCTACGCCTATGGCGTAGAGGAGCAGGGACGGGAGGAGGTCGTCCGAGATGACGAAGTAGACCAGGCCCAGGACACAGGGGGTGGTCCCCCCCAACAGGGCTATGGCGTAGAAATTGGCGAAGTCCCTGGCCTGCTCGTCCGTCAGCGGCGGGTCCAGCCGATGGCTCGCCTGGTCCAGGAAGTACCAGGGCATCACGGCCACTTCGGCCAGGGAGACCAGGATGAAGGCCGCCAGGACCAGGGCGGTGGAGCCGGTCATGGAGGGCTCCCGGCCGGCGAAGTACATCACCAGCAGGACCACGACCAGCATCGGCGGGCGTCGCCAGGGCCGACCAGGTGACGGGATTTCGCCACACCGCCGCCACCAGCCTCTGCCTGTCCTCTTCGCCGAACCTCTCCTGCTCTTCCATAAGTATTATTCTAACCCATCTCCCGGTGAGTTCCGGGGTTCATACACGCCGTCGGGCAACCAGGGAACAAGGCTAGGGGGTGAAGCCGATGACGTCGTGGCCGCCCGGCCACTTGCCGGAGTAGTTGAAGTAGATGGGCCGCTCCACCACCACGCCCACCCCGTTGGTGCTCTCCACCACGCAGGACAGCTCCTTGTCGAAGCCGACCGTGTAGTTGACGGAGAAGGTCACGCGCGAGTTCGGGCCCACCGTCTGCTCGACCTCCTGGGTGCCGCCGCCGTTCATCATGAAGGTGGCGCGCACCTGCGCCGTCTGGGTGGCGGAGGGGTTGAAGATGCACATCCACTCCTCGAAGCCGGCCCCGGTGTACCCTTCCGCGAAGTAGAACTTCTCGGCCGGCGCGGTGGCCCCCATGACGTCGTGGCCTCCCGCCCACTTGCCGCGAGTAGTTGAAGTACATGGGGCGCTCGGCCACGATGGGGCCCGAGGCCCTGACCACCGAGGCCACGTCCTGGCCCGGGCCGATGGCCGCGTAGACGCTCAAGGTGGAGCGCGACCTGGCGGGGATGGAGAAGGTGGGGTTGGGGCGCACCTCTCCCGTGCCCAGCACGAAATCGATGTTGACGTCCACCGGGGCGGTGCCGGGGTTGGCCAGGCACAGCCACTGGGAGAACCCGGGGCGGGTGCACCCTTCCGCGAAGTACCAGGTATCGGCGGGCTCGGTGGCCCCCATGACGTCATGGCCCCCGGCCCAGACCCCGCCGGCCAGGAAGTACATGGGGCGCTCGGCCACGATGGGCGCCTGCGCCTGCAGGTTGACGGAGACGTCCTTCTCCGTCCCCACCTCCTGGTTGACGAAGACGGTGTAGCGGGAATACGGGCTGAGGTTGTAGGTGCGGGTCTGGGGCGCCTCCCCCCCGATGAGGTAGGTGGCCTCCACCTTCACCGCCGAGCCGTTGGGGTTCTGCATGCACAGCCACTCCTCGTAACCGTTACGGGTGCACCCTTCCGCGAAGTACCAGGAGGTGGAGGGGGCGGTGGCGCCGATGACGTTGTCCCCGCCCGGCCAGACCCCCCGGTAGCTGAAGTACATGGGGCGCTCGGCCACCACGAAGACGTCGGAGATGACCTTGATGGAGACGTCCTGCTCCGGCCCCACCTCGTAGTTGACGCTCACGGTGAAGCGGGAGTGGGCGCCGATGTCGTAGTTCTTCTCCACCACCCCGGACGAGGCCAGCATGTACTGGACGCGCACGTGGGCGGTGGCGTCGCCCGGGTTGAGGATGCACAGCCACTCCTCGAAGCCGGCGCGGGTGGTGCCTTCCGCGAAGATACCAGACGGTGGAGATGCCCAGGGGGCGGGGGCCGCTGGTGCCCGCGGCGGTGGTCACGTAGACGTCGCCGGAGGCGATGCCGTCCGGCAGCACGGCCGCTATCTTCATGTCGCTCCAGGACTTGATGGAGGCCGGGGGCGCCCCGCAGAGCGAAAGGGTGCCGCTCCCCTGGGTGGCCCCGAAGGAGGTGCCGCTGATGATGACCAGGTCGCCCGGGGCCGCCGGGTCGGGGCTGATGGTGGTGATCCGGGGCAGCAGGGTGAAATCGATGCCGTTGCTGGCGCCCGCGGCGGTGGTCACGCGCACCGGGCCGGTGGTGGCGTAGTAGGGCACGGTGGCCTTGACGATGGTCCCGCTCCAGGAGATGATGCCGGCCGGGCGGCCGTTGAAGGTGACGGCGGAGGTGCCCTGCTGCGTCCCGAAATCGGTGCCGTAGATGGTGACGGTGTCGTCCACGCATCCGGCGGTGGTGGAGAGGTTGGAGATGTGGGGAGGGAGGGGCGCCGCCGCCGCCGGAGTGCCGCCCATCCCCGGGGCCAGCGCCGCCACCAGGGCCACCAGGGCCATCGCCGCCAGGTATCGTCGGGCTCTGTCCATCTCATTCCACCTTGGTATATACGGCCGGGGCGTCGATGGGCATCAACAACGCCTCGCCGTAACCTTCGAAGTCCACCTGCATGGTCATGGTGATGACCTCACCGGCCTCGGCGTTCTCTAACATCATCATAGTATATATGCGCATGGGGAAGGAACCCTCCCGGCTGACCCAGATCTCCTGCCTTGACCTCCCTGACGTTCTGCCAGGCCTCCGAGTCCTGGTACTCCTCCGCGAAAGGCGGGGTTGCGCTCGAGCTGCTCCTGCACCATGGCGTCGACGGAGGGGGTCACCTCCAGGCGCCAGCAGTCGGCGCCGTTGGCCTCCTCCTCGCCCGCCAGGGTGACCTCCTCGGCATAGCCGGTGACCGCCTGGACGGTACGCAGGTAGTCGAAGTAGCGGCTCTCCCCGGCGGCAGGCATGTAATAGACCCACCCCATCACGCCGAGCTTCTGCTCCAGTTGGGTGCCCTTGACGTAGGCGGTCTTGCCCCCGTCCAGGGTGACGTAGGAGAAGGTGGTGGCGCGGAGGTTTCCTGCGGGATCGACCAGGCTGCCCGACCACGTCTCCCTGTATTCGTACCTCTCCCGGTCCGGCATCTGCATCGCCCCCGTCATCTCCGCGTTCTGCAGGAAGTCGCCCGCGATCCCGTTGAGCTGCATGGAAAGGCTCTCCCGCATGACGCAGGGTGGTGGTGGACTGCGAGACCTCCACGGCCTTCTCGCCGGCCTGGCGCAGCAGCGCCCGGGGTCCGCGGACCCGCCCGAACACCCGGCGGAGCCCAGGCCCGCCACGGCCAGGGAGGCCGCGAGCAGGAGGGCCGGGAGGAGCTGGCGTGGGAAGGCCTTCGGTCAGCTTCATGGCCGGGTCATTGCGGGGTCTTGCCCTTGCCCGCCGCAGGTGGCGCAGGTTATCTTGCCGGCCCCGCCGCAGGTGGAACAGGTCCGGCTGCTGGAGTCACCCGCCCGCTGCCGCCGCAGGTGCCGCAGGTGAAACCGGTGCTGGTGACCCCGCTGCCGCCGCAGGTGGAGCAGGCTGGTGGTGGACGAGATGGTGCCCCGGCCGCCGCAGGTGGAGCAGGTGATCTTGCCGGCGCCGCCGCAGGTGCGGCAGGTGACCAGCTGCGGTCCGCTCGGGCCGATGGAGACGACCAGCGCCACCGCCGTTCCCTCCGGGTAGGAGGTGTCCGGCGCGGGGTCCAGGGCGAGGATGTAGCCGGCGGGGACCTCCTCGTTGTTGGCTTCCTCCAGGGCGCTCACGTTGAAACCAGCGGCCTGCAGGGCGGCCAGCGCCTCCTCCTGGGAAAGGCCCATCACGTTGGGGAGCACCACCGTGCGCGTGGTGGGCATGGGCCCCAGGCTTACGAGCACGGACACGGTGGTGTCCGACGCGCAGGCTGCGCCGGCCGCCGGTTCCGTCGAAACCACCTTTCCCGCTTCCAACTCCGAGCTCACCTGGCGCACGTCGCCGCAGTTCGAGGCCGGCCGATCTCCAGGGCGGACCGGGCATCGTCCAGCGTCATGCCCGAGAGGGACGGCACGACCATGCCGCTCTCCGCACCGCCGCTCCCCTTGCCTCCGGAGAGCAGCAGGAACGCCACTGCCGCGACGCACAGCAGGGCCACGATGACGGCGGCGACGGCTATCTTCTTGCCCGTTCCCCCGCGCCTGGCCACGGGGCGCGCGGCGACGGCCGCGGCGGTGGCGTCCGTGAGCGGCCGGGGCCTCAGGTACGGCTTCGGGCTCGACGTCGGGCACCAGCGTCAGGGGCGGTGGAGGCGGGGGCGGGAGGTGGCGGAGGGGTGAACCGTTCGCGCGCGAGCGGTGGTTCCGGCGCCGGCAGTTCCACCTCGGGCGGCGCCTCGAAGGACGCGGGCGCGGCGGGCTGTATGTCCGGCTGCGTCTCGAACGCGGCGGCTTCCGACCACGGCTGCCGTCCACCAGCGGCTGCCTCGGCCACGGTTCCTCTGACGTCTCCACCGTCTCCGCCTCGAGGGCGGGGGCCTCCTCTGACTCGAAGGAGGCCGCGGCGGCTTCCGGCATGACGTAATCGTCGGGCCGGGTCTCGAACGCGGCGGCTTCTTCGACACGACTGCTTCCTCGACTGCTTCTTCAAGAACGGCTGCCTCGGCCACGGCTTCCTCTGCCGTCACTACCGTCTCCGCCTCGACGGCGGGGGCCTCCTCTTCCTCGAGCGCGGCCGCGGCGGCCTGCGCCTCCGGCATCGCTCCCCCCTCTTCCTGGGCGGCGATCTCGTGCTCCAGGGCCACGTCCATCAGCCTCTCCAGGTCCTCGATGCTGGCCGAGGCGCCGAAGCCCGCGTCGAACAGCGCCGGGGACGAAGCGGCGAAGCGGCCCCGGCCGGCTCCCGCCGCGGCGGGGGCGAGGCGCCTCGCGCCGTTCCTCCGCCGGCGCCGGGGCGGGCGCGGTAACGGCCGGGACGGCGACGGCCTCCTCCAGGCCGATGGCCTCCCAGATCACCGCGGTGACGTTGTCGGTGGCGCCGTTGGCGACGGCGGCGTCGGCCAGTTCGCGGGCCGCCGAGTCGGAAGGGCCGCGGGAATCGATGATCTCGATTATCTCCTTCTCCTCGAGGTACTGGTAGACGCCGTCGCTCACCAGCAGGAAGGTGTCTCCTTCCTCGATGTCCAGGCGGTAGATGTCCACCTCCACGTCGGGCTCCACCCCCAGGACGCGGCCGATCATCACCGGCTCCTCCTCGAAGAGGGCGAACCTCTCGTCGATCTCTTCCGCCGCCCCGGCGTCCTCCACCAGGTGGTCCCGGGTGACCTGGAAGATGCGGTTGCCGCGCTTGATGTAAGCACGGGTGTCTCCCACGTGGGCGATGGTGACGTTGGTGGGCGAGGCCAGCAGGCAGGTCAGGGTGGTCCCCATGCCGGCATACTTCTCACTGGAGGTGCCCTTCTGGTGGATGTTCGGAGTTGATGCGGTAGAAGATCTGCCGCAGCAGTTCCGGCAGGTTCTTGGTGGTGAGCTGATTGGAGCGGCGCAGGAAGAACTCCTGCAGCACCTTGATGGCATAAGCGGAGGCGGCCCGGCCGGCCACCTGGCCCCCCACGCCGTCCGCCACCCCTCCCAGGAAGATCAGCCCGGAGGGACGGTCGGGCAGGGGGACGGCCAGGTAGGCGTCCTCGTTGAAGGGCCGGCCCGCCCTTGTCCGTGTAGATGCCAAGATGGGTGTCCGTCTTCATACTGGCACTCTCCGTTAATGCACGCTTTCCTGTCTAATATTAAGGCACGAAGCACCGGCTCAGAAAAGATAATCGTCAACCGGCTCCGCATTATTTAGACGCAGAACGAAGCAAGGGCCGGCCTGGCTCCCTTCCCGGATCAGGGCAGCGAGGTCGGGCAGGTTGGGGTAATCCGGCAGCGTGGTCTGCCAGTATTTGTACTCCGACCAGGCCGGATGAGGATAACCGGTGTAGTCGAAGAGGCCGTAGTAGTTGTAGTCCCAGGACTCATGCCGGGGTCTTCGTCCACGTCCTTGAAGACCCAGATCTTGCGGCAGCCGTTGCCCAACAGGCTGCCCAGACCCGCGTCCCCGATGGCCTCGGCCTGCTCGGCGTCGCTGTTCCTCCGGCGGGTATGGGGTTGCAGGAGTAGTTGGGCCAGCCGATCTCGGTGGCCACCAGCTCGCGGTTGCACCCCACCGAGGCCAGGGCCTGCACCACGTTGTTGTAGAAGCTCGCCCCAGTACCTGGGGCTCCTTGTAGGGATGGACGGCCACCTCGTCGCAGTTGCCCGAGAAGCCCAGGATGGTCGTTGACGTTCAGGGTCTTGCGCGACTTGGCCGCCACCGTTACCTGCCTGGTCAGGGTGTGGCCCGCCTTCATCATGTAGGTGATGTCCACGGTGGCGGCGGAGGTATTGGGGTTCTGCAGGCAGAGCCATTCCTCGATGCCGTAACCGGTGCATCCTTCGGCGAAGTACCAGTCCTGGGAGGGGGCGCTCGCCCCGATGACGTCGTGGCCGCCGGTGATGTTGCCGCGGAAGTCGAAGTACATGGGGCGCTCGGCCACGATGTCGCCCCCGGTGGAGGTGACGGTGATGGAGACGTCCTTGCCCCTCCCCGCCTCCTCGTTCACGTTGACGGTGAAGCGGCGGTTGGCCTCGATGGTGTGGGATGACCGTCCTGGGGGCGGTGCCGTCCGCGTAGATGTAGGTCACCTGGCCTTCACGGCGATCCGGCATTGGGGTTCATCAGGCAGAGCCACTCGTCGAAACCGTCGCCGGTGTAGCCCTCGGCGAAGTAGAAGCTGGAGCCGGGGGTGGGGCATCCCACCACGTCGTGCCCGCCGGTCCAGACGCCCCGGTAGGCGAAATACATGGGGCGCTCGGCCACGATGTCGCCGCCCACTCCCTCCACCTTGATGGAGAGCTCCCGGCCCGCTCCGACCTGCTGGTTGACGTTGACGGTGTAGCGGCTGTTGCCCTGGATGGGATAGGTGCGGGTGAGCGGGGCGGCTCCGTCGCCGAAGATGTAGGTCACCTTGGCGCTCGACGCCACCGGCGTTGGGGTTCATCAGGCAGAGCCACTCGTCGAAGCCGTCGCCGGTGTAGCCCTCGGCGAAGTACCACTGGGGCTGGGCGGCGTTGGCGCCCAGGACGTTGTGGCCGCCGGTCCAGGCGCCCTGGTAGTTGAAGTACATGGGGCGTTCGGCCACGATGGGCGAGCCCGCCGGGGTGGTCACCTTGATGGAGACGTCCCGGCCCGCCCCCACCACGTCGTTGACCTTGATGGTGAAGCGGCTGTTGGCTCCCAGCGTGTAGTTCCTGTTCATGGGCGCGGAGCCGTCGGCGAAGATGTAGGTGACGGTGGCGGTCGACGGTGGCGTCGTTGGGGTTCTGCAGGCAGAGCCACTCGTCGAAGCCGTCGCCGGTGTAGCCCTCGGCGAAGAGCCACTGGCGCTGGGGGGCGGTGGCCCCCACCACGTCGTGCCCGCCGGTCCAGGCGCCCTGGTAGTTGAAGTACATGGGGCGCTCGGCGATGATGCCCTGGCTGGAGTGGATGCGCATGGAGACGTCCTGCCCCGGCCGGTTGACGTCGTCGAAGAGCATCGGCTGTAGAGGCCGAAGCCCGCGTCGGGGCTGGCGTCGACGCCGCTGAGAGAGGGAGCCGCAGATGACGATGAAGCCTGGCTGTCGTATCTGCTTGATGGCGTCGTAGGCGGACTGCAGCATGGGCAGGTAGTCCGTCTCCACCTGGGCCCCGAAGAAGCCTGCACGTCGTAGAAGGAGGCGGCCTCCGAGTCGATGTCCAGGCTGGGCTCGTTCCAGACCTCGTAGAAGTCCACCACCGAGCCGTACCGCTCGGCTACCTTGGCGCAGAAGTCGTACCAGTCGGCCATGTTCTGCGGAGGCGCCTTGTAGGCATACTCGCCGTACTGGGTGTCCCTGGCCCAGCCGGGGATGGGGCCGTGCAGCAGCAGCATGATGCTGTCGCTGCCGTTGCTCAAGGCAGCTGTTGATCATGGCGTCGATACCTCGTCCCAGGTGTAGACGTCCTGGTCGGCTTCCACGTCGTTCCAGCGCATCTGGATCTTCTGGTTGCGCACCCAGGAGTGCTCACCCGAATCGGTCTTGCGCGTACATCTGGCGTGGAGAAATCGTCGCTGAACAGGCCCAGCAGGGTACGGGAGCCCGAGGTCGTCCGAGGCTGGGCCGCGCATACGGCCGCGGCTCCCCGCCGCGCGTCCCGCCGTCGACGTGACCCTCCCATCCAGAACAGGGAAGTCGCCGCGAGGACCAGTACCTCGAGGGCGATTATCGTCGATCTGCCTCTGCCGTTCGTTCGCTTCATGGATCGCATCCTTTTCCTAGTGACTGACTCGACTCTCAACAACTTATGCCACATTCGTGCCCGCAGGTTCAAGCAAGGGTACAAGTACGCGGCGGCGTCCCGTCGCTCAGCGCCTGCCGTCCTTCCGCATTTGGACGATTTCCTTCTCGTATTGTTCCGCAACCTTCTCCCAGGTAAAGTTCTCCACGACCATCTCCCTGCCCTTCCGCCCCATGCGCGCGGCCAGCTCCGGGGTCGGCCAGCAGCTGCTCCGCCGCGTCCGCCAGTTCCTCCACGCCGGCGCAGAGGAAGCCGTTCTCGCCGTGCGCCGATGAGGTCGCGGGTGGCGCGAGCAGCCTCTCCCAGCCTATCACCGGCTTTCCGGCCATCCAGGCCTCGCACAGGGTGACCCCGAAGCTCTCGTCCCGCGAAGGCAGGATGAGGGCGCTCGCAACAGGCATAGGCCTGCGACGAGTTCGCTCCGCTCCAGGGGCCCCAGGTAGACCTGCTCTCCCGACCGGGGACGGCTTGCCGTCGTCGTCCAGCCCCACCATCACCAGGAGCGCCTGCATACCGCGCTCGTGCAGGCGATCTCACCGGCCTCCATGGCGTCGTGGTATACCCTTCCTGGCGTTCTTCCTGCCCACCCAGAGCAGCAGGGGCCCGTCCCCAGGTGAGTATTTCCTGCGGAAGGCCGCGGCGTCGCCCGCCCGTTCGAACTCGCCCGGGTCCAGGCCGGGACCCGGCGGCGAAGGTGCTGGTACCCAGCCCCGGAAGAGGATGCCGGCCAGGGTGGGCGAGCTGGCGTCGACGCCGGGTGGCCTCCCGCAGGTGGCGGAGGATGCCGGGCCAGTACTGGTAGCGGTCGCGGGGGTGGAAGAGGGGCAGGGCGATGCAGGGCGATGCCGGAGGCGTGCGCCGCCTCGCAGGCGATGCCCAGGGTGGCGTGGGGGGAATGGATGGCGATGACCGCGTCGAAGCCGGGCGCCTCCCTGCCGACGGCCTTCTCCAGGCCGGGGGAACAGGGGCCGATGACCTTGACCTGGTCGCGCTGGTACCTCTCCGGCCTGGCCTCCGCGGTCCCCGCGAGCAGCGAGAACACCGCCTCTTCCGGGCCCGTCTCCAGGAAGCGTCCCAGGTCGGCCTCCAGGTCCACCTCGACCTCCTGCCGCGCCGCGCAGGCAGGTCATGCACGCGCACGGCCACGCCCAGTTCGCGCAGGTCTATCGGGGGCTTGAAGACCCGGCCGGCCCTCAACCGCAGGACCAGGGATCCGCGGGGCTCCAGTCCCAGCTCGACCTGGCGCTCCTCGCCGGCCTGCAGGGACACGACGCAATTCGCGCCCGGCCCCGCGTCCAGCTCGAGCTCCTGGTCCAGGGGGGAGAAGACCCGCATCCTGATGCCGCCGACGCCGGGGTCGCGCATGGCCACCCGGGCTTCCCGGGAGGTCCAGCGCGCCGGGCCGTCCTTCCACTCCTCGGCCTGGTGCCATCCGGAGACCAGGCAGGTCCCTCCCGGCTCGAGCAGGCCCGCGAGCTGGCTCGCGAAGCCCTCGACGCCGTCCTCCTTCTCCAGCTGCCGGTCCATGCGCAGCCGGGCCTGCCTGGCGGAGGCGGGCCAGTTGTTGCGGACGGGGAAGCGGTGCACCACGACGCCCTCGGTCTTCTCCGCGCCCTCCTTGAAATGGTTGTTCCAGATGAGGTATCCGGGCCGGGTGGCGATGGAGTGGGAGGAACAGGTGGTGAAGACCTCCACGCGGTGCCCGCGCGCCGCCAGGGAGCGGCTCAGGCCCCACACCAGGTACTCCGCCCCTCCCAGGCTGCCGTTGGCCACCTTGGGCGTCACCACCATGATGCGCATTCTGTCTTCCACGTTCCGCTTGTTTCCTTTCAGACCGGCCGGGTCTTGCCTACGGAAAGTCTATCATCTGACGGCGATGCGGGTCACGGCGACGCCCAGGAGGCGGCGGTCATCTCCCCCCATCAGCTCGGCCGGGTTGAAGGGATTGCGCACGTTCAGGCGGACTTCCAGGTGCCCGTTGAGGACCTCCGGCGCCAGTTTCAGTTCGTATTTGGCGGGCTTGTTGCCGACGGTCAGGCTTCCCGCCGCCTTGCCGTTCACCTCCACGTCGACCAGCGTGTCCTCGCGCGGGTTGGCCAGGAGGGTCTCGATCACCAGGCGCCGGGGGTGCCTGGAGCCCGACAGCACCGCCACCGCCTCCGAGTCGGTCCAGCGGAAGTGGACGCCCTTGGGCGTCTGCTCCTGGTTGTGCCAGCCCTCGCCCAGGCAGCCGGCGTCCCGCTTGACCATGCGCAGGTCACGCCGGCCCTCCCGCGCCGAACCGTTGTGGAAGGGCACGTAGTCCAGGAGGGGGGAGTCGGCGGTCACCGGCGGCGTGTCCACCGCGTTGTAGATGAGCCCCGCGTTGACCAGTTCCTGGTCCGAGACCACCCTCAAGGCAGCGGCCTTCTTCCGCTCCTTGAGGGTCGAGCGGGCGTGGGCGGCGTTCCAGAGGAGCGCGCGCAGCATGCTGGCGGCGTAGCGCATCCTGGTGGGGATGCCGTTCTCCGGCTTGGTCAGCTCCACCCGGATGCGGTGCAGGTAGAGGGCGGCCACGTCCGCGGCCACGCTGCGCAGGATGGGCGTCTCCATGTTCTTGAGGAGGGCGCGGATGCGGTTGCGCTCGTACAGGTAGAGCTTGCGGGGGTTATACCTCCCCACGGTGTAGGAGAAATGGTGGCGGGCCACCGCCCCCGGCACGTAGATGACCCGGTAGCCGCGCATGAGGGTGCGCCAGCCCAGTTCCATGTCGTCGTAGCTGTAGCAGTAGGTGGCGTCGAAGTCCCCGATCTCGTCCAGCAGTTCGCGGGTCATGAACATCGCCGCGCCGCAGGGGAAGAAGACCTGGGGCGAGTCCCGCACCTCCTCCTCCATGCGGTAGATGCTCCGGTCCCAGGCGTAGCCGGCCAGGTTGGCGAACCCGCCGGTGGAGTTGATCCGGGAAGGGTCGTGGTAAAAGACCAGGTGGGAGGCGAACAGGCGGGCGTCCGGCCACTCCTCCACCGCCTCCAGCATGGCCTCGAGCCAGCCGGGGCCGAGGACCGCGTCGTTGTCGATGAAGGCGACGTAGCGGCCCCGGGACTCGGCCAGGCCGCGGTTGCGGCACACCGCGAGGCCCTGGTTGCCCTCGTTGACCAGCAGCTTTACCGAGGGATAGCGCCTGACGGCCTCGACCGAGGCGTCCCGGGAAGCGTCGTCCACCACGATGACCTCGAGGGGGGCGGCGGTCTGGGCCAGGATGGCTTCGAGGCACTCGCCGATGACCTTCTCTCCGTTGTAGTTCCCGACGATGAAGCTGACCAGGGGCTCTTCCACCAGCTAAGACACCCTCCCGTGCCCGTCAGTCCGTGAAGCGGAACTTGATGAGGGCCCAGAGCGCGGGAAGGCCGTCTCGCCAGGTTATCTTCTTGCCCTCCTCGAGTTCCCGGCCCGCGTAGGAGATGGGCACCTCGTAGATGCGGATCTTCTTCTTCAAGATCTTGGCGGTCACCTCCGGCTCCACGTCGAAGCGGCGTGACTTGATCTCTATATCTGTGATTATCTCCCGTTTGAACAGTTTGTAACAGGTCTCCATGTCCGAGAGGGTGGTGTTGTAGAGGAGGTTGGTGAGGAAGGAGAGGAAGCGGTTGCCCAGGAAGTGCCAGAAGAGCATGTTGCGTCGCTCGCCGGTGAAGCGGGAGCCGTACACCACCTCGGCCTTGCCCTTGAGCACCGGGTCGAGCAGGCGCCGGTAGTCCTCGGGGTCGTATTCCAGGTCGGCGTCCTGGAAGATCACCAGGTCCCCGGTGACCAGCTTGATGCCGGTGGACAGCGCCGCCCCCTTGCCCTGGTTGCGCTCGTGGTAGACGACGCGGGTGGTGGAGTCGCCCTCCATGGAGAGGATGTCGCGGGTTCCGTCGGTGGAGCCGTCGTCGACCACGACGATCTCCCTGTCGACCTCGCCCAGGTCCACCTGGCGCACCCGGCGGAGCACCTCCTGGATGGTGTTGCGCTCGTTAAAGACCGGTATGATTACGGATAGCTTCATTCCTCCCACCTTGCAAGTCACGATCGATATCCTTACATCCGAATTCGGTTGATAGTATACCAGCGATGGGAGGCGAACGGTAGAGAGCACCGGGCGCTCAGGCGCTCAGCAGGGCGGGGGGCCGTTCATCCTGTTCCTCAAGCGGGACAGGGCCTGGCAGTGCATCTGGGAAGCCCGCGACTCCGAGACCGACATGACCTCGGCTATCTCCTTCATCGAGAACTCCTGGAAGTAGTAGAGCTCCAGGGTTATGCGGTAACGCCAGGGCAGGTCGCGGACGGCCTGTCTGACGCCGGCGTCCCGCAGCTCGTCCTCCAACCGGGCGCCCGGGTCGACCGCCTTCTCGTCGACCAGGAACTCGAGGAGGCTGCCGGCGCCGTCCCAATCCCCCCGGGACACCATCTCGTCCAGGGACAGCAGCCTCCAGGAATTGATCTCCTCCAGCATCCGGTCGTACTGGGCATCGTCGACCCCGAGGAAAGCGGCGACCTCTTCCCGCCGCGGCTCACGCCGCAACTGGCCGGTGAGCTCCTCTTCCGCCCGGGTCACCCTCTTCCATTTCGCGTAGACCGCGCGGGGGATTCCCGCCTCCTTGCGGATGCCGTCGACGATGGACCCGTTGATGCGCTGCCTGGCGTAGATGGAAAAATCCCGTTCGTAGGAGGGATCGAAGCGGCCCACGGCGTCGATCAGGCCCAGCAGGCCGTAGCCGAACAGGTCGGCGTAGTCGATGCTGGGCGGCACCCGCCGGCGCATGGCGTTGGCGCAGCTCTTGACCAGCCTGGCATTCTGCAGGATCAGTTCCTCCCGGTCCCGCGGGGATCCCGTCTCAAGATAATGGCGCCAGGTCTCTTCTTCCGTCATGGCCCGTTCACCCGCCTTGATCCCTTCCCGCGTGAGGTCGTGCCCCGCGTCCACCTTGCGTTTCTCGTCCTTACATGCCGTCTTCATGTCTTCATTCTAAGTTCGCCGCGGCACGCCGGCCATCCCTCCAACGGGTGAAAGAGCCGGGCGGAAGGGCTACGCCCGGACGGGACATGACGCAGGCGGCCATCTTCTGTATAATTGCTAAAAACCCGGATTTGTGGAGGGAGCATCCTTGAAGGTAGCCGTGATCGGAACGGGTTACGTGGGACTGGTCACCGGGGCCTGCCTGGCCGACCTGGAGCACGAAGTGACCTGCGTGGACGTGGAGGAAAGCAAGATCTCGCGCCTGCGGCGGGGCGAGATACCCATCTTCGAGCTGGGCCTGGAGCCGCTGGTGAAGCGGAACGTGCAGGCGGGGCGGCTGGAATTCACCACCGACCTGGGGGCCGCGGTGCGCGCCGCCCAGGTGGTCTTCATCACCGTCGGCACCCCCTCCACCGACGAGGGCCAGGCCGACCTGACCTTCCTCAAGGAGGCGGCGTCCCAGATCGCCGAGGCCCTCGACGGCTACAAGGTGGTGGTGAACAAGAGCACCGTGCCGGTGGGCTCCACCCGCCTGGTGCAGCGCATCATCCAGGAGCGGGTGGACGGGATGCACGAGTTCGAGGTGGTCTCCAACCCCGAGTTCCTGAGGGAGGGCAGCGCCGTCAACGACTTCCTCCACCCCGACCGCATCGTCATCGGGTCGGAGGGGCAGCGCTCCATCGGCCTCCTCACCGAGCTCTACCGCCCCCTCAACGCTCCCCTGGTCATCACCGACCCGGCTTCGGCCGAGATGATCAAGTACGCCTCCAACGCCTTCCTGGCCACCAAGGTCTCCTACATCAACGCCATCGCCAACATCTGCGAGGCGGTGGGGGCCGACGTGCGCGAGGTGGCCCTGGGCATGGGGTACGACAAGCGCATCGGCTTCGAGTTCCTGAGGCCCGGACCCGGCTTCGGCGGTTCCTGCTTCCCCAAGGACTGCCGGGCCCTGGTGGATATCTCCTCCAGGGCCGGCTACCACTTCCACCTCCTCGAGGGGGTGCTGGCCGTCAACGAGGAACAGATGAAGCTGATGGTGGAGAAGGCCCGCCGGCGCCTGGACTCTCTCGAGGGGGCGCGCATCGGGGTGTGGGGCCTGGCCTTCAAGGCCAACACCGACGACCTGCGGGAATCTCCCGCCATGCGCATCTGCCAGCTGCTGGAGCAGGAGGGCGCCTCCATCATCGCCTACGACCCGGTGGCCATGGAGCCGGCCGCGCCCATGCTCCCCGGCATCAGCTTCGCGGGCAACCCCTACGAGGCCGCGGCCGGGGCCGACCTGCTGCTGCTGCTCACCGACTGGGACGAGTTCAAGTGGGTGGACTTCCGCAAGCTGAAGGACCTGATGGCCAGGCCGGTCATCATCGACACCCGCAACTGCCTGGACCCCCTGACCCTGCGCCGCCTCGGCTTCGAATACGAGGGCGTGGGCCGCTGACCCCGGCGGGGGCCTTACCCGTCATCCCGCTGTTCAAGGAAACACTTTCAGGGACCGATTCATCTAGTGACTTATATTGTGTTTTTCTTATGCATGGAGGAACGATGATGAACGCGAGGGACAAAGGACGAATCGGAGCACGATGGATCGGCCCGCCGCTGGTGATGATGCTGGTGGCCCTGCTGGTGGCGGCCCCCCTGCCGCCTGGCGGGGCTGCGATTGCCGGACGCCCAGGCCAACTGGGTGGACATCCTGCCCGGCCGGCTGGAGCACCCAGTGGACCTACAACCCGGGGTCCCGCTTCAAGCACGCCTCCCCCACCCTGGCCGACGTGGACAACGACGGTTACCAGGAGACCCTCATCGGCAACTGGAACGGCTGGCTCTACTGCTTCGACATCCACGGGAACGTCAAGTGGGCCTTCCAGACCGGCAACGTCATCCACGGCGCCCCGCTTGCCGTGGACTGCGACGGCAACGGCACCAAGGAGATCTTCATCGGCAGCGAGGACGGCTACGTCTACGGCCTCGACTGCAACGGCAACCAGCTCACCGGCTGGGGCTGGCCCCAGTTACGCCGAGACCGCCTACGGCTATTCCGGCGTCTTCTCCTCCCCCTCCGCGGGCGACCTGGACGGCGACGGCGATATCGAGATAGTGGTGGGCAGCTGGGGGCACTACATCTGCGCCTGGCACTTCGAGGGCGGCGTACGTCGCCGGCTGGCCCTACTACAACGCCGACACCATCTGGTCCTCGCCCGGCCTGCGGCGACATCGACCTGGACGGACAAGGACGAGGTGGTCATCGGGGCCGACTGCTGGAGCGGGCCGCACCTGGCCCTGGCCCGCGCGGCGGGCTGGTCTACTGCTTCGAGGGCAACGGGTCCATCAAGGCGGACTGGCCCAAGTCCGTACCCCAGGTGGTATGGTCCTCCCCGGCCATCGCCGACCTCAACCTGGACGGTTTCCCCGACGTGGTGGTCGGCACCGGCATGTACTGGCAGGACACCAATCCCGGCGAGACCAGCACTTACCTCTCCTATGCGGACGGGACCCACGTCTACGCCTGGGACTACCAGGGCAACGACCTGCCGGGCTGGCCGGTGCAGACCGGGGACAACGTCTTCGCCTCCCCCGCCATCGCCGACATCGACGAGGACGGCTTCTTCGAGGTGGCCTGCGGCTCCAACGACGGCTGGCTCTACGTGTGGGAGCACAACGGGAGCGTCGAAGTGGGCCCGGCAGATTCCGACGCCGGCAAGATGGCCTCCCCCATCCATCGCCGACATCGACGGTGACGGCATGCTCGACGTCATCGAGGCCGGACGGCTGGGACCTCTACGCCTGGAACGCCGCCGGCAACCTCATCCTCGACTACCACACCACCGGCATGATCTTCGGCACCGCGGCGGTGGCCGACATCGACAACGACGACTGCGGGTGGAGGTGGTCATCGGCAACGGCTGCGCCGAGGACTGGACAGGGCGAGGACGACCGCATGCTCTACTGCTTCGAGAGCGGCCTCTACGACCCCGACAAGGTCAGCCCTGGCCCATGTTCCGCCGCACTGCCGGACCACCGGGCCTCCATCCCCCACCACGGAAGTCCCGGACTACTGGTCGGAGTCGGAGATACGCAGCCGCTTCTACTTCGCGGAAGGGTACACCGGGCCCGGCTTCGACGAGTACATCCTGGTGATGAACCCCTACGCCGCGACATCCAGGTCGCAGCTGCGCTACATCATGACGGAGCGGCATGTCCGCGGTCAAGCTCTTCGCCATCTCCGCCAACAGCCGCTTCACCACCAAGGTCAACGACGTGGTCGCGGGGCAGGACGTCAGCGTGACGGTGATCTCCAACGAGCCGGACGTCGTCTGTGAGCGGACCATGTACTTCAACTACGGCGGGGAGTGGACGGGCGGCCACGACGTCATCGGGGCCACCGCCGACCTCCAACACCTGGTACTTCGCGGAAGGTTACACCGGGGCCGGCTTCGACGAGTGGATCTGCGTGCAGAACCCCGGCAGCGAGGCAGCGGACCTTACCTTCTACTTCCAGACCCAGGAGGCGGGCGAGATAGTGCGCACGGGCTACTACGTGGGGCCGCACTCCCGCGCCACCTTCAAGGCCAACGACGTGCTCGGGCCCAACTTCCAGAACTCCCTGAAGCTCGAGTCCAGCAGAGCCGGTGGTGGCGGAGCGCTCCCTCTACTTCCTGTACGGGGGCATGAGAGCTGCGGCTGGACGCGGCGGACACTGCGTGATGGGCGCCACCAGCCTCTCCGACGAGTTCTACTTCGCGGAGGGCACCACCCGCGCCGGCTTCGAGGAGTGGCTGACCATCCAGAACCCCGGACGAGGAGGAGCTCGAGGTCAACGCCACCTACCAGTTGGGGGCGGGACAGGGCGCGCCCGTGGTCAAGGAATACAAGGTGGACCGCGGGAGGGCGCCAGACCGTCTTCGTGCCGGGTGAGACCGGCAAGCGAGAAGGACGTCTCCATCCACCTGGCCTCGTCCGAACCAGGACCTGTTCCTGGCCGAGCGGCCCATGTACTTCCACTACACGGGCTACGGGGCCAACGACACCGGCGGCCACTGCGTCATCGGGGCCGCGCCCAGACCTCCCAGATGGCTCTTCGCGGAAGGGTACACCGGCCCCGGCTTCGACGAGTGGCTGTGCCTGCAGAACCCGGGCACCGAGGAGGCCACGGTGGAGATCACCTACCTGACCCAGGAGCTGGGGCCGCTGGCCCCCAAGACGGTGAAGATCCCCGCCGGCAGCCGCTACACCCTGCGGGTCAACGACCACGCCGGCGCCGACCTGCAGCTCTCCACCCGGCGTCAAGTCAGATCTCGGGCGACGCCGGTATCGTGGCCGAGCGGCCCATGTACTTCCTCTACGGCGGGGTCTGGGACGGCGGGCACGACACCCTCGGGTTCATCCCGGCGGGCGCCACCGCTCCCTGAGCAACGACGCGCAAGAAAGCGGGGCGGCCCGGCCGCCCCGTTTTTGCGTCGCTCAAAGGCTTTCAGGGCTCCAGCCCGCTGCCCCCGCAGTTGGAGCAGCGGACGTCGCCGTCCCCGCCGCAATTGGTGCAGGGTACCTGCAGTTCCCCGGTGCCCCCGCAGTCCGAGCACCTTACCAGCATGGGATCGACGGGGCTGGGCTGCACCCACCCGCTGCCGCCGCAACGGGGGCAGTCGTAGGGCATGATCCCGTCGCCGCCGCAGACGCCGCAGGGAAGCCAGCCGGCGCCGCCGCAGTGATGGCAGGCCTCCGCCGGGCCGTCGTCGACGTCCGCCTCGACATCCTCGTCCCCGTCAACGGCCGCGGTACCGGCAGGTGCCGGGGCATCTCTCGTCCCGCGTCCCGGTCTCGCTGACCGTTTGCCGCTGCGAACCTGCCGTCTGCGAAGCCTCTCCGCCGCCACTGGCCCGGTCCGCCAGCACGTAGAACAATATCCCCACGGTAACCGCCAGCAACACCGCCAGGACCGCCACCGCCACCTGATACCCTTTCATCCCCGCACCTCCTCTTATAAATATCTTTCCCTCATCCCCTGCAACGCACACCACCCGGTTTCGTCTACACAGGCCGAAGATGTATCCTATTAGGCATGAGCAAGGAAGCGAGCAGGAAAGAGACCGTCGTATTCGTCCCTCCCCGTTACGGCAACCGGGTCGTCGGGGGGGCCGAGACCCACACCCGCATGCTGGCCGGGGAGCTCCATTCCCGCGGCTGGCCGGTGGAGATCGTCACCACCTGCGCGGAGAACGCCCAGGACTGGACGGGGGAGTACGAGCCGGGGGAGGAGATGGTGGACGGCATCCTGGTCCGCCGCTTCCCCCAGAAGAGCCACCGTTTCAGCCGCCGCTCCTCCCGCATCGAGCAGGCCATCCAGGCCCGCGCGGACGTCTCGGTGAAGGAGCAGGAGCACTGGATACACAACGTGGTCTCCAGCCCGGAGCTGTGCGCCTTCCTGGACGGGCACCGCGGCGACTACCGCGCCTTCGTCTTCATCCCCTACCTCTTCGGCACCACCTATCAGGGCATCAACACGGTGAGCGAGAAGGCCTACATCATCCCCTGCCTGCACGACGAGCCCTACGCGTACCTGGAGGTCTTCACGCGCATGATGCACTCGGTGCGGGGCATCATGTTCAACACCCCCCCGGAGATGGACCTGGCCCGGCGCATCTACGGCGAAGGCCTGCCCGGCCGGGTGGTGGGGGGCGTGGCCTACCGTCCCTACTCCGCCGACGGGGAGCGGTTCCGCGCCAGGTACTCCATCGACGGCGACTTCATCCTCTACAGCGGGCGCCGGGAGCACGACAAGAACACGCCCCTGCTCATCGACTACTTCTGCAACTTCGTGGCGCACAACCCGGAGGAGGTCCGGCTGGTGCTCATCGGCTCCGGGGACGTGGCCATCCCCTCGAGCTTCCGCGGCCGCATCGTCGACCTGGGCTTCGTCAGCGAGCGGGACAAGCAGGACGCCTACGCCGCGGCCACCGTGGTCTGCCAGCCGTCCACGCGGGAGAGCCTCTCCCTGGTGCTGCTGGAGGCCTGGCTGACAGGGGTGCCCGTCCTGGTGCACGGCGACTGCGCCGTCACCCGCCACCACGTGGAGGTGAGCGGGGGAGGGCTGTGGTTCGACGGCTACCCCGTCTTCGTGGAGGCCTTGAAGTTCCTCCTCGCGGACCCGCTGCGCCGGCGCATGATGGGCAGGCGGGGGCGGGAATACATCCTCGAGAACTACAACTGGGACCGCATCGTGGAGAACTTCTCAGCGGTGCTGGAGGAGGGGGAGCGGCGCTGAGCCGCGCGGCCTCCAGGCCTTAAACAGGCCCGCGCCGGGCCCGCGCGTAGTGCAGGTAGGCGTGGAGGACCAGGGCGCAGGCGCGCAGTTCCGGGTGGACCGGGACGCCGATGCCGCCCATCTCCGCGGAGAACTCGTCGAAGAAGCGCCGGTCCCCGAAGACCCACGATACCACCGCCTTGCCGGCGTTCGCGCAGGGTCTCCCCCAGCATCCGGAAGGGGAAATCCGTGACCATGCGCGAGGCGAAGGGCAGGAGCAGGACGCCGTCCACCCCCGGGTCGCCCAGGACTATCTCCATCGAGCGCTCGAGGGCCGTCACGCCCATCTGCTCGATGGCCGGCCAGATGTCCACCGGGTTTCCCGGTCCCATCCAGGGCGGGAAGACCTCCTGCCGCAGCCGCTCGAGGGTGGCCTCCGCCAGCCCGGCCAGGGACAGGCCCAGGCCCTGCGAGCAGGTCGGTGACGACCACCCCTCCCCCGCCGCTGACGGTGATCACCGCCACCCGGTCGCCGCCCGGCGTGGCCAGGCGGAAGGGGCGGGGGTTGAGGGAGAAGGCCCGGCCCAGGTCCATCAGGTCGGAGAGGTCGTCCACCCGCAACGACCCCGGCCTGGCTCAGCGCGCCTTCCACCACCCGGTCCTCCCCCGCCAGGCTGCCGGTGTGGGACACGGCGGCCTGCGCGGCCTGCGCGCTGCGGCCGGCCTTCAGCACCACCAGGGGCTTGCGGGACGCCGCCCGCCGCGCCGTCTCCAGGAATTCCCGCCCCCGCACCACCGACTCCAGGTACATCACCACCGCCTCGGTGTCCGGGTCCTGCGCCAGGTAGGCCAGGACGTCGGTCTCGTCGATGTCCGCCTTGTTGCCGATGGCGCAGGCCTTGCTGATCCTGAAGTAGTCGGCCAGGATGAACTGGATGAGGAAGCCCGCCGCCATCATCCCGCTCTGCGCGACGATGGCCAGGTTCCCCGCGGGCACCCGGACGTCGACGCCGGGTACGCGCATGAAGGGGGTGAACAGGCTGGGCCGCGAGTTGACCAGGCCGGTGCAGTTGGGGCCCCACAGGCGCATGCCCGCCCGGCGGGCCGTCTCCACCATCTCCTCCTGCAGGGCCGTACCTTCCTCCCCCACCTCGGCGAAGCCCCCGGACTCGACCAGCACGGCCTTGACCCCCGCCTCCGCGCAGTCCCGCACCACCCCCGGGACCCCGGAAGCGGGGACGAACACGATGGCCAGGTCGGGCACCTCCGGCAGTTCCTCAACCGTCGCGTAGCAGGGCACCCCCAGCACCTCGCGGCGGCCCGGGTTGACCGGCCAGACCTTGCCGTCGAAGCCGTCCAGCAGGTTGGCGATGATGGCGTAGCCGCCCTTGGCCTTGTTGGGGGTGGCCCCCACCACCGCGATGCTCTTCGGGTAGAAGAAGGGGTCGAGCTGCTCCCCGATGCCCATGGCCACCGGCCCTTACGGCTTCCTCGCCACGAAGACCAGGTTCTGGGCCCAGGGGCGGAAGAGCCTGCCCGAGTACATGGTGGCCCGGACCACCGGCCAGTACCTGTGCTTCTGGCAGTAGGTGGGCAGCAGGTCGATCCAGGGGCCCTTGCGGAAGTAGTTGAAGAGCCACTCCATGTAGATGCCCTCCTGGTGGAGGGTGGTGAGGCCCTCGCCCGCCAGCATCCCCTGGAGCTCCCGGTAGGTCATCTCGCTGATGTGCTCGGGGTTGACGGGGTCGTCGGCGTGGTTGAGGACGTTCATCAGGCGGTGCCGGTTGGGCGTCGAGAGGATGATCACCCCGCCCGGCTTGAGCACCCGCAGCCACTCGCGGAAACCCTCGCGGGGGTCGGGCAGGTGCTCGATGATCTCCCCCGCGAAGACCGCGTCGAACTCCGCGTCCGCGAAGGGCAGCTCGGCGGCGTCGCCCATCACCCAGCGGTAGTCGGGGGCGTCCTCGGCCATCTTGCGCATGGCCGCCTCGTCCAGGTCGCAGCAGGTGACCTGGAAGGGCCAGTCGGTGCGGCAGCAGCGGATGAGGCTGTACCCCGACCCCACGTCCAGCACCCGGGAGGAGGCGGGGATGTAGCGCTCGAACAGCCGGGTGAAGACCCGCAGGCGGTGGGCGTGGAACTCCTCCAGCACCAGGTTGGCGGTGGAGTAGGCGGTCTCCTGGTGCTCCTCGCGGGAGTAGTAGCCCGAGAGCAGCCCGGTGTCCCGCACGTAGCAGGTGAAGCGGAGCAGCTCCATCTCCTTCCGAGCCGTCCCGCGCCACCAGGTCGATGTCCTGGATGGGGTGGAGGGGGTAGTCCGGGTTGACCCAGCTCTTGGCCAGGGGCAGGGGCTCACCCGGCTCCCCGGCGGCCGCCCTGACGGTCCCGTCCCCCCGCTCCGCGTGGAGGTCGAAGGTGAGCTGGAGGGGGTTGGAGGCCCCCGCGACGTCGAAGGTCCACCAGCCCAGGTGGGCGTCGGGGTGGCGGCGGTCGTCGTGGGCGTAGATGTCGGCGGTCAGGTTGGCCCCGGGGAGAGCCAGGTAGCCCGGGTCCAGTTCGACCTGGACACTCTCGGCCCCCTCCTTGACGGTCACGGCCTGGCCGCTCGAACGCTTGAAATAACGCACTCGCCCTCCTTCCTCCGGCAGTTGAAAATGATAAATGGTCGCCCTGTAAATATCAATTGGGTCAGGTCTTCTTGAATTTCCTGCCATATATTACCAGCTAAGGTAAATATAGCGAATTACCAATATCTGGGAGGAAATTCAAGAGTAGAGACCTGACCCCATCGCGTGCAGGCGGCACAGGATGCCGGCGGAGAGGTCCAGGCGGAGGCCGTACTCGCCCTGCAGCTGCACCGCCACCTCGCCCGGCCGGGGCATGGCGCAGTGCATCCAGACGGCGGGCTCCTGCCGGACGCCCAGGGCGCGGAGCCGGCGCCGGTCCAGCAGGCGGGTGCCGTGCAGGGTGTCGCCGTCGGTGGAGATGGCCCGCACGTGCAGGCAGCGCTGGCGGGCCCCGCGGGGCGGGGACGGCTCCGCGCGGCGCAGTTCCACGCGCAGGAGATGGTTGCCCGCGGGCAGTTCCAGGGGCCGGCTGCTCCAGACGCCGCCGTCCTCCCGCCAGCCCGCCTCGCGCGTCTCCAGGCGGGTGGCGGCCCCCGCGCCGTCCACCGCCTTCTCGAAGACGAAGGGGATCATCAGCCCCTCGCGGGCCGACTCGATCCCCTCGTAGACCTCGCGCTCCGGCGCCCCCCGGCGCGCGAACCCGTGGCGGCTGAACAGCTCGGTCCAGTAATCGCGCGAGGCGATGGAGATGTGGCCGTGGTGGGGGTACCCGTAGCAGTCCTTGGGCAGGGAGCGGAACGGCCAGAGGTCGACGGTGGGTTCGTAGAAGGGGGGGAGCGGGCCCGCCTCGCTCCAGGCGTGCCCCGGGCCGAAGTGGGTCCGGCCGTCGCAGGGCATGGTGGCCAGGACCCAGCGGGACGCCACCCTCCGGACCTCGTCCAGGATGACGTCGAGCTCGGTGGGGGCGACATGCTCCAGCGTCTCCAGGATCAGCAGCAGGTCGAAGGAGGAGTCCCCGTAGCCCATGTTGCGGCAGTCCCCCACCTTGAGCCAGGGGCGGGTGTCCTCCGGGGCGGTCTCGATGGCGTAGGCGCTCAGGTCGAAGCCCCACGCCTCCACGCCCGCCTCGCGCAAGGCCCTCACCTGGTACCCCTTGGCGCAGCCGGCCTCCAGGACCCGCTCCGCCCGGAAGGTGTCGCGGACCAGGGCGGTCATCTCGTGGAAGTCCTGCTTGTCGCCGTAGCCGGCGGCGTAGCCGCTCTCCAGGTTGACGTCCTTGTGGAAGTCGAAGTAGTGACGGTCGTAGAACGACTCGCTCTGCAGCTTGCGGTAGACCCAGCGGGGCGGGGCCAGGGAGCGGGCCTTGCGGGCCAGCCGGTTGGTGTTGAGATGAAAGAGCGCCAGGTTGGCGGCACGCCAGAGCCTCGTCCCTCCCAGGTGCTTCTTCAACGACCCGATCGTCTTCGCTATCATCTGGACAATCAGCCACCCTTTCCTTGCGTTGTTATATTAGCACACGCCACTCCCCGTCCCCGGGCCGGCGCCGGGGACGGGTCCGCCCTGGCGGAACCGCGCGAAAACGGCTACCGTCACAGTTAGGTGCGCGGCGTGGGGAGCGCGGCGCGGAGGCGAAAGGAGGCCGCCATAGACCGGGACCAGGCAGCACGGCAGCTCAGGCAGCCGCTCAAGTGGAGCGACGCCTTTATCGTCCTGGCGGCCCTGGCGGGCACCGCGGCGATCTTGGCTGTCATCGACTGGGTGACCGGCCTGCACGGCGTGGGCGGCCTGGAACGCTGGTTCCTCCCCTTCTCCACCTTCCTGCTGTTCCTGCGCGTCCTCGCGCTCATCCTGCTGCCCCTGGCCGTCGCCTGCGTGATACTGCGCGAGGCCCGGCCGGCGCGCCGGCGGCCGCTGGGCCTGCGCTTCCTGCTCTTCGCCATGGCCTGCCTGCTGGCCCTGGGGCTGGCCCTGCCCGCCGGCCTCTACGCCGGCATCCGCTTCTGCGGCTCCTACGACGCGGGCGACAAGCCCCCCCTGCTGCTGGTCAGCGACTCCACCGGGCGCTACGGGGTGCCCGACCTCTGCCTCTCCTTCTGGACCGTGGACGACACCGCCAACACGCTGGCCTGGGGCCGGCAGGGCGACGAGCACCTGGTGGAGGAGGACGGCCGCCTCCCGCTCTCACGCCTTCATGCTCGGCGACCTGGAGCCGGGCCGCGAGTACAGCTACAGCCTGAACGGCGGGGAGGCGGTCACCTTCCGCACCCCGGCCGCCGCCCCGGACACCCTGAGCTTCGCGGTGGGCTCGGACCCTCACTTCGGCGGCAACGGCGGGCGCTCCGACATCACCCGTTCCATCCTCGGGATGATGGGCGACCCCTCCCGCGGCTACGATTACCTCTTCCTCCTGGGCGACCTGGTGCACCTGGGCTTCTGGGACCCCTCCTGGCGGGAGTGCCTGGAGGCCCTGGGCGCGGCCGCCCCGGGGACGCCGGTGCGCACGGTCATGGGCAACCACGACGGCATCTTCACGGGTTACAGGAGGTACTTCGACTACCTCTACCCCGACGGCATGGCCAACCGGAGCGGCTCGCGCCTGTGGCAGCGGGTGGACGTCAACGGCGTCCACCTCTTCTTCCTCGACCTGGAGTGGGGCACCGAGTGCTGGAGCGAGGAGCAGCGGACCTGGTTCTCGGAGGAGCTCTCGACCGTCCCGCCCGAGGACTGGACGGTGGTGATGCAGCACACCTTCTACTACGTCTCCGACCACTTCGACAACGGGGAGCCCTGCTACGTCAACGTCGACACCCGGGACGCCCTGATGCCCCTCTTCGAGGAGCGCGACGTGGACCTGGTGCTGAGCGGCCACGACCACCGCCTGGAGCTGCTCCGGCGCAACGGGGTGACCTTCGCCATCTCGGCCGGGATGGGCGGGGAGATGCGGGAGGTGGGGCACTGGCGCGCCTCCGAGAGCGTGTGGGTGGCCGACCGCGTCTTCGGGTACCTGGAGGTCTCCATCGAGGGAGACCGGGCCCGCCTCACCTTCCGGGACTCGGACGGCCTGGAGCTCTACACCGAGTACGTCTCCCGCTGAGGCCGGGCCTCAGCCCGCCCACATGCCGTACACGAAGAGGGTCGAGAAGACCGCCAGCCCCAGGGTCCCCACGATGGAGTAGAACCGCTCGAAGTCGCGGTTGCGGCACCACTCCCCCAGCAGCAGGAAGGCGGGGAAGATCACGATGACCAGGCGGTTGAGGCTCATCATGGGGTTTTCGGGCGGGCTGGTCAGCAGGGGCGGCAGCAGGCACAGCAGGGAGAAGGCCCCCAGGGGGTAGCCGTAGCGGCGGAAGACCAGGACCACCAGGACCACCATCACCACCATGAAGGCCAGCAGGTAGAGGTACTTGGCGAAGTCGGCGTTGAAGACGCCGCCCGAGTCGAACAGCTTCTTCACCAGCCGCCAGGGGCCCACCAGGTTGAACTCGCGCTGCCACCCCTCACCCGCCTTCTCCGCCTTGGTGAAGATGAGCGGGTCGGAGAAGCGCCACCACAGGTAGGCCATGTAGGTGGCCAGCCCCAGGGGGGCGAGGAGCAGCGCCGCCATGCGCGGCTTGAGGTTGCGCGGCTTCCACCCGGCCTGCCGCAGCGCCTCCAGCATGATGGCGCCGGCCACCGCCAGCCCCACCGGGCGGGCCAGGCAGGCCAGGAAGCCCCAGGCGCCCGACAGTATCCAGGAGGAGCGGCGCGCGTGGTACAGGGCGGCCACCGCGCACAGCAGGAAGATGGATTCCGAGTAACCGGCGGCCAGGAAGATGGCGGTGGGGAAGAGCAGCAGGCACAGGCAGGCGCGGAAGCCCGCGTCCTCGTCGTCTCCTCCCTTGCGGAAGGTGAGCGCCAGGCGCCTCAGGTAGACCAGGCAGCCCAGCAGGCTCAGCCAGGAGACCAGCAGGGCGGCCGCGTAGTAGTGGCCGAAGAGGGGGTAGGACACCAGGCGGATGGCCGTCGGGTAGAGCGGGAAGAAGGCGGTGGAGATGTAGTTGCAGTCCCAGCCCCGCACCTCGGAGAAGCCCGTATAACCGTACTTGGCGATGTCCACGAACCAGCCGCCGTCGAAGTAGAAGAAGGACTGGACGTAGGTCCCGGTACTCATGGGATTGGCCACGGTGGGCTGCGCCGGGTTGAGCACCATGACGAAATAGCAGAACCCGAGCAGGCTCGCCAGCCACACGGCGAAGTACGCCGCCACCTTGAGGTCGGGGGAGCGCAGCACCCGCCGGGCCCACCCCGTCCCGGCGGGCCCGGCGTCGCTCACCGGCAGGGGCTTCCGCGCCGCTTCGCCCTCTTCCTCTTCCGGGGCCCCCACGGCCCCCGGCGCCAACCCGGCTTCCTCTTCCTTACCCGGCACCGGCTCTCCCTCCTACGGCTTCACCTTGAGCACGAAGGCATACCCCTCCGGCAGGTTGGTCGAGTAGGGGGTCTGCCCGTAGAACTCCCCTACCAGCTCGAAATCCTCAAGCGACTCGACGGGCACTCCCGCGTTGGCGAACGCGTCCTCCAAGCTTGGAGTATATGCGAAAAGCAGCAGGTAATCCACGCCCCGCTCGCGCATCTGCGCCGCCGCGTCCTCCGGGTCGATATCGGACGGGTCGAAGAACTGCCACTCCCCCAGGAACAGCGCGTCCCGGCCCATGTAGAAGGAGACCATGGGCCCGGCGTTGGAGACCACCGCCGCCTCCGGCGGCAGGTTCTCCCCCAT
>CAWFDJ010000018.1:0-63303 GCA_963814495.1 uncultured bacterium
GAACTTCCCGAGGATCCTTTACCCGATATTCCTCATTTGAACCCGATGCCCTTCCCTTGTATAGATATTCTGCTACAACCCCGCCATTCGGCCGCACTCCGGGCCGCCCACCCGCCGCTCCATCCGCTGATAGGCGGCAAGAGCCATCCCGAAGAGGGTTTTCGCCCGGTTTAGACATGCCCTGAGCACCAGGCTGACACCTCCCGGGGCAGGGCGAAGCGACGCAGGAAGTTGGCCAGGTTGTAGGCGAGGATGAAGAGAGAAAGCCTTACCCGGTTGGGGATGAAGCGAGAGCAGGAGAGGCGAGTCCAGGACATGGCATACCAGGTGACGGCCGTTCACGAAGACTCGATGCTTTCCAGCAGGGCTTCGAGCCGCAGATAGACGCTCTCTTCGCTGAATTTTCGCGAGTCCGCATGATCGACGTCTATCATGATCGACGGGATGCCGTACTTCTCGCTCATACGTCTCTGCTGGTCCATCTGCATGATGGAAAACACCTTGCAGCTTCGATTGCTGGCGAAGACGATGCCGTCTATCCCGATCTCCTCGACTGCCCAGCTCATCGCATCGAAACGGAGGTCCAGCCCGTAAGGGCATACGGAATGGTTCTGGATCCTCGCCATGTGCCATAGGGGGTCCTCGTCCTCGCCGGATTCGTACGGATGGAACGACCCCTCCACCGATCCGATACAGGAGGTATAGGGAGCGGCGACGATGTTCGCGCCGAGCTCCGAGAGGACCTGGGACATCTTCCTGAGCTGGTGCCAGGGAGCGATATTGTCCCAGAGCAGGCGATATTTCTCGTTGGGCACGGGGTAGAGGCCCACCCCCATGCGTTCTTCCACTTCGTCGGCCAGGAGTTTGAAATGCTCCACCAGTTCCGGGGTGCCGCGGGAGGTGAAGAAGGGGGCCATCTGTACGAAGGAGTCGAAGACGGTAATGCCAGAAGGCCGGTGCCTGGCGAAGGCCAGGAATCTTTTCCATTCCTGCATGGCGGCGTGCGTGCAGGCCGATGCCTCATGGAACCTGTCCCTGTCGAAACGCTGGCCGCTCAGCTCTTCCACGGTACGGATGAGGTCGTTGAGCTGGGCCAGGATGTACTCACGGTCCTTCTCGCTCTGCGTACTGTAGCAGAAGGGGACGTCGAGGATGAAATGCGGCACGTCCATCCTGCGCCGGTGCACGTCGAACCATTTCACCAGCAGTGAGCAGTTGTTGTTATCCGAGACCAGCAGGTGGGGCCGGGGGAGGCCGAGAGTGGGCGAATCCTTACACCCATCCGAGAGGCACCCGATGTCTATGCGTGCGTAGGAGCATAGGTCAGTGGAATAGCCCAGTTCCTCGGCCTTCAGACACATTTCCGCCCCCACCCCCTTTCCCGCGCACAGCGCGGAATGGCTCTCCGGCACGCAGTAGACTATGTTCTCGAAACCTCTGAATATCTCGACCGGGACGATTATGGCCCCCCAGATCACGAAGGCCCCCTCTCCCGCTCGGCCATGCATATCCATATAGCTTTCCGTCAGTAAGCGCGTCAGGCTCTTACCCGCTTCGGTCTTCACGAACGCCACGTCAGCCCCCTCTCCCTCCGGCCGGTCCCAAGCCCCGCGGCGCATGCAGAAGTTCCCCGAACGCTTCGATGCGGGTCCGCAAGACCTCTTCGACAGCTTCGTCCTCCGCCGAGAACTCCAGGGAGAGAACGGGCACGCCGCGGTCACGGAGGCACTCCTGCAGGCAGGGCAGTTCGAAGTACTCGTATTCGCAGAACTTCTCGCCGGCGAATACGTATCCCCCCGCCCTCCGCTCCAGGGTCATTTCGATAACGACGTCCAACCGTTCACCGGCCGAGTAGAGGAGGGTAGTGCACGGAAAATGATTCCCGTAGAAGCGCACGTAATAGTCGGGGGCGTCTTCCCAGTCATCGGGCATGCGCGCGTAGGAACGGTAGAGTGATGCAATATCGTTCCCCACCACGCGCAGCCCGGCTTCATCCATGAGGTGGCAGACAAGCGGGGGCGGTGGGAGAATGCCGCCAACCATCACGCGCCCAGCGGGAGCATCCGCCTCCGGCGGGGGAGTGCATGAGGCAAGCCTCGATTCGAGCAGCTCGATCTGGTCCTCGACGGAAAGGAAGTTCATGTGCATGATGGTCTCGCAGAAATCGGCAAAGGGCATCCCGCCCCCGGAGACCTCTTCCTCCAGGCGCTTACAAAGGCCTCGCATGCGCGCATAGAGTTCTACACTCCTCTCGAACCTCCGCTGCGAAAACCTCACCCCAAACCGTGCTTCGAGGGCCTGCACCAAGCCCTCTATCTCGTTTCTGAGAAAGGCGGAGGCGTCGGTCTGGTCCGGGGGCACCATGGGTACATGCACCCGGAACATAGGGGGAATACCGGCGCCGCGGCACGAGAGCCCCTCGCGCAGGATCTCCGGGAGATTGCGCAGGGTGTCGCAGGCATTGTAGAAGAATAGCCCGTCGAAGAGGCCTTTCCCCTCCGCCATAACGAACTGAGTGAGGTGTCTGGCTACCGAACAGGCGAAGTTCTGGATGTGCCTGTCTGCGTCCTGCGTGCCGAGCGTGGGATCCCGCAGCCCCCACAGGACTACCGGAATGAGGCCCATGCTGTGGAGGATCTCCACGGGTGGATAGAGCGGGAAGCAGCCGATGACCGGCCTCCCGCTCTCTTTCAGCTTGCCGATGCCGTTCACTGAGATCACCAGTTTATCCCCTGACTGGTTCTTTGTCTTTAAGGATCCGCTTCGCTGAGCCCACGGCGGCTTCCGCTTGAGCAAGTGCCAGGTCCTGGTAGGCATGGAAGAACCTGGCGCAGAAATCGTCCCACCGCTCGCACGCCTGCAGGGTCTTCTCGTTCATCTCCAGGAGATGGGGAATCGCCAGGAGCTCTTCGATCTCACCCGAGTATTCCCTGACGGCGGCCTCGTCCGCGCCAGCCAGGACGCTGGCCACGAAATCGGCCGGCGGATACCATTCCGCGACCCGCTGAAAGTCCCGGTGCATCTGGGTCAGAAGGACGTTGCGCGGCCCTTCCCACAGCTCGTTGACCAATCCGTCGCGCAGCATGCGGGGAAAGCTCGAGAAATCCTCCATAACGCCGTGGCCGCCCAAGATACTTATTCCCAGGCGCGACATGTCGTTGGCGTCGCTGGCCACGGTTATCTTCTGAAGCATGATCAACTGCCGCACGTTGAAGCGAAACCGTTTGAGTTCCAGTGGCTCTTGCGCGGTCAGGCCCGGCACCAGGCCCCCGGGAAGATCCATGAAATCCTGGTAGAGCCGGAAGCTTCCCGCGATGCTGCGCCGGGCGTAGTGCTCCATGCGGGAGATCTGTGCCGCCGCCATGGGGAAAAGGCTCAAGGGGAGCATGAACGCGGTGCGGAACTCGGCGTACTTCTTGCCCTCGCGCAGACCCCGGGCCATGCCGCCGCTCATGCCGATGCCCACCACCAGGCGGGAGAGGGTCAGCACGATCCCCACGACATTGGCGACGCCGCGGTCCAACGGCCCCACGGGATAGGCCAGCGCGCCGTCGAAGGTGATCTCGGCGGTTGGGAGTTCCACCGTTCCCAGCTTCCACTTGAGGCGGTCGATGGTGTAGCCGTTGCGTATCTCTTTCTCCTTGTCGCCCGGCAGCCACATGGGGATGACGAAGAGGCCCACCCTTTCAGAACCCCGCGGCTTGGCGGTGACCACCGCGTAATCCGCGTGGGCGGCGGAGCAGAAGAACTTGTTCCCGTAGAGGCGCCAGGCCCCGCCCTCCTCGACGGCCTCGAGGAGATTCGCCTGTACGTCGGAGCCCCCCTGTATCTCGGACACGAACTGGGCCCCGATGGCGAAGTCGCCGTCGGCCCCCTCCTTAACATGGGAGAGGATGCTTCGCGTCTCCGCGGTGTCCGCGTACGTCTCCAGGAGCGCGACCAGGCCCCAGGTACAGGTCAGGGGGCAGAGGACCCCGGCCTCCGAGTTCTGGCTCTCAAGGAGGATCTTGATGAAGCGGGTCCAGGGTGAGGTCGACCTGGAGAAGATGCCCTCCGAAAAGACCTCCTTCTCCATGACCTCCACCTCGTAAGGGCGCACGATGCGGTCGATGCGGTTCTTGTGGCCGTCGTAATGCATCATGTACGGCCGGTTCTCCGGCGTCGCGATCCTTTCCGCGAAGTCCCGCCAGCGGAACGACGCCTTGCGCGAGAACGCGCGGGCGGCCCGGTCCACCTCCTCCGCCTCGGGGCCCGCGAATGCACTCCACCATCTGCTGCAGGAACGGGTCGTCGGCGTAGTAGTCGACACGTTCTTTCTCCACTCGAGATATGGATTGAAGCTCGTACGGATTGTCTCTGTCGGGAAGGGACATCTCACCACCTCCTCTTTCCTAGCCGTTACATCTTGCCGAGCCGCACTATGGTCTCTTTCACGCCCGAGATGAACTCCTCCATCCCGTCTTGACCCCCGCCCTCACTTGTCTCGAGTATCTCCACGAAACTCCTCGCGAACTCGAGCATCTCCTCGCGGAGTTCCCGCAGCTCCTCGATCCTCTCGTCTATCTCCTGGATGTGAGCGAAACCGTGGGTGAGGGTATATACGATCTGCTTCTGTTGAGTCGGGTCGATCTCGTACAGCTTGATGATCTCGCCGAGCTCCGAGAGCGAATATCCGAAGCGCTTGCCGCGCAAGATGAGCTTGAGCCGCGCGAGGTCGCGTTCGTCGTACAACCTGTGGCTGGTCGGGGTTTTTCTGTTCGGAGCGAGCAAGCCGCACTCCTCGTAATAGCGGATGGTCCGCGTGGTCACCCCAAACACTGCCGCCAGCTCGGAGATGGTAAAGGTCTTTACGGATTCTTCTTTATCGGTCGGTACAGTCATGGAAGGGCGCCCCTTTTAACAAGTTAACGTTAACGTTAACGTTAACATTATTGAAAGCAGCTGTATTTGTCAACCCAGTAGAATGGCCGCGCTTGGGAGAAGGCGCGCCTGCAAGCGACTGCGATCCCCGGTCATCAGGCGATCATGTAGACTGCTGCTGCTTCTGGAATTCCACCAGCTGCATGTAGAGCATGTAGGACTGGTTGCGGTTCTCCATCATCAGGGCCTCGTCCATGGAAGGCGCGTTCAGCCCGGCGTTCAGGGCCTCCTTGGTGAGCTGCAGGGCGAAGGGGCTCTTGTAGGCGAAGTTACGCGCCATGGCGCCCGCCTTCTCCATCAGCTCCTCCCGCTCGCAGAGGTGGTTGGCCAGGCCGATGCGCCAGGCCTCCTCCGCCCCGATGCGGTCGCCGGAGTAGCACATCTCCGCCGCCTTGCCGAAGCCCACCAGCCGCCACAGCAGGTAGCTGGAGGAGAGGTCCGCCCCGCCCACCCCGATGTTGATGAAGGCGGCGCAGAACACCGCGTCGCGGCTGGCCAGCCGGACGTCCGAGGCCATGGCGAAGGAGAGGCCGGCGCCCATGGCGTAGCCGTGCACCGCGGCGATGATGGGCTGGGGGCAGGTGCGCATCAGCTTGTAGATGCCCGAGAAGCGGCTCTGGTTGCGGTAGATGTTCTCGGGGGTCAGCCCGCCCTCCGCGTACCCCCCGGTGGCGTCCTTCATGTCGAAGCCGGCGCAGAAGCCCTTCTCTCCCGCCCCGGTGAGGATGATCACCCTGGTCTCGAAGTCCCGCTGCCGCGCCTCCCAGAAGTCGATGAGCTCCTCCATCATCAGGTGGTTGACGGCGTTGACAGCCGTGGGGCGGTTGAGGGTCAGGGTGCCCACGGCCCCGTCCGTCTCGTAGATGAGAGTCTGGTAGTCCATCGGGTCTCCTTTCACTGATCGAGCGACTCCAGGAAGGCCAGCATCATCTGCTTGACCTGCGGCTCGGAATAGAACCGCGGGTCCACCATGTCCGCCTCCAGGATGACGCCGCGCACCCCGGTCTCGCGACGGATGCGCCGGGCTATCTCGTACTCGCCCAGGCAGTAGCTCTTGCAGCTGTGGTTGGAATGGATGACGAAGCCGTCGATGGAGAAGTCGCGGATGTAGTCGACGTACATGGCCGCGCGCAGCGGCAGGCGCAGGTTGGGCATGATCCCCTGGTAGCACTCGGCCAGGCTCTCCAGCGGCCGGTCGGGGTCGAAGGAGCCCTGCCAGACGTTGGTGTAGGTGTCCACCGCGAAGCAGGCCCCCTGCTCGGCGCAGAAGTCGAAGAAGTCCCGCAGGGCGTACCAGGGGGGGATGTGGTCCCACAGCAGGCGGTAGCGCTCGTTCTCCACCGCCCCGATGCCCGCGTCCACCCTCTCCTTCACCTGGGCGAGCATGTCCTGGTAGTACTTGTAGGCGGTCTCGGTGCCGCGCAGGGTGACGATGAGCGCCATGTGCACGAACATGTCCGGCGAGTTGAGCGGGCAGGGGCGGTTGCGCCGCAGGTCCTGTATCTCCCCCCACAGCCGGGCGGTGTCGCTCGACAGCCTGAGCGTCTCCCACAACCTGTCGCGGTCCACCCGCTCACCCAGGATGCCCTCCAGGCCGGCGAGCATCCGCTCCAGCTGGCTCACCAGGTAGGCGCGGTCCCGCGGCGTGGGTTCGTCCCCGCAGTAGGGCGTGTCCAGGAAGAGCAGGGGCACGCCGAAGCGCCGGCTCAGCACCTCGTACCACTTGAACATGGTGCCGCAGCCGTTGTTGCACGCCAGCAGGAAGTCGGGGGCGGGCAGGGCGCCCAGCGGCCCCTCGCCCCGCTCGGTGGAGGCGATGGTGCAGCGCGCGTAGGAGCAGACGCAGTCGTCGAAGCCCAGGTCCCCGGCGGCCGCGCAGAGGTCCTCCCCCAGGTGCTGCGCGGCGATCATCGCCCCGTAGTTCTCGGGGAAGATGGGGACGACCCCGGCGGCCAGCAGCAGCTCCACCGGCGCCCCCGAGGTGACCCAGGCCTTGGGCTTGTCCGAGGTGTAGGCCTCGGTGTAGTAAGCTGTCATCACTTCCTTCATGGTCGCCTCGCAGGGGAGCTTCAACCGCTTAGCCATTGCCGCCGCCCCCCTCGGTGAGCATCTCGGAGAAGGCCTGCAGGCGGGTGCGGAGCTGCCCGGTGGGGGAGAAGGGCGTCTCCAGGTCCAGCCGGACCGAGGGAATGCCCCGGTCGTCCAGCGCCCGCTTCAGGCCGGGGTAGTCGAAGGAGTGGAACTCGCAGAAGGCCTGCTGCGCGAAGACCACGCCCCTCACCCCGCCGGCCTCTATCGACTTCGAGCAGCGCCTCTTCCCGCCGGTTGGACGGGTCCAGCTTGGTGGGGCAGGGACGGCGTCCCAGGTAGCGCCCGGCCAGGGCCGCGTAAAGGTCACCCTCGCCCGCGTCGACCGGGCCTTCCGCGAACCGCGACGCCGTGCACAGGTCGTCCCAGGCCACCTCCAGGCCGTACTCCTCCATCAACTCGAATATCTCCACCTGCGGCACCGGGCCGCCCACCACCGCGACCCTGGTAAGCCCCTCCTTCTCATCGCCCGGCCTCTATCGAAGAAGCCAGGGCCAGGAACCCCTCCGGGTCCGTCAGCTGGAAGGCGAGGTAGGCCGCGTAGAGCTCGCGGTTGGAGAGGTGCAAGCCCCGCAAGCCCGCCAGGGCGGCGCGGCAGCGGTTGTAGAGTCCGATGCTCGAGCCCAGGCTCTCCTCCGTGACCGGAGTGCCGGAGATGTCCGCCAGCGCGCCGGCGAGGACGCGCAGTTCCTCCGTCATGAACTCCACCGCCTCGGGGGTGTGGGTGACGGTGGGGACCATCAGGTTGAGCACGCGCAGGCCCGGCACCGCCACCCCGACCAGGTCCGAGAGGTTGCGGATGGTGTCGCAGGTGTGGGGCATGACCACCACCGAGAGGTAATCGTAGGTGCCGTCGCCCAGACCCTCCAGCAGGCTGCGGGCGAAGGAGCAGCAGAAGGGCTGCATGAAGGCGCCCGCCGTCTCGCCCGGCGCGGGGCCCAGCAGCAGGCGCACCGGCGTGAACCCCGCCGCGTGCAGCAGCTCCACCGGCACGTAGCTGCAGACGTACCCGGCGACCCTGCCGCCCCCTTCCTTCAGCCGCCGCAGGGGAGTGTGGGGGTCGCGCACCACGTCCTCCGCCGTCACGGCGCCCCCGCCCCCTTCCCTCTTCCTCGGCCAGGGACCGCACGATCTCCTTCTTCACTATCTTGCCGATGGGGTTGCGGGGCAGGCTCTCCACGAACACCACCCGCCGGGGCACCTTGAAGCGCGCCAGCTTGTCGGCCAGGAACCCCGTGAGCTCCTCTTCACTCAGGGAAGCGCCGGGCTTCAAGGCCACCACCGCCACCGGTATCTCGCCCAGCTTGGGGTCGGGCCGCGGCACCACCGCGACTTCGGCGACGGCCGGGTGGGTGTAGATGAGCTCCTCCACCTCGCGCGGGAAGACCTTCTCGCCGCCCACGTTGACCATCTCCTTCTTCCGGTCCACCATGAAGAAGTAGCCCTCGTCGTCGTAATAGCCCATGTCCCCGGTGTGCAGCCAGCCCCCGCGCAGGGCTTCCTCCGTCTCTTCCGGCCGCTTGTAATAACCCTTCATCACCAGGGGCCCCCGGATGACCAGTTCGCCGATGTCGCCTGAGCCCAGCAGCCCCCCGGCTTCGTCCATCACGCCCACCTCCACCCCGGGATGGGCCAGGCCCACGCTCCCTTCCTTGTAGGGCAGGTTCATGCGCTGGATGGTGGCGGAGGCGGAGCATTCCGTCAGCCCCCAGGCCTCCAGGATGACGATGTCGAACGCCTCGGAGGCGTCGCGCATCAGCTGGGCGGGCATGGCCGAGGCCCCGGAGATGCCGATGCGCAGGGAGGAGAGGTCGTAGGAACCCCGGTCGGGGTGGTGGTAGAGCATGAAGTACATCGCCACCACCATGGGCAGGAAGGTCACCCGGTGCTTCTCTATCACCCCGAAGACCTCCACCGCGTCGAAGGGGTCCAGCAGCACGAAGCTGGTCCCCACCACGAAGCAGCAGAGCAGGACGGTGATGCCGTAGCCGTGGAACATGGGCACCACCATCAGGGCGCGGTCCTCTGAGTTCAGCTCCAGCACGCTGATGATGGCGTCGGCATGGAAGAAGAGGTTGCCCTGGGTGAGCATGGTCCCCTTGGGCACCCCGGTGGTGCCCGAGGTGTAGAGTATCTCGGCCACGTCGTCCTCGCCCACCTCCACCTCCACGGGCCCGCTCGAGCCGCCCGCCTCCACTTCGGCGAAGAGCAGACCCTTCCGGGTAGTCCCCGGTGACGATGAGGTGGCGGAAGAGGGGAGGCTTGTCCTCGATGCGCGAGAAGAACTCCGCGAAGGCGGGGGTGGCCACCAGGGCCACGGCGTCCGAGTCGCGCAGCAGGAACTCCAGTTCCCGCTCCTTGTAGAAGATGTTCACCGGCACCGCCACCGCCCCCAGGTAGGAACAGGCGAAGTAGGTGACGATGAACTCGGGGCAGTTGTTGAGCATCATCGCCACCTTGTCGTCCCGCCCCACCCCCAGGCCGGCCAGGGCGTTGGCGAAGCGCGTCACCCTCTCCTCCAGCTCGCCGTAGGTGATGGCCCGGTCCCGGTAGATGACCGCCGGGCTCTCGCCCATCCCGGCCGCCCGCGACTGGAGCAGTTCCTTCGAGGGTCAAGCCCATCACCTAGCCTATTTCGATGAGGGTCTTCAGGTAGTCGCTCCGCTTCTCCTCGAAGTGGTCGAAGAAGTCGATCATCTGGTCGAAGGGGATGGTCTGGCTGACGATGGCCCCGGGATGCAGTTCCCCCTTGCCCACCAGGTCCACCACTTCCTTCATCTCCGTCGAGTAGCCCAGGGTGGCGAAGTAGTGGAACTCGTTGGCGAAGGCGGCCAGCAGCATCAGGGGATAGGTGGGCATCTCGTAGAAGGCGAAGCCGAGCAGGCCGATGCGCCCGTCCTTGCGGGTGGAATAGACGGCGGTGTCGATGGAGGCCTGCAGCCCCACCGCGTCGAAGCTGACGTCCGCCCCCAGGCCGTCGCAGATCTCCCGCGCCCGGCCGATGGCGTCCTCGAGCCTGCGGGTCGATGACGTGGGTGGCCCCCATCTCCAGCGCCTTGGCGCGGCGCATCTCCAGCGGCTCGCTCACCACCACCTTGCCGGCCCCCTTGTACCTGGCCACGTTGGCCAGCAGCAGCCCCACCGGGCCCGCCCCCACGATGAACACGCTCTCGCCCGGCTCGAGGCCGGCCCGCTTCACGGCGCTGTACACCACCGAGGTGGGCTCCACCGTGGCCGCCTCCTCCAGGCTTACGTTGTCGGGGAGCTTGTACACGGCCCGGTAGTCGAGGGGCACGAACTCGGCGAAGGTGCCGTTGATGTGCATGCCGTGCGCCTTGGGCTCCAGGCACATGTTCCACTTGTCCTTCAGGCAGAAGTGGCACTTGTAACAGGGATAGTAGGGAAGGCCGGTCACCCGGTCTCCCTTCTCCAGGCCGGTCACCGCCGAGCCCGTCTCCTCCACCACGCCCGAGAACTCGTGCCCCAGGGCCAGGGGCGGGTTGAAGATGGTCTGCGGCCCGTAGAGGTACTCGAAGACGTCGGTGTGGCAGACCCCGGCGTACTTGACCCTGATCTTGACGTCCTCCGGCCCCACTTCAGGCTCGGGTACGTCCTCCATCCTCATGTCGCGCTGCGCATGCCAGATCGCCGCTTTCATAGCGTCCCCTTTCCCTTAAGAGCCGTTGAACGGACGGCCTCCCTCGCTTTCCCCTTGCTCACCCTATTATATCCCTCCCGGGTATGCCTTCTAACATGGCCCGCGGCCTCAGCCTTGAGCAAGGGCGGGGCACGCTCAGCGGTCGATGTCGTACTCCGGCTTCAACCGGAAGACCAGCCAGCCCTCGCCGTAGTCGGTCATCTCGTACCTCGGGTCGTCACGCAGCCTGGCGACGGCTTCGCCCAGTTGCTCCCGGTTGTCGAAGGGGAACGTGTCGTAGTCCCGGCTGACCACGACGTACTCCGCCCCGTAGGTGTCAGCCGTTGAAGATGTGGACCTGGTCGCGGTGGGTGAGGTGCGGTACGGCCGCGCTGACCGCGCAGACCGAGGCGTCCGGCGGGATGGAGGCCAGGGCCCGGTGACCCGCCCGCGCGCTTCCGTCGAGCCGGTAAGTGGAGGGTGTAACCAGGCGCCAGGCCGAAGTCGCGAAGGCCAGGGGCAGCTGGAGCAGCACCAGCGCCACGCAGAGCGCCAGGGACATCTGGCGGAAGTCGAAGGGGCGCCCCGCGTAGCGCCCGCGCATCCGGCGGTAGAGGCGGGGGAGGACCTCCAGGGTGGCGATGATCAACACGGCGGCATAGACCGCGTTGTAATGCCGCGACATCTCCCAGTTGCTCTGGACGCCGGAGAAGAGCCGCTGCAGCAGGTCGGGCAGGAGGACGATGGTGAAGCCGCTGGCCAGGGGCAGGAAGAGGAAGGGGGCGAACAGGCCCAGCAGCAGCAAGGTCTTCTGGTAAGGCCAGAAGAGCAGCTTCACGGCCATCCAGGGGTGCAGGAGCAGGTACTTGCCGATCTCCAGGGGGGTATCGCCCAGGTACTTGTAGTAGTCGAGGTATTCGTAAGCCCCGGAGGTGTTCAGGGCGGGGATGAAGACCTGCACCACGGCCAGGTACCACGCCGCGGACACCAGCATGGTCACCACCCCCTCCAGGCGCTTGCGCCGGAAGACCGTGAGCCAGATGCCGAGGAAGAAGACGGTCAGCGCCACCTGCTCCTGGATCGCCAGCAGGAACGGCAGGCACAGGAAGTACGCGGCCATGCGGTCCTTGAGGACGAAGTAGTAGGCCAGGGCGATGAGCGGCGGGTAGAGGACGTGGGGGTGGAAGTCGAAGTAGATGAGCCCCAGCATCCCCCAGAAGGAGAGGTACAGGAAGGAGAGGGCCAGGGCGGGCAGCTCCGCGCGCAGCCTCTCCTTCGCTATCCAGTAGACGGGCAGTACCCCGACGGCGCATACCAGGGCCTGCGCGATGAGGAGCATGCGCACGTCCGGCCAGAGCCAGTAGAGGGGCGCGAAGAGGAAGAGGGAGGGGTGCCAGTGGTCGGCCAGCAGGCAGGGCACCAGCCTCACCGTGTTGGCGCCGATCTCGAACCGGCTGTACTGGTAGATGGCCTGGTCGAAAATGCCCAAGTCGTAGGCGTGGGTCTGGAAGGCACGGTGCTTCAGCAGCGCCAGCGCTGCGTACACCAGGAAGAAGAAGGCGATCAGCAGCAGGATGCCGTGCTTCGCCAGGAAGCGCGAGGTGCGCGGGAAGCGCCGGGTCAGGCTCTCCTTGCAGCGCCAGACCCACCCGATGAAGGCGGGGACCGCATGCCTTCCGCCGGGTTTCCCCCCCTCGCGCGACGTGACCATCGATGCAGACCTCCCTGTGCGGATGATACCTGAGTTTAACATCCGGCCGTGACGCCGCCGGATTGAGATGCCGTATAATGGGTATAACCAGTGCTAGTATCTCTCTAGAGAAAAGGAGTGCGCAATGGCTGTCAATTTCACCAAGGTGGAGGGCGAGAAGAAGGACCACTCCATCACCTTCTACGGCTTGAGCACCTGCGGGTGGTGCAAGAAGGCCCGCAACTTCCTGGACGAGAACGCCATCGAGTACGAGTACGTCTACGTCGACCTGCTGGATGGGGACGAGCTGAAGGAGTGCATGGACGAGGTGGTCAAGGTCAACCCGCGCAAGTCCTTCCCCACCCTGGTCGTCGACGACGGACCAGGTCATCGTGGGCTTCAGCGAGGACAAGTTCAAGGACTCGCTGCTCTAGGGCAAGGCCTCGCGCGCTCACCATCCGTTCTTTCCACACTGACGGGAGGTGTTTTACATGGCTGAGTACAGCCAGGCTGTCAAGGACCTCTACGAGAAGATGAACCGGGACGCGGAGGAGATGGGCTACCACCTCAACCCCGACCTGGAGAGCACCATGATGCTGATGGAAGGGCTCCAGACCAACCAGGAGAGGTTCGGATACGTCCTCTGCCCCTGCCGCCTGACCCTGGGCAGCAAGGAGGCTGACCTGGACGTCATCTGCCCCTGCGACTACCGCGACGCCGACCTGGAGGATTACGGCTGCTGTTACTGAAGCCTCTACGTATCCCAGGAGGTCCTGGACGGCAAAGACGAAGTGAAGCCCATCCCCGAGCGCAGGCCGCCGGAGAAGGAGGAACCCCCGGCTCCCTCCGGGGAAGCCGAGGTCGCGGAAGCGGCCGAGCCCCGGCCGGCGCGGACCACCACGGTGCCGGTGTGGAGATGCAAGGTCTGCGGCTACCTCTGCGCCCGCGACAAGCCGCCCGGCGTCTGCCCCATCTGCAAGGCGGGGCGCGAGCGCTTCGAGCCCTTCCCCTTATGACCCAGGGTTATCCCTGGTAAGCGCTGCCTCGCGGCAGGATGGCATAGACCATCAGCGTCTTCGACTCTTCTTGCGGCGTGATCAATACTCTCAACTCGCCCACCCTCAGACGCCAGTCCCCCTTCAGCTCCCCGGTAAGCGGCCTCATGCCCCTGTGCTGCAACGGATTCTGCGTGCCTTCCAGTTCGCGTAGGGCATCCAGCACCCTTATACTGGTCTTCTTGTCCAACTTTCGGTATTGTTTTTCCGCGGAGGGTTTGATCTCAACCTTCCAGCTCATTCAGGCCCTTACCCTTCACGCCTGCGGCCACCTCCTCCTTGCCCCGGCGGATGGCGTCCACCCACTCCGGTCGTGAGAGCAGGTCCAGCGTCTCCCGGTGCCTCTCGATATATTCCTCGACCAGCTCGCCCACGATGTCTTTGATGCTTCTCCTCTCGAGGCTGGCTATCACCTTGAGCTCGTCTCTCTTGTCCTCGGGGATTCGTACGTTGACCGTGTTCATGGCCACACCTCCTCTCGAATCCTCTACAAGTAGATTAATACACTAGTATACTTGTGTCAAATTATACTTGGTCGGAAAGATTTCGTACCTGCAGCGAAGCTCCGGGCCTTAGCGCATGCCCGTCTCGAAGCAGGTCCAGGGCTGGCTGGGGCGGTCGTGGATGATGCCCTCGAGGTAGTCCCACTGCGGGTGCTCCGCGAAGTACTCCGAGGCGTCGAAGGCCAGACCGCAGGAGTTGCCGAACCGCCCGTAGAAGCTCATGGCCCCGGCCATCTCCGAGTCGGTCACCTTGCCGTCCACCGAGCCGGAGGGCTGGTAGGGACGCCTCGCCGGCCAGTAGGCCATGTCGTCGAGGTAGTAGTGGCCGTCCACCGTGCGCGCGTCCGGGTTGTCCCCCTTCTCGAGGTAGACGTCGTAGTGGTCGGCCAGGATGGCCTCTCCCGCCTTGACGTCGATGATCCCCTTGTACGTGTCCATCAGCTCGGCCAGGCGCACCTGCCGCGCCCCCATGGCGGTGCGGATGTCGGAATAGGCGCCGTCGCTCTCCAGGTTGCGGATGCGCGGGTCTGAGGCGGTGTTGAAGCCGATATAATACCCGTCGGTGGTGCGCTCGATGTTCTGGTACTTCAGGCCCTGCTCGAAGCGCATGATCTCACCCGGTGCCGGAGTCGGCCAGCAGCCAGGAGTTGGCGTAGCCCGCCGTTGTTGTCCTTCTGCATCAGCTCCACGAAGCCGTCGAGGCCGTCCGCGTACTGCATGGCCTTACGGACCCGGAAGAACTCCGCCTCCTCGTCGGGGTCGTAGTCGCTGTAACCGCCGATGGTGGTCTCCGTCCCCATCAAGCCGGCGTCGGTGACGAAGTAGTCGGAGCCGGAGTCGATGAAGCCGGGCACGCTCTGCATGAGGATGCGGTGGCCCTGCGCGGGCTGCAGGTCGGCGACGACGTTGAAGTGCTGGCCCTGGTCGAACCAGGTCCAGGAGTTGTGGGCCATCACCACCTTGCCGCCTTGCGTCCAGGAGCCGGTGGCGATGAAGGCGGAGCAGTGCTCGTTGTCGGGCTGCTGCACCGGCGCGTACTTGCCCGCCTGCTCGCCCGGCCACCAGTAGCCGGTGAGCTCCTCGTAGCCGTTCCAGGCCAGCACCTCCTGCCAGGTGATGCCGGTGCCCGCCGCGGCCGCGCCGTCGGCGATGCCCCTGATCTCCTCCAGGTATTCCTCTTCCGCCCGGGGCAGGAAGACCTGCTCCGCCGCCGCCACGAAATAGGACCACTCCTTGCCGGTGTTGAAGTAGGTGGTATAGACCAGCATGTCCCTGATCTCCTTAAGTTCATCCGCCACCAGGTAGCCCTGCTGATAACCGAAATCGTAGGGCTCGCCCTCCAGGTGGAGGTAGATCCAGCCGTTGCAGTCGAAGCGGTAGCCCTTGCCCTGCTCGGTCACGCCGCCCTGCGGCTTGGCCGTCTCCCCCGCGCTCCCGCTGCCGCAACCCGCGGGCAGCCCCGCCGCCAGGCACAGCATCACCAGCGCGATGACTGCGCGACCCCGTAATCCCTTGAACATCGCCACCCCTTTCCTCGAGCGGATCCTCCCGTCCACTCTAGTGGTCAAGGGTGACAATCGCCGCATGGGGTCAGGCCCGTCGTCAAGGTCTATAATGTACGAGAGAGAAGGAGGATGCATGGGTTACCCCAAGAAGGTCGTCAACGCGTTCCTGGCACTGTGGCCCTTCACCCACCTGGTGAAGCGGCTTTCAGCCTACACACCCTTCAAGCAGCTGTTCGCGCCGCTCATCGGGGACAAGATGATCTCCGCCACCTTCCTGCCCCTGCACGAGGACATCGCCCTGCCGGAGAGCACCGTGGCCCCCTATAAGCTGCTGGAGGAGATGCTGCGCAAATCGGCGGTGCGTTTCCGCTTCCACGACTGCATCTGCCGCACCCAGGAGGGTTGTACCAACTACCCCCGGGACATGGGCTGCATCTTCATCGGCGAGGCCGCCGCCCATATCAACCCCGAAATGGGGCGGCGCATCAGCGTGGAGGAGGCCCTGGAGCAGGTGCGCGAGGCCGCCAAGCTGGGGCTGCCGGGCATGATCGGCCACCTGTGGATGGACGCCCTCTCCCTGGGGGTCTTCCGCAAGTTCTCCAACTTCCTGGTCATCTGCTTCTGCTGCGACTGCTGCTGCCTGCTGCGCACGGATATGCTCAAGGCGGGCGACGGTTTCCACAAGGCCATGAAGCGGCTGGACGGCATCGACATAAAGGTCACCGACGCCTGCGTGGGCTGCGGCACCTGCGCGAGGCAGTGCTTCATGGGGGCCATCCGGGTGGAGGGAGGCCGGGCGGTACACGACGAGTCGAAGTGCAAGGCCTGCGGGCGCTGCGCGGTGGTCTGCCCGAACGGGGCGGTGGAGTTCGCCTTCGACGACGCGGACAGGATGCTGCTGGACCTCTACCGCCGGGTGGAGGGCACCACCAACATCCGCTGAATCTGTCGGGGTGCGTCAGTCGACGACGGTCTTGAAACGCTCCAGGCGCTCGCTCTTGCCGCCGCCCAGCTTCTTCTTGAGGTCTTCCGGGATGTCGGGGGTGACGTAGCCCACGATCTCGTTGTAGTGCTGGATGAGGAACTTGTCCCCCCGCCGTAGCCCCAGTACCAGGGCCGCCGCCTGCGATCTCAATTCGCGTCGTGCTGATGATTCTGTACCGCCATGTTCCCCCTCCGATTGACAATATTAAAAAGTTATACAAGATTAATAATAAGTAAGCATTCGATTCTTTGTCAAGGTGTTTCCATTTGATGAATCTTCTACTTGTTGAAACGTAACGGCCTCTGCCAGCCCCTGGCCTGTGCTATAATCTCTTTCGCCGACATCGAGCGGGAAAGGAAATACTCATGAAGCGCAGTCTTCTTTCAGGAAACGAAGCCATCGCCCTGGGCGCCTACGCGGCCGGAGTGCGGGTGGCCACGGCTTACCCCGGCACCCCCTCCACCGAGATCCTCGAGGAGATGTCCCGCTTTCCGGAGGTCTACGTCGAATGGGCCCCCAACGAGAAGGTGGCCCTGGAGGTGGGCATCGGCGCGCGCCCTGGGCGGGGCCCGCACCCTGGTCTCCATGAAGCACGTGGGCCTCAACGTGGCGGCCGACCCCTGGATGACCCTGGCCTACATCGGGGTCAACGCCGGCCTGGTGCTGGTCTGCGCCGACGACCCCGGCATGCACTCCTCCCAGAACGAGCAGGACAACCGCTACTACGCGGTGATGGCCAAGGTCCCCATGCTGGAGCCGGGGGACAGCCAGGAGGCCTACGACATGGCCAAGGCCGCCTTCGACCTGTCCGAGAAGTTCGACACCCCGGTGCTCCTGCGCACCGAGACCCGCGTCTGCCACTCGCGCAGCATGGTGGAGTACCGGGACGAGCGGGTGGAGGTGGACCTTCCCTACGAGAAGGATTACGTCAAGCGGGTGATGGTGCCCGGCCACGCGCGCCTGCGCCACCCCGTCCTCATCGAGAGGCTGGAAGCCCTGCGGGAGGAGTCCGAGCGCTCCCCCTTCAACCGGGTGGAGATGCGCTCCAGCCGGGTGGGCATGGTGGTGAGCGGCGTCTGTTACGAGTACGCGCGGGAGGCCTTCCCCGAGGCCTCCATCCTCAAGCTGGGTTTCACGCATCCCCTGCCGGAGAAGCTCATCCACGAGTTCGCCTCGCACTTCCACCGCCTCTACGTGGTGGAGGAGCTGGAGCCTTATCCTGGAGGAGCGCCTCAAGGCCATGGGCATCGACGCGGTGGGCAAGGCGCGCATCCCCCGCGACGGGGAGCTCGACCCCGACGTGGTGGGCCACGCCCTGGCCGAGTTCATCGAGATGGACACCGGGGTCAAGGGCGGAGGCTGGACCCCGCCCGCCGGGCGCGACACTGCCGGTCGAGCCGGCCGACCTGCCGGCCCGCCCGCCGGTGATGTGCCCGGGCTGCGCCCATCGCGGCGTCTTCCACCTGCTGTCCCGCATGAAGGCCATCGTCTCCTCGGACATCGGCTGCTACACCCTGAGCGTCTTCAGCCCCATCGAGGGCATCGACTGCCAGGTGTGCATGGGCGCCAGCGTGGGCATGGCCATGGGCCTGGAGAAGGCCTTCAGGACCAGCGCTGTCAACCAGGGCAAGGACAAGAAGAGTAGTGGCGGTGCTGGGCGACTCCACCTTCATCCACTCGGGCATCACCGGCCTCATCGACATCGTCTACAACCGCGGCTTCTCCACGGTGATCATCCTGGACAACCGCACCACCGCCATGACCGGCTTCCAGCCGCACCCGGGCACCGGGCTGACCATCCGCGGCGAAGAGACCTTCGCCCTGGACCTGGCGGAACTGGCCCGCGCGGTGGGGGTGGAGTCGGTGCGCGTGGTCGATCCCTGGGACCTCAAGGAGCTGCGCAAGGTCTTGAAGGAGGAGGTCGGCGCCGACCACTCCTCGGTCATCGTCGCCCGGCGCGCCTGCGTCAACCGGGACCGGGAGCGGGAGTTCGTGCTCCACACCATCGACAACGAGGTCTGCAACGAGTGCGGGCTGTGCATGAAGCTGGGCTGCCCCGCCATCGTCAAGCGGGGGGATGAGCTCTTCGTGGACCACGCCCAGTGCATCGGCTGCACCCTCTGCGCCCAGGTCTGTAAGAAGGGCGCCATCGGGGAGGTGAAGGACCGTGGCTGACGTGATCATGGTGGGCACCGGCGGGCAGGGCATCATCCTGGCCGCGCGCGTCGCCGCCGAGGTGGCGGTGCGCATGGGTTACGACGTCAAGACCTCCGAGGTGCACGGCATGGCCCAGCGGGGCGGCAGCGTCTCCTCCATGGTGCGCTGGTCCGAGAAGGTCTACTCGCCGCTCATCCCCCGCGGCCACGCCGACATCCTGCTGGCCTTCGAGGGGCTGGAGGCCCTGCGCAACCTGTGCTTCCTCAAGCCGGGCGGCCGCATCATCCTCAACCGCTACCGCCTGGACCCCCTGCCGGTGCTGCGGGGGGACGCGAGTCTACCCGGAGGATTTCGAGCACACCGTCCTCGGTTTCGCCCCCGACGCGGTCGGTCCTGGACGCCGCGGCCCTGGCCCGCGAGGCGGGCAACGTCCGCGTGGTCAGCGCGGTGATGGTGGGGGCCCTCTCCGCCCTGCTCGATTTCCCCACGGACGTCTGGGAGGAGGTAATGCGCTCGCTGGTGCCGCGCGAAGGCGGTGGAGGCCAACCTCAAGGGGTTCATGGCGGGAAGGGACGTGATCCAGGATGCCTCGGCGGCGCATCGAGAAACTGGACTGGTACTCCCGGCACACCTTCAAGCACCAGGAGTTCAAGGACATCAAGCGCCTGGTGGAGCTGAAGGAGGAGGGGGGCCACGATCATCAGCCTCTGCCTCCCCACCTCAACGAGTCCGGCACCATCGGCAACATCCTCAAGGTCCTCAAGAAGAAGCTCGTGGACGACCAGCCCCTCGTGGACGAGATCATCGTGATAGACGGCGGCAGCACCGACGGCACCCTGGAGATCGCCGAAGCCTCGGGGATCAAGGTCTATCTCGCAGGACAAGGTCCTGCGGGGCGGCAAAAAGGCCCAGGGCAAGGGGGACGCGCTGTGGAAGAGCCTCTACTGCATGAAGGGCGACATCATCGTGTGGATGGACTCGGACATCCGCAACATCCACCCGCGCTTCGTCTACGGGCTGGTGGGGCCCCTGCTGCAATACCCGCAGCATCCAGCTGGTCAAGGGGTTCTACCAGCGGCCCCTGCAGAGCGAGCCGAAGCGGCGGCACAAGACGGGCGGCGGCCGCGTCACCGAGCTGGTGGCCCGCCCCTTCCTCTCCCTCTTCTACCCGGAACTCTCCGCCCTCATCCAGCCCCTCTCCGGGGAATACGCCGGCGCCGCGCCAGGCCCTCGAGTCCATCCCCTTCTTCACCGGCTACGGGGTGGAGATCGGCATGATCATCGACGTGATGAACCGCGGGGGCATGGAAGCCCTGGCCCAGACCGACCTGGTGGAGCGGGTCCACTACAACCAGACCATGCCCGCCCTGGGGCGCATGTCCTTCGGGGTGATGCAGGCGGTGCTGCTGCGCCTGCAGGAGGACGGGAAGATCGAGCTGAAGGAGCCCTACGAGCCCTACTTCACCCAGGTCGACTTCAAGGAGGGCGACTACCTGCTGGACAAGCGGCGTATCGAGGTGGTGGAGCGCCCGCCCATGCGCGAGGTGCCGGAGTACCGCAAGAAGTTCGGGCTGGAGGGCTGAGATGCTCAGCCTGGACCCGCTGCCGCGACCGACCCGACCCTGGCCGCGCCTGGCGCGGGAGCACTCCGTCGCCGCGCCGGCGCGCGAACTACGCTCCCGGCTCTCCGACCGTGAAGGTCGCCTACACCGACGTGGACGGCACCATGATGGGGCCGGGCGGCTGCTTCATCGTCAACGCCCGGCGGGAGTATACGCTGGAGCCGGCGCCGTACCCTGGTGCGGGCCTTGCAGGAGGGCTGGACGTCTTCCTGGTCTCCGGGCGCAGCCGCATCGGCCTGCTGGAGACCGCGCGCATCCTGGGGATGAGGAACTACATCGCCGAGCTGGGGGTGGAGACCGTCTACAACCTGGGGGAGGAGGTGGTCACCGACTTCGGCGCTTTCGAGGGGTCACCGGACCGGCTCTACGACCACATCGAGTCGCTGGGCGTGCTCGACTACCTCTTCGAGAAATACCCGCGCCGCCTGGAGCTCCACACCCCCTGGGCGCTGAAGCGCGACTGCACCCCGCTGCTGCGCGGGCTGGTCGATGTGGAAGAGGTGAACCGCGAGTTCGCGCGGCGCTTCCCGGGCCTGCAGATGGTGGACAACGGCATCATCCCCCGCGCCTACCCCGGACTGGACGTGCCGGAGACCCGCGCCTACCACGTCGTGCCGGAGGGCGTCAGCAAGGAGGGGGCGGTGGAGGCGGACATGCGCCGGCGCGGCCTGCGCCGCGAAGAGACCGTGGCCATCGGGGACTCCGAGGCCGACCTGCGTTTCGCCCCAAAGGTCGGGGCCTTCTTCCTGGTGCACAACGGGCTCTACGCCAGCCCGCGCATAGCCGGACTCATCGGCGGGTATGATAACGTCTATATCACGGACGGGCTGCTCGAACGAGGGTTGGGCTGAAGCGGTGGAGGACGTGTCTCGGCCTCAACGCTAGACCGGGGGTAGGGTTGGCTTATCTTCTGATCGAGGGCGCTGGTCAGCCTGACCGCGGGGGTCCTCTTCGCGCTGCGCGTCGGTCAGGATATGGTCAGTGGCAGGGGAAAGTCCTGGATACGCGCCGCGCCACCTTCGCCTACGCCTTCCTCTGGGGCACCGCCGCCGCCGGGTCCGTCACGCTGGCGCTGGCCAACCTCGCCGCCCTGCTGGGAGTGGAGGGCCTCGACGACTTCTTCAGCGCGGCCTCCGCCCTTATCTGGAGCGTGGCGGTCATCCCCTTCTTCTACATCTGCGGGTACCTGATCCTGCACAGCCAGCGCTCCGCGCGCGTAGCCGCCGCGTGCGGCGCGGTCATGTTCGGGCTGGGCGTCTGGCTGGCCTACAACACGCCCTTCGAGGCCAGGGAGGTCGCGTACCTGTATTTCATCAACGTCTTCGAGGGGCCGATGGTGCAGGCCTACGTGCTCTGCGTGGTGCTGCTGCCGGGGGTCGTCGCCTCGTTCCTCCTGTACCGGCTGGCGCTGCGGCTCGAAGGCATCGGCCGCTGGCGGAGCCTGATGGGAATGGCGGCGATGGACGTATACCTGCTCGCATTGCTGCTGCGGGTTGTCTGGCAGGCCCTGCCGGCCAACCTCATCTCCCGCCTGCTCCTGCTGGTCACCGCGGTGCTGATCTTCCTGGCCTACTACGCCCCGCCGGGCGGGCCGGAGGAAGATGGGAAGCACCGGGAAGGCCTCGGGGACTAGCGCTTCGGGAACCAGGGTATCAGGGGACTGGTCCTCAGCTTGTAATCGTCCCACCCGGGGATGCTCACCATCATCCTCTCGGTCATGGGGATGCCCGAGACGAAGAGGATGGTGCCCGTGATGGCCAGCGGGCCGAGGGCGCCCGCCCACCCCCACGGGGCCGACAGCGCGACGACGAAGATGCCCCACCACATGGTGCACTCGCCGAAGTAGTTGGGGTGGCGGGAGTACCGCCACAGCCCCCGGTCGTTGATGGTCCCGCGGTTGGCCGGGTCGGCGAGGAACCGGTCCAGCTGGTAGTCGCCCAGGGACTCGAAGAAGAAGCCGACGCACCATACCGCCGCCCCGATATAGATGAAGCCGTCCCAGTAAGCCGGGTCCCGCGGTCCGGACATGATGATCATCACCGGCGTCACGTTGAGCATCAGGATCAGCCCCTGCAGCACGAACACCTGCAGGTAGCTGCGGAGGACGAAGTTCTTTCCCCAGTCCTCGCGCCACTTGGCGTAGCGCGGGTCCTCGCCCCTGCCGCGGTTGCGGCGGTAGATGCGGGTGGCCAGCCTCAAGCCCCACACCGTCACCAGCCCCGCGGCGAGGAACTGGCTTACCCCGTAGCTGCCGTTGATCAGCAGCGCGAACCAGGAGGCGGTGATGAACCCCGGGCCCCAGGCGATGTCGGCGATGCTGTTGTCCTTGCGGACCATGGCCAGGATGAACAGGAAGGTCATGTAGCCGAGCACGACCAGGCCCGTGTAGAGCACCGTCTCGAGGATGTTCATGCCGCCGCTCCTTTCGGTCGTCCGCTCAACGCCGCTGTTCGTCGAGGCCTTTCCTGATGACCTCCCGGACGTCGTCGATGAGCCTTTCCAGGGAGTCCTCGTCGTAAGCGCCGATGTCGATGGGCGCGTGAATCCGCATGGACGCCCTCCCCGGGTAGAGAGCGAAGCTGTCCGGCGGCAGGATGTCCCGGGTGCCGGTGATGGTGACGGGCAGGATGGGCAGGTCCATGTTCTGGGCCAGCCAGAAGGCGCCCTTCTTGAACTCGCCCAGTTCCCCGGTGCGGCTGCGCGTCCCCTCCGGCAGGATGATCAGCGAGGTCCCGTCGGTGAGTTTCTGCCTGGCCGTCTCCAGGGACCTGTATGCCTCCTTCGCGTTGGACCTGTCGATGATGATGTTGCCGCCGTGCCGGGCTGCATAGGCGAAGACCGGGAACTTCAGGAGCTCCTTCTTGATGACCCACTTCAGGTCGATGCCCAGCCACCCGAAGAGCACGAAGATGTCGAACTGGCTCTGGTGATTGGACACGACGATGTACGACTGGCCCTTGACCAGGTTCTCCCTGCCGGTCACGGTGACCCGCATGGGAGTGATGAGGCTCGAGAAGCGTGACCACCACACCCCGGTGGTCCGGTTGGCCAGGCGGTCGTCTTTGAGGATTATCATGACCGCGCCGATACCCACGAAGACGCACGTACCTATGATGAACAGGGGCAGCCAGACGAGGTACTTGTAAGGTTGGTATAGCAGGTGAAGGAGTGCCCCGCCCCTATTTCTTGCCCTTCTTGCGCTTCTCCAGGCCCTTGATGGAGAAGACCGCCTTCTTACGTTTTCCGTCTATCTCCAGTTCGCCCACGAACTCCACCCCGTCCTTGAAGACCTTGTCGAAGATGGAGGAGAAAATGGTGCGCATGCCCTCTTCCCCCATGCCCTCGAAGTATTTCGCGAGGAACTCGGGGTGGCGGTTGAAGACCTCGCCCAGCATGCCGGGCATCCAGCCGCTCGATCACTTTCTCCATGAAGGCGGGGTTGTCGTTGGTCACTCGCCGACCACACCCCGGGATCGAGCTCTGGCCAGCATCTTGGAGATGAAGTCGCGGTTGGCGTTGGTGATGGAGGCGATGGCGGCCGGGTCGAGCGTCCAGGACCTTCCCCATCCATGGCGCGGCGTCGTCTACCCCGCCAGACCTCCGGGGTGAGCGCCGCGACGAACTTCGAGACGAACTTGCGGTTGGCGTCGGGGATGGAAGCCATGGCGGCCGGGTCGAGGCTCTTCATGAGCTTCAGCACCCACGGGGCGACTCGTTGGTGACCCCCGCGATGACCTGGGGGTCGATGTACTTGATGACCTCGGGCATCCACTCGCCGGACGCGTTGATCACCGCGGCCATGGTCTCGGGGTCGATGTTCTCCATCACCAGGCGCATGAAGTCCTGGTCGCGGTTGAGCACCTCGGCCACGCTGTGCGGCGGCAGGTACTGCAGGATGTCGGAGAAGAAGTCGGGGTTATCCTCGAAGGCCTTGGACATCTCCTCGGGGGACATGGTGCTGACGGCTCCGGACATCATGCCGTGCAGGGACATGACCTTGCCGCTTATCTCGCCGATCTTCTTTGTTATCACGCAACACCTCCTCCGACAAGTTTACCGATTAATGCGGTGGTATAATCGTTAAATGCCGTAAGATCCGCGACACGAGATTCCGGGGATGGCGTCATGAGCAGGAGAAAGAGATTCAACCGGAAAAACCTCATAATCTTCCTGAGCGTCCTGGGGCCGGGCATCATCGTCTCCATGGTGGACAACGATGCCGGGGGCATCGCCACCTACTCGGTGGCCGGGGCCAAGTACGGCTACGGCATCATCTGGGTGATGATCCCCACGCCTGCTCCTGCTCTACATGATCCAGGAGATGAACGCCCGCATGGGCATCGTCACCGGCAAGGGCCTGGCCTCGCTCATCCGCGAGAGGTTCTCCCTGCGCCTCACCGCCGTGATCATGGTGGCCATGATCGCGGCCAACTTCTCCAACGCCGTCTCCAACTTCGCGGGCATCGCGGCCTCCTCCGAGCTGTTCGGCGTCTCCCGTTACCTCGCGGTGCCCGCGGCCGCCTTCCTGGTCTGGTACATGCTGCTCAAGGGGACCTACAGGGTGGTGGAGAAGATCTTCCTGCTGGTGGGGGGCATCTACGTCTGCTACATCATCTCCGCCTTCCTGGCCAAGCCGTACTGGGGCTCGGTGGCCAAGGGCACCTTCATCCCCAGCGGGCAGCTGGACGCCTCGTACATCATCATGGTGATCACCATCATCGGCACCACCATCGCCCCCTGGATGCAGTTCTACCAGCAGGCCTCGGTGGTGGACAAGGGGCTGGAGGTCAAGGACCTCACCTTCGAGAGGTGGGACACCGCCATCGGCAACGTCTTCCTCTTCATCGCGGCGGTGGCCATCATCGTCTGCTGCGCCGCCGCCTTCTACAACAACCCCGAGCGTGGGCGCCACCCAGATCACCTCGGCCGAGCAGGCGGCGCCAGGCCCTGGCGCCCATCGCCGGCAAGAACGCCTCCTACCTCTTCGCGGTCGGGCTGCTCTTCGCGTCGCTGTTCGCCGCCTCCATCCTGCCCCTCTCCACCGCCTACACCCTCTGCGAGGCCTTCGGCTGGGAGTTCGGGCATCGACCGCAAGTTCGGGGAGGCCCGCAACTTCTACCTGGTCTATACCGCTGTTCATCGTGGGCGGGGCGGTCCTGGTGCTCATCCCCAGGATGCCGCTGATCACGGTGATGCTCGTCTCCCAGGCCATCAACGGCCTGCTCCTGCCGGTCATCGTGACCTGCATGCTCCTGATCGTGCAGGACCGCGACATCATGGGCAATTACGTCAACGGAGACAACTATAACCGGCTCGCCTGGGTGGGCGTGCTGCATACTGTACGTCCTGGACGCGTGGCTGGTGGCAGCCACGATTTTCGGTATCGGCAGTTGAACGAGAAGGGGGTTGAGCTCTTGGAAGAGGGCGAACTGATCGAATTCTCCGACCTCATCAAGATCAAGGTCTTCGACGGGGAGGGGGTGAACATCGGGCACCTGCAGGACCTGGCCATGGACGACGACCTGGAGTCGCCTTACCTGTCCTTACTGGGGGTCCACCTCCACTGGATGGACCGGGTAGGGGAGGTGGAACTGTGCAGGCCGGTGGAGGACATCGTCCTGCTGCTGCCCTGGTCCCAGGTGGCCGGCCTCGGGGAGAACGACATCCACCTGGAGGGCGTCCACCCGGACTTTCCCGTCGAGTCGGCCCGGGGCAAGATCCTGCTCCGCCGGGATGTCTTGAACAAGCAGATGCTGGACGCGGAGGGCAACCGCATCCAGCGCGTGGACGACGTGCTCATCGAGCGGGAGGGCAAGACGCTCAAGGTGGCCGGGTTGAAGGTGGCCACCGGGTGGTTCTCGTCCGGCCCCGCCGTGCAGGGGATGCTCGAGAAGCTGCGCGCCGTCCACGGCAGCCGTCACGACGTCGAGATGATCCCCTGGGAGGCCGTCAGGCGCGTCGACGACTCCGGCATCGTCATCGGCGTGAGTCCGGGGTGTAAACCCCGGGAAGCGCGGATAACGGGATTGGAACGTGAAAAGGGGCGCGGATACCCGCGCCCCTTTTTGTGTCGCGTGTCTGCTTCTAGTTGTCGCGCTCGTCGCCTTCCAGCTTGACGAAGCGGCTCTTCAGCTTCTCCATGACCTTGGGCATGGTGGTGTACTCCATCTCGTCCAGGGGCAGGCGGTGCGGCTCGAAGGGGCCGTGGCGGCGCAGGTAGTCCGCCTCGTCCAGGGCCAGCTGGCGGGCGTTGTCGTAGCTCTTGTCGGCGAACATGTCGCGCGGCCCGACCAGCTTCCCGTCCTTCATCTGGAAGCCCAGGGCCACCACGCGGGGCGGTCCGTCGAAGCGGGTGGGGGTGTCGTCGGCGGTTCCCACCGGCATGAAGGGGCCGTGATGGCTGCCGCGCATCCAGCCCGATACGGTGTAGGGGAAGGAGAAGGGCTCCAGCGCCTCGCCCACCGCGGGCAGGCCGCTCTGGCAGCGGACCAGCATCACCGGGTCGTCCTTGCCCACGTAGCGCCCGGCCATCAGGAAGAGCTTCTGGGTGGAAGTGACCGCGACCGGCTCGTCCGAGTCCTTGCGGAAGATGTGCTTGATGACGAAACGGCCGGGGGCGCCGATGAAGACCAGCATGTCGTAGAGTTCCTCGGGGGTGTTGAAGATGATCTTGGTCTCGTCGTGCAGGTCGTGCACCTCGAAACGGAAGCCGTCGTGCATGCCGGGGTCGATGACCAGCCCGATGGTGTTGAAGGGGTCGGCGAACATCTTGTACAGCGGGTAGTTCCACGCGCCCGGCTCGGTCTTGTCGGCCAGGTAGATGATGATGGGCTCGGCGCCGCGCTCTTCCATCTCGATCTCCGCGTAGCCGGGGCCCATGCCCCGCAGGTTGCCGGAGAAGGCGTCCACCAGCAGGTCCTGGCCCGCCCCGTACTGCCCGTACTCCTTGGCCACCTCGGTCACCTTCTCGAAGGTCTCCCAGGCGAACTTGTGGACGTCGGTGTTGTCGGTGCCGAACTTGTGGGTCATGATCATGGCGATGTCGTCGCCGCACTTGGCCCGGCAGTAATCGATGAGCATGCCCTTGTCCTTGGCCTCCGCCAGGCACTCGTCGGTCTTGGCGAGCAGGGCCGGGTGCACGTCGGAATGACCTACCCATCCCCCTACGTCGGCCTTGATGATACTCAGCGTGTACTTCATGCTCTGACCTCCTCTTTCTTCTGCTGCGCCCGGCGGCCGCCCTGGGGCTCGAGCGCTTGAAGGGCCGGGCAATCTGGATCGCTAAATTCGGACTTCCCGCAAGCCGGCGCGCGTCGCGCGGCAGGTCCCGGGAACGACAGAATGGTATTATATTACCTTTTGCGCCGATTTTAAAGTTTTCAGGCGAGGGAGAAGAGCAGGGTGGTGTCCCCCAGCTTGATGACGTCGCCGTCGGTGAGGATCCTCTCCTGCGTCCTGCGCCCGCCCACGAAGGTCCCGTTGGTGCTCCCCAGGTCGGCGATGACGAAGCGCCCGGCGTCCTGCCTGATGACGGCGTGGTGGCGGGAGACCAGGTGGTCGTCGAGGATCAGGTCGTTGTCCTCCGCCCTCCCCAGGCTGGTGTGCCGCGGCTCCAGGACCACGGTCACCCCTTCGCTCTTTCCCCCGGTCACGCTCAGGGTGGCGGTGCGCGGGGCCGCGGGCTGCACCTGCGGGATCGACGGGCGGGAGGGGGATCCTGCTGCGGCAGGCTGGAGGTTATCCTGGCCTCCACTCGAACTGCCCCTCCTTCAGGCTGTCGTCGCGGCGGATGATGAAGGTGGGGCGGGTCAGCGTGGTGTAGCTGTTCTTGCGGGCGATCTCGAAGACCATCGTCTCCAGTTCGGTGATGAGGGGCGCCTGGTAGCCGGACATCCTCTCGAAATCGACGGGGCTCAGGAAGATCTCGTAGACGTTGGGCATGAGCACCTCCCCCGTGGCCACCCGCTTGCCCGCCTCGGCCTCCCGGGATACCCGCTTGGCGATCTCGATGGGGTGCACCCCCACCTTGAAGATGCGGGAGAAGGTGCCCTCGAAGGTCTTCTCCAGGCGCTGCTCAAAGTTCCTGATTATGCCCATGCCACTCCTTCTCTTTCTCCTCCAGCTGGTCCATGCGCTTGAGGAAACGGGACAGTTCCACCGCCAGGAGGACCAGGGCCAGCCCGTACAGGCACAGGCTGCCGGCGAAGTCCCGGTTTACGACGTAATAGAAGAAGCCGATGACCGAGCTCAGGGAGATGCCCACCCCGATGAAACCGTAGGTCCCCTCGGCGAAGGACCAGACGTCCTGGGTGTCGCGTGAATGAGAGTAGAGGGCCCACAGGCGGGGGTAGAGCAACTGGCTGAACAAGGCCCAGCAGCCCAGGCCGACAAGCAGCAGGCAGCCGATGATGAGCCAGCGGGTGCCGGAGACGTAGCGCATGGCCTTCTCCTCCGTGGCGAACTGGATGACCAGCTCCATCACCAGCAGCACCAGCGGGATGCCCAGCCCGATGACCAGGAACCGCGCCAGTATCTTCCTCTGCTCGGTGGTAAGGATCCCCATCTGCGTCCCCTCTCCTTTCGGTATTACGGGATAATAGTACCATCACCACCGGGCCGCCGGGAGTGCGGGGCCGGCGGGCGCGGCGGGACGACGGTGGATGGCGATGGAAAGCGGCGGGGCAGTCGACTTTTCACCCTGTAAGTATTATACTTGTTTACGTTCCTTAAAAAGGTAAAAGCAGTCCTGGCATAGAAATGATTATATTGAATCGAGTTGTTCAGATAGGCGGGAGGTGTAGTTGATGGAGTGCAATGTTCATCCGGGAACCGAGGCCGTGACCACGTGCGTTCTCTGCGGTTCTCCCATCTGCCCCCTGTGCGCTTCCGAGAGCAACCAGGTCCACCTGTGCATCCCGCATTACCGGGAGAGGGTAGAGGAGATCGCCGCCCAGCTGAGCCCGGACGCAGCCAGGCTGGCGGAGGAGAGAAGGAAGACCGAGGCCAAGGCCGGTCAAGCCCGCCAAGGAGAAGAAACTCAAACTGGGCAAGAAGGGCAAGGGGAGGAGGAGATCGTGATCCCGCCGCCGCCCCAGGCGCAGGCCGTCTTCGCCAGCGACACCGGCACCTCTCTCTGGGAGAGGGAAGCCGGGGAGGAGGCCGCCGCCGGCCCGATAGACCCCGGGGCCCCCATGGCCCCGCCGCCGGGTCCTGCCCGCGTCCCCGCCGCCCTCTCCGCCCACCGTGACCCTGCCCGCCGCCGATTTCGCGGCCCCTCCGGTCGCTGAGACGGTGGCTCCGCCGTCATGGAGGCGCCGCCCGCAGCGGAAGCGCCGCTTTTCGTGCCCGAGCCGTCGGTCGCCGCCCCCGCCGCCGGGCCCCGTCCTTCGAGCCGGAGTCGCTCATGGCTCCCGCCGCCGGAGTGGCGTGCCGGGTGCCTTTCTGGGAGGGGCCGGAGATGAAGCGGAGGCGCAGCCCCTGAGCAAGAAGGAACTGGCCCTCCTCAAGAAGGAAGAGACCAAGCGCCTCAAGGAGGAGCAGAAGCTCATCAAGGCGGAGGAGAAAGAACTGAAGAAGATGGAGAAGAAGGGCGAGGCCCCGCTGCCCGAGGCCGGCATGGGCATGCCCGCGGAGATGGCAGCATTGCCCGCCGAGGTCACCGAGCCGGCAGAGGAGCCGCCCTTGAACAAGAAGGAGATCGCCCTCCTCAAGAAGGAGGAGACCAAGCGCCTCAAGGAGGAGGACAAGCTTCTCCGGGCCGAGGAGCGGGAGCTGAAGAAGATGCAGAAGAAGGGCGAGGTGAAGCCTCCGCGGCCCCCGGGGCCCACGAGGCCGGCATGGGCATGCCCGCGGAGATCAGGCATGCCGCCCGAGGAGCCGCCCTTGAACAAGAAGGAGATCGCCCTCCTCAAGAAGGAAGAGACCAAGCGCCTCAAGGAAGAGCAGAAGCTCATCAAGGCGGAGGAGCGGGAACTGAAGAAGATGGAGAAGAAGGGGGAGGCCCTGCCTCCCGAGGCGGAAGCCGCTTTCCCCCCATGCCTCCGCCGGGGATGGACCTGGAAGGGCCCGCCTTCCCGCCGGAGATAGAGATGGCCCCCAGTTACCAGGAGCCCGCCCAGATGGCGCCCGCCGCCCCCGCCGCCGTCCGCCGCCGCCCCCGCCGCCGCCGCGACCGGCCCCGCACGGCCCCGCCGCCGCCCGCGCCAGCCCCGCCGGTGCCCGATTTCGGCGGCCTGGCCAAGGAGACGCCGCCTCCCGCGCCCGAGGCGCCCCTCTTCGACCCGGGGCTCTTCGAGCCCGGCCCGCTGGCTGCCGCCGGCGCCGCCGTCACAACCGCCGGACCTGGGCATGCCGGAAGGCTTCTTCGACTGATACTTAACAGGGGGTCAGCCCCTCAGCGTTGAGTAAACGCGCGATCCTGGGTCAGGTTCTCCTGCCGGCGACGCGCCTCAATCCTCGTAACGCGGGTGGCAATCCGTATCTCTTGGGGATGCTCTTGATCTTGCCCATGACCACGTCCCGCAGGAAGTCCAGGGCGGCGTCTGAGTCCTGGTCCGCCAGGATCACGTTGAGCGTCTGCATCTCCCTCTCGTCGAAGCCGATGACCGTCTTCTCCATGCCAGCCTCCTTCCATCTCCTTATCCAGTTATTCCCCCGCGCCCTGTTTTGACACGCCCCGCGCGGCATCCTTCCGCGCCGATAGTCACCGCCGGTGGGTATGATTGACCCATGGACGTGCAGGTTTTCCTCGAACTGCTCAAGCGTGAGAAGACCTACCAGGGACAGATCGAGCACCTGGAAGTGGTCCCGCCGCGCCCGGCCTCCTATGCCCCCCTGCCGGAAGGGCTCCACCCCCGCCTGGTCGAAGCCCTGGCGGACCGGGGCATCGACGCCCTCTATCCCCACCAGGCCCGGGCGGTGGAGGCGGTCATGCGGGGGAGGCACGTCATCATCGCCTCGGGCACGGCCAGCGGCAAGAGCCTCTGCTACCACCTGCCGGTGATGGACGCGGTGCTCAAGGAACCCGCCTCCCGCGCCCTCTACCTCTTTCCCACCAAGGCACTGGCCCAGGACCAGCTGCGCTCCCTCTACCAGTTCGGCCTGGAGGGGCCGGTGGCCAACACCTACGACGGCGACACCCCTCCCGATACCCGCGCCTGGATCCGCCGCAACTCCCACATCGTCCTCTCCAACCCGGACATGCTCCACCTGGGCATCCTCCCCAACCACCGCCTGTGGTCAGGCTTCATGGGGCGCTTGCGTTACGTGGTGGTGGACGAGGCCCACGTCACCCGGGGGGTCTTCGGCTCCCACACCGCCCTGGTGCTGCGGCGGCTGCGCCGCCTCTGCGCCTACTACGGCTCCGACCCGCTGTTCATCCTGACCACCGCCACCATCGGCAACCCGGAGGAGCACGCCCGCGCCCTCACCGGCCTCCCGGTGGAGGGCGTCACCGAGGACGCTTCCCCGCGCGGGGCCAAGACCTTCCTGTTGTGGAACCCGCCGGCGGGCGGGGAGGGTGAGGGAGAGGAAGGGGAAGGTGGGGACGGGGACGCCGGGGAAGATGAGGCGGGGGCGGACGCGTTCATCATCGCGGAGGGCCGGCGCAACTCCAACGCCGAGACCACCCGGCTGCTGCTGCGTCTGGTCACCGGAGGAGTGCGCACCATCGCCTTCTCACGCTCGCGCAAGGCGGCGGAGCACATCTACGCCAACCTGCGGCGGGGGCTCACCGGCTCCGGCCACCGGGACCTGGCCGGGAGCGTAGCTTCATACAGGGGAGGCTACCTGCCGGAGGAGCGGCGCGCCATCGAGCGCCGGCTCTTCGCGGGCGAGCTGCTCGCGGTCAGCTGCACCAACGCGCTGGAGCTGGGCATCGACATCGGCGAGCTGGAGGCCTGCGTCATCAACGGCTACCCGGGCACCCTCTCCAGCACCTGGCAGCAGGCGGGCCGGGCGGGACGGCGGCAGGAGCAGTCCCTGGCGGTGCTGGTGGGCAAGGACGATCCCCTCGACCAGTACCTCATGCGCAACCCCGCGGCCATCTTCGCAAAGCCCATGGAGGAAGCCATCATCGACCTGGACAACCCGGGCATCCTCGCGGCCCACCTGCAGTGCGCCGCCCACGAACTGCCCCTCACGCCGGACGACGAAGCCTACTTCGGGCCCGGGACCATGGCGACGGTGGAGGAGATGTTCAAGGCCGGGCGCCTGCGCCAGGCCCGCGGCCGCTACTTCTCCTCCGGCGACAACCCGGCGGCGGACATCAACCTGCGTTCCGCCTCCAACCGCGCCTACCGCATCGTCGAGCGCTCCACCGGCGCCCTGCTGGGGACGGTGGACGAGGGCAGCGCCTTCTTCGACGTCCACCCCGGGGCGGTCTACCTGCACCAGGGCGACCCCTACGAGGTCAAGGAACTCGACCTGGAGAAGCGGCTGGCCCTGGTGGAGGAGACCGAGGACGACGTGCACACCCAGCCGCGCGACGTCACCGACATCGGGGTGCTGCGCGAGCTGGATTCGTGCGAGCCCGGCGGGGATGAGCCGGTGCGGGCTGCACTTCGGCGACGTGGAGGTGGTGACCCGGGTCTACGCCTACCAGAAGCGCGGCCTGCGCGGGCGCCGCCTGCTGGAGACCGTGGAGCTGGACCTCCCCCCCATGAACCTCGACACCCGCGCCCTCTGGTACGTGCTGCCGCACCCGCGCATCGCCGCGCTGAAGCTCGACGCCCTGCGCCTGGCGGGCGGCCTGCACGCGGTGGAGCACGCGGCCATCGCCATGCTCCCCCTCTTCGCCATGTGCGACCGCTGGGACATCGGCGGCGTCTCCACCGCCTTTCACGCCGACACCGGCGAGGCCTCCATCTTCATCTACGACGCCTACGAGGGGGGAGCGGGCATCGCGCGCAAGGGTTTCGAGAAGGTGGCGGCGCACCTGGCCGAGACCGCCGCCCTGCTGCGCGACTGCCCCTGCATCGAGCGGCTGCCCCTCCTGCATCCAGTCGCCCAAGTGCGGCAACGGCAACGAGCCGCTGGACAAGGAGGCCGCCAAGCTGCTGCTGGCCCTGCTGCTGGAAGACCTGTCCTCCTAGCCCGGGGCGCATGTAGCCCGGGGTGTAAACCCCGGGAAACCTCGCAACGGATGAACGACCTTAGCCCGGGGCGTCAGCCCCGGGAAACCTCGCAACGGATGAACGACCTTAGCCCGGGGCGTCAGCCCCGGGAAACCGGCGCCTTGAACGAAAAGCGAAAGGGCCGGTTTCCCGACCCTGTCGCCGCTCAGTTTCCTGAGCACCCGTGTGACTCACAAAACTATTTTATCACTGAGAGCCATCTTCGTAAACAGTATAAGAAAGATAATAATAGTCATCATGTACATATAATCTAAGAAAGATGACGGGGCCTCCGTAGCTCAGTGGATAGAGCATCCGTGCGACTCACGGGAAGGTCGTGGGTTCGAGTCCCACCGGGGGCGCCTCATCCCGACCTTCCGAAGGCCGGTTCAGCCGGTGAAGGGCCTCGTCAACCCCGAGGCGCTCCGGCTGGAGGGAGGTCGGCGGGCGCCCGTCATCACCCGAAGAGGGCCGTGGAAACACGGTCCTCTTCCATGCAGAGCACGATTTGAGCGGTGGGATGGTCGTGACACATCCCTGGTTCAAGTCCCGTCACTCACCCCAGCAATGCAATCGTAAGAAGCAACCCGTCAGCGTTTCTTCCCCTGCCCAAGAGCATAGGCCTCATGGAGCCACGCGCGCACGTCCTCATCAATGTCGGATTCATCTTCGATTATCACATGGTGTGTCCATCGGCCAGGGCGAGGCTCGACCGCCTTGGCGATCCGATCGTGATTAATATGTCTGCCGGCAACGAAAGTCAGAGTGATACTGTTCTCGGGCCTCATCCTGGTCCAGAGCTGCGGGAGCCACACCCAGGCAAACTTGTTCTTCGCGCCGAACGACACCTGAGTCTTCATGGCTTCCACCGTTACGGGCCCGATGGACTCGATGTATCGTCTTACCGCATCGAACAGTTTCAGCGCTTCCGGTCGACCTTGAAACAGACCTTCAATCGTCCAGTTGCCCGGTGTTTTCATCGTTCTATCCCGAACTCCCGTTCCCGCGGGCCCGGCGCTGTTCACTCGACGTCGACCACGGCGCCGATGCGGTCGATGCACGCCTGGAGGTAATCGTCCCCATGCATGGTGATACTGATGGCCTCCTCGGGACAGGCGGCGGCACAGCGCCCGCAGCCCTTGCACTCCGCCCCCACCACGGCACGGCCGCCGTCCAGGCTCATCTGCTTGTAGATGCACGCCTCAACGCACTTGCCGCAGCCGGTGCAGTCGCCGGTCACCTCGACCTCCATGCCCTCCATCCGCCGGACCACGTCGCGCACGTCCTTCGACGCGTAGTGCATGGCGGTGGTCAGGCAGCAGCAGGGGCAGCACTGGCAGATGGTCAGGAGGCGGTTGCGGTCCTTCACCCCCAGCATCAGGGCGTCGAAGTCGACCTTGCCGACCACCGGCAACAGGCCCAAGTTCCACGCTGCCTCGCAAGTGCTCCAGCGCTTCCTCCCTGCTCACGTGCCGCCCTACGCCCGGGTCGATGTCGCGCGCGCCGCGGCCGACGAAGATGCACCCGCGCTCGACGGGGTAGTCCTTGCACCCGATGGCGTTGCGGCAGGGGCAGAAGTCCAGGATGACGTGGTGCGCCGCCTTGTCGATGAAGTGCTCCACCACCGCCAGGGGCATGACCGTGCCCCCGTCCAGTTCCACCTTTTCGTACACCGGGATCAGGGTGAAGGTGGTGCCGGTCCGGTCGAGGATGTTCTTAGTGATGGACGAGACCACCGGCAGCCCGGCCAGCTTGAACATGGCGTCCTTGTACTTGACGGAGATGGCGAAACGCTCGACGGTCTTCCTGCTCCTGCCCATGACGAGAGCCCCCTTCCCGCTCGGGTGCGACCGGCAACCCCGTGGTATCAGGGTCTTCAGCGCCCGGATCATTTCGCAAGGCATTACCATTATAAGGCAGAAAAAAGCAAAGGGCCGGTTTCCCGGCCGGTTGGGTTAGAATGGTTGAAAAGGCAAATCTCTCAAAGGAGGTCCGCATCATGAAGTTATCTTTCCCGTTCGCCCGCTCCCTGGCCGCGTTGCTCATCGTCCCCCTGCTGCTGCTCGCCGCGGGTTGCGGGAGTACCGACAAGGAAGGAGGGCCTGTCGCAGGGCGTCAGGGACGTGGTGGAGTCGCCCGAGTTCGTCAACTCGTCCTGGGGCGTGATGGTGGCCGACCTGGAGAGCGGCGAGGTGTTGGAGTCCCTCAACCCCGATGCCATGCTCGACCCCGCCTCCACCACCAAGCTCTTTACCATCGCCTCGGCCTTCGACGTCCTGGGTGAGGACTACCGCTTCGAGACGCCTGTCTACCGCACGGCCGAAGCAGGGGCGGGTGGGGTCCTCGCCGGCGATCTGGTGCTGGTGGCCTCAGGCGACCTGGTGTTGGGGGGGCGGGGCGCCCTCACCGGGACCATCGAATACACCGACGCCGACCACGCCGACGCCAACGCCCTCGGCTACGCCACCCTCTCGCAAGGGGACCCCCTGGCCGGCCTGGAGGACCTGGCCCGGCAGGTGGCGGCGAGCGGCATCGCCGAGGTCAAGGGAGACGTGCTCATCGACGACCGCCTCTACGGACCGGGCCACTCCTTCAACCCGCGTGAGGAGTATCCCATCGTCCCCATCATGGTCAACGAGAACCTGGTCGACCTGGTGATCACCCCCGCCGCGGCCGCCGGCGGCCCGGCGGCCGTCGACTGGAGGCCCAAGTCGGCCGCTTACAATGTGGAAAACAAGGTCGCCACAGTCGCCGCCGGCCAGCCGGTGGAACTGGACATCGAGGAGGCCTCACCCGGGGTCATCACCGTCGAGGGGCAGGTGCCGGCGGACGCGGGCGAGGTCGTCCGCACCTTCCAGGTCACCGACCCCGCTTCCTTCGCGCGCACCCTCTTCATCGAGGCCCTGCAGGGCAGCCGGGGTGAAGGTGGACGCTCCCGTGACTGGGGCCAACGACGCGGCCGCGCTCCCCGCGGAGGGGAGCTACACGGAAGCGCAGCGGGTGGCGCTGCTCACCTCGCCCCCCTTCTCCGAGTACGGCAAGCTGATCATGAAGGTCAGCCACAACCTGGGGGCGGACACCCTGCTCTTCCTGGTCGCCGTGCACGAGGGCGGGGACACCATGGAAGAAGGCCTGGCCGTCGAGAAGGATTTCCTCGACCGGGCCGGCGTCGACACCGAGGGCATCATCCTCAACGACGGGCAGGGGGCCTACGGGGCCAATTACTTCAGCCCCAACACCGTGGTCGAGTTGCTGCGCTACATGAGCACCCGCCCGGACTTCCCGGCCTACTTCGACTGCCTGCCGGTGCTGGGGGTGAACGGTTCCCTGGCCAACGTGCTCACCGACAGCCCGGCCGCCGGCAACGCCCAGGCCAAGACGGGCACCCACGCCGGGGCCGACATGCTCAACCAGCGGATGGTGGTGCAGGCCCGGGCGCTGGGCGGGTACATGACCGCGGCCAGCGGCCGCCAACTGGTCTACAACTTCAACGTCAATCACGTGGGCATCGTCGACATGGACGGTCTGCGGGAGATCATGCAGAAACACGCCGGCATCCTCGAGGCCCTCTATGAAGAATACTGATCCGGCCCGGACCGCCTGCGCGGCCCTGGCCGCATGCCTGCTGGTGATGGCATTCGTGCTGGCGCTGGTCCTGGGCGGCTGGAACGATGACGCCATCCTGGCGAAGATAAGTGAGAACGCTCTCCACACGGCCGGGGACATCAACAGTTATCACGCGGTGGTCAGAACAAGCGTCTCCGAAGAGGTCCTCACCGGAGCCGAGGGCCGGCGCGAGTTGGTGGAGGACGCAATGGTGAACAACGACGAGGTATGGGTCAAAGGCCCGGACCTGTGCAGGGAGTCAAGTGAAAGTACCTGGAGTCGACATGCGGGGACATCGCCTGCTTCCAGCACGACCATTATCAACGGGAGCACCTTTGCGGTGATGGGGAGCGACAGTATCCAGATCGACTACAACTGTCCTCCCGATCTTCACTGGCAAAGGGGGTCCTCATATGACCTGGCCCGTGAACTCAACGGCCTCACGCAGGAAGGCGCCGTCGCCTTCCTGGGAGAAGAGAAGGTCAACGGCTCCGACACCTACAAGCTCGAGAAGAGAGTACGACGAGGATGAGAGGCAAGGCACCCCGGAGCGCGAGGTGATCTGGGTGGACCAGGCCAGCTCGATATGCCTGAAGAAAGAGGCTTACGAGCAAGGTAAGCTGCGAAGAAGGCTTGAGGTGGTTTCACTCGAGCTGAACGTGGACATCCCCGACGCTACCTTCGCCATCGAGACCGAGGGCTGGCGGTTCAAGGAAGAAAACGACAATGGGATACCGGGACATCTCCCTCGACCAGGCCGGCGACACCTGCGGATTCGAGCCCCTGATGCCCTCCCGGGTGCCCGAAGGTTATGGATCGGCCTCTATGGGATGGCGGGATGAGAGCGTTAACGGAACTCCGCTCGATCTGCCGGTGGAGAAGATGCCCCTGTGGTACAAGCCCTTCTACCTGACCTATACGGACGGCGGCATCGTCCCCATAGTCATATGCGAAGCGAGGGAGAACAAGACCGAGAGAGACGATAATGCCTGGCTGAGCTTCATGCTCGCCCACGGTACCGTCTCAAAGGTGGATCTGGCCGGCGGGCTCACCGGCTACTACTGGAACAGCGCACTATACTTCATCCTCGACGGCATCCAGGTGAGCATCAGCGCTTACCTGCCGCTGGAGGAACTGGTGGGAATAGCCGAATCCTTCCTCTAGCGTCAGTGGTGGAAGCCGGTGGCCTCCGAGCTGTCGTGCACCGGCGCCGTCTGCCTCTTCAGCCGGGGCAGCTCCCGCTCCAGGTCGTCCAGGAACAGGTCGGCCACGTCGAAGGAGAAGCCGCGCTTCACCACCACGCGCAGGGCCGCCAGGTCGGTGCGGTTCTCGGGGAAGGTGTAGGCGGGGACCTGCCAGCCGCGCTCGCGCAGGGCCTTGGAGACGTCGAAGACCGTGAAGTTCTTCACCTCGTCTGCGACCTTGAAGGCGAAGACGGGTAGCTCGTCGCCGCGGGTGATCAGCTCGAAGGGGCCCAGCGCCGCGACCCTGGCGGAGAGGCGGGTGGCCACCTCCCGCGCGTAGCCCTGCACCTTGCGGTAGCCCTCGAAGCCCAGGCGCAGGAAGTTGTAGTACTGGGCGACTATCTGCGCGCCCGGCCGCGAGAAGTTGAGGGCGAAGGTGGGCATGTCGTCCCCCAGGTAGTTGACCCAGAAGATGAGGTCGTCGGGGAGGGCCTGCGCGTCGCGCCAGATGATCCAGCCCACGCCCGGGTAGACCAGCCCGTACTTGTGGCCCGAGGTGTTGATGGACGCCACCCGCGGAAGGCGGAAGTCCCACTGGAGGTCCTGGTCGAGGAAGGGGGCGACCATGGCGCCGGAAGCCCCGTCGACGTGCAGGGGGATGTCCAGGCCGGTGCGCTCCTGCAGCTCGTCGAGGGCCGCGGCTATCTCCGCCACCGGCTCGTAGGAACCGTCGAAGGTGGAACCGAGCACGGCCACCACCCCGATGGTGTTCTCGTCGCACAGCTTCACCGCTTCCTCCGCGTTGAGGTGATAGCGCTCACCCTCCATGGGGACCAGGCGGCCCTCCACCTCCCAGTAGTTGGTGAACTTGTCCCAGCAGACCTGGACGTTGATGCCCATCACCAGGTTGGGCCGGTCGGCGGGCTTGCCCTCGGCCTTGCGCCTCTGCTGCCAGCGGCGCTTCAGGGCCAGGCCGCCCAGCATGGCCGCCTCGCTGGAGCCGGTGGTGGAGCAGCCGGTGGCCTGCTCGGGGTCGGGGGCGTGCCACAGGCGGCTGAGCATGTTGACGCAGCGCATCTCCAGCGCCGCGGTCTGCGGGTACTCGTCCTTGTCGATCATGTTCTTGTCGAAGCACTCGGCCATCAGCAGCCGGGCCTGCGGCTCCATCCAGGTGCTGACGAAGGTGGCCAGGTTGAGCCGGGCGTTGCCGTCCAGCATCAGCTCGTCGTGGATGATCTGGTAGGCGACGTCGGGCTCGGTCTCCCGCAGGGGCAGCTCGTGCCGGGGGACGAAGCCCTTGCCGGCGAAGATGGGGTCCACCGGGAGGTCATGCTTACGCTCCTTCGGGCCGCTGGGATGTTTCAACGCCATGGCCGGCAACCTCCTTACTGTTTCGCGACGGCAGTCCCTTCAGGGATGATTATACCCCGTGGGTCGCGCGGGGCTCTCCCTCGCGCCCCGGCGGTTTTGTCGTTGACACCCTGTAAGATGTCAGAATATGGATATAGAGGAGAAGCTGAGGATACTGGGCGCCGCCGCCCGCTACGACGCCTCCTGCGCCTCCAGCGGCTCGCGGCGCGGCAACCGCAAGGGGGGGCTGGGGGACTGCGCGCGCCTGGGCGTCTGTCACTCCTGGTCCGACGACGGGCGCTGCGTCTCGCTCTTAAAGATCCTCTTCACCAACGCCTGCATCTACGACTGCGCCTACTGCGCCAACCGCTCCTCGGCGGAGAGGCCGCGGGCCTCGTTCACGCCCGAGGAGGTGGCCGACCTGACCATCAACTTCTACCTGCGCAACTACATCGAGGGCCTCTTCCTCTCCTCCGCCGTCAAGGTCAGCCCCGACCACACCATGGAGCAGCTGACGCGCACCCTCAAGCTGCTGCGGCAGGAGAAGGGCTTCAACGGCTACATCCACGTCAAGGCCATCCCCGGCGCCGACCCCGCCCACATCCGCGAGGCCGGGCTCTACGCCGACCGCATGAGCGTCAACATCGAGCTGCCGTCGGAGGAGAGCCTGCGCCGCCTGGCCCCCCAGAAGGACCGCCCCTCCATCCTCGAGCCCATGGGCGAGATGACCGAGGGCATCACCGCCAGCAGGGAGGAGAGGAAGAAGTCGCGCAAGGCCCCCGCCTTCGTCCCGGGCGGCCAGTCCACCCAGCTCATCGTGGGGGCCTCGCCCGAGAACGACCTGCGCATCGTGCGGCTGGCCGAGGGCCTCTACCGCCGCTACGCGCTGAAGCGGGTCTACTACTCCGCCTTCTCCCCGGTGAGCGACGACCCCCGCCTGCCCCGGCTGACCGAGGCGCCCCTGCTGCGCGAGCACCGCCTCTACCAGGCCGACTGGCTGATGCGCTTCTACTCCTTCACCTCCGACGAGATCCTCGACGAGACCCGCCCCGACCTGGACGAGGAGCTCGACCCCAAGTCCGGCTGGGCCCTGCGCCACCTGGAGTCCTTCCCGGTGGAGGTGAACGCGGCCGGCTACGAGACCCTGCTGCGGGTGCCGGGCATCGGGGTCAAGTCGGCCCGGCGCATCCTCACCGCCCGCCGCTCGCACTCGCTCTGGTTCGACGACCTGAAGAAGATAGGCGTGGTGCTCAAGCGGGCCAAGTATTTCATCACCTGCCGGGGGCGTTACTTCGCCCAGTCCGAGTCGCGGCCGGAGGACATCCGCCGCAACATCCGCACCTCCTTCCGCGACCCCGATGAGAAGGAAGCGGTGGTCAAGCAGCTGCCGCTCTTCACCGGCGACGGACAGCTGGCCGGCGTGGAGGACGCCCTCACCAGCGTGAGCGGGGAGCTTTAGGGCATGGGCGCGCGCTTCCTCTACGACGGCAGCTTCGAGGGCCTCCTCTGCGTGTTCGGGCACCTGCGCGACTCAGGGGAAGAGCCGGAGGAGATAGTGCGGGGTGGCGTCGATTACCAGGAAAGCCTCTTCGAGGAGGCCGTGGAGGTGCCCACCGACCCGGCCGCCGCCGACAGGGTCTCCACGGACATCCGCATGCGCGTCTCCACGCGTGCCTTCCGCCAACTGAGCTACGCCTTCCTCACGGAGCGCCCGGGCATCGAGATGGACCTCTGGCGCTACCTCCAGCCTGGGCTGGGAAGTGGGCGGCCGCGTGGACGCCCGCCACGCCGACGAGCGCGTCCACCGCGTGCACCGGGCCAGCCGGGCGGTGGGGCGGGAGCGCCACTACCAGCTGTGTTACCTGCGCTTCCGCCGGCTGTCATCCGGGGTCTTCTACGCGCCCATGGAGCCCGAGTTCGACGTGCTCTGCCTGGTGGCGCCCCACTTCGTGCGGCGCATGAACGGAGAGGAACTGTTCATCCACGACCTGAAGAGGGAGAAGGCTTTCCTGTACCGCGGCGGGGAGATGGCCCTGGTCGAGGCGCCGCCCTTCCAGCCGGGGCTGTCGGAGGAGGAGGTCCTCTACCAGGACCTCTGGCGCGATTACTTCAAGGTCATCGCGGTGCCCGGACGCTACAACCCGCGCCTGCAGGCGGGCAACATGCCCATGCGCTACTGGCGCTGGCTCATCGAGCAACCCCGCGCCTCTTTACAAGCATAGCAATCCTTAAGATCGCTTCGCTGTGCTCGCGATGACACGCCCGAGGCGTAGACGGCGGTGGAGACGCCGTAGGTCTCCACGGTATCGTTGACCCGGTAGGAACGGCGGGCGCCGGCGGGGACGGTATCCACCGGTCCGTGCACCTCTCCCGCATCGGTCTGGTACCTGATGTCGATGTCAGCGTCGCCCAGGCCGGGGTTCTGCACCAGGATCCAGGTCTCGTAACCCCCGGCGGTGGCCCCCTCGGCCAGGTACCAGATCTTGCTCACGTCGTTCACCCCGATGCAGTCGGTGCCCAGTATCTTGTCAGCGCCGCCCGGCGGCGTCCAGTACACAGCGCGTTCGCAGATGATGTTGTCCGTGCCCCAGACAGTGGTGGAGACGTTGTAGGACTCGACCGTGTCGTTGACCCGGAAGGACTGGCGGGACCGTGCGGGGATGTTGCCCAGGGGCCCCATCACGTAACCGGTATCCGTATAAAAGCCGATATTAACGTACACGTCGAAATCGTTGGGGTTCTGCACCAGTATCCAGGTCTCGTAACCCCCGGTGGAGGCGCCTTCCGCCATATACCAGGTGGGATCGGGGTTGGTCACCCCGATGGAGTCGGTGCCCACTTCCTTGATATTCCCGCCCGGCGGCGTCCAGTACACCGCCCGCTCGCAGACCACGTTGCCGTCGGCCATCACCTTGGTGGAGACGTCGAAGGTCTCCACGGTGGAGTTGACCAGGAACGAGCTGCGCGATGCCGCCGGGACGGTGCCTACCGGCCCAGCCACTTCGCCGCTTCCGGTCTGGTAGGTGATGACCATGTTCACATCGTAGGGATTCGGGTTCTGCACCAGTATCCAGGTCTCGTAACCCCCGGCGGTGGCGCCCTCGGCCAGGTACCAGGTGGTGGAGAAGCGGTCGATCAAGACCTCGCAGCCCGAGGGATTGTAGGTGCCGGCGTAGATGCGGGAGTTGAGCGTGCCCAGGGAACCCACGCTCCGGTTATCGGTGTTGCCGAACCCCGGCGCGTAGGTGCCGCCCAGGCCGGTGCCAAGGCGCTGTGCTCGCGACGACAAAGGCGATGGAAGCGCCGCCGCCAGCAGCACGGCGAGCGGAACGCAGAGAAACCGGAGACCTTTCAAGTGAGCGAAACGCATGCGAGCCACCTCCATCCCCCAAGCCGAAAGTGTTGCGTCTTTATTCTATAACTAATCAAACGCTCAGGGCAGTAGTTTGAAGGGAGGCGCGCCGGAACCGTAGCGGCCGATGCGTTCGCCCATCCCCCAGTACTCGCGGTAGTTGAGCACGAAGGGGCGCATGCGCTCCACCTCCAGGTGGCCGGCGTCGTCGGTCACCGAGTCGTCCACGTGCACCGCCAGCACCTCGCCCACGAAGAGGGTGTGTGAGCCCAGTTCCAGCCTCTCGCGCACCACGCATTCCATGTTCACCGGGCACTCCGCCACCAGGGGGGCGCCCACCCGCGACGCGGCCTCCCGCGTCAGGCCAGCCGCTGCGAACTTGTCTCCCTCCCGCCCCGAGACGTTGCCGCAGGCCTCCACCGCCGGAAGCAGCCCTTCCCCCGGCAGGTTCACCGTGAACTCGCCGCTCGACTCGATGAGCCCGTGGGTGAAGCGGGAACGGTGCACCGCCACCGAGAGCATGGGCGGCTCCATGCAGGCGGCGTTGACCCAGGCGGCGGTCATCAGGTTGTCCCTCGCGGCCCCGTCCACCGTCCCCGCCGCGCCGATCAGCGCCACCGGCTTGGGCAGGAACAGGGTGGAGGGCCTCCTAAGCTCTTTCACGCTGCACCCGCCGCTCGAAGATGGCCAGCAGGTAGCCGGCCTTCAAGGCGTATTCCAGGTTGAGCTTGAGCAGTTCCCGCTCCTCCACCCACTGGAAGAGGGGGCTTGAGGCGATGTTCAACACGACCAGGTTGGCGACGGATTCCACCCCCGGGAGTTCCTCGAGGATGGAGGAGGTCCCGATGTCGGCCTCCTCGTAGTAACAGGTCATCTGGATGACCTTCTCCTCCACCGAGCCGGCCGCCTCGGGGTCGGAGTAGACCACCGGGGAGGTACCGGTCCCGTGCGCCGAGCGCGCCAGGATGTAACCCTCCATGAAGGCCTGGTTGATGACCTCGGAGATGTCCTGCTTGAGGCTGTCGGCGTGCACCTGGGGGAAGCAGATGCGGAACACCCGCCCCTCGAACTTCTCCAGCCAGAGCAGGGCCACGGACCGGGAGGCCAGGTCCATGTCGGAGAAGCGGATCCTGCCGCGGTATTCCTCGTAGGTGTCTCTCAGGCTCATGGGCATCGGTGGGTCAGAGCGAAAGGTCGATGACCTTGTCGGCGTATCCGTCGTAATGGTCGGTGCAGGTGAAGAGGAGGATCTGGTAGTCGCTCGCGTACCTCTTCAGCAGGCCGAAGGCCCGCTCGACGCGGGTGGGGTCGAAGGTCACCAGGGGGTCGTCCAGGATGAGGGGCGGCCGGTGGTCGCCGCTGATGTTCTCCATCAGCGCCAGGCGGGCGCTCAGGTAGACCTGGTCGACGGTGCCGCGGCTCAGGGTGTCCAGGTCCACCGGGACCTCCGAGCCCTTCTCGCGGGAGTAGGCCTCCAGCTTGAAATCGTCGTCGACGATGCGCACCCGGTCGTAGCGGCCCCCGGTGATGGACGCCACCATCTCTCCCACCTTTTCCTGCACGTCCTCCTTGACCACCCGCACCACCAGCGAGAGGGCCTGTTCCATCCAGTCGATGGCCAGGTCGTAGGCCCGCACCCGCCGCTTGAGGTTCTCGCCCTCCTCGGCCAGCATGGCCATCTCCTCCTCGCAGGCGATGAGGTTCTCCTCCTCGCTGCCGCTCTGCTCCAGCTGGTATTCCAGGCGGATCTTCTCGCGCTTGAGGTCCTCCACCGTTTTCTTCAGGGCTTTCGCGCGGACCTGGGCCCTCTGGTTCTCCAGCGGGTCGATGGAGTTCCTGCCCAGTTCCTCCAGGCGGCTCTCCCGCACCCTCTGCGCCAGGGCCAGTTCCTTGACCTCCTGTTCCAGGTCCTGCTGGTTCCTTCCCCGGGACAGCACCTCCAGTTTGTTCTCCACTTCCCGCAGGTCGTCCAGGAGCGTGAAGTAGGCCTGCCTGACCTCCTCGAAATTGTCGGTGGAGGCGGAGCCCACCTCGCTGATGACCCCCCGCACGCTCCGGTCGAGGCTGGACCTCTCCAGGCGCAGGTCCCGCAGTTGCTGGTTGAGCGAGGCCAGCGCCAACGCCTTGCCCTCCGTCCGCTGGAGGCGCGTCTGCATCACCGCGAACATGGCCACCACCACGCCGATGGCCACCAGGGCCACGCCCAGCCAGGTGGAGACGAAGACCATGGCGATGCCCGCCAGTATCAGGATGATGCCCAGGGCCATCAGCCAGGGCCAGCGCACCACTTCCTTGTCGGGGGTCCGCTCCATCTTGGCGCACTCGCCCTCCAGCCGCTGGATGCTGTCGTCCAGGCTCTTGAGGCGCACCTCCGCCCGGTCCAGCCAGTCGCGCTTGTCGGTGAGGGCCTCCTCCAGCTTCGCGTACTTGCCCCTGCGCAGCTGCACCAGCTTGTCGCGCTGGTTCCAGAGGGAGACGGTCTGGTCGGTCTCGGCGAAGCGCTCGCGCAGCTCGGCCAGTTCTCCCTCCAGGCTCACCTGCTCCTGGAAGGCGTCCTGCATATTCTCGGACGCCGCCAGCTCCTCCTCCGAGCCGGCCAGCTCCTTTAAAAGTTCCTTTTCGCGCAGGCGGGCCTGGCGCAGCGAATCCACCCGCTCGGTGAGCTGCTTGCGGTTCTCCTCGAGCGCCTTCAGCCGTGAGCCGACGGCGGCGATGGACCCCGCGTTCTTCACGGGGCGGTCCATGCCGCCGGGTGAGTTCGGTCCGGGCTTTCTGCATGGACGTGACGACGTCCCGCGCGCTGATCCCCTCGCCGCCCCCGGTCACCGAGGCCTGCAGGCTGCGCTGCAGGTCGTCACGGCCCTGGGCGATGTTCTCCACCTCGTCCTGGCGGATGCCCGCGGTGACCCGGTAGGCGTTCTCGCTGAACAGGCCGGTCTCCTCGCCGATCCACTCCTCGACGCGCTCGATGTCGCCCAGCCGCTCGTTCCCGCACTCGAGGCGGACTGTCTTCTTCACGAAGTCCTTGGTGAGCGTCCACTCCCCCCGCTGCGAGACGGCGCGCATCCCCAGCACGAAACCCTCGTCCCGGCCCCAGCTGACGCAGTCGCGCACCTCCTTGCGGTTGGCGTTGGGGCGCCAGTAGAGGAGGGCGAAGATGGCCTGGATCAGGGTGGACTTGCCGGATTCGTTGGGGCCCTTGACCACGTTGATGCCCTCGCCCAGCTCCAGCCGGAGCGAGCGGAACCGCTTGAAGTCGTCGAGGGAGAGGGAGCGGATGATCACCGTCCGGCCCTCCCTTCCAGGTAGGCCAGCCCCAGGCGCAGGGCCTCGTCCGCCGCCTGCCTCTCCTCGCCCGAGAGCTTGGCCGCTTCCATCTCGGCGATCTTGACGAACTCGCCGGAGACGATGCCTTCGGGCATGTCGCGGGTCTCGTTGAGGGAGGCGAGGAAGCTCTCGTCCCGGATGCGGATCCCGTAGAAGTTGGGGGCGAGCTCCTCCTCCAGGTCCTGCGCGTTGACCAGGTCGTCGCAGAGGGAGACCCCCTTGAGCACTACTTCGACGTAAGTGTCCCTGTCGGCCCACTGCCTTATCAGCCCTCGCAGGCCGTTGCGGTCGGAAACGGTGGACATGTCCACCTCGTAGCGGTCGAACGACCGCTTGCCCACCTGGATGGACTTGATCTCCGGCTCCCCCCGGCCCAGGGTGACCAGGACGACCCGGCCGCTGTCCTGCCCCAGGTAGAGGGCCTCGGGTGAGCCCGAGTAGGCGCAGGCGGTCCCGCCGGCGCTCAGGTCCTGGAAGGAATGCCAGTGGCCCAGGGCCAGGTAGTCGAGGCCGCAGGCGGACAGCGAGGCGGAGGAGAAGGCCACCTCATCGTCGTCTATCACCCCGGGCCGCAGCAGGGAACCGTGCAGCAGCCCGATGCGCCAGGCTTCCCCGGCGCCGGGGGCCTCGGGCAGGCCGTGCCAGGGGGTCCCGCCCGGCGCGGCCTTGGTAGCCCCACCCGTAGAAGACCACGTCCCGCTGGTCCATGCGCAGCTCGCTCCAGCCCTCCTCGCTTGAACACGTGGAGGTGGGGGAGGGTGTCCCAGAGGTCCTCGTTGTAGATGCAGTCGCGGCCCAGGCGGTCGTGGGTGCCCGGCACCAGCAGCACCTCGATGCCCACGTCTCCCATGCGCCGCAGTCCGGAGAGCCACCTCGTCCAGGGTGGACCGGGGCGGGAAGTTCGAGTCGAAGAGGTCGCCGGTGATGAGGAAGAAGTCCACCTGGCTGGTGATGGCGAGGTCCACCGTCCCGGAGAAGGTGGCAAGCAGTTGCCGGCGCTGCTCCCCTCCCTTCGGGCCCAGGAAGGAGAACTTCGCGCCAAGGTGCACGTCTCCCGTGTGCAGTATCTTGATGGGTCGCATGCGGACCTGTGTACCCCCCTTGTTGAACCGGACCGTGCAAGAACCGATGCGGCTGTTACATTCTACCACAACCCCGTGCCGCGAAAGACCCATGTTTCGAATCCCGGACAGATGGGGGAAGATTTTATACGTCAGGGACGTAATGAAATGGTGGATCATATCCCGAAACAGGAGGTGTGGCATGGCATTAGGTCCGCATGGTCATGAAAAAGTAGGAATCGAAGTACTGCGGGTTATGTGCCCGAAATGTGGCGAGAGAGTTGCCCTCGAGCCCGGCGAGAACGAGGCCAAGTGCCCCAAGTGCGGCACCATGGTCAAGCGCCCGACAGGCGGCAAGCCCAAGGAGGATTAAGGCCCCGGCGCTTTGGTCCCGAGATGTGGAGTATCGCATGAACGACAGAGGATAAACAGGAAATCGACCTGAAGATAAGCACCGCCAGGACGGGCGGACTTCATGGTCATCAGCCTTGCAGGGGGAGGTGGACGTCTACTCGGCCGGCATGCTGCGCGAGGAGATCATCAGCCAGGTCGACGCGGGCGAGTACAACGTCGTGGTCGACCTGAGCGAGGTGGCCTTCCTCGACTCCACCGGCCTGGGGGTGCTGGTGGGCGGCTTGAAGCGGGTCAAGCCGCACGACGGGCAACTGGGGATCATCTGCCGGCAGGAGAAGATCCTCAGGATATTCCGCATCACCGGCATGGACAAGATCTTCCCCATCTACTCGGGGGTGGAGGAGCTCGGACAGCGCGCGGGTGGGTGAATGAGCGGTTGGAGGCTGTGGTGACCGGGTCCATCCGTCTGGACATGCCCTCCTCTCCCCGCTACGTCAGCCTGGCGCGCCTGATCGCCGGCTCCCTGGCCCGCGGCCTCAACTTCAGCGAGGAGGGAGTGGACGACCTCAAGATCGTCATCTCCGAGATGTGCACCAACGCCATCATCCACTGTGGCCCGACAACCGACGAGGCCGACCGGGTCAGCGTGGAGTACATTCCGGGGCAGGACTCCATCACCATCGAAGTCACGGGACCGCGGGCAGGGCTTCGACCCCGGAGTGCGTGGGTGATTTCGAGGCATGGACTGGAGGCGGGCAAGGGCTTCGGCCTACCTCTGATCAAGAGCCTGGTGGACGAGTTCGAGCTCCAGACCGACAAGGACCGGGGCACCACCATCCGGGTTACCAAGTACGAGAGACCCGAGCCGGGCCCGGCTTGAGGTAGCGGCCGCGGCGCGAGCGGGTCCGGCCGCGAGCGGGACCCTTATGGAGATATCCGAAGACAGGCTGGCCTCCTTGCGCGAGAGGATGGTGCAGGGAGCAGACTGGAAGCCCGCGGCATCAGGGATCCGGCGAGTGCTCGGGGCCATGCGGGACCTGCCGCGCCATCTCTTCGTCCCTCCCGGCCTCTTCTCGCGAGGCCTACCACGACAACCCCCTGCCCATCGGGTCGGGCCAGACCATCAGCCAGCCGTACATGGTAGCATGGATGACGGAACTGCTGGCCCTGCAGGGCGACGAGAAGGTCCTGGAGGTGGGGACGGGCTCCGGCTACCAGGCCGCCATCCTGGGCAGGCTGGCGCGGGAGGTCGTCAGCATCGAGAAGCACGAAAACCTGGCGCTCAAGGCCCGGGAGCGGCTCGGAGTCGCTGGGCGTCTCCAACGTCGGGTCCTGGTGGGGGACGGGTCCGCCGGCCTGCCCGGCGAGGCGCCGTTCGACGCCATCATGGTCACGGCGGGCGCCCCCGCCATTCCCGGGCCGCTGGAGGAACAGCTGGCGGACGGGGGGAGGCTGGTCATCCCCGTGGGCCCCTCGGGCATGCAGGAGCTCACCCTGGTCACCAGGGAGGGGGAGCGGCTGGTCCGCAAGGAGATGGGGGGATGCGTCTTCGTCCCCCTGGTGGGCAAGCACGGTTGGAAGTGGAGCAACCGTCACCGAGAGATGAGGGATAGCGAGACCAGGAGGAGGAACATGCGACAGGTCGAGTTCCAGCTGAAGACGGAGGCGTCGCTCCTGCAGGGGTGGGCGCTCCTGCCGGCCGATTACTTCAGCTCTGCCCCTGGTGGTGCTGTGCCACGGCATCCCCAGCGGGCAGCCGGTGGAGGGGGACCCCGGCTACGAGGGGCTGGCCCGGGAACTGGCGCGCCACGGCTACGTCTCCCTCTTCTTCAACTTCCGGGGGGCCGGTTTCTCCCGGGGCGACTTCTCCCTGCGGGGATGGGCGGACGACCTGCAGGCCGTCCTGGACCTGGCCTTCGAGGGCAAGGGAGCGTTCGCCGGGGTGGACCCGGGCCGGGTGGCGTTGTGGGGATACAGCGGCGGCGGTGCGGCCGCCATCCTGCAGGCGGCGCGCGACCACCGCGTCGCCGCGGTCGTCAGCCTGGCTGCCCCCGACGGCCTGGATCGCATCTTCCCCCGGGAGATGTTGGGCGAGTTCATCCGGCACTGCCGCACCGTGGGCCTGATCAGGAGCGAGGGATACCCGCCGGACGAGGAGGAGTTCTACCACGAGATGATGGCGTACCGCCCCGTCGACTTCGTGGCCCGCGTCTCGCCTACGCCCCTGCTCATCGTGCACGGCACCGCCGACGAGACGGTGCCGGCCGAGAGCGCCGTCAGCCTCTACGAGGCGGCGAAGGAACCCCGGGACCTGGTGCTGATAGAGCGGGGGGAGCACAAGCTGCGCCACAACGCCCAGGCCACCAGCGGCCGCCCTCGACTGGCTGGGCCGCGTCCTGCGCAACGGCACCCCTTTACCGAGCTGAATTTGGGGTCAGACCCCTTTTTCGGATAACGTCAAATCCATGCGGCGTTCTGGATTATCCGAAAAAGGGGTCTGACCCCAAATTTACCCTCACATGCTCTCGGGGGCGGAGACCCCCAGCAGCCCCAGGCAGTTGCGGATGACCTGGCGGGTGCACTTGCACAGGAAGAGGCGGGCCCGGGACAGCTCCTTGTCCTCGCTGATGACCCGGTGGTGGTTGTAGAAGAAGTGGAAGAGGGCCGAGATCTCCTCCAGGTAATGGGTGAGGCGGTGGGGGGTCCGGCTCAGGGCGCAGTCCCGCACCATCTCCTCGTATTCGAAGAGCTTCAGGGCCAGGTCCAGCTCCTCCTCCGCCTCCAGGCAGGCCAGCACCTCCGGCGGCGGCATCTCCTCCTCCACGTCGAAACCCTGCTCCTTCCCGTAGCGCAGGATGGAGCAGATGCGCGCGTGGGCGTACTGCACGTAGAAGACGGGGTTGTCCTGGCTCTGCTGCTTGGCCAGCTCGATGTCGAAGTCCACCGAGGAATCCTGGCTGCGGGTGAGGAAGAAGTAGCGCGCCGCGTCGCGGCCCACCTCGTCCAGCAGCTCCTCGAAGGTGATCATCTCCCCGGTGCGCTTGGACATGCGCACCGGCTCGCCGCCCCGCTTCAGGTTGACCAGCTGGCCCAGGAGGACCTCCAGCACCCCCGGGTATCCCAGGGCGGTCAGGGCCGACTGCATGCGCTGCACGTAGCCGTGGTGGTCGGCCCCCCACAGGTCGATGACGTGCTCCATGCCCCGCCCGATCTTGTTGAGGTGGTAGGCGATGTCCGAGGCGAAGTAGGTGGGCGCCCCGTTGGAGCGCACCAGCACCCGGTCCTTGTCGTCGCCGTAGCGGGAGGTGGACATCCACAGGGCGCCGTCCTTCTCGTAGGCCAGGCCCTCCGCCTTCAGCCTCTTCAGCACGGCGTCCAGCTCGCCGCTCGAGTGCAGGGTCCGCTCGCTGAACCAGACGTCGAAGTCCACCCCGAAGCGGTGCAGGGTCGCCTTGAGGTGGTCGAGCACCTGGCGGTAGGCCAGCTCGCGGAACTCCTCGCGGCGCAGCTCGGAGGAATCGTCCTTCCACCTGTCGCCCGTGGCGTCCAGTATCTCCTCGGCGATGGTCACGATGTACTCGCCCCGGTAGCCGTCCTCGGGGAACTCGGCCTCCACCCCCACCAGCTCCAGGTAGCGCGCCTCCACCGAGGCGGCGAAGACGTCCATCTGGTTGCCGAAGTCGTTGATGTAGAACTCCCTCTCCACCTCGTAGCCGACGGCGGAGAGCAGGTTGGAGAGCGCGTCGCCCAGGGCGGCCCAGCGCCCGTGGCCCACGTGCATGGGCCCCACCGGGTTGGCGGAGATGAACTCCACCTGCAGGCGGGTCCCCGGCACCAGCTGCCAGCGGCCGTAGGCGTCCCCCGCCTCCGAGAGGCGCTCCAGCTCCTCGCGCATCCAGGCCCGGGAGAGGGTGAAGTTGATGAACCCCGGCCCGGCCACCTCCACCCCGTCCAGGCGGCCGCCCGCGTCGGGGAGGTGGGAGACCAGGATGCCGGCGATGTCCCGCGGTTTCCTCTTCTGGCCGGAGGCCAGGAGCATGGCCAGGTTGGCGGCCCAGTGCCCGTGCTCCTTCACCCGCGGCCGCTCCAGCACGAAAGCGGGCAGCTCCTGTTCGGTGAGCTCGCCCGAGGCCACCGCCGAGCGGAAGGCCTCCTCCATCATCTCGTGCAGGGTGCGCGCGATCATCCTTTATCGTCCTCTCTGGTCCGGTTCCGGCTCAGGTCATTCTACAACAATTCGCGGTGGGGAGGCGAAGGCCGGCGGGCACGCGAAGAGGGACCCGGTCTCCGAGCCCCTCTTCTGATACCGTGCCGCCAGGGCACAGCTGCGTGAGACTACAGGTTGGCAGGCTTGGCCGCCAGGGTGGCCTCGACCTCCTTCACGTCGGAGCCCCGGTACAGCCTGATCTTGACCTTGTCGCCGACCTGGTGGCTGCGGACGAAGAGCATCAGGTCGTCCATGGAGGTTATCTGCGTGTTGTCCATCTGCACGATGATGTCCCCCTGCTGGATGCCGGCCTTGTCGGCCGGGCCGCCGGAGTAGACGCTGCGCACCAGGGCGCCTGAGTCCATGGTCAGGTTGAAGCGCGTGGCCACCTCCGGGGAGAGGGTGGTGCCGGAGATGCCCAGCCAGGGATGGGTCACCTTGCCCGTGTCGATCAATTGCTGGATCACCGGCTTGGCCGTGTCGATGGGGATGGCGAAGCCGATGCCCTCGTTGCCCCCGCTGGAGGAGACGATGGCGGTGTTGATGCCGATGACCTGCCCCGAGATGTTGGCCAGCGGCCCGCCCGAGTTGCCGGGGTTGATGGCCGCGTCGGTCTGGATGACGTCCAGCAGGGGCGAGCTGTCGTAGCTGCCGCTCAGGTTGCGGTGCAGGGCGCTGATGATGCCGGTGGTGACGGTCTGCTCGAACCCCTCCGGGCTGCCGATGGCGATGGCCACCTCTCCCACCGCCAGGCTGGCGGAACTGCCCAGCTCGGCCACGGGCAGGCCGCTGCGGTCGACCTTGATCACCGCCAGGTCGGTGTCGGGGTCGGTGCCGATGACGCGGGCCGATTGCACGTCGCCGTCGGCCAGGGAGACCTGGATGCTGCGGGCCCCCTCCACCACGTGGTTGTTGGTGATGATGTAGCCGTCCTCGCGGATGATGGAGCCGGAGCCCACGCCGGTGCCGCCGGTGACGGTGACTTCGATGTGGACCACCGCGGGCATCAGCTTCTGGGTGGCCTTGACCACCGCCGCCTGCCCGCCCTCGACCACGCGTTCCACCGTCTCCACCGGGACCTCGTTCTCCTCGGCCGCCTCGGACTATCTTCTCCTCGGCCTCGCCCTTGAAGAAGTCGATGGGGTTGTTGCCGAAGACCAGGGGCAGGGCCACCAGGATGACCAGGCTGGTGATGAGCGCGGTGATCAGGGCGGTCATGAACACCCCGCCTCCGCCCATGCCCGACTTGGCCCTGGGCGGGGTCGGCGGCGGCGGTGGCGGCGGAGGCGGTGGGGGGGAGGCGCCGGGCTCGTGTAGGCCGTGGGCGTCACCGGCGGCGTTAAAGGCGGCGGGGCCGCCTCGGGCAGCGTCGCCGGTTCGGGCGGGGGCACCACTCCGGGCTGTCCGCCCGGCTGGGCCTCGTTCGGGGTCCCCTTCACTTCTTCGTCCATCTACTTCTCCTCTCGTTCCTTCTCGCTTACATCATGCGCTTACATCATGCGCTGGCATAAAGACACTTCGGGCCTCAGACCGCCGCCCTCCCGGCGTGGCGGCGGAAATCCTCTACGAAGACCTCCTCGTTGAGCAGGTCGATGCGGAGCACCACGTCGATGATGCCGTCCAGGACGCAGTCCACCCTGGCCGTCGAACCCGCCACCTCCAGCACCTCCAGGACCTGGTACTCGGAATCGCTGACGTCGTCCACCATGAGCGCCCGCCCGATGCGCCGCGCGCCCGCGGGACCCAGTTCCTCCATGGCTCTGCCGGCGAACTTCACGCTTGCCATCTTCATCACCTCTCTTTGATCCCGACTCCTGAGACTGATGCTAAGACCTGTCGGCGATAATGCCATGACCGTCATCACTTCCTTAGACGCGCACGGCCGGCAAGCGTTTCCTGATTCATATCACAATCGTGTGACGAAGATGTTAAATTTTTGTGGGGAGGATGATTATTATCCGACAACTTGTCGTATAATGGTCGCGGAGGGGAGACAGGGAAGGGAGGAGCCAGTGAAGGTCATAGTGGTAGGAGCCGGCGCGGCGGGACTGGCCGCCGCTCACGAATTACGGAAAAAGGGAGTCGAGGTAGTCGTCTTCGAGGAGAGCGGCAGCGCCGGCGGAAGGGCCCGCGGGTTCCAGGAGAAAGGTTACGTCTTCGACCTGGGGGCGCAGTTCTCCGCCGCCCTGTGCGACAGCACCTTCAAGTACTGCCGCGAGCTGGGCATGGCCGACGAGATAATGCCCTTCGATTTCACCGCCGCCGTCTATCGCAAGGGGAAGCTGTACCCCATGGCGGGTACCCCGAACCCCAAGGTCGTCTGGCGCATGCGCAAGGACTTCCTGAAGTTCCGCGGCGCGCCCTTCTGGGCCATACCCCAGATACTGAGGATCTTCCCCGCCATGCTCATGCGCAAGAAGGACTTCGACTTCGCCACCATGAACCCGGAGCCGGTGCTGGACCTGTGCGACATGAGCATCGCCGACTACGCCCTGAAATACGGCGGCAAGGGCGCCCTGGAGTATTTCTTCCAGCCCCTCTCCGCTTCGCTGACCCTGGGCGAGCCGGAAGGGATCGGCGCCGCCCACATCCTGGCCCTGCTCTTCGGCCTCTTCGGCCCGGGGCTGGTCGCCCTGTCCAGGGGCATCGGCTCGCTGATGCAGGCCATGTACGAAGCCAATGCCGAAGCCGTCCGCTTCAACACCCCGGTGCGCCGCATCGTCCTGGAGAAGGGTAAGGCCAGGGGCGTGGAGACCGACGCCGGGATGGAGGAGGCCGACGCCGTGGTCTGCGCCACCACCGCCACCACCGCCCTCCGCCTCACTCCCGGCCTGCCCGACGCCCTGCGCGTCCCCCTGGAGAAGGTCACCTACAGTTCGTGCGTCCACTACATCTTCGCCCTGCGCAACCGGCTGCTGCCCAGCGACTGGTACGGCGTGACCATCCCGCGCTCGGAAGGGACCCTGCACGGAGGCTTCTCGGACGCCGCGGGCAAGTCCCGTTACTTCGCCCCCACGGGCGGGGGACTGGTGCACTCCCTCACTTACGGCAAGCGGTCGCCGGAACTGGAGAAGCTGCCGGACGAGGAACTGAAGCGGATGATGATCCGGGAGCTGCAGGCCATCGTCCCCGGCCGCATGCCCGACGAGCCCTACCACACCGTGACGGCCCGCTGGAAGGAGGCCATCTGCCTGGACCCGCCCGGCCAGGCCCAGGCCATCCACTTCATGCAGCGCGACCATTACCGCGAGGTGCCGGGGTTCTTCCTGGCCGGCGAGTACATGTACCTGGTCTCCTGCGTGGAGGGCGCCCTGCGCTCGGGCAACAAGGCCGCCGAGGAGATCGCCAAAGGCCTCTGAACCTCAACCCCGCAGGGGTGGCATGGAGTAGCCCGGGGCGTAAGCAAACCCCGCAGGGGTGGCATGGAGTAGCCCGGGGCGTAACAAACCCCGCAGGGGTGGCATGGAGTAGCCCGGGGCGTAAGCCCCGGGAGACATCGCACCGTAAAAACGGACTACCCCAGCTTGCCCTCCACCCACGCCAGCATGGCGTCGAGCGAGGACAGCACCTGCCGCGCCTCGTCCTCCGAGATGATCAGGGGCGGCAGGATCTGGCTGACAGAGGTGTCGTTGTTGGCGTAGACGGTGAGCACCTCGTGGTCGAAGCCGGCCACCGTCATCAGGGGGCCGCACATCTCGTTGACCATCTTCAGCCCCATCATCAGACCGCGCTGCCGCGTCTCCACCAGCACCTCGGGGTGCTTGCGCCGCAAGCTCGGCGAAGCCCTCCGCGAAGAGGTCGGCCATGGCCCGCACGTGCTCCAGGAAGCCCGGCGCCTCCAGGATGTCCAGCACCGCAAGCGCGGCCCGGCAGCCCGGCTCGGGCCCCCCGAAGGTGGAGATGTGGATGAAGGGGTTGGCATGGAGAAAGGCGTTGAGGTCGTCGCGGTAGAGGGTGGCGGTGATGGGATAGATGCCCCCCGACAGTCCCTTGGCGGTGACCATGATGTCCGGCACCACCCCGTAGGTGTCGATGCCCCAGAAGGCGCCGCAGCGCCCCAGGCCGGTCTGCACCTCGTCCGCGATGAACAGCGCGCCCCGCTCGTCGCAGAGGCGGCGCACCCCCGCGAAGAAACCCTCCGGCGGGATGGCGATGCCCAGGGTGGCGGGGATGGTCTCGAAGAGCACGGCCGCGGTGTTCCCGTCCACCACCTTCTCCAGCGCCTCCAGGTCGCCGAAGGGCACGTGGGTGTACCCGGGCACCAGCGGCTCGAAGGGCGCCGAGAAACTCTCCGCACCCGCCGGCAGGGCGAAGCCGGTGTGGCCGTGGTACCCGCCGGTGGCCGAGACCACCCCCGCCCGCCCGGTGCAGCCCCGCGCCAGCTTGATGGCCGCGTCCACCGCCTCGCCCCCGCTCACCCCGAAGATGACCCGGTTGACGTCGCCGGGGGAGATGCGCGCCAGCCGCTCCGCCAGCAGGGCGCGGTGCTCGCTCACGGTGTGGTGGGTGCCGATGTCCAGTTCGGCAAGCGCCTCCACCACCACCGCGACCACCTCGGGGTTGCGGTGCCCCAGGTTGAAGACGCCGCCGTTGGAGTTGCAGTTGATGAGGCGGCGCTTGCCGTCTATGTCATATACGTAGACCCCCTCGCGCCTGCCGAAGATGAAGTCTATGCCCGCGTTGCGGAAGAACTCCACCTTGCCGCTGTTGACGTGGCGCTCGAAGAGCTGGTTGATCCTCTCGCGCGGCTCCTGCCCGATTACGCTCATCCCGGCCTCCTTCCCCTCTGCGGCAACCTCTCTCCCCAGTATAGGACGGCCCGGGCCGGACGGCCAACGCCCCGGCCCGCCGTCCCTCCCGGACAGCTTCCCCCCTGGAAAACATACTGACATGTCAGTATAATAAAAGCCGTCAAGGGCTGCTCTCAAATACCCGCTCACCAGGGAAGGCGTGAAAGGATGGGCGCGTCGAAGCGCGGTAGCGCGTGGTCACGCGTCCCCCGGCGGAAGGAGGGGAAGGTGTCGTACAGGTACGGAACCGTGGAGTGGGAAGAGACCTTCGAGCGATTGATGCGGGACATGCTGGCTTCCGAGCGCAAGCCGTACATCATGGGGACCCCCTCGTGGATCCTCGCCTACGAGGAGCTCATCCGGAACGACGCGGCCTACAAGGAGCTGGCGAAGGACTGGGAGGGCTCGGTGGTCATCCACATCCTGGCCGACCCGGGGGTGGGGCTGGACGACGACATGTTCCTCTTCATCGACCTGTGGCACGGCGACTGCCGCTCGGTGCGCCTGGTGCCCACGAGCGTCGGGGAAAGCCGGCGACTACGTGCTCACCGCCGCCTACGACCGTTGGAAGCAGGTGATGCAGGGCCAGCTGGACACCACCAAGGCGCTGATGCAGGGGAAGATCAAGCTGAAGGGCGAGCTGACCACCATCGTGCGCTACTCCAAGGCCGCCACCCGCCTGGCCGAGCTGGTGGGCATGGTCGACACCATCTTCCTGGACGAGATGACCCCGGAGGAGCTCGAGTCCTTCAAGCCCTGGGTGGAGTTCATCAAGAGCGAGTACGAGTTGTAGGGGGCGGAGAGGCCGCGCGCGTAGCTCAGCGCCGCTTGATCCTTCCCGGCAGGATGTAAGGGTAGCCCTTGCGCATCACCCGCGTGTGCAGGAACCTGTCGATGCGCCGCATGTTCAGGTAGAGCGTCCAGATGAGCGCGTCCTCCCGGTAATACGACCGCACCTCCTTCTCCGTCAGCGGTTCCACCTCCAGGTCGGCCGCCTCACCCGCGAAGAAGTCGTTGGCCTCCTCGATGAGGACGGGGATCATCTCCGGCAGCTGCTCCTTGTAGAAGTTGCCGATGAGGTCGATGGCCACCAGGTGGAAGTCGAAGTAGCGGGTGACCACGTCCTCCAGGAAGAGCCAGCGCAGCAGCCACACCAGGAAGGAGGGGGCTGAGCGCAGGAAGAGCTCCGGGTCGAGCTGGTCCACCCCGCCCGCCCTGTACAGCGGGGTGCTGGTGTCGAAGTAGAGCAGCTCGATCTCGCCGGGCAGGCGCGGGCGCGCCCCGTCGAACCCCGCCACCGACCAGTTGGATATCTGCCCGTCGATCCCCATCTCGTAGCGGTCCTGGCTCCGGTTGTAGCGCCACACCCGGGCCAGCTCGCGCAGCACCTGCCGCACCAGCCGGGGCACCTCCCCCGGCGGCAGCAGGTGGATGACCCGGTTACCGATGGAGTCCGGGTCGAGCTTGCGCTGGGCCAGGAAGATGATGGGTCGCCCGTCGCGCATGGGGAAGGAGGCGTGGCCGAAGGGGGGCATGCGCAGCCCCACCTCTTCCGTCAGCAGCCGGTTGTACTCGTCGTAGCTCTCGACGTAGCGGGCGAGCTCTCCTGAGTCGTTGAAGATGGGCATGCGCTTGTAGGCCAGGCCGCGCTGGCTCTCGTCACCTATCTCGAAGACGGTCGAGATCTCGCCGTAGCCCAGCACGCGCGCGGGGATGCGCCCCCGCTCGGGGTGGCGCGGGTCGAGGTCGTCTTCGAATTCGCGCAGCAGCTCCAGGTCGATGTCCAGGCCCATGCCTAAATGATACACCAGTGACGCACCGGGCCGCCCACCCGCGCCCCGCTGCTCAGGGCAGGCGCTGCTCCGCCCAGTTGAAGAAGCGGTTGGCCCGCTTGACAGCGTCCGCCGCTTCCCTGGCCGTGCACCGCCTGGACTCGTCCTCGACCATGCCCATGAGGCCGACCATCTTCCTCATCTGTCCGGCGGCCCGGGCCGAGCCGGCACCCACGCACTCCTCGAGGAAGTCGGCGGCGAGGCCGTGGTCCTCTCCCGTGAAGCACTCGCCCGGCCTCCCTGGCCGTTACGGCGTTGGCCATCAGCATCACCGCGTGCGCGGCCTCGGAGACGGCTGCGTCGTTCAGCCCGGAATCGAAGCTCAGCTTCATCGCTTTCCGGAACTGCAATGCCTTGATCTCGAACTGCTTCGCCTCGGCCGCGGAAGCCGGGCGCGTCCTCTGCCGTTTGACCAAGCTTCAGCCCCTTTCCCGGAACGTGACACCTTCGGACATTACCTCGCGGATGAGGGCATTCCCCTCCGCCCTCGTCCGCTCGGATTAATCATACTCGTTTACGATGACAACGATACCGGCGCGAAGGAGGCCGGGACCGCCAGCCCGGGACGCCGGAGCTCTCATAAAGCTATATAATATTCTCTGATCGAGGAGGTGGATGATGTCGGCAAGCCTGGAGCGTGTCACGGCCGCCCTGGAACTGCGGGAGCCGGATCGCGTCCCACCATGGGCATGGTCACCGACTACACCAGCATCGGCGAGATACTGGGCAAGCGGCCCGTTCCGCTGGGCCTCCTCTTCTCCAACCGCTACACGGCAAAGGTGCTCGACCGTCTCGCGCCCCTCGACAACTTCGCGGCCTTCGTGCGGCTCGCCATGGACGCCTTCACCCACGACGCCGTTGAAGCGGCGGTGGAGATGGGGTACGACTCGGCCTGGATCTTCTACCTGCCCACCTGGCGTTATCTCAACTCGCGCGAGGTGCGGGACGTCTACGGGAGGATGTGGGAGGTGGACCTGGACGCTACGGGCAACCTCAAGTCCCCCTGTACCGGAAGCGGCCTCATCGCTTCCCCCGACGACTGGCGAGCCTGGGACAAGCGGGACATGCTGCGCCTGCCGGGCCTGTACAACCGCACCTTCTCCCGCGTGCGGCGCGACTTCGGGGAGCGCATCTTCGTCTTCGCCGGCTTCTCCGCCGGGATCTTCGAGCTCGGCTGGCAGAGCATGGGCTTCGAGCGCTTCGTGGTGGCGGTGCGCAAGGAGAAGGAGTTCGTGCGCCGCGTGATCCGCTTCTACACCGACCTCTACTGCCTGATCATCGAGGCCATGGCCGACGCCGGGCTTCCCGGGGTGATCTACTCCGACGACCTGGCTTACCGCTCCGGCCCCATGCTCAGCCCCGGGCTCTACGAGGAGCTCTTCGGCGAGGCCTACCGGCGCATGACGAGACGGCGCACGCCCAGGGGATGAAGATAGTCATGCACTCCTGCGGCGACGTCTACTCGCTGCTGGAGTGGTTCGCCGACTGCGGCTTCGACGGGGTGCACGCCCTGGAGCCCACCGCCGGGGTGGAACTGGCCCGCGCCAAGGAGATGGTGGGCGGCCGCCTGTGCCTGGTGGGGAACATGGACGTCACGCGCATCCTGGTGGACGCCTCCCGGGAAGAGGTGGAGGAGGCCGTGCGCTCCTCCATCGACGCCGCCGGCCCGGGCGGCGGCTACATCGTCGCCCCCACCAACAGCCACGAGTCCATGACCGTGCGCAACCAGCGCTGGATGGTGGAGGCCGTGGAGAAGTACGGGCGCTACCCCCTGGTCCGGCCGACCTGAGCGTCCCCGGCGCGCTCCTCCAGCCAGCCGAAGATGTCCTCGACGTCCATCAGGTAGAGCATGTCCACGTGGCCGGCTTCCTTGAGGAAGATGAAGCGCTATCTGCTCGGAGGAGACCTTGTCGAAGAAGGACGCGTCGTTCAGCCCCGAATCGGAACTCAGCTTCATCGCCTTCCGGAACTGCAATGCTCTGGTCTCGAACCGCTTCGCCTCGGTCGTCGAGGCCGAGAGCGTCCTCTGCCATGACATCGATCACGGCACGAGAACATCGGGCTGAAAGGCCAGGCCACCGAAGCTATAATAGATTGCTGATCGAGAAGGGACAAGGGCATACCGGGGAGAGATGGGAGCAAGACGTGGCGGCGAGGTTGAGTGAGACAGGGTTATATATCGTGTTCATCCTGTCCGTGATCTTCATACCCGCGGCATTGCTGGGTGCCAGCTCTATTGTTCAGGAATTCCTTCAAGAACACTATCAACAGGCTCCGGGTGGTCTCCCTGGAGGAAGACCCCACGGCAATCGTGATGCTGCTGGATACATGCATCAGGAAACCGTATTTCGGCCAGTTCGTTGCCCGCAGCGAGATCCCTCCCGTACAGGACATAAAGGCGTTCTTCGATTACACCACAATACGTTCATGGGAAGGATTGAGAAGTTACCGAAAAGGACCGAAGGTCGGAGATGGCCTGTATAATCGCAGCCCTTGTGAGCGTTGCTTTTATCGTCCTCCAGGGCATCTCGTGGGTCAGCCTCCTTTCTGATCTGTTCTTAATCTTGGCCGTGCTGGGTTTCATCTACATACGCAGGATGACTTTCCTCTTCTACCGGGAGAGCCTGCACCTTTTCCAGGAGATTGACGCGAGGTTTACGGAGTCATTCGGATCGGATGCGACAAGCGGAGAGATGGCTTCACCACCTGGGGCCACCTTTGAGGAACGCATACAGGGCCTATTGCAGCTGGATGACCGTGATGCTTTTCTCGAGGAGTTCAGGCGGGTTTCCCCCCTCATGTTCTCGCAGATGCACGCCGAACTGGTCGGCCAGGAGAGTAAACCGGCCCCACGTCCCGAGACGCTGGAGGAGTGCCACCGCGCTTACCAGGACGAGGTTCTCGCTTCTTGCGAGCGGGAGACGGGGTTCATCAAGGGGGTGGCGATCGGCGCACTCGTCGTCAGCCTGGCCTCGGGCCTCCTGTTCGCGATATCTCTGAGCAAGGGTTACATGGGAGGCTATATCTGGGTGCTGGTCGTGGTCTTCTTTGCAGGCCTGGCGTTCGGCTCCTTCCTCCTGTACATGCTGACTCATGACCAGAAGAAGAGGCAGAAGCAGTTTAGCGACCTGGAAGCCCGCTTCCTATTTTTTCTGCAGAGGACGGAAAAGCGCTCCTGAGGACTTTAACGGCAACGGGAATAGACAGGGGCGCGCCTAGGCGTCCCCGGCGCGCTCCTCCAGCCAGCCGAAGATGTCCTCGACGTCCATCAGGTAGAGCATGTCCACGTGGCCGGCCTCCTTCATGAAGATGAAGCGCTTGTGCTCGGAGGAGACCTGGTCGAAGATGGAGGCGCGCAGGCGGTCCTCCAGGATGGTGTCCTTGCCTCCCCAGCATCACCAGGGGCGTGGTGATGGAGGGGATGCCGTCGGTGTAGGTGAAGGGCGGGTGCCCCCGTCGGGAACGAAGGGAGCGAAGTCGCCTGAGCGCGCCATCTGCATGATGTGCGCGAGGTGCCTGGAAGACACGCTGCCGCCCGCCCAGGTGCCGAAGAGCCCGCAGGCCTCCCGGCTCATGTTGCGCGGCTGCAGGTAGAAACGGGCGAGGGGGGAGCTCATGATGGTCTCGGCCACCTTGGGGTGCTTCAACCCCAGGTCCAGGGCCAGCTCGTTCAGGGGGATGCGCGGGGCGTAAGAGTCGCGGCGCATCAACCACTTCTCCATGGCCTTGAAACAGGCCTGCATGGGCAGGGAGCGCCGTGCCCTCTCGACGGTGTCGACCTCGTAGCCGCGCATGGAGACCGGGCTGCCCACGGTCACCGCCCCGGCCAAGTGGGCGTTGCGCTCGCGCGCCAGGTCCGGGTCGCGCTTCACCCGGAAGGAGTCGCTCTGGTCGATCCAGGTGCCTTGCAGGTACACGTAGAGGGTCATGCCACCGAAGCTGTGCCCCATGTAGAAGGGGCGCCTGCCGGTCTCCGTCTCAACGCGGGCGAGTATCGCGGGGAGGTCCAGGGCGCCGGGATAGTCGCCAGAGTGGTGCCAGTCCCGCGCCCCGCTGCGGGCCGGGGGGTGGCCGGCGCCGCGCCAGTTGGTGGTCCACACCTCATACCCCAGGGCGTTGAGCTTCTCGGCCAGGTTGAACCCCTCCAGCGGCAGGTCGAACTCGTAGTTGGTGGAGCACAGCCCGTGCCCGGTGACCACCGCGCGGGCGCCCTCGAGCGGGTAACGGTTGCCGCGGAGGACCACCCCGTCCTCCGTCTCCACCTCGAACACCACCGGCTTCAGCATCTCTCCTCCTTCTAAATTTGGATTTGGGGTCAGACCCCAAATTCGCTTAACCCCCGACGTCCATCTTGACCAATGAATCTTCTAAATTTGGGGTCTGACCCCAAATTTACTACGTTGCGCGCTAGTCCTTTTTGCGCACGGGGAACTGCACCTCGGTGACGAGGTCGTCCTCCGACCTCACCATCATGGGGTCGTTGTGGTAGATGTTCACGGCCGGCCCCATCACCTCGTAGCCGTTCTCCGCCATCCAGCGCAGCAGGCGCATGAAGGACTCGCTCATCTCCTGGTAGGACCCCTTCTGCACCAGGTACGCCACCTGCTGGGGCTCGGTGGTCTTCACCTTGATCTCCCCGCTGTTCGCCATGGCCAGGATATCCTCGGGCGGTTCCAAAGGCCTCATGACCGGACCCCTTTCCTCGTTGTTTAAATGTCGCCGTACGCCGGTAACATTATATCAGTGAGAAGGCAGCCGCGTTGCGCGGCCGATCCGTGAAAGCGGGGTCCCTAAATGAGCGTTGAGAAGATAATCAAGCGCGACGGCTCGGTGGCCGGTTTCGAGGCCCTGAAGATAGCCTCGGCCATAGAGAAGGCTTTCCGGGCCTCGGGGGAGAGCGATCCCATCGAGGCCGAGGGCCTCACCACCCAGGTGGTGCTGGAACTGGAAAAGCGCTTCTCCGGCG